>JANXOD010000018.1 GCA_025353765.1 Sphingobacteriales bacterium
AAGGGATTTGACAAAAAATCCTTTTCCGCATATAGATGAAGTTCTCATCAATGCGTTTTTCACACCGGCGGAAAAACTTTCAAAAGAACAATCGGAGGCAATTAAACTATCGGACGAAGCCATTACCGAATTGCAAGAAGCTGACATCATTGTAATTGATACACCAATGTATAACTTCTCGATTCCTTCTACTTTGAAAACATATCTTGATCATGTTGTAAGAAGGGGTGTTACATTCGAGGGGGTTGTTGTTGGTAATGAAACCAAAATAGAAGGGAAGTTAAAAAACAAAAAAGTGTATCTTGCCTTTTCATCATCCGGTATTTATTCGGAAGGCCAATTGCAATCTTACGATTTTTCAGTGCCTCTAATGAAAGCTGTTTTGGGTTGGATGGGAATAATTGATATTACTGCGTTTCGTGCAGAGGGCATAAGAATCGTTGGTGAAGAAGCCGCCTTTAAAAAAGGTATTGAAAGTATTTTAATTGATTAATTGGGATATGCCAGGAATTAGCAAATAATCTTGAAGATTTTGCAATATGGCTTAAAAGACACGTTTAGTTTTTAATTCTCTGTTACCGGCAGTGTTTATTGTCTTTCGCTTTACATCTATTTGTATCGTACATATAAATCTGAACATGGCCAATATCTGCTAAATTTTCTAACCCAAATAATTTGCTCAAGTGAGCACTGTCGCAATAGAATTTATAGCACTTACTTCTCGCTTCAGACCTATGGGTTGACTTTCTTCGCTTTACCGATAACTCCAAGATGCGTATTACTAAAGCTATCATTGTATTTCAAACCATAACCCATGGCCCGGTCAAAAGAAATATGCGCGAATAAAATAATAGCAGCTAACTTCCAATAATCGTTGCTATAGCTAACTGCATAAAATGCTATCGCCGCGGCAACTAAGCGGTGATGTAAAAGATTGTAAGTGAATGCGCCTGTTTTAGTATTAATCAGGTAACCTAACATGCTTAAATCAGGTAACAGTAATAAAGCTGGAAACCACCACCATGCAAAGTTTAATTGGTTAAATAAGAATATACAAAGTAAAAATAATGCTGCTTCTTCTAATTTTAATAAGGTGTTCATCGTCTTTGATTTATTTGTTTGATACAAAATTAGAGCAAAACAAATTTCAATACGATAACATAAGATAAGAAAAAAGGCTTTACTTTTTAACCACCCTGTTGCGGATCCTGCTTAAACTTACAGGTGTTAGTCCAAGATAATTAGCAATATAATGCTGAGGAATTCTTTCCATGATTTTCGTTTTGTTTCCCTTTACTAATTCAAGGTATCTTTCTTCCGGGCTCAGTATAAGTAATTCAACCATTCTGTCTTCAAGTCCCATGGCAAGATATTCTGCAAGGAGGCGTCCAAATGTTTGCCAGGCCATATTTGTTTCAAATAACTCTTTTAAAACTTTGTAGGGAAACACGATCACTTTACATTCACTGAGCGCTTCTATTGTTAGCAAAGACGGTTTCTGACTAATACAGCTAAAATAGGCACCTGCTAAATGGTTGTCAAAAAAGAAATAGGTTGTTTTCTCTTCGCCGTCCTTCATGTAGTACTGCCTGAGCATTCCTTCCAATACAAAACATAGTTCACCGGCAACCTTACCTTGCTCGGCAAACAATTCATGTTTTTTAAGTTTCCGGATTTCTAAATACGGAACCATCAAATCCCATTCGGCATCTGTTAGTTTTACAAATTTTTCAATATTGTTTCTAAATGAAGAATACATAATCCAAGACATAAATATAATAAAAAGCAATTAATATCATATTAACCCGTATAAGCAGGTAGTACTTGTGTTTCAAGCTCCGGAATACGGAATAGGATTTTAGAACACCTACATATTTCTTATCTTATGTAAACGTTTTCAGGCAACGGGTTCATTTACATTTGTGTCATAATATTTAAACAAGATAAAATGACACATTCTACAACAGAAGTAAAAGCACCTCTAAGAGAAGTAAAAGTCACGAAAGCAATGATCTTCTCGGGGTCTCGAACAATTTACGGACAGATTGTCCCTAAAACAAAAATTATCAGCTTCGATGAAAAAAATAATGCTAAAATATCAAAGGATACATTATTTGAGCTTATTAAACAGGGAAGGTTAGAAAATGTATTTTCGGAAAATGCCTTTGATAGTCCGGAGTATTACATTTTAGTGGATAGAAATGGGAAAGATTTTTATCCTTTCCCCGTTGGAGAGATAAGTGAATGGGGAAAAGATGGGAGTTTTGAACCCGGTGACACACTGTACAAGATCAACAAATAAAATACATTTTAAATTACTTTAAGTTTTAATACAATAACAAATAAATATAAATAAATACTAAACTCTACTATTATGTTCATAGGCCATTTCGCAGTCTCCTTTGCCGCTAAAAAGGCGGCACCAAAGGTGTCGTTAGCAATTCTTTTTATCGCCACTCAATTCGTTGATCTTTTGTGGCCCTTTCTTCTTTTAATGAATATTGAAACAGTGGCAATTGTACCGGGT
>JANXOD010000021.1 GCA_025353765.1 Sphingobacteriales bacterium
ATGGCGGCTTTTGATGTAGAAGACAATATTGATTTACAGAACGTAGAAAATATTATCACCGATGGCCTCAATATATTCAATGAAATATTTGGCTATGCATCCAAAACAATCATTGCGCCCTGTTATATTTGGCCCTCCCAGATTTCACCTTTATTAAGCAAAAAAGGAGTAAAAGGATACCAGGGGATTAGTTATCAGTTTAATCCTGTGTTCAGTAATGCTACGCATCAGAAAAAACTACACTATACAGGGCAAAAAAATAACTATGGTCAACGATACCTGGTAAGAAATGCTTTCTTTGAACCTACTCTATTTTTAAAACAGAATATGGTAGCCGAAATTATTCATAGAATGAAAACTGCTTTTTTCTGGAAAAAGCCACTCATCATTGGTAGTCACCGGATTAATTATATAGGTTCACTGGATGAGGCAAACAGAAAAAATAATCTTCAAAAATTAGCGACGGTATTGAGTGCGATTTTAAAGGAATGCCCTGACGTGGAGTTTATGTCATCGGATGGGTTAATAGATTTGATGCAGCCGAACGACCATTAATTTACCGGATGATACAATCAAAAAAAGATTACCTGTTTTACCTGGAGGCGGATCGCATTGCATTGAGGATGCCGACGTTTACACTGGCTACCTGTTTGAAAGCTTTCATACAGAGAGATTTTATATGGAAATTTCAGCGGCTGCTGCGAAAAGCGGAGTATTACAAAAATGTCAAATCCACTAAGTCCGTCATCGGAAAGCTTGCATACTTTTATATTAAAATCCGCTTTAAAAATCTTTCCCTCAAACTGGGCTTTTCAATTCCTGAGAATGTTTTTGGGCCTGGCTTAGCTATTCTGCATTATGGAACCATCATTGTAAATCACCGAAGTTAAGTTGGCGCAAACTGCCGGTTACATGCCTGCACTAATATTGGCGAATCTGGCGGAGTAGTTGGTGCTCCGGTGATTGGCGACAATGTTTATATAGGGCCGGGCGCAAAAATATTTGGCGCAATTACCATTGCAAATGATTGTGCCATTGCAGCAAATGCAGCGGTTAATAAATCTATCACTGAAACGGCTATGCTGGTAGCCGGTGTTCCAGCAAAAGCGATTAAGAAAATTGATATTAAAAGCCTCATTAAACACCTGGAGTAAGTCGGCTATTTATACAATATATTGTTAGGAAATCTTTAACGATAAGAAGTATTACTTTTGGAACCATATATTTAATTTGTATAATTTAATTCATTTCGTTATACAAATTTATTTTTACATTAGTACAAAATACCTTAATAATGTGCGGCATCTGTTCCTATATTTCCTATAAATCCGATACCCCTTCAGCTGTTCTAAATAATATGGTATCAGCCCTTGATTATCGGGGTCCTGATGACCAGGGAAGCTACGTAAACAATGATGGGGAAGCTGAAATTGGTATGGGGCAAGCACGGCTCGCTGTAATTGATCTTAGTATTAACGGACATCAACCGATGCATTTTGAACACCTCACGATTGTATTTAATGGGGAGATTTACAATTATCAGGAGATCAGGAAGGAATTACAACATCTGGGAAATAAATTTTCTACCAATACCGATACTGAGGTTATTTTACAGGCCCATGCTGTATGGGGCGAAAACGCAGTGCGGCATTTCATTGGCATGTTTAGTTATATTCTTTTTGATAGCAACCAATATACGCTTACGGTGTACCGGGACCGGGCTGGCATAAAACCATTGTATTACTACCAAACTGAAGATTTATTGTTATTTGCATCAGAATTAAAATCATTTCACCAGCATCCACATTTTAAAAAAGAAATTGATAAAGGGGCGTTAACCCTGTTTTTTAAATTGGGGTATATTCCGGCACCACACAGTATTTTTAAAAATGTACATAAGCTGGAGGCAGGTCATTTTTTGACCTATAAAATAAATAGCAGAAAATCGGTC
>JANXOD010000002.1 GCA_025353765.1 Sphingobacteriales bacterium
ACTGGGCAGTAAAAATATTATTGAGGACATCGTACTGAAGGATGGAAGGAGTACGTATGTACAGACCTATAAAGCCCTGGGCCAAGGTCAGGATTTTTTAAGTGAGTACCATGCCTCCGAAAACCCGAATGAATTCCATGACCTGGCGTCCAATCCAAACGGTTACGAAGTGCAGGTTCAGGCTTTTGCCAATGCGAATGCCTTTGGGGGTGAGGCAGCTATTTCCGGTTACGATGTAAAGCCAGGAGCTGCGGAGATTTTGACACCGGGGGATAAGCAAGTGCTGGATGTACAGAGTATTCAAAACAAGCAAACCTATTATGAATTACAATGTATGTATGCTCCTTTTGGCTGGGACTTTAAAGTGGGGCTTAAGGAAGCTAACGGGGAGGTTACGGACTTGCTTACGCCAGGTAAAAAACCTATTTTCCTGGATCCGGAGAACGACCCGAATAATTTGTATGGCTTTACCGACCCGCTGTCTGTACTTCCATTTGATACGGATATCTTTGCCCAGTTTATTGCCCGTGGCCGGGTGGGGAGTGGCTTATCGGGGAGTGCTCCTATACGCCATTTCAGAACACCTAAAAATCCGACTTCAACCCCGGCTGTTCCTGCAGTAGGAAGTATTCCTGTAAAATTCTCTATAGATAATAATACCCCTGCCACACTTCAGGTGAAGCTGGTTAACCCGTCTGATGGTACAGAAATTACAAGTTTTGATGTGATAGATGAGAATGATCAAGTGATTGGGGTTGGAACGGGAGGCACCTTTGCACCCTTTAATAAGGATTTAAAAAGAACCTCAAAAGGAATGCTTACTCCGGGTAACTGGGAGATCCATTTAACGATCAGCTTACTTGACGCCCATGCAGGAACTTATACCAGTGGTAATGGAAATCAGATCTACGGTAATATCTATATTCAGGATGTTTTAAATCAGAAAGTGTTGGGTGATATTTCCATAGATCAAACCAATTATGCTTTAGGGAAGGAATTTATCATTAAGTATCTTGTTAACTAAATAATACCATAGAGAAAAAATTATGAAACAGATCTTAAAAAAATTAGCTTTTATCCTACTGGGGATATGTATATTCTATTCTGTTACAGAAGGGCAATCCAAAGAAGGCACAGGCAAGGGTACTACCCTGACCATCAGTAAACTGTACGATACGGTCATAATTAATAACAATATCAACCAAAAACAGAGTGGGGTGCCCCTAGTAAGACAGGTTTCTGAAGTACGAATGAGTACGATTCAAGGAAAAGAAGTTACAAGTGCATTAGGTTTTCAGGTTGATCAACCCTATCCGAATCCCTTCAATAAAGAAATATCGATCAGTTACCGCCTTCCGCAGGAGGGAAAGGTCAATACCCAAATTACAGACCTGAGCGGCCAAGTATTGAAAACCTGGTTGGAGTATCAAAGCAGTGGGAATCAAATTTTGGTTTGGAATGGAACGGATTCCGCTGGCAATGAACTGAAGCCCGGAATCTATTTCTGCATAATTAATTATAAGGGATTGAGAAAAGTCTGTAAGCTAATCAAAAATTGATATAGCAGTAATATCATAATTAATAATGCCAGTGATTTGTTACAGGTTCGGACTGCAAACTGCGATTTATTCTTTTTCCGGTTAACTTATACAGGGTGCTAAGGTTTATGTAACATTGTCGTCTCTTCATTCTTCATTAGGGTTACTTTTTTGCTTTTATTTAATTAAGAGTAAAACTTAATCACATGAAAAATAAATATTTTTATCTTTTGTTGTTAGGCAGTCTTGTAATAGCAGCTTGTAGTCAATCCCGAAGAGATCAAACTTCAGCCACTGAAGATCACATTATAGCTGATGATGCTAAGGATAATCCCAGCCCTAACTCTGTAGAAAACTCCGCAGCAAAACTGGTTAAAACTGCTGATATGCGCTTTAAAGTACAGAACGTACAAAAAGCCAACACTGATATTTCTAATCTTGCCCATTCGATGAATGGAATGTTGATGGATCATACCATGGAATCATCTATTGAAAATAGTGAAATTACTCCTATATCAAATGACTCGATGATGGTTATCTCATCATATATTACTCACTCGGATATGACGGTAAGAGTTCCTTCTGAAAGGATGGAAGAATTTTTAAATGCTGTAGGTAAACTGGCTGCATTTATTAATTTTCGCCATATGCATATTGATGATAAAAGGCTGGATTATTTAGCTGCGAAGATGAAAAGTATGAATCGTAGCCAATTTGTTAAAGATCAACAAAAAAGGACACGGGCAAACATTGAAGATGGTACAGAAGTATTAAATGTAAAGGATGAATTAATTGATCATAATATTAATAATATGAAAATTGATGATTCGGTAAAGTATAGCACCATTAACTTAAATTTATATCAGAACAGTGTTGTAAGTAAAGAGGTAACAGTCAATAATAATTTGTCAAATTACCAATTGCCGTTCTTTATGCGTGTTGGAAATGCGTTTACTGATGGATGTATTTTATTTAAAGATTTTTTAATAGCCCTAACTCATATTTGGATATTTATAGGGTTAGGTATTTTCATTTGGATAACGATTAAATATAGAGTAAAGAAATCTAAGCTGGCATCCAAATAGGAAATGCAAGCGAGTTCTCATCTTTAATCCAAGAGAACTCGTTTCTTACTTATTTTTAGACTTCTTTTTGGGAACTTTTGCCCCTTCCTTACGGGCCTCAGAAAGACCAATGGCAACAGCTTGTTTCGGATTGGTTACTTTCTTACCACTTCCGCTTTTAAGCTTGCCTTCTTTCATTTCATGCATCGTTTCCTCTACTTTTTCCTGGGCTTTTTTGGGATACTTTGCCATAGTATTAGTTTTTATATGGATTTATTATTTAAACAAATGAAAACAGAAATGTTTTTAAATTGGAGAAATAGATTTGTAATTTAGCCCCTTCAAAATTATAATATGGAGAACGCAACAGAAACACCTAATAAAATTGAAAGCACTAATAATGCTAATTCAGTAAGTCATTATAAATTAATAGCTGTTGGCATATTTATAGGCCTTATAGGTGTGTTTTTAAGATTTGTAACTCCATGGGCTCTTATGGATATGGTATCAAATATCATCTTTATTATAGGTACTGTGATCTGCCTAAAAGCTGTTTTTAATATTTTGAAGTAAATAAAGTTTACAAAAGCATCATTTTAGTGCTTTTTCTCGAATAGTAATTCTATTTTTTATTTCAATCAGTTTTTGATCAGTTTTTAACTGCTTTAGAGTTTCCTCATAAGCTATCCAGTAAATTTCTTCGGCTTTTTTAATATCGAAAACACTGGTCTCACCCATTCCTTTGGGCTCTATAAATACATCACAAAGTTTTCTTTTCATATCAATATCTGCACTAATTGATATCATTGCCGCCCGTTCGGCCATTTTACGGAAATTAGTGATCTTACTTACCACGGGGAGATAATTACAGGATGAGCCAATAATCAAATCGCAATCATTCAGTAAGGGTTCTACCGGGAAATTATTTAATACTCCGCCATCCATATATATATCGTTGTTTATGATAATGGGTTTAAAAACCCCCGGAATAGCACATGAAGCCTGAATAGCCTCTATTAGATTGCCGGATGAAAAATAAACCAACTTGCCTGCGCTGAAATTAGTCGCAGCTATAACAAGTGGTATTTTTAATTCCGAAAATGAATCATGAGGCAAATATTCTTTAAATAAAGGTGTCGTATTTTTAAGAGATAATAAGCCACTTACTCCAATGGATGGCCTGATATATTTTAACAACCTGGTTTTTAAAAAAAGCTGCAATATTTCATAAGGATCAACACCTTGTGCAAACAAAGCACCAACAATAGTTCCGGCACTGGCCCCGCTAATTTTAGAGAATGTAATTCCTGCCGAAGACAAGGCTTTTAAAACTCCCAAATGTGCAATACCACGTACACCACCACCCGAAAGTACAATACCGATTTTCATTTTTATAAAATTTTGATGTATATGTTAAGCAACAGTAAAACTCAATTAACGGTATTATTTCGGTTTGTATTTTGATGCCGTTAGAATTTTTTGAGGGTCTTTTTCCAGCATAAGTTGCTGTAAGGTAATACCCGGATTTTTATCCATGTACTTTTTTACAATCTGCCATCCTGTCCATACACCCAGTTTTGGAGCAGATTCTGAGGCTTCTCCAATACCGGGTGTAAATGGTGCTTCGGTAAGATATTTTTGAATTTTCAGATAATCTGTGTTATAAAGCAGGTCATTTTCCAGGTAATAAGCCCAGATATCTGCTTCAAATTTTTTGCACCATTCTATCTGCTTGTTGGTGTAGCCTATTTTTAAAGTGTCTGCCATATCAGGCATAAGCGCATCCATAAAATATAAAATCTTTCCGTTATAAACCATTTTAGCAAGGAGTGATTTGTCTTTATCTTCATCGGGGAACATATCTTCTCTGATAAAAGCCTCCATCACACGTGGAGTAAGATTTTCGGGCGTAAACCTTCTGGATATATATTGCGGTATACTTTCTCTCAAAGCCGGATAAAATTTAGAATCTGCTCCCAAAAACATGTCTAAACCTATCCCAATATAATCATTGCCAATGGGTGTTTGTACAGCAAAACCGGAAAGAAAAGTAATTAATCGCGGTAGTTTTTGCTTGGGATAATAAAACCGGACATGTTTAAAGGCATCTGTTAATTCTTCCTGCGTTTTCTTTAAATCAGGAAATTTGGCTGCTACCGATGATCTTAACTCCAGATAATCTTTATTTTGAAGTACCGTTCGTAATGAATTATAATAATTTGTATCCCTTGTTGAACCTACAGAAATTAATTTCTCCATATAATCCTCATAAAAACGACCATATTTCCTTTGTAATGCAGGAATTTTCTGGGATAAGTTTTGAGGTGTAAGGATATCCACATCCTGATCAAACCGCTGGATAGGAATACTCAGAGAAATTTTACTTACGTCAGCCTGCTTTTTGCTATTACACGATACTGTAACGGAGCTAATTAAAATCAAAAAAAACAGATAAGTTTGCACACGTTTGCAGATCCTTATGGCTTCAGTATATTTGTAGCAATTCATTTTAAATAAAAAACTAAATTATGATAAAAAAACGCTTTCTGGTTCCTATACTTTTAATATTACCCTTTGCTATACACGCACAATCCATAAAGGAAAGCAGTTTCAGTCTGGGTTTTACCACTTCACCTAATTTTGGATGGTTAACCTTTCCATCCGAACAAATTCCTGCTACGAGTTCAGACGGATTTCGTACTGGCTTTTCTTATGGAGTTTTAGGTGATTTTGCTTTTTCAAGTAATTATTATTTTTCGACCGCCTTCACCGTAACCAGTATGAATGCAAATACCAAAACAGATGCTAATACGGCTGCTTTCAAACTTCAATATGTTGAAATTCCACTTACGCTGAAGCTTAAGAGTAACGAGCAGAATGGTAAACTATTTTATGGCCAGTTTGGTTTAAGTACAGATATTAAAATTGCTGCTAAACAAGATGTGCAATTTACAGATACAGCAATACCATCCACAAAGAACGCGGATATATCAAGCAGCATTAATACATTCCGACTTGGTTTATTATTTGGCGGCGGTGCCGAATGGAAAATAGGAGAGAACCTGCATTTGCTTACTGGGCTTTCTTATAACAATGGTTTAACAGATGTGTTAGATACAAAGGAGAAAGCTAAGAATTCTTATGTCTCTTTAAATTTAGGAGTATACTTTTAAATGAAAATCGCATTAGCGCAATTAAATTATCATATTGGAAATTTTGAAGCCAATACCCAAAAAATCATTCAGGCTATTTATGAGGCAAAGCAGCAGAATGCTGACTTGGTTGTATTTTCAGAATTAGCTGTTTGCGGTTATCCGGCATCAGATTTTTTAGAGTTTAGCGAATTTATAGCGCTCTGCGAACAATCTGTAAAAGAAATTACTAAAGTCTGTACAGATACAGATATAGCTTGTATTATCGGTTTACCTACTAAAAACCCCAAGGTTAAAGGGAAAGACCTTTATAATGCTGCCTATTTTATTGAGAAAGGAGAAGTTAAAGCAGTAGTTAATAAAGCGCTTTTACCCAATTATGATGTATTTGATGAATACCGTTATTTTGAACCGGCAACTTCTTTTAAGTGCATTGATTTCATGGGACAAAAGATCGCTTTGACCATTTGCGAAGATCTTTGGAATATTAATGATAATCCCATGTACGTGGATTGCCCGATGGATGTGTTGATGCAGGAAAAGCCTGATTTGATGATTAATATTGCCGCATCACCTTTTTCATACAATCATGATGAAGAACGGGTATTAATTTTGGGGGATAATTGCAAAAAGTATAAACTGCCGCTATTTTATGTAAATCAGATAGGCGCACAAACAGAAATTATATTTGATGGCGGATCTTTAGTATTTGATAAAGATGGTTCATTGATGGATGAAATGCCTTATTTCAGCGAAGCATTGAAGGTATATGAGTTTAAAGATGGGAAAGTTCAGGGGCTTTCGCCGATAATACATAATCCGCAAAATGATGTGGAACAAATTTATGATGCACTGATTTTAGGTATTAAAGATTATTTCCAAAAATCAGGCTTCAGTAAAGCAGTTTTAGGTTTATCCGGCGGCATTGATTCGGCTGTGGTTTGTGCCTTGGCCAGCGAGGCTTTAGGTGTCGATAATGTGATGGCGGTTTTAATGCCATCTGAATATTCTACAGATCATTCTATAAAAGATGCGCTTGATTTGGTGAAGAATTCGGGATGCAAACATGAAATCATCCCGATAAAGGAAGCCACGGTAGCATTTGAAAATATGATGGACCCTGTGTTTCAAGATCTTCCTTTTAACCTGACCGAAGAAAATATACAGGCTCGTTGCAGGGCTATTGTTGTAATGGCCATCTCTAATAAGTTTGGTTATATTTTGCTCAATACATCTAATAAAAGTGAGTGTGCAGTTGGTTATGGTACACTTTATGGAGATATGGCCGGAGCCATAGGCGTATTAGGCGATGTATATAAAACCCAGGTTTATAAACTTGCAGAATATATAAATCGAAAACATGAGATCATTCCGCAAAATAGTATTCTAAAACCACCATCTGCAGAACTCCGTCCGGGTCAAAAAGACTCCGACTCTTTACCCGAATATGATGTTTTGGATAAAATCTTATTTCAATACATCGAACTCCAAAAAAGTTCATCTGCTATTATTGCACAAGGTTTTGATGAGGCATTGGTATACTGCATATTAAAGATGGTTAACAATGCCGAGTTTAAGCGTTATCAAACACCACCCATTCTACGAGTTTCTCCAAAAGCATTCGGTACCGGAAGAAGAATGCCGATAGTAGGGAAGTACTTGTCTTAATTTGTTGCTTATATAGATTTTATTTAACTAACCTTAAATCAAAAATGTATGAAAAAACTAGCTCTATTACTTTTCATCTTGCCTTTATTACACGCATGTAAAAAGGAACCCAAAATTTCTACACCGCCATTAACCGTAACTGATGTGGATGGCAACGTATACAAAACAGTAAAAATAGGCACCCAGACTTGGATGGTAGAGAATCTAAAAACTACCCATTATAGCGATGGCATTGGTATTACCACAATAACTAATGGAAACGATGTTGGTGTATGGCCAAACAATACAACCGGTGCTTATTGTGATTATGGTGGGGACGCTAATAATGCTAAAATCTACGGTCATTTGTATAACTGGTATGCTGTTGCAAATACTAAGCATTTAGCACCTATAGGTTGGCATATTCCAACTCCTGCAGAATTTTCAACCTTGTTCACGTATTTATCGGCAAATGGCTTAACTGCCTCTCAAATGAGCGATAAGTTAAGAGAAACAACGGATACATACTGGCTTAACAATAATGGAGCTACTAATAGTACTGGTTTTAAGGCCTTATCAGGGGGTACCCGTGCACCTGCTGGTATGTTTAATGGTTTAACCGCAGACAGTTTTTTTTGGTTATCTACCCAAGCTAATGCTAGCAATGGAGATATATATGAAATCAAAGTTGGAGGTTTTAATAGTGGTACGCTTAACAAAAATCAGGGATGTTCTATTCGCTGTATTAAAGATTAGATAATCTAGATGTTGTCTGCCATATCTAACTACAAAGTATTTGTTAGCTATAGAAAACCTGCTTTTTTAAGGTAGGTTTTCTAATATCCCAGAATAAGTAATCTTCCTCAGATATGCTATTTCCTTCCTCATCAAAAACATTTTCGAAGTTATAGAGTAGAACTTCGAAGTCATAGAAATTTCTTCGGAGCCATCAAAATGAATTTCTATGTCATCAAAATGACTTTCTAAGGCATCAAAATAAACTTCTATATCATCAAAATAAGTTTCTATGTCATCAAAATGAGTTGTGAAGGCATCAAGTGAAATTTCTATGTCATTAAAATAAGTTGTGAAGGCATCAAGTGAAATTTCTATGTCATCAAAATAAGTTTCGGAGTAAATGTGCTTCTGTTAATCTCAGCAGTTAAGCCCATGCATGATCAACCATAAACAGGTTATTTTAAAGATACTTCCAAAAGCTTATATCCATTGGCAGTTCTGATAAATTCAAGATGTTCCTGATAATCTAAGTCTTTGTTTTCGTGTTCAGAAGTAATTACTACATCAAAAAGAGGATATTTTTCTGCTTTATGTTCGCCGCAGGAGTTATAAAATAGCTTATACTGCTCTGCTGCATATATATATGGGTTCAGGCTTTCCTGGGATACGGCAAAATTAGCGAAATTCTTATCTATATGTTGGAATCTTTTTAAAAGTGCGGGAACAGGATATTTTTTAAGAAAAACCTCTTTTGTTACAATCTTCCATTCACTTTCTTTTTCAGACCAGTATGTAATTGTTGAAAAGTATGTATTTTTTATTTTCTCTGCATTGTTTGATTTTAGGATTGGAATAAATGCAGAAAAAAACCAGTTCTTAAATTCTTTAGCATAGTCTGTAAATGAATAAATATTGCCCTTCTCTCCTTTAAAGCTAACCGTGTTAGAAGTATCGGATTGAAGACTGTTTACTTTCATGGAGTACCAGTTGATTGACTGATTATAATCAATCTTAAAGCTGTCGACTAATATTTCATTCTTTTCATTAATAAGCATGTTTTTTCCGCCTTCCCAACCCCAGTGTTCGCAATTGAGTGTATCTTTTTCACCACTATAACATTTCCGTTTAGCATTGATATGAGCTATAGATAGGTTGTTATGAAAAGGTGTGGCATAGTTATACATAGCAGGAATAATAATTTTTCCATTTTTATCAAAAAAACCAACCCGGTCTGTTTTGGGTGCTCTGAACACTATTTTTCCCTCACTTTCACATTCGAAATGCCAATCGGAAGTATACACACTATCCAAACCTACTTTGGTGCCATTTTTTAAAAGGTAGTAAAACTGAGAATGATTTTTTCCATCTTCCTGTACTGCAATGATATTATAAAAGGTTTGGGCAGATGCATAATTGAATTTAGCAGGAATTTTAATTTTTCCGGTTAGATCTTTATATCCATATAATTCTGTTTTCTTATCCATAAAACGAACCCATACATTTGTTTGTGCAAATAAAGAGCTGCTGAGAAAAAGGCAGAATAAGAGAAAGAATCTAAAAATCATTTGATATTGGCTAATTTGCTTCCACTAATGCTTTTATTGCAATCAATATTGGATTCCAGCCTTCGCCATTATTATAAGCTTCCTGGTATCTTTTTTCTCCGTTTGCAACTGTATTATAATCGCCTTGGGTTACTGTGAAAATCGTCTGTCCATTTTGAGTTGCTAAATCATAAGTTACGGTAAGATAGTTTTCGGGAATATCTTCTATTATTGAATTTGGGTCAATGGTGGTGTATGCTAAAAACTTTCCAGGTTCAATAGCTACAATAGTACCTTTTACTGCAACAAAATCTTTTCCTTCATAATCCATTCTCCATAATAAAGGGCTGCCTACTTTCCAGTCGGAAACGGTTTCGCAACCAAACATATATTTTTTTGTTTGTTCCGGATTTGTCAAAGCATCCCAAACTTTTGAAGCTGATGCATTAATAGTGATCATGCTTGTTACGACTAATGGTTTATTCATTTCTGATTTGTTTTATAATTGAGATATTTTCAATCTGTTATTGTTTATAAAATTCTGCTAAATAACATAAGGCTCACCACCTCCGCCGTCTTGTTCCGCTTCGCTTCACAATTCACATCCCCCAGCGGAGGAGATGCTTTTGCCCTCCGGCTGGCGGGGGTGCTTATTCCGTTTTTTAAATATCCCAATAAATAACAGTATTCCAAAAATGCCACTTCCAAAACATCCCATTAAGGCAATATAGTCTCCATATTTAACATAAAAAGTTAGGTTTTCATTGAGGTTAATATCTTCTTTTAAAGCTGTTGGAACCCACCATTTAGATTGCTTTACAATATCGCCACGCTGGTTAATAAAAGCAGAAATACCCGTATTTGCAGATCGGGCAATCCAGCGCCGGGTTTCAATGGCTCTCAACTTTGCATATTCCAGATGCTGGTCTTTACCCGAGGTATTTCCCCACCAGCCATCGTTGGTAACAATGGCTATAAACTGGGCTCCTTTTTTAACGTAGTCTGCAACATAATTACCCCAAATCGATTCGTAGCAAATAACAGGAGCGGCACCAACTCCGCTTTGAGAATAAAATACAGATGGTTCTTTTTGCTTTCCATAACCCCCTGTTGAACCCCCAAACCCTGCAAATATAGGTTTCATAAAGGCTAAAACGGATGCAAAAGGCAATTGCTCCACACCCGGAACTAATTTTGATTTATGATAAAACTGGACCTTTGGAGAGTTTTCTATCTGGATAGCCGCGTTAAAATTATCAAAATACAGTTTGGAGTTTTGATCAAAATTGGCTGTTTGGGTTTTTGCAGTATCATAAACTGCATAGCTGGAAATACCGGATAATACATTGCCGTTTTTGTATTTTGAAAGAAACTGTTGGATCGACAAAAAATCAGGATCTGTTCTAATCTGTGCTTCATCTTTATTTTCGGAAATAGCAGTTTCCGGCCAGATGAAATATTCGGTATTAACTTGTCCTGCAGAATCAGATAAACGGATCAATTGCTGTATCTGTGCAGATGAGGACATTAAGCCAAATTTGGCATAAGGATCAATATTGGGTTGTACTACTACCACATTCGCCGGATTCAGTTTTTCTTGATACCGATAATACATAATAAGCGATATCGTTATTGGAATAAGAATATAAGTCCCTAATCCGGCTGTAAGTATCCATTTGGAAGCCCCCTTATCCAAAGAAGATTTAGGAGAGGTTTTAAAAGCAAGATACGTTTCAAAAACTAAAATATTCGAAACCAGCACCCAAAGTGTACCACCATAAACTCCTGTATATTCATACCATTGAACCAGGTAATGAGCTTGTGCGAAACCATTGCCTAAATTCATCCAGGGAAAAGCCAGATCCCAGGTTTGATGTAAATACTCATAAGCTATCCAGAAACAAACCAAGCCTGTGTAACTCCAAAATCGTGTACTTATCCGCCGAAGGCGATAGTATAACCAAAATGCAGAGGTCATTAATAGAGCAGCTAATCCGAAAGGAATTAAGGATATTAAAACAGCTACCCAGCTCGGCATTACTGCGTTTAAGGAGTTGAATACCCAATAAATACTGGCTGTATTCCAGATAAAAAAACACAGGCCACAAAGCCAGAATATATTTTTTCCTTTTTTGAGTTTATTAGAATTGATGACATTTTCTACTGCTAATAATAAGGGCACCAATGCGATTAATAAGGCTGGTGCTGTGAAAGGTATGGGTGGCCAGGCAGACCATAATAGAAAAGCACTTAAAAGTGTCAGCAGTTGATTTTTGTTCACGTTTATAATTGCGATAAGATATCTGCTTTTTTAGTTTCGTATTCTTCCTGAGTGATCAATTGTTTTTCAAAAAGGATTTTTAACTTCTTTAATTTTAAAGTTACCTCATCTTCAGGAGATGCTTCTTCCATTTTTGTACGTTCGGGAGCTATTGCGTTACCTGATGCAGGCATTTTTTCATCAAAAGTTTGATTACGATCCAGCTCTTTCAGTTTTTCTAATTGCTCATTACAAAACTGGTAAAGTTTGCGTGCCTGTATTTTTGGAATATAATCAGTAGCTACATTTTCGCCTTTTTGTGGGATGGCAATAAATTTAGCTCCGAAAAATTCTTCTTTGAAGGATACTTCTTTAATATCATCCCATTTAAAAGCAATAAAATTTGTAGTGAGGCCTAAATTGCCTGGTATACAAAATACAATGCGTTTGTTAGTTACCGCAATGCAATCGGGAATAAGAGTAACAGCCGGTTTTTTTTGAATAGCTAAATACACTATCGCCTCACCTGAAGTAAGCATATCACGCAATTTCCCCAAAATCTTCTCCGATGTTTTTGGGTCCTGCTCATCTGTTAAATATTGTTCAATCCACATGTTTTTTAGTACTTAGTATTAAGTATATAGTTTAGACATTTATCTTTGCTCTTGTATCCCAATCTTCATTTTCCCGCCACACAAATTACGAACTCTCCTTTTAACGTATGAGTTTCAAAATGTATTTTAATCTCGTTTAAAGTTCCGCGTACTGTTTCTTCAAAAAGTTTAGTTAGCTCCCGCGATACAGATGCTTCCCGGTCTGCACCTAAGTATTGGCTTAATTCTTCTAATGTTTTTAATATGCGATGTGGAGATTCATAAAAAATCATCGTACGCTCTTCATTAACTAATTCTTTTAAACGGGTTTGGCGACCTTTTTTCACAGGTAAAAATCCTTCAAAAATAAATCTATCAGCCGAAAGGCCAGAATTAACCAATGCCGGAACAAAAGCAGTTGCACCGGGTAAACATTCTACAGCAAGTTCATTTTTTAAAGCCTCCCGAACCAATAAAAATCCGGGGTCTGAAATTGCTGGAGTTCCGGCATCAGATATTAAGGCAATTTGCTGTCCTTCTTTTAAAAAGCGAATAATTTCTGTAACTGATTTATGTTCATTATGCTGATGATGGGAAAACACTTTTTTGTTTATCCCAAAATGCTTTAATAAAGGTGCGCTTGTCCTTGTATCTTCGGCTAAGATTAAATCAACCTCTTTAAGTATACGAATTGCTCTGAAAGTCATATCTTCCAGATTGCCGATGGGGGTAGGTACAAGGTAGAGTTTACCGGTCATTTTTATGAATGTGAGTTTTAATTTTCAGGGATGAATTAGGAAAATATCCAAACTCCAAACCTCAAACTCCAAACTGTTTATATCTTTGTGACAAATACATATTTAAAGATGCTGCAAGTTAATTATATCCGCGAAAATAGGGAACAAGTTTTAGAACGTTTAGCTGTTAAAAATTTCAAACAACCAGAACTGGTAGATCAGATCATTCAATTGGATGAAGACCGCCGGCAAACACAGAATTTGTTAGACTCCGTTTTGGCAGAAGCTAATTCTACAGCTAAACAAATTGGCGACTTAATGCGCCAGGGCAAAAAAGATGAAGCAGAAGCTGTAAAGGCAAAATCTTCTTCTTTTAAAGATCAGACTAAAACCTTAGGAGATAAGTTAACAGCCATTGAAACACTTTTACAAGTTGAATTGATTTTATTGCCAAATCTACCACATCAAACCGTTCCAAAAGGAAGTACGCCTGAAGAAAATGAAGTGGTTTTGGAGCATGGTATTATGCCAAAATTATTTGCTAATGCTTTACCCCATTGGGAACTTGCCGCAAAGTATGATATTATAGATTTTGAGCTTGGCAATAAAATAGCAGGTGCAGGTTTCCCTGTTTACAAAGGCAAAGGAGCCAAACTACAGCGTGCTTTAATCAATTTTTTTTTAGATGAAGCAGAAAAAGCCGGCTATCGAGAAATGCAACCGCCTATTGTAGTAAATGAAGCTTCGGGTTTTGGTACTGGCCAGCTTCCAGATAAGGAAGGGCAAATGTACCACATAGGTATGGATAATCTTTATTTGATACCAACTGCAGAAGTTCCACTTACTAATTTATACCGGGATGTAGTTGTAAAAGAAGAAGAATTGCCTATTAAAAACTGTGGTTATACGCCTTGTTTTCGCCGGGAGGCCGGATCATATGGTGCTCACGTTCGCGGATTGAATCGTTTGCATCAGTTTGATAAAGTTGAAATCGTTCAGATAGCTCATCCTGAAAAGTCATATAAGATTTTAGAAGAAATGAGCACTTACGTGCAATCCTTATTGCAGGCTTTAGAACTACCTTATCGGGTACTTAGTTTATGCGGAGGCGATATGAGTTTTACCTCTGCTAAAACCTATGATATGGAAGTTTGGTGTGCTGCACAGGCTCGATGGTTGGAAGTGTCTTCAGTATCAAACTTCGAAACCTACCAAAGTAACCGCTTAAAACTCCGCTATAAAGGAAAAGAAGGAAAAGCGCAACTGGCTCACACATTAAATGGGAGTGCTTTAGCATTGCCACGTATTGTAGCCTCACTTTTAGAAAATAATCAAACAGAAAAAGGTATTCGTATACCTAAAGTATTAGTCCCCTACACTAAGTTTGAGTGTATAGAATGATTTATGTAAGAAATAAATTTTCAGTACGATCAAACAAAACTACTATATAATTGGTATATGGTTGTATCAGTCAGTTTCCATAAATATTGGGAAATCCTCTGAAACATCCTTATATTATGATAAAACGAATTTTAATATTAGATGACGATCCTGGGGTATTAGAAGTTATTGATTTAGCACTTACGTATTCTGGTTTTCAGGTTAGGCCTTTGCTTGTAAGTGAGAATATATTTCAAATGGTTAATGATTTTGAACCCCATCTAATTATTATAGATTATATACTGCGGGGAACCAATGGCGGGGAAGTTTGCAGGCAATTGAAAAATGATCCATCCACAAAACAGATTCCTATTATTATGCTATCTGCATATGTAGAATTAGATCAAGCTATTGATGATAGTTATGGTCATACCGTTTTTATATCTAAGCCTTTTGATTTGTCTTATCTTTTGAGTAAAATTAATGAGTGTACCCAATCCTTACCGCCAGTAATTTAGACTCAATGTATATATTGTCTAGGCTTTTATAATAAATGCAAGTAGTTTCCTAGTTATTAATCCGTATCTATACCCCATAGACGTATTTAAAAAGTTACAGACATTTGTTTTATAGTTAAGTATATTTATCATAATAAATTAAATAGAATACACATATTAATAGATATTAGAGTTTATGGCATTATCACCTATCATTTCAATTAAAGTTTTGTTAGTAGAGGACCATACTATCGTTCGAAATGGTATTAAATCTTTATTGAATAATGAATCTAATATCCAAGTAGTTGCAGAAGCAGTAAATGGCCGTGAAGCTCTTCAAATTCTTGAAAAAAATGCAGATATCGATGTTATTCTTTTAGATCTTAATATGCCTGAAATGGGTGGAATGGAGCTGCTGAAAAATTTAACGCAATTATTTCCTTCTAAAAAGGTAATTATACTTTCTATGTTAGATCATGAAAATTATGTTTGGGAAGGATTGAGTTTAGGCGCAATGGGTTATCTTCTTAAAAATATTAGCAATGAGGAACTTATGTTTGCGATTAACCACATATCTGTGGGAGGTAAATATATTTGCAGTGAACTGGCATTTAAAATGATGGCCAGGACACCTCAGTTGTCAGAATCTATAGATGGATATGATGGAGCGCATATAGACTTATCTAAACGTGAAATAGAAGTACTTAAACTTATAGCTGAAGGATATACTAATCATGAAATAGCGGATAAACTTTTTACAAGCAGACGTACGGTTGAAGGCCATCGTCAAAACTTGATTGAAAAAACAGGCGTCAAAAATTCGGCAGCATTAATTCTTCATGCTGTACGTGTAGGCATACTTAAATAATCGCTTGGAGTTCAGCTATAGGTATATCAATCAATACACTTGTTCCTTTACCTTTAGCTGTTTCTATATTAAATTGACCATTAAGTAGTTTTACCCTATTACTAATGCTACGCAATCCAAAACCTTTTGTTTTTGAAGTTAATGCAGTATTAAATCCTAAGCCATTATCTTTAAATTGTACAGAAATATAATCTGAACTTTTATTGATAGAAATATATGCACTAGTTGCCTGCGAATGTTTTAATAAATTATTGATAAGTTCTTGTACAATTCTAAAAATAGCTACTTCTAAATCTGGCTTCATTCTTACTTTTAAGCCGGATAAACTTAGATTATATTTTATAGATGCTTTAAAGAGTGTTTTCCTTAAAAGATCTCTTAGCACTGTCTCTAAACCAAAATCTTGCAATATAACTGGCATTAACTCAAAAGAGATAGTTTTTGTTGCTTCAATAGCATCATCTAATAGTCTATTAGTTATGGTCTTAATCTCTACATTGTCTTTTTTTGAATCACTTTTATCCGGATCTAATATATTCAGGCTTAATTTTGCCCCATACAAAACTTGTCCCAGCCCATTATGAAGTGCTTCTGCAATGCGTTTTCGTTCCTCTTCCTGAGTTTGCAAAATGGCATTTGATATTTCCTTTTGCTGCATTAATTTTAAATTAATACTCTCCTCTTCTAATTTCTTGCTTTCTGTAATATCCTGTGCAATGCCAATTATCTGTATAGGGTTTCCTTTTTCATCCCGTTTAAAAATGGCTGTTCTGCACTTAATCCAATGCCAATTACCATAAGTATCTTGAAGGCGATATTTCATTTCCCTTAATTCATTATCTTTTGCTTCCAGGGAAGATGCAAGACTTTGGTGAACTATTTCCTGATCATCGGGATGAATCAATAACTCTATGAACTGATCTCTCATATCTATTACATCCTGTGGAGAATAATTGAGAATTTCGTAAACTGCCTGGTTCATATAAATGATTCTTATTTCTCTAAGATCAAGTACATACAATACATCAGGTGTGGAATCAGTAATGTGTTCAATAAAGTGTTGGCTTTCTTTTAATTGCTCTTCTGCCTTTTTTTGCTCAGTAATAAGCTGACTTATACCAATTACTTGCCAAACTCTTCCGTCTTCTGTCTTTTTAAATATCGTGTCTCTTCTGCGAAACCATTGCCAAACTCCTTCTATATCTTTTATTCTGAATTCAAATTGTCGTATTTCATTATCCTTTAGTGTAAATAAACTATTTTTGTATTTAAGACTTGCAGATAAATCATCCGGGTGCATCATTATTTTGACTACATCCCGTCCATATTCAGCAATAGATTGTTTTGTGTATCCTAATACTGTATAAGGATCTCTGTTTATAAAAAAAGTTCGTCTATCTGTAACATCAAATACATCAATAATATCAGGTGTAGTGTCTGTTATATGTTGTATAAAATGTTGGTTTTCCTTCAAACGTTCTTCTGCAAGTTTTTTATCATGTATGTCGGTAGCGGTACCTACCCATGAAATAATCCGGCCATTTTCATCTTCCATAGGTACGGCTCTGGCCAGATGCCAACGATATTCATTATCATACCGTTTTGCTTTAAATTCCAACTCATAAGGCTCGCCACTTTTCACCGCATGTAGCCAAAGCTTTATAGCTTTTTTCTGAAAATCAGCATGTATGGTTTGTGCCCATCCAGAGCCTTTCATTTCCTCGGAGCTTAAACCGGTATATTCATAGGTTCTGTCATTAAAATAATCATAATATCCATTAGGCAGAGATGTCCATGCCATTTGAGGAAGAGCATTAATTAGTAGTCTGAATCTCGACTCGCTATCTACTAGTTTTTGTTCAGCGAGTTTTTGTTCGGTTATGTCTTGTGCTGTACCAATGATTGTTAAAGAATTAGTCTTCTTATCAATTTCAATATTGCCTCGACAGTAAACATATCGTATATCACCGTTCTTTCTAACAATACGCATACTATATGGCTTAAATTTATGATTGGTTAAAGCTTCCTCATTCGTTTTTTTTACTAATTCCAAATCATCAGGATGAATTAAAGAATAAAACATTTCAAACGTAGGGGCAGAGCCTTGTGGTTTAAGACCATAAATACAATATAATTCATCTGACCAAGAGATTTTATCTGTGGCCAATTGATGCTCCCAGCTACCAATATGTGCAATAGCTTCAGCTTGTTTAAATAGAGATTCACTTTTTTGTAAAATTTCTTTTGCCTGTACTTGTTCAGTAATATTCTGCGTAGCGCCCCTTAGAAAAAGCGGTTGGCCATTGTCGCCCTTAATTACTTCTGCTAATGCCCGCACCCATTTTTTTTCTCCTTTAGAAGTTGTGATCAGGCTTGTTTTGTCATAAGATTCCCCGGTTTTTAAAGCTCTTTTTACCAGGTTATTAAGTGATCTTACATCTTTCCGTTGGAAAAAGCTGACTGCTTTTTTATATGTTATTTCACATTCTTGGGGTTGTAATCCATGCATTTGGTATAGTTCGTCCGTCCAGGAAACTTTATTATTTTCTATATCCCATTCCCAGCTTCCTATCTGTGCTATTTGTTGTGCTCCTGTAAGCCTTTGATATTCTAATTTAAATTTCTCTTCTATGAGTTTCTGTTGTGTGATATCCTGTATTGATCCTATGAATAGGTTTTCATCTGAGGGGGGTGACATTAACTTATTCTTAATTTTTAAATGCCTTAATTCACCATCAGGCTGATATATTCTATATTCTATCTCAATAATTTGCTGTTGGTGAAGTATTTTTTGAATAGCCTGAGCTACTTTATTACGATCTTGCGGATGTATATATGTAGAAAATGCCTCCCAACCAGCACTTATTGATTGTGGTTCTATACCATATATTGAATAAACATTATCCGAAAATGAAATTTCTTCAGTATTTAAATTCCAACTCCAACTTCCTATTCCTGATAACTGCTCTGCCTGCTTGAATAATTCATTTTGTAAGACAATTTGTTCATGTGTTGTTTCAAATTGGCTGTAACTTATTTTGTGATCACTGATTTTCATTGGAATAGTATTTTTAAATTTTACTAGTTAGGTAGTATTATAATAGTTTAAATATAAACAACAAGTATTTTAAACCCTATAACGAAAGAATAAAATACGTATTTATAACAAAGAATTGCGTAGTTATTCCCTCCTCAAGTCCACACTTTATTAACTTATTTATATATTCTTAAATAATTAAATAAAATTAATGTAAATCTTAGATACCTACTTATTTAAGGAATATTTTATTCCTCTATAAAAGCTATCATATGAGGAATATAAGTAGACTAAAGAAAAACACGTACTTATTTTCGCTCATTTAGGTATTATTACCCTTTTAGATATTTATACATTCAAAGACATTTGTAGTATAATGTTAAGAAATTTATAATTATGGAAACAATTTTAACACCTCATGTATTAGGACTCTTAATCGAACAAGGGTATACGTATGTATTGGCAAAAACAAAAAATGTAATTAAAAAAAATACTTCAGTCAGCATTATGCTTACGCCTGTTAGAAATAAGCCTCGTCTGGAAGAATTACCTCTGGAATATGATACTTATTTTAAAATAACGCGGGAACCTATGCAGATGGCTTGCGGAATTGACGATACCGAGATTCTCTTAATTAAATCGGGAGAGGCATCTCAAAGTCTAAATGATTATAGTTTTTCTACTAAAGAAGCAAATGGAATTTTATAGTATGTAAATAAGATCTTAATAGTACCCTACTCTATTTATGAAAACAAGAGGCCTTTGGATTAACCCAGAGGCTTTCTTGTTTTTATAAATAAATCGTTCTAATTTCTAATATTATTGTCCTGTAAAGAAGTGTGTTGATTGAGCGTAAAGACAGGCTTACCGAGGCACTTTAAATTCCCGGTAAATAGCAAAAGCTAATCCTAAAATCAAAATAACAGATGCAATTAGAGAAATGGTTTCGCCTGTATAGTAAGATTTCGGTTCAAATTTAAATTCCAGTTTATGATTTCCGCCAGGCAACTCGGCTGCCCGTAAAATATAATCAGCTCTGAAATAAGGAATTTTTTCGCCGTCTACATAGGCATCCCAGCCTTTATCATACCAAATCTCAGAAAATACCGCCACCATATCCCGACCGGCAGAATATTCATACATTAAATGATCAGGATGATAATCAATTAATTTAATGGTGGAGTTAGGTTCATATCCTACTTTTTTGTCATCGATCAATGATTTAAATTTCTCATCTACAAAAGCTACTTTTCTGGGATCAAAACTATTTATGGCAGCCATTTCCTCATCCGCATTTTTTACATAAATAATATTTTGAACAAACCACACAGGGCCACAAGCAGAACTTCTGTTCTGTATTTTTTGCGACTGGCTGGAGTCCTGCGAGGTAGTGATCACATATTTAGTGTTCAGCATATCCAAAACGTCCTCATTAATGGCATTATTGAACTGCTTATCTAACACCTCTTGGAAACGCTTCAATTTAGCAGCATGATAACCACCAATTGTTTTGTGAAAATAAGATGCTGTTGCATTTTGAAAAGTGGAAACTGTTAGATCTAAAACTCTATAATCTAAACTGGTATCCCGCATAATAAATTGGTCAACTTCACGGGGTTGGAATTGTTGTTCGAGCATATTTCTCTCAACAAAATTTTCGTTATTTAAATATCTTCTGTCAACGCTCCATAGATCAATTAGAATAACTCCTGCCAATAGAATAAATGCTAACTGCGGGTTTATTTTCTTTTTAATCAATGCCCAAATTAACGCGGCTCCAAGCAGCACAAATACTAGCGATCGAATGGCATCCATGCGGGCGAGGCTAATTCTATCCTGAACTAAAGCGTTGCCAATAGAGTTTGCAAAACTATGGTCATTACCTGTTACCTGTAATAATTGATTTACAAAGGCTTCATGGTTTGGAGCCTTAAAGCTGAATAATAAGGTTGGAAAAATAATTAAAATCAACAGCAAACTACCTGTTATCCATAATGAGTATTTTAACTTCTTGAATAATAATTTGGGTTCCTGGGTAGAAGATGCAACTTCTTTTACCGCTAAAATAGCTAACAATGGGAAAAGAAAGCCGGCAATAACTAATATAGATTCAACTGCTCTAAATTTATTATAAAGTGGGAAATAATTAAAAAAGATATCGGATATAAATGGCCAATTTTTACCGAATGAAAGAAATAATACTAAAATACATGCGCTTAGTATCCACCACTTCAACCGGTCTTTTACAATAAATAATCCCAAAATAAAAAGAAAGCATACAATGGCCCCGAAGTAAAAAGGGCCTGATGTAAATGGCTTTTCACCCCAATAAGTGGGTAATTGCTTAGCAAAACCTACTGCTTGCTCTGCCGGGATTCCGCGTTGAGCGAGGGTTTTTACTACTTCTGAATTTTCATCTAATTGGGGAGATGATGCACCGCCGTAAGCATTAGGAACAAGAAAAGTGATATTTTCGCCCACACCCTGGCTCCATTGGTATGCATATGCTTTGTCTAAACCATTATTTGGCTGAGATTTTTCAGTTTTTAAATTAGATTTCCCCCGAATTGATTCCTGTCCATATTCATAGGTTGTCCATAATGCGCCGGCGTTTACAGCAACAGCAAGTATTACAGCAACAGCCAGATAACCAAATGATTTAGCAAAATCTTTTGCAGTTTTATTTTTTAGGGCATGATATAATTCTATCCCAACAAAAATTAATAAAGCGATGAACAGGTAATAAGTCATCTGGATATGATTAGCTCTAATTTCTAGAGCTAAAAATAAGGAGGTTAATATGGCACCAATGAGATATTGCTTTCGGAAGGTTAAAATAATACCTGCTAAAATCGGGGCAAAAAAGGCAATGGCCATCGCTTTATTGCCATGTCCGGCTTCTATAATAATAAAATTGTATGATGAAAAAGCAAAGGCAATAGCTCCCGCAGCAGCTAACCAAGGGCTCATACGTAAAACACTAAATAATAAATATGCTCCTAATAGATAAAGCAAAACGATATTAATTGGGTTTGGAAACGTAGCGTTAAAAGAGGATAGAATATAGGTTGTCACATTCTTTGGATATTGTGTCCATATCTGGTAAGCAGGCATTCCGCCAAACATGGAATTGGTCCAAAGTGGGGCTTTCCCATCTTTAGCTTTAAAATCCATAATCTCTTTTTGCATGGCCTGTGCTTGCAACACATCTTGCTGCATGAGTGATTTACCCTGCAAAGCCGGACTGAAATACACAAAACACAGAGCTATAAAAATCCCAATAATGGCGAGGTGAATGCCATTGTTTTTAAACCAGTTATTCATTCTAAACTTAAATTAGTGGAGGTCAAAAATAGAAAAAAGATTAAAGGTACAATCAACAGAATGTAGCTAACGTAAATGAAAACAAAAAAATAGGGTTTAATTTGAAAATGTGTTGATGTGAAAACGGACACCAGAACTTCTTCTTTGAGTCTTTCCCAATTTTTTCAACGAATAGGATTTAAGTTGACTCTAAATAAATAAAACAACTGCCCAATTAAATAATTAACAATTTGAACGAATTGCAGGGATTTTTACTTAATTTCTTCGTAATCTATAAAATCACCAGCTTTATTTCCCTTTTCATTTTTCCCTTTGGGTGGAACATAATCAACTCGAAGACGCCCATCCGGGTGACTTTGCTGCTGATATTTTTGATTGGACTGGTTCTGAGCTTTATTAACCATACTCTGAAAAAGCATGGGTAAAAATATACGTGCCAGCATTTTTATAAGCCATAGCACACAAATAATAATAAATAAGATTCTTAATAATAGCATAAGTATGAAAATTCAGTACAAATATAGACGATATTTTTAGAGATTTGTTTCAGTCCAATTGTAAAAACTATGCCATCAAATGAAAAGTTCGGCAGGACTAATTTATGAATTAAACCTCTACAATTTCAATTACTCGTCCAACCTGGCCATCTTCTAAATGCACTTTAATTCCCCTGGAATGAAATGCAGAGCTGGTTAACAAAGATTGTACAATTCCGCGTGTTCTTTTTCCGCTCCGCTGATCTTTTTTTAAAATAACATCAACTTCTAAACCGGGGTAAATATCTTTTCTGTTTTGTCCGTTCATGATGCACCTATTTAAATCTTTCTTCCATCACTTTTTCCAATGCAAACATTTCATCACGTAGTTTGGCAGCTAATAGAAAATCCATGTCTTTGGCAGCAATAGCCATATCTTTCTTGGTTTTATCAATAGATTTTTGAAGCTCGGGTTTGGTCATGTATTGTACAATTGGATCTGCTGCCAAGCTATCAGTCATCTCTTTCTCTACATAAGCTTTTTGAACACCGCCTTTAAAATCCATTACTGATGTTTGCTCTATAATTTCATTTCTGGTTTTACCAATAGTTGTGGGTGTAATGCCATGCTCTAGGTTATAGGCAATTTGCTTATCACGACGGCGGTTGGTTTCATCAATGGTTATCCGCATGCTGTTTGTAATGGTATCCGCATACATAATTACACGCCCGCGATCATTACGGGCAGCACGTCCAATGGTTTGGATTAATGACCGCTCAGAGCGTAAAAACCCTTCTTTGTCAGCATCTAATATCGCTACAAGTGAAACTTCGGGTAAATCCAAACCTTCGCGAAGTAAATTGATCCCAATTAAAACATCAAATACACCTAATCTTAAATCACGAAGTATTTCTACACGATCCAGGGTTTTAACTTCCGAGTGAATGTATCTCACTTTTATGCCTAAACGATCCATGTATTTGGTCAGCTCCTCAGACATTCGTTTAGTAAGTGTGGTAACCAATACCCGATCGCCCAGTTTAACTATTTTATCTATCTCATCTAATAAATCATCTACCTGATTAATCACAGGCCTGATCTCAATAACCGGGTCTAATAATCCTGTTGGACGAATAATTTGTTCTATAAAAACACCTTCCGTTTTTTCCAATTCATAATCTCCAGGAGTAGCGCTTACGTAAATAGTTTGTGGTGCAAGTGCTTCAAATTCGTTGAAGTTTAAAGGGCGATTATCTAATGCAGCCGGCAGCCGGAAACCATACTCAACTAAAGCCAGTTTTCGAGATCTGTCACCGCCGTACATGGCTCTAATTTGAGGTACTGTTGCATGACTTTCATCGATCACCATTAAATAATCTTCGGGAAAATAATCTAATAAACAGAAAGGACGCATGCCCGGGGTTCTGCCATCAAAAAAGCGGGAATAATTTTCAATACCACTGCAATAACCTAATTCGCGGATCATCTCCAGATCGTAATTGACCCGTTCTTCCAGTCGTTTAGCTTCTAAAAAGCGTTGTTCATTTATAAACTGTTGTTTACGACTCTCCAATTCTTCTTGAATAGACCATATAGATTGCGTAAAACGATCCTTTGGGGTAACAAATAAATTGGCAGGAAAGATAGCCAAATGGCTCATTTTTTCAATGGTTTTACCGGATGCCGGATCAATAGCTGTTAGTTCTTCAATGTCATCGCCAAAAAAAGAAACCCGGTAAGCGAAATCCATATAAGCAGGATAAATATCTACGGTATCGCCTTTAACCCGAAAGGTTCCCCTACGAAAATCTGTAGTTGTTCTGGAATATAAAATCTCAACCAAGCGATGTAAAAAAGCATTTCGGGTAATTTTGGTACCCACTGCAAAACGGAAAATAGAGTTTGAAAAATCTTCAGGATTCCCCATGCCATAAATACAGGATATAGAAGAAACAACAATTACATCACGTCTTCCAGACATTAAGGATGATGTGGTTCTTAACCGCAGTTTTTCAATCTCTTCATTGATTTGTAAATCTTTTTCAATATAGGTATTGGATGAAGCCATATATGCTTCAGGTTGGTAATAATCATAATAAGAAACAAAGTAATTAACCGCGTTTTCAGGAAAAAACTGCTTAAACTCGCCATATAGCTGAGCTGCCAATGTTTTATTATGACTTAATACCAAAGTCGGCTTTTGAGTTTGCTGTATGACGTTGGCAATAGAAAAGGTTTTGCCCGAGCCTGTAACACCTAAAAGCGTTTGATAATGTTCATCATTATTAACGCCTTCTACCAATTGACGTATAGCTTCTGGTTGATCTCCGGAAGGTTGATATTCTGAGGTTAACTTAAATTCCATGGATATCAAAGATACAAAATAGAGATTTCTTAAAATGTAATGAATAAATCCAGGATTAAACTTTTTTAAGCGAATAGGTTTTAGCATATTCGCTAATACATGATCTTGCTCATTTATACACCGGTAATTACTAACCGAATTAAATATATTTTCAATTTTATTTTTAAGGATATACTTCAGCTTTCTTATCAACTTACAAATGATATAACTGCTTTTACTGATTATCCATATTCTAAAATTAGTTATACAGATAATCCTGTTGGTGATGAACTATTTTTTAAATCCTCATCATTATTATTGGAGAAAAATATTGCAAAACAGGAACAAAATTCACAGGAATATAAAGGTTATACAATATGTTATTCCGTTCAGAATTCGGCACTTCCATTTGATGTTTTTGCTGCTTCTTTTTACCTGTTAAGCCGTTATGAAGAATATTTACCATCTGTATTAGATAGCCATTTACGTTTCCAGGCAGAGAATAGTTATGCGTTTAAGCATGGCTTTTTAAACCATCCTGTAATTGACGAATGGGCGTTTGAGATTAAGGAAATGTTAAAATCCCGGTCTCCCAATCTTAATTTTAAGGGGCGCAACTACCTTTTTTTGCCAACTATTGATATCGACAGAGCCTATGCATACCAATCTTCTGGCTTAATGAAAAATACGATGCGCTTTGGCAAGGCATTGTTAAAAGGTGATATTGAAAAGGCTCAATCTATTATAAAAGTGGGATTAGGTAAGAGTAAAGACCCATTTGATACCTATTTATACATGAACCGTGTGCATCAAAAAATTGAAAGTAAACCAATTTACTTTTTTTTGTTAGGTGATGCAGGTAAGTATGATGTTAATTTGCATTTCGAAAAAAGCAGGCTTCAAAAACTTATTCAAAAAGTATCAAACTATGCGAAAGTGGGCATTCATCCATCCTACCATTCTAATCATAAAAAGGAATGGATAATAAAAGAAAAACACAGGCTTGAAGAAATTATAAATGCACCGGTTAAATTATCGCGACAGCATTATTTACGTCTGCACTTACCTTATACCTACCATGACCTGTTACAAGCAGGTATCAGCGATGATTATTCGATGGGTTATGCATCTCAAATCGGTTTTCGGGCAAGTACCTGTACTTCTTTTACCTGGTATGATTTAGCTAATGATAGAGAAACAGAACTAACCGTACATCCCTTTGTAGTGATGGATGTCACTTTACTACGCTATTTAAAATTGTCTATTTCTGAAGCTTTAGCTCAGGTTAAACAATTAAGTGATTACGTTCGTGCCGTTAATGGGACTTTTACAACGTTATGGCATAATGAGAGTATATCTGATATAAATGATTGGAAAGGCTGGCGCAAAATGTATCAGAATATGGTAATTTATTGTTGCTAAAGCCCTTGATTAAATTTTAGATAAATTTATTTTTTACAATATTTTATTTTTGGTATAAAATTTGCTTTATAGTATAAAATTTAAATACTATGAAAAATAAATCAAAAATTAGAATGGCCATTTTAGCTATACTAGGTATAGCTTTAATAGGCACAAGCAGTTGTAAAAAAAACAAAACCGTTAAACTAACACCTAATGATGGAACTGTAAAAGATGCTGACGGAAATGTGTACCATACGGCAAAAATAGGTGAACAAGTATGGATGCTAGAAAATCTCAAAACTACTAAATACAATGATGGTACCCCTATTACCAATGTAACAGACAATATGGCTTGGGGAAATCTGACAACAGGAGCCTATTGCTGGTATAATAATGATGATAAAAACAAAACTCCCTATGGCGCATTATATAACTTTTATGCGGTAAAAACCGGCAAACTTTGCCCCACCGGCTGGCATGTACCGAGTGATGCAGAATGGAAAACCCTGGAAACATTTCTTGGAGGTGCAGATATAGCTGGTGGACAGTTAAAAGAAATTGGTACAGTTCATTGGGAAGCCCCTAATTCCGATGCAACTAATAGTAGTGGCTTTACAGCCCTTCCCGGTGGCGTTCGCACTGGCAAGAATACCAATGGGGCTTTCAACAGCTTAAATACAAGAGGCTTCTGGTGGTCCTCTACACCTTCTTCAGCAACAAATGCAATTTTACGCGTGCTAGTTTACAATGTTGCCGACATTGGAGTGCCCATTGACACAAAATCCGGCGGCACTTCAGTTAGATGTATTAAGGATAAATAGGTTACCTAAATTATAGTCTAAAAATAAATTTAATTAGGAGCAGTGTTTTAGCTCATAAAATCACTACTCCTAATTTTAAAAGAAAAAATATTTAAGTTTATATTTGCTTCTCATTACTAATACTTTCTGTGCCAAACGCCAACTCCCAAATTAAACACCTCTTTTTCGATCTGGATCATACCATCTGGGATTTTGACAAGAATGCCGAAGAAACTCTTCATGAGCTTTATCATTCCTATAACTTAAAAGAATTGGGCCTATACTCAGCAGACCTTTTTATTGAAATTTATACACAAAATAACCATCAGCTTTGGGCCGATTACCATTTAGGTAAAATTACCAGACAGGTATTAAGAGAAACCCGTTTTTCAAAAACATTTATTGATTTAGGCGTATCTCCGGATTGTATTCCCGTTGATTTTGAAGATGATTATGTAAACATCTGTCCTACTAAAACTAACCTTTTTCCACAGGCACATGAAACGTTAAATTATTTAGATAAAAAATATACTCTCCATCTTATTTCAAACGGTTTTAAAGAATCTACAGAAATGAAGATTGAAAGAACAGACCTAGGAAAATATTTTGTAACGGTTACTATATCAGAAATTGCCGGTTATAGCAAACCAGATAAAGCTATATTTGAGTATGCTTTAAAAGGAGCTAATGCTAAAGTGCATGAATCGCTAATGATTGGCGATAGTCTTGAAGCAGATATACGCGGCGCACAAGATTTTGGAATGAAAGCCATTTATTTTAATCCTGAAAGAAAAGAAAAACCTGATGATGTAGAATTCCAAATCATAGAGTTAAGTGAGTTAATGCAATTATTATGAGTTTAGCCAGTAAGCAAACTTCTTTGCTCAATTCTATAGCAGAGTACGAAAAACTGCTTGGCACATTAACTGAAGAAGATTTTTTGTGCAGCCCTGCGGATGGTGTTTGGTCATATTCTGAAGTGTATTCGCATATTTTTCAGGCAAACCTGGGATCGTCGATAGCTTTAGAAAAATGCATTAATGGAACGGCTATTGAAAGCTATAAATCTGATCATTGGTTAGCATGGAGTATTTTATTTTTTGGACGGTTTCCTCCCGGTAAGATCAAAGCGCCCAAGCGAATTGCGGCTATGGTAAAGAAAATAAGTAGAGAAGAAGCTGGAAATCTTATCGTCAAATTTAAAAAACGGGTATCCGAATTATATCCGCAAATAAAGAAAGCATCTCCTGCACAGAAAATACAACATCCAAGATTAGGCTTATTAAATTCTACTCAATGGTTTCGATTTATCGAAATTCATACACGTCATCATCAAAAACAATTACAGCGTATTCTAAGCTGCTAAAATAATTCTTATAGTATTAGTTGTTGTTAGTTTTTTCTACCATCCTTTTGTCTTAATATTGCTACTATAAACTCCGCACTATAAGCATGATTAAACTATTTAGAAGCCATAATCCTCTTAACTTAATTTTAATGGCTGGTATAGCTTTAATTTTAAGAACGGGAATGCTTTACAATACGCCTGAAAAGCTGAGTTTTGATTTTATTGAACCTTTTACCAAGTTGCTAATTGCAATACCTCTTGAAAATGCCTTTTCGCCGATTGCCAATATTTTTATCGCTTTATTTTTAATGCTAATACAGGCATTTATTTTCAATAAAGTGGTGAATGATTATAACCTGTTAGGTAAACCTAGTTTTTTACCGGCATTAATGTATGTTACAACTTGCAGCCTGCTGAAACCCTTTCTAGTATTAAGCCCGGCTCTAATTTGTAATTTTTTAATTATATGGATGATTGAAAAATTTCTGAGCGTTTACCGCCGAGATGATGTGCGTTCGGTAATGTTTGATTTGGGGATGATCGTTGCATTAGGCACATTAATCTATTTCCCATTTATTGCCATGTTGCCATTGTTATGGATAGGACTTGTAATTTTTCGGCCGTTTAGCTGGCGTGAGTGGATTATTGGTCTTATTGGATTCCTTACCATTTTCTTCTTTTTAGGCGTTTTCTATTACTGGAATAATTCACTGGATCAATTTTACAATATCTGGCTTCCGCTTGCTACGAAATTTCCAACTAACTTAAAAATAGACCTGTATAATTATCTGGTTTTAATACCCATCGTCATTGTGATTTTATTAGGCATTCTTCAGTTGAGGAATAATTTTTTCAGAAGCTTTGTGCAGGTACGAAAATCTTTTCAATTACTATTTTTTATGTTTTTATTGAGGATGATTTCCTTCTACTTTAAACCTGATTTTCCAGTATATCATTTTCTGCTTTGTGCTCCGCCAGTCTCTGTGTTAATGGCCTATTATTTTCTCAATGCGGGTAAACGCTGGATTTATGAAAGCCTGTATTTGTTTTTAATAGTATTTATTATTTATTTCCAGCTATTCTGATTCAGAGTAAACGAACTTCTTTAACCTTTTTTAACACATATAAAGTTTAGCAATCTTAAAATTTAAATAGCTTTGTAATGTGAACAGAACTTCTCCTCTGATATTCATACCATAAAACAAATAAAATGAAGTTTGGCGTTGTCATTTTTCCTGGCTCTAACTGTGATGAAGATATCATCTACGTTCTAGAAAAGATCATGGGGCAAGGGGTTGTAAGGTTATGGCATAAAGACCATGATTTACAGAATGTTGATTTTATAATATTGCCCGGAGGTTTTTCTTTTGGAGATTATTTGCGTTCGGGTGCTATTGCTAAATTTTCACCCATCATGCAAGAGGTTATTCACTTTGCAAATAAAGGTGGTTATGTGATGGGCATTTGTAATGGATTTCAAATTCTTGCAGAAGCCGGCTTGGTTCCAGGCGCATTCTTGCATAACAGCAGGCGCAAATTTATTTGCCGTAATATTTACTTAAAACCAGAAACAACAAATTCGCTGATCACCTCTCTATTGGATACTCAAAAAGCATTAAAAATTCCAATTGCGCATGGCGAAGGGAATTATTTTGCATCTGCTGATGTATTGAAAAAAATGAAGGATCATGATCAGATACTATTCCGTTATTGCGATGAAACTGGTAATGTAACACCAGATTCCAATCCAAACGGTTCGCTGGAAAATATAGCCGGTATTTGTAACCAAACGCGTAATGTTTTCGGTTTAATGCCTCATCCCGAACGTGCTTCCGATGCACTTTTATCCAATCAGGATGGTCTTGGAATTTTCGAATCCATACTTCAAACAGTGAAGGCTTAATGGCAAACCTTGTAATTGATATTGGCAATAGCCGAATAAAAGTTGCCATATTTAATGATCGTCAGCTTATTAAACAAGAATCAATTACTAAACTCACCTTAGATTATTTACAGCATCTTTTATCAACCCATCAACTTACAAACACCATTGTTTCATCTGTAAAAAGGGACGAGGAATTTGAATTTGAAAACCTCCTGAAACAAGAAACATCTTATTTAAAGTTTAGCACAGCGCTTAAAACATCTATCAACAATAAATATAAAGGCATTTATACCTTAGGTTTAGACAGGTTCGCCGGAATAATAGGAGCGCAGACTCTGTTTCCCAACACCAATTGTTTAGTTATAGATGCGGGTACTTGCATTACTTACGACGCCTTGGATACACAAAGTATTTATTATGGGGGAAGTATATCTCCGGGCCTGCATATGCGGTTAAATGCGCTACATACTTTTACAGGCAAGTTGCCGTTAGTTGATTTAGATGAGCAATTTATTGATTGGGAAGGTTATGATACTCGTTCTTCCATTCTTTCGGGAGTTGTAAATGGAGCAGTTTCCGAAATAGTGGGATTTATAAAAAAATATAGTTCACGTTATTTAAATCTGCAGATAATTCTCTGCGGTGGCGATGCGAATTTTTTTGATACTCGCTTGAAAAATAGCATCTTTGCCCACGCTTTAAAAATCGAACCTCATTTGGTTCTTATCGGATTAAACGAAGTTATACACCAACATAATGATTAAATTTTTTAAATATATATTAGCTTGTACATTGTTTTTTACAGTAGTTTCAGCAAGTGCACAAAGCAATTCAACTTCACCTTATTCACAATTTGGATTAGGAGATTTAAAGGGCTCTTTATTACCTCAAAACAGAGCTATGGGTGGCATCAGTATGGGTTTGCGCAAACCAGGGCCTTATAACAATATCAATCTGGCTAATCCGGCATCGTATTCTGCTATCCAATTAACTATTTTTGATATAGGCGCCTATACAGACCTCCGCCAGCTGAGTAAATCTGGGACGTCACAAAATACATTTAGTTCTACTCTAAGCCATATCACATTTGGTATTCCTGTTAGCAAAAACTCTGCTTTAAGTTTTGGCATACTTCCTTTTAGTAGTTTAGGTTATCAATATAAAAATTCCTCACAGATTGTGGTTTCACCAACAGAAACAACTCCTGTAAATTATATTTATGCCGGTGATGGAGGATTATCTAAAGCATATTTAGGCTATGGTTTTAAGGTAGTTCCAAATTTGAGTGCAGGGTTTAATGTATCCTATGTTTTTGGAAATTTGAAAGATAGCCGCTCTGCCGAATTTCCTGAAGAACCGGGAGCATTAAACTCTCGGACAGAAGAAAGTAAAAGTATTGGCGGCTTAAGTTATGATTATGGATTACAATATGCCGCCAATGTGTCAAAAAACACAAAACTAATTATTGGTTATACAGGCAATGCCGGAACTCATTTAAATTTCACTAAAACTGTAGTAACAACCAGATATCAGAAAAATTTCACTTCGGAAGATGAATCAACTCCGGTTGATACAACTTTCTTTTCTGAAAATGCTAAGGTAAAATTAAGCATGCCAATGACGCATACTTTTGGTTTTGCCTTCGAAAAAACAAACAGCTGGCTTGTTGGTGCAGATGTATCTTATAGTAATTGGTCCGACTATCGGGAAGATAATGTAAATCCCGGATTAAACAATAGCTATGGAGTAGGAGTGGGCGGACAATTTACACCAGATATTACTGCGGTTTCTAATTATTTTAAGCTAGTTGATTATCGTTTTGGATTTAAATATGATAAAACCTATGTTCGCCTGAATAATACGGATATCAAACAATATGCTATTACATTCGGTTTTGGCTTGCCTTTACAATCTAATCGATCAACAGCATATAAAATAAATGTATCTGCAGAATTAGGACAGCGAGGGACATTGAGTAATAACCTGATACGTGAACATTATGTTAATATTAACCTTGGTTTTACGCTCAATGACAAATGGTTCGTAAAGCCTAAATTCGATTAACTAGGTCATGAAACTTTTATCCTGCATTGCTTACGGCTTCTTTTTAGCAGGAATTATAACACTAACTGGTTGTGAAAATGACCTGAAAGATGTAGAACAAGTTTCCTCCAGAAAATTAAATATTCCGGTTGATAAATCAACCGGTGTTGTTTTGATTTATAGCGACTCTGCTATTGTAAAAGCCAAGTTAATAACTCCAGAATTGCTTCATTTTAAAATAGCCAAGCCTTATTATGAGATGAAAAAAGGTGTTATGGTTATTTTTTTTGATGCAAAACAGAATGAAACAAACCGGATTAAAGCCGATTACGCTATACAACGTGAAAATGAAAAGCTAATTGAGTTAAAAAAAAATGTAGTGGCAACCACTGTTAAGGGAGAAACCTTTAAATCAGATGAATTAATTTGGGATCAAACTAAAAAACGTTTTTACTCTAATAAATTAGTCAGCATAACTTCTAAAGGAAATATATTATATGGTACAAGCTTTTGGGCTAATGAAAATTTCTCTTATTATGAGATTACACAATCTACAGGAGATTTGAGTTTAACAGAAAAACAAGGATTTTAATAAGCATTAGTACTTTACTATGCAATAAAGCATAATTTTAAAATTAAAAAACTAAGGATAATAATTTTGTCTTAGTATTTTTTTTAAAAATTGTATCTTGCGCCCTCTTTTGAAATAATATAAAGTTTGAGTATATGGGAATAATGAGTTTTTTGCGAAACCGTGCAGGTATTATCATCGTTGGGGTGATTGGTTTTGCAATTGTCGCTTTTTTAGTAAGTGATGCAGTACGTTTAGGAACTCCTTTTTGGAAAGCACATCAAAATGAAGTGGGAGAAGTTGCAGGTGAGACTATTCCTATACAGGACTTTCAAAGTAAAGTAGAGGTAAACACCAATAATTTTAAGCAGCAAATGGGTCAGGGTAATTTAAATCCTCAAATGGCAGCTTACGTAATTGAAAATACCTGGAACCAAACAGTATCCCAAATACTGATGGATAAGGAAATTAACCGCCTGGGATTACAGGTAAGCAAGAATGAACTTAACGATCTTATTACCGGAAAAAAGCCAGATCCCCAAATTATTCAAAATTTTGGTGATCCTAAAACAGGTACGATTAATCGTGCGCAACTTAATTCCTTTTTAGAAAAGGTAAGAACTGAAGATCCTTCGAGCCAACTTAGCCAGCAATGGACTTCTTTTTTATTGAATATTCGTCAGAATCGTTTAACTGAGAAGTATAATAATCTGATTAAAAACAGCATGTATGTAACCTCATTAGAAGCACGTGAAGATTATAATCAACGTAATAAACTGGCTAATTTCCAATATGTAACGCTTGATTATGCTTCAATCCCGGATAATCAGATAAAAATCACGGATGAAGATTACAAAAAATATTACAACGAGAATAAGTTCAAATTTAAAAATCCGGATGAAAATCGCACGTTTGAATATGTGGTATTTGATGCCAATCCTTCAAAAGCAGACTCTGCCGATTTAAAAGCCGCCATAACAAAATTAGCTGCGGATTTTAAAGCTAGTAATAATGACTCTTTATTTGTAAGTATAAATTCTGATACAAAAACTCCATTAAAATATGTTCATAAAGGGCAATTAGATCCGGCAGTAGATTCTGTAGTATTTAAATCAGAAAAAGGTGCTTTTATAGGCCCGGTATTTAGTAATGGAACTTACAAAATGGCCAAAGTATTAGACGTAAAAATGAGTCCGGATTCGGTTAAAGCTAGCCATATTTTAATTAACCCGGCAACAGAAGGGGGTTTGGATAAAGCAAAAGCAAAAGCAGATTCCATTAAAAACTTGATTCAGAAAGGTGCAAGTTTTGCAGATTTAGCTAAGAAATTTGGTACAGACGGCACGAAAGATAAAGGTGGTGATTTAGGAATATTTGCACGTGGTTCTATGATACCTGTTTTTGAAGATGCTGTTTTTGATGGTAAAACAGGAGACTTAAAAGTAATTACCACACAATATGGTGTACATGTAATTAGAATTGAAGCTCAAAAAGGAGCATCAAAAGTAGCTAAAGTAGCCCTAATTGATAAAGCATTAACCAGTAGCAATAAAACGCAGCAAGAGGCCTACGCAAAAGCATCCGCCTTTTTAAGTGTTGCTACTAATGCAAAAGCATTTGATGAAGATGCGAAAAAAATGAATTACACTAAGCTAATAGCAGAGAATATAACTCCAATGCAGGGCTCAGTGCAAGGTTTAGATAATCCTCGTGAACTTATACGTTGGGCATTTAAAGCAGATGAAGGTGATATTTCCAATCAGGTATTTGAAATAGGAACTAAATTCGCCATTGCAAAATTAGTTAGCATTCGTGAAAAAGGAACATTAACCTTAGACCAGGTGAAAAAACAAATAGAGCCAATGGTGCGTAATCAGATAAAAGCTAAAATGCAATCAGATAAATTAAATAAAGCTTTATCTGGCTCATCCAATATAGCCCAAGTCGCTCAAAAGGTAGGTAAAACTGCTACACCTGTACAAAATATAGTTTTTGCTAATCCGGTAATTCCAGGAATTGCGCAAGAAAATAAAGTGGTAGGATCAGTATTTGGGTCGCAGCCTGGTAAGCTTTCTAAAGTAATTGAAGGTGATCGTGGTGTCTATGTTTTTGTAGTCAATGGGTTTACAAATCCGGCTCCTTTAACCAATGCATTTAAGCAAAAGCAACAAATAGCACAAGGTTTAACACAACGTGCCCCTGGCGAAGCCTTTAAAGCATTGCGTGATAAAGCCGATATCAAAGACAATCGGGTAAGGTTTTTTTAACAGGTTAATTCCTTAACTTTATATCCGGAAAAGATAACCTCTTTTCCGGATTTTTTTTGGATGCTAGTTATGGATGTACAGGAAAATATTATTAATAAAGTAGCTCAAAGTGGATTAATTAGTTTTGATCTGGCTGAATTATATCCTCAGGGAGAACGGGTTCTGTATGATATGAAAGATAACCTGTTTCATGGATTGATATTAAAAGAAAAGGATTTTCGCGAATTTGTTAAAGAGCATAATTGGGCTTCGTATACAGATAAACATGTAGCTATTGTATGCTCAACCGATGCTATTGTTCCAACCTGGGCTTATATGTTGTTGGCAAATAAATTATCTCCATTCGCTAAAACAGTTGTCTTTGGCGATTTAAATATCTTGGAAACTATATTATTCGAACGTGAAATAGAACACTTGGATATGGAGAAATATAGAGATCAGCGTGTAGTCATCAAAGGCTGTGGCGATATTGCTATTCCTGTTTCAGCTTATGTACAATTAACTGTAAAATTAACAGGAGTAGTAAAAAGTATCATGTACGGTGAGCCATGTTCTACCGTTCCAATTTATAAGCGTAGAGATTAAAGGTTCAATTTTTGCAATATCTATTTTATGAAAATATCAATTTTTACATTTTTCCTTTATATTATTTCTTCTCAGCTTCTGGCTCAGGAACTTCAGAATACGAAAGAACCTGTTTTCCAAGTGGGAGAACAATTAAAATATCGTTTGCGATATGGCATCTTCACCGCTGCAGAGGCTAATATTAGAGTGGAGGAAACAGATATTAAATTCGATAATCATCCTGTTTTTCATTTAGTTGCCGAAGGACGTACCGCGGGTGCATTTAATATTCTGTACAAAGTGCGTAATCGTTATGATTCGTATATTGATAAAACAGATTTAGCACCCTATCTATATACAGAAGATATCCATGAGTCTAAGTATAAACGTACTGACAAAGCTCGTTTTTATCAGGATCAAAAGAAAATTGTATCTAATAAAGGTACTTTTAAAGGTGATGGACAGACATTTGATGTATTATCTGCCTATTATTTTGCCCGCAGCATAGATATTTCAAAACTAAAGCTGGGCGATACATTTAATATGGATTATTTCTTAGATGATGGAGTCTCAAAGCTGCAAGTGAAATATGTGGGTAAAGAAAAGGTTAAAACTGCATTAGGATATTTTAACTGTTTAAAATTTAGTCCATCCATACAACCCGGCCGTATTTTTAGAAAGGATAGCAAACTTTATTTATGGATAACCGATGATGGAAACCGGATACCTGTAAAAGCCCAGGTAGAGATTTTAGTAGGATCTGTAACCATGGAATTAATTAGTGTAAACGGTTTAAAATTCCCATTACTCGCAAAAAATTAAATAGAATGATTGAGGTACAGCATACATTGGTGCATGAGGATGTGGTTAAAGAAAATTTTGTATGCAATCTAAATAAATGCAAGGGTGCCTGCTGTATTGAAGGAGATTCCGGAGCACCTCTTGAACGTTCTGAATTAGCTGTCCTGAAGGAAGTCTATCCTCATGTTAAACCCTATATGACACAAAAGGGCATTGATACCGTAGAGCAGGTTGGGACCCATGTGAAAGATTTTGAAGGAGATTATACTACTCCATGCATAGATACTTACAAAGAGTGTGCTTACGTAACCTTTGAAAATGGCATCTCCAAATGTGCTATTGAAAAAGCTCACGAAGATGGTAAGATAGCCTGGAAGAAACCCATTTCCTGCCATTTATATCCTATACGCATTACAAATTACCCCGAGTTTGATGTGTTGCATTATGATCGTTGGAATATCTGTAGTCCTGCTTGTGCTTTGGGTAATGAGGTTAAAGTTTCTGTTTACGAATTCTTAAAAGAACCGCTTATTCGCAAATATGGAGCAGAATGGTACCAGGAATTAGAAACTAAGGTCCAGTTTCTCTAAAACAAGTAATTGTTTACATTTGCAACAACCTAAAATTAGTACTTGAAAGGAATTATATTAGCAGGCGGTTCTGGCACCAGGTTGCACCCGCTTACTCTGGCCATGAGTAAACAAATGATGCCGGTTTATGATAAACCGATGATCTATTATCCATTATCAATTTTGATGCTGGCTGGCATAAATGAAATTCTCATTATTTCTACTCCGCATGATCTCCCGCATTTCGAAAAATTGCTTGGTAATGGTAGCCAGATAGGATGCAAATTCTCTTATAAAGTTCAGGAAGAGCCAAACGGATTGGCACAGGCATTTGTAATTGGTGCCGATTTTATAGGAACAGATAAAGTAGCACTCATATTAGGAGATAATATTTTTTATGGTGATGGATTACCAAGATTACTACAAACTATGGGCGAGCCGGAAGGCGGTGTTGTTTTTGCCTACCCGGTATCAGATCCTGAACGTTATGGAGTAGTAGAATTTGATGGAGATTATCATGTGCTTTCCATTGAAGAAAAACCCGCTAAGCCTAAATCAAACTATGCTGTACCGGGGTTATATTTTTATGATAACTCTGTTGTTGAGATCTCCAAAAACATCCAGCCATCGCTACGTGGTGAATATGAAATTACAGATGTCAATAAAGAATATTTAAAACAAGGCAAACTAAAGGTTGGAGTACTAAGTCGCGGTACGGCCTGGCTGGATACCGGAACCTTCAACTCTTTAATGCAGGCCGGACTTTTTGTACAGGTTATTGAAGAACGACAGGGTTTAAAAATCGGCTGTATTGAAGAAGTAGCCTATCGTATGGGGTATATCAATGCTAAAGAGTTGCGTAAGGTGGCAGAATCTCTTTGTAAAAGCGGCTATGGGCAATATTTGCTGAAATTGATTAAAGAATAGATATTTTTCTTTGCCCTAAGATTTAACCGCACAAGGCATAAAGAATTAGAAAAAGCTTTAACAGGTGTTTCTTCATGGGCATTTGCAAACCTGCGGAGTATTGTGCGAAATTTTACCCTGCCATTTCTAAACTTTGGAAGTGCATCAACGTTTCTTAATACCGGCCCTGGTTATCTTCTAGATCTTCATCCTCATCGCCAAATTCTGTACTAAACAAGCTATTAAACATATCTGCAAAAGCAAATCCATTATCTAAAAATGATTTACTAAGCTGAGAGAACTCTGCCAGGCCATGCAATAAAAATTCCATTAATAACAGGCTCTGATTTTCACTGAGGCGTTGATGAAATTGCTTTACTATACTCTTTAAACCAGGAATAGAGTTTAAGGTTGTTTTATAATCCTGCTGAGAAAGGTTATCTAATAAATTTGCAGTATTGCCTGCACCAAACCAGTTCACAGTTTCTAAATAAGGATTTACGCCTTTAGATTTTTTAAGTTTTTCGGGATCGGGAAAATAGGTGATCATTAAGGTTTTAATGGCTTTTCCTACTAATATGTTGGCTACTGTGGCCGGACCTTCCAATTCTCCTTCATAAACCAATTCAATTTTTCCGGTTATAGCCGGGATCACACCCAGAAAATCTGAAATGCGAACGAAAGTTTGTTTTTCATTATTAATCAGCATCCTGCGCTCGGCATTGCTGATCAAATTTTCATAAGCAGAAATAGTTAAACGGGCAGAAACGCCGGATTTTTTATCAATATATTCTGAGTTTCTGGCTTCAAAAGCGATTTGTTCAACCAGATCTTTTACCAGTCCGTCGGCTTCTATCTTTTCTTTTTGAGATGGAGTTAAGCGGGCTTCCTGCTGCGTTATTTTTCGTGATATTTCCACACTTCGCGGATAATGTGTTAATATCTGGCTTTCAATGCGATCTTTCAAAGGTGTTACAATGGCACCACGATTGGTATAATCCTCCGGATTTGCAGTAAATACAAATTGAATATCCAGCGGTAATCTTAATTTAAATCCACGAATTTGAATATCTTTTTCTTGCAAAATGTTGAAGAGTGCAACTTGTATGCGGGCTTGTAAATCTGGCAATTCATTGATCACAAAAATACCTCGATGTGCCCGGGGAATTAATCCGAAATGAATGACTCGTTCATCCGAGTAAGTAAGTTTCATCGTTGCCGCTTTAATCGGATCAACATCACCAATTAAATCAGCAACCGTCACATCAGGAGTGGCCAACTTTTCGGTATAACGTTCGGAGCGATGAAGCCAGGCAATCGGAGTATCATCGCCTTTTATTGAAAGTATATGATGACCAAACCACGAAATTGGGTTTAAAGGATCTTCAAATAGCTCTGATCCTTCAATATAAGGAACATATTCATCCAATAAATTGATCATTAAACGGGCGATCCGGGTTTTTGCCTGTCCGCGTAGGCCAAGTAATAAGATATTATGTTGAGATAAAATGGCCGTTTGAAGATCAGGAATGACAGTATCTTCATAACCAATAATACCTTCAAAACCGGCATCTTTATTTTTTAGTTGCTTAATCAGATTTTCACGCAACTCTTCCTTTACAGATCGTGCCCGGTAACCCGATGCTTTTAATTCCTTAAGTGTTTTTATGTTGTTATTGCTCATGTTTATTTGTTAGTCCGGAAGTCGGAAAAGTCCGAAAGTCCGCTTTGTTTTTTGTTAGTATGAAATTGGAGTATAAAACGAATAATCTTCCGGTCTTTTCTGACTTTCCGACTATTAATCTTCCCAACTATCGCACCGTCCTTCTCCTATTCTTAATATAATCCTCAAAAATGTATTCTCCTAATCCGTTAAGAGAACTATAAAATGCTTTACCGCCATTAATTTCAGTAAACTGACGAACAAATTGTTGTAAATAGGGATCTTTAGCAATCATAAAGGTAGTAATCGGAATTCCTAAACGTTTACATTGCGCAGCCATATTTAAGGTTTTACTGACCACTTTACGGTCGAGCCCGATGCTGTTTTTATAGTATTTAGTTCCTTCTTTCAAGCAGGTTGGTTTACCATCGGTAATCATAAAGATCTGCTTATTATGGGTTTTACGACGGCGCAATAAATCTACCGCTAGTTCTAAACCTGCATAGGTATTGGTATGAAAAGGCCCAACTTGCAGATAAGGAAGATCTTTGATAGAAATAGGCCAGGCATCATTACCAAAAACCACAATGTCCAAGGTGTCTTTTGGGTATTTAGTACGAATTAACTCAGCTAAAGCCATAGCTACTTTTTTAGCAGGTGTGATCCGGTCTTCGCCATATAAGATCATAGAATGTGAAATATCAATCATTAAAACCGTAGATGTAATGGTTTTATAATCTTTTTCTTCCACTTCCAAATCACGTTCGGTCATGGTAAAATCAGCAATACCATGATTGATTTGAGCATTATGGATAGAAGCCGTCATATCAATCTGATCCAGGCTATCGCCAAACTGAAACTCTCTGCGATCTGCATTTTTCTCTTCGCCTAAGCCCGAAATATTGGTGTTATGATTTCCTTCTCCAGATTTTTTTAGCTTCCCAAAAATCTCTTCCAATGCTGATTGGCGAATACTCTGCTCTGTTTTGGCAGTAATTTTAAAACCTCCAGAATTTTGGTCATCATTACCTAAATAACCTTTCTTTTTCAGGTCATCAATAAAATCCCCCATTCCGTACTCATCTGTTGTAAGCTTGTATTGCTTATCTAATTCGTTCATCCAAGCAATTGCTTCATTCGCATCACCTGCTGTGTAATTGAGCAATTCAAGAAATAGTTTTAGCAGTTCATCAAACCCGCCTTTCGGGAGTTCATTGGGTATAAATTTTGAGAATTCGTGTCCCCGCATAGTATGTGCCTTTCCAGATAATTAACGAGAAATCGAAGATAAAAGTTTGGAATGCTATGTATGTTAAGGATATGTCAAATTACGCTTCAGATACCTTTTGCAGGATAGAGAATGTTATTGTTAATCTACTAATGATGATTACTTTTAGAAACTTAAATCCATCAAATGAAAAAGTATCTTCTTTTATTATTCTTGTTTCTTTTTACGGCTTTTGCCGGATATGGACAACCTGCTAAAAATCAAGCCGCAAAAAATACATCAGCTATTTTAAAGGTTCTCGAAGATCAACGCCTGGCATGGAATCGCGGTAACATTGAAGAATATATGCAGGGTTACTGGCAATCCGATTCACTTTTATTTGTGGGAAAAAACGGACCGAAATACGGCTGGCAAAACACATTGGATAATTATAAAAAAGCATATCCCAATAAGGAAACTATGGGATTTTTAACCTTTGATATTAAAGAAGTGAGAATGATGGATAAGCAAAATGCCTTTGTTTTAGGCGCATGGTATTTAAAGAGGGAAAAAGACGAACCACAAGGATTTTTTACTTTGCTGCTTAAGAAGGTAAAAGGAGAATGGAGGGTTATAGCAGATCATTCATCTTAATGATTGAGGCAAAATATAATTCGGCTAATCGTTATTTTGTATGTATTAGGGTAAACAAAAAATATACTTTATAGGTTGTCTAAAGTAGGCTTTTTAGTAATATTAAAATTTAGAGTTATGGAAAGATTAGTAATTATGTACGTGTTTGTGCTAGCGTCTTTTTTAATAGCTTGTACCAGCGGCAATAAACAAAAGGATGAGTCTTCATCTACTATTGATACTGCAACTCAATCCGAATCACCTGCACCTTCTACTGATAATGCTGCTGTTTCTAATAACATTGAACTGACTGGCAATGATCAGATGAAATACAATATAAATCTGATAAGAGTTAAGGCTGGTGATAAGGTAACACTTACTTTAAAAAATATCGGTACTATGCCTAAAGAAGCTATGGCGCATAATTTTATACTCTTAGCACTAGGTACAGATATAGAAAAATTTGCCATGAAAGCTATGGTAAGTAAAGAGACTGATTACATTCCTTCCACAGAGAAATCAGCTGTATTAGCACATACTAAATTAAATGGTCCGGGAGAATCGGACACCATTGAATTCACTGCGCCTAAAGGCGAGTACGATTATATTTGTAGTTTCCCAGGGCATTATGCAACAATGAAAGGTAAATTGATTGCTGAGTAGGTTGCTGCATGACATTAATGGTCATAATTGGGCGATTTTACTTTGAATGGAGTTGTAATGAGCTATTTGAGAACGAGATTTAACTACATAATAGTTAATTGCTATTTCAACTTCTCATTATTCTTATGCCGTTCAGCATCCCGGATATTTTTCTTTTCCAGGTTTTTTTGAAGCGCTTCAGTTAAATCAATGCCAGTTTGATTTGCCAGACAAATTAAAACGAAAAGTACATCCGCAAGTTCATCTCCAAGGTCAGCACCTTCATCTGATTTTTTGAAAGATTGCTCTCCATATTTTCTGGCCATGATACGGGCTACTTCGCCTACTTCTTCCATTAAAATAGCAGTATTCGTTAATTCATTAAAGTAACGAACTCCTGTTGTACTGATCCAATTATCAACTAATTTTTGAGCCTGTTCTATTGTCATTTGTTATTCTCTGTTCTTTGTATCAATGCATATAGTTACTGGTCCATCATTTAGTAAGCTTACTTTCATATCTGCACCAAATATGCCAGTTTGAGTTTTTTTGCTCGTATAATTTTCTAATTTTAAAATCATCATCTCATATAAGGGGATCGCTTTTTCAGGTCTTGCAGCACGGGTAAATCCCGGACGATTTCCTTTTTTAGTTTGAGCAAATAAGGTGAATTGGGAGATTAAAAGTATGGAGCCATCTACATTTGCAAGAGATTTATTCATTTGCCCGTTTTCATCATCAAAAATACGCATGTTGGCAATTTTTTGCGACAGCCATTCAGCATCTTCTTCTGTATCTGCATCTTCAATCCCAATTAAAACTAAAAATCCTGTTTTAATGTGTCCGATAATTTCTCCATTAACTTTTACAGAAGCTTCAGAAACACGCTGGATAACTACTCTCATAACTGTTTAGTTATTTAATCGTTTAGATGTTTAACTGGTTTCTCTATTTTCAAATTGACACATTAACTTCTCGTTTCATTTCCATGATAAATGCTCAGGTAACTCTCATAACGGGATATTTCAATTTCATCATTTTCAAGGGCTTTTAAAATGGCACAGCCTGGTTCATTTATATGCCGACAATTATGAAACCTGCAGCTACTCATCAGTTGTCGTATTTCGGGAAACAAAGGGCCTAAATCTTGTTTCTCAATATCAAATACACCCAATTCTCGTATTCCCGGCGTATCTATCAAATATCCGCCGAAAGGCAATGGGAACATTTCTGCAAAGGTGGTGGTGTGTTTTCCCTTATCACTCCAATCGGAAATTTCTCCTGTTTTAAGTCCGGAGCCTGGTAGTAATGCATTAATTAAAGTAGATTTTCCTACACCCGAGTGCCCGGTTACTAAAGTTACTTTATCTTTTAGTAGTTCTTTAACTTCATCAATATGAGTTCCTGCTAATGCTGAAACTCCATAGCATGGATAGCCAATATTTTCATAAATGGATTGATATTCAGAAAGAACTTCCAGACCTTCATCACTGAAAAGATCCAATTTATTGAATACTAACTTTGCAGGAATATCGTAGGCTTCGGCTGTAACCAAAAAGCGGTCAATAAACCCCAATGAAGTACGGGGAGATGCCAGGGTAATAATCAGAAATGCCTGATCTAGATTTGCGGCTATAATTTGAGCCTGTTTGGAGAGATTAACAGATTTGCGTATAATATAATTTTTACGCGGATGAAGATTGGTAATAATTCCGGTATCCTGATCGGGTTCCTGATCCAATTCAACCTGATCGCCAACAGCAATGGGATTGGTTGTTTTGATATCCAGAGTTCGGAATTTTCCTTTGATCCGGCAGTTTATAGTTTGGCCTTGATCGGTTAATACTTCGTACCAGCTACCTGTAGATTTTATGACTAAGCCCTGCATTGGGGGATAAAGATAAAACAAGCAAAATTAGAATCAATAATCCGATAGCTAAAATATGCCAATAACTTTAAAAGCATTTTAATATATCGCATAAACTCCGCATAACATTAAATACCAGTTTTACTATGTGGATAAAATCTGCCATAGCATCAAACAGAGGTTTTGCTATATGGCTGAAACTTGCTATGGCATTCTGTTAAAAAATAGCTTCCGCAATCTTTTTAGTAGGGCCCGGATTGCTCATGGTATAAAAATGCAATACTGGTGCGCCAAACTTTATTAATTCTTTGCACTGGTTAATCATAAACTCTATCCCAACCTCTTTTACTTCTTTTTCAGATTTGCATTTTGATACTGCATCACTGAGCTCTTCAGGAATATCAATATGGAATATTTTTGGCAGATTAATTAATTGCTTTGAACCTGTAATGGGTTTTAATCCGGGAATGATAGGTACGTGGATATCATTTTGCCTACACAGGTTTACAAATTCGAAATATTTAGCATTATCAAAAAACATTTGAGTAACAATAAATTCAGCTCCCATATCTACTTTTTTCTTCAAAAATTTGAAATCAGCTTTTAAGTTTGGAGCTTCAAAATGCTTTTCAGGATATCCGGCAACGCCAATACAAAAGTTAGTTTTAAAGGATGTGTCATGGTCTTCATGCAAATAGATGCCATTGTTCATGCCTGTAACCTGCTCCAATAAATCTATAGCATAAGCATGTCCGTTGGGTGTAGAAATAAAGCCTGCATCTGCTTTGCGGGCATCCCCACGTAAAACTAAAACATTTTCAATCCCAAGAAATTGAAGATCGATTAAGGCATTTTCAGTTTCTTCTTTTGTAAATCCGCCACAAATTAAATGAGGTACTGCATCCACTTTATAACGGTTCATAATTGCGGCACAAATGGCTACAGTCCCGGGACGTTTACGATAGGATACTTTTTCCAGCAATCCGTTATCATGTTGTTTATAGATGTAATCTTCACGATGATATGTAACATCAATAAATGGTGGTTTGAATTCCATTAAAGGGTCTATGGCATCGTATATTCCCTGAATGCTTTGCCCTTTTATTGGCGGAAGCAATTCGAAAGAAAATAGAGTTTTGCCATTTGCATTTTGTATGTGTTCGGTTATTTTCATTTGAGAATGGTGTGTTGAAAGTTATAAGTCATGATTTACAAGACTTAGCATAAACAAAATGTATCCTATTAATATTGCTATCTCTGTAGTAGTTATTATTAAGATATACTTTAAACGATCTTTAATTGATGAATATGGTAAAAAAGCTTTTATAATCAGATTTAATGTCAGGTAATAGGATAAAGGAAGTATAAGCCAAAGTAAATAAGGTAAGATTTGCGAAATATCTAATGTAGACCATCCTATAAGATGGAAGAAACTATTAACCAAATGAAAAAATGCATAACTAAAAAACGGAATCCATACAGTAACTATTAAAAAAGCTACTAACCAGTTTTTATTTATTTTAGAAATATTCATAAATTTTATTTTTTATAAATCAGTCTCAACACTCATATCTAGAAATCAATATCCCAAATTTGGACTTAACCACCTCTCCACATCTTCTATACTCATCTTTTTACGGATAGCATAATCTTCAACCTGGTCTTTGCTCATCTTTCCTAAACCAAAATAACGTGAATCGGGGTGAGCAAAATAGAAACCGCTTACTGCTGCAGTTGGATACATGGCAAAATTTTCGGTTAATTTTAATCCTATATTTTGCTCTACATTCAATAAATTAAAAAGAGTTTCTTTTTCGGTATGATCCGGACAAGCGGGATAACCGGGTGCCGGACGAATTCCTGCATATTTCTCTTTAATCAGTTCTTCACTGCTGAGATTTTCTTGAGGAGCATAAGCCCAATATTCTTTTCTTACCAGTTCATGCATCCTTTCCGCAAAAGCTTCGGCTAAACGATCTGCTAATGCTTTAACCATAATGCTGTTATAATCATCATGATCTTTTTCAAATCGAGCCACCAATTCATCACAACCTATCCCGGTGGTAACCGCAAAGCCGCCAAAATAATCCTGAATTCCGGTTTCTTTTTGAGCTACAAAATCCGCCAAAGCATAATAAGGTTCACCTACTACTTTTTCTGCCTGTTGACGAAGGGTGTGTATGGTTACTTGTTGTGTATTTTTTAGTTGTAAGTTGTGAGTTGTGGGTTGTAAGCCTTCAATCTTCAACTTTGAACGTTCAACTTCTAATAAAATATCATCTCCAACTGCATTTGCCGGCCAGAAACCGATTACACCTTTAGCGGCTAGTAATTTTTCGTCTACAATTTTTTTAAGTAAGACTTGTGCTTCGTCAAATAACTTTTTAGCCTCAACACCTACATACTTATCTTCAAAAATCCGGGGATAACTTCCTCTTAATTCCCAGGTATGGAAAAATGGTGTCCAATCAATATATGGTACCAATTCTTCTAAAGAGAAATCTTCAAATACTTTTGTACCTATAAAAGCAGGTTTGGATGGGAGAGCACCGTTTAAATTGATCTGGAATTTATTTTTACGGGCTTCTTCAATGGTTTTATAACGCTTGTCAGAACGTTTGTTCAAATGGGCTTCGCGGGCTTTGTCATATTCGTCCCGGATAGTAGCAATATATCCATCCCGGTTTTCGTCACTCATTAACGTACTGCAAACGGTTACACTTCTGGATGCATCCAAAATGTGAACAGCTGGCCCGGAATAGTTGGGTGCAATTTTAACAGCGGCATGAATACGTGAGGTTGTTGCTCCTCCAATAATTAAGGGAATTGTAAATTCCTGGCGCTCCATCTCCTTGGCAAAATGAACCATTTCATCGAGAGACGGCGTAATTAATCCGCTTAAACCGATAATATCTACATTATGTTTTTTAGCTTCCTCAATAATGCGTTGTGCCGGAACCATCACACCCAGATCAATAACCTCAAAATTATTACAGGCAAGTACTACGCCTACAATGTTTTTACCTATATCATGAACATCACCTTTTACAGTTGCCAATAATATTTTTCCTGCATTTTTTCGCTGATTACTATCGGCATTATTACGCTTTTCTTCTTCAATAAATGGCAATAAATAAGCCACGGCCTTTTTCATTACCCGTGCAGACTTAACAACTTGCGGCAAAAACATTTTCCCCTGGCCAAACAGATCGCCTACTATTCCCATTCCATCCATCAACGGACCTTCGATTACTTCCAAGGGTTTTGCATATTGCTGACGGGCTTCTTCTACATCATCATCCAAATAATCGATAATGCCTTTTACAAGAGAATGCGATAAACGTTCTTCTACACTTCCTTTACGCCATTCTTCATCTTTAACTAAAACTTTTCCTTTAGTTTTGATGGTTTCAGCAAAATCTACAAGCCGTTCTGTAGCATCTGGCCGACGATTTAATAGAACATCTTCTACAAGTTCTAATAGGTCTTTTGGGATCTCTTCATACACTTCCAGCATTCCTGCGTTCACAATGCCCATATCTAAACCAGCTTTTATAGCGTGGTAAAGAAAAGCGGAGTGCATGGCTTCGCGAACAGTGTTATTTCCCCGGAAGGAAAAAGAAATATTACTAACTCCTCCACTAACCTTGGCTAAAGGCAAATTTTGCTTGATCCAGCAGGTTGCTTCAATAAAATCTACCGCATAATTATTATGTTCTTCTAATCCGGTGGCAACCGTTAAAATATTAGGATCGAAAATAATATCCTGTGGAGGGAAATTTACTTCATGAACCAAAATATCATAAGAACGTTTGCAGATCTTTTTCCGGCGTTCTAATGAATCGGCCTGACCGCTCTCATCAAAAGCCATAACTACTACCGCAGCGCCGTATTGTTTAATTTTATTGGCGTATTCTTTAAATTTTTCTTCGCCTTCTTTTAGAGAGATGGAATTCACAATTCCTTTACCTTGCAAGCATTTTAATCCGGCTTCAATAACGGTCCATTTAGATGAATCGATCATGATGGGAAGTTTGGAAATATCTGGTTCTGAAGCAATTAGGTTTAAAAACTTAATCATTGCCGCTTCAGAATCCAACATTCCTTCATCCATATTTACATCGATGATCTGGGCGCCACCTTCCACCTGCTGACGGGCTACAGATAAAGCTGCTTCAAAATCACCGCTTAAAATAAGTTTGGAAAATTTAGGGGATCCGGTAACGTTGGTTCGTTCTCCAATATTTGCAAAGTTTGCTGCCGGCGTTAATGTTACGGGTTCCAGTCCGCTTAACCTGAGAAAAGGCTCTATTATTGGAGCTATTCTGGGAGAATATTTTGCTGCCTTTTCGGCGATGCATTGGATATGATCCGGTGTAGTGCCGCAACAACCACCTACAATATTTACAAATCCGCTTTTTATAAAATCTTCAACTAAATGTGCCGTTTCATGCGGAACTTCATCATAAGCTCCAAACTCATTAGGCAAGCCGGCATTGGGATATGCAGAAATAAAACAAGTTGATTTGGCAGATAATTCCTCAATATGCGGCCGCATATCTTTGGCACCTAAAGCACAGTTCAAACCAATGCTTAACAGACTTGCATGATTTACAGAATTAAGAAAAGCTTCAACGGTTTGACCGGATAAAGTACGTCCACTGGCATCTGTAATTGTACCAGAAATCATAATGTCAAGTTTGCGACCAATTTCGGCTTCATATTTCTTGATGGCGAAAATTGCAGCTTTTGCATTAAGCGTATCAAAAATAGTTTCCACTAATAAAAGGTCGGATCCTCCATCAACTAAGCCTCTAACCTGTTCATAATAGGCTTCAACCAAATCATCAAAGGTGACTGCCCGATAACCAGGATCGTTTACATCAGGAGATAAAGATGCTGTTCGGTTTGTTGGTCCAACAGCTCCGGCAACAAAACGAGGTTTACCCGGGTTGTCGCGGGTGAATTCTTCTGCAACTTCTTTAGCTAAACGAGCTCCTTCAAAACTTAATTCATAAGCTAAGGATTCCATTTGGTAATCTGCCAAAGAAATTTTTTGTGTACTAAAGGTATTGCTTTCAATAATATCGGCACCTGCTTTAAGATATTCAGCATGTATAGATTTAATAACATCAGGCCGTGTAAGATTTAATAAATCATTATTTCCCTGCACATCACAGGGGTGATCTTTAAAGCGCTCTCCACGAAAATCTGCTTCCGTTAACTGATAGCGCTGGATCATTGTACCCATTGCCCCATCAATAACCAGAATGCGTTTTTTTAATTCTTCTCTAATATCCATAGTAGTATTAAGTCGCAAGTATCAAGTCGCAAGTAAAAATTTTCAATGACTTAGTAAAGTCTTTATACCTGATACTAAAAATGGCTTATCTTCGAAAAGTCGGTATTCGATTGACTTTTACTTATCTGTTCCGCCTTTTGGCGAATAGAATGTAGCACCTTGTAAGCACAGGTTGCTAAGACTTCGCAGGGTCTAATCCCTCCGTCTTTCTGAATAAGCAATGCAAAAATGCGAGATAATTTAATAGAATGCAAATAATTAAGGATACTTTCAAAATTTTCTTTTGTTGGTACCCCTTAATATCAAAGTTTGTAGAATAATATTTGGAAGAATGTTATTTTCTGCCTCCCATTAAGCGTAATAACATTAAGAAAAGATTGATAAAATCAAGATATAAAGTTAAAGCGCCCATGATTACCATTTTTTTGGCAGGAGCATCTCCATATTCAATGCCTTCGCCAATGCGTTTTAAGCGCTGAACGTCATAAGCTGTTAATCCTACGAATACGGCAACTCCAATAAAACTGATAATATAGTCTAATTGGCTACTGTTTAAGAACCAGTTTACTACGCTGGCAATTACAATACCTATCAAAAACATGATTAAGATTGAACCAAATTTTGTTAGATCCTGGTTGGTGGTATAACCTGCGATGGCCATTACTGCAAACAATATAGATGCGGAAATAAAGCAACCTAATACAGACGATGAGGTGTAAATTAATAATATAAAGCTTAAGCTGATACCTGTAATTGCTGCATAAAGGACAAATAGCAGTGCAAGAACAGGGAAAGACAAGCGGTTCATGCCAAATGACATAATGAGTACGAATGCCAATGGCGAAAACATAGTTACTGTTCCCAATAGGGTTCTGCTGCCTGTTTCAGTATTTATCAATAATCTTAATAAGGTATCATCGGTTGAAAATAAATATGCAAACCCAGCTGATAAACCAAGGGCTACAAACATCCACAGGAATACATTGGGTAAAAAGTTTCTGGAAGTTATGCCGGAAGTTTCATTGATTTGATAGATTTGTTGATTTGACATCTTAAATATTTTTAATGTGTTAAGTTAATCGCTTTGTTAATTGTTCTTCTACTTTTCTGAATACCTGGATAGGCTTTAGATTTCGCCATGCAATATCATCTAAAACACCACCAAAATTAATAAAATAATCAATGTTATTTCGCTTAAACTCGTTAATAACATGTTCCCGAAAGTTTACACCTGCTATCCATCCATCTTCTATATCCTGAAACCATTCCTCATAGTAACAATCATCAGAAGAGTGAAAATTAAGAACATTTTCTCCAATCAGAATAAACTTATTAATTCCTTCATCTATCATAAGTTCTAAAATTTCACGCTTTAACAGCATGATATCATTATGCAGGGCATCATTCCATTCGCCCATAAATTCTATAATTGAATAGCCGTGTTCATAATCTACAAACAGCACTTTCATATATAAAGTTTGCGAACCAAAGAAATCCCATTGCGGATGAATAAGGTAATTGTATATCTGCTTATCGAACTCAAATTCGCTATACTGAGTTTCAAAAAAAGGGGAACGATTATCTTCTGAAGCGATATAATCATCACGCCAACGGTAATATGGCTCTATTTCGTGCATAAGTTCCCTTCCTTAATGGTTCAATTTCTGATAATTTTCAATGGCTTTTCTAACATTACCATATTGATCCAATAATTTCCGGGCAGTTTCGGGATTTACATCTATTGATTGCATGACCATGTTTACAGCACGGTCTATCAATTTGTAATTAGATAATTGCATATCAATCATTTTATTTCCTTTAACCCGGCCAAGGCTTATCATAACAGTTGTACTAATCATATTGAGGACAAGCTTTTGAGCTGTTCCGGATTTCATGCGGGTAGATCCTGTTACAAACTCCGGTCCTACAATTACTTCAACAGGGTATTTTGCTTCTTTTGCTATCGGACTGTTTTCATTACAAACTATGCAAGCTGTTCCTAAACCCATTTCATTCGCCTTACGTAAGCCCCCAATAACATAAGGTGTAGTGCCCGATGCTGCTATGCCTACCAATACATCTTTCTTATTAATATTGTATTTTACAAGATCTTTCCAGGCTTGTTCCATATCATCCTCAGCAAATTCAACTGCTTTTCTAATTGCCGTATCCCCGCCTGCAATAATGCCTACAACCAAGTTAAAAGGAACACCGTATGTTGGCGGGCATTCTGATGCATCTAAAATACCCAAGCGGCCGCTTGTCCCAGCTCCAATATAAAATAACCTTCCACCGGCTTTCAAATTCCTCACAATAACATGCACCAATTTTTCAATTTGTGGTATAGCCTTTTCAACTGCACCAGGCACTGTTTTATCTTCCTTGTTAATGCCATTGAGCACTTCTGCTACAGACATTTTTTCAAGGTTGTTATAATGAGAATCCTGTTCGGTTGTTCTTTTCATTTTCAGGAATTATTGGTGCAAAAATCGGATAATTATACGGGATTTTAAATAAAATAACACCTGCACTTCCATGATGCCTGATTTATTAACTGAAGTTTGATTTTAAAGAATGAGGCTGGTACCTTATAATAATTTTTTGCATAAATGGGGTTTTGCGTTAGGGTTGTAGTGGAAATCCTTTTTTCTTTTGGAGCAAAAAGATTGTAACGAAAACCTGCCCGAACGCCCGAATTATTATCTTAAAATCATTTATTAATGGAATTCAGGTTATTAGCATGTGAATTAAGCCTAAGTTCTTACTTTTGAATTTTAATACCACTAATGAAACCCACAACGAGTAAGAATATTTGGATAGCTGCAGGATATGCGGGTGTATTGATTTTGGGTATGCTGATCGGGCCGAAATTTGCCCGTGAGAATGTTAGCTCAAAAAGTGGCTCATTTTTGTCATTTAGCATGGATGGCAGATATGAAAAAGTGGATAAAGTTATACAGATCATTAATGACCATTATGTGGATTCGGTGAAAACAGATACCATAGAAGAGCTGGCAATTGAAGAGGTTTTAAAGCATCTTGATCCTCATTCTAAGTATTTAAAGCCAACAGAAGCATCTTTGTTATCTGAAGATCTGGAAGGAAATTTTGATGGTATTGGGATTGAATATTTTCTTTTGAATGATACGTTATTGGTTACTGCTGTTACTCCCAATGGTCCGGCCTATAAAGCCGGATTATTGCATGGCGATAAAATAATCAAGATAAATAATTCATCGTCAGCGGGTGCAAAACTTGCCAATAAACAAGTAGTAGAAGCTATACGTGGCAAAAAGGGCACAACTGTAGATTTGCTTATAAAGCGTGATGACCAGTTAAAAAACGTAAAGGTTATACGAGATCAAATTAATATCAGCAGTATTGACGCTGCGTATCTTTTAAATAACGAAGCAGGATATATTAAGATCAGCAAGTTTGGGGCTAATACGGATCGGGATTTTGCAGAATCGTTAAAAAAATTAAAACAAGCCGGGATGAAAAACCTGGTTTTAGACCTTAGAGAAAACGGTGGCGGATATTTAAATTCTGCAACAGCTTTGGCAGATGAGTTTTTGGGTTATAAGCAATTAATTGTATATACCGAAGGCTTGCATGAGCCTCGAACTAATTATTACGCCACCGAAGAAGGGGGTTTTGAGAATGGGAAACTAGTGGTATTGATCGATGAAAATAGTGCTTCTGCAAGTGAAATTGTTGCCGGAGCCGTACAGGATTTGGATAGAGGAACTATTATTGGTCGCCGGTCATTTGGTAAGGGTTTAGTACAGGAACCATTTAGTTTTGGTGATGGTTCTGTTTTAAATTTAACTATTTCACGCTATTATACCCCTTCGGGCAGGTCTATTCAAAAATCTTATAAAAATGGGATTGATGCTTATTATGATGAAGTAGGCAGCAGGTATAAAAATGGAGAGTTATCATCAGATGGAAGAAGCCTAAATGATACACTCTATAACAAGCAAAAAACATACACTACAAAATCTGGTAAAGTGCTTTATGGAGGAGGAGGGATTATGCCGGATATCTATATTCCCATTGATACCAGCGGATATACTACGTATTACCGCAATATAAATCGGACTGAGATTTTAAATGATTTCCTGTTTAATTACCTGGTTAAAAGAATACACTTTTCTGATTTAAACAATTTGATCAAGAATTTTAAATTATCAGATGAGGATTTTAGAATCTTTGTAAAAATAGCTTCCGCAAAAGGAATAAAACCATCAGCCTTGCAGTTAGAGTTATCCAGAAAAGAAATTCAAAAAGATCTAAAAGCCGTATTAGCACGTTATAGTTTCGGCGATGAAGGATTTTATCGAGTGCTTAATGCAGAAGACCGGGCTATAACCCGGTCTTTGGAAGTATTTAAATAAGTTAAAAAACTAATTACTTTTTAGAAGTATCTGCTTTAACAGTATCTTTTTTTGCTTTAAGCGTATCATGGCTTAAGGTGTCAGATTTCAGTGCATCCTGTAATAAAGAATCAGCGGAAGCTGCGGCTTTAATGGAATCTTGTTTTTCTTTGGCTGCTTTGTCAGCATTACTATTACACGCACCTAAAATTAGGGTAGCTGTTAAAATGGATAGTAAAAGAGTTCTTTTCATATTGTTTTAAGTTTAAATACAAGTTTACAAATTATTTTTGTCGGAAGTAGATTTGTATTGGTACACCGGTAAAATCAAAGTGTTCTCTTAGTTTGTTTTCAACGAAGCGCTTGTAAGGTTCCTTTACATACTGAGGTAAATTACAGAAGAAAGCAAACATCGGCGATGAAGCATTGATCTGGGTAATATATTTAATCTTCACATACTTACCTTTTACAGCTGGTGGTGGAAAATTTTCTATAATGGGTAGCATCACATCATTTAGTTTTGATGTAGGTATTTTCTTGAGTTTATTTTCATACACTTTTGATGCTGCTTCCAGAGCTTTAAAGATGCGTTGTTTTTCTGTTACGGATGTAAAGACAATGGGAACATCATTAAAGGGAGCTAATTTTTCATAAATTAATTCTTCAAAAACTTTAGTCGTTTTGGTATTCTTCTCAATTAAATCCCACTTATTAACTAAAATAACCACCCCTTTTTTGTTCTTCTCAGCTAAATGAAAAATATTAATATCCTGAGATTCTATCCCATCTACTGCATCAATCATTAAGATGACCACATCTGCTTCTTCCAAAGCTTTAATGGTACGCATCACAGAATAAAATTCTATATTCTCTTTAACTTTTGTCTTTTTACGTAGCCCGGCGGTATCGATCAGCATAAACTCATGCCCGAACTGATTGTAATGGATATGAATAGAATCGCGTGTAGTACCAGCAATCGGAGTTACAATATTACGTTCTTTACCTATCAGTGCATTAATTAAGGATGATTTACCCACATTCGGACGGCCAACAATGGCATATTTAGGCAATTGATTTTCGTCTTCGGGTTCTTCTTCAAAGTGTTTGATCACTTCATCCAGTAATTCTCCGGTACCAGAGCCAGACATAGATGAAAGCGGATAAATCTCACCTAAACCTAAACTGTAAAATATACTGGCATCGGTTAACCGCTGATTGTTATCTACTTTATTAACCACCACAAAAACTGGTTTCTGGCTTCTGCGAAGTAATTTGGCAATATCATCATCCAGATCTGTTATTCCAGTTACTACATCCACCATAAAAAGAATGACGGTTGCTTCTTCAATGGCGATAACCACCTGCTCCCGTATGGCTGCTTCAAACACATCTTCAGAGTGCGCAACATAGCCACCGGTATCAATTACTGTAAAGTTCTTACCAACCCATTCTGCTATGCCGTAATGCCTGTCGCGAGTAACACCACTATAATCATCTACTATGGCTTTGCGTGTTTCGGTTAATCTGTTATATAAAGTTGATTTTCCTACATTCGGGCGGCCAACTATTGCTACTATATTGCTCATTTTTTAGTATTTAGTATCAAGTATTCTTTAAGGAGACTATCAACTTCAGTACAATTAATACTTTTTTGTTTAATTATTGTATAAGGATATGCTTTCTCTAGGAGAATATTATTCATTGCATATCAGATATTTTATCATTTAATTCTTTTTATCAGTTTATTCCTTTTATTATATACCTGATACTTCTCTAATGGGCATTTTTTTGATACTAAATACTATGTACTTAATACTTCTCTTCTAACCTTCATATCCAAATTGTTTCAGATAGTTTTTACGATTACGCCAATCAGGAATAACTTTTACAAACATTTCTAGAAACACCTTTTTCTGTAAAAACTCTTCCATGTCTTTGCGGGCGTATGTACCCACTTTTTTTAACATTTCGCCTGCCTTACCAATGATGATATTTTTTTGCGAATCCCGCTCTACAATAATTTCAGAGCTGATTCGGATGATTTTAGGCTCATCTTTAAAAGCCGTGATGATGATCTCTGTACTATAGGGGATCTCTTTATCATACAATTTGAAAACCTTTTCCCGGATTATTTCTGAAACGAAAAATCGTTCGTTTCTATCAGTAAGTACATCCTTATCATAATAAGCCGGATGCTCTGGCAAATTATCCATAATGAACTGCATTACTGCCGGAACATTATGATCATGCAAAGCTGATACTGCAAAAACAGCTTGAGGTTTTAAGGTTTCCTGCCAGTAGATTATTTTTTCTTTAACCAGGTCTTCATTTGATTTATCAATCTTATTAATGATCACGGCAATGGGCGATGTTGTTTTTGACAGCTTCTCCAGCACATCGTTCTCATCGTATTTTTCATTAATATCAGTTACAAAAAGAATGATATCAGCATCAACTAATGATCCATTTACAAAACTCATCATAGATTCCTGCATCCCGTACACCGGTTTAATCACTCCGGGAGTATCAGAAAATACAATTTGGTAGCCATCTTCATTCACAATGCCTAAAATGCGGTGACGTGTAGTTTGCGCTTTAGCAGTAATGATAGAAAGCTTTTCACCTACCAGGGCATTCATTAGGGTAGATTTTCCAACATTGGGTTTCCCGATCAGACTAACAAATCCGGCTTTATGAGACATGTAAAATTTATTTTGAAATTTATTTGGACTGCAAAGAAACGAAATATATCTTTGCAGTCCAATTTAAAAGCAACCAACACTGTTCTTTAAAGCTTTAAATTGTTACAGTGCGGGATGGAGCAGTTGGTAGCTCGTCGGGCTCATAACCCGAAGGTCGTCAGTTCGAGTCTGGCTCCCGCTACCTAAGATTGATTGTTTTTAATGCAATCAATCTTTTTATTGAATGGCCCGTTCGTCTAGGGGTGAGGACGTTAGATTTTCATTCTAGAAACAGGGGTTCGATTCCCCTACGGGCTACAAAGTAAAGAAAAAGTTGGTTTAAGGCGATACCGCTGGACACCAACTTTTTTTCGTTTACGGATATCGGTTAAGTATCTTCCACTTTACTAGTTTTGTTCCCTCTACATTCCTCTGAATATAAAAATTGCTATTGCTTTAGGAAAATCACAGGAAAAATTGTGTAGTTAAATAACTACGTTTATATTTGTAGTCAAATAACTACGCAATGAACTTAAGACGAGATGTATTTCAAGCCATCGCAGATCCGACAAGAAGAGCTATACTTCTCTTGGTTGCTTCGCAATCCATGACAGCAGGTGCAATAGCTTCAAACTTTGACACAGCAAGACCAACCGTTTCAAAACACTTGCAAATACTCACCGAATGTGAATTGCTTCAACAAGAGCACAACGGCAGAGAAATTTCCTATTACATCAATGCAAAACAAATGAAAGAAGTAGCCGACTTTATTGAACCATTCCGCAAAATGTGGGATGACAGGTTTAATAAATTAGAAAGCATAATGAAAAAATACAAATCAAAAAAATAGAATAGTATGGAACAAAAAACTAAGATCAATGCTGAAGACGGTAAACAGGAAATAGTGATCACAAGGGAATTTGATCTGCCATTGGAATTACTTTTTAAAGCGTATGTAGAGCCCGGGATTGTTGAGCAATGGATGGGAACGAAAGTGCTGAAACTGGAAAGTAAAAAGCACGGCAGTTACCAATTTGAAACAAGCGATGCAAAAGGAAATATAGTATTTCGGGCCAATGGTGTGATCCCTGAGTTTGTAACTAACCAGAAGATCACACGAACATTTGAAATGGAGAATACTCCTTTTGCCGTTCAGCTTGAGTTCATGGAATTTGAGAAACTTACTAATGACACCAGTAAACTCACTATGCATATAGTTTATAAATCTGTCGCACTTCGCGATCAAATGCTAGCTTTACCCTTTGCTCAAGGCATCAATATGGCGCATAACCGACTACAAGACATCCTAAACAAATTAAAATAACATACCATGGAAAAGAAAAAATTAATTACCTATTGGGTTGCAACAATTTTATTGTCTTTTGGTATGTTGGGGAGTGGATTGTCGCAAATATTTCATGCAAAAGGGATGATTGACTTAATTACTCCTTTAGGTTATCCATTATATTTTCTATACATCATTGGTGTCTGGAAAATACTTGGAATAATAGCTATTTTAATTCCACGGTTTAAACTTGTTAAAGAATGGGCTTATGCAGGTTTCTTTTTTGTTATGACTGGGGCTCTTGTTTCGCATTTGGCAAGCGGCGATGATAGCTTAAAGGGAATTATTAGGCCATTTATGCAAACTGTTTTTATTATTTTGTCTTGGTATTTCAGACCTGCTGATAGAAAGATCATTTCAGTTAATCAATAAATGAATAGTATGAAAAAGGAATTGTCGCCAAAACAACATGGAGAACTCCTCACCACATTAAAAGACCGTTTTGAGAAAAACATGAGCCGTCACAAAGGTCTTGAGTGGGCTAAGGTACAAGCCAAGCTCGAAGCTAATTGGGAGAAACTGTGGTCGCTCAATGAGATGGAAGAAACGCACGGTGAACCGGATGTTGTTGGCCTTGATAAAAAGACAGGTGAATATATTTTTTATGATTGTTCAGCGGAAAGCCCTAAATGCCGCAGAAGTATTTGTTATGACCATGAAGCGCTGGAGTTAAGGAAAGAAAATAAACCAGAAAACAGTGTTATTGGTATGGCTACTGCCATGGGAATTGAGTTGTTAACGGAAGAACAATACCGGGAGCTACAACAACTTGGAAATTTTGATATGAAAACATCGAGTTGGGTAAAAACACCCGGTGATATTAGAAAACTCGGTGGCGCCCTCTTTTGTGATCGCCGCTATGACACGGTTTTTGTTTATCACAATGGTGCAGAATCTTACTATGCCGCCAGAGGATTTCGTGGATCGTTAAGGCTCTAACAAAATAATATATATGATAAAGAGAGAAGTAAATCCTAAAGTTGATTTTTATTTTAGTAAAGCCAACAAATGGCAGGAAGAAATTAGGGAATTGAGAAAGATCGTTCTTGACTGCGGACTGACCGAAGAATTGAAGTGGGGCTGTCCCTGTTATACATTTCAGAAAAGCAACGTTGTTTTAATTCATGTATTTAAAGAATACTGTGCATTTCTGTTTTTCAAAGGTGTTTTGTTAAATGATCCCAATGGTATTCTAATCCAACAAACAAAGAATGTGCAGACGGGGCGCCAGATTCGCTTCACCAATACTCGGGAAATAGTTGAGATGGAACCCATCCTGAAAGCCTATATTTTTGAAGCCCTTGAAGTGGAAAAAGCCGGTTTGAAAGTAGAACTTAAAAAGCCTGCAGAATATAAAATCCCTGAAGAATTTCAAAAGAAATTAGATAAGATCTCTGTCTTAAAAACTGCTTTTAGTGCATTAACGCCGGGACGACAAAGAGCATACATTCTTCATTTTTCTGCACCCAAACAATCCAAAACCCGGGAAACGAGAGTTGAAAAATGTATGCAGCAAATTCTCAATGGAAAGGGATTAAATGATGAGTAAACTCGATTTTATTTAACCAACTCCATATCCGGTTTAGATTCATCGGCTAACGATACTTTACCCCGGTTACTTCTTGCAATCCGGGAGAATAAGGAGATCTCTTTATCAAAAAGAAATCGAAAAAATAATTTTGTCCATGAAGTATGGTAGTATAATGAATTATAAAAAGAAGGAGCCTGGCTTTTTATCTGGGGCAATTTATTCCATGGAACAGAAGGGAAATCATGGTGTTCATTATGATAACCTACATTAAAGGCTATGGTATTCAGCACGCCGTAATAACTGTACGTTTCCTGTTCGCCATGTGTGAGGTAATGTTCCTGTATCCAGCGGGCACCTAAGGGGTGAAGACCTACAGAAAAGAAAAAACTTAATACCAAAAATGAAAGAGCTTTTGGGCCTAATAGCATGTATATGGCTACACAAGAAATGAGCTGTACTGCCCAGTTTAAGGCTATCCATTTATCAAAAGCCTTAATCTCTTTTAATCGGGATATTCTAAACAACTGGAAAAAGGGGTAAAGCAATAACCAGATTACTTTCCCAATGAAATAATTATTAATTAATCTGGCTTCCCAACGGTTGGGTAAATCGCCATCTAATTCATAAACTCCCTGAAAAGAATGATGTTTCAAATGATAGCGTTCAAAGGAAACGGAACTGGGGAATACTTGCGGAATATTTGCGAATATACCAGCCAGTCTGTTGGCAGAGCGATGTTTAAATATAAGTTGATGGGTAGATTCATGTATCATCACAAATAAAGAATGATCTGCAAATGCACCTAAGAAATAAGCTGTTGCCACTATTATCCACCAGGATTGATCAGTTACTAAGTATGCCAATACCAGTTGAAAAGTAACCAGGGCTATGATGGCAATCATCGTTGCCGGATTTTTGCCAATAAGCTTCCTGATATCCGGGTTTTGTTTTAAAATCGCTTTGGTTCGGGCATGATGAGGTTCACACTCGCTCGAATAAATGAAGTCTGTTTTTTTTATCACAGGGGCAAGCTACAAATAATTGTAGAGCATAAGAAAACCTAAAGGGAGTTTTTCCATGCACCATTTGACGTTTGAAACAAAAGTCAAGGAAAACTGAAGCAATTCAATTAAACACCTCTATCACTGTTTTATAAACTTGCCGGTAATAGTAGTACTGCCCCTGAGCTTTAACAAGTATAAGCCGCCAGGTAAATTACTTACCGGCACCGTAAAGGAATTAGATAATGCCGTGTTGCTCATAAATTGTTTACCGCATATATTATATATGGTATATGAACAAGGCTTATTCTTCAATTGTTCGGGCAATACAACGGTAATTGCATCAGTTGCGGGGTTTGGATACGTGAATGAAGCTAGCAGATCAGCAGGTTTTCCTATAGCTTCTGCGGCTTTCACAGCCTCATGAATATCTATTTTACCCCAGCCCCAGGTATTGCTTCCGGCGAAAGGAATATTTCCTGTAAAGTTATCGGTGCGGGCGGTATTCTTTAAAATAGTGATTACCTGTTGAGGGTCCAATTTGGGATTTGCTTCTAGTATAAGGGCTACCGCTCCTGCTGTTACAGGCGAAGACATAGAAGTGCCACTTTCGCTGGCATATTTATAAATTCTTCCATTAAGAGGTGAGATTAGTTTATAAGCAACGGATGTATTCATGTATTCACCTTCATAATCCTGCTTAAATGAAGAAATAGAAGAGATAACTTCAAAACCGGGGGCAGTAATGTCGGGTTTAGTGCGTCCATCTACTGTGGGACCCTTACTGGAAAAGTATGCAATATTGCCTACTGTTGCTTCATTTTCCAGGCTTATAACCTTATTATAAATATTAGTATACTTATTTCTTGCGGCATAAGCCCCTGCAGCAATCACATTTTCGGCGGTTTGTCCATCTACAATAGTATACAAATCATCCCCATCAATATAACGGGGTTTGCCCCTGCCTAAAAAACTACTCCGGCTCCAGGCATGAACAGTAGTATTACTGCCAGCAAAAGCTAATTCAAAACTTAACTGATTAATAGGCGGAGGCATAATATCAATTAGTATATTGGGCTTATGATTATTAGGATTAGCTGCTTCGGTAGTTAGTTTTATAGTAACAGCGTTTATTCCATCATTAATAGTTTCGGTTATACTGTTATTTAATGAAGCTGCCACAAATTTAGTTTCACCTATCTTAATATCATTTTTATAAGCTATTACTTTCACTGAAAAATCAGTGCCGGCAGAAGCCCAGCAATCAGTCAGATTATCGCCCGGGCCCATACTTGCATTTACCTTACCTTCTTCTTCAGTTGCCAATAAACTAAAAACAGTATCTGCTGTACTAAAAGAATGCGATAAATGTATTTTTGCACCGCCATCATTTCCGGCAGCACCCACCATCAGTTTACCTTCACCGGTTAAATTATTGATACCCTGGCAAAGCAGAGAGGTGCCATCATGTGGCCCAATCTGTGTGCCTGCACTGAAGTTAATTACTGCCGGTTTATGTACAGAAGCAGCGTAATTATAAATGTACTGCATGGCATCCATCACTTTAGAAGCGGATATGGTTTCACTATTCCCGTCAAATGATACCATCACAATTTCTGCTTTAGGCGCTATGCCCTGGTATTTGCCGTTTGTCTCCCAACCAGAACCGGCAGCAATTCCTGTGGTATGGGTGCCATGTGTTTCGTCCTGCCCATCGTATAAGTAGAACTTTTTAGCAGGATTTTTATACTCGCTCGTATCAATATTTTTAATGATCTCACCCGGGTTTATGAGTTCCATTCCGTAATTATATCCTGCGGGCGGAGCAAAACCCAGCCCGGCTTGGGCCTCATTATAGGTTTGGTTCCATACCCGGGATATTCTGCATTGTTTTGTAAGCGGGTCATAAAAAGTGGGATGGGTATAATCAAAACCGGCATCAATCATTCCCACTACTACGTTCTCTCCAAAATAAGCATGCGATAGATTAAGCCCCTGGTATACTTCAGCAGCTTTGGTTTCTGTTCGAACCTCGTCCAGCAATAGTTTCATTTTTCCGCCGGTATCTATGGCTTTTATTCCATTCACCTTTGGGAGTTTAGGGAATGAATGTATAGGTACCTGGACTGTCCAGATGTCTCCGGCTTTAGTATTCGTGATCACACCCAGGTTATTCAAAGCTTTGGTATCAATAGACACATAGTCCACTTTGATAAGTGCAGCGATATATGGCACCTGGTTATGATGTATAATGCCCAGTTCCTGCTGTACTTGTGCAGTCATTTCAGGGTTTTTGCCCTTGCCTTGTTTTTCGATGATCTCCAGTACACTTTTTGCACTGGTCGACAAATTATTTTGTGCGCTTGCATAAAAGCATACTTGAACTAAGAGAGTGGCTATGAACAAGAGCCTTTTGAGACGGGTTTGAGATATTTTAGTAGTGGTCTTCATAGAATTTGTTGTTGTTACTTTTCAATAAATAGAAATAACAAAGAATTAACAATTCCTGTAACAACAGTAAAAAACAATAATTGTTTGTAGGTAAATTATACTTGCAGGTAATTTTGCTCTGTCTGCCTTTATTTGCTTAACCAGCCTTCTATTGTCTTAAAAAGGGCTTATTAATTTTTGTTAGGAAGCTTTTAACTCTCTTCGGGTATCTTTCTATCCCTTCAGAGTTACTTTTAATCCTCTCCGAGTGTTGGCATAACGGTGGTATGAGGGTGCATATAATGACTCAGCATGCTAATAGAGGAACAAGAAGTTTTATTAAGAATGGAGTACAGATTTAGTTGAAATTAACCCGGGTGCCATTGTTCAATGGCCAGACATATATTTTCAAGAAATTCGGGGTCAATAGGATAGTCGTCCATTACCTGCCAGGTGTCATATTTGTTGGTAATAAAAAAATTAGAGCCGTTTTCATAGACCAGGCGATAGCCTTGTTCTTCCTGGTATTTTTCGGACATGGCCTCTAATTCATGAAGCATGCCGGTTAAAGGATCTACTACGCTTAATCTCATGATAATCATTTTTAGGTTATAATGATATTGTACTTAATTTGTTTTTGCTGCCTTTAAATATTTATTAAACCAGGTAATGGCCATATTAGCAACTTTTTCCAGTTTGCCAGGTTCCTCAAATAAGTGGCTCGCCCCTTCAATAAGTATTAATTCTTTCTCTGATTTGAGCAGTGAAAATGCCTCTTTATTTAGTTGAATTACCTCCTTATCCAAACTGCCAAGAATAAACAGGGTTGGTGCTGTAACTAACGGCAAATTTGCGGCCAAGTCTGGCCGTCCTCCCCGGGATACGATTGCTTTTATTTTTCCTCCCAGTGTGGCTGCTGCCTCAAGCGTTGCCGCTGCACCGGTGCTTGCACCAAAATATCCGATGCTTAAACCCGCTGTCCCCGGCTCTGTTTGCAGCCATTCTGAAACGGCAAGCAGTCGTTCTCTCAGCAAACTGATCTCAAACCGCTTGGCATAATCTTCATCTTCCTTAAGGGTAAGGAGGTCAAACAAGAGGGTTGCAAATCTTGCTTCCTGAAGTAGTTGCGCCACATATATATTCCTGGAACTATGCCTGCTGCTACCGCTGCCATGAGCGAATACAATGATCGCTTCTGCATTTTCAGGAACGGTTAACTGACCAGATACCTTTATAGAATCTACAGGGATCTCAATTTCTTCACTGATTTGATAATTAGCCATATTTTCCTGACTTTATTTAATTGCATAATTTTTTTGATCTGTTAATTACACTTCCAGAAGGGAGGTTGGTCCTGGATATCCTCTATCTCACCTTCGGAAACATAGCTTGTAATGGCCCTGAAAACAGCCCGTACCTTTGAACGGGGATTATCTCCAAAATCTCTTTCTGCCGTTTGGCCACCATGATCATAAATGGTGGTTAAAAGTGCCTGCGGAGTTTCATATTTTTCTTTCTCTTTTTCTATGTTCCAGCCACTTACATAAATAGCTTTAATGACCATGGGCAACTGCGAAATCAAATCTTTTGATTCGGCTATGCTTATCCGATCACGCAAAGCATGCAAAACGGCCCGTGTTACTCTAAAAGCCTGATCCTGGCCTTCGGGTGCACCTAATTCATCCGCCACCTTTTTAAGGAACAGGTTACCTTCCCGGGCATAATTTTCAAATCGGGATGCCATAAAAACCTCCTTTTAAATTGAAATGAATTACTACTTATCTCTTATCATCTTTAATAATTAAATGGATAGGTTTCCGGTGTTTTATGAATGTCGGGCTGTAAGTGTAAAGCATGTACCGACCTGGAAACATCTATGTACATAAATGCATCATACCTGGAATTCAGAACGGTGGGAACATAATTACCATACTTTTCATTCTCCGGGTTATAAACTACCCCAATGGCCCGGTGGGGCATGCTGTTTTTGAACCGTTCTTTTTTATTATAGCGATCAAAGATCAGCAGTTTATTTTCGGCAGATTCATGATGCAGTATTTCTTCTATACTTCCTTTTCGGGCTTTAGGTACGGGCATTATTTCCATAGGTGCGCCCCATTCTTCCCCCGCAACTACCGTTCCCTCGTATGATCCAAATCCTACCAGCACCACATCTTTTTCCAGATGCTGCTCGCGCACCAATTGACCCACATTGGTCATACCTGCTTTTTGCATATCGGTATATCGGGCATCCCCAATATGGGTATTGTGTTCCCACACGATACACTTCGCTTCTGGGCCATAAAATTGGAGCAGTCGGTTCAGTGTTTCTACCATGTGGATATCTCTTAAATTCCAGGAATGGCCATTAAATCCTACCATGCTGCGATAATAGGCTTCGGCATTTACAGCAATATGAGCATTCTGTTGGGTGTTTAAAGCCGCTTCCGGGTCATGGTTGTAAATGGGAGATTTTGTTCTGATCTCTTTCAAAAGCTCAATAAGTGGCTCCCTGCAGGAGGATTCGGCCATAAAATAATGAGCTTTAGCGTATTGTTGCCCATCTTCTCCAAAAGGTTCAAAACAACGCATTGCTTTTTTAGCCAGTATGGCTGTTGCAATATCTGTTTGTACCAGGTATTCAATAAGAGCCTCCATAGATTCCCAAAGGCTATATACATCCAAACCATAAAAGCCTACTTTTTCATTAGCCGGAAGCGTTGAGTTATGATCTTTTAACCAGGTGATCAATGCTGCAATTTCCCAGCTAGCCCACATCCAGGTAGGCCAGCGTTTAAATGTTGTTTGCAGCAGTTCTGCCGGCTTTTTATCATGGTTATCATATCCCTTGATATAACGGTTTAGTTTATACCAGTCGGGCCAGTCGCCTTCTACAGCAATGAAATTAAATCCTTTTTCTTTAATCAGTCGCTTAGAAATAGCAGTACGCCAGGTATAATATTCATGGGTTCCATAAGATGCTTCTTCCAATAATACATGATGCGCATCACCGATTCGCTCTAAAAGCGGATCAAGATCGTTGGAGTTGTTTAAAGGATAGGTTTTCTCTTTATCTTCATCTGCTGTAAATATCCAGGGATCGTTATAGTGTTTTGTTGCCATAACTTTATTCTTTTTTACTTGTTATGCCCTTTTGTTCTTCTTCGGCTCTTTGTACTAATTTCATTATTTGTGTATCATCACATTCTTCAAAATCTTTATATACCTGCCCTACAGCATAAAAAAATAGAGGTTGCACCAGGATTTCAATGGCATCTGCTTCATTGAGGATCTTGTTATACCTTGTGCCCGAAACCGGGGCGGCAATAATAATTTGAGCAACTTCCTTTTTACGGCAAAGTTTAATAAGCGGAACCAGCGTTACACCGGTTGCAATGCCATCATCAACCAGTATCACGGTGCGGTCTTTCATTTCGGGCAGAAGTTTTCCATGTCGGTATCTTTTAACCCGTCGGTTGACTTCCTGTATTTGTTCCTCTATGATCTGGTTAAGGGCTTTGGGAGGCAATAGCTGTTTTCCTTCCGGGGAAACGTAAACAGAATATTCTTCTGCCACAGCACCAATTCCATATTCGGGCTGGCGGGGAAGGGGTAATTTTTTTGATACGACCAGGGATAGTTCAGCATGTAACCGGCGGGCAACATAGTATGCCACTTCTATTCCTCCCCTGGGGATGCCGAGCACCAAGGGATGAAGATGTTTATACTTGGGTTCAAGTAAAAGACCCAGTTCTTCACCCGCATGTTGCCTGTCTTCAAAAATGAAATAGTTATCCATAAATTTAGAAAGACCTGAATCTTTGATCTTAAGGTCTCTTTAAATTCAACTCCCGAAAAGGTGAAAAGTTTGAATTGTACGAAATTTTGGAGGGTGATATACTTTGGTTGAAAAAATGATGGGCTTCTTAAATTAATAGAAAGCCCATCATCTTGAGGTTAATAACCGGTATCTTTATTTTTCCGGGGATGCTTTCCATGCTACCAATGTGGCGTAATTTTTCCGGTAAGCATAAGCCAGGAATAAATTAGCCAGTAACAGTACTATACCCATGGGCACATTTTTAGGATCAACAAATGCATTAAGCAATAAAATATTCAGTATTATCGGAAATATCATTACCGTAGCAAGAGGAACAAAGCGACCTGAAATAAGAGCAAGTGCACAAATAAGTTCGATCAATTTTACTGTAGGCATTAAATAAACGGAAGCCTCCATTCCCTGCATAAAAAGTTTAGCGTTGCCTTGCAATTCTGGTTGCGGCATAAGTTTAAAAAAGAAAGTTACGGATGCAAACAGGAACAATAGTCCCATTAAAATTCGAATAATAGTAACGATGATTTTCATATTTTTTGAATTGAATTTAGGTTTATATTAAAATGATGTTATTTATGTTTGCTATAGTCATAGTTTACCATCCATTGGATCCCGAATTTGTCTTTAAACATTCCAAAATAGGCTCCCCAAAACATTTTGCCCAGTGGCACCTCTACTTTTCCGCCCGCAGAAAGTGCATTGAATATGCGGGTTGCTTCTTCTTCGCTTTCTGCATCAACAGAGAGAGAAATATTAGTACCCATGCTTACCCGGTGTCCTGCTGATTCTAAAGCATCAGTACCCATTAACACATTGCCTCCAATGGGTAAAGCCACATGCATGAGTTTATCCTGGTCACTGGCTGGAATTTTGTCTTTTTCAGGAGTGTCTTTAAAACGTTGTATCATGCTAAACTCTCCGCCAAAAACAGATTTGTAAAAGTTGAATGCTTCTTCGGTATTACCCAAAAAGTTTAAATAGGGATTAATTGTTGCCATTGCTTTGATTTTAAATTATGGATTGATTTAATAAAAATAGCATTAAAAATTATTTATCTATAAATTTCGTCTAAGCATTATAAGTTTAATTACTACTCTTCCTAAAGTACTGACAAAATATTCCCAGCCGGATCTTTAAACCATGCGATCAAGGGGCCACCAGCCCGAAAAATTCCTTTATCATCCGTTTTAAAATTAGGTTCATTATAGATCTCAAAACTTACACCCCGCCTGGTTAACTCTTTTACTGCTTCTTCCACATTCTTTACCGGGAAATTAAGAATAGTAAAAGTTGCCGGAATATGATTGGGTTTAGGATATATAATTATTTTATTTCCGCCCGCAATATGCAGATTTAATATGCCATGCATTCCCTCTGAAACCTCGACTCCGAGTATTTGGCTATAAAATTCTTTCGCCTTTTGGATGTCATTTACTGAAAAACCGCTGAAGGCTTTGGTGTCTTTAAACATAATTTCTCTTTTTATTGGTTATGGAGATTGTTACAAATTTATTGCCATTAATTAATTTACAAAGGGCGGTAAATGAGCCATGTATATGGCTATTCCAATTTCTAAAATAAATAAAATTTGCGAAAACAAGTTTAATAAAGAAAGATTAGAAACTATAAAACCGGAATTAATTCCGGTTTTATAGCAAATTTAATATTGCTTCTGTCCTAAAATTGATTAGGGGTTCAATGCAAAGTTTATCCGTTGTATAGCATCTTGTAAGTGATATTGGCTTAGTTTATCGGTAGTGTTTGATGAGGCTGAATCAATTTGTGCCAGCAGATCTGTTAAATGGCCCCGTACAATAGATGGGATATCTGAATTTTTTACATCATGTATTTCTCCAAAAAAGGTGGTTGAATATTTGGAGGTCAATAAACTTAATAAGCAATCAATATATTTCTTTTGCAAATTTCTACGACCCATACTTATAGCACTTCCTATTTTTAATTCAGACCATATTCCATTTTCAAGATCAGTTAATAATTCTGAAATGTTATATGTCTCTTCAGTAAACCTTTTTTCGGCATCCTGCATTGCCAACAACCTGGAGGTAGAAAGCAAGCTGCTTAACAAACTATTTTGTATGCTGGCAATGGTGTCTATTTCCATTGGATCTGAAATTTTATTTAAGATATCTTTATCAAGTAACCATTCTGGCGTTTGAAATACCTGCTCATGCAACCATTTTACCGCTTCTTTTTGCCTGGCTTTAGGAACAGGCTCATATACATCTCCATCTTCTTCTATACTTTTAAATGTTTGGTATCTTCCACCAATATTTGTTAATACATGATTTGAATAGAGGTTAAATTGATTGACCACCTGGTAATACATTTCTTTTAAATTCTCGTAATTCTCTCCTTCTTCTTTTGTCCATTCCGGTAGCTTTTTTACTATCCGTTTAAGATTTCTAATGCCATATTCACCGGCTTTCATTGCATTGTCACTTAAATCTTCTGATTGCCTTCTCGGATCGTCAAAGCTTTCACCACCATACCATAACCGTGGATTCTTTTTTAGCCGGTCTACAATCAAAGTGTTGTCTTCTTTTTTATCCTCATCCTCAGATTTGTCTGTCCATCTATAGCCCCATTCTATAGCCCATTCATCATATTCTCCTACCCGTGGAAAAATTCCGTTATGTGAAATACTGTCTTCAGGCTGTGCTACATAATTGAAACGTGCATAATCCATAACAGAGGCTGTATGCCCGTGCTCTTCCAGCCATTTCTTATCTCTCAATTTTTCTACAGGAGTTTTACTGCTGCTGCCCATATTATGCCCTAAACCAAGTATATGTCCAACTTCATGAGAAGATGCAAAACGGATCAAATCTCCCATCAAAGCATCATCAAACTTCATTTTTCGAGCTCCCCGATCTACTGCTGCAGCCTGTACAAAATACATGTGCTGCAGGCGTTGCATAATATTATGATACCAGCCAATAGAGCCTGCCAAAATTTCGCCTGTACGCGGGTCGTGCACATTATTTCCATAAGCATTCTCCTTTTCACTTGCAAAATATCTTAAAGCAGAATAGTTGGCCGATCCAATGTTTATATTGCTATCTGCAGGCCATATTTTACCCGTTATTGCATTTTTGAATCCTGCCTTTTCCAATGCTTTTTGCCAATCGTTGATGCCTTGGATTAAATAAGGCCGCCATTTTACAGGAGTGGCAGGATCTATATACAAAACAATAGGTTTTTTAGGCTCTACCAACTCACCCCGCTTATATTTTTCTATATCTTCCGGCTTAGGTTCCAACTTCCATCTTACGATATAGCTTTTGCTCGTTACCTTTTGAGACTCATCCAGGAATTCTCTATCATAATCCGACAGATATCCTACTCTGCGATCATAGAAGCGACGCTTCATTGGAACATCTGGTAATTTAATAAAAGATGTATTCATTTCTATGGTTACAACACCCGCAACAGTGGCTCCAGGTAAAGCCTTTCCTCCCGATCCTGAAGCATTATATGTTTTTATAGTACGCACTTCGGTATTTTCAGGAAAAGAATGAATGTTTTCGATATAAGAACGATCGTTAGCGATGTTTGTTAAATTTAAGGCACCTCTTGTAAATGAACTCAATGAGACCACCTGGTTATCATTTTGAAAAAAATCAGTAACATCAATAATAATCCCATTATTATCTTTACTCCGGGCTTTAATATCAAATACAGCAGCAATAGGGTTTATGTTAGAGTTTTTTACAGCATTATAAATAGGTTTTGCATTATCGGGTGAAGAAACTAAATTTAGAGTTGTTCTTAAAAAAATTTTATTTCCGAAGCCTTTTTCAAAGCGCAAAACATTATTATTAGCTTCCTCGCCACCATAATACCGGGCTCCGACTGGTGCACTTACAAAACGGGTTATAGCTAAGAAATCTTTTTCTAATAAGCTATTGGGAATATCAAAATAATATCTGTCATCCTGCCAAATAACTGTAATCATTCCTGCTTGCATACGTATTTTACGCTCATCAAAAAAATCCTTAAAAGATTTTGGACCTGGTTTAGCAGAAGTATTCGTTACCGGATTTGCTGATATAGTAATAGGTACTTTAGAGTCAGCCGGGGTTTCTTCCGGCCGAATTGAAGAAGTGTTTTTTGTAATTTTAGATGTGGTAGAGCACCCTGTTCCAAATAATAATAGAGTAATGGTTGAACTAATAAAAAAGATCATTTTCATGTTATAGTGGTTTTTAAATGGAAATGGATAATATTAATTTATGGGAAAATGTTTTAGAATATATCAATTTTGTTTCTTGACATTACTGCTTTTTTAGAATAGTTTCTGTTGGCTTAATATTTGCAAAATGAAAAATATGCCAGAAGGACCATCTATTGTAATTTTGAAAGAAGCTGTCCAATCTTTTAAGGGGAAAGAAGTAGTACGAGCTAAGGGAAATACTAAAAAATTAGATACTGAACTTTTTGTTGGGGATACCATTATTGATTTTAAAAGTTGGGGTAAACATTTCCTTATCTGTTTTCAGAAATATTCTATTCGTATACATTTTATGCTCTTTGGCTCCTATCGCATCAATGAGCATAAAGATACACCTGCCCGCTTAAGCCTGCAATTTGCTGACGGGGAATTAAATTTTTATGCATGTTCTGTACAGTTAATTGAAAAGCCATTAAATGAACTTTATGATTGGACAACGGATGTGATGAGTAATCATTGGAATGCTAATAAAGCGCTGCTGAAATTGAAGGCTAAACCAGACATGATGGTTTGTGATGCCTTATTGGATCAGCATATATTTTCAGGAGTAGGTAACATTATTAAGAATGAGGTACTATTTCGTATTCAGGTACATCCGGAAAGCCGGGTTGGTAAACTACCACTTGAAAAAATAAAAGAATTAGTAAGCGAAGCAGTTAGCTACAGTTTCGAATTTCTGGACTGGAAAAAGGAATTCACATTGAAAAAGCATTGGCTTGCTCATACTAAAACTATTTGCCCCAGAGATCTTGTTCCTTTTCATAAAGCTTATCTTGGCAAAACCAATCGACGGAGTTTCTTTTGCACGTTATGTCAGGAGCTGTATATGTAAAATAATAATATGCGATAGCGTATATGCAAAAATTGCAATCAGAAAATATTTTAAATTCTTAGCTTTAAATCTAAATAAGTAAATATAAAAATGAAAAAATTAGCTATTGCTGGCGTGCTTATCTGCATGATAATGGCATGTAAACAACAAACTAAACTCAATGGGAGTACTGGCGATAAAAATTTCGCGACTTTATGTGATCGTTATTATGAAGAACGGATTCAGTTATTTCCTCTTGAAGCTACCTTTGCCGGAGATGATCGTTATAACGATCTGCTACCAAACGATGGATCTTCGGCTTTCATAAAACAGTCAAAAGATTTTTATAAAAAATACCTTAATGAACTGAAAGAGTATGACCGAAATGGACTGAACGATAATGACAAAATCTCTTATGATGTACTTAAAGATCAGCTGGAAGTAGGTTTGGAAGGATTAAATTATCATTTTGAATATTTGCCATTCAACCAGATGTTTGCTTTACCTCTAACCATAGGGCAGCTGGGCTCCGGAACTGGGGCACAACCTTTTAAAACTGTTAAGGATTATGATAATTGGCTGAAGCGGATTTCTGCTTTTTCGGTATGGGCAGATACAGCTATTGGAAACTTCAAAAAAGGTATTCAGGCAGGTATAGTGTTTCCTAAATCATTGGTTGTAAAAATTATTCCTCAAATGCAGAGTATGGTTGTAGCAGATCCGAAACGGAGTTTGTTTTACGGGCCTATCAGCACCATGCCAGCTAGTTTTTCTGATGCAGATAAAAAACGTTTTACAGATGAATACAGCAAGGCCATCATCAATCAAATTATTCCGACCTATAAAAAATTAGGTGATTTTTTACAGAATGAGTACTTGCCTATAGCAAGAAGTACATCCGGGTTTTCGGCTCTTCCAGGTGGAACAGCAATGTATACTTACTTGGTAAAGCAGCAAACCACCACTACTAAAACTCCAGAAGAGATCTATCAAACAGGTTTAAAAGAAGTAGCCCGCATTAGAAATGTGATGGACAGTATTAAAAACAAGGTTGCTTTTAAAGGAGATTTAAAGGCATTTTTTGAGTACATGAAAACAGATCCTAAATTCACGCCTTATAAAACTCCTAAAGAGATATTGGATGCTTTTGAAAATATTCATAAACGAATGGAACCTAATTTGGAAAAGATGTTTAAGAATAAGCCTAAAACTCCTTTTGAAATACGCCAAACAGAAGCGTTTAGAGCGGCTTCTGCGAGTGCAGAATATAACCAGGGTTCAGCAGATGGTACAAGGCCGGGTATATTTTATGTTCCTATATTAGATGCTACCAAGTTTAATACAACATCGGGAATGGAATCTTTATTCCTTCATGAAGCTATTCCTGGCCATCATTATCAAATTTCTTTAACTCAGGAAAATACATCACTTCCTAAATTTCGTCGTTTTGGCGGTCATAATGCTTATGTGGAAGGTTGGGCATTGTATTGCGAATCTTTAGGCAAAGAACTTGGTTTATATACAGATCCATATCAACATATGGGTGCTTTAGGTGACGAAATGCATCGTGCCGTACGTTTAGTGGTTGATGTAGCCATTCACACCAAAGGAATGACCCGCGAACAGGCCATTAAGTATATGATGGAAAATGAAGCGATAAGTGAAGAAGGGGCAACTGCAGAAATTGAACGTTATATGGCAATCCCCGCTCAGGCTTTAGGATATAAAATAGGAGCTTTAAAAATAAGAGAATTACGTACTAAATATGAGCAACAATTAGGGGCGAAATTTAACATTGCTGATTTTCATGATCAGATTTTAAAGGATGGATCTTTACCATTAAGTGTATTGGAAACCAAGATGGATACCTGGGCAGAAAAGCAGAAGTAAGTTTTAAATATATTAAAGCCTATTTATTAAAAAACCCGATTTGCCTTATAATAAATCGGGTTTTTATGTTTAATATATTTATAATAATATGGCTATATTCTATACTTCTCTGAAAGATTAGTTTTTCTTAAACTCGCTTACATTCCCTGCTTTATCAAATCTAAGATTATAGCTTTCACGTGTACCTTTGATGCCATCAGGTAGTTGGAAAAACCTCATGTTAAGTGCAGGCATATAGCTAAAAGAAATCATATTGCCAACTTTTCCACCTTCCACACCTTTTGCTTTCTCATCTGCAATTTTCATCATATTAGGTATGGCTTTATAATTAATTTCATCCAGATTAGTCAAATTATCGCTTACCTTTCCATCACCCGATAGATTTATTGGTGCAGGATCGCCCCATGCTCCATTAGTATACTCGTATTGATCTATATTGTCAGGTTTATTAGGGTCTGATATAGAAAGTGTGATTCGGCCTCCCTGAAAATCATAAAAAGTAATATCCTGAAATACCATGACCTTTTTCCCTTTGAATTTAGGCATTGCTTTTAATGCATCAAAGGCTTTTTCTATAGCATCACTGCGAAGAAATTTTCCATCATCCGCTTTTTCGCTACTGCCAGTTGCACTTTTTAAAGCATTCTCTATAATAGCTGAAGCAGAACTCTTGTCAGTTTTTGCCTCTGATTTGCTAGCGATAGAATCTGCCTGACTAGTTTTCTGTCCTGTCTTGCTTCCACAAGAAATAATAGCCATACTTGCCATTATTAGTAGTGAAAAGTAAGTTAGTTTTTTCATATTCATGTTGTTTAGATTTAGGTGTAATTTTTATTCGAAAGTAATATTTCTTATAGGTAATTACAAATATTAAAACGCAAGAGTTAAGTATGATATAAATTAATACATAGAGGAAAATTGAAATCAATAGTTAAAAGGTATCTTTAGCGTTTTTAATAGATCTTTATGAATTTGTAAAATGGCTGTTACATACCTATATTTAAATTGTAATTGCTTTTCGGCGTGAAATAAATGCACTTAATCTAACATATGAAAAAGAAAATAATTTGGTTTATCGTTTTGTACATCGTGTATCTTCCTGTTGCGATGTTTGTAAGTTTTATGATTCCTGCTTTATTGAATATACCGCCTATATTTCCTGGAGTGGTGCTTTGTATTTTATTTCTTGGTGGACCAATCATTTATTTCTCTCTTACTTATGATAAGCCCGGCAAGGCAGAAAAACAAATTTTACTGAGCGGAATAGAAGCAATTGCACAACTTAACTATGTAAAAGATACAGGCATAACTATGAATGGATTTAATAGAGTTGTTGTGTTAGGTTTAACTGTATTTGGCAATGGAGAGAATTTTGAAGCAGAGGCAGAATCCCAATATAATAAATACATGCTACCTCGTCCCGGGGATAAAATAAAAGTGAAATACGATCCTTCTAATAAAACTAAACTTGTTGTTTTGTAATAGTAATCATACTAAAAATATTCTATTGATATCGCAAAAGGCTATTTCATAATTAAAATGCTCGTCATTAATTAATTTGACCAAAATCTAGTCTGTTTATTCTTCAATTTTTAAAACTTATAGACTAATAATCTGTTTTTAAATGAAGGTATAGTCAATAAATTTTAACCTTTTAAAAAAACAGAATTATGAAAAAGATTGCAGTATTACTTGCTCTAGTTTTATGGGTAGGTGTTGTGTTAGCACAAGAAAAACCTGATTCAATTCAGAAGCAGAAAACTAAACCTATACTAGTGCCTGTACAGGAAGAAAATTATTTGATATTTGATAAAGGGAAACTTTATGAAGTAAAAAAAGAGGCATGGATAGAAGTTAAGGTTCCTGTTACTTTAAAAAATGGCATTGTGGTTAATAAAGATGGCTCCTACCAAACTCAGGATAAAAAACAGCGTCAATTGAAAAATGGTGAGTATTTAGATTTGAAAGGAAATCATTATCCAAATAAGTCCCGGTTTAAAGAACATCGGCCAACGACAGAAAAGGAAATAGAGATTGGGCATCCCTAAACTTTGAAAAATTATAGATGTTTCCTTCCAAAATAAAAATCCTTCTAAATTTTTTCTTAGAAGGATTTTATTGTTTTGCGGAGAGGGTGGGATTCGAACCCACGGTACCCTTGCGAGTACACAAACTTTCCAAGCTTGCTCGTTCGGCCACTCTGACACCTCTCCTTCGAAGGGACAAAAGTATTAAAATTTCATAACTATGAGAAGCTAATTTATGCCTTCCGTCAAAGTAAAACTTTTTTAATACATCGAGTTAATCATATACTAAACTACTTAATGGCAAATTTTCAGGAAATTATAAATTCAGACAAACCAGTTTTGGTTGATTTCTTTGCTACTTGGTGTGGTCCTTGTAAAGCTATGCCTTCCATTTTACAAGATTTAAAAAAGAGAATTTCTGATGATGCTACGATACTAAAAATAGACATTGATAAAAACCCTCAGGCTGCCTCTGCCTATCATGTTCAAAGTGTACCCACACTAATTTTATTTAAAAATGGCCAAATTAAATGGCGGCAATCTGGAGTAATACAAGCGGGAGAATTGGAGCAGATTATCAGGAAAAATTTATAATACCAAAATTATTTATTTCTTTCTCCCTTTTTAGGAATTAATTCTCTCTTTTTCCTCTGGTGACACTTAATTAGATTCTTCGCAAATGCAGATAAATCCTCTTTTTGATTATGTTTGCATGTGATTTACTATAAGTAACTCTTAGACCAAAAATTACGTTTTTAAATATTAATGTTAAGCCTTAAAGAGATTAAAGAACCTATCGCCAAAGAGTTAGACAACTTTGAAAAGAAGTTTAAATCTTCCATGAAGAGTTCTGTTCCACTACTTGATCGTATTACCCATTATATCGTAAAACGTAAGGGTAAGCAGATTCGTCCCATGTTTGTTTTCTTCTCGGCTAGCTTATGCGGCGGAATTACAGAAGCTACACACCGTGGAGCAGCATTAGTTGAGTTACTTCATACGGCCACATTGGTGCATGATGATGTAGTAGATAATTCCTACGAACGCAGAGGCTTTTTTTCTATAAATGCCTTATGGAAAAATAAAATTGCGGTATTGGTGGGCGATTATTTATTATCTAAGGGTCTGTTGCTGTCTATTAATAATGGCGATTTTGAATTATTAAAAATTGTGTCAGAAGCAGTACAACAGATGAGCGAAGGCGAATTGCTACAAATGGAAAAAGCCCGGAAACTGGATATTGATGAAAAGATCTATTACGAAGTTATTCGTCAGAAAACGGCTTCATTAATAGCATCCTGTTGTGCCTGTGGAGCGGCTTCTGCTGGAGCAGATAAATCTACTATTGAAAAAATGCGTTTGTTTGGTGAGAAGATTGGCATTGCTTTTCAAATTAAAGACGATCTGTTTGATTTTGGTATAGATGACGTGGGTAAACCCTTAGGCATTGACATTAAAGAGAAGAAGATCACTTTACCCTTAATTTACGCTTTAAATAAAGTAAGCACTAATGAAAAACGCCGGATAATTAACCTGGTGAAAAATCATAACGAAGAAACAGAGAAAGTTAACGAAGTAATTAGTTTTGTTCATAATAATGGCGGCCTCGCCTATGCCGAACAACAAATGCTGAATTATCAGGCAGAAGCATTTGCTATTTTAAATAGCTTTCCGGAACATAGCTCACGTTCTGCTTTAGAACAATTAGTTCGTTTTACAATCGAGCGCAAAAAATAAAATATGGGTAACGAGCATATATTTTTTGGGAGTTTTCTATTGTTCATTATACTCATGTTATCCATTGATCTGGGGATATTTAATAAAAAAGACCATGTTGTGAATCTCAAAGAAGCGGCCATCATGAGCTTTATTTGGGTGTCGTTTGCCATCGGGTTTTATTTCCTGCTATTAACAGAAGGACAAATGCTACATGGTATAGAAAATTATTCTCAACTGGCAGAAATAACTAAGAAACATCTTCACAATATCACTCTTATTCCCGGAAATTTTACCGGAAGCTTAAAGTTATATAACCAAAACCTGGCCTTAGAATTTCTTACGGGATACGTAGTTGAATATGCTCTTTCCGTAGATAATATTTTTGTAATGGTACTCATATTTACCGCATTTGCAGTGAATGAAAAATATTATCGCCGCGTTTTATTTTGGGGAATTGTGGGAGCTGTAATTATGCGTTTCCTGTTTATATTCCTGGGTTCTACCTTAATTACTAAGTTTGGCTGGATAATTTACCTCTTTGGTGCATTTCTGGTTTATACCGGAATTGCAATGTTTATCAATCGAAATACGGATGATGAAATTGATCCTGATAATCATAAAATTGTTCGCTTTGCAGCTAAACACTTCTCTGTATTCCCCAAGTTTGTGGGGAATAATTTTTTTATAAAAAAAGATGGGAAAGGATACGTCACTCCATTATTTATTGTGCTCTTAATTGTAGAATTTACCGATTTGATATTTGCTGTAGATTCTATACCAGCCATATTTGCAGTTACTAAAGACCCCTATATTGTTTTTTTCTCTAATATTTTCGCCATCCTTGGATTAAGATCTATGTTTTTTTTATTGGTAAATGTGATACACAAATTTCATTATCTTAAGGTTGGATTATCTGTTTTGTTGGTATTTATTGGAATTAAAATGTTAGGTCATCATTGGCTTACAGAATGGGGATTTACAACTGTTCATTCTTTGTTTGTGATATTAGCTATATTAACCACAAGTGTGGTGGCATCGCTGATTTTCCCAAAAAAGAAACATCTTGGTTAATATTATCAGCGGGATGGATATTTTGCATTTAGGGATGGGCTTTAATCCACTGATCAAGCATAGGGATACAATCAAATTTTACACTGCCATCATCTGATTGAATTTTATCAAAAACTGTATGCAGTTTTTTTATTGCAGGTGTATAATTTACGCCTGAACTTTTAAACTTTTCTACCGTTGCCAATATATTTTGAGTTTCTCCATTATATGAATCATGATACAATAGTCCCTCTTTATTACTTTGGATATGTTCTCCGACGTTTATAATTCCTGTATTAACAGGTTCTGCAAATAGTTTTTTATCCTCTACTTCATTATCAGCCAAAAATACGAATACCTCACTTGCCCATCCACTTTTTAATAGTCTGATGAGTTCTTGCTGCCAGTTAGGATTGGTTTTGATTTTAGCAAGGGCTGCTTTGCGTATCTCCTTATCCTGGTATTGGTTTGTATAGCTGAGAAGAAAAACAAGTGAAGTTAAAACATCTGTATTTTTTATATTTTCTAATTCTTGCTTATTCGATTCTACCTCTGTATTTTGAGTTTCTTTTGCTTCCTTTACATTTTTTATTTGCTGATCCACTATGTAATAAACTAACATTCCTGCACAAGACAATACACTAATACCAACTACTATCATTAATGGTATTTTCCAGGCTTTTACAGGTATATCTAACTGTAAAGACTCATTCAACATTACTGCAGTTATAGCTAATAAAACTAATGGAAATACTAGTGCAACAGTTCTATCCAAAACAGAACCTATAAGGCAGCTAACTAAAACAGCTAATAAACCAAATATAATAACGAGGTTTCTAACAGATGCATCTGAAGAAATCCAGTGAAATCCTCCTTTCTGGGAAATGGCTATTGTTATAATAATTATGCAGAAAGAAAATGCCAAATTGAAGAAGCCAGCAGTATATGAATATTCAAGTCCGCTATCACCAGACCCGGCTCTCCCTGCTTGATTTGTAAGTATTAGAAATACGAAAATAAGATAGAAAATAATTGCTATTACGAGGAAGATATTACCTAATGTGGTCATGTTTGTGAGTTAATGTTCAACTTTTACAAAATATTCATCATTTTTAAAATTTCATCCACATAAGTTCTGTCATTCGCCAGGCGTGGTACTTTATGCTGACCGCCTAATTTGCCGCGTTGTTTCATCCATTTGTAAAACGTACCATCTTTTGCTACATGTATCAAAGGCTTCCGGAGTGCCATGTCTTTAAACCGCTTGGCATCATAATCCGAGTTCACTTCACGTAAAGTATTATCTAAAATATCAGTGAAATGATCTATCTCATTTGGTTTTTGTTCAAATTCGATGATCCATTCATGGCCACCAGCTTCATCATCTTTAAAATAAATGGGACAGGCTGTATAATCACGAATAATCGCATGCGTTTCATTACAGGCTTTTGTCAAGGCTTTTTCTGCATTATCAATAATTAGTTCTTCTCCAAAAGCATTGATGAAATGTTTGGTACGGCCGGTTATTTGGATGCGATAAGGTGATAAGGACGTAAACTTGATGGTATCACCGATCATATACCGCCACAGCCCGGCATTTGTTGAGATGATCATCGCATAGTTTTTATTTAAGGCTACTTCATCAAGGCCCAGTGTTTTTGGGTCTTCTTTGCCAAAATCTTCCATGGGCAAAAACTCATAAAAAATGCCATAATCCAGCATGAGCAACATCTCTTCAGAATTTGGCTGATCCTGTATCCCAAAAAAACCTTCGGAAGCATTATATGTTTCTAAATAATACATATCATCAGAAGGAATTAACTTTTTAAACTGATCCCGGTAAGGCCTGAAATTTACAGCTCCATGAAAGTATAATTCTAAATTGGGCCATACTTCCAATAAATTATCCTTGCCTGTAATTTCTAATATACGTTTGGCTAAAACGATATTCCAGGTAGGTACACCGGATATGTTGGTAACATTGACATCAATGGTAGCATGAGCCATCTTCTCAACCTTTTCTTCAAAATTTTCCATCAAAGCGATAGACATATCCGGAGTGCGATAAAACTCGGCCCAAAAAGGCAAGTTTTTAATCAGCACCGCCGAAAGATCACCATAAAAGGAATCTGTATTTAACTGGTTAATTTGATGACTGCCTCCCAGAACTAAACATTTTCCAGTAAATATTTTAGTATCAGGCCGATTATCACAATATATTGTTAAAAGATCTTTCCCTCCCTTAAAATGGCATTCTTCCAATGATTCTTCACTGACAGGAATAAATTTGCTGCGGTCATTTGTAGTGCCCGAAGATTTTGCAAACCATTTGATTTCTGAAGGCCATAAAACGTTTTTCTCGCCCTTCAGCATCTTTTCAATATACGGTTTCAGGGTATCGTAATTTTGAAGAGGAACCCGGTCTTTAAATTGTTGCTGATTGTAGATAGATGAATAATCGTAAATTTTTCCCCATTCAGTATGCTGGGCAGAAGAGATGAGCGTTTGAAACCATTCTTCCTGTACATCATGAGGATACTTGATGAACAGTTCAATTTGGTGCATGCGTTTTTTCATGATCCAGGTAAAAATGGAGTTAACTAACGTCATGTGGGGATGGTATAGGGGTTATATTTTTTTCTTGCGGAGTTCAAAGTTCTGACCAAGATAGAATTTTTTAGCCATTTCATTATTCGCTATCTCGGTTGGAGTGCCGGTAAGCATGATTTTACCTTCAGCAAGTAAATAAGCCCGATCTGTAATAGATAACGTTTCTTGCACATTATGGTCGGTTATCAGGATACCAATATTTCTTAATTTTAAACGGGCAACAATGAATTGGATTTCTTCCACAGCAATTGGATCAACACCGGCAAAAGGTTCATCTAAAAGTATAAAACTTGGATCTGCAGCTAAGGCACGGGCTATTTCGGTTCTGCGCCGTTCGCCTCCCGATAAAAGATCACCTCTATTTTTTCGTACTTTATGAAGGCTAAACTCATCAATTAATTGCTCTAATTTGTCCTTCTGTTCCGCTTTGGTTAGTTTAGACATCTCCAAAACAGCTTTCACATTATCTTCAACGGTAAGTTTTCTAAATACAGATGCTTCCTGTGCCAAATATCCAATTCCCTTTTGTGCTCTGCGATACATCGGATCTGAAGTAATATCCTCATCTTCTAGGTAAACGTGACCTTCATTTGGCCTTATTAAACCCACAATCATATAAAACGAAGTTGTTTTTCCAGCGCCGTTTGGGCCTAATAAACCCACAATTTCACCCTGCGAAACATAAAAGGAAACGTTATTAACAACCGTTCGTTGTTTGTATTTTTTTACAAGGTTTTCTGCCTTTAATATCATTTGTTCACGTTGTAAGTGATAAGTATTATTTTTTGGTTAAGCTTAAAGCATTAGTGTTTGATTTCAAGTATGCAAACGTATCCCTTTTATGTTAAGCTGAATAGACCTTTTTTCTTTCCAAACATTCTCTTCGATGGTATAGCATATATCAAATTTTTTACCCTTGTTAATGGCAGGCAAATACTCGCCAAGATTAAATCCGATACAGGCAAAAAAAGTCGAATCCTGTTGATTAACATTAATTTTTAAATGATTATTGCCTACAATAGATCCTGTTCCGTAATTATAAACATTTTTAGTGATAAAAACCGGAGCCATATTTTGTGGGCCAAAAGGTGCAAATTGATTCATAATGCGAAAGAATTTCGGTGTTATTTGCTCAAAATCTAATTCGGCATCTATCAAAATTTGCTGTGTTAGTTGTTCATCTGTTATGGTTGATGATACAATTTCTTCAAAACGTTGTTGAAAAGCTGTAATATTTTCGGCTTTCATTGTTAAACCTGCGGCATATTTATGTCCGCCAAATTGCTCCAGTAAATCACTGCAGGCACTTAGGGCTTCATATAAATCAAATCCTAAAACAGACCGGGCAGACCCAGTTATATGCCCGTTTGATTGAGTTAAAACAATTGTTGGACGATAGTATTTTTCGGTTAGACGCGAAGCTACAATTCCAATAACGCCCTTATGCCAATTTTCATTGAAAACTACGGTGGTTTTACGATTGATCAGGTTGATATCACCATCAATCAATGCCAACGCCTGTTCGGTTATATTACTGTCGTGTTCTTTACGTTCGGTATTTTTTAAGTTGATCACCCGGCCTTTTTCAAAAGCAAAATCATGGTTATCAGCAATAAGCAAATTTACAGCATGTTTTGCATCATCAATCCGCCCTGCAGCATTAATACGCGGACCAATGATGAAGACCACATCGGTTATTGTATAATTGTCTTTCTTGTCGGCAATATCCATCAAAGCTGCTAAACCTTTGCTAGGTTCTGTATTTAATCGATGTAAGCCATACCAAGCTAGAACCCGGTTTTCTCCGATTATAGGAACAATATCCGAAGCAATACTTACAGCCACTAAATCCAGGTAACAGCATATTTCATCAAATGGAATATTGTTTTTTTGAGCATAAGCCTGAACAAGTTTAAAGCCAATTCCGCAACCGGAAAGTTCTTTGTAAGGATAATCACAATCTGTCCGTTTGGGATCTAATATTGCACTGGCATCAGGTAATTTCTCTCCCGGAAGGTGATGATCACAGATAATAAAATCTATATTTTTTTTGTTAGCATAATCGATTTTATCAATAGATTTTATCCCACAATCCAAAGCAATGATTAATGAAAAACCATGGGTATGAGCATGATCAATTCCCTGGGTAGAAATTCCATACCCTTCTAAATAGCGGTCAGGAATATAGAAATCAATTTCGGGATGATATTTTTTTAAAAAGCTATAAACTAAGGCAACCGAAGTGGTCCCATCAACATCATAATCTCCATAGACGAGGATTTTTTCATTTGCCGCAATTGCTTTCTCTATTCGGAGAATGGCCTGCTCCATATCTTTCATTAGAAAGGGATCATGCAAATGACCCAGATCCGGCCTGAAAAAATAACGGGCTTCTTCAAAAGTATGAATGTCCCGGTTCACTAGCAGTTGAGCTAATACTTCATCAATCTGTAAGGATTGCTGCAATTCTGCTACTATTAAGGGCCTATTTAATACGGGATCTACCCACCTTTTTTGCATATATTTACCCAACTAAGTCGTAAAAATAACCATTTACTCCAATAAACAGTAACAAACATTGAAAGCCACCGCCTTATACGAAGGTTCCTATTCTGTAGATATTTCCAAAAAATTTGTACCGTTTGATGCCTCTATTCATCAGGCTAAAGACCGCCCGGCATCTTTGTTCATTTATGTCCAGCCATTCCTGGTAAAAACTGCTAATGATCTGATTGTGTTGGATACCGGTTTGGGATATTCTAATGCAGAAGGGAAACTAATTTTGCATGAAAATATTCGTAAAGCAGGATATAATCCTGATGATGTTACTTTGGTATTAATGTCGCATTTACATTTTGATCATGCCGGCGGGATGGTTTATGGGCAGGATGGAAATGTACAAATAAGCTTCCCAAATGCAGAATATGTGATACAACGCGGTGAATGGGAAACCGCTTACAGCAAACCTTCCAAATCGTATAAAACAGAGATTTTTGATGTGGTACAGCGTAGCGGAAGTGTACGATTTGTGGAAGGGAGCGGACAACTAAACGATGAAATTTCATATCAACTTACAGGCGGACATTGCGAATTTCACCAGGTTTTCTTAATTAAAGATGCGGGAGAAATTATTTTTTTTGGTGGGGATATTTTACCTGAACCAGAACAATTATTGAGAAAGTTCATTGCAAAATATGATTTTGACGGACGTAAGGCAATGGTACTTAGGCAGGAATATGGTAAGCAAGCCGCTGATGAAAATTGGACTTGTTTGTTTTATCATGCTAAAAGTAAAGTCATAGCAAAAGTTGGGCTTCACAATGATGCTTTTACTATTTTACCTGTTTAAATATTCTCAAACTTAGCTTTATTATTTTTGCATGATTATATACAATAAAAAAGCCTGTGTTAAGTATATAACACAGGCTTCAGAAATGAATATTTGAGATTTTATATAACTGAGTTATTTAGTTAACCTGTATTTTGTAAACTTCTTTTACATCCCCTAATGAAAAAGTTGCTATATAAATGCCGGATTCCAGATCGGGTAACATGAGATGAGAGTTATTCATCCCGATGGATGCTGTAAGTTGATCTTCAAAAACTAGTTTCCCATTCATATTCTGTAATTTTACGTTCAGTTTCCCATCAACCATAGCAGAATAACTTATCATCAAATGGTCTCCTTTGTTTAAGGGATTAGGGGATATGGAGGTAATTAATTTAGCAGATGCTTTTAATTGATTTTTTAGAACCTTGGTATCTGAATATTGGGTAGTGCCGTCAAGATCAACTGTAACCAAAGCATAATATAAGAATGGGTCATTTGGCAGGTTATAATCTGTAAAATTATAGGTCTGTTCTTCCGAAGAATTTCCTGCTGCTTTTATTCTGGCAATTTCTTTAAAATTGCTAGCGCTATTGGACCTGATTATTGTGAAATAATCTACATTTTTTTCAAAAGTCGTTTTCCATTTAACTTTTGTACCCTCATTACTTAAAGATACATCAAATGAAGTAAGTTTAACAGGTAGCACTACTGGATTTACCGTAAAATTGGCTACCATGCCCACTAAAACACCATTTTGGAAAAATGCATGGGGTGTGCATTTGTAAAAATAATTTCCTGGTTTTGTAACCGGATACAAGAATGTAGGACTTCCGGGACCGCTAAATGCATCCCAGCTTGCTGCACCCGAAGGAATAGTGACCGAAGTGGTGGTGTGATTTTCGAGTGGCCCGGTCCATTGAAATTTAATCACATCTCCAACATTAGCTGTGAAATTAGTTGGTTTAAATCCCTGGTCCGAGACTTGTACCGTAATTGTAGCAGCGTATAAGCGGCTGATACCTAAAAATAGAACAATGAATAATGTGTGTATTTTTTTCATATTTTGGTAGTTTTAATAAATATTAATTAATTATTTACCAAAAATATGAAAAATACTTATTAAATAGCAAATCCTTATTGATTTTTGATCAATAAGGATTTCAGTAAAAAGTGAGAATTAACTTAAGTATGAATTATTAGTCAAAAATTAATCTGTGCATTTTCCTAAATTAATTAACCTGTATTTTATGAATTTCTTTTACATCACCTAATGAAAATGTGGCTATATAAATACCCGATTTTAGATCGGGCAACATAAGATGAGAATTATTCATTCCTATGAAGGCAGCAATATTATCTTCATAAACTAATTTACCATTCACATTACGAAACTTTATGTTCATTTTCCCATTTATAGTGGCGGCGTAACTGATCATTAAATGATCACCTTTATTTAATGGATTAGGAAATATAGAAGTAATTAGCTTCGTTGAAACTGTTAATTTATTTTTAAAAAATTTGATGTCTGAATATTGTTCACTTCCGTCTTTATCAACGGTAGCTAATACATAATAGAAAAATGGATCCGTTGTATTTAAAGTTAAATCATCATAACTATAAACCTTTTCTTCCAAAGAATTTCCTGCTGCTTTTATTTTAGCTATTTCCTTAAAATCAGCATTGCTATTAGACCTTCTTAACGAAAAATAATCTGCATTTAATTCAGAAGTAGTTTTCCAGCTGATTTTAGTCCCGTTCTTATTTTCAGACACATCAAAAGAAGTTAACTTAACAGGCAATGCCCCATTTACAGTAAAAGTTCCAACCATGTTAGAATGAAATGAGCATACATAATTGTATACTCCGGCAGTTGTAATTGTATATGAAAAGGTAGTATTTGAACCATCCATCGGCGCATCCCACGATGCTGCACCAGATGGGGTAGAAGTAGAAGTGGTAGTGTGAAATCCTGATACCCAGTTAAATTTAACTACATCACCAATATTTGCCGTAAAATTAGCATTTGAGAACTGAAAATTAGATACATTCACTATATGAGTAGCGGCACATAAGTTATTAATGCTTAGAAAAGCAAGAATGAGTAATAAGTATACTTTTTTCATAAAAATTATTTTGATGAATTGATTTAAATTGGTAATGAAGATATAAAGTATTATTGAATGAAACAATATTTAAAACCAAGGATGGCAATAAAATTTATTTATAAAATAGTAAATCCTTATTGATTTTAAATCAATAAGGATTTACAGAATATTTAAAAAGAAATGTTTTGCTTATTTCTTAGCTACCAGATTTATAGCTAATTCAAATTCATCTTCGATGGCTTTATCACCAATGCTGGCAAAAAAGCTTTTAGAGCCATATTTAATATCATATTTAGTGCGATCTACTTTTACACCTTTCGCAACTGCTACAATAGCATCACCTTGTTTTTTTACAGTAGCAGGAAATGTTAATGGCTGAGTAATGCCTTTAATAGTTAAATTACCGGTAATGTTTACGCGATCAGCACCTGCTGAAGTAATTTTAGTAATCTCAAATTTAGATGTTGGGTTCTTCTCAACAGAAAAGAAATCATCTGATTTTAAATGCCCGATAAGTTTTTGATTATAGTCACCTTGTAAATCTGAACAAGCTATGCTATTCATGTCAATAGAAAAAGCACCGTTTTTAATGGCATCACCATTAACTACCAACTGGCCAGATGCAAGTTTAATAGTACCATTATGCTGTCCGGTAACTTTTTTAGCAAGCCATTCAATAGATGAATGCTGAGTGTCTACTGTAAAAGTTTCATCTTTAACAGGCTTTGTAAATGCCATAAATAATACCATACCGGTAATCAGGCTAAATGTTGAGATTAGTTTTTTCATATCTTAAATTTTAATGATTTAATCAAAAGTATCCTAAAATATTGTATGTTGTAACACATACTTAAATTGTAACTAATAATTTACCTTCTTCTGACAGTAAGGATAATTTATGAATATCCTACTAATTCAGTTTTGGATACACTACCAACTCCTTATAACCAAATGTAGCATCTAATTCCCGCTTAAACTCTAGGTCTGTTAATTCAGTAATAACCATTTCTGCGGTTGTATATACTTTGCAGCCTTCCATTAAATGGCCTCCAATAGTTTTTCCGGTTTCATCAGAAATGGAAATATGGATATGGCTGCCGTTGGTGCTTAATGTCCCTGTTAATGAAACTATTTCGAAATGCCCTGCCATCTTGCTTCCTTCCGGTTGATTAGCAAATCGGATAGTTGCATCTGTTAGACTTCCAACACAAGTTAAAATAGCTCCCGCTTTCAGATTATAAGTTTTTACAAAAGCTTCTATTTTTTGTTTTAAATCCTGTCTGGGCTTAATACGAAATGCATACGTTTTCATTTTAGAGGATGTTTGCGCTATGGATAATAATGACAAAGTACAAAGAAGAAAAGATAACTTTCTTCATTAAACAATTTCCTCCTCCATATAACTTTCAATCGGCGGACAAGCACAAATTAATGTTCTATCGCCATGCGTATCATTTACCCGCCCAACGGATGGCCAAAATTTAAATGAAGCCACATAAGTCAATGGGAAAGCAGCTTTTTGACGAGTATATGGATGTTCCCATTCATTAGCGGTAACCACTGCAGAAGTATGCGGAGCATTTTTTAACGGATTATTGATTTTATCCCATACACCTGTTTCTACCTCATCAATCTCTGCACGAATAGCAATCATCGCATCACAAAAACGATCTAGTTCATGTTTTGGTTCTGATTCGGTTGGTTCAATCATTAAGGTTCCTGCAACGGGGAAAGAAACGGTTGGAGCATGGAAACCATAGTCCATTAATCTTTTTGCAATGTCGGTTACCTCTATCCCAAAAGATTTGAAAGAACGGCAATCTAATATCATTTCATGGGCACAACGTCCTTTAGAACCTGTATATAAAACCGGATATGAATTTTCTAAACGGGCTTTCATATAATTAGCATTCAGGATCGCATATCGGGTGGCATTCGCTAAACCTTCACCTCCCATCATGGCAATATAAGCATGTGAGATTATCAAAATAGAAGCAGAACCCCATGGAGCAGATGATACTGCATGTATGGATTTTGCATTCCCAATATTCACAACAGCATGCCCCGGAAGGTAAGGAACTAAATGTTTGGCAACTCCAATCGGGCCCATGCCCGGGCCGCCTCCACCGTGTGGAATACAGAATGTTTTATGCAAATTTAGATGACAAACATCAGCACCAATAGTAGCCGGACTGGTTAATCCAACCTGGGCATTCATATTTGCGCCATCCATATAAACCTGTCCACCATGTTGATGGATAGTTCCACATATTTCAATGATCGATTCTTCAAAAACACCATGAGTGGAGGGATATGTAACCATCAGGCAGGAAAGATCTTTGCTATGTTCTTCAGCTTTAGCTTTCAGATCAGCAACATCTATATTGCCGCGTTCATCGCATTTTACAATTACTATTTTCATACCAGCCATAGCTGCTGATGCAGGATTTGTACCATGTGCGGAAGAAGGAATTAAAGCAACATTACGATGGTTGTCACCCCGATCCTGGTGATAGGCACGAATAACCATTAAGCCTGCATATTCGCCCTGAGCGCCTGCATTGGGCTGCAAACTCATTGCTGCAAAACCAGTGATCTCACTTAGCCATTTGCTCAGTTCGTCAAAAATTTGCATGTAGCCCCCAACCTGATCGGCTGGTGCGAAAGGATGCATTTTACTAAATTCTGCCCAAGTTACCGGAACCATTTCTGTAGTTGCATTCAGTTTCATGGTACATGAACCCAATGCAATCATAGAATGGCAAAGCGAAAGATCTTTTGCTTCCAGGGATTTAATATAACGCAGCATTTCATGCTCCGAATGACAGGAATTGAATACCGGATGGGTTAAATAAGCTGAGGTACGCTGTAATGCGGAAGGAATCTGACTTTCGATCTTAGATTTCAAACTATTAACACCCACATCGTTAAAGTTTTTGCCTTTTACTTTAGCGAATACACTAATTAAAGTTTCTACGTCTTGAGCAGATGTAGTTTCATCTAATGAGATTGTAACAATAGAACCCGAATAGTTCAGATTTAATTCTTGATTTAATGCTTCAGAGTGAATAGGATTAACCAACTCGCCCAGATCAAGTTTTAAGGTGTCAAAGAAGAATTCATTCTCTTGTTTATAACCCAAGCTTTGCAGCGATTTTGACAGCAATACCGTTAAGCCGTGAATACGTTCTGCAATCAGCTTAATACCTTTTGGTCCGTGATAAGCAGCATACATACCAGCCATAATAGCCAATAAAGCCTGTGCAGTACAAATATTTGAAGTGGCTTTATCTCTGCGGATATGTTGTTCACGGGTTTGTAGAGCCATACGCAAGGCATAATTACCTGCATTATCTATACTTACACCAATAATACGGCCAGGCATAGAGCGTTTGTACTCTTCTTTAGTTGCGAAAAAAGCAGCATGTGGTCCGCCAAAACCCATCGGTACACCAAACCGTTGACTTGTTCCTACCACAATATCGGCTCCCCATTCTCCCGGAGGAGTTAAAAGTGCCAGGCTCATGATATCAACAACAACAGTTAGTTTTATTCCTTTTTCATGCCCTTTTGAAGCGAAATCTGCATAATTATAAACAGCACCATTTCCGGCAGGATATTGTACGATGGCTCCGAACATTTTTTCATTCAATTCCACGGTACGGTGATCGCCAATCTGGATATCAATCCCGTAAGGAGCAGAACGTGTTTTTAGAATATCGATGGTTTGAGGAAAAACTTCTTTGGAAACAAAAAAAATGGTAGCATCTGCATTTTTACGCATGCTGTATTGCATAAACATGGCCTCTGCCGCTGCTGTACCTTCATCCAGTAAGGAGGCATTGGCAATTTCCATCCCGGTAAGGTCTATAACCATAGTTTGGAAATTCAATAAAGCCTGCAAACGTCCTTGTGCAATTTCGGCCTGGTAAGGAGTGTATTGGGTATACCATCCAGGGTTCTCCAAAATATTACGCTGAATTACCCCCGGAACAATCACATCATAATAACCCTGACCAATGTATGATTTGAACACTTTGTTTTTAGAGGCCACCAGCTTTAGATCATTCAGATAATCGAATTCACTTTTTGCGATAGGTAAAGCCAACGGTTTTTTTAAACGGATATTGGCCGGTATGGTCTGTTCGATCAATTCATCAACAGACTTCAGACCCAAAGTTTGTAACATCTTAGCAGTATCCTGCTCGTTTGGAGCGATATGGCGATGCTCGAATTTTTCCTGGAAATCTATGTTTAACTTCATTAAAATGGGAGAATATTTGGTGCTGCAAAAGTATGTAATTTCCATGCCTTTAACAATGCATAGAAAGGGTACTGACTATTTAAATGATATGAAGTAAATTTGCGATCGCATAAATGATTATTTTTGATAATCTATCCTCTATATGACTAACATATTCATTCTAATGAGCCTTAGGAACAGTGGTTACTTATCCATTTATATTAAATAACGTATGATATGGATGTTTATTTAAGCCCTCTTCATTTTCTTCCTGAAGGAACCGATATTAAAGATATTAGTTCTAAACAGCTTTTATTAGCTAAGAAAAAACTACTAGCAGAGATAGAATTAAGTCCTACAAAAACAATCATTTTGAACAAAGTAGTTTGTACCCAAAACGATCTATTAAATTTATTTAATGATTTGTCGCAGAATGAAAAACAACTTCATTATCATTTTGCCATATTTAATAATCGTGCTTTACTCGAGTTTTTGGAGAATCGTTTTGTTGGTATTTTGCCTGTCGCTTTAGAAAATAACCTACTTGAAGATAAAATTTTTATAGATTTTATCTCCCCTTATTTCGAGAAGGTATATGCTTCTTTATTTATTAAATGTATTAAGCAACTTCGGATTGCTTCAATAAATGTATTGATCGCTAATTCATACTTAATGAATTATGCAGATCGGGATAAGAGCGATAAAGCAATAGAACACTATCTTGATAAAGATATTAAGCAGATACTCATTTATACTCAAAAGATTAATACTCAGAAGAGAATCAGTTTTTTCTATCCTCTTAGTATTCTCAATCTTTTTAACCTTTTCATTCCAAAGAACTATAGAGTTAGTGAATTAAAGCAATATTATAATTCTACTCTTATTGCAATTTTAAATGTATTACCAGAGAAGTTTAGTAGCATACGTACAGAATATTGCAGAGTTGTAATGAACATGGCGGTAGGTTTACAACGTCATGATTCAAAATTAGCTTTAAGTATTTTAAAAAAAGTTAGAGTTCTTAAATGCAGTGATTCCATGCACCAAAAGGTAGAAAGCAATTATCGCATTATGTCACCCAAGCTGAAGTTTGGGCGTTTATTTCTTTATCTTATTGCTGCTTTCATAATCCTAAGGATTCTGGGATTTCTAATCGCACTTATATAGGCAAATACTTATTTTAACCTAATAACTACCCTATCCCAGTCCCTTTTATCCTATCGTCATCTTTTATCTTATCAGGCAACAGATGATATAATCCGCTAATAGCTACCCATACTTCTTCATAGTTTTGGCGTTCGAGGGCTTTATCTCCAATCTGTATAAATTGCTGGGCTTTCTTCTGGTCTTTAAAATTTTCAATGGGCTGACTGGCATAATAATGATAATTATGAGCTATCACATAGGGCTTATTCCGGCGAACTTCCCATACTAAATCTTCTAACTCTTTAATTTTAGCCTGAATAGAGTATATGCTGTTTGAACCGAGATATTCTTTTTCATGGGCAATAATAGTTTCAAAGCGGTTTAAGCGAGCTGTATCATTTTCTTCCTTCAATTCTCTTTCACAAAAATTCTTTTCTGAAAAATATTTTTCTTTAAGTGCCGGGAGTTTTTGCTCTTTGCCGGTAATATCTAATTGCTGGGCCAATTTCCGCTTGCGTTCTTCCCAAAAATATTTTTCATCCGTAACATCGTCCTCACCCAATTCATTTACACCCGAATAAGCCTCTTCTAAATCAGAAAGAATGTTCTGAATAGCTATTGCTCTTTCAAACTGTTCTGTTTTTTCAAACTGATTGAGCTCTTTCCGTGCTTGCTTTAATAGGGTAGAAATTTCATCTTTTAATTTCGTCAGGCTAACCTTACGCACACTGGGATTAAACACATCAGAATATTCCTGGTCATTGATTAACATGAGGGCTATGATCTTAAGATCACGCGACTCACTTATCTCTAAAGTGATCTCAATATCTGATCCTTTTACCAGGTCATTTTCTAATCCTTTCCCATTAATCTCAATCACACCTAAGGGAATACAAGATGAAGGAACTGCATACCGATTGCCTTCCAATACATTGATGATAAGGCTATCAGCCTGATCACGTTTAATGGTTTTTGTAATCTCCTTCAAAATAGTTTTGCGCAAAGGAAGGATCGCATTTTTTTCAAAGATCAATTCCAGCTTAGTAGTATTCTCTTCCCGGTCATCTATTTCTATACAAATATCATTAGGTAAAGGTTGTCCGTAAACTGTATATTTTCCATGTACTATTTCAATGGGAGTGTAAGGAATATCTACCAAATTATTACTGCTATCATATACCGAAAAAGTGAAACTGTTATTGGTGTTCTCTACCACTGGCAGCATTTCTGAAATTCGTTCAGCTAACTTCTTTAATCCCGAATCATACCCTCCATCATTTCTGATGATACGGTAAAGTAGATTTTCAATTTCTCCGGTAATAGCAGCCGTAAAATATTCTTCCTTATCGTTGGTCGCTTTTGCATACGCTGTCCGGATGTTGATATTAGAGCTATTAAAAGGTTTGTCCTGCTCATCCAGAATAGCAAAAGATTTCGTTTTTGAGCCTGCAAAATAAGCAGCGCCAATAGCCACTGCTGTGGTAGGATCCACGCTTGTATTTACAGCTATACCCAGTTTCTCGGTAATTAACCTCTTTACTAATGGGATATAAGTACTGCCCCCAATCATAATCACCTCCTGCAAATCAAGTGAAGATAGATTATTACGTTCTAAAATAGATTGGATCAGTTGTATACTATACTCAATCTTTTCTCTGATGCAATTTTCAAATTCATTCTTAGAAATAGAGAAATAGAGCTCATGTAGCTTATCGTTATCATCTGTAATTTCAAATTCTATTTCGGCAGTATCCTTATTGGTGAGTTCTATTTTAACCTCTTCCGCTTTTTTCAATAAGAGATAGTATAGTGAATTATATTTTCCTTTAGCGCTGCGTAATTCTTTGTGCAAATCGCCATTAAAAGTTCCCTGCGAATAGATGTAAGGTAAAATGCACTGCTGTATTAACAGGTTATCAAAATCAACCCCTCCCAAATAATTATCGCCTTCATGGTCTACTACACGCATCTCACCTTCAATAATTTTTACCAAAGCCACATCAAATGTGCCTCCGCCAAGGTCATATACTAACCATTGACCCTGTAAGGAAGAGTTTTCATTATTTTTATTTGCAAATGCCAGACTGGCAGCAATAGGTTCTTGCAATAAGGTAACTTCTTTAAAACCGGCTTCATACCCGGCTTTTTTAGTGGCATTAGATTGTATAGTATCAAAAGAAGCGGGTATAGTGATCACCACAGATTCAATTTGTTCGCCGGTATACACAAAATTCTTAAGCTCTTTTAAAACTAAGGTTGATAATTCAACCGGTGATTTAAAATTACCAAGGCTGCTAACAAAAAAGTTTTCAGATGTCCCCATTTTTCGCTTAAAGGCACTGAATACATTATTAGGATCTTTTTCGATAAACTCTTTTGCTTTATCGCCTATAATGATCCGTTCGTTACGAAAGGCAACAACGGATGGAAGAGTTTCTTTATGTCCGGTGGGATTTTTAAATACTTCTACCGAGCCATTGTTCATTTTGGCAATTAAAGAATTGGTAGTTCCCAGATCGATGGCAAAGTTTATCGTTTCACTCATGGTATTATGTTTTTGATTCTACTATTACAACAGCTCTTTGTATAATATTTTTTGAATTGCCAGCCTTTTGGTAAATAATAGGTTTAATTACATTGCTGATAAAGAGATTTTGTACCGCATCACCTCCAATTTCTGCTTCGCAATCCGTACGTGTTTCATTATATGATTCGCCAAGCGGATCATGTATAAAAAGGCCGGTTTCTTCATACATATTCTTAATACGATCTATATTTCGCTGTATCGAATGCATTTCTGCTTTTTGACTTGCTTTTCGTTCAATTTCATATAATTGGTTAATAATTTTAATGTTAAACCTAATTGAATCATTCATACAGTTAATATTATTTGTGGGTAAAAATAGGAAGTATATAAAGAATAATGATAAATGATGTTTAAAAATTGGATGGGATTGATGTTGGATTAAGTATAATACAAACCCTCGGTGGTTTCAAAAACTACCGAGGGTTAAATTTGTAGAACATCGTAAACCTAAATACTTATGACACACTTATAAAAAAACCTCCAGGTTTTACGATGTTTTTACTGTAAGCAGCCTGCTATTTTTACACCAATGGCATAATATCCTTGCTCTGTGTATTGTTGGGAGTATGAACAATACTTTGGTCAAAAAAGTTATTAATCAAATCCGGCTGCCCTTTATTTTCTCGGGCTATAAGCAGCAGATTATCAAATAGCTGATTGTCCCAGGCTGCTTCGGCATTTTCGCGGTTAGTAATGCCGGCACTTACCTGGCTTATTTTAGTTAATTGTAAATTTCGAACCAGGGCGTATTGAATTCGGAATGCTTCGTATTCTGCTAATACGGTTGCCCCACCGGCTACAGCAGGCTGAAGTGTGATTACCTCTACCAGGCGTGTCATGAGTTGTTCTACGTTGCCTTTATTTACATCGCGGGTAAACTCGGTAACACCTTGCGGAAAAAAGGTTTGATAAACCGGTTGTTTATCTACTTCGGTAGAAATTAAGAAATTGTTCAGGCGGGTATTACGTTTTTTAAAAGCTTCCATCAGGTGATCAACCGATTCGGTTTGGGCTTTTTGTAAGGCTTTGGTTACCTCTACATTAGTAATGTCACCAAATAGGGCAGTTTGTACAGCCGCCGTGTCTACAATGGTCTGGTCATATATATTAGCTGTATTTTGAACAGTAAGATTTACCAAGTGGCTTTCGCCGAATTTCTTTTTCTTGTCAAGACTGATCTTAGGATCACTGAAAGGATTTTGAAGGAAAGATTCTAGTTGTTTCATATTTTCAAAGGTTAAGTTAGCAAGCAAATTAATTGTTTATTTTTATACTAACAAGTATTTTATTATATTTTAAGTATTTTAAATAATTTATTTATTATTTATCGCCCCGAAATATAATAGTGTGCAGGATGGTACTTCCAAAGTTGGAACATAGGCACTGCAGTGTGCGGGATGGTACTGCAAACTTTGGAGGGCGTATTATAACAAACTAATTTTTCTATGAAAGTACTAAAACATACTGGACCATTCTAAGGTTTATTGTATTCAGGTCATGATATGGCTTGCAAGCTTATTTTAAGTATAAAAATGATATGATAAAGAATTTATCTAATGTGGGGCATTTCTTTTGGGGAGATAATTGCGAACGATGGGAGTTTTTAATATCGGATGACTTAATCGTGGTACAGGAGAAAATGCCTCCCGGTACAGCCGAACAGATGCATTTTCATAAAAAGGCGCAGCAATTCTTTTATATACTTTCAGGTATTGCAACGTTTAACGTGGAAGGCCAGTTATTTAAATTAAAAGCGAATGAAGGAATTTCTATTCTACCTAATGTGATGCACCAATTTTCTAATCGTGAAGAGGAAGATTTAAATTTTCTTTTAATCTCTCAGCCTACATCAAAAGAAGACAGATATAATATATAGGTTCAATTCAACATATTTCAAAGCTGTGCTATTTCTATAAATTCTTATAAAACGATGAAAACAATACTTAGTTTTTTAGTGCTCACTTTACTTTTTAAGAATGCTATGGCACAACAGGAAATAATAAGGAAAGAATTACTTAGTGCAGAAATTGGGAAAAGGATTATTTCAAAAGTAGATGTACGAGAAATTAGCTTTGAGCCATTGCAAAGAACAGGTCGCCATAAACATCCTTGTCCGGTTTTTGGATATATAGCAGAAGGACAAATACTATTTCAGGTAGAAGGCCAGCCGCTACAGATTTTGAAAGCAGGGGAAGCTTTTTATGAACCTGTTGATACCCCGATAGCACATTTTGATAATATTTCCGATAAATATCCGGCAAAGTTTATTGCCTACTATCTCTTAAATGGAGAAAAGGAGCTTATTGAAATGCTGCCAGAAAAGTAGAAGAATTTGCAGATAGCTACTAGCTATTAAGTTCACCAGAATCAAATAAAAACCCTAAACTTGTCTTCATGAAATACACTTTACTCTTTATCGTAATGATGCTAAGTTCGGGGCTTATAAAAGCTCAGAAAGGAAATAACCAGCTAAAACTGATGGTAGAAATGGGTATAGCCGAACAGCCCAATACTATTGGACCCGGTTTATTTTTAAAAGGCCTATATGGCTTGGGTACATCCTCACAATTTACTCTTACATCAGGATTTTCTATGTTTCAATCAGAGAGTGGTATTGTGGGTTATAGAGCAACAATTACCCATTTGATTCCTGTTTTAGCAGGGTATAAACAGAATATTCATCAATTTTATATAGAGCCTCAACTCGGTTTTGGAGAATTGGGCGGCAGAATAGATATTGGCGGAGATTATGCTAAGCCCTCTGTTGGGGCTTTTTTCTGGGCAATAGGTGGAGGCTATGATATGAAGCAATTGAATATAGGTATCCGATACCAAAGTGCACATGGTATAGAGAGTGCTTCGGCAGGTGATTGGAGTAATAAGAGCTTTCATTACACAGGTATATCTGTTGCTTATAGTATTTTTTATAAGAAATAATTTTTAATGCTGTTGAGATATCAGCAATAAACAACTTGAGCGAAATAGATAACTTTTATCTGCAAAAAGATGAACCTGTAAAAAGCTGTTTATTAGCCTTGCGGGAAATTATTCTTTCGCAAGACAAAGACATTACGGATGTCTGGAAATACGGAATGCCTTTTTTCTGTTATAAAGGCAAAATGTTTTGCTATTTATGGGTTCACAAAAAATATCATCAGCCTTATATTGGAATTGTGGAAGGAAAGCGTTTTGATCATCCCGATCTGATTATTGAAAAGCGTTCGCGAATGAAGATCATGTTAATCGATGCAAGTCAGGATTTGCCTATTAAGACAATTGAAATAATCTTACAACAAGCCATCAGTTTTTATAAAACCGGAGAAATAAAGCTGAAAGGTTAACTAATAAAAATCAATTCTTCACCCAGCTTTTCTTCCAGCCAGCCAAACGCAATAATATTCTTTTCAGGAATTCCATTTTCCTGTAAAACAGATTCAAATTCTTCGGCATATTCCGGTGCTACAGCTACTAAGAGTCCGCCGCTGGTTTGGGGGTCTGCCAGAATAGTGGTTGCACAACTCAAATCTGCACCGTCCGAAGCCACTTTATGGCCATAACTTGCCCAGTTTCTGTGTGTGCCTCCTGGGATGGAATTCTGATCCAGGTATTCATCCAAAATAGTGATCTTAGGAACTTTTTCAAACTCAATATGAGCTTGCAGATTACTTCCTTCACACATTTCTGATAAATGGCCCAATAAACCAAAACCGGTCACATCCGTCATGGCTTTTACATAGTCTAGTTTGCCCAATGTTTCCCCGATCTTGTTCAGCATGGCCATGCTTTCAGAAGCAATAAAGGCATGTTCTGATCGTAAGATGCCTTTCTTTTGGGCAGTGGTTAAAATGCCAACTCCTAATGCTTTGGTTAAATAGAGTTTGCATCCTGCGGTTGCGGTGGAGTTCTTTTTCAGGTTTTTAATATCTATAATTCCATTCACAGCTAAACCAAAAACCGGCTCCGGACAATCAATACTGTGTCCGCCTGCAAGCGTGATACCAGCCTGGGCACAAACAGCCCGTGAACCTTCCAATACTTTTTGAGCCACTTCGGGCGAAAGCTTATCAATCGGCCAGCCTAAAATAGCGATCGCTAAAATGGGTTTGCCACCCATAGCATATACATCACTTATCGCGTTAGCAGAGGCAATGCGTCCGAAATCGTATGGGTCATCCACAATAGGCATAAAAAAATCTGTGGTAGAAATTAAAGCGGTACCATTACCCAGATCGTAAACTGCAGCATCATCCCGGGTATCGTTCCCTACCAGTAAGTTTGCGTCTGTTTGATGCTTAATCGGGCTATGTAAAATCTTATCTAAAATAGCCGGACTGATTTTACATCCGCAGCCTGCACCATGAGAGTATTGTGTGAGTTTGATATCCATTTCAGATAAATTTTAAGGATAATTTAGGCTGGTATTTATATATAATATATTCGGCAACGGCCAGATTTAATGTCCAGCCTAACCAGGCTACAATACGGTAAACATCCATTGGTGCCGGGTGAAAGAAATAAACAATAACATACTTCCATGCTCGTAAAGTTACAGCAGATAAGGTTAAGGCAAAGCTGCGGATCATAAATGCTTTATGTTCTACAAACCTTTTTTTTGTAGCACATATCCATGCCCGGGTAGTGAAATATATCCATAATATAGCTAATATTCCAAAAGCAAAGCGGGATATTAAGCCTCCGTTTGCATACAAAGCCATAATGAAACTTGCCGGTCCGGTAATGAATAAAATGGCTAATACATAAATATAGCCCATAGTGCGATGAAACCTAGGGTATCGCTTTAACAGAAAAGTCCAGAATTGAAAAAATCCCGAAAGAAGGACAAACATACTGCTGAATACGTGAATGAAAAAGGCAATTTTCCAGTGAGTGATTGGCAAATATTGTTGTTTGATCTTTAGGAATGCAACATCTGTACGAATGGGAAAATAAGCTAATGTAATGCGTAATAGTAGAAAGGCAAAGAATAAAAAAATAAGCGATAGAGAAATTTGCTTAAATAAATTTATACTTTTAATCATCACTTTTATACCTCATCACAAATATAACAGAAGGCCATGAAGAATATTTATATACTTGCTATTTTAACCATACTGGTATCATGCCAACAATCGAAAAAAGCTTCTAATACTGCAAACGATAAGAAAACCGAAGCAACAGATTCTGTTGTGCAACAACAAGGCTTTGTTAAGCAGCAGGAAGTGATAGATAGTGCATTACAGCGCATCATCGGATCATACGTTGGAGATTTTGGAAACGATAAAATAAATAGTAATAAAATTACTCTTATTGTATCCGGCCTAAAGAAGGATTCTGTTAGTGGAAGAAGTATTGTTGGAGGGAACGACAGACCTTTTAAAGGTATATTCAGGTTAGAGAAGGGTGTTTATTTTGTGAAAGCCAATGAGCCTGGTGATGATAAATATGATGGTGTTTTTGATTTTTCATTTGATCCGGCCAAACCGGATGTGGTAACGGGTTCATGGACACCAAACCAGAAGGAGCAGAAATCAAAACAGTTTACGCTTAAAAAACGTGCGTTTGTTTATATGAAAGATGTAGGTAGTTTCCCAATGGCCTCTACGCGTGTGCTAAAAGAAGAAGATGTAGAAAACATGTCTTCTTATGATTTAACCATGATGCGTAATGAAATTTTTGCCAGACATGGATATTGCTTTAAGGAGAAAAATATGCGCAGGGTATTTGAGATTAATGATTGGTATGTGCCTAATACGGTGAGTGTGCTAAAAGATCTTACTGATATTGAAAAAAAGAATATAAAGTTGATCAAGCGTTATGAAAAATACCAGGAAGATGAGGGCGATAGTTATGGCAGATAACTTAATTAGAGAACGAATGTATTTCTTTAATTAAGTTTAATATATTTTTGGCATTTATAGCAGATGCAGTATTGCCGCATATTACTTCATGTATCGTATCGGGGATACGTTTACCTTGGCCCAGACGGTAAGTTTTATCATAGTAGAAAAGAACTATCCGGATAAAATCTTTTATTCTCTCTTCTTTAATAGCTAAAACAGCATCTCTGCATTGTTCGGGGCCAAGACGTTTTGCAATGCGTTCTGTTGAATCTATTAGAAATTGTTTATTAAGTATGCCATATTCCTGAACTAAAAAATTGATACGCTCTTCTAGTGGAACTACCATGTTGAAAACAGTTGCCTGTCGCATTTGATGCCATAATGGATTTGGAATGAATCGCTTCCCGATGGTAATACTTTCATCTTCCAGCCAAACTGGTTTTTCTTTGTCGATTTCATCAAGTTGTGTGGCCAGGTCGTTTTCAAATTGCTCCTGTGTAGGCTGGGTTAACTTATCCATTGATCCGTAAGAAGATCCCTGGTGCTGAGCTAAACCCTCCAGATCAATGCTTTGTTCACCCTGCTTTCTTAACTCTTCTAAAACCTGGGTTTTGCCAGAACCTGTCATCCCGCCAAGAATGAAAATAGGGAATTGCTCTGTAAATTTATCTAATACCCAGCGACGGTATTTTTTATAGCCACCTTCCAGCAAATAAACTTCAAATCCATATAAATTAAGCGCCCAGGCCATAGCTCCGCTGCGCATGCCACCACGCCAGCAATGAAGGCCAATTTTTTTATCAGGTGCAATTTCTAATGCTTGTTTTATAAATCCCGACCATTTACACCCGGCAAGATCTAACCCCAGTAAAATAGCTTGTTCACGGCCAATCTGTTTGTATGTTGTACCCACCTGAACCCGTTCTTCATTACTGAAAATGGGGATATTAAAAGCTCCTGATATATGTCCCTGTTCAAATTCTAAAGGTGTACGGGCATCAGCAACCGGTATCGTTTTACCTCTTTGTAAAAACTCAGATATGGAAAGCGTGTTAATCATGGGATGTTCAATTGCCTCAAATACATTTGTATCGTGTTTTCTAATCCATGATACAAAGCATCACAAATTAGAGCATGGCCAATACTTACTTCTAATAAACCAGGTATATGTTCTGCGAAATAGCGTAAGTTATGAAGATCCAAATCATGGCCTGCATTAATACCCAAGCTTAATTGATTGGCAAGTTTTGCCGCTTCTGCATACGGCTTTACGGCTATTTCTTTATTTTGATGATATCCGGTTGCATAAGCCTCGGTGTACAGTTCAATCCGATCGGTTCCGGTTGTCGCTGCTGCTTCAATTATTTCCTTTACGGGATCAACAAAAATGGAAACCCGTATTCCCGCTGATTGGAATTCTGCAATGATCTCTTTTAAATAAGATTGATGTTTCAGAGTATCCCAGCCATGATTGGATGTTAATTGTCCTTCGGCATCTGGGACCAGTGTAACCTGAGCAGGCTTATTTGCTAACACAAGTTCTATGAATTTTTTTTCTGTAGGATTTCCCTCAATGTTGAATTCGGTGCTGATTGCACTTTTTAAATCATATACATCCTGGTAACGGATATGCCGTTCATCTGGGCGAGGGTGAACGGTGATTCCCTGCGCTCCAAAGCGTTCTGCATCCAAAGCAACTTTAATCAGATCGGGATTATTGCCGCCACGAGAATTTCTAAGTGTTGCTATTTTGTTGATATTGACGGAGAGCTTGGCCATGCTCAAAAATACAAAACCAAGTATATAATAGATTTTATTTTTATTAAAACTGAATTGCCAAATCAGCATAAAAAAACCCAGGCTTTTAGTCCTGGGTTTTTATGAATAATCCTAAGAAATCAACTATTCAATCTTAAATTCTACACGTCTATTTTTCTTTTTGCCAGCAGCAGTCTTGTTACTTGCTAAAGGTTTAGTTTGACCATATCCGGCAGTTGTTATTCTACTTGCATCTACACTTAGTAGGTCTAAATAGTCTTTAACAGCCTCAGCACGTTTTTGACTTAAAATTAAATTCTTAGCAGGAGTACCAACATTATCAGTATGTCCTGATAAGGTTAACTTAAACTCAGGATGAGCGAGTAATAAAGTAGCTACCGCTTTTAAACTCGGGAATGATATTTTCTTAATAACCGCTTTCCCTGTTTCAAACTGTAGATTTGCTACTGCTTTAGAAATTATTTTTTGTTCAACCTTAGTTAAGGGAGTATTTACTACTACAACTTCAACTGCTTTCTTTAATGGACAACCATTATTTACAGCCGGTCCTGCTTCATCCGGGCAAGCATCCTCGTTATCAGCAATGCCATCATTATCTCTATCCGGACAACCTTTTGTGGCTGCTGGTCCAGGTATAGTTGGACAGGCATCATCTTTATCAAGAATACCATCGCCGTCAGTATCCGGACAACCTTTTGTAGCAATAGGTCCTGCTACGGTTGGACAAGCATCATCTTTATCAGGCGTACCATCACCGTCAGTATCTGGGCAACCTTTTGTAGCTATTGGTCCGGCTATAGTTGGACAAGCATCATCTTTATCAGGAATGCCATCACCATCGGTATCCGGACAACCTTTTGTGGCAATAGGTCCTGCTACGGTTGGACAAGCATCATCTTTATCAGGAATGCCATCACCATCAGTATCTGGGCAACCTTTTGTAGCAATAGGTCCTGCTACGGTTGGACAAGCATCATCTTTATCAGGCGTGCCATCCCCATCTTTATCAGGCCATGGGCAACCGAAGTTTTCTATCGGGCCAAATACCTTAGGGCATTTGTCAAAATTGTCACTTATTTTGTCACCATCTTTATCTTTTAATCGTTTCTTACCAATAGAGAAATTGATGCCGGTATAAACGTTTACGGAACTAAATTTGTTGAAGCCTAATACACCACCTAAATCATCAGAACCGATGAAGAAAAATCCGGAACGAATACCTAATCCAAAGTTTACTTTATCGTAACGGGAGATGTATGTTACCGGTACTGCCAGTTCAAATATGCGGCTTTCAAAACGTGGGGCAATAGAAGCCATATTTCCGGTTGGAGAAATTGCCTTTTCAGTATTTATAACACTATGCAATACATTTGCAGCTATATATAGATGATTAGTTATGTTGTAATCTAAATTTAGATTAAGCGATGTAGGCAAATAGGATTTATATTCTTTTGTGGATATTACAGCTGAATTACCATATACATTAATTAATGACTGTTCCAGATTGTTAGTGTCAAATTGATCTATGTCTGCCTGAGACCAGGTTTTTGTTTGGGGATACTTAATGCCTAAATTTTTACCATTCTTGTAATTAATGCTACCTAAATCAGTAATGGCTGCACCAAATTTTAATTTATATTTTACGGCAGACTGGTCCACATTTGTTTTCCCATCCATTTCGTAATTGTATTTTTCGAAATTGGGCCTCCACTCATATTCAAAACCGATATCACCTCCAAAGCCAGTACCTGAATTATCAAGAAAACTTTTGAAAGAAATATCGCCTGGTGTTAATAGATTGGGGTTAGAGTAGCCTATATTGGCATCTAAGTTTGAGGTTTCAACATAATTACTTGTATGAGGATCGCCAACAGTGGGTTCTAATACGCTTATAGTTGAGTGGTTATTGAAAGCTTTTGCACTACCTCCACCAAAAATATATTTTCCGGTAATACCTACTTTTAAAACATGATTCCCAGAGTTTAAAAGTACCCTTCCGTAGGATAAAGCACCTTCAGCATACACATTGGCATTCACATTAACTTTAGCATCATTAATTGTACCAAAAGCCGTATTATCTACCTTGTCTAAACCATCAATTAATACAGAAAGTAATTTTTGAGAAATATCATTTGCACCAAAGAGTGTTCTGGCCCTCATGGTAAAAGCAATGCTACTTTTGTCGTTTATAGAAGCCACAAAAGATAATGGAATTTTTAACTCTGCAATTAGATCAAAATTTTTATTCTTGCCATTATTATCAATTTGTAGAAGATGATTCAAATCATTGGAACTTCCAGCATTGTCAATAATATCTTTTAACGATTTAAAATGACCATAATCATTTGCTACATAGGCATTAAATGAAAATAAATTGATCTGAAATTTTTCCCTTGAATCTGCAATCTTAGCAGGATTGAATGTCACGGAATTTAATGGAGAGTAATTACTATTGTTTAACATAGAATAACCCTGTGCAAAAATATTGCTACTAAATAGCACTATAAAAACAAATAGCGAATAAATTTTCCTCATAAAATGTTATATAAATTGGGATAAAGATAAATTATCTTGTTAAAATTAAGTATAAATTTATAAGAATGTATTATAAATAAAAAGTGCCTTCTTCTAATTATGGAAGAAAGCACTTTTTATTAGCATTACTTAGAGTGAATTAATAACGGTAACTATCCGGTTTAAATGGACCTTGAGGGGTTACGCCAATATATTCTGCCTGGTAATCATCTAATACATCTAACTCTACGCCAATTTTAGCAAGATGTAAACGTGCCACTTTTTCGTCAAGATGCTTTGGGAGGGTGTATACTTTATTTTCGTATTTATCGGTATTAGTCCAAAGTTCTAATTGCGCTAATGTTTGGTTAGTAAATGAGTTAGACATTACAAAAGATGGATGGCCCGTTGCACAACCTAGATTTACTAAACGGCCTTCTGCTAAAACGATTACATCCTTTCCATCAATCGTATATTTATCAACCTGTGGTTTGATCTCGACTTTGGTATTTCCATAGTTTTCATTTAACCAGGCCATGTCAATTTCGTTATCAAAGTGGCCGATGTTGCAAACAATCGCTTTATCTTTCAATGATTTGAAATGCTCGGGACGAACAATGTTGCAGTTACCTGTTGCAGTTACTACGATATCGGCTTCTTTGACAGCAGTAGAAAATTTCTTTACTTCAAAACCTTCCATTGCAGCTTGTAAAGCGCAGATCGGGTCAATTTCAGTAACAATTACGCGTACACCAGCATTACGCAATGAATCTGCAGAACCTTTACCCACATCTCCATAACCGGCAACAACGCCTACTTTACCAGCCATCATTACATCTGTAGCTCTGCGTATGGCATCTACTAATGATTCCCGACAACCGTATTTATTGTCAAATTTAGATTTAGTAACCGAGTCGTTTACATTGATTGCAGGAATATGTAATGTTCCGTTTTTCATGCGTTCATATAAACGGTGAACACCGGTAGTAGTTTCTTCCGATAAACCTTTAATTGCAGCAATTAGTTCAGGATATTTATCAAATACCATGTTTGTTAAATCACCACCGTCATCTAAAATTAGATTTAATGGTTTACGCTCTGGCCCAAAATGCAGAGTTTGTTCAATGCACCAATCAAAATCCTCCTCATTTAAACCTTTCCAGGCATATACCTGAATACCAGCAGCAGCAATAGCCGCAGCAGCATGATCTTGGGTTGAGAAAATATTACATGATGACCAGGTTACTTCTGCTCCTAATTCAACAAGTGTTTCAATTAATACGGCAGTTTGGATGGTCATGTGCAAACACCCTGCAATGCGAGCTCCGTTTAGTGGTTTTGAAGCACCAAATTCTTTTCGAAGCGACATTAAACCGGGCATTTCTGCTTCGGCTAATCCAATTTCTTTACGGCCCCATTCTGCTAATGAGATGTCCTTAACTTTGTAAGGAACATAAGTTGTCTCTACTGATGACATAGTTCTTTGATTTAAAATGAGCTGTAAAATTAAGTCATTACCTTGTGAATTTCAAACTTTTATAGGTTATCTAGTAACCACGATGAGTTAGTTTAAGGAATGAAGGGTTTTGAGCAATAAAATGGGTATTCATAAAACTTTACTTTAAAACTTATGACATTTAAATGCCCTGAAATTTGGAAGCATAATATTAATGTTCAGTAATTTAAACGTAAAAACGACAGGTTATTACCATTTGCTCTTCGCCTTTTGATTAACTTTGACATTCGAAAATGTAAATTATCAATTGTAAAATATAATAAAGATGTATCCAGAATATTTAGTTGCACCCATGCGTCAGGATTTAACCAATGCAGGGTTTCAGGATTTAAAAACAGCAGAAGAGGTAGAACAGGCTATTAAAGGTGAAGGAACTGTGCTTGTAATGGTTAATTCGGTATGTGGTTGTGCAGCAGCAAACGCACGTCCGGCAGCTAAAATAGCTACTCAACAAGAGAAACGCCCCGATAAATTTGTAACCGTTTTTGCAGGTATGGAAAAAGAAGCAGTCGATAAAGCACGTGCTTATATGTTGCCTTATCCTCCATCATCTCCAGCCATCGCATTATTTAAAGAAGGAAAATTAGTCCACATAATTGAACGCCACCAAATTGAAGGCCGTCCGGCACAAATGATTGCTGATAATTTGATACAGGCATTTGAACAATATTGTTAGGTATTAAACAAATATAATCTTAAACATCCGGCCATGGCTGGATGTTTTTGTTTTAAACAATTTGCAAAGAAATTGTAGCTTAGCTTTTGGAAATACTTAACCAAATAACAGTAACTATTATGAAAAGAATAAAGATTGTCAGGCTTTTTGCAGCTGCAATAATTAGTTGTTTGATGATTAATCATTCATTTGCGCAACAAAGTATAGTTCAAGATCCAGCGATGAATATTTATCGTGAAACTGCGCCTAAAATTAATGATTTGGTGCATACCAAACTGGATGTCCGATTTGATTATGCCAAACAGTTTATGTATGGTAAAGCATGGATTACTTTAAAACCTCATGCTTATGCAACAGATTCATTAAGGCTAGATGCTAAGGGAATGGATATTAAGAATGTATTTCTTGTTAGCAATGGGAAAAATCAGCCTTTGAAATATTTTTATGATAGCCTGCAACTTCGTATTAACCTGGATAAAAGTTATCAACCTAATCAGGAATATGTGGTTTATATAGATTACACAGCAAAACCAAATCAATTGAAAACCCAGGGAAGTGCAGCTATTTCTGATGCGAAGGGATTGTATTTTATTAACCCGGATAGTGCTGTGAAAGGTAAACCGGTTCAGATATGGACACAAGGTGAGACAGAAGCCTCTTCAGCGTGGTTTCCAACTATTGATAAATCCAACCAAAAAACAACTTCCGAAATAAGTATGACTGTTCCGTCGAAATACGTGACTTTATCTAATGGTAAGTTAGTTTCCCAAAAGCCTAATGGAAATGGTACCAGAACAGATACCTGGAAAATGGATCTGCCTCATGCTCCATATTTATTCATGATGGCTGTAGGAGATTTCAAAATTTATAAGGATAAATGGAAAGATAAAGAGGTTAATTATTACCTGGAGCCCGCTTATGCCCCTTATGCGAAACAAATTTTTGGGAATACCCCGGAAATGATTGATTTCTATTCCAGAAAGCTAGGTGTAGATTTTCCATGGAATAAGTATTCTCAAATTGTTGTGCGTGATTATGTAAGCGGAGCCATGGAAAATACAACTGCTACATTGCATGGAGAATTTGTTCAGCAAACTCCCAGAGAATTACTTGATGCAAGCAACGGAGAAGATGTAATAGCCCATGAGCTTTTTCACCAATGGTTTGGTGATTATGTTACCGCAGAAAGCTGGAGCAATATAACGGTTAACGAGTCTTTTGCAGATTTTAGTGAAACATTATGGAATGAGTATAAATATGGTAAAGATGCAGGTGACCGCATAAGTTATAATGCTATGCAGAATTATTTAAACTCTCCAAAAGATGAAAAAAAGAATCTTGTCCGGTTTCATTATAATGATAAAGAGGATGTATTTGACCTGGTTAGTTATCAAAAAGGCGGACGTATTTTAAACATGATGAGAAGTTATCTTGGGGAAGATGTATTTTTTAAAGGGTTGAACATTTATCTGAAGCAAAATGCTTTTAAAACCGGTGAATCACATCAGTTGCGTTTAGCCATGGAAGAAGCCAGTGGAAAAGATATGAATTGGTTTTTTAATCAGTGGTATTTCCGTAGCGGGCATCCATACTTAAAAATTGATTATAAATGGGATGAAACTAAAAAGACAGAGACCGTGTACTTAAATCAAACTCAAGACGGAGATGCCTTTATCCTTCCAATTTCTATTGATTATTATGCAGGCGGTAAAATGCAGCGCCAGGATGTATGGATGAAAAGTAAAACAGATTCATTTACTTATGTTTTACCTGTTAAACCAGATCTGGTAAATGTAGATTCTAAAAAAATATTGTTGGCTAAAAAGGCTGATAGTAAATCATTAAACGAGTATGTTTTTCAATATTTTAATGCGCCTTTATTTGTAGATCGTACAGAAGCAATTACAGCTGCTATGGCTAAACAGGATGATGTCGGTGCACAAAAAGTACTCATAGCTGCCTGTAATGATAAATTTTTCCGTTTGCAGATTAAAGCAATTGCGGCATTAAATATGGAAAATGAAGCTATAAAGAAGGCTGCAACACCTGTATTAAAAGAATTAGTAAAAAGCAGTAAATATACTTTAGTTCAGGCAGCTGCAATAACTGCATTAGCTAAAATGAAGGATGCAGGTAACTTGGCTTTGTTTAACCAGGCTTTAAAAAGTCAATCTTATAGCGTTCAGGGTGCAGCATTAATGGGTATTTCAGATCTTGATCCTAAAAATGCATTAGTTCTGGCTAAATCCTTTGAAAAAGGTAGCAAAGGGGCGTTAAATCAGGCTATTGGTGCAATATATGGTAAATTAGGTGGTGCAGATCAACTTCCATATGTAAGTAATAAATTTGATAACGGTACTCCCAATGAAAAATTTGGCATGATTGCAGGATATATCAATCTCTTAGCAAATGTGAATGATACTGATCTTTTTAAATCCAATTTTCAAAAAATAATAGCTTTTATTGATCAGTATAAACAGTATGGAGTGGGACAGCAACTACTCCCTTTATTGAGTAAATTGAGTAATCAGAAAAAGGAAAAAATTAAAGATGCAAACAGTGAACTTAAAGCTCAATTAACTGCTCAGGCGGAAGTAGTGGATAAAGCCATTGAGGAAATTAAAGGCGGCAAATAGATAAAAATTAAAATGATCAAGCGAGGTTTCCATTGGAAACTTTGCTTTTTTTGCTAAAAATCTTTATTGAGAAGCTTCTCTAACTCTGCAAAACTCACATTCATTTTTACGCGGCCTTGTTTAGCGTAGGATATTTCCCCTGTTTCTTCCGAGACAATTACAGCAACAGCATCACTCATTTCAGAAATGCCAATTCCGGCCCGATGTCGTAAGCCAAATTGTGGAGGTAATTTGTCATTTTCTGTTAAGGGAAGAATACTGCTAGCGCATTTAATCCGATTTTCTGCAATAATTACAGCGCCATCATGCAGTGGACTATGTTTTTGAAATATACTTTCAAGTAAACGCTTAGATATTTTAGACTCAATTATCTCGCCGCTATTTTGATAAAATTGCTCCTCATAATATTTGGCAAACACAATGAGCGCTCCAGTTTTGCTTTTTTGCATGCTCTTACAGGCATCTATAATGGGCTTAATACGAGTTAAATTATTCTTTTCAATATCTTTACTACCGAACACAAATGACCACCATGCTTTATTTTTTTGCAAGGATGCATTTCTTCCGATAAGCAATAGAAAACGCCGTATCTCCTGTTGAAAAACAATAATCAAAGCTATAAATCCAACACTTACAAAATCACCCAATATTTCGGTTAATAGACGCATGTGGGCTTGTTTGACAATTAAATAAACCACATAAATGATTACTAATCCCAGTAAAATATTAAAAGCAATGGTTCCCCGAATGAGACTATAGATATAATAAATGATCATAGCCACCAATAAAATGTCTATCACATCTAGGAAACGTAAGTTGAGGAAACTAAAGTCGAAGCCTTCCATATTAGGGAAAATTACAAATTTGATTCGGGATTATGTAATTGATTTGGCTTTCAGGCTTAGCATCTCATGCTCGTGACTTTATTTTTTCAACTATTCTCACAGCTTGCATAGCCTCTTTCACATCATGCACACGCAGTATATTTGCTCCTTTCATGAGTGCAATTGTATTGGCAACCGTAGTTCCGTTTAATGCATTTTCGGCATCTGTATCTAATAATTTATAGATCATAGATTTACGTGAAATGCCTGCAAGAATTGGGTGGCCTAACATTTTTAACAGATCGAGTTTGGATAAAAGTTCATAACTATGTTCCGGGGTTTTGGCAAACCCGAAACCGGGATCAATGATCATATCTGTTAATCCCCAACTGATGAGTTTTTTAATTTTTCGAAGGAAATAATTGCAAACCTCGCCAAACAAGTCTTCATAACTTGCATATTGCGGCATAGTTTGCGGTGTTCCTTTCATGTGCATCAGTATGTATGGAACTTGTAATTGTGCTACGGTTTCAAACATTTTAGCGTCCATTTCTCCGGCAGAAATATCATTAATCAAATGTGCACCTTCATGAATAGCTGCTTTTGCAACGTCAGACCGGAACGTATCAATGGAGAGCATGGCATTTGGGAATTCTTTCACTACAGCTTTTACTACAGGAATTAACCGGTTTAACTCTTCTTCCTCAGAAATATGTTCTGCTTTTGGCCTGGAGGAATAAGCGCCGATATCAATAAAATGGGCACCTTCTGTTAAAAGTTGCTCTGTTTTTTTTAAGGCTTCATGGATAATATTATGCCTGCCTCCATCATAAAATGAATCGGGAGTGAGGTTTAAAATTCCCATTACTTTGGGTACAGATAGATCAACTAATTGTCCGCGAACATTTAATGTTAATTTTTGATGAAAAACTGTATTTTTATCCGTCATTTAAGAGCAAAATACCACTAAATTCATTATTTAAACAAATAAAACAACATTTTGGCTAATAATACCACAGCGGAGTATGATGCAGTAATCAAGGTTTGTAAAGACCTCTTCCTAAAAAAAACCAATGATTATGGAACTGCATGGCGTATTCTGAGGATATCGTCTATCACCGATCAGATTTTTATTAAAGCACAACGTATTCGTACGCTCGAAGAAAAGAAAATTTCTAAAGTGGGAGAGAACATCACTTCCGAATATATCGGTATTGTAAATTACTGTATCATCGCTATGATGCAATTAGATTTGCAGGATGAGAAACGTACCGATCTTCCTATAGAAGAAATTGAAGTACTTTTTGATAAAAAAGTAAACGAAACCAAAGAATTAATGTTTGCTAAAAACCATGATTATGGTGAAGCTTGGCGTGATATGCGTATCAGTTCTTTAACCGATTTGATATTGATGAAACTGCTTCGCGTAAAGCAAATGGAAGATAATGAAGGCCAAACACTCGCATCAGAAGGTGTAAAAGCGAATTATCAGGATATGTTAAATTATTCGGTTTTTGCTTTAATTAAATTGAACGATCTAATCTCCTGAAGGGAATGGAAATGGATACAATTAAAGAGGTAAAAACGAATCTTTCTTCGGGCAAGAAGAGTATTATCATAGTTGCAAGAATATTAGTTGGTTTACTTTTCATTTTTTCGGGTTTAATTAAAGCAAATGATCCGCTGGGATTTGCTTATAAATTGCAGGAGTATTTTGCGGTTTTTCACCTGAATTTCCTATTTGATTATGCTACCGCGATAGCTATTCTGCTTTGTACGCTAGAAATTGTTTTGGGAGCATTGCTATTACTCGGTTTTTGGGGACGTAAAGTTTCCTGGGGATTATTGCTGCTCATTATCTTTTTTACTTTTTTAACATTCTATTCCGCGGTTTTTAAAGTAGTCACTTCTTGCGGATGTTTCGGCGATGCCATACCATTAACACCATGGCAATCGTTCAGTAAGGATCTGGTTTTACTGGCCCTTATCGTCCTGATTTTTATTAATCGAAATACCATAAAACCTATAATTACCTCTCAAAAAAACCAAAAACTAGTCTTATTCATTCTGATTTTTCTTTCTTTAGGTTTTGGATTATACACGTATAATTTTTTACCCGTAATTGATTTTCTTCCTTATAAAATGGGGAGCAATATTCCTGAATCAATGGCATTTCCACCGGGAGCAGCGCAGGATATTTACGAGATCACGTATCATCTTAAAAATAAAAAGACAGGCGAAACTAAGCAAATGACGGATAAAGAGTACCTCAAAACGGGGATATGGAAAGATAATAATTGGGAGATTGTTGGTGATCCGGAAAGTAAACTGATTAAAAAAGGATACGATGTAAAGATTAAAGATTTAAAAATTAACGATTCTCAGGGAACAGATTACACTAAAGAAATTATTGAAAACCCGTATTATAATTTAATTATTGTAGCCTACAATCTCGATAAAACAAATAAGCAAGCAATGGGAGATTTGAATGCCATTGCTATAAATGCTGCACAGGATTTTAATATTCGTACAGTTTTGCTCACCTCTAATTCTGCACAAGATGCCGAAGCTTTCAGTAAAGAAAATAAATTAGCGATGGAGATATTTTATGCAGACGAAGTTCCTTTAAAGAGCATGGTGAGATCTAATCCCGGAGTTCTGCTACTTAAAAACGGTACGATTCTTAATAAATGGCATTATCATAACGTACCATCGTATAATGCACTTTCAAAATCTTATTTTGAAATTAATCCATAATGCTGAAATACGCTATTCGTAAAATATTATACGGATGGGCTGTTTTGGCAGGAATTATAGTAGTGGTTTTCTTTTTGTTTAATATCCTTCCCGGCGATCCGGCAAGAATGACACAAGGCCAGCGTTCTGATGTACAATCCTTAGAAGCGGTACGTAAAGAATTTGGTTTAGATAAGCCTATCCCGGTTCAATTCGCTTATTATATTAATGATCTTTCGCCTCTATCAATTCACGAAGGTGACTCTATAACCCAGGCGAAATATCGTTATCTGAAGCTTTTCCCAGTGAGTAAAGAAAAGTATTTAGTTCTTAAAAAACCGTATTTACGTCGTTCATATCAAACCCGGCGAGATGTGAGCAGTATATTAGCAGAAACGATTCCAAACACTTTTATCCTGGCCATAAGCGCCATAATATTTGCCACTTTAATAGGGATTTTTTTAGGTGTTGTTTCTGCTGTAAATCAAGATACCTGGATTGATCGTTCGGCTAATGCATTTGCAATTTTGGGTATTTCGGCACCTTCATTCTTCGCAGGAATTATTATTGCATGGTTTTTTGGTTTTATTTTGGGAGATTATACAGGTTTAAATATGTCGGGCAGTTTATATAATTACGATCCTTTTAGGGGCGAAGTGATCACCTGGAAAAACCTGGTTTTGCCTATGATTACCTTAGGTTTACGACCTTTAGCCATTATTGTGCAGCTTACACGAAGTGCCATGCTGGATGTATTAAGTCAGGATTATATTCGTACAGCCCGGGCAAAAGGATTAAGTGAGCGACGAATTATTTATAAGCACGCCTTAAAAAATGCTTTAAATCCAGTTATAACTGCAATTTCCGGTTGGTTTGCCTCTCTTCTTGCCGGATCATTTTTTGTAGAATATATTTTTGGTTATAATGGTTTAGGTAAAGCTACAGTAGATGCGTTAGAGCTTTCAGATTTTCCGGTAGTAATGGGATCTATTCTTTTTGTAGCCTTTATTTTTGTGATCATTAATATTCTGGTTGATATTAGCTATGCTTTTATTGATCCGAGAGTTAAATTAACTTAATTATGTTAGCTGATATTATAAAATATACACAAGTTGCAGATGAGCGTATTATAAATGTGTTCATGAAGTCAACTGTTTCTATCCCGGAAGCGGAAAAGTTATTTAGTCATATACTAACGACACAACACGCTTGGATGAAACGTATTCAAAATCAACCTGCTGATTTTGGTATTTGGGATATTCATCCGGTAGAAAAATTTGAAAGTATTCATCATCAAAATTTTGTATTAATTAAGGAAGTGTTTGAATCAACGCCTCTTAACCAGGACGTTACTTATATTAATTCTAAAGGAGATGAGTACACGAGTAAAGTGAAGGATATTATCTTTCACGTGCTCAATCATTCTACCTATCATCGGGCTCAAGTTGCATCTATTTTTAAACAAAACGGATTAATTCCACCTGTTACAGATTATATTATGCTTAAACGGGATTATTTTTTATGAAAGTATTTCTAATCGGTTTTATGGGTAGCGGTAAAACCAGTATCGGCAAAAAACTGGCTCATTTTTTAAAGTATGATTTTATTGATCTGGATAAACTTATTGAAGTAAAAACTGAAATGAGCATTGCAGAATATTTTGTAAAGTATGGAGAGGAAGCTTTCAGAAAACTAGAACGTGAAGTTTTGCAAAATACTGTTTATCCTGAAAAAATTATTGTTGCAACTGGTGGCGGCATGCCTTGTTATTTTGATAATATGGATTGGATGAATAAAAATGGAATTACAGCTTATTTATCGCTGCCTTCTAAAACTCTGGCGAACCGTTTAGAAAACTCAAAAACAGAACGGCCATTAATCCAAGGCCTAAAAGGAGATGAATTGGTTGAATTCGTCACTCGAAAATTAGCCGAACGTGAAGTTTTTTATAATAAGGCCAAATTTAGTATTAGCGCAGCAGATCTCACTGCTGAAAAATTTACTGGGTATTTAAATAGTACAGGTTAAATACACTAGCTCAAGTAAACAGCATCCTCTTCATCTTTTTCATCTAAAACCACATCCACATGTTCTTTTAAAATAGTGGCGAGTTCCAGGCCTGTAAAATCGGGTGAAACCGGAAAAATGCGATGGCTTCTATCCACTAAAACTAAAGTTCTCAGTTTTTTTAAAGGAATATCTAAAAATGCTCCTAAGCCATAAACTAAGGTCCGGCCGCTGTTTAATACATCATCAACTAGAATAACGACTTTATTGGCAACTTCAGAGACGGGTAAATCTGTTTTTGCCTGCAAATGTGTACTCACTTTATCAAGTTCAATTCTCATCAGAACAATCTTAATTTCAGAGATTTTTTCCAGAATTTTTTTAAGGCGTTTTGCTATAGTGTAGCCACGGCCAACTATCCCTGCCATTACCAATTCGGTTTCGTTCAGGTTATCTTCCAGTATTTGATAAGCCATGCGGTCTACCTTTTGCTGGATTTGCTTTTTATCTAAAATGAGTAATTTCTTAAGAGCCATTTTATTGGGATTCAATTGAAAATATGCAATATAAAAGGTATAGAGAAAATCAATTTTAAATCTAATTACTTGTAAGGATAAAATATAAAATTAGCACCTTCTGGCACAATTACAAAAACACACATAAAATTATGAGAGTTTTTGTATTGTTTAATAAAGCGATCTTTTTTGTCTGGCTGAATAACGCCTTTTTCTATAAACTCTTCTAAAGTTGAAGCGTGGATGGTCCAGTTTGTATTCAATTCATCTTTATCTAAAATGGGTTCCCCTAACTTAACTTCATGCTGATGGGCAATAAAAATAGGATAGGATGAAATTCCTTCCATCATAATTTCTACCGAAACTTCTTTGATAGATTCTTTGTAAAACTTTAAATCGGCTTCTAGGCTTTTTAAAGGGCTTTCTTTCCCGGGATTTTTCTCCTGATTCGTATTTTCCAGATTTAAGAGGTCATTTAATTCCATATTTTAATAAAATAACATATAATAAAATTATATGGACAGGGTTAATAAAACTACATTTTCTACATGTTGTGTATGCGGAAACATGTCTACCGGGCGAATACGGCTTACTTTATATTTTTCTTTTAGCAAAGCAATATCACGGGCTTGTGTTGCAGCATTACAACTCACATAAACAATTTTTTCGGCTTCCATTTCAAGCAATCGTTTTACTACATCTGCATGCATACCTGCTCTTGGCGGATCAGTAATGACTACATCTGGTTTACCATGCTCGGCCACAAATTCTGTATTTAATATATCTTTCATATCACCTGCAAAAAAGCGGGTGTTTTTGATATTATTGAGAGAGGAATTAATCCTTGCATCTTCAATTGCTGTGGGAACATATTCTACTCCAACAACTTTTTTTACATCACCAGCCACAAAATTAGCGATCGTACCTGCACCTGTATATAAATCGTACACGAGTTCATCGCCTTTAAAGCCGGCAAAATCTTTAGCTATTTTATATAATTCAAAAGCCTGATCTGAATTGGTTTGATAAAATGATTTAGGACCAATTTTAAATTTTAAACCATTCATGTTTTCAAATATATGATCTCGGCCAGTAAATACATGAATATCCTGGTCAAAAATAGTATCGTTCTTTTTCTGGTTGATGATGTATAATAAGGAAGTAATATCCGGAAAAGTATGCTGTACAAATTCCATCATACCCTGAATTTGCTTTTCATCTGCATAAGCGAAAACGACGATAATCATTAATTCGCTGGTTGTAGATGTACGAATGATTAGATTTCGCAATGCACCTTCGTGATTTTTAAGATTGTAAAAGGAAATTCTCTGCACCAAAGCATATTCGCGAACTTTATTGCGAATATCGTTGGACGGATCAGCTTGTAAATAACAGTGTTCAATATCCAGAATTTTATCAAACCGGCCAGGAATATGATAACCAAGCGCATTCATTTCCATTTCCTTGTCGCTGTGCATATCACCATCAGTAAGCCAGCGTTTATCTGAAAATGTATATTCCAATTTGTTTCTGTAATAACGTGAAGCTTTAGATCCTAAAATGGGTTCTATTCCTGCAACATCAACTTTTGCTAAACGTTCTAAGGCATCTGTAACACTCTTCTGTTTGAATTGCAATTGAGCATCATAAGTCATGTGTTGCCATTTGCATCCACCACAAGTTCCAAAATGCTGACAAAATGGTTCTGTGCGATATTCTGAAGGCTTTACTAAATTCTGAATCCGGGCTTCATAGAATTTTTTCTTTTTACGCATTAACTCTACATCAACTACATCGCCGGGAATGGCTTTATCTATAAAAATGACAAGATCTTCTGATTTACCAACACCTTTACCTTCTTCGGCAATATCAACTACTTGTATATTTTGTAAAAATTTTTTATCTGCGGAGATTTTTTTCATGAGCCGCAAAATTAGCTAAATTTTATGTGATGAAGCAGGAATGGTAGGATATAGACACAACCGTTTTGAAATCCTGATTTGAGAAAGAAGGATTATATACAATAAGCTTGTTTAATCAGCGAAAAAGACTCAATATAAATTGAATAAATCCACGTACCGGTTCTTCAACAAAATCAAACTGCTCATCAATTAAATTTGAAAAATCAATTATTTCCCGACTCATGGCCATACGATTATCTTTAATTGCCATAAAAATAGAGATATTTTAGACTAAAAACCGAGGCGGTATAAATGGTTTTATTTTTTTACATTAAATTAACTTTTAAAAATTGGCTTCATTCTGTTTATCCAGAATATCAAAATCTTTGAGTTGATTTATATAAGTCTTCTTTTTATTATTCCAGATTAAATGAGCTTTATAATTTTTGATGATTGTTCTTTTTTTGCCTGCACAACCTTCCTCTTGATTTTTTATTATTTTTCCTTTAATTGTAATATAAACATCACCAAATAATTTGCCATTATTTTTACTAAAAATATAATATGGTTCTGCTACAAACTCTTCACATTGTGAACGATAATTTAAAATAAAGAAGCTAAAAACCTCTTTTATTTTATTATTGACTACACAAAAAAGATTACAAGCATTATAACCCTGACTCGAATTATTATGCGTATTCCAGACAGCAACTGCTTCCTGCCTCCGGCTTAATGGTAAAGTATATTTTGACTTGACTTCTCCTAGTTCAGTCCATCTATCTGATGCAAGATCAACTGCATCCAATAATTGGCCCGAAGTAGGGTCAAATAACCCCATCACAGTTACCCCACTAGCTATTTCTCCTAAAGGGTGTTCGCCGGATGTAAAGTTAGCATCGCAAATTAATAATAAAAGGGATTTGCCAGAACTCTTAATAAGCATTTTATTTTGGATAGATATCCTAACAGTGTCTGCAAAACTGGTTTTTGGATACAATCCAAATACATTACGTATAGAAATTGTTCCTAAGGCTATCAGATCACCATCTTGATTTTTTTGGATTTTATAGAATATCTTTTTTAATAATTCTATATATGTTGGTTTAAATTGGGGGTATAGCTTAGTATCCAGTGTATCAATAGAATTATTATACTTTTCTTTAGATAGGTTAGAGCCGAAAAGGAAAGCAGGGTAGACTATAATTAGAAATCCGATAAGTACTAGTTTTTTCATCGCGTTTAAAGGAAAGCTATTTTAACGCTGCTTTTACCAGATAAGGAAGAATTTCTTTCTGAAAACTTATAAAGTTTTTGCGGACATCCGAATCGGTAACTGAAGTAAAAGCAAATGAAAACACAATGCTTTTACTGGCTTTCACCAGAAAACGTAAACGATCGGAATAATGATCTGCTTTAAATAATAGGGTTCCATTAAAGGATGATATTAACAGATTTTCCAAATCATCCGAAAGTGTTTTTAGAAATTCTTGTGCATTGGCAGATTCACGTATAAATTCCCAGCCAATAAATTCATTACAAACCGTATAAGTAAGTCGGCTTGTTTTAAGAATCATATTGCTTAAATAGGCTTCTTCATCCATATTATTTGTTGGATTATGGATAATTTCATGTACACTATGACGGATGTAATCCATCAAAATAGCCTGTAATAGAAGTTCTTTACTTTCGAAATATTTATAAATGGTGGCTTTGGCTATTTTAGCACGTTTAGCAATTTCATTGACACTTGTTTTATGATAGCCATACTTGCGAAACAGGTCTTGAGCGGCCCTTTTAATACTTTCTTTAATCTTATCGATTTCCATCTAATTAACTACCGAAATTTCAAAACTAGTAACAATTACCTGGTATTGTTTTAAAGAATGTTTAGCAGGAGCTTTTACAGGTGTACCATCATACAATGAAAATTTTGAACCACTGCATCCATCTGTAACTGTTAAACTAGGATCATCAATACTAACAGCACATTTTTTTTCTGGATTCACAGAGCTGCACCGATCAAAAGCTACATAAGCATTATCCGGCCTTCGGTAAATAATTATTCCGGCTACACCGTAACCTGTAATTGCAACAGCTCCGCCTATGCTGTTTAAAGAGCTTAATCTTGGATCAGTTAAAGGAGCTTTAAAATTTACCGGCACATCAGGTATTAAAGCCTCATTATCTTTATTACAAGATAGAAAAAGCAATAAAATAATGAATGCAACTCCTGTATATTTCATCATATCAATTCGGATTGAAATTGCTTTAAGAAACGAACATCATTCTCTGAAAATAAACGAAGATCTTTTATTTGATATTTTAAATTAGTAATACGTTCTATACCCATGCCAAAGGCATAGCCTGTAAACTTTTTACTATCTATTTTGCAGTTTTCGAGTACGTTAGGATCAACCATACCACAACCTAATATTTCTACCCAGCCACTATACTTGCAAAATTGACAACCCTCACCTTTGCAAATGGTGCAGGAAATATCCATTTCGGCAGATGGCTCTGTAAACGGAAAATAAGAAGGCCGGAACCGAACTTTTGTTCCTTCGCCAAATAATTCCTGTACAAAATAAAATAAGGTTTGTTTCAGGTCGGAAAAGGATACATTTTCATCAATATACAAACCTTCAACCTGGTGAAAGAAACAATGAGCCCGTGCAGAAATGGCTTCATTACGATAAACCCGGCCTGGCATAATAGCTCTGAAAGGCGGCTGACCAGCTTCCATCATACGTACTTGTACAGATGAAGTATGTGTACGTAAAGCATACGCCTCACCGTCACCTTTTTCAGAACGAATAAAGAAAGTATCCTGCATATCCCGTGCAGGGTGCTCTTCGGGGAAATTTAAAGCAGAGAAGTTATGCCAGTCATCTTCAATCTCCGGACCTTCAGCCACATTAAAGCCTAATTTCTTAAATATTTCAATGATCTCTTTCCTAACTAAAGATAAAGGATGGCGTGAACCTAATTCAAAGCCTTCTCCCGGAAGTGTGAAATCAGGGTTTAAGTTCTCATTTGAAAGTCCTGAACTATCAACTTGTTCTTTTAGCGTTTGATATTTAGTCTCAGCTAATTGTTTAAACTCATTTAAGACTTTACCAAATAAGCGCTTATCTTCCGGTGATACCGTTTTAAACTCTTCAAAAAGATCTTTGATAATACCTTTTGTACCTAAAAATTTTATCCGAAAGATTTCAACTTCTTCGGCATTTTTAGGCTGAAAATCGTTTATTTCGGATGTATATTGATTTATTTTTTGTTGCATTATTTGGACTTTAAATATTGTTCAGCCGTCATAACTGGTATTAATGATTTTTTATAATCTTTTAAATTGCGGGTAATAATTATTTTGCAATTGTGCTCAATAGCAGTAAGGTACTGAACTGCATCTTCTAAATCTGCAAAATCAGATTGAAAAGCTTTTTTAAACATATTTTGATCAGTTACTAAAATCCTTAAATTGTCCTCCAGTAAACTTACAGAGTTTTTAGCAGCATCTTTTCCAATATATTTACACGTATGGTAATAAGCATTTAATAAACATTCAGCTGAAGTACATAACTCCTTATTCAAAGACAACAACCTCAGTGCAAAAGAATAGTGAGGATTTCTCAATAATACTGCATCCAATAGAATATCAGAATCTATGAAAACACGCACTAGCGAGAGTATTTCTTAATGATATTTTCTCGATATTTTTTTTTGTTATCAAAGTCTGGAATTGGCTTATCAGATGCTACCAATTGTTTCACCTAATCAGATATTTCCGGATCATCCTTGTATGATATTTTTTCTTTATCCGAAATCGACTTTAAATAGTTTTCTATCAATTTTGATAAACTAATATTTTTTTCCTTCGCGATTTTTTTAGCACGGTAAACCACTTCAGGTTCCATACTTAATGTTAATTTAGAAGATGCCATAACAGTTAGATTATACGTACAAATATAAAAATTTTATACGTATTATTTTAACACTTCTAACTCTTTTCCGACCTTCGTGAATGCTGCAATGGCTTTATCCAAATGCTTCCGGTCATGAGCTGCAGAAAGCTGAACTCTGATCCGGGCTTTTCCCTGAGGAACAACCGGGTAATAGAAACCGATTACATAAATTCCTTCTTCTAATAATTTAGCAGCAAATTCCTGAGCTAAATTAGCTTCATAAAGCATAATTGGAACTATGGGATGAATACCAGGCTTAATATCAAAACCGGCTTCTGTCATTTTTTCACGGAAGTATGTGGTATTACTTTCCAGTTTATCACGAAGCTCTGTTGTTTCGCTTAACATATCTAATACAGCAATGGATGCACCAACAATAGATGGGGCCAATGTATTAGAAAATAAATAAGGGCGTGAACGCTGGCGAAGCAGACTGATCACTTCTTTTGGTCCCGATGTGAAACCGCCCGATGCGCCACCTAAGGCTTTACCCAAAGTTCCGGTAATAATATCCACACGTCCCATTACGTTATGATGCTCATGAGTTCCTCTGCCGGTTTTGCCCATAAAGCCCGAACAATGACATTCATCAATCATCACCAATGCTTTATATTTATCAGCCAGATCGCAAATTTTATCTAATTGAGCAATGGTTCCATCCATTGAGAAAGCGCCATCAGTTACAATGATCCGATGACGTAAACCTTGAGTTTCCTTCAATTTTCCTTCCAGATCGGCCATGTCATCGTGATTGTAACGATAGCGTTGTGCTTTACATAAGCGGACACCATCAATAATTGAAGCATGATTTAAAGCATCAGAAATGATCGCATCCTGTTCATTAAATAAGGGTTCAAAAACTCCTCCGTTGGCATCAAATGCAGCGGCATATAAAATGGTATCTTCAGTACCTAAAAACTGGGATATCTTTTTCTCTAATTCCTTATGAATATCTTGTGTTCCGCAGATAAATCGTACAGAAGACATACCGAAACCATGTGAATCAATAGCTTTTTTAGCAGCTTCAATTACTCTTGGATGAGAGGAAAGACCCAGGTAATTATTGGCGCAGAAGTTAATTACTTTCTGTCCGCCCTGTACTTCAATTTCTGCTCCTTGCGGAGAAGTGATAATGCGTTCACGTTTATATAAGCCTGCTTTTTCGATTTCCGCTAATTCGCTTTCTAATACGGGCTGTAAGATTTTATACATAGCTTTTTGGTTTAAAGCTGTAAAATTAGCAATTCTTAAGAATTGTACTGCTTTTAAAAGGAGTTAACAGTAATTTGCTTTAACATATTTAACTTGCTTGATATGAGACTGTAACCTTTTATGGATAATGGTCATCTATCAATAAAAGAACCTATATGAAATTAACCTTTATATTCCTAATTATCTTTGGCATTGCATTAAATGCATCATCTCAAAGTATTATTATTATTAGTGGTAAAATAACCGATCAGCAGGGTAAACCCGTATCTTTTGCCAGTGTTTATCTTAAGAATACCACTACCGGAACATCCGCCAATAGCGAGGGCGAATACCGATTAAAACTACCTGCCGGGAAGCAGGAGTTGATCTTTAAAGCAATAGGTTATCATCAGGAAAGCCGACAAGTGGACATAATATCAAACCAGGTATTAAATATTATCCTTGCCAGGGAAGTTTATGAATTAAAAGATGTAGTGATACATGTGGGCGGTGAAGATCCTGCATTTGAGATTATCCGCCATGCGATAAAAAAAAGGAAGAGCTATTTACACGAAGTAAAATCTTTCACAGCCGATGTATATATCAAAGGCATGCAGAAAATGCTGGCTGCTCCAAAAAAATTTCTGGGTACAGATATTGATAAATTAGGCAAAGAAATAGGCCTGGACTCTAATCGTAGAGGCATTATTTATCTTTCGGAATCTGAATCGAAATTAAGTTTTATGGAGCCTGATAAATTCAGAGAAGAAATGATTTCGTCCAAAGTTTCGGGAAGCAACCGGGCTTTTAGTTTCAATCGTGCTTCGGATGTTAAGGTAAATTTTTATGAAAATTTACAGGGATGGGAAGGATTGAGTAACCGTCCGTTTATTTCTCCCATTGCCGATAATGCCTTATTCTATTATAAGTATAAATTACTGGGCAGCACCATAGAGAACGGTCAAATGGTTAATAAAATACAGGTAATACCTCGCAGAAGTGCAGACCCTGTTTTTCGTGGAAATATCTATATATTGGAAGATAGCTGGCGTATTCATAGCCTTGACCTCTATATAACCAAAGGACCCAACATTAACTTTATGGATACCTTAAATATTAAGCAGGAATTCTTCCCGATAGGAGAGCGGGTTTGGATGCCGTCATCTGTTAAGTTTGATTATAAAGGCGGCCAGTTCGGGTTTCGTGTTGGCGGATATTTTATTGCCATTTATAAAAATTACAACCTGAATCCTTCTTTGAATAAAAAGGATTTAGTAGAAGTATTGCGCATTACCAAAGAAGTAAATAAAAAGGATTCGGTCTATTGGACACAGGCACGTCCTATACCTTTAACGGATGAAGAAAAGGTGGATTACAAAAAGAAAGAAACCCTGGCAACCAAGCGGGAATCAAAATCGTACCTTGATTCTTTAGATAAAATACATAATACATTTAACCCTTCTCAATTTATAGCAGGCTCCGGATATAATCTGCGCAATCGCTATAAAAAAGAAGCGTATCATTTTAGCTCCTTAATAAATTCTGTTTTTTATAATACAGTTGAAGGTTTCGGTATTAATTACATGGTTTCGTATACGAAGAAAACAGATACTGTTACTAATAAGCAGGTATCTCTTTCGGGGAAAATTCGTTATGGGTTTTCCAGTAAAAATTTGTATGGGAGTTTCTTTGGGGTGATCCCTGTTAAAGAGGCTAGTTTGGGTTTTAATATTGGGGCGGATGTGATAGACTTAAATAGTATGGGAACCATCTCTCAATTGGGGAATTCTATTAACTCTCTGCTCTATGAACGGAATTATATGAAATTATATGAAAAGAAGTTTGCTGATCTATCACTTTCACAGCGTCTTGCGGGTGGCTTAGTAACTACCATTTTTGCCGAATGGGCCAACAGGAGAAATTTGCAAAATACATCAGATTATAAGGTTAAAGATATAGCGAACAGGGAATTTACTTCCAATAATCCCTTTAGTCCGCAGCTGGATGGTCCTTTATTCCCAGAAAATCAATCGTTCACAATTGACTTGCGAGCAACCTATGAATTTAGTAATGAATATGCTACCTACCCAACAGGGAGGGTTTATCAGCCCTCAAAGTATCCCCGTTTAGGAATAAGTTATAGGAAAGGGATTAAAAATATATTAGGTTCTGATGTTGATTATGACCGGTTATCCCTGGATATTTCCAAATCTGATATTAAACTTGGGTTATATGGAAAATTTTCATTTTGGGCAGAAGCAGGAAAATTTCTAAATACAAATCAGCTCTATTTCACAGATTACAAACATTTTATTGGCACACAAAGTTTAAGTTACATACCCAAAATAAACAATTTTATTCTTTTAGATTATTATAATTTTAGTACAGCCGATAAATATTTTGAGGGCCATATAGAGCATAATCTTTCTGGTTTTATCACTAATAAACTCCCGCTGATTAGGAAACTAAAATTGCAGGAAATAGTAGGATTTAATTACCTGACTACTCCGGCTCTTCACAATTACAATGAGATTTATATCGGCTTTCAATACTTAAACTTCCGCGGGTTATATGGTATGTCCTACCGTGAGGGGAAGCAAGTTGATAAAGGTTTTAGAATTGCTTATGGGTTTTAATAATCCTAATTTTAAAACCTTTAGAAAGGTATGACCATTAAATCAAAAGTGTATTTTTGTGGTAGAGTTTTATAAATGAAATTTATCCGACTTATTTTATTTCCAGTATCTCTGCTTTATGGGCTGGGTGTAATTATCCGCAACAAGGCGTATGATTATGGGTTTGTTAAATCCAGGAAATTTAAAATTCCAGTAATTGCAGTTGGTAATTTAGCAGTTGGTGGTGCAGGTAAAAGCCCTATGACAGAATATTTGGTAGCCTTATTAAAAGAGAGGTACAAAGTAGCTACATTAAGTCGCGGATATGGCCGGAAAACGAAAGGGTTTTTGATGGTAAAACTCCAGTCTTTTAGTGAGGAAGTAGGAGATGAGCCTTTGCAATTTAAACAGAAATTTCAGGATGTAACTGTAGCTGTTTGTGAGGATAGAATAGAGGGTATTAAACGGTTGAATAAAGATCATGAAGTAATTATTTTGGATGATGCTTACCAACACCGGGCTGTAATTCCCGGATTGAGCATTCTTCTTTTTGATTATACTAGTTTGTTTAAGTGGCAATGGTTATTGCCAACTGGAAATCTGCGAGAACCATTAACAGGTAGAAAACGAGCAAACTTAATCGTAATCACTAAAACTCCTACTACTTTAAGTTCAGACGAGCGTAAAAAAGGGAGTGGTAGAGTGAATGCTTTTGCGGATCAGGAGCTATTTTTCTCCTATTTGGAATATGGTACACTTCAGCCGATAAACAATCGAGGTTTACCCCGCGATTTAAATAGTATAACTTCAAGCACGCAGCTTATTTTGATAACCGGCATTGCTAATGCCGATCCTTTATTAAAGGAACTAGAAATCTATACTCAGCATATTCAACATCATAATTATCTGGATCATCATAATTTCAGTAAGGAAAATATAGTTAAACTTGCAATCTCTTTTAAAGATCTGCCAGGAGAAGATAAATTGATTATTACAACAGAAAAAGATGCACAGCGTTTAAGGCCTTTGACAATCAAAAAACTTTTAAAAGATTTGCCGGTTTATTATCTTCCGGTTGAAGCCAAAATTCATGAACCTGATAAAACTTCATTTAACCAATTAATAGAAACCTATGTCACAAAATCTTCGGTTAACAACAGAATACATAAAACATAAAATAGGGGATTTTGAACCAGAGATAGGAATTATTTTAGGAACAGGTTTAGAAGGCCTGGTTAATGATATCGATATTGAGCACACATTAACCTATGCAGATATCCCTGATTTCTGTATTTCTACTTTAGGATTTCATACCGGAGAACTTATATTCGGTACGTTAAATGGTAAACGTATTGTGGCCATGAAGGGGCGCTTGCATTATTATGAAGGATATGACATGAAGCAGATCACTTTTCCTGTTCGGGTGATGAAAATACTGGGCATAACTAAATTATTTGTTTCAAATGCCAGTGGTGCTCTCAATCCTTCGTATCGAAATGGAGACTTGATGATTATTGAAGATCATATCAACATGCAACATGATAATCCCTTACGCGGTCGCGATGCAGATGATCTTGGTCCACAATTCCCGGATATGAGTCAGCCGTATGACCTGGACATGATCAATTTAGGGATGGATATCGCAAAGAAAAATAACATAACTTGTCATAAAGGCGTTTATGTATCAGTTAGTGGCCCTAATTTGGAAACAAAAGCTGAATACCGATTTTTGCGTACCATAGGAGCAGATGCTGTGGGTATGAGTACTGTGCCGGAAGTTATTGTTGCTAATTATATGAGTTTGCCTGTATTTGCCATTGCTGTACTTACAGATGAATGTTTTCCGGATAAATTAAAAGCGGTTTCTGTAGAAGAAATTATTGCAGTTGCAAAAGAAGCAGAACCCAGAATGACACTACTCTTAAAAGAGTTGATCACGGCAATTAAATGAAGAGTAATGTAGAGGGTTTGATAGTGCTTGGGCTGATTTTGATAAGCCTTAATACTGCATTTGCACAAAGGAACAATCGTCTCTCTATTACTCAAAAGAAAGGTGCAGAACTAGACTCATTGCGTAAAAAAGAAGAACTTGGACAAGATTCAGTTGTGTATACAGCCAAATTTATCAGGTATACTACGATTGGCCTTTTAAAAGACAGCACTCAAACCTATCCCATTGATACTACACTTAGAAATTTTCACAATTACAACCCTTTATATCAACCTCAAAAGCCAACTATAGGTTTAGGAAGTATTGGTTTAGCTTACCGCGAACTGCTGTTTAATCCTTCTAAAACTATAGGATTTAATGCGGGCTTTCATTCTTTGGATACTTATCTGTTAAATTCCGATTCGGTGCGGTATTACAGAGCCAGATCGCCATATACAGAATTGTACTATGTTAACGGAAAATTAGTTGAACAGGTTTTTAAAGTAACACATACCCAAAATATTAAGCCCAACTTAAATTTTGGTGCAAATTATAATCGTATAGGTGGCGAGGGTTTATATGCTAACCAGAAGGCAGATCATTTAAATGCAGATGTATTTGTATGGTATGAATCGCCAGGGAAACGGTATAATCTACTTACAAATGGAGTTTTTAATACCATTAAAGCAGGTGAAAATGGTTCTACCACTAACGATAATATTTTTGATAGCAATCCTTTAAGAAAAGATGCAGAAGGCGTTCGCTTAAGTGGGATAGGTGCCCATCGTCCTCAGCAAATATGGCGGCATAACAGTTTTTTTCTTAAGCAGTTTTTTTATATCGGCCGCATTGATAGTTTGGCTAAAGATAACCCGTCTGTAACAATTTTGCCCACACAGCGGGTTTCACATGCTATTAGTTATATCACAGACCGGTATAAATTTTATCGTAATGAAGAAGATAAATATGGGGCTTTTCCAGTTTTTCCATCCGGACCGGTTACGTTAACAAATGATTCTACCCGGGTTACAGATTTGCGTAATGAGTTTAATTATAGCTTTTATTTAAGAGGCAAAGCACTAAGTTTTATAACAAATGAATTGAAATTAGACTTAGGTCTTCAACATGATTGGTATACCTATGAGCAAATGGGTTATAAAACTAGTTTTCAAAACATTTCACTTAAAGCGAATTTAGGGTATCGTTTTAGTGACCGTGCTCATTTGGATGCGAACCTGGTGCAAATAGCTCAGGGCCGCAATTCAGGTGATTATTTGTATGAAGCTAATACCGATTTTTTACTAAGTAAGTCAATAGGTCGGATTGTTCTTGGAGCATATTTACAGAATAGATCTCCCGAGCAAATGTATGAACGGCTTAACTATCAATTCCATAATTGGGATTTGAAGTTTAATAAAACCAAAATTAACAGTGCATCTTTTATATATGAAAATCTCAATTTTAAATTCTCGGCGAAAGCCGAATACTTTCTAATTAGCAACTACTTGTATTACAGAGAAACACAGGTAGAAAAACAAATAGAACCCGCTCAATTAAATACTAACATTAATTTATTGAAAATCTCTATTGGTAAAGATTTTAAGCTCGGTAAGTTTAATCTGGATAATTATATAGTATATCAAAAAACTGATTTCCAGGATGTTTTGCGCACTCCAGAGTTATATTCTTACAGCAGTTTTTATTATGATGATACTTTCTTTAAGGTGCTACACACCAATATCGGTTTTGATGTTAGATTTAACACGCCCTTTAAAGCTCCGGCTTATGCTATAAATGCAGGTCAGTTTTATAATGATAATAATCCGGTTGTTTATGCTAATTACCCACTTATTGATCTTTGGATTAAAGCAACTTTAAAAAGAGCCAATTTGTTTTTAAAATACGACTATGCAAATCAAGGCTTATTCTCTAAAGGATTTTACACAGTAACCCGTTACCCCATGCAGGATGCCTTGTTGAAATTTGGTGTAAGCTGGAAGTTTTATGATTAGAGCCCTCATCCTCCATTGTACTTGCCTGCCTCACTCTCCACAAAGAACTGGAGTATGATTTTTTATAACTAACATCTAATAAACGATTAAATATTAAGTCTTCTGTTTTTTCTTCTTTGCTGCGGGGAATAACACATTATTCAAGATCAAACGATAACCTGGAGAATTAGGGTGCAGGCTCAGATCTGTTGGTGGATCACCTACTGCATGTTGGTAATCTTCAGGATCATGACCGCCATAAAAAGTCCATTGTCCTTTTCCAAAATCACCATGAAGATAACGGGCTTCATTAGTTACTTTAGTTTCTCCCATTATCAGAACATCAGGTTTAATTAAATCTTTACGGAAAGCCGTAGTTTGCCCCATAAATCCTTTAATAACCTTGTCATGATTTTGGGTTAACATGGTAGGCACAATATCCCACTTAGCCGAAAAATCAAATAAGGTAAAAAAATCGTTAGCTCTGTCAATAACCCGGGTTGGGGTTACATCAATATTAGAAAATTCATAGTTAGAAGGGTTTAGATCCAGCTTGAAATTTTGGAAGGCGAAGGTTTTAGAGTAATCCAGTTTAGATTGTGCTTGAGGGTCTGCACCATCACCGTCAAACATACTTTCGCAGATATCAACACCATCAGCAGCTAATGCAATATCAAAAGTTTCCGGCCCCGAGCACATGGCAAACATAAAACCTCCGCCTGCACAAAAATTCCGGATGTCTTTTGCAACTGCACCCTTCATCTCCGATACTTTTCTGAAACCATTTCGCTTCGCGGTAGCTTCCTGTAATTTCACATCTTCCATGTACCAGTCTGCATTACGGTAAGCACTCCAAAAACGGCCATACTGGCCCGTAAAATCCTCATGATGTAAATGCAGCCAGTCATATTTAGGCAATTCACCTTTTAATACTTCATCATCATATAAAATATCGTATGGAATTTCTGCGTAGGTTAGAACAAGGGTAACGGCATCATCCCAGGGAAGTTTATTTTTAGGAGAATAAACGGCAATTTTCGGTGCTTTCTCCAGCTTTACTAATTCCATATTAACAGATGGATCTGTAATTTCATTAAGTATAGTATTCACTTTTGCATCAGCTAATACTTCATAAGATACGCCCCGTATTTTGCATTCATTTTCAATAGATTGGGAGTATTGCATTAAAAAACTACCGCCTCTGTAGTTTAATAACCAATCTGCTTCTAAACCATTTTTTAAGACCCAAAAAGTTATTCCATAAGCTTTTAAGTGATTTTTCTGATCCTCATCCATAGGAATAAGAATAGAAGCAGCCCTGGCAAATAAGGTTATCAAGATAAATAAAAAAGTTAATTGCCCTCTTAGCATGATTTTATTAACGTTTAATTTAATCTAAATGTATGCAAAGAAAAAGGTTTTGTTTGTGATACTTTTAATAGATCTAATAGGGAAATCATAGTTTCATTCACTTTATCCCCAATTTTTTAATTTTAATTGGTATAAACCTAAAAATATTAACTTTGCCTGATTACAGAGATATAATGAGCAAAGCGATAATAAAAACAGAAAAGGGTGATATGACTGTGCAGTTTTATGATAAAGACGCACCAAATACAGTAGCTAATTTTTTAAAACTAGCTAAAGAAGGATTTTATAACGGAGTAACTTTTCACAGGGTACTGAATGATTTTGTGGTACAAGGTGGAGATCCTACCGGAACAGGCGCCGGTGGCCCGGGATATAAGATTGACTGTGAGTTAGAAGGTGAAAATCAATATCATGATCGTGGTGTACTTTCTATGGCTCATGCCGGACGAAATACAGGTGGTTCTCAATTCTTTATTTGTCATAGCCGTACAAACACTTCTCATCTTGATCGTAATCATACTTGTTTTGGTAAAGTAATAGAGAATGTGGACGTAGTTGACGATATCTGCCAGGGGGATAAAATTTTAAGTATAGAAGTAATTGAAGAATAGAGAGTAATGCATTTTGCGTATTGCTATTTTGTTATATTAAGTTTGAGGTTTATGGGATGCGTCTCAATACTCAATACTCAAATCTAAAAATATGAATTTAAGAGGACTTGTATCCGTATCCGGTAAACCGGGGTTGTTCAAACTGATTGGGCAAAATAAAACAGGCTTTATTTTAGAAAGCCTGGATGAGCTAAAAAATAAAATTGTAGTCAATATATCTACTGCAAAATTGGCTTCTTTAGAAGATATTACGGTTTTTGGAAATGATGAGGACCTAAAGCTGATTGATATTTTTGAAAAAATGAAAGAAAGCAAGAGTATTCCTGATCCTAAAACTGCTGATGGTAATAGTCTTCGTAATTTCTTTAAAGAAGTGGCACCAAAACATGATGATGAGCGGGTATATGCCTCGGATATGAAGAAGATCATTAACTGGTTTAATACCATTAAAGAACTTTCCTTATTTAAAGAAGAAGCACCTGAACCACTTGCAGAAGGAGCTTCAGCTGCAGAAGCAACAAGTACAAAAAAACCAGAACCAGTGGCGGTAGAGAAACCAAAGGCTACCAAAGCTGCAGGTAAAAGTACTACCAGATTATCTCAGAAATCTAAATAGTTATTTGCCATCCTGAGTGGAGTCGAAGGGCGGCAAATTTTAGTATTTAATTTAAAAGAAGTAAGCAATAGCTGCTCCAATAGCCAGCGCCAGTACAATTAATATCCAGAAACGCTTTTGTTCATTTCCGGGATTTATGCCTTTAAAGCGATAATTGCGTTGTCCGTAAGCCATAGTTATATTTTTACTGATTTTTATTCGTGATGATAGGGTTCTCCTTTTAAAATAGTGTAAGCCCGGTAGATTTGCTCAATGAAAAATAATCGTACCATTTGATGAGAGAAGGTCATTTTCGACAGAGATATCTTTTCATTAGCCCTATTATACAATGCTTCATCAAAACCATAAGGGCCACCAATCACAAATACTAAGTGCTGAACGCTACTAATCATTTTTTTGTTTAAAAATTCTGAAAAACTCGTTGAAGAAAACTCCATTCCTTTTTCATCTAAAAGAAGAAGATGATCTGTACTGCTGATATTTTTAAAAATTAGTTCAGCTTCTTTTGCTTTCTGCTGATCCTGTGAAAGACTTTTGGTGTTTTTCAGTTCAGGCAATTCCAATACTTTAAAGGGTACATAATGTTTAATGCGTTTTAAATATTTTTCCATGCCTTCCACCAGGTATTTATCTTCTGTTTTGCCGATGGTTAGAAGCGTAATTTTCATGTCTATATAGTTAAAGTATAAAAATACAAAAAGCCCTGCTCTAAGAAGATAGGGCAGGGCTTTAAAAGATTAAAATATTTGATCACATATTATTGCTTTTGTCTAATGATGTTTAGTGCAGCACCAGCTTTAAACCAGTCTATCTGCTGCTCATTATAAGTATGATTTACGCTGAATGATTCTGCAGTTCCATCTGCATGATGTAGGATAATAGTTAGAGGTTGAGCAGGAGCGAAGTCATTTAAGCCGGCAATATCTATCACATCATCTTCCTGTATACGGTCATAATCATTCACATCTGCAAATGTAAGCGCTAGCATGCCTTGCTTCTTTAAATTGGTTTCATGTATACGGGCAAATGATTTCACCAATATAGCACGTACATTTAAATGACGAGGTTCCATCGCAGCATGCTCACGTGATGAGCCTTCGCCATAATTTTCATCTCCAACAACAATAGAACCTATGTCTGCGGCCTTATATGCACGGGCTGTTGCAGGTACAGGTCCGTACTCGCCATTTAACTGGTTTTTTACATCATTCGTTTTCTCATTAAAATAATTGGTAGCACCAATAAGCATGTTATTAGAAATATTATCTAAATGTCCGCGAAATTTTAACCAGGGACCAGCCATTGAAATATGATCGGTAGTACATTTCCCTTTGGCTTTAATTAATAATTTTAAACCGGTTATATCTCCGCCTTCCCATCTCGGGAAAGGATCCAGCAATTGCAAACGATCTGATTTCGGATTAACCAGTACATTTACCTTGCTTCCGTCTTCTGCTGGAGCCTGATAACCTGCATCTTCAACTGCATAACCTTTTACCGGCATTTCTAAACCTTTTGGTTCATCCAGTTTAACCTGTTCGCCCTTTTCATTAGTTAAGGTATCAATCATCGGGTTAAAACCTAAATCTCCTGCTATAGTTAAGGCAGTAACCACTTCCGGGGATGCAACAAATGCATGTGTGTTTGGGTTGCCGTCGTTGCGGGATTTGAAATTACGGTTAAACGAAGTTAAAATAGAGTTTTTACGATTGGGATCATCGCTATGACGAGCCCATTGCCCAATACATGGACCACAGGCATTGGCTAATACCACACCGCCCATATTTTCAAATATTTTTAGATATCCATCTCGCTCTACTGTATAACGCACTAATTCGGAACCAGGCGTAATAGTAAATTCAGCTTTTGCTTTTAAATTTTTGTCTACTGCTTGTTGTGCAATAGAGGCCGCACGTGTAATATCTTCATAAGATGAATTGGTACAAGAGCCAATTAATCCAACTTCCAGTTTTTGGGGCCATTCATGTTCACGAACCGCTTCTGCAAATTGAGAAAGAGGCCATGCCATATCAGGAGTAAAAGGGCCATTAATATGAGGTTCTAAGGTAGATAGATCGAGCTCTATTACCTGGTCAAAATACGTATGAGGATCTGCATAAACTTCATCATCGCCTGTTAAGTGCTCTTTAACTTCATTGGCAAGGTGTGCAATTTCTTCACGACCGGTGCCGCTTAAATAGGCAGCCATTTTTTCGTCATATCCAAAAATAGATGTGGTAGCGCCAATTTCGGCACCCATATTACAAATGGTTCCTTTTCCGGTAGCAGAAAGTGATTGTGCGCCTTCGCCAAAATACTCTACGATGTAACCTGTACCACCTTTTACTGTCAGGATCCCTGCAACCTTAAGAATCACATCTTTTGCAGAAGCCCATCCGGATAGCTTACCTGTTAGTTTAATACCTATTAGCTTGGGAAATTTTAGCTCCCATGCTAAACCCGCCATCACATCGCAGGCATCAGCACCACCAACACCAATAGCAATCATGCCTAAGCCACCAGCATTTGGAGTGTGAGAGTCTGTACCAATCATCATTCCACCAGGAAAAGCGTAATTTTCTAAAACTACCTGGTGAATGATACCTGCTCCGGGTTTCCAGAAACCAATTCCATATTTATCAGAAACTGAAGCAAGGAAATCAAAAACCTCCTTATTCTGAATATTTGCTGTTTCCAAGTCTTGGTCAGCTCCAACTTTAGCTTGTATCAGGTGATCGCAATGTACAGTAGATGGCACGGCAACGGTTGGCCTGCCTGCCTGCATAAATTGCAATAAAGCCATTTGTGCAGTAGCATCTTGCATCGCTACACGATCCGGAGCAAAATCCACATATGTTACTCCGCGTTCCTGAGCTTGAGAGGCTTTACCTTCCCATAGATGGGCATATAGAATTTTTTCGGTTAATGTAAGTGGTTTACCAACAACCTTACGGGCAGCTTCTACACGAACTCCATAGCTGTCGTAAACTTTTTTTATCATATTTAAGTCAAATGCCATATATTTTTTGATTTTTTTTGAACCTTTTTGGATTATTTCACGTTGTGCGAAGCTACAAAAAAACAGTCACAAGGCTTAATTTACAATTTTATTACTCTAATAATTATTTTTTATTTATTTTATGAAATATTTTAGCATATTTTTATTTTTTAATTCTTATTATTGTAAAGTATTACTGTATGTTTGAATAAATAATATTTTTTTAATTTAGAATTATTGTTACTACATTTAACTTACTAAATAATTTTTATAAAACCGCGTATGAAACATTATCTTAACTTAACGTTCTTCTGCCTTTTATTATTTGCTTCTATAGAGTATTCTTTTGCTCAAAGTGGCAACGTGGGTATCGGAACTAAAAATCCGGACCCAAGCGCTTTGTTGGATCTTACTTCAAATTCAAAAGGTTTGCTGATCCCGAGGATGACTACAGCTGAACGTACAGCTATTGCTACTCCCGCTAACGGATTGCTTGTATATGATACAGATGTAAGTTGCATCTTTGTTTTCAACGGAACTGCAATTCCTGCTGCATGGGCTTCTATGTGTAGTGGTAGTACAGGTAACGGAACATTTAACGGAAGCAGGCCTATAACTGCAAATGTTTTTACAGGACAAAACCCAGGTACTGATGATATAGGCTTATGGCTTGAAAGTTTGTTTTATCCTTCTCAATCACCAACAGCTTCACTTACTGTTACTAATGGAGGTACAACTGCTTCTGCTATAAATATGGAAATGAGCTCTCCCGGATCACTAAGTGTTACATTAAATTGGACAGCTGCACGACAAGCCTCGACTCAACCTATTAAAGCTATTGATGTAAATGGTACTTCCGTATTTACCACATCGCCAGCAGCAGGAGCAAGTGTATCTGGTACAACAAGCGCTACAGTAACCAAAAACACAAGTAAGAGTTTTACCAATTTGGTAACTACTACAGATAATAAAACAGCCAGCGCTACCGCTTCTGTGAATTTTTCATGGCAAAGGTACTGGGGATTCTTATCCAGTGGCTTAGCTGATGGCACTCCCTTTAACCCAACTGATGCACAGATAATATCCTTATCTCAGGAGTTTGCCAGTTCTGCTGGTACTACAAAACAGGTTACTCCTGCAGGCTCTCAACGATTAGTTATTGCATTTCCAGCCAGCTTTCCTGTTTCTGATATTGTTATCGGTGGTTTAGGTTCGTTGGGTACATTCGATAAAACTACTCGAAGCTTTACAAACGCCAGTGGTGGTACTACAAGTTATGTGATATATGTGGGTCAATCTAATACGGGTTCATCGGTTACATTTAATGTTCAATAAATAAGAAACGAAATTCATGAAAAAGATTTATATAGTTTTCTTAGTCCTTTTAAGTGCTACTGCATTTAAATTACAGGCTCAAGTAAAGGTAGTTGGTGCAATACAGCCCAACAATAAAGTAACGGATACTTATCCTACACATTATGACATTTATGGTAATGGAGGTTTCAGGTCTGTAGATTTGCTTACAGACAGGGATAATATTACTCCATTACGTAGGAAAGAAGGTATGTTGGTTTATGTGGCAGAAACAAAATTATTCTACCAGCTACTAAATACTGATCCTCTTTCTATTAATACCACCATTGATAATACGAAATGGGCTTCAATAACCTTAGGTGGTAGTAGCATTAGTGGTGGAGGAATAATCAGTGGTACAGGCGACCCTGTAACTACTCCGCCTGTCAATCCTCAAGATGGAAGCTATTATTTAGATACATCAACTAATATATTATACGGGCCTTACAATTCTACTACAAATACCTGGCCACAAGTGGGAGCTGGTGCTATAGGTGCCGGTGCAACAGGTGCAACTGGGCCTACCGGTCCGGCAGGGAGCCAAATTCTTAGCGGTTCTGGAGATCCTACAAATTTTCCTCCTGCAAATCCTCAAAATGGTGATTATTATTTTGATACAGCAGGTAAAACATTATATGGTCCATATAATTCAACCACAAATAGCTGGCCTGCAACTGGTACTTCTCTAACAGGAGGTGCTCAGGGTGTTCCAGGGAGCCAGATTATTAGTGGAACTGGCCCTGCTACAATTACTCCTGCAAATCCCGCAACTCCTAAAAACGGTGATTACTATTTTGACACTATCGGTAAATTACTATATGGCCCTTATAATGCTAATATCCCTTCATGGCCCGCTGGGGTTGATTTAACCGGAGGCGGACAAGGACCTACAGGTGCAAATGGTGCTAGTGTTGATTTTAAAGGAACTTTTGCTGATCAGGCTGCCTACGATGTAGCTTTCCCGGCTCCTGTATTAAACCAGGCTTATTATAATACTGCTCTTGCGGAATCACGCATATTTACCAGCACAGGCTGGACTACTCTTGTCAAAGATGGTACAGGAGGTAGTGGTGGAGGTTCAGGTATATTTGATGCTCACCTTCCAAGCACCAGACCTAATTTAAACGGTGACATATTAGGTACTACAACCTCAACAATAAACGAAGTATTACAAGCTTTAATTTACCCATCTGTAGCAGCAGGAGCTTCATTAGATATAAATGGATTACAAAGTTCCGCTTTTGAAATAGGCAGCAGTTTGGGTTCATATAACCTTAATTGGAAAGCTATCAAAGTAGCTTCTACTCAACCTTTTAAAAGCGTTACTGTAAATGGCTCTCTACAAAACATTAGTGGGCAAACAGCCGGGCCTAGTTCATTGACAGGGTCAATACCTGTTACTCCAGCAGCAAGTGGGGCCACTTCCTATTCTATGTCAGTTGTTACGCAGGATAATAAAACTACCAATGCAAGTGCTTCTATTAGTTTTTTACCTAAGCGTTATTGGGGCCGTTCGGTGGGATCTGTACCTACTGGGACTGAAATTGTTGCAGCAGCTGGCGGTGGAAGTGAGTTAACTAGCAGCCAGGCGAAAAGTGATATTAGTTTCAATGTTTCTGCTTCTGGTGCAAATCATATATATTTTGCTTATCCAACAAGTTTGCCGCAATTAACTTTATTAAATGTAGGTGGATTTGGAAGTTTAAATGCATTTACGCTAAGCCAAGTTTCTGTTACCAATGCTTCTGGCTTTACACAGATGTATAATGTATATACTTCCAATAATACCTTTACTGCGGGTTCAGGACAAATTGTTACACAATAAAAATCTTAGACATGAAAAAATTATTTATTTTCTTATTTATAATCGGTTCAATTGTTTTATTAAAGCAAAATGCTCTAGCTCAAATACCTATAGTTGGAAATATTTCAACCGTCGGTCCTTTGGATAAGTATCCAACCCATCTGGATAATCTAGGGCTCGGAGGCTATCGAAGTGTAATAGACATACCACAACGGGATGCTATCACAACAGAAAGGCGAAAAGAGGGTATGTTGGTTTATGTGATATCCAAAGATGAATTTTACATCCTAAAAGGATCAACTCCAGATGTAAATAAAAATGTTGATGGTACTGACTGGATTAAACTAGCTATAGGTGGAAGTACTGGAGCTGGTGGTGGTTCTGTTATTTATAGTGGTACAGGTGTGCCTGATATTAGTAATAACGATCCAGCCGGGAGTAAAGTTGGCGATTATTTCTTTGCTATGGATACCAAAATATTTTATGGCCCTAAAACAGCCAGTGGTTGGCCTTTAACAGGAACTAATCTTTCTGGTACCAATGGTAACACTTTATTAAGTGGCGCAGCAGCACCTGGATCAGGAGTTGGAGTAGATGGGGACTTTTATATTGATACGCAGCTTAATCAGATCTATGGTCCGAAAACAGCAGGAGTATGGGGTTCAGGCACAGGTTTGGCAGGA
>JANXOD010000024.1 GCA_025353765.1 Sphingobacteriales bacterium
CGGTACCACCAGATGCATTTGTTCATTCACCAACTTGGTATTATCGGCCTTGGTTAATTCCTTGTTATAAGTTAGGGGCCCTTTTGGAAATGCTTTATCTTCAGAAATCTCTATCACCCATTTATTTTCATAATTAGGGTACATAATTTCTTTCTCCATGCCAATCGGCCAGGGATTTTTCAGGGCACCCTCATTTTCAGGAATTGAGCTAAGCAGCTGGGCAGCCGCCGGACCCAGGCCAATTGCGAAAAAGGCATCCTGAACAGAGTGTAATTCTAAGGAATTAGCACCAAATTGAGCTTTAGCAGCCTGTTCAGCAGCCTCCCGAAAATTTACCCAAGTTGTAGCTTCACCATATGGAGGTAAAAACTCAGTCATGATCCGCCATAGAATTTGCTCGGCATGATTCACTCCAATACCTGCTACACTAAATAAAGACTTTGATTTATCTTGATCTATATGGCCCGAATCTCCAATAGACAAAAGATACAACCAGTAGGGAATAAGAGTAGAATTTTTATGTACCTCCTTGCCTGACTGATCATAATTGGTGCCTTTGTAAGTAGTGGGATAGCCGGAAGTCTTTATGGAAACAGGGCTACTTGCATCATAATAAATTTTATTTTGTGAACCTTTAAACGTCCAATCGAAAATATAAACAGCGTTGGGGTCTGTTCGTTACTTTTTTGGAAGTTCTGTTGCAAATAAAAATTTTTAGCCAATATTCCGAATGCGTCACCTATTGACTCATGAATATATCCAAGCTCACAATCGCCCTTATACGGCAATCCACGGTATGCCAGTATTTGATGTGTAGTTTCATGGCCTGCTATCTCTAAAGTATAGGCTTGATGCTTTTGATTAAAATGAATACGAGTATTACCCAGAGATATATTAGATATACCGCTTGTAGCAGCTTCTCCATCATTCATTCCATTTCCTGCTATGCGTAACGTAAGTGTTTCAGTAGGTATATTGCTAAGGCCAGCGTAACTAAGACCTGTAGTAATAATACTTAAATTATGATAGTACTCCAGCACTTTGCAAGTGGTCCAATATGCAGTAACGCCTTCTTCTCCATTAATTACATAATCATTGATGATATATGGACCATTGCCACTATTTATTTTGTCATAAAACAAATAGTCGTCACCAGAAGTAGCCGGGTAATTAAGACAAAAACGGGTTTCTATTTTAGGTATTGAGTTTGGATTTTGAGGGTCCCGCACATTTTTAAGATAGTATTTGCCATTATCAACATCATGGTATACTTGCACGTCCTGATCATCATAATACAGAGTATGTAATTTTCGGGTAATCATTTGTGCCTTTATAGCTGATATTGGCACCAAGGCCATAATGAATAGCCAAATACATAAAAATTTATTCATCATTTTAATTTAATAAAGTATTCCATTTTGTAATAAAAACTGTTCCATTTAATAAATAAAGCATCAGCAAAATAAATCAACAATGATAATAATACTTTAAAATTAGCTGTAAAAATTATTGACTTGAAATTCTTTTATTCTGATCAACCATAATACTTTATGCTCGAGACCTAATAGATTCGTCTATTTATTTATCAGAATACCCTGAAAAAGAAAAAGCCCTAATTCTATTAGAATTAAGACTTCATATTTCATATAATTTCCCCATTTGGGAACGGAATAGGGTTTCTTGGTAAATTAGATAAAAATATACTTTCAATTGAAAGTATATTTATTATCAATAGCTAAAACCGCTTTTTAACTTCTTGCTTTGCCATAGTTATGATAGTAGGAGGTGATTTTAATACTGGAGGAACTTTTGTTACCTTAAATTCAGTACGACGGTTTAACTGATGTTCTAATTTAGTGCATTCGACACCATCTTTACAGTTATTCAGTAATTCTGTTTCACCAAGTCCTAAAGCAGATAATCGTGAAGGTTCTATTCCCCCTGTTTTTAAATACCCGACAGCAGAATTGGCTCTTTTTTGAGACAACCATAAATTATATTTAGCCGCTCCGCGAGAGTCTGTATGAGAACGCAATTGTACCGTTACATTAGGTGTAGCGTTCATAAAAACAATTACTTTATTTAATTCGGGCATGGCATCCTCACGGATATCCCATTTATTAAAATTATAGTAAATGTCATTTAAATGCACCAGGTAAGCATCTTGTGCTTTCTCTAATTCAAACGTAACATTAAATACAGTAGATTCTTTTACATCTTTGGTTGATATTTGGCCTTCTTGCTTAGAATAAAATTTTGCAGAATCGCCTCTTAGGAAATAATCTGTATTTTCTTCCAGTTCAAAGTGAAATTTCCCTGTATCATCAGAAAGTACCGAGATCTCTTTTCCTGTAGTCTTATTAACCAGGTATACCAATATATTATTGATGGGTAAGTTTGTGCCTTTGTCCAGCACATGCCCATTTATAGCCAGACTGAGTGGCTGCTTCTCTATCTTTTTAACAGTATTTATAGTAAACCGGTAAATATCATCGAGTCCCTTCCCTCCTTTACGATTAGATGAAATAAAACCCGACTGTTCGTTTAGAAATAAAATGCCGAAATCATCTTTTGTAGAGTTTAAAGGGCTTTTCAAATTCTCTGCAACAGCAAAATCAGTATAACTTCCTTTTGCTGAAAAAATATCCAATCCACCCATTCCTATATGCCCTTTTGAGGAGAAATAGAGCTGGCCATCAGACCGAACTGATGGAAACACTTCGTCTTCTGTTGTATTCACATTTTCACCGCAGTTTTTTGGTGCTCCCCAAGTACCATCTGCTTGCTTACGCGATGCGTAAAGATCCATTCCTCCATATCCTCCGGGCATATCTGATGAGAAATACATGATTGTTCCATCAGGGGAGAGTGTAGCATGTTGTACAGAGTAGCTTCCGGTTGTATTAAAGGGTACTATTTGGGGTTCTCCCCAATCTGCACCAGTTTTAACTGAGTAATAGATGAACTTTCTGGCCTGTTTCTTTTTATCAATATCTATACGTGTAAAATACATCCCATTCCCATCGGGAGTAAACACTGCAGGACCATTATGGAATTCGTTATTAATAAGTTTAGGTAGTACCGTTATTTTAGGTGAAGCCGAATTAAGCGTATCGGCTTCATATAATTTTAGATAAGGATTACCTGTCCAGCCGGACATTTCCTTTTTTTTACCGGTTTCCGTTCCCTGTACATATAATCTGTCTGATACAAATACATACCCCGAATTATATTTTACAGGGCAAAAATCAGAATATGAAGAATTTAATAGCAGTTCATTTTCTATACGCACATTGGCATCCGGATTTTCTACCCAAACACGGGCAACATCACAGGTGTTTGCCATCTTCTGTGCTTCTTCTGCCTTATTGGGAACAATTTGGGCATATAGCAGGTAGTTTCTTTTAGCTTCATCAAATTTTCCATTTTCTTTTAGAACATCCGCATAATATTTGTAGTTATTAACATCACAATCTTTAAAAGAAAGTACCCTTTCATAGGCTTTTTCAGCTAAGTCGGAATTATTTATAAAACGATAACAATTGGCTAATTTTTGTGCAACCTCTAATGAAGGTTTTTTAAGCATGATTTTTTCATAGATCACAATCGCATATTTGTAGTCATACTTTTCGTAATATCTATTTGCCTTATCAATACTGTCGGAAAAGATATTTTGAGGCATAAAATATATAAACAAACAAACTAATAAGGCTAATCCGTTTTTTTGATAATGACTCATTTTTAGCATACTTATACATTTAAAAATACCTTGGGGTAGGTAAAGAAATGGTTTTTTTCTTTGTCTTTAATACTACACCTAATGATATTTCATGTGTTCCATTAGAATAATCACCCAATGAAGATAACAAATAATCATAAGAATAACCCAAACGGAATTTCTTTGCAACAAACATCTCTACTGTTCCAATCAGGGAGTTTTGTTTAATTAATCCCTTATTAAAATCTGTTTTTTTCAGGAAGTTAAGCCCTGTTCTGTATGATGCTCCTAGCCAAACTGTTTCTTTTATTAAAAAAAATGAACTAAAATCAATGTCAGTAGGACTTTTAGCAGCTTCTCTAACCATTATAGAGGGCTTATATTTGACATTTTGTGTAAGATCGATCAAATAACCTGCTGTGAAGAAAAACTGTTTCTCCTGCTTTATCATTTGATCTACTCCGGCCTGATGGTAATCCAATGTTGGTGCAAGCAAATTGATGACAGATGCACTTGCATAAAGTTTTTTATTGCTGAAATACAATCCAAATTTTGCATCCGGAGTAAAATAAACTTGTTTCCCTTCATTAAAATTGGGATCATCCGGATTATCAATATGAGCCTGGTTTTCGTCAAGGGTATATTGAGCCATACCCACTGCAAGGCCAAATGCTAAACGGTCATCATTTGCTCCAACCTTTATACGATAGGAATAATTAACATATGCGGATGTATGTCCTTGTAATCCTATCTTATCATTCACAATGGCTAAACCCAAACCTACTTTTGGATTATTAAAAAAAATACCATCAGCAATGATAGATTGTGTTTTAGGAGCGCCCTGCAAGCCCACCCATTGGTCACGATTTAGTAGACTTATGTTAAGCTCTCCTTTGTAACCAGCGTAAGCCGGGTTTATAACCAAAGTATTAAACATATACTGGCTATATTGTGCCTCTTGCTGTGCTATAGCATATAACTTAAGCATAAAAATAAATATGAATGTGAGAAGAACTGTTTTCATATTAGTCTTTCTTTAACATCGTAATAAACCCTTTATATACTTTTGGAGCTCCGCTTATATTGACCTTTAAAACATAAAAATAAGTACCCGAATTCATATTCGTTCCATTCCATGCATTATTTAAATTATAGCCCTTTGCCTTAAATACTTCATCACCCCAACGATTAAATATCCTTAGTTCATTATCGGGAAATAAGTCTATGTTCTTAATAACCCATGTATCATTTTTTCCGTCACCATCTGGCGAGAACCCGTTAAAAAATGTAAGCGGATCATTTACTGATGCAGATGTGGCAAATGTTACAGGCAGATTTTTTAATACATCCAGAGATTTAAATAATAGTGTACGGTTTAAACCATCGCCATAAATACCATCAGAAACGGTGGATGGTGCTGCTTTTTCCCATAAGTTTGAAGAATTATTCCAATTCACTAATTGAGTAAAAGTATCTTCTCCTGAAGTCTGCTGGTAAAATTTAGCATTGATAGTAGAAGAACCACTTTCCTGGTTTAGGATATAGTAATATTGATCGAAAACAAGATCAATATCCTCTCTTTTATTAGTTGTATTATATCCTGAATTCGATGGACTTTCATCTAAAAAAGTAATGGCAAAATTATTTATATCAGAATTTAAAGGCTCCACAGATACAGGACGATAAAGCGGACTCGCAGATAATGAGGATCCTAAAGGAAATACATAAGGATCTGTATTATTGGTATTACGAATTAATTTCCCTTTTTGGTCTGTGCTTACAAAACCTGTACTTCGGAAAATAGCATCATTTAAAGGATTTAAAACAGATATAGTGTATTGATCAGCTTTTAATTCCTTATCATTCAGAAACAATTTTTGTGTAACATCAATATCTGCTGTTAAGGTTTTGTTTCCGTTACCCGATAGATTTAAATCAGAAAATGTCGTTTTATTTGATCCTCCAATATGTTGGTTGCCTCCTGTTAAATCAGTTAAGCCAACGGAGCGACTGTCAAACACAGTTGAACCAGGATCATTATTAAACCAATCGCCCTGGATAGTTATTTTGCCCTTATTGAATACATTACCGGCTATGTGCTTATAATCACCCGATACAAAAACAACCGCATTATTATCAATAAATATTTTCTCGCCGGTATTTGCCAGCTGCGCCTTCGCTGTGCTTAAAAAACATCCAGAAAGACTAATTATAAATAGTGCTCTTTTTAACATGGTCTATTGAATTACTGTAATAAAATAATTCATAGACACCATATCAATAGGCGCCCCACTCACATTGGTAAACTTCACCTCAACAGTACTTGCTACTGATATTCTTGAGTAAGCTATAATTAGTCCATCTGTTAATGCTATGGCTGGATTTATTGTTACAGATGAACCCACTACAGCATTAGAAACTGCAAAATTCTGTATAAATGAAGCTCCGGATGCTATCAAGGGAAGATCTATATTATTAGCAGTACCTTTAATTATATTGTTAAGTAAGCTACCATTTGATCCAAATTTGAATGTACCTTTCACCTCTAATTTAGCAGTGGGAAGAATGGTACCTATACCAATATTACCTCCTGTCGTAATTCGCATACGCTCATTGTTATTAGCCGCTAACACAAAGTCAAAATTATTTCGAGTTCCTATAAAATCAGCAGAACCAATATCATTTCCATTTGTTAGCCATACATTATTAGGTGTAGGCCCAACAGGACCTTTGATATTACCTGTTTTTACCCAGGCTCCGGATTGTTTTTCATAAACATCACCTGTAAAAACATCTAAATAAAAATCGCCATCAACTCCTGAACTGGGATCTGGAGCTCCACTATTTGAGGTTAATGCTGCTCCGTTTATACCCGGGTCACCTTGTACACCCTGATCTCCTTTATCGCCCTTAACTCCCTGTATACCCTGTGGTCCAATCGGACCAGTAGATCCCTGAGGGCCAGTCGCTCCGGTTAAGCCTTGAGAGCCAGTCGCTCCGGTTAAGCCTTGAGGACCTATAGGACCAGTGGAACCTTGAGGGCCAGTTGCTCCGGTTAATCCTTGAGAACCTGTAGGGCCAGTCAATCCCTGAGGGCCTATCGGACCAGTAGAGCCTTGGGGGCCAGTTGCTCCAGTTAATCCTTGAGAGCCAGTTGCTCCGGTTAATCCCTGAGAGCCAGTCGGACCAATAGGACCTTGAGGACCAGTTGCTCCAGTTAAACCAATCGGGCCGGTAGAACCGGTTAAGCCTTGTGGGCCAGAGGGGCCGGCAGAGCCTTGTGGGCCGGTTAATCCTATCGGGCCAGTTGCACCCGTTAAGCCTTGAGGGCCTATTGGACCGGCAGAACCTTGGGGGCCTGTTGCACCCGTTAAACCTATCGGACCAGTTGCACCTGTTAAGCCTTGGGGGCCTATCGGACCAGCAGAACCTTGAGGGCCTGTTAATCCAATATCACCCTGGTCACCTTTATCACCTTTTATTCCCTGTATACCCTGTGGACCTATAGGACCAGTTAAGCCAATATCTCCTTGGTCTCCTTTTATTCCCTGTATGCCCTGTGGACCTATCGGACCAGTCAAACCTATCGGACCGCTTAAGCCGATATCACCTTGGTCTCCTTTTATTCCCTGTATACCTTGTGGACCTATCGGACCAGTTAATCCAATCGGACCAGTTAATCCGATATTACCCTGTATTCCTTGGGGACCCATAGCTCCGTTAGATACATCATACCATTTATCATTCAGCCAGAAGTTAAACCGGTTAGCATCTGTATTATAAATAAGCATTCCGTTAATAGCTGTATTTGTTGTTCCATCGGTTTCAATTTGAGCATCACGTTGAGCTTGTGTTAGTCGCGGAATTAAAATTCCCTTAGAAATAGAGGAAATATCAAGAATAGCTTTTGTATTAGGAGTTTCTGTTCCAATTCCAACAGATCCATTTTGAGCTAAAAGCTGAGTTTTAAAACTAAATAGGAGAAAAACTAGCAATGTGGAAAACTTAATCCAATTGCTTTTTAATTGTATGATTTGTAGTAAATATCTGTTCATATTGTTGATATTACGGTAAAATAATAATCAATTTAAGCATTTTTCCTTAAAGGAAAATGTTTTTATTTAATTATAATCTCTGGTTTTTACGCGAAGTAAAGTATATTGTTACAAGTTATTAACATCTGGCACTTACTAATTTATACTAACACTCCTAGTATTTAAACTACAATAACTAATTTAGCAGCCTCGAATAATTCAAAAATTATGAATTCAGATATAGATAAATTACAACAGATTGCAAGCCAGGTTCGGCGTGATATTGTTAGAATGGTTCATGGCTGCCAATCCGGGCATCCGGGTGGCTCCTTAGGATGTGCTGATTTTTTTGTGGCTTTATACTTCCATATTATGAAACACAAAACAGAGTTTAACATGAATGGCACTAATGAAGATCTATTCTTTTTATCTAATGGACATATTTCACCGGTTTGGTACAGTGTTTTAGCACGTTCGGGTTATTTTGAAGTAAGTGAACTGGCTACATTCCGGAAGTTAAATTCCAGATTACAGGGGCATCCTACCACACACGAACATTTACCAGGGATACGCATTGCCTCAGGATCCTTAGGACAGGGAATGTCTGTAGCTATTGGTGCCGCACTCAGTAAAAAATTGAATGGTGATGATAGTCTTGTTTTTTCTCTTCATGGTGATGGCGAATTACAGGAAGGCCAGATTTGGGAAGCAGCCCTTTATGCTCCGTATAACAAGGTTGATAACCTGATCTCTACCATTGATGTTAATGGACAGCAAATTGATGGTTCTACAGAAAATGTGCTATCTCTTGGCAATCTGCGTGCAAAATGGGAGGCTTTTAACTGGGACGTATTGGAAATGAATGGAAATGACATGAATGATGTAGTTCGTGTGCTTGAGTTAGCCAGATCAAAAACGGGTAAAGGAAAACCAATTATGATCCTAATGCAAACCATGATGGGTAATGGCGTTGATTTTATGATGCATTCTCATAAATGGCATGGAGCAGCTCCTAATGATGAACAATTGGCCAGTGCTTTATCTCAATTAGAAGAAACTTTAGGTGACTATTAAGTGAAGTTCAGCTTCCATAACTTTCTCAAAAGAGTAATTTTAGATTACTTATTACTAATTACCTGTTTTACTATTTGTGATGCTCAAAATATGCCTCCTATTAAAGAAAAATCAATCCCATTTCAAAATAAAGATCAAAAATGGGGCTATATAAATGCATTAACACATCAGGTAGTCATCCAACCAAAATATGATGATGCAGGTTTATTTGAAAATGGTGTGGCATGTGTAGCTAATCTCAATAAAGGCAAAGGAAATAATGCAGAAGCCGATTTTTTATATGGGTATATAAACAGTAATGGTCAGGAATTATTTCCTCCGGTTTATGATGGTAAATATGAGGTAAAAACAAAATCTGGAAAGCCATTGGAAGATTTAATCTCTTTTACCAAAAATGGGCAGACTGGAATTGCAAAAAAGAATGGCGAATGGATGTTTCCATTAGGGATGTACTCCAATTTTATTTTTTTTGATTCGAATCATGTAGTTTGTAACCAGACTGATTTTTATGCAAATGGGATTAAATATCAGGCACTTAAAGGTTATACAATTTTTGATATAGATATAGAAAACGGATTATTCTATATACGTAAAGATGAATTAAGCAACGGAATATGTAAATGGACGGGTGAAATAATCATACCTGCCAGGTATATGGAAATAAAGTATCATAAAATATATAACAGGTTTGTTGCCGAAAAAAGCACATTGAAATTAAGCCCCAAAATGAGTGTAGATCAAATATCGAATGTCATGCTAAAGGCTGAAGAAAAGGGCTTAGACAGGATAGAAACAACTTTATTTGACAAAAAAGGATCTCAATTAGGGATTTATAGATCCATATACAGTTTAGACATTCAGGATAGTATGCTTTTTATCCTAAGTAAAGGGAAGGAAAGGTACATTAACATGGTTACTGGAAAGGAAATACTGAAACCAGATGGAAAATCTTCCATACTTGTAAACAATATAACACAATTACACTCCTCCATTTTTATAAAAGATGGGAAATATGGGCTGACTAATATTAAAGGCGATATTACCATACAGCCTATCTATAGTGATTTATCTCCTGCAAGTGAAGAATTATATACTGCAGCTAATGAAAAGGGATATGGTTTGATCGATGATAAAGGCAAAATAATCATCCCATTACAGTATCAAACTATTTTTGATACAAAGCAATTAAATAAAACAAAAGAAACCTATTATCAGGTACAAAAAGATGATAAATGGGGCTTGATGGATAAGCACGGTAAACTCATTATTCCTATCCAATATGGGTATGTTTCTATTGATTCAACTGATTTGGATAAAGGCTGGGTAAAAGTAGAAGATGAGCCACGAGCTAAAAATGGTGCAGTCAATATCATCACCCATAAAAGTATTTCTATACTATATGATTTAATTATATTTCATGATGATTTAATTGAGGCAGCAATTTATCATCATGATAAGTATAATTATCAATTATTAAACCAAGAAGGCAATCCTGTTTCTTCCGAAATTTATACATCTTTAAACTCTACGAATAACCATTTTATAGCTGAAAAAGATAATAAATACGGATTATTGGATAAGCAGGGAAAAGAAATATTAACATTTAAATACCAATACCTATCATTTAGATCAGCAGATTTATTGTTAGCTACAACTAATAATATGAAATTATATGTGGATATAAATGGAACAGAATATATTGCAAAATAATAAAGAGTGAATTACAGGCAGAATCCTCAAAACCGAAATGAAAAGAAATCCTGATACTATATACTTGATACTAAATACTATTCTCTAATGAAAAAATATACATACACTGAAAAGAAAGATACCCGCTCAGGTTTTGGAGCTGGCTTGCTTGAAGCAGGAAAAAAAAATAAGCAAGTTGTTGCTTTATGTGCTGATCTGGTTGGCTCTTTAAAAATGGACGCCTTTATCAAGGAGTTCCCCGAACGCTTTTTCCAAATTGGTATTGCCGAAGCTAATATGATGGGTATTGCTGCAGGAATGACTATTGGTGGAAAAATTCCATTTACGGGGACATTTGCTAACTTCTCCACAGGACGTGTGTATGATCAGATACGTCAGTCTATCGCTTATTCCAACAAAAATGTGAAAATTTGTGCATCACATGCCGGTTTAACTTTGGGTGAAGACGGAGCTACACATCAAATTTTAGAAGATATTGGTTTGATGAAAATGCTTCCCGGAATGACGGTTATTAATCCATGTGATTATAATCAAACCAAAGCTGCAACCATCGCGATAGCTGAATATGAAGGCCCCGTTTACTTACGCTTTGGGCGCCCGGTTGTACCTGTTTTTACAGATGCAGATCAAAAGTTTGAAATTGGCAAAGCCTGGATGGTTAATGAAGGAACTGATGTAACCATTTTTGCAACCGGCCATTTAGTATGGAAAGCCATTGAAGCAGGGGAAAAACTTGCAGAGCTAGGTATTAATGCTGAGATCATAAACATTCATACTATTAAACCTTTAGACGAAAAAGCCGTCTTAGCTTCAGTAGCAAAAACAGGTTGTATAGTAACGGCAGAAGAACATAATCGTTTGGGTGGATTGGGTGACAGTATTGCACAGGTTTTAGCAAGAAATAATCCGGCTCCTCAGGAATATGTAGCTGTAAATGATAGTTTTGGCGAAAGTGGTACTCCGGACCAATTGATGAAAAAGTATGGTTTGGAAACTGAGGATATCATAAATGCAGTTCAAAAAGTAATAAAACGTAAATAAGCATATAGTTTTTGGTTAACAGCTAAGAGCTCCGGACTATTAATAAAACATATGCAGGCAGAAGACGCAGAAATACTTGAAAAGTTTGCTGAAGAGCGTACCCGAAATGAAGCGTTCAACTTGCTTCTTAAAAAGTATCAACAAAAAATTTACTGGCATATTCGTCGTATAGTTATTAACCATGATGATGCTGACGACCTAGTACAGGAAGTGTTTGTTAAAGTATGGAAAAGTTTACTGAATTTCCGTCAAGACTCGCAATTATACACCTGGTTATATCGCATCGCCACCAATGAAAGCATTACTTTTTTAAACCGGAAAAAATTAAAGAATAATGTTTCTTTAGATGATGTAGGTTATGATTTGTCCGATACCTTAGCCGATACTACTTATTTTGATGGTGACCGTGCTCAAATGAAACTTCAAAAAGCATTATTGACTCTTCCTGAAAAACAGCGGCTGGTATTTAATATGAAATACTTTGATGATCTTAAATATGAAGAGATATCAAACATATTAGGAACCAGTGTAGGTGGTTTAAAAGCTTCTTTTCATTTGGCCGTTAAAAAAATAGAACATTATCTGCTAAGTATAGATTAAACCTTTAAGCATAAAAAGCATCATAGTAATATGGATTTAAATGATACAGATATGGATTGGATGAAGGATGCTCCTGCTTTAGCTGCAATGGTTAAAAAAAATCCGTTTACAATACCTGATGGTTATTTCGAAACTTTAAATGAACATTTGAATGCAAGAATCTCCATTGATAATTTAGCTTCAGTCGATTTTGATATACCTAAAGATTATTTTGAACAACTTCCCGCTCAAATTGAAGCACGTATTTCACTAGATAATATAAAAAGTATTGCTCCTGAACATGGTTTTACTGTTCCTGTGGGATACTTTGAAAATCTGGAAGAAAACATTATTTCCCAAACAACAATCAAAGGAAGTACTATAAAATCTAAAAAAGTGATCTCACTTAAATGGATTAATTATGCCGCTGCTGCATGTATTACACTAGCTCTTGGAAGTGTTTTAGTTTTAAATCTGCGAAGCAACAGCATAGAGGCACAAATGAAAACAATCCCGGATCAGGAAATTATTAATTATTTACAAGCACATACCGATGTTGGCGATACACCTGCAATTATTGAAAATTTAGATCCCAATAATAACCTTTCGGAAACAACTAAAGGTGTTTCTACAGAAGAATTAGAACAATATATTAATACTACCACATTATGAAAAGGGAAATAATTATTAGATGGATTGGAGTTTCTTTTATTTTACTCTCATTTACTTTGCCAGCATTAGCACAAATGCCGCATGCAGGAATGAAAGGAGAACGGATGCAGCAGATTGAAACCGTTAAGATTGCCTTTATAACCCGTAAACTGGATTTGAGTACAGACGAAGCAAAACAGTTTTGGCCTGTATATAATAATTATCAAAAGGAATTGGAAGGCCTAATTCTACAAAAAAGGCAAGCTAAAAAAGCAACTAATACAGATGCTGATGCTCAACTTAATGGAGAATTAGACTTTGAAGGGCGATTACTTGATTTAAGAAAAAAATATAGAAGTGAGTTCTCTAAAGTTATTCCTGCCCAAAAAGTAGTGTTATTATACCAGGCAGAACGGGAATTTAGAGAACAATTAATAAAACAATTAAAAGAACGCCGCCAGAATTAAAGATTGTTTGATTATATTAGTTTTAGGTTCTTTCAGTCAAATACTCTTACAAAAACTGCCAACTGATTTTTCCTATTTTTGTGGATGCTTACTCCGCGTCAACTTTTTTTACTAAATACGGCTCAAACCTCTAATTATCCACGCCTGCTGGAAGTTGAATGTGCCGATGGTATGTATATTTATGATCCGCAAGGCAAAAAATATATGGACCTGGTATCCGGATTTGCCGTTAGTAACATTGGCCACAGGCATCCAAAAGTGGTACAGGCTATAAAAGATCAGGTTGATAAATATCTTCACGTTACCGTTTATGGCGAATATATTCAGGCACCTCAGGTTAAGTTTGCTCAAAAACTATCTTCCGTTTTACCCGAAACCCTAAGCTCTGTATATTTTGTAAACTCCGGTGCCGAAGCTACTGAAGGGGCTATGAAATTAGCGAAGCGTTTCACTGGCCGGTCAGAAATAATCGCCTGCCATAATTCCTATCATGGAAGTACACAAGGTGCTTTAAGCGTGATGGGAAACGAACATTACAAACAGGCTTATCGTCCATTGTTACCTGGCATCCGGTTTATTGAGTTTAATAACCCCGCTGATTTGAAGTTTATAACCAAAGATACAGCAGCTATAATTTTAGAAACGATACAGGGCGAAGCAGGAGTTCGTGTTCCGGATAAAGCGTATATGAAAGCTTTGCGTAAACGTTGTGACGAAACAGGAACTTTATTAATTTTAGATGAAATTCAAACCGGTTTTGGACGTACAAGTAAACTATTTGCATTTGAGCACTTTGATATTGTTCCTGATGTTTTATTATTAGCAAAAGGAATGGGTGGTGGGATGCCTATCGGTGCCTTTATTTCCAGCACTAAAATCATGGATGTGCTGAAAGAAAATCCTATTCTTGGCCATATTACTACTTTTGGCGGGCATCCGGTGAGTTGTGCAACAGGTTTAGCCACACTCGAAGTTATTCTGGAAGAAGAGTTAATAAAAGACGTATCTGCAAAAGAAGAACTTTTTCGCAAGCATTTAAAGCATCCCAAAATAAAAGAAATAAGAGGAATGGGATTAATGCTTTCCATTCAGTTGGATTCTTTTAATCAAGTAGAAAACATGAGTAAGTATTGTGTTGCAAATGGAATAATTATAGATTGGTTTTTGCATTGCGATACCGCCATGCGCATTGCCCCGCCTTTAATTATTACCACTGGTGAAATAGAAAGAGCATGTAAGATTATTTTAGATGCTGTTGATCTGTACAATTAGTGCTTAATTTAACTTCAAATCAAATAATACACTATTCGTTATAAAAGCCTTACCTTTACCCATTCATAAAATTCGGCAATTTTAGCTGAATCCTTAATTACAATTCATGTCATTCGAAAATTTGAACCTCATTGAGCCTATTCTAAGAGCTCTGAAAACAGAAGGTTACACTATTCCAACTCCTATTCAAGAACAATCTATACCCATTATACTTCAACGTAAGGATCTATTGGGTTGTGCCCAAACAGGAACAGGTAAAACTGCGGCTTTTGCAATTCCAATTTTACAAATACTAAGCGGCGATAAAATATACGACAAAGGTCCTAAAGCGATAAAAACACTCATATTAACACCAACCAGAGAGCTTGCTATTCAAATTGGTGAGAGTTTTGCATCCTACGGAAAACATACCGGGATGAAACACGCTGTTATTTTTGGCGGAGTTTCACAAGGCGCACAAGTAGCTGCTTTAAAATCCGGAATTGATATTCTGATTGCTACTCCCGGAAGATTATTAGATCTGATCAATCAAAAATTTGTGCATTTGCATCATTTAAAAATATTTGTTTTAGATGAAGCAGATCGTATGCTGGATATGGGTTTCATTACTGATGTTAAAAAGATCATCACTAAAATCCCACAAAAGCGACAAACCTTATTTTTCTCGGCTACGATGCCGTCCGAAATACAAAAACTGGCTAATACCATTCTAGTAAATCCAGAAAAAGTAGAAGTTACTCCCGTATCGTCAACTGCCGATACCATTGAACAAGCCATTTATTTTGTAGAAAAAGGGGATAAGAAAAAACTACTGATCCATGTATTGCAGAATCCGGAAATAAAATCTGCTTTGGTATTTACACGCACCAAACATGGTGCAGACAAGATCACAAAAGATTTGGTGAAGGCTGGTATAAAAACGGAAGCTATCCATGGAAATAAATCACAAAATGCCCGACAAAAAGCATTAAGTAATTTCAAAAATGGCCAGATCCGCGTGTTGATCGCAACAGATATTGCAGCCCGTGGAATTGATATCGATGAGTTATCACATGTAATCAATTTCGAATTACCTAATGTTCCGGAATCGTATGTTCATCGCATTGGCCGTACCGGCCGTGCAGGAGCCAGCGGTATTGCGCTTTCTTTTTGTGATGAAGAAGAGATGGAATATTTGAAAGATATTCAAAAACTCATCTCTAAAACCCTTCCGGTGGTAGAAGAACAACCTTACCATATGCGTGGTGCAGAATTTAAATTAACCCAACCCATTAGTAAAAAGAAAGGTTCGGGCAAAAAACCAAATGCTCCAACAGGCGGTGCGGGCACTATGGGCCGTGCTAAAAAACGTTTTGGTAATAGAAGGTAAAGAATTAGTATAGCGTAATGTGTATTGCGGCTAATTCGCGAAACTCTAAGACCAATCCACCCCTAACAATCTGGCTTCAGTTTGAAGCTGAAGCTTAACAGATAGTTTAAGTCTCAGCCTTAAACCAGAAAGGTGTTATGCAGTCGGCTTTTTTTGTCCAATTGCGGCAAACTATTTCATTATTTTTTGTTGTGTTACCGTCAATTTGGTTCCCATAGTTCTATTTTGTTTCCTTCTGTGTCCATTATATGTACAAATTTTCCAATACCATCGTAAGTCTCAATACTGTCAAGTATAGTTACTCCGTTTCCTTTGAGCTTGTTTACAAGTTCTTCCATATTTTGTACAGTATAATTGATCATGAATTCCTTTTTTGAAGGTGCGAAATGTTCGCTTCCTTTTTTAAAAGGACACCATTGGAGATTATTAATTTCCTCAGGTTTGTTTACATTTCTGGATTCAAAGCTCGAAGAACCCCAATCATTTATTTCAATTCCTAAATTTTGGGTATACCATTCTTTCGTTTTCTTCAGATCGTCTGAATAAAAGAAAATACCGCCAATTCCTGTTACCTTAGGAGTTGTGTCTTTAGTTGAAGGTGTGTTTGTCATTTCATTTTTTTCTTCTTCCATTTTATTTATTTTTAATTATCAGATAATTATTGCGAGTCGGTTGCACGTGTTTTTCTTTTAAGAATCAAAGCACTAATTAAAGTTATTAAAATCCCAATAGGGAGTATTTCCATATAGGTATACATCGCAAAGAAAAACGGGTTGTGCTTGTAATTGTAATTTGCACTTTCTATGCTTTTAATACCTTTGTCAAGCGCTGCACCCGATATACCGCTTGCCTTTAATTGCTTAACCTGCATAGCAGAGTACTTGTCCATAAAATCTGGCATAAAGAAATGGAATTCTACTCCCCAGGTAATAACATAAAGTGTAGAGGCAATAAGACTGATCATAAAGCCGAGTAAAAATCCCTGGCCAAATGTTATCGTTCCGCCATTTTGTTTGTCGCGGTAATTTTTAACACCTACAAATATAAAAGAGAATGCTACAGCCATGGCGCTAAAGCCAATAATCATACTGCCGGTTCCACCATCCTTATCGCCACTGCCGTAAGACATTATCGCCATAGAAACTCCCATGAACGTGCTGATTATTACTCCTGAAATGGCTCCGAAAACTAAACTATTTTTTTTCATTTTATTTAATTTAAAGATTTAATATGTTGCAAAAGTACCTTCAGTTTCTTCATTTTTCTTCATCCTTTTGGGTGATTTTTATACTAATTTGCAGTTTTCATACTAAAGTGGGAGTTCAACTACAGTATGATATTCAGCCGTTTAGCTTTTTCTACAGCTTGAGTCCGCCTTTTTACATCCAATTTCAAAAAAATATTAGAAGAATGTGTTTTTACAATATTCAAACCTATAAATAATTCCCCGGCAATTTCCTCATTGCTTAAACCGGTAGCCATTAAATTTCATACATCCAGTTCGCGTTTGCTTATGCCCAGCTTTGTTATCTCTTGTTGGTTGATTGCCGTTTGGACGGAATTATCTATATAAACTTCCTTTTCAATAATACGGGTTTCCACTTTTGGTTTTACAAGTTTAAGCGCCAACCAAATACCCAGAACCGTAAACAGGATAGCGATGGCGCCAATAAAAAAATCAAGGCGATAATTAAAAACAATGAAATATGCTTCGAGCCATTTGAGTAAAAATAATAACAAGGCCATGGAAATACAATAAATGAGGATCTCTTTACTCTTGGTGCTTAATTGCACTCCAAATTTCATGCTTTTTACTTTTTTTCCATTGCTGCTATTAGTCCAATCATTTTGTCTTTCTATTTTTTACTGTCGTGTCGTCTTTTAAGCTGCCTCATAACTCCTAAATATACGCAACAAACATTCGTATATCCACCCAAAATGAATAGTATCTGTGAATATTTATTTCGCCTAATCTCAAGTATATCAATTAAAATCGCTTTGCTGACTGAAGAACGTCCCTCATCTCTGAAGCTTTCTTTAATGTGTCTAAGCTATTCGCTTTTTATCCTTTAACACACTTGTATGAACGCCGCCTTAAAATATACCGACAGATGAAAAAAATAGGGTGCCGCCTGTCAAAAATACCCTAGCAGATGAAAAAAATAGGTCAACAGCATCAATAAATACAAGGACAGATTGAGAAAATAGAATGCCATCTATTAAAAATAGACCAACAAGTGAAAAAAACAGGTTAATAGCATTAGTAAATACAATGACAGATGAAGAAAAGAGAGCACCACCTGCCAAAAATACCCTGGCATCATTAAAAAATACAATGACAGATGAAGATAGGAAAAAGGAAATATTCATTCTATCATTCAATCATTCTCTCAATCATTCCTTCTCTACAAAACCGCTTCTCTAACCCGTATCAATTTAATGAGTAAATCTTCCAGTAAATCTAGGTGAAGCATATTGGCACCGTCAGATTTGGCATTTGTCGGATCGGGATGTGTTTCTATGAATAAACCATCTGCACCAACAGCTATTGCCGCTTTTGCAATGGTTTCAATCAATGCAGGTTTACCACCCGTAATACCACTGGTCTGATTAGGTTGTTGCAGGGAATGGGTACAATCCATCACTACAGGAACGCCAAAACTTTTCATTTCTGGAATTCCGCGATAATCTACAATAATATCCTGGTAGCCAAAGGTGTTTCCTCTGTCTGTTAAAATCACCTTATCATTTCCTGATTCGATAATTTTATCCACTGCAAATTTCATAGAACCGGCTGATAAAAATTGTCCTTTTTTCACATTAACCGTTTTACCCGTTTTTGCTGCCGCAATTAATAGATCTGTTTGTCGGCATAAAAAGGCAGGAATTTGCAATACATCCACATATTCTGCAGCCAATGCAGCTTCATGGCTTTCATGGATATCCGTTACTGTGGGTACACCAAATTCTTTGCTCACTTTAGCCAGAATCTTCAATGCCTTTTCATCGCCAATACTGGTAAAAGAATCTAAGCGGGAACGATTTGCTTTACGATATGATCCTTTAAATATATACGGGATTTTTAATTTATCTGTAATAGAAATAATTCGTTCTGCAATTCTTAAAGCAATTTCTTCGCCCTCAATAACACAGGGGCCCGCCATTAAAAAGAAATTATTGGTGTTTGTATATTTTATTTGGGGGATATTATCAATCATTAATTTCCTAATTCAGATAAAAATTTAATACGCATTAATTGGACTTCTTCACGGGTGTAATCTTCATCGCCTAATTCTGTTAGAGCTGTTTCAATAGAATCTATCTCTGTACCTCTAAAATAATCGTAAACCTCATCCTGCCGGTCTTCTTCAATCATTTCATCGATGTAATAATTCAGATTTAGTTTGGTACCTGAATTTACAATCGTTTCCACTTCCTTTAAAATTTCATCGTATGACATGCCTTTTGCTGATGCAATATCATCCAATGCAATCTGTCGATCTATATTTTGAATGATAGAAACCTTTAATGCTGATTTATTGGCCGCACTTTTAATCACTAAATCAATCGGGCGATCAATATCATTATCCTCCACATATTGTTTAATTAACTCAATAAAGGGCGGGCCAAATTTCAACGCTTTCCCAGAGCCTACACCTTGAATCTGCTTTAATTCATCCAAAGAGACCGGGTAATGAGTGCACATTTCCTCTAAAGATGGATCCTGAAAGATGACAAAAGGAGGAAGATTTTTTTGTTTGGCGATTTTCTTACGAAGATCTTTAATCATTTGAAGCAACTGAGTATCCAAAGCACTATTTTGCTGCTGTGCTTCTTCTATTTCATCTTCAGCTGTATCAATTAAATAATTTAGAATAAATTTTATAGCATGTGGGGCCTCTATAAATGCCTTTCCTAACTTTGTCAGTTTGAGTAATCCATAATTATCAATATCTTTTTGAACGTAATTGTTTAAAACCGCTTGGCGCATTAAAGACTTCCATAAAATTTCGCCTTCCTCTTTTCCTGAACCAAAAATGGGAAGTTTATCATGCTCGTATGATGAAATCTGTGCATTATCTACTCCCATCATAATGTTGATGAAGTATTGATCATCAAACTTCTCACCTAAATTCTTTACCAGAGTTAATACTTTCTTTAATGGCTCTTCCGCATCAAAATATTTTTTAGGGTGCCTGCAATTATCGCACATATTATTGCAACCGGCTTCATTAAAGTTCTCGCCAAAATAATGAAGGATTTGTTTACGCCTGCAAACAGATGACTCGGAATAATCAATGACTTCTTTTAATATCTGTGTACCTATTTCACGTTCAGAAACAGGCTTATCCTTCATAAATTTAGTAAGCTTATCAATATCTTTTTGAGCATAAAAAGCTAAACATACGCCTTCGCCACCATCACGGCCAGATCTGCCGGTTTCCTGGTAATAACCCTCCATACTTTTAGGGATATCATGGTGAATCACATACCGTACATCCGGTTTATCTATTCCCATACCAAATGCAATAGTTGCTACAATTACATCAACATCTTCCATCAGGAAATTATCCTGAGTTTCGGCCCTGGTTTTAGGATCTAAACCCGCATGATACGGCAATGCTTTAATTCCATTTAATTGTAAAGCCTCTGCAACTTCCTCTACCTTTTTACGGCTAAGGCAATAAATAATTCCGGATTTACCAGCATTCATTTTAGCATATCTTACAATTTCTTTAATCACGTTACGTTTTGCACGTACTTCATAAAACAAATTGGGCCGGTTGAATGATGATTTAAATAGGACTGCATTATTCATTTGCAAATTCTTCTGAATATCCTGCTGAACTTTGGGAGTAGCTGTTGCTGTTAAAGCAATAATTGGAATGTTATCTCCAATATTATCAATTACCTGGCGTATTCTTCTATACTCGGGCCTAAAATCATGTCCCCATTCGGAGATACAATGCGCTTCATCAACCGCTACAAATGAGATAGTAATGCCACGTAAAAATTCAATATTTTCTTCTTTGGTTAATGATTCCGGAGCTACATATAAAAGCTTGGTTAATCCTTTGGTAACATCTTCTTTAACCCGGATTATATCTGCCTTGTTTAATGAGGAGTTTAAAAAATGAGCGATGCTATCGGTTCCTCCAAATGCCCGGAGCTGATCTACCTGATTTTTCATCAATGCGATAAGAGGCGATATAACTATAGCAGTTCCTTCACTTATTAAGGCTGGCAATTGATAACAAATTGATTTACCACCACCAGTGGGCATAATCACAAATGTGTCTTTCTTTTGAAGTATACTGTTGATAATTGCTTCCTGGTCGCCTTTAAAGTTATCAAAGCCGAAGAAATTCTGTAAATTATCAAATAATGATTTGTTGATTTCCATTTATCTTTCTGGAAAAAATTGAAAAAGGGTCATAATAATGTTCAAAATACATATTTTTGTCGTAAAATATAGCTTTATATAAAATATATTCCTCCTTGAAAAACAATCAACAAATTTTAGAACTTGCTAAAAAGACGTTAAAAATAGAGTCAGAAGGCTTGAAACGGATTTCAAGCCAGTTAAATGAAGATTTTCCGGAAGTAGTTAAATGTATTTTACAGTTGAATGGTCGCATAATTGTTACAGGAATTGGTAAAAGCGCTATCATTGCACAAAAAATAGTTTCAACTTTTAATTCAACCGGAACACCTGCAATTTTCATGCATGCTGCCGATGCCATACATGGCGATTTGGGCATGATTCAAAAAATGGATCTGATCATCTGTATTTCTAAAAGTGGAAATACTCCTGAGATAAAAGTCCTGATCCCATTATTGAAACAGTCAAAAAATACATTGGTTGCTATGGTTGGAGATATGGATTCATTTTTGGCTAAACAGGCTGACTTTGTTTTGGATACTACCATTGAAACAGAGGCCTGCCCGCATAACCTGGCTCCTACCACAAGCACCACAGCTCAATTAGCCATGGGCGATGCTTTGGCAGTATGTTTGCTGGAAAGCAGAGAATTTACAAGTGCTGATTTTGCAAAATATCATCCCGGGGGTTCATTGGGTAAACGCCTATATTTAAAAGTAAGCGATCTGGCAGCGCAGAATGAAAAACCCCAGGTTTTATTAAACACACCTGTTAGAGAAGTTATCATTGAGATTACGAAAAACAGATTAGGTGCGGTTGCGGTTGTAGACAGAGATCAAATTGCCGGTATTATTACTGACGGGGATATAAGACGAATGATGGAAACACATCATACCATTGAAGGCCTTACTGCTAAAGATATTATGGGTAAAAATCCAAAATATGTGGATAAGGATGAGTTAGCTGTACATGCACTTGAGCTTTTAAGAGCTAATAATATTACACAAATACTAGTTGGTTCAAACAATAAGTATGAGGGAATCGTACACCTTCATGATCTGTTAAAAGAAGGAATTATCTAAAATGTATTTAATATAAATAATGAAAAACTATTATGCCCTTATAATGGCAGGTGGTATTGGCAGTCGCTTTTGGCCCATTAGCCGTACCTCACATCCTAAACAATTTATTGATATCCTGGGAACAGGAAAAACACTTATACAGCATACTTATGACCGGTTTCTTAAAATAGTTCCTAAAGAAAATATATTCATTGTTACGAATGAAGGCTATATTAACCTGGTTAAAGAACAATTGCCTGGATTAGATGAGCAACAGATTTTAGCCGAGCCTGTTATGCGCAATACAGCGCCTTGTATAGCCTATGGTTGTCATAAAATCAGTAAGATTAATCCAAATGCATCTATCGTAGTTGCACCATCAGATCATTTAATTGTAGATACCGATGAATTTGTAAAATGCATTAATCAATCTCTTGAAACGGCTGCAGTTAATGACATTTTGATAACGTTGGGTATAAAACCTTCTCGCCCTGATACAGGTTATGGGTATATTCAATTTAACACCCATCGATTGGGCGATGATTTTAATAGAGTAAAAACATTTACTGAAAAACCCAACCTCGAATTAGCCAAAACATTTATACAGAGCGGCGAATTTTTATGGAATGCCGGAATATTCGTTTGGTCTGCTAAAAGCATCTTGAAAGCATTTGAAGATCATTTACCAGACATGAACGATATTTTTAAAGAAGGCCACGCAGTTTATAATACTGCTGATGAACATGAATTTATACAATCTGCCTATTATCAATGCACAAATATTTCTATTGATTATGGCATTATGGAAAAAGCAGATAAGGTATATGTTTTACCTGCTGAATTTGGCTGGTCTGACTTGGGTACCTGGGCATCTGTGTATGATCTGGCAGAAAAAGATTATGTTGGAAATGCAGTTATCCCATCAGAAAGGGTAATTATGTATGATTCTTCAAATTGTATGGTTAATGTTCCTAAGGGGAAGCTCGTTATATTACAGGGCCTGCATGATTTCATTGTAGTTGAGGATAATAATACCTTGCTCATTTGTCCACGCGAAGAGGAACAACACGTAAAACAAATTGTAGGTGATGTAAAACAACGTTTTGGCGTAGATTTTATTTAGCACTCATTTTTTGCCTTACCACTTCATACAATAAAACTCCGGCAGATACCGAAACATTGAGTGATTCAATCTCTCCAAACATGGGTATTTTAGCCAAATGATCGGCAATTCGAATGAGTTCTGTTGAAATCCCGTCTTCTTCAGAACCCATAATTACAGCAGTAGGTGCAGTATAATCCGGCTGGTACAAATAATCATTGGTTTTTTCTGTGCAGGCAATAAGCTGCAAACCAGATTCCTGTAAAAACTTAGCTGTCTTTATTAAACTATCATGTCTGCAAACGGGTATTTTATACAAAGCGCCTGCAGAAGTTTTGATTGCGTCCGGGGTAATTTGCGCTGATCCTTTTGAGGGTACTATAATGGCATGAATACCTGCACACTCTGCCGTCCGGGCAATCGCTCCAAAATTTCTCACATCAGTTATGCCATCTAAAATCAAAATAAAGGGTACTTCTCCCTTTTCATAAATAGTTGGAATGATATTTTCAATTTTATCATACGTAATAGGAGATATAAATGCGACAGCGCCCTGGTGATTTTTTTGCGTTAACCTGTTTAACTTTTCAACCGGCACTAACTGAAATCCTATTTCATGTTCTTTTAATATACTGCGCAGTTCAAGAATTATCTCGCCGTTAAGTCCTCTTTGCAAATACAAACTTTCAATTTCTTTTCCGCTTTTAATAGCTTCAATTACCGCCCGGATTCCAAATACCATTTGGTTAGATTCCCTCGGACTAAAGTCACGCTTATTATGATAAGAGTTAGTGTTCATTTATACTGATTCTAAGAACCGGCAAGGTAGCTATAATTTCTTTTTCAGAATGTGGAGGCACTAAATAGTGAAAAGTATTTTGGAGTTATAAACATCTCTTAAAGTTTTGAACATCATATTCTAATAAGCTTAATCATCATTAATATAAAAAAGCAAACATTTTATTAACATTAGATGTGAATAACAATAGCGTTTGTCCTATGAATATCAAATAGTGTGTTTTGCTAAAATTTTACACTGTGAAAAACTTAAAAAATTGCTCACCCTTTTTTATATATTTTTGTAGCCATGAGTTTAGATAACGAACAGGATTTTAGCCGAAACAAAAAAAATACTCAAACTACTGATCGCCGCAGTCGTTTAAGTGGAATGGTTAGTGGCCTGGGGAAATTACCGCCACAAGCTGTTGATTTAGAAGAGGCTGTTTTGGGAGCTCTGATGCTGGAGAAGGACGCACTTTCTGCGGTAATTGATATCTTAAAGCCTGATATTTTTTATAAAGACAACCATCAAAAAATATTCGAAGCTATTCAGGTACTGTTTCAAAAGTCTTCTCCTGTAGATATTTTAACCGTTACTGCACAATTGCGCCAACAAGGTGATCTGGAAATGATTGGCGGAGCCTATTATATTACCGAACTTACAAATCGTGTTGCTTCGGCAGCAAATATTGAATATCATGCCCGCATCATTTCACAAAAATTTATTCAGCGTGAACTAATTCGAATCTCCACCGAAATTATCAGCAATGCCTATGAAGATACCACTGATATTTTTGATTTATTAGATCACGCAGAAAAAAACCTATTTGAAATTGCCCAAAATAACCTCCGCCGTGATTCCCGGAAAATGGATGATATCATCCGTGAATCTCTGGATAATCTGGAAAAAATTAAAGATCGGGTAGATGGCTTAACAGGTGTAGCATCGGGCTTTACGGCTTTAGATCGTATCACTTCCGGATGGCAACCTTCCGATTTAATTATTATAGCTGCCCGTCCGGCAATGGGTAAAACTGCATTTGTATTAAGTTGCGCCCGTAATGCGGCTGTTCAATTTAATAAACCAGTTGTAGTTTTTTCATTAGAAATGTCATCCGTGCAATTGGTAAATCGTTTAATTTCCGGCGAAACTGAAATTGAGCAGGAAAAAATCCGTAAAGGCCATTTAGCTGAATGGGAATGGCAGCAACTGCATTCTAAAATTGGTAAACTCACCGAAGCGCCTCTTTTTATTGATGATACGCCGGCTCTTAATATTTTTGAATTCAGAGCAAAATGCCGTAGATTAAAAGCACAATACGATATACAAATGATCATTGTAGATTATTTGCAATTAATGCATGGCAAAGGTGACGGAAAAAATGGTAATCGTGAGCAGGAAATTGGTAGCATTTCGCGGGCATTAAAATCTGTTGCTAAAGAATTAAACGTTCCGGTAATTGCACTTTCACAGTTAAGCAGAGCGGTAGAAACCCGGCCAGGTGCAAATAAAAAACCAATGCTCTCCGATTTACGAGAATCTGGTTCAATTGAGCAGGATGCAGATATGGTTTTATTCCTTTACCGGCCCGAGTATTATGGCTTAACAGAAGATGAACAAGGCCGTTCAACTGTGGGCATTGGTGAAGTAATTATTGCCAAGCACCGTAATGGAGAAACCGGTACTGTACCCCTTAAATTTATAGGTAAATTTGTAAAATTCACAGATATGGACGAAGATTTTTCTGCCCCATCTTCATTCAGTAACCCCAACCCATTTGCAGGAATTAACCCTTCTCCTGATTTTGAAAAACCCAATAACTTTATTATCCGCCCATCCCGTATGGATGATATGGATGATGAACCGCCATTTTAAAACCTTTTTAAGAATAAAGGCACAAAAATCAAATATAAGTATCAGAAATAAAGAGCTTATGTTTTACGGTTAGTGTGGGGATTATTAAAAGAAAAATCCTATTAAAATTCCTGTTAATATCAATATTGGTGTCTTTATTTTTGTAAAGGCCAATAGCAGAAATGTAGTAATCATGATGCTTATGGACATGGTATTTAACCCCATAGGCTGAAGTAAAAAAAGAAAGGCTGCACCCAGAAATCCAACTGAAACGGCATTAATTCCAGATAAAGAATTTTTTATACGGGTAATTTTCTTCAGATCATTCCAAAATGGAACTATAAAAAGGATCAGTATTAATCCTGGTAGGTTTATACCCAATACAGCTACTAGACTGCCTAACATCTGTCCATAAGGTCCATAACCGGCATTTTTGAGAGTCATGCTTCCCACAAAGGAAGTAAAAGAAAATGTAGGTCCTGGCAATGCTTGTTGCAAAGCAAATCCTGATAAAAACTCTTGGGATGTAAGATAGTGCTTCATTTCAACGAACTCTGTAAACATAAAAGGTATGAGTACCTGTCCTCCGCCAAATATCATAATTCCGTTACGATAGAAATTTTCAAATAAACGTATAGGCAAACTAAAAGGTGAAGTCCGATTAATAATAGCTCCTAAGGCTGCGAAGAATAATAGGATCCCAATAAAATAAGCAATCTTTTTAGGATTAATATTAGAAAACAATTTCGACCGGAGGTTAATTTCTTCCACAGGCGTATCAATAGCAGATGAAAGAATTCCTCCAAGTAAGATAAGAATAGGAAAAATATAAGCATTTTTTAAAATTAATGTAGCTATTAGAGAGGCAATAGCAAGCCAAATAGACGTATAACTTTTTAGAATAGCTTTTCCAAAAGCATATGCTGCAAAGGCAACAACACCTACAGCAATGGGTTGAATAAAGCTAAGGATATGTTCAAATTTAGCTTTTTGGCCAAGCAAGGAATAACTAATAGCCGCAAATCCCATGATTGCAGCAGATGGAAGTATCCAGATGAGGAAAGTGATGATAGCAAGCGGCAATTTGCCAACTTTATAAGCTATACCGACCAAAGTTTGGGTGGATGATGGCCCCGGCAAAATTTGTGTTAGGGCATTAAGTTCTAATAATTCATGCTCAGTAATGTATTGCCTTTTATATACAAAACTTTTAAGCATCATACCGATATGAGCCTGTGCACCGCCAAAAGCAGTTAGAGTATACCATACTACATCACGCAGAAAAATAAGTTTTCGCTTGCTCAAAATAAATAGATTAATCGTCTTCGTAATCTAATCCTGTTGCAGAATTATAAACTCCCTGCAACTCAGAAAAAGCATGCATATCTTTGGTATTTCTGGCTATAATCATTCCAGCTTGGTATGTTTTTATAGCATCAGCTTTACGATTAAGGGCTTCATACAATTTACCTAAATGATAATAAGTGCCTACATAATCAGAATGATTAGTTATCAAATCTTGATAATATATAAGTGCTTTATCTGCTTCATTAGCGTTCAAATATTCGGTTGCAAGGGCATATTTAAGGAATGGATCATTGGGTTCATTCTCTATAAAATCCAAAAGCTTTTGTAATCGATTACGATGCATTTTAAATTTGGCTTTTTTGAGTAGATTTGCAAAAACAGAATCTAGATGAAAGTATTAGTTTGTGTGAGTAACGTTCCGGATACTACGACAAAAATAACCTTTACGAATGATAATACCCAATTCAATACAGCGGGTGTTCAATTCATTCTTAACCCATATGATGAGATTGCTTTAGCTCGTGCAATTGAGTTATGCGAAGGCGGTAAAGGTACAGTCACTGTAATAAATATAGGTGAAGTAAGTTCTGAACCTACCATTCGCAAAGCCTTAGCTATTGGTGCCGATGATGCTGTTCGTATAAATGCAGCTCCACGCGATGCTTATTTTGTATCTTATCAAATTGCTCAGTACGCAAAAGATAAAGGATTTGATATGATTTTAACCGGCCGGGAATCTATTGATTATAACGGCTCTCAAGTTGCAGCTATGGTTGGAGAATTTTTAGATATTCCATCCATTTCCATTATTAAAAAACTTGACTTTGACGGAAGTAATGCAACAATTCAGCGTGAAATTGAAGGCGGTAAAGAAATGTTAAGTGTACCTGCTCCATTTATAGCAAGTTGTGCAGAAGGTGTTGCTGAAGCTAAAATTCCAAATATGCGTGGGATCATGTCTGCCAGAACAAAACCCTTGCAGGTTGTTGAAGCAGTTGAAATAGAAAAAGTGGCAGACATAAAACATTATGAAACTCCTGCCCCACGCGGTTCTGTAAAATTAGTGCCAGCAGAAGAAACTGATCAACTGATAAATCTATTGCATACAGAGACAAGAGTTATTTAAATCTCAAATTTTATTTGGTGCAAAAAGATTTAAATTATAAATTATTTATTCATTAAAATTCATCCGCTTAAGCGGGATTAAGGAGGCTAAATGTCAATTTTAGTATACGTAGAGAATGCAGATGGCAAGTTTAAAAAATCTACTTTTGAAGTAGTATCTTATGCCAAGGCGATAGCAGATCAATTAAATACGAATGTGGTAGCTGTTTCCATTGGGAGTGTTGATCAAACCGGATTAAGCAATTTAGGTAAGTATGGGGCTTCAAAAGTTTTGAACGTGTCTAATGAAAAACTAAAATCTTTTGTTAACCAGGCCTATGCATCCATCATTGCAGAAGCAGCTAAAAAAGAAAATGCGAATGTGGTTATTTTAGCTAATTCATTTAGTGGTAAAGGCCTTGCCCCGCGTATAGCTGTAAAATTAAAAGCTGGTTTAGCTGATGGTGCCGTAGAATTACCAAAAACAGATGGCGGTAAGTTCAGTGTTAAAAAAACGGCGTTTTCTGGCAAAGCATTTGCTTCGGTAGAGTTAACTTCAGAAATAAAAATCATTGCTTTAAACCCTAATTCCTACCAGGTTATAGAGTCTGGTTCTACAGCAAGTATTGAAGATTTTCAATCAGAAGCTAAAGAATCTGATTTTAGAACTATGGTGAAAGAGATTGTTAGAGCTACGGATAAGATTGCGCTACCAGATGCAGAATTAGTAGTTTCTGCCGGCCGTGGAATGAAAGGTCCCGAAAATTGGGGAATGATAGAAGAATTAGCAAAGGTTTTAGGTGCGGCAACGGCTTGCTCAAAACCAGTTTCAGATGCCGGATGGCGCCCGCATGAAGAACATGTTGGACAAACAGGAATTGCTGTTAGTCCTAATTTGTATATTGCGATAGGTATATCAGGCGCAATTCAACACTTAGCCGGTGTAAGCTCATCAAAAACGATTGTAGTGATAAATAAAGATCCAGAAGCTCCATTTTTTAAAGTTGCTGATTATGGCATGGTTGGAGATGCATTTGAAATCGTACCAAAATTAATTGAATCTATAAAATCATATAAAGCTCAAGTCTAATATAGTTGGTAATGGAATAGTTAGCAGTAGGCATCAAAAAACTGTTAACTGTAAACCTTAAACTACTAGCTATTAACTAATTGTTATGAAAAAGATCAAGTTAGATATTGTTGGGTTATCCTATAGTCAAACACAATCTGGTGCTTATGCACTTGTTTTAGGAGAAGTTAACGGCCGACGCCGATTACCAATCATCATAGGCGGGTTTGAAGCACAGGCTATTGCGATCGAGATTGAAAAAATGACTCCAAGTCGCCCATTAACGCATGATCTTTTTAAATCTTTTGCTGAATCTTACCACATTAATGTGCAAGAAGTAATTATCTATAACCTAATAGATGGCATTTTTTATGCTAAACTCCTTTGTAATGATGGTAAAAAAACTGTTGAGATAGACGCACGAACTTCGGATGCTATTGCTCTATCAGTACGTTTTGAATGCCCAATATATACTTATGAGTTTATTCTGGCCACAGCCGGTATTATTATTGAAGGAAATGATTTTGTTTTCCTTGAAAATATAGAAACTTCAACTGAAGAACAGGCAATAGGTACAACCTTAAATTTAACGTCTTTAACAGATGAAGAGCTTAAAACCAGATTAAAGGAAGCCTTAACTGAAGAGGCCTATGAAAAAGCTGCAAAAATAAGAGATGAGCTTACCAAGCGAAAATCTTCATAAATATTCCTTAAAAGTTTATTATTACCAATCTTATTTCTAAATTTCCCTCTTAATTCAGAATTAAATTCTTTTATGGAAAGATTTACCGGCCTTATTGGCATTGTCCTTATTTTTGCTATAGCCTTCCTGATGTCAAATAATCGGAAAGCAATCAATTACCGGTTAGTATTCTCCGGATTAGCAGTTCAATTAATTTTAGCTCTATTTATTTTGAAGGTACCCGTTGGAAAAGAAATTTTCTCCTGGCTGGGTGCTGCCGTAACTAAAATATTAGATTTTTCGCAAGCTGGTGCAGCCTTTGTTTTTGGCGCTTTAGTTAATAAAGAATTAATGGATAAAGCTTTTGGAGCTGGTCATGATTTTATATTCTTCTTTAAAATTATTCCTACCATTATATTTGTAGCCGTTTTGGTAAGTGTGGCTTATTATCTGGGTATTATGCAGCGTATTGTAAAATTCCTGGCTTTTATAGTATACAAAGTGATGGGCGTATCCGGCTCTGAGGCATTATCAAACGTAGCTAGTGCATTTGTAGGCCAGGTAGAAGCTCAGATCATGATAAAACCCTATTTAAAAGGAATGACCATGTCGGAATTACTGGCATCAATGACTGGTAGTATGGCTTGTATTGCAGGTGGCGTTATGGCCGTTTATATTGCTTTAGGTGTTCCTGCAGAATATTTAATAGCTGCAAGTATAATGGCAGCTCCTGCGGCTTTGGTTATATCTAAAATTGTGTGGCCAGAGACTGAAGTATCAGAAACCAAAGGTAAAGTGTCTTTAGAGATCAAAAAGACTAATGAAAATCTTGTTGATGCTATTTCACATGGTGCCAGTGATGGTTTAAAAGTAGGGTTAAATGTAGTTGCCATGCTTATCGGATTTATTGCCATTATCGCGCTACTTGATTATGTATTAGGAAAAATCGGATCAGGTTTAGGTCATTTGGGTCTTTCTTTAGCATTTATAGGTATTGATATAAATACGTTAAGTTTAAATCAAATTCTTGGCTCTGTATTTTCAGTTTTTGCCTACGCGATGGGTGTACCGGGAAAAGATATTCATGCAGCCGGCTCGTTAATGGGTACCAAAATGGTAATTAATGAATTTGTAGCTTACCTTGACTTAGCAAAGATTAAAGCTACACTTGATGCAAAAACTGTTATAATTACCAGTTTTGCACTTTGCGGATTTGCCAATTTCAGTTCTATTGCAATACAGGTTGGCGGTATAGGGGAACTTGCGCCCGAAAGACGCACTGATTTGGCAAAGTTAGGTGTAAGAGCTTTAATTTGCGGTACATTAGCATCTTATTTATCTGCAACAATTGCCGGAATTTTAATGTAAAAACCTGCAATGAAAAAGCATTACAGAGTAGAAAATAATTGTTTAAACTGTAGTGAATTAGTAACAGGTAAATTTTGTTCTGAATGCGGACAGGAAAATATTGAAGTAAGGGAAAATTTCTGGAGCTTGCTTACTCATAGTGTTAGCCATTACTTTCATTTTGACAATAAATTTTTCAATAGTTTTATCCCTTTAATAACTAAACCCGGATATTTAACGAATGAATACAATGCAGGACGAAGGGTTTCTCACCTTCCACCGGTAACTATGTATTTGTTTATAAGCTTTATCTTTTTTTTATTCGTATTGCCTCATCAAAACTGGGAAGCCCAATCTTATAAAGTTCTAGATCAAGGTCGTGAAAAAGAATTATTTACTTTAAATTCTAAACTTAAATCTTCCAATATTTCTGCACAAGAACGAACTAATATTGAAAAGAAGATTGATATTCTCCAATCTCAAAAAAATAATGGATTAAATATCTCTTGAGGAGAGTATGATTTTTATAAAAAAGAGTTTAAGACGATTAAAGACTACGAATCCTTTCAGCAAAATCTTCCTGTCAATAAACAAGCTAGTTTTATTGAACATTTCATGACAAAGAGCAAATACAATTTAAGCAGGAAAATGGCAACAGGTCGGATTATCTTATACTAGATAGTTTCCGGCAAAATATCCCAAAAATCATGTTTGTTTTAATGCCCCTATTTGCAATAATACTAACATTAACTTTCCATAAATCTAAAGTATATTTTATTGAACATTTAATGTATACTATTCATATACATTCATTTCTGTTTTTGTTATATATATTTTTCTTATTAATGAAAAAGTTGTTACCTGATTGGACCCATAGTGGACTATATTTTCTACTAATTATTTCATCTATCTGGTATATATATCAATCTTTACGAACTGTATATAAGTACTCCAGACTAAGTACTGTATTCCGATTTTTACTCCTTAGTATATCTTATATCTTAGTAATGGTCATAAGTATTGCCTCGGTTTTAACAATTACCATAGCAACTATATAAAATCCACTTAATATCAGAATAAATCATTTTAACGCTTATCAATATCAACAAAATCTCTATTTACTTCTCCTACATAAATTTGACGCGGGCGGCCAATAGGTTCTTTATTTTCACGCATTTCTTTCCATTGTGCAATCCATCCCGGTAAACGACCTAAGGCAAATAACACCGTAAACATATCTGTTGGAAAACCTAAAGCACGGTAAATAATACCAGAGTAAAAATCAACGTTAGGATATAATTTTCGCTCTACAAAGTAAGGATCGTTTAATGCTGCGGCTTCCAATTTTTTTGCAATATCTAAAATAGGATCATCTACTCCTAATTTATCTAATACATCATCACAGGCTTTTTTAATGATTTTAGCACGCGGATCGAAATTCTTATAAACCCGGTGCCCAAATCCCATTAACCTGAAACCATCATTTTTATCTTTTGCTTTATTAATCCACTTATCTGTATCGCCACCATCATCTTTAATTTGCTCTAGCATTTCTATTACCGCCTGGTTTGCTCCTCCATGTAAAGGGCCCCATAAAGCAGAAATTCCAGCAGAGATAGAAGCATATAAATTACAGTCGGAGGATCCCACCATGCGAACTGTTGATGTTGAGCAATTTTGCTCATGATCTGCATGCAAAATAAGTAAGACATTCATCGCAGAAACCACAACCGGGTCAATTTCTATATCTTCTGTACGCTGGCCAAAGGTCATATTAAGGAAATTACTTACGTAATCCAGCTTATTTTGAGGATAAATAATAGGGTGTCCTAATGATTTTTTATAAATCCATGATACTACCGTTGCCATTTTTGCAAGCAGCTTAATCATCGTTAAATTTTGTTCCTCTGCCGTTTGTTTTGGATTTAATGATTCCGGATAAAATGAAGATAGAGAGCAAATAAGAGAGGATAACTGGCCCATCGGATGAGACTTTGAAGGAAATCCATCAAAGAATTTTTTCATGTCCTCATGCACCAGTGTATGACGGGATATATCTTTTTGAAAAGCATCAATCTGAGATTTTGTTGGAAGTTCTCCATAAATCAATAAATACGCCACTTCAAGAAAAGAGGATTTCTCAGCAAGCTGCTCAATAGAATATCCACGATATTTTAATATTCCCTTTTCTCCGTCTAAAAATGTAATTGCACTTTTAGTTGCTCCTGTATTTTTATAGCCAGAATCTAAGGTAATATAGCCGCTTTCATCACGAAGTTTAGAAATATCAATGGCTTTTTCACCTTCAGTACCCGTGATTACAGGCATGTTGTACGTATTATCTCCTAATTTTAAGGATGCTTCTTCTAACATATAAATGTATTATGAAACAAAATTAATTAAATATGATTGTTTTCGGCCTAAAATTGAATAAACCTTTGCAATTTTTTGTTAAATAATACAAGGGAAAAGTAAAATGCAAAATGGATTTTGTAATGCAGTTAAAAACACCATGCTAATCTGCTAAATCCATCATATATCAGATTATTTTTATTTAAAATTAAAATCTACTTCTTTTTTATTTCTTCCTTTATTTCGCCACAATTTACCATGTCATCTCCGTAATATGGATTTCTTATTTTGCTGGCAGATGCTAACCAATAAGCACCTTTTCCGTCATTAGCCATAGGGCAATAATCCACATATATTTCACCTGATACGATTTCTGCATGTTTTAATAAGGCAACGATATCAGAACTTAAAGGAATAAAGTTCAAGCGCTGATCATTAATATTGGTAGAATTACCTATTTTTTGGGCTACTACTGCAGTATTTTCACATCCACTTATTTTTACTAAAGCTTTTGCTAGTTCATTACCAGCTTTTTTTGCATCTACCGAATCTGATGCAATTAATGCATTTTTCAAATGATTATAATGTGTATAAATTCCTTGAATTTTAGTGTCTTTTAAAACAACAATTGTGTCTGGTGATGCTATAGTATCTTTAGAGGAATTAGTAGAAGAAATATTTTGATTATTTTTCTGATTACATGCTACAATAAATAACGATAATCCGGCTATCATTATAACTAATTTAAGTCTGATCATTTTCTTTTATTTTAATTATTAATATTAATATATTCAAAAGCAAAAAAATCCCGCTTTACAAGCAGGATTTTTACTATTATTCTAGGATTATCTGCTTAAATTAAATGCGTAAGCAATACGTAAAGCAACCTGTGCTAAATTATTCCCATCCTGAGCAAAGCCTTCATAACGTAAACCTAAATCAAGACCATTATTAAACCCAAGACCAATACCTGGAGCATAAACCAATGCTGTTCCTTGCCCTTTATCGGTGCCAAAAGCTGCACCGACTTCACCTGCAATGTAGAAGCGCTCTACCGGGAAAATTTTAATCCCTAATTTAACTGGAATATATCCTATACCAGTTTGGCCATCGAGGGTTTGAACGTCACCTTTAAAAGAGAAGTTCGTGTATCCTGCTGATAAAGTAGCTGATATATTACTGAAAAAATCTTTTTGCAGCTTTAAATCGCCACCTAAAGCAATATCATAGAAATCATTGGTAGGAAGTCCTACATTAAAGCCAATCCCTAATCTTACATCTTTAGAATCACCAGCAGGAGTTTTTTTAGTTTGAGCATTTGCATTGTTTGCTCCTATTAATATTGCAATTGCAGCTACTGCATTTACAAAAAAGGTTGTACTTCTTTTCATATTTTGTTTTATATATTTTGACTTAACCAAAAGTTAAAGCTCATCAGTATTTACAATACTGATGCCAAATTCTTCTGAGACAACTATTAAATTTAATTAATACTTTAATATAATTATTATATCTTACTAAAATAAAAACTATCTTTGTTGTACATTAAAGCAATAATTTGCATTATGAAAAAACTGCATCTTATCCTAAAACCCAGGTTTCTAAAGTTAGGTATGGGGCCAATTCTATATAATAAGGCTAATTATATTGAAAATCTACATTTTATTTATTCAGCAGAAAACTGTTGTCTTCGCAAAATACCCCGTTTAGTTATCCTACTTGGGCGTACGGAGTTTTCAAAATTACTAAGTGACCACATTTCTGTAATAATGGACAGATTAAACCGGCTTGACTATATTTTTTACATCCAAAAGTCTCGTGCAAAAGGAAAAATTTGTAACACATTTAAAAATTTTATAAGCAAAGTCAATGAATTTGCTCATATCAGTGAATTCAATGATATCAAATTAAATTTGGATATTATTGATGAGTTGATGGCAATTAGCAGATATAGAAACTATATATACAATATTCTGGCCTATACAAAAAACACACCTCCACAGAATAATATTAAATCATTAATTATAGATAGCTTAAAAGAAGAAGAAAGCTTTTATCAAGGCTTAATAAAAATGCAAATGGATGTGAATTCCATAAAGTAATGAGTTATTTACTCGATTAACATTCCTTTTTAGTCAATTTTTATTCATTACAATATTTTTTCTTGTCCTAAATAACAGTTAATATACATCTTTAACTGACATGCTGGCATTTATCTAATTTTGGAATAGCTCTTGATAAAAGCTTATCATATATAAATAAAAAATATGCAGGACATTCAAGAAAAAGGAACTATCTCCATTCATACCGAAAACATTTTTCCAATCATTAAAAAGTTTTTATATTCTGATAATGAAATCTTTTTGCGTGAATTGGTAGCAAATGCCGTTGATGCATCACTGAAAATTAAACGCCTATCTTCTTTAGGACAATATCAGGGAGATATAAGTGATATTAAAGTTGAAATAGTATTTGATGAGAAGAAAAAAATAATTACAATTTCTGACAATGGCCTTGGAATGACAGCAGAGGAAATTAAGAAATATATTAATCAAATCGCTTTTTCCGGCGCAACAGAATTTGTTGAAAAATTTAAAGATGCCAAAGATGCGAATGAGATCATTGGCAAATTCGGGCTAGGGTTTTATTCTGCTTTTATGGTAGCAGATCAGGTAGAAATTCAAACATTATCATACCAGGAAGGTGCAGAACCGGTTCGTTGGATATGTGACGGCAGTACAGAATTTGAAATTAGCAAAGGAAATCGTACAAAAAGAGGTACAGATATAATCCTTCACATTAATAAGGACTCGAAAGAGTTTCTTGATAAAAATAAACTTCAACAGATACTGGATAAATACTGTATGTTTTTACCAGTTCCCATCAAATTTGGAACAAAAACAGAACAGAAATCTGACAGTGAAGATAAAGAAGGCAATCCAAAATACAAGTCAGTAGAAATTGATAATATCATTAATAATACGTCTCCAATATGGACAAAAGCTCCCGCTGAGCTTAAAGACGAGGATTATCTCAACTTCTATAAAGAACTATATCCCTTCTCAGAAGATCCTTTATTCTGGATCCATTTGAATGTTGATTATCCTTTTAACCTTACAGGTGTACTTTACTTCCCTAAGGTGAAGAATGATTTTGAAATGCAACGTAATAAGATCAAACTTTTCTCACGCCAGGTATTTATTACTGATGAAGTAAAAGATGTAGTGCCGGAATTTTTGATGCTTTTACACGGAGTAATTGATTCGCCGGATATTCCCTTAAACGTATCCAGAAGCTTTTTGCAGGGAGATAGTAATGTTAAGAAGATTAATAGTTACATCACTAAAAAAGTAGCTGATAAACTGGCTGAACTTTTCAAAAATGATCGTCAGGCTTATGAAGAAAAATGGCCAGATATTGGCCTCTTCGTTAAATATGGTATGATCAGCGAAGATAAATTCTACGATAAAGCCAAAGATTTTGCCTTGGTAACTAATACTAAAGACGAACATTTTACCCTTGAGGAATACAAAGAAAAAATAAAACCGGTACAAACAGATAAAGATGGAACGCTGATTTATATTTATTCTACAGATATTACCAAACAAGATACATTTATACAATCGGCCAATAAAAAAGGTTATGATGTTTTGGTGATGAACTCTCCTATTGATACTCATTTCATCAGTCAACTGGAACAAAAACTAGAAAAAACCTCGCTTAAACGTGTAGATGCAAATGTGGCTGATAAGCTGATTAATAAAGATGATAATACAGTTCATGTGCTTAATGATGATGAAAAAGCTAAAGTGAAAGCTGTTTTTGAAAAGGCTATTACTAAACCTAATATGCATGTAGAAGTAGAAAGCCTCAATCCGGATGAGTTGCCGGTAATTGTAACGATGGATGAATTTATGCGCCGTATGAAAGATATGTCGCAATTAGGTGGCGGAATGAGCTTTTATGGTACTATGCCTGATAATTATAAAGTAGCCATCAATGGAAATCATAAGTTAATCGGACGCATTTTACAAACAGAAAATAAAGAGGAACAAACTCAATTAGCTAAACAGGCATTTGACCTGGCACTTCTATCCCAGGGAATGCTAACAGGTGCTGAGCTTACAGAATTCGTAAACCGAAGTGTAAGTTTAATATAGGTTTTTCGATAAAAAATATATACAAAAGGAAACCGTTTCGAAAGAAATTCGAGGCGATTTTTTTGTGCAAAATTTTAGTCAGCTTAAGCTCTTATTTAATGTCTAGCAAACTAAAATTTATACTATTAAATGCCCGTCAAATAAGTTTTTTTTGTGAAATGGGTGCAAACAAACCGGGCATATCGCAAGTTGAAATAGTATGGTATATTTTGCATTTATTATGCCAATGTAACATATACGAGAGTAGTAACTAGAAATTACTTCAATAATGTGCCGTATGTTAACTAAAAATGATATAGCCCCAGACTTTGCATTGTCTACTACTCCTGATCAAAAAATATCATTGCAGGAACTAAAAGGTAAAAATGTCATTCTTGCTTTTTACCCTGCCGACTGGAGCCCGGTTTGCGGAGATGAAATGTCACTATATAATGAAATGCTAGGATATTTTAAAAAGTATAATGCAGAAATATTGGGTATTTCTGTTGACAGTAAATGGTGCCACATGGCTTTCAGACAAGGTAGAAAATTGCATTTCTCATTACTTGCCGGCTTTGAACCTAAGGGTGACGTTGCAAAGAAATATGGTGTTTATGATGATAAAGAAGCCCAATCTGGGAGAGCTTTATTTGTACTAGATGAAAATGGTATAATTCAATGGAGCTACCTTTCTCCTACGGGCATTAATCCGGGTGCAGATGGCATAATTGAAGCATTAGAAAACATTACAAAGAAAAAAAATATTACCAAAAATAATTGATCATGTCAACTAAATTAACTCCCCCGGTAAGTGAGAGAGATCATATAATAGGTCAGCCGGATGTAATAATTGAATTAGTAGAATATGGAAACTATCAATGTCCTTATTGTGGCAGAGCTCATCCTATAGTAAAGGAAATTATAAAAAATTTTGGCAGGAACTAAAGTTTGTTTTCAGGAATTTCCCTTTATCTAACGTACATGAATATGCTTTACCTGCCGCTATATCTGCAGAAGCAGCAGGCAGACAGCATAAATTCTGGCAAATGCATGATACTATTTATGAACGGCAATCAGAGCTAAGTGAATCTGCGCTAAGGGAGTTTGCCCGGGATATTGGATTAGATATGGCAGCTTTTGAAAGAGATATGCTGGATGAATCACTGGCTGAAAAGGTAGAATTAGATTTTGAAAGCGGGGTGCGTAGCGGAGTAAACGGGACACCCTCTTTTTTTATTGATGGATATAAGTATACTAGTGGTTATGATTATGCTTCATTAAACAGCACAATAAAAAAGAAAATTCAACCAACCTTCTAATTAAAAACCAGGATAAATATTACTGCTCGTATTAAGCTGGCAGATTTTGTTAGTTATATAATTAATATAAAAAATATGGAGCCATTTGAATATAGACTTCGCCCGAAAAGCAATTATATGATGAATGCAAGCTGGCAAGAGCTCTATAAACTTACTGAATATTGGAAAACTGAATTAGCATTTTATGCAGATGAAATCCGCTTCTTTAAAAAACTGTTATCAACTTATAATTATACTAAACATCCTAATCTTGAAAAGATAAATCTAATAGTTGAAGATGCAGAAACCCAACTAAAATCTATTCAAAAACAGATTGAAGAACATCTTAGACATATCGCAAAATTTATAAAAATGTTAGATGAGGGTCAGAAAACAGATAATGAAGATTATGTTTTTCGAGAAGAGCATGATGTACTGGAAGATAATATTTCAGCTTTTATTGATGCATCCCGAAAGCTGAAAAAAACTGTATTCACAGAAGTAGAGCAATATATAAATACTACCTAAAAGTACCGAACGACTTGGTAGGTTAAATCTTTTTGATATAATTAAATTAAAAAGTAGGGAATTTAAAATTAGCAATCATGGAACAGTCATCATTTAAAAAGGATCTTACAGTAGTAAAAAATTGGTGGGTATTACTTATCGTAGGCCTTGTATACATCGCATTAGGGATATGGACATTTTCAACTCCTGTAATAACTTACCTGTCACTTAGTCTCTTATTTGCTTCAGCTTTGCTTTTCTTTGGAGTACTTGAAATTTATTTTTCTATAGCCAACCAGGAAAAATTAAATGGCTGGGGATGGTATTTGGTTGGGGGGATTTTTGATATTATTCTTGGGGTTATGATATTCAGATATCCTGGCCTTACCGCATTTATTTTTGCTTTTTTTGTAGGCTTCTGGTTAATGTTTGCCGGAATAAGAGCTATAGGTACAGCGCTTGAAGTAAGAACTTATACAGCATCAGCCTGGGGATGGTTTTTACTGATTGGAATACTCTTACTAATCTTTTCCTTTTTTATAATTTGGAACCCTATTTTTGGAAGCATGGGCCTTGTAATGATGACATCTCTGGCATTACTATCTGCCGGAATTTATAACATTTTATTATCTCTTAGAATTAGAAGGTTGCATGAGCATTTAGTTCTGTGATTAATAATTATAAAATATAAAAGCATTTTAGAAATAATTATAATTGTTATATCCAACTTTACGAAAAAAGTTATTCTATGGGTTTAAAGGTAAATTTATTGATTTGAAGGTGAGAATTTTCCAGCATTATTAAAAACACAAATTGTTGTACTATATTTAGAAGATAGCATTCAAAACAAAGTATAATTCCTTTTTAAGATTCTAAAAGGCAGAGGAAATGAGTTGGAGATAGCAGTATATTAACCTTCTATCTCCTTTTTCAAAAACAATCCCGTATGACTTTTCTTTACTTTTATTAAATCTTCGGGAGTACCCGCAAAAAGTATTTCACCACCTCCACTTCCGCCTTCGGGGCCAAGATCTATTACCCAATCAGCTACTTTAATAACATCCAGGTTATGCTCAATCACTAAAATAGTATTACCATGATCTACCAGGCGATTCAATACTCCTAAAAGGACATTAATATCTTCAAAATGCAAGCCGGTTGTAGGCTCATCCAAAATATAAAAGGTATTGCCAGTATCTTTTTTAGAAAGTTCTGTGGCCAGTTTTACACGTTGCGCTTCTCCTCCCGATAAGGTAGTAGACGATTGTCCTAATTTAATATACCCCAAACCAACATCCTTAAGCGTTTTAATTTTGCGGTAAATGGACGGAATAGGTTCAAAAAACGGAACGGCATCTTCAATACTCATATCCAATACATCACTTATTGATTTCCCCCGATAACGGACTTCTAAAGTTTCACGGTTATAGCGTTTACCTCCGCATTCTTCGCATGGTACCTGAACATCCGGCAGGAAGTTCATTTCTATCACTTTCATTCCGGCTCCCTGGCAAGTTTCGCAACGTCCGCCTTTTACATTGAAAGAAAAACGGCCCGGCTTGTATCCTCTTATCTTTGCCTCAGGAAGCATTACAAACAAGTTTCGGATATCTGAAAAAACACCGGTATACGTAGAGGGATTGGAGCGTGGTGTACGGCCAATGGGAGTTTGGTCAATCTCAATTACTTTATCAATATACTCTAAACCCTCTATTTTCTTATAAGGCATTGGTTTTTTCTTTGCCCTAAAAAAATGATGATTGAGTATAGGATACAGTGTTTCTGCAATTAAAGTAGATTTACCACTCCCCGAAACTCCGCTCACACAAATAAATGTACCCAAGGGAAATTCAACGGATACATTTTTAAGGTTATTGCCCGTCGCGTTTTTCAGGCTGAGAGATTTTCCATTTCCCTTGCGCCGTTCTGTGGGTATAGCAATCTCTTTTATTCCTTTGATATAATCGTTGGTTAGGGTTTTGGCTTTTGCAAATTGCGATGGCGTTCCCTCTCCTACTACTTCTCCTCCATGCACTCCGGCTGCCGGCCCCATATCGATCACATGATCTGCTTCCAGAATCATATCCTTATCATGCTCTACCACCAATACCGTGTTTCCAATATCCCGCAAATTCTTTAAAGCAGATATTAAACGAGCATTATCCCGCTGATGCAAACCAATACTGGGCTCATCTAAAATGTACAAAACGTTAACTAGCTGCGAGCCAATTTGTGTAGCAAGCCGGATGCGTTGTGCCTCGCCTCCTGATAGGGTTCTTGCTGTACGATCTAAGGTGAGATAAGTTAATCCCACATCTAATAAAAAGCCAATGCGGGAACGAATCTCTTTTAGAATTTCTTTGGCGATGATGTTTTGACGATCATTTAAGCGTGTTTCGAGTCCATTAAACCAATTAGCCAGTTGGGAAATATCCATACAGGCTAATTCATAAATATTCTTTTGATCTACTTTAATATGAAGCGACTCCTTTTTCAAACGTGCTCCTTCACAAACCGGGCAGGTTTTTAACACGCGGTAATTCTCCAGATCTTCTCCCACATCATCACCACGACGATCTGTTTGCTCTTCCAGCATTTTTATAATGCCATCAAATGAAATCTGATAATTCTGAACATTCCACTTATTATATTCTACTGGCACGGTAATAATATCCGGGGAACCGTTTAAGATAATATCCAGGGTTTCTTCCGGGATTTTATCAATACCTGCCGATAGCGAGAAATTATACTTCTTAGCCAGTACCTTTAATATCTGAAAAACCCAGGTTTCACGATATTCTCCCAATGGTGCCAATCCGCCTTGCATAATACTCAATTTGGGATTTGGAATAACTGAATGACGGTCTACTTCAAAAATATAACCCAAACCACCGCAACGATCACAGGCACCATAGGGAGAATTAAAAGAAAACGTATTAGGTTGGGGTTCATCATAAGAGATTCCGGAAACAGGATCCATTAAATATTTGCTGTAGAAATATTCCTTATTCTCCTTATCGCTGATTTTAATAATGCCTTTTGATACTTTTAAAGCCGACTGGATAGAATCGTATAAGCGCTTTTTATCAGCATCGTTAACCATGAGGCGGTCTATTACCATTTCAATATCATGGATCTTATACCTATCCAGTTGCATTTTTACGGTGATGTCTAAAATCTCGCCATCAACCCGGACTTTTAAATAACCCTGCTTGCGTATTTGTTCAAAAAGTTCACGGTAATGGCCTTTGCGCCCCTTAACCACCGGAGCCAGAATATTAATAGCCTGCCCGTCAAATTTTTCCTGGATATTTTTCAAGATTTGATCTTCCGACATTCGCTCCATCTTTTCGCCGGTAACATAAGAATATGCTTCGCCAATACGTGCAAAAAACAAACGCATAAAGTCATATATCTCAGTAATGGTTCCTACTGTTGAACGTGGGTTTTTACTGGTAGTTTTTTGTTCTATTGCAATTACAGGACTAAGACCTGAGATCTTATCTACATCCGGGCGCTCCATCCCACCTAAAAACTGGCGTGAATAAGCGCTAAAGGTTTCCATATATCGGCGTTGTCCTTCGGCATAAATAGTATCAAATGCAAGCGATGATTTTCCGCTGCCGCTTAAACCGGTAATAACTACCAGCTTATTGCGAGGAAAAGAAACGTCAATATTTTTTAGATTATGAACTCTGGCCCCGAAAACTTCTACTTCACTTTGCTCGCCCAGGTCTGTATTAGATGTATTCATAAATTGGATATTCGCTCTGAAATTTCAATGCAAAGATGCAATTTTTTCTGCAAGACAATTGTTGTTTTAAGGTAAGGAACTAAGAATGATTGTGGAAAAATAAGCTTCAAAAATTAGAAAATAGAAAAGGCCAGAGTAATCTCCGACCTGCATTCTATAATTTTTTTATAATATTAATCTCACAATAACTGCAAACCCATAATTGTTGCATTATGCTCAATGATCGGATTAAACTCCGGATACTTTACCCGAGGCCTAATATCAATATCAGCCAATAGTTTACGATGCTTAGTGGTATATCCATAAAGTGCCGGATTTTCAATAATTTCTTTCATTGAAATCAGCTTATAAACATAGGATGCTGTTTCCCGGTTTAATTTCATTTTAAAATAATTGTCCTGATTTTGTCGTGATATTTGACGTTTTAAACCTCCTTCTCCAATGTTGTATGCAGCTGCAACCAAGGTCCAGTTGTTAAGTTCACGAAAAAGCGACTTTAAATATTTACATGCCGCAACTGTTGATTTTTGAAGTTGTTGCCTTTCATCTACATTCCCATTCACACGTAAACCTAAGCCACGGGCAGTTTGAGGCATAAATTGCCAATAGCCGGATGCACCTTTTGGGGATGTACCGCTTTTTAAACCACTTTCTACAAGCGGAACATATTTAAAATCTTCAGGAATACCGTATGCTTTTAATATAGGTTCTATAAGCGGAAACCATTGTGCGGCTTTGCGATGAAGCTGAGATGTTTGAAGATTCTCATAGTTATGAGCCTTTAGCATTTTATTCATTCGCCACTTTACCTGATCATCGCCCAAAGGCAAACTCTCATTAGCAAAATTTAATGAATTGTAGTATGTATCTGCTGAACTTTCGGCCTTTGCAGGAATTTCTCCGAATTTTATGGATTTAAATAAATTGACAGGTGTACCATAAATAAACACTTTTGTGGCTACAAATAAAACCAAAATTATAGAACAAGTTGTCAGGTGTTTTTTGATCATAATTTCTTTCCTTTTTGGGATTAAAAACCAAAATTTTCCCAAAGGTACAAAATATATACCTAATTATCAAATAGTTACCAGATATGCCTTTTAAGACTCTCCTTTTGCACCTTGATTTTGCACTTTCAATTTGCTATAAAAAATAGCGTAAAACAGCCCTTATCCCATATTTTTGATTAGATTTGTAACCGCTCTTTTGAAGAGTTAAAAAGCGTATCATGCCACTCAAAAATAACAGGAACAGTCGCGACGACAAATCCGAAAAGTCTAAGAAATCAACCAAGCCAGCTTCCGATCATCCGTATAAAAAAAGCCAACCTAAACCAGATCGGGCTGATGATTCTAACCCTGTAAAGAAGAGATCATTTGGAGCTGATTCCAAACCGCCATTCAAAAGCGGGTATAAAAAGACAGATAGCAAGCCCGACAGTTCTTTCTCTTCCGAAAAAAGAAGCCCTAAAAGTTTTAGTGCTAATCGTGAAGAGGGAAAAAGCTTTGGCCGTTCTGCCGCTAAAGATGATCGCCGCACTTCAACTGATCGTCCGGAAAGAAAACCATTTAGTAGCGACAAATCAAGAGACGAAAGAAAACCTTATGGTGAGAAAAAGACTTTTGGCGAACGTAAATCATACACAGATAAACCAACAGGTGATAAAAAGCCTTATGGTGATAAATTCAAAAGTGAACGAAAACCGTTTGGAGATAGAAAATTTGATGATAAGCGTCCTTCATCCGACAGACAAACAGATAAAGATACAAGGCCAGAAAGAAAACCTTATGGTGACAGGCCACAAGGAGACCGGATACCTTTCGGAGATAAAAACAGTGCTCCTAAACGCTTTAATGATAAACCATTTAAATCACGTGTAAAAGATGAGCCTATTTCGTTGGAAGACAGACGATACCGTTCTGATGATGGTAAGTGGAGTTCTCAAGAACGCCTGAAGCCAAACACCAGAAGTAAAAAATCTACTTCCCAAAAAGACGATGGACAAATTCGCCTTAATCGTTACATTGCTAATGCGGGTATTTGCTCCCGACGTAAAGCAGATGAATTGATTGCGGCCGGTGTAGTTTCTGTAAACGGCGAGCCTGTTACAGAATTAGGATTTAAAATTGACCCTGCAAAAGATACTGTTCGTTATAACGGAGAAACATTAAAGCGTGAGAAAATGGTTTATGTGCTTTTGAATAAGCCTAAAGACTATATCACCACAACGGATGATCCGCAGGAGCGTAAAACGGTGATGAGTCTGGTAGAGAAAGCTTCACGAGAACGCATTTATCCTGTAGGACGCTTAGATCGTAATACAACCGGATTATTATTAATGACTAACGATGGAGACCTGGCAGAAAAATTATCGCATCCGCGAAATAATGTGACCAAAATTTATCAGGTAGAACTTAATAGAAGTGTACCACAAGGTGATATCAATAAAATTGAGTTTGGTCTTGAGCTGGAAGATGGCTTAATTAAACCGGACCAGGTGAGTTATGTTACAGGTGGAAGTAAAAAGGAAATAGGAGTTCAAATCCATAGCGGTAAAAACAGAATTGTACGACGAATATTCGAACATTTAGGATACGAAGTTGTTAAACTGGACCGAGTTGTATATTCAAACTTAACCAAAAAAGATCTTCCCCGTGGCAGATGGAGATATCTGGAAGAAAAGGAAATTATCCAGTTAAAGCATCTAATCAAATAAATATCAAAGTCCCTAATTTAGGGGCTTTTTGCTGATTTTCTATTTTACTTATTAAACCAGAGCTTTAGCCAGAACCTCTTTATAATAATCCTCATAAATTGGCAGGATCAGGCTTAAATCAAATTCTTTTGCTCTTTTTAAGGCGTTTTCTTTAAATACATAAAGCCGTTCATCATCTTCTAACATAAATATGGCATGAGCAGCCATCGCACCAATATCACCTACATTATCCATGTATCCGGTAACGCCGTCTATATTTAGTTCCGGTAAACCACCTGCATTTGAAGTAATAGCAGGCACTTTACAAGCCATTGCCTCTAAAGCTGCTAAACCAAAACTTTCAGACTCTGACGGCATGATAAACAGATCAGAAACTGATAGAATTTCTTCAACAGCATCCTGCTTACCTAAGAAACGAACATGATCACATATTCCTAAATCACGACAAAGCTGTTCGCAATATACACGATCAGGGCCATCGCCAACCATAAGTAGTTTTGAAGGAACTACTTTCTGAATTTTTTCAAATATCTTAATTACATCCTGTGTACGTTTTACTTCGCGGAAGTTGGACGTGTGTGTAATGATGCGTTCGTTATTTGGAGCAATCGCTTTTTTGAAATGATCCTTTGCTTTTAAGCTAAAGCGTTTCATATCGATGAAATTAGAAATCACCCGAATTTCATTATTGATATCAAAATGTTTGTAGGTATCTTCTTTCAGGTTTTGAGATACTGCTGTAACACCGTCGGATTGATTAATAGAGAATGTAACTACCGGTTTATAAGTTGGATCTTTGCCAACCAATGTAATATCTGTACCATGCAAAGTGGTAACTACAGGAATATGAATGCCATAAGTCGCTAGTATTTGTTTAGCCATAAATGCTGCGGAAGCGTGCGGAATGGCATAATGCACATGCAGTAAATCCAGTTTTTCAAACCGCACCACATCTACCAATTTGCTGGCTAATGCCAGTTCATAAGGCGGGAAATCAAATAAAGGATAATTTGAAACTGACACTTCGTGATAGAATAAATTGGCTGAAAAAAAATCTAATCTGGCCGGCTGGCTATAGGTTATAAAATGTACCTGGTGCCCGTTATCAGCTAAAGCCTTACCTAACTCTGATGCAACAACACCGCTACCTCCAAAGGTAGGATAGCATACAATTCCTATTTTCATTATACTAATTATCTTATTTTATGATGATTTTATCCATGCAAAGTAAATTCTTTAAAATCATACTAATGTTAGGCTAATGTAACAAATGCTGATTATTTAATTGGTGTTTCTAGCAGGGTGAGCTAAAAAATACAATCGCCTTAATTTGCCTTTTGTATGGCTTCATAAATCGTATCCAATATTCGTGCACGAATGCCTAGTTTAGATAGTTTTTCACTCAAAGTAGGATTTAATCGGTTAGATAAAAAGATATAAACCAGGTTATATTGAGGATCAACCCAAATGCAGGTTCCTGTATAACCGGTATGCCCAAATGTTTGAGATGATGACAGTTTTGATGGATATCCCTTATTATCGGTTCGGTCAAAACCTAAACCGCGACGACTTACATCAGATTGTTGCGCAATAAACATATTTACTGTTTCCGGTTTAAAGTACTTTATGCCTCCATAGCTACCCCGGTTTAACAGCATTTGAAAAAGAATTCCAAGATCATTGGAGCTTGCAAATAATCCGGCATGACCGGAAACTCCTCCTACCATCGCTGCACCCTGATCGTGAACATAACCCTGAAGTAACGTTTTACGAAAGTAGGTGTCATTTTCAGTAGGCACGATCTGATCTTTTGGAAAACGATTGAGAGGATTAAAGCCTGCAGTTTTCATCCCCAATGGCTTATAAAAATTATTAAAAACAATCTTATCCAGTTTATCGCCATCTATATTTTGCACCACTTCTTTCATGTAATACATGCTTAAATCGCTGTACACATACTGGCCACGTGTTACTAAAGGCGAGTTTAGCATTTGAGGCCACATTACATCGGTAAAATAATCTTTAAGCATATAATAATGGTCTACCACTTTGGTTGGAAATGCCGCTGATGAATCACTGCTATAATCAGAAGGTTTAATTTTTTCGTAGAACGGAATATATGGTATAAATCCGGCTTGGTGCAGCATTACTTCCCGCACTTTTATATCTCCCTTATCTAAATTACGTGTACGCCCGATATAATTTTTAAGAGTGCTATCCAGGTTTAGTTTACCAGTTTCTACCAGACGCATCACTTCTAAGGTTGTTGCAGAGATCTTCGTTACCGAGGCCAGATCATAAATATCATCCACGCGGGTGGCTAAGCCATTGTCATAGGTATGCGTGCCGAATGCTTTATTATAAATTACATTTCCATCTTTAATTACCATAACCACTGCGCTTGGAGTGGCTCTTTCCCGAATAGCCTCTGCTGCGATTGCATCAATACCTTGTAGATTTTGTGCATTAATCCCTGACTCTTCGGGTACAGTATAGGTTAATCTTATTTTATTAATCTCGGTTCCGGAACCTTCTGCGAAATTTTCCGAATAATCCTTTTTAAGCACATTGTTCACAGCTACTCCTCCAAAGATGGCCTGGGCTACAAATGAAGCACTTTCGGGTGTATGCTGTTCACACCAAATAATGGGCGAAGTAACAGAGTCCAGCTTGGCAAGGCTTTTCCCATTTCCAAAAAGTGCAATAACTACACGCCTTTGTTGTTCAATTTCTTTGATGAAACCTACAATCCGGGGATCAAACACAGACACATCCGAGACTTCAAGAATAAGTGTATTATAACATTTTACATCGTCTAATAAATAATTTAATGAGCTTGTGGCGATATATAAACTTGCATTAAAATGATCTGCTTTTTGATACTTATTCAGCAGGCTATCGAATATGGGTGAGTGATTAAATCCCATATCAATGCTGGCAATTTTCATCTCATCAATAGCCAGTAATGGGAGTATTTGTTTACCGTTATTGAGAACAACTGTGCTTTGGGATGCTGCTTTCTTATTCATCAACCATTGTTCATTAGCTGAATGAACCTGACTGCATGCCATAGAACTGATGGCTGTTATAAATATGCTTACAGATAAGAGTCGAAATAAAATAGTAGTATTCATTCTCTTATTTGCTATAAACTTTTTCACCATTAATATATGTTTTTAAAACTTTAGTTTTTAGCAAAGCAGATGGTTCAACCTGCATAATATCCTGATCAAGAATTACAAAATCAGCAAATTTACCTGCTTCTAAACTTCCTTTTTCCTTTTCCTCAAAACTACCTTTAGCTGCCCATATCGTCATCCCACGCAAGGCTTCTTCCCTACTTAGTGCATTTTCCATCTGAAATCCTTTTGCAGGAAATCCTTTTGAATCTTTACGGACTACTGCTGCATAAAACGTGAGTAGTGGATCAATATTTTCTACCGGGAAATCTGTTCCCAAAATTAGCCAGCCATTTTGTTTTAGTAAATCTTTATAGGCATAGGCTCCTTTCATACGTTCTGCACCCAAACGGTCACCCACCCAGTACATATCTGATGTGGCATGAGTAGGTTGTACAGACGGAATGATATTATTCGCTCCAAACAAATTAAAATCTGCTTTATTAATAACCTGCGCATGTTCAATGCGCCATCTCAAATTATTTTTTCCTTTTAGCACATTTGCATAAACGTTTAATATTTCACGATTTGCAGAATCGCCTATTGCATGTGTATTCATTTGGAAACCTTTATCAGCAATTTTTTGCGCCACTTCTGCAAAATGTTTTTTATTGCTTAACAAAAATCCAGAATGGCCGGGCTTATCACTATAAGGTTCTAAAAGACAAGCTCCACGTGAACCTAAAGCACCGTCGGCATATACTTTAAATGACCTGACATCCAGACGGTCTGTTTTAAACGCACCATTTTTAAAGAGGTAATCATAATTAGCCGGCGAATCTGAAAGCATAATATACATCCGCATTTTAAGTTGATTACTTTTTTGAAGATCATCAATGGGCTTAATAACCTGATAATCTAACCCACAATCTACCACAGAAGTTAAACCTACGGCAAAACAATTCCGTTGGGCATCAAATACGGCTTTTAAAGATTGGCTTTTTGTAAGTGCAGGAACTTTAGAATACACCAGTTCGGTCGCATTATCTATTAAAATACCTGTCAACTTTCCATTCAGCGTTTCTATTTCACCTCCTGTAAGTGTTTGTCCGGGTTTTATACCAGCTAAATCTAAGGCTGCTTTATTTGCAATAACGGCATGACCGTCAATACGGGATAAAATGACAGGCCGATTGGGAAATAATTCATTTAATTTCTCATTGTTTGGGAATTCTTTATTTGCCCAATCATTTTGATCCCAGCCTCTGCCGATGAGCCACCCTTCTTTATTTTCGGCAGCAAAGGATTTTAGCTTGGATAGTATTTCCTCCCAGCTTTTCGTAGCTACCAGGTTTGCTTCCTGTAAGCCTTTACCATATTCATAAAAATGTGAATGACCATCAATAAATCCCGGGTAAACGGATTTATTTGCTGCATTGAGCATCTCTTTACTTTGGTATTTTTTAAGAATATCAGCAGATTTCCCTACTTCTATGATCTTACCATCTTTTACAGCAAAGGCTTCAGCCATTGTAAACTTGCCATCTACGATATATACTTTTGCGTTGTATACTATTAGATCTGCCGGCTTTTTTACTGAAAATGACATCAGGAAAAGTGATGTGACTAAGAATAAGAATTGTTTCATGGGGTAAATATAATATAATGGGTATTTATATCTATGCTATAGTGTGTAAGCATGGTTAAAAATAAATTATTTATAAACGGAAAATTATTTTAGTAATAGCCACTAAAGGTATATGCTAAGATTAGTGCGTTTAAACCTCGAAATTACTGTCGTTTATACTGTCCTTTATTAGAATGATATTGTAATCTACATTGTAAAGATTCAAATGGAGTATTAAAATGGAATTTAAATACAAATACAAAACCAGGGAATGGTTTATAAAAATTGACTGGAGGTTATTAGCATTTATTGTAGCTGCTATTACAGGACTGTCATTATAGCAATGGAACAACTTTTAATAATATTTGCAGATACAATTAAAGAACATCCCTTGTTGACTGTACTGATATTGCTAATAAGTACTCCTATAATTAAGTTTCTTATTGTTCTTGCAGCAAAACTTGCAGTTGGTTATGGAGATTATTTAAATCCAAAGTAGTATAAATAGACTTTCTAGCAGCACTCTAAAGGCACATAGTTTTTGTCTGCTTGCCCTGTTCTTTATACTTACTCCAATTGTGTTTTGGTATCAGCCATATTAGTGATAAACTTTTGTAGGATAGGGAATATTCTTTAAGCTTTCAAAAAACTCTTTACACTTTTCAAATTTATTAATGTCGTTTTCCTTAAAGAACCAGAACTTTTCATAATCGCCTTTGTTCATATAAGTTTGCATGCTTCCCTGCGACTTATGCTCGGCGATTTCCCAGTTTACTATTATCTTATAGCTCAATTGTTTATTGTATCCAAATGGTACACTTCTATCAAAGGTAAAAGATGCAGTATCAGTTAGCATGGCTGTTTCTGCATAATCCTTATATTGAGTAAAATGTTTTGGCACATCACCCTTCTCTGTTACAGAAGCTCCTAAAATAACAGGTTTATTAGCTCCCTGAAGGTTGCTAACTGTACATAAAGCTAATAGAGTTGCTGCTTTATGACCACCATGTGTAGAAGGGTCTGGCAGTAAACAAAATACAAAATCATAGTTTGTTTTTGTCATCACCTGTTTAAGCCTTTTTTGTATTAATGGAACGTCCCAAGTGGTGTCTAAAGGCTCTTTTTCATTAAGTCCATAATGTGCATCTTTTTGATCCAGAAAATAAAAATCTCTTATACCAATAATCTTTCCTGCATTCATCAATTCTTTTTTTCTTATTGTTGGTAAAAATTCTCTGCCAATTTTTTCATCAGTTAATTCAATTCCATAATAAGTTTCTGCCAGAGTGGAGTATTTAAATCCAGCTTCGCCATTGGTAATTACAAAAACATCTGCAACACCGTGCATTTCCTTTGTCACTTTATAAATAGTGCCTGCAAAAGCGGTTTCATCATCCGGATGTGCGATTACAATTAAAATTTTGGGCGCATTCGTGGGCTGTTGTGCATATGCTATATTGTCTGTTGAACCGCTGGTAATTAAATAGGTAGAAATTAATAAGCAGATGGGTAGGAATTTTTTCACAAACATGGTTTATGTATTTATTGTAAAAGAACAGATTAGCAGTAATAAAGGTTTTATTTGGGGGATTATTTATTTAGTAAACAAGATATTAAATTTGACCAATATCTAATCTTCTTTTTTAATCGTTTTTGCATTTCACTCAATAGGTTATTTTATAATACTATCTATGTATTTACTCATATGGAATATTTTTCTGCTTACTAACTTTAGTTTTAATAAAATACACTATAGAGCCTGTTGAAATCGCAATTAGCCCGGCTATAATCATTGTTGCCCCTGTAGAAATAAGAATGGCTATCCACATGGTAATAGCCACTAAAACCGGTAATGGATATAAAGGCATTTTATAAGGAAACTCTGCTGTGCTGCGAGCTTTTCTTAACAGTAGGAGTCCAATTGCCTGTCCAACGAATTGGACAAGAATACGCATAGCCAGGATAGCACTAATCACATCACTAAGCTTAAACAGTAAACTAAATATAAAAGCGATAGCGCCTAAAAAGAGTAAGGAGATATGAGGAAAGTTTTTAGTGGGGTGCAGCCTGGCAAATATTTTAAAAAAAGAGCCATCAACAGCAGCAGCATAAGGAATACGGCTATAGCCCAATGTAGCAGAAAATACCGAGGCGAAAGCAATCAACAAAATAAGGCAGGTAACTACTTTAGCTGCCGTACTTCCAGCCAATTGTTCCATAAAAGCACTAATTACAAATCCGCTGTCTTTTGCTATATTCCATGGAATAACACTTACCACACTAATATTCATGAGCAGGTATAAGATTGAAATTCCGGCAATAGAAAGAAACATACTGCGGGGAATATTCTTAGAAGGATTGATAATTTCGCCGCCCAGGTAGCATACATTATAATAGCCCAAATAACTGTAAACACTTTTAACACTGGCAAAACCAAGAGCCGCTACAAAAGCAAAATTAAAATTCAAACCATCATTTATATGTTTTACCGGGCTTAGGAAGTTGCCATGAAAAAGTCCGCCGCCAATAATACAGAATATAGTAAGAATTACGACACACCAGAGGAATACGCTTATTTTACCTATGACCTCAATTTTACGATAAAGCAAGATCACGATCAAAATAACAACCGTACCGCTAAGCATTTTTGAAGTAATCGGACTTAAAGGCACCAGATAAGAAAAATAAGAAGCAAAGCCTATGGCTGCCGATGCAATAACCAGCGGGGCCTGTATCATGGTTTGCCATACAAATAAGAAGCTGACAAACTTACCTGCACCATCTTTACCGTAAGCTTCTTTCAGGAAATTATAAGAGCCACCCGCTTTAGGAAATGCCGCTCCCAGTTCGCTCCACACCATCGCATCAACCAATGATAAAGCCGCACCTGCCAGCCATGCATACAGAAAGTAAGGTCCATTCATCAGGCTGATTACCATAGGAAGAGTAATGAAAGGCCCAATACCTACCATATCAATCATATTAATGGCAGTGGCTTGTAAGAGGTTAAGACGTCTTTTAAGTTGGTTAGTTTGAGGCATAATCTAATTTATTAGGGATTTGCAATTTCTAACACAGACCAAATCATCCATATTATATTCATTTAGGAATTTATATACCTGCCCTGTGAACGCTTCTGCAAAAGTTTGCAATACCATCCTGCACACTGCAGTGCCTATATGCAAAAGTTGACAGTACCATTCTGCACACTGCAGTGCCTATATGCAAAAGTTGACAATACCATTCTGCACACTGCAGTGCCTATATGTAAAAGTTGACAATACCATCCTGCACACTGCAGTGCCTACCTTTCAACTTTGGAAGTATCATTCTGCATGGGAACGGGTATGTCGTTTGTAAATTTAATCCTGAAATCCGGTAGTGGTATGCGACCCATCGCAAAAAGGTTTATTTTTTGATTGTCCGCATCTGCAAAATGCGGTAACCTTACTCTTCTTTATTTCACCACCTTTCGAATCTGTAATTAATATATTACCATAAACCAATAATGGGCCATTTGAAATAGCCTCTATCTTTGTTTCTGCGGTTAAAGCTACCGGGCTTTCTTCTGTATCCTTATTTCTAAAATAAGATAAAGCACCTGATGGGCAATGATTAACTTGATTAATGATGGTATTTGTATCTGAACCGGATAGCATAACCCAGGGCTTTTCGCGGGGGTCAAAAACTTCGGGAAGACCGTTAAAGCATTTGGCCGAATGACTACACAAATCCGGCTTCCATACTACCGTGATATCCCCGTTGGTATAGTTTTTGGTTATTTTTCTATCCACAAGATATTCGTTTCCATGTTATTTTTTTGACTTAGCAACTTACTTACAGGACACTTATCGGCAATTTCAGTTAACCTTTCTATTTGGTCGGGACTTAATTCACCAATAAACTCTATTTCTTTTTTAATTGTATTGGTTTCCTTTTCTATATCTACCATTACCACTACTTCTTTCAAAGGCCATTGCTTTCTATCGGCATACATTCTTAAGGTAATGGCTATACAAGAGGCTAAGGAAGCAGCTAACAATTCTTTTGGAGTAAAGCCTTTGTCTGTTCCACCTTTCTCCTGGGGTTGATCAGCAAAAATCTGGTGTGTGCCGCCGGTTATTAAGGTGGCAAAATGGTCTGTTTGTATACTTGCTTTTATCATTTTTGAATTTAGTAAAGAAATATCATTTAATTATAGGGAAATTTAATTTTAAGAAATTCTTAAAGCCTGTTTAAAGATAAAATATTGAATATATGATGCGGTTGGTGAGGACACCAACAGTGGTAAAAAACCAGAGTAAAAAAAAGCAATGTACGGTGTTCTCAATACATACCCATTCGTTCATGAAATCTAATAATCAAATTTAAACAAGCTCTTAAATTAACACCGCACTGCTATATAAATGAAACTCTCCCGGCTGCAAAACTTCACCTCCATTAATTGTAGTTAATGCATTCTGATTTAAAACATCATAGTAGTTTCCTGCCGGAATAAAATTAATAGGGACTGATGGTACTACATCAAAATTTCCTACAATTACCACATTAACTCCTCCTCCACTTATTTTGATATATTTAATAGCTCCGGCAACATTATAAGTAATTGTACCGGTTCTAAAAATACCAGGATTATTTGTTTTTAGCTTAATTAATTGGCTATATATAGCATACAACTCATGCCTTTGTGCATCCTTTGCATATCCCCAAAGAATTGGTTTTTCACCTATTCTACCGTTCTGATTAATAGGAATATCATAGCCTAACTCTCCAAATTCCCATATCATTTTTGGGCCTGGCGTTGATATTAAGAAGGTTGCAGCCATTTCCTGACGTTTAAGAGCAGTTGCGAGGTTTTTAATATTATAGGAGCCGGAACTATTTCCATACATCAGATTTTTGTACATCATCCGTTCTTCATCATGGCTTTCCATATAAGTAACCAGGTTAGGTTGCGCAAAGCCATGTTTATCATAAAATGCACGCGAAATATCTGAAGTACCTACATAACCCATGCTTGCTTCATTAAAATTATAATTCACATTATTCCACATCATCATCCCATCGGCAGATAATGCCTGCTCTTCGTTATCATTGGCAAAATGCTCTAAAATAACATAGAAATTGGGGTCGATGCTTTTGATATAACTATTATAATCTTTCCAAATGGCTACTCTACTGGCATCATAAGCTGCAAAAGAAGCATCGTCTGTAGAAGTTTTTTGAGTAAACCCTTTAGAAAGATCAAACCTGAATCCGTCTATTTTGTATTCTGTCATCCAGAAGTTCAATACATTTTTTACGAAGTATTTGGTATCTAAACTTTCGTGATTAAAATCATAACCTACATTGTATGGGTGTTTAGGATCTATATTGAACCAGGGATTATTTGAAGCTGGTTTACCGGTTGCCTCATTAAAATAAAGCTGCACCATAGGCGATTGACCAAAAGAATGATTTAAAACCATATCCTGTATTACAGCAATTCCACGAGAATGACACTCGTCTATAAAGCCTTTGAGTGCATTTTTAGTACCATAATATTTATCAGGCGCAAAATAGAGTGAGGGATTATAACCCCAGCTTGAATTTCCTTCAAATTCATTGATAGGCATTAATTCAATGGCATTAATGCCTAGATTTTGCAGGTAATCTAATGTGTCTTTTAAGGTATTATAGTTATGTGCTGCGATAAAATCTCGTATATGGAGTTCATAAATAACCAGGTCTTTTTTATCAGGACGAGTAAAATTTGAAATATTCCAATTATAGCCAGGCTGGTTGGCCTGCATCACACTCACAATACCTGTGGTTTTTCCTGTGGGATACGGTTTAAGTTGAGGATATACCGTTGCTCCGATGAAGGGATCATTTGATGGATCTAACACTTTTTCGCAATAGGGATCAGCTACACGTAAAGAACCATCCACTAAAAATTGATAGGCATACTCCGAATTGGCATTAAGACCGTCAATCTGCACCCACCAACGCTTACCATCCGAAGTGCGATTCATGAATGTTTTAGCTTCCGGTATCCAATCATTAAAATCGCCAATTACATACGCACTGCTTTTATTGGGCGCATATAAATTAAAAATAGCTGAAGTACCGTTGTTGATAAAAGTAACTCCGTCTTTAGCTCCCGCTGGTAATGGAGCTATATTTACTGTAGCACCTTCAATAATAAAATTCATTACAGATTCTGCTGTAGATCCACCTGCAATAGCGCTAATTTTTATTTGCTGAGGTCCGGGATTGGTAATTTTAACTTTCCCGCTAATGGTAGTCGCATTGCTTGCAGTTGCAAAACTGGTTCCGTTTAGTGTTAATGATAAGGCAGCAGATTGGGAAGAAGCCGCAGAAATACTTAATTCCTGGCCAACCATACTTACACTGATGACTGGTTTAGGGATATAAGTAGGCTCAAACTCCGGAGAGGTAAAGCGTACAGCTAATTTGTTAGTTTCATATATGGGTATATAAATATCACTGGCATCGGTATTGCGGCAAACTTTGGTTCCATCTGCATTCCGGAAAACCATAGCGAGTTTCAGAATTTTTTCTCCATCGGGTACACCATAAAATGATCGGGGGCTTAAAATAAACTGATATTTATTATTACCTAAAGAAGTCATTTTAGTTAAAGGTTCATCAGTATTAAATGATGAGACTTTAACATATTTCCAACCACCTGCACTTTGATCAGTAATAACACCGGTATGTATATAAACATTACCTCCGGCATTAAATAACTCTTTATTTCCTTTACTTGCATCCAGCACCAAAGTAATGGACTGGTTATCTACAGGCAGAGCAGGTGAGAACGTAACTAAGCCTGTTTCAGTAAGTGAAACTGGCGGTATTATAGGTGTGGGTTCATTAATATCGTGCTTTTTACAAGCTGAAAAAGTAATTAAAAACAAGCTTAAGAGAATGAAGTAATTTGGTCTCATATTTAATTAAAACAACATCAGTTTAATAAAGATACTCTTAATTTCAATTTTTCAGGACAGTAATTTGTTGAAGAAATATCATATTACTTTCCAAAAGAAAGCTCATTTTGGAACAGCTTGGTATACTTTCTACGGTCGAATTTGTAAAGTTTAGCTGCCCGGTATGAAACACCTTTTTGCTTTTCATCCAGCTCTTTAAGAATACCGTAGTTGAGCATTTTTTTTCGGAAGTTTCTTTTATCCAGTTTTTTATTTAGGATAACTTCATATAAATGCTGTAACTGTGTTAATGTGAATTTTTCCGGAAGTAATTCAAATGCTATAGGCTGGTAACTAATTTTATTCCGGATTTTATCAAAACCCTTTTCAAAAATCTTGCTGTGATCAAAGGCTAGTTTAGGCAGATCATTAATTGATACCCAAACTGCTCTACGAGCATAAGAGCTTACAGGTTTAAGCTCTTTGATACCATTAAGACGAATCATAGCATAATAGGCTACAGTTACTACACGTCCCTGTGGGTGTCGACCTACATCGCCAAATGTGTAAAACTGATCCATATAAATATCCCGTAAACCGGTAAGTTCATATAAAATGCGTTCAGCTGCATCATCAATGCTTTCATCCTGTTCAACCAAATAGCCAGGCAATGCCCACCAGTCTTTAAAAGGTTCTACATTCCGTTCAATCAACAATATCTTTAATTCGCCTTCGTCAAAGCCGAAAATAACACAGTCAATTGAAAAAACAGATTCAAATTTAGGTAAAACAGTTTCCAAGATTCTTTTAATTTTTCAAAATTAAATATAATATATAAGGGTGATAGATCATATAAAAGTATTGCAAATATTGCTTAATTCATATTATGAATATGATTTATTTACCTTCAAATTTTAATCTGTTAAAAAACCTATCAACCGATTATCTTATCAACTAAAAACTATTTTAGCTTACCTATTGGTTTAAATTTTTCAAATACCAAATGTGTATGCGGAGCATCTTTTAACTCTTCTGTTAAATCCTGCCCGGCCCAATGTTCATAATGCTTCCCCTTTTTCCATAGCCTACTATTAGAAACATCGTAAATAATGCCTTTATAAGCTATCCAAATTTCTGGTTTATCCTGTCCGTTGCGTAATGCAAGCTGTGATTTTGTAAATGCAGGAAGTAAGTTCACGCGATGACCTTTTTATGCCGGTTACAGAAAAACTCAAAGAATAAAACATTCATCAGCAATAAAGACATGGAATAAAAGTGATCTTCGAAAGGAATTGTTCCTATTCTATAACCCATATTCTGTGCATTATTATACATTACAATGGGTATTGATGTCAGGATACCATTAATGATATAGAACGGAAGTAATGAAATAATATAGGCGAAATAGAATCTACTTAAAGCCGTTGCATTCACAATAAATTCCGCGTAAATAAGTATTGCTGCTAAAAGCCCGAACGTGATGAGTGTATATACTTTAGTATGGAAGTAAAAAAGCAGTATCGCCGAAAGGCACAATAAAAAAATACTGATGACCTTTGAAAATGATTTAAGCGGGTTTTTTTTAATGTACTGATTTAAGCATTCATAAATAAAAATGCAGGCGAATGGTACTGTGATAAAAAATAAGATTTCTTCTATGGGAAGATTTAGTATATAAATACCTATTATATAGTTTGGATTGAATGACCATACCTTATAAATTGTAAACAGGTAATCCCATCCTAAAAATAATATTCCGGTTATAAAAAGCCCTGGCAACAAATATTTCCAGCTTTTATAAAACTGAACACGCTTATCAAATGATAGTATTATTGGAAAAATTACCGTTAGCAAATTGATAAGAAGGTATGAGAACTTCATATCTTAATATTACACATACTTTTTGAAAAGTACAATTTCTGAGGTTGAACAGCGCTTAGACATCACCATAAACCTGGCAATACTTTGTATTAAACTATGGTCTGTAATGCCAAATGCCTTATTCTTAAATTGGGATACGATTACTTTTCGGTCTTCATCTAAATCTTTACTGTACCCTAAAAATGAAGGTGTGTAATGCTGTATAGAAAAGCGCATAAATCTGATTTCCAGGTTATTGGGCTCTTTATCCACTGAAATTTTCATAGTAGACCGAGACTGTACTACATATTTAATTTTATTATAGGGATTCCAGGAATGTTTTGCCTTTAAAGCCTCCAACGTACCAACATATGCAATAATTAAAGCATCTTTAGATTTTTTTGAGATTAGCTTAGTGTATAATGAATCAGTTACACTTGAACTTTCAACTGCACATATCATAGCTTTTTTAATATCTGTGATTTCTTCTTTACTAACAGGTTCAGAATAAGAATTTGTAAAGGCAATTAGCAATAATATACAAAAAGTAACGTGTTTCATTTTATATGGCGTTTACTTTATTTTTGAGCAATGCCTGTGCCAGTAACCATATTTTTTTGCGATCTGTTACTCTAATACGATTTTCGGAAATGGTTTTAGCTGGAGAACTTTTTATTTTTTTAAATAATTCCAAGTAATAGGCATAGGCTATATATACTCCTTTTCTACAACCTCGAGGCAATTTCTTAATTCCATCAAGAGCATTATTAAAATCGGTTTCTATATCATTTTCTATTTTCTCCTTATCTGCTTCTGTAAACAATTCGAAATTAATCTGAGGAAAATAAGTACGACCACGTTCTTCAAAATCTGATTTAATATCTCGCAAAAAATTAATTTTTTGAAATGCAGAACCTAAGCTTTTCGCTTGCGACATAAGTCTTTTATAGGTATCATCATCATTTTCACAAAATATTTTCAGGCACATTAATCCAACAACTTCTGCCGAGCCATAAATGTATTCTTTATAAGAATCTTCATTATGAGTCGTTTTATCCAGATCCATTTCCATAGATCTTAAAAAAGACTCTATTAAATGACAATCTATTTGATATTCATTTACAATTTTCTGAAATGAGTGAAGTACCGGGTTAAGACTAATTTGAGCATGGATAGCTTCAAAAGCTTCCCGTTTAAAATCAGTAAGGAGTTTGAGTTTATTATATCCATGAAAAGTATCTACAATTTCATCTGCATAACGCACAAAACCATAAATAGCATAAACTGGATAATGGAAACGTTTAGCAAATGCTTTAATACCCAGACTAAACGAAGTACTGTATTTATGAGTGATTAACTTACTGCACTCAAAGCATGTTTCATCGTATAAATCCATTCTATATTAAAGTGGTTTTTCAAATCTACAAAAAACAATAGCTTCTTATTTTAAACATTAAACATAATACGTTTATTTATCTTTAGGGCAGACAATGAATAAAAAAAATATTGCTGTTATAGGATCTGGATTTGCCGGCCTTTCGGCTGCTGCCTTACTAGCTAAACAAGGTTTTAATGTTACTATTTACGAAAAAAATGATCAGCCCGGAGGTAGAGCCAGAATATGGAAAAAAGACGGATTTCATTTTGATATGGGCCCCAGCTGGTATTGGATGCCTGATATTTTTGAGGACTATTTTGCCTTGTTTGATAAAAAAGTTAGTGACTATTATGATCTAAAACGTTTAGATCCGGGTTACCGCATTTATTTTGGGAAAGACGACATCTTGGATATTCCTGTTGGGATGAATGAACTGGAAGCTGTATTCGAAGAACATGAAAAAGGAAGTGCCATAAAACTCAGGAAATTTTTAAAGCAGGCAAAATATAAATACGAAGTGGGAATGGGGGAATATGTATTCCGCCCTTCACTCTCTATAACCGAATTTATTGATCCACGCCTCATCCGCGAAAGCTTTCGTATACAAATGCTAACCAGTATGAGCAAACATGTACGCTCTAATTTTAAAAATCCTAAACTTATTAAGTTACTTGAGTTTCCGGTTTTGTTTTTAGGTGCAACTCCTCAGAATACACCAGCTATGTACAGTATGATGAATTACGCTGATCTGGCTTTAGGAACCTGGTATCCGATGAATGGAATGAATGAAATTGTGAAAGCCATGGTTGCTGTTGCTGAAGAGCAGGGAGTAAATATTAAACTAAATACAGAAGTTAATCACATCCGTATAGAAAATAGAATTGCCACAGGCATAGAAACAAATAATGGATTTTACAGTGCAGATTTGATAATCTCTAATGCAGATTATCAGCATACAGATCAAAAACTTTTGGATAAGCCTTACCGAAGCTATTCGGAAAAATACTGGAATAGCCGTATTTTATCTCCTTCCAGCTTGCTTTTTTATATTGGAATAAATAAAAAAGTAGAGAGTATTGAACATCATAATTTATTTTTTGATGAGGATTTTGAACTTCATGCAAACGAAATTTATACAGATGCCCAATGGCCAACTAAGCCTTTGTTTTATGTTTCCTGCACTTCAAAAACAGATCCTACTGTAGCTCCGATTGGTGGAGAGAATTTATTTTTTTTAATGCCTATTGCCCCTGGTTTAGAAGACGGTGATGAAGTACGCGAGTATTATTATAATTTAATGATGGATCGTTTTGAGCATATTATAAGGCAAAACATACGTGATTCTGTAGTAGTAAAACGCAGCTATGCTTTGGCTGATTTTTCTACTGATTATCATTCCTTTAAAGGAAATGCATACGGTTTAGCTAATACACTCTCTCAAACGGCATTTTTTAAACCAAAAATGCGATCAAAAAAAATAAAAAATTTATTTTTTACAGGACAGCTAACCGTCCCGGGGCCAGGCATACCGCCATCATTAATATCAGGTCAGGTGGTAGCTGCTGAAGTAGGGAACTATTTTAGATAAAGATTTCTTTGAGAGTCTTAAAATTTCTTACATTCATATTAACCAAACTTAACAATCATGAAACTTCTAAAAATTCTTGGGGGCATAGTCATCGTACTTGCTCTTGTTTTCTTCTTAGGCGGCTTGCTGCTTCCTAAAACTTATTCTATCAGCAGAACTACTGTTATTAACGCTCCCGATAGTACAGTATTTAATAACGTAGCAGATTTTAATAACTTCCTAAAATGGAACCCATGGACTAAAATGGAACCCAGTGCAAAAGTTGTAATCACAGGTACTCCTTCACAAACAGGGCATTTATGGCAGTGGGCTGGAAAAGAAACAGGAAAAGGACAAATGGAAATTGTTGGAGTACAACCAAATTCTGAAATAAATTATAAACTTACATTTACAGAACCCATGCAAAGCGTTGCAAATTGCAATTTTAATTTCAAGCCTGTAGATGAGGGTACTCAGGTTACATGGAGTATGAATGGTGAAGCTACCAATATGATGGAAAGATGGTTTTTTCTAAATATGGACAATATGATGGATAAAGATTTTACAAATGGATTAGGAAATTTAAAACAGCTTTCAGAGACAAAATAGTTTTTTGAGATAAAATAAAGAGCGTTTATGTAGACTCTAAACGCTCTTTTATTAAATGCAAAACAACATTTAATTTATTTCTTCATAGGTAGGTCTCTTTATTCCATTTTCATAAGGCCTTAAACATTTTTTAAGCAATTTACGGGCAACATGAATACGTGTTTTAACCGTTCCAATTGGAATTGTTAAATGCTCAGCAATCTCATGATACTTATGTCCCTCAAAATACATGGTAAAGGGAACATAATATTCATCAGGTAGTTTTCCCAAGGCATTTTTGATATCGTCCATGACAAATTTAGATTCTCCTGCGTTTTTTGTTGAGCTAAAAACCAGTTTTGACGAAGGAATATCATCGGCTTTTGAAACAAACGAACTTGTTTTAACAAAACGACGATAATTATTGATAAATGTATTTTTCATGATGGTATAAAGCCATCCTTTAAGATTCGTACCTTCTTTAAACTTGCTGTAGTACGTAATAGCTTTTAGCATTGTATCCTGTACTAAATCATTAGCGTCATCAGCATCATGAGTAAAATGCAGAGCATACATTTTTAAAGAACTCGCTTGATGCGTTACCATGGTGTTAAATTCGATTTTAGTCATTTTGTTTATACATTGTAGGTAAATACTAAACAAAGAAGATGTTCTAAAATACTGCTTAACAAAATATTGTTTAACAATACTATAAAATATATTAAACAAAATCTATGCCTTGCTTAGAGCTGTTTTAAAATAAGCGAAATGGATAGTGTGTAGTTCTTGGATGAATAAGAACTTAAAGAGATAGTTAATAGGATATTATCTTTTAGATAATATTTACTTCGCGTTGCAAAATTATTCCAAAACGCTTTTTGACGTCTTCTATAATTATAATAGAAAGCTTAAATAATTCATTTCCAGTAGCATTGCCATGGTTTACTAAAACTAATGCTTGATTTTTCCAGGTACCCACATTTCCAATAATTTTACCTTTCCATCCACATTGCTCAATTAACCATCCGGCAGAAATTTTAATATAACCTTCGCTGGCAGGATAGTGTACAATGTCTGGAAAAGTGGACTCTAACTGTCTAAATTTGTTGACCTCAATAATTGGATTTTTAAAAAAACTTCCGGCGTTACCAATGGCAGATGGATCGGGCAGTTTACTTACACGAATAAATGAAACAACCTGTGATATATTTTTAACAGTTGGATGAATAATTCCTCTTTTATCCAGCTCTTGCTGAATAGCTCCATAACTTGTATTAGGTATGAAAATTTGCGAAAGTTTATAAGTTACTTCTGTAATGATATACTTATTCTTGAATCCCGTTTTAAAAACACTATCACGATAGCTGAACTGACAATCGGATTTATCAAAAATTTTGATCAATCCGGTTTCTATTTCAAAAGCATGGCAAGAATAAAAAACATCTTTTAGTTCTACACCATAAGCACCAATATTTTGTACAGGTGATGCTCCTACCGAACCCGGTATTAAGCTTAGATTTTCCATGCCCGAAAAACCACTCTGTACACAATAATCAACCAAATTATTCCAAACTTCGCCAGCACCGGATTTTACGTAAACTTCATCCTTTGTAATTTGATGTTCAATTCCCTGAATATTCATGCGAATGACCAATCCATCAAAGTTAGTAGTAAATAACATATTACTTCCACCACCAAGTATGAGACGATTTTGATTTTGCCATCTTAGATCCGCAAATAATTCTTTCAGATCATCCTCAGTATTAACCTCAACATACCATCGTGCATAAGCCTCAACTCTAAATGTATTCAGCTTTTTTAAAGAATAATTTTCATGAATTACAAGCATAGGAATAATATGGGAGTTGGTTTTTATAAGTTAGATACTTTTTAAAATGCCTTTTAGAAACCAGTAATAATCCGAATTCCTCTGATGGATTTTTATCTACCGCCTTATGATGAATTTTATGTGCCTTGCGAATATTCAACAAGTATGTATTAGATGTTTTAAAGGTTTTTAAACGATTATGTATAAACCAATCATGAAAAATGAAATAAATAATTCCATATACTGAAATTCCTGTTCCTGTCCAAAATTCTATATTTAATGTTAATCGGCCATCCCACATTAATAAAATAGCAAGGCTTCCAAAAAGTAAACTAAAAATATCATTCGTTTCAAACCATCCATTTTTTTGCTCATGGTGAGATTTATGTATAAACCATAGAGGGCCATGAAACAGATATTTATGAATAAACCAGGAAAAAGCTTCCATTGCTACAAGCGTAAAAAGAATAATGCCGCTATTTATAAAAATTTGCATCCTTAGTGATTGTATAATCGGTATTAATCACCTACTAAATATGAATTGCCCTATTATCTGTAGCGGCCAAACTTGCTTCTCTAAAAGCTTCTGTATATGTTGGATGCGCATGAGAAATTCTGGCAATGTCTTCTGCAGAAGCACGAAATTCCATCGCAACCACTGCTTCGGCAATAATATCAGCCACACGCGGGCCAATCATATGAACTCCCAAAATTTCATCCGTTTCTGCATCTGCTAAGACTTTAATTAAGCCATCTGTGTCCATACTTGCACGTGCACGTCCACTGGCTTTGAATGGGAAAGACCCAACTTTATATTTTACACCTTGTTCTTTTAATTGTTCTTCAGTATAACCTACACTCGCTACTTCGGGCCAGGTATAAACTACACCGGGAATTAAATTATAATTAATGTGTGGTTTTTGTCCCGCAATAGTTTCTGCCACAAATGTACCTTCATCCTCTGCTTTATGTGCCAACATAGCACCTTTAATCACATCTCCAATGGCATAAATACCTTTTACAGACGTTTCAAAATGTTCATCTACAGGTATTTTTTTACCGCGTTCTTCTAATTGAATCCCGATATTTTCTAAACCTAAGCCTTCTGTATAAGCAATACGGCCAACAGCTACCAAGCAATAATCTCCTTCTAAGGTGATTTTTTCTCCTTTCGGATTATCAGCTGTAACGCTTACTTTATTCCCTTTAACTATAGCACCGGTAACTTTATGGCTTAACAAAAATTCCATTCCTAGTTTGGATAATGACTTTTGTAATTCTTTACTTAAGGTTTTATCCATGGTACTGATAATTGAATCCATAAACTCAATTACGGTGACTTTGGCTCCCAATCGGGCATACACAGAACCTAATTCTAATCCGATAACTCCGCCACCAATTAAGATCATGTGTTTAGGAATTTCTGTTAAATTAAGAGCTTCTGTAGAAGTAATTATTCGTTTGCCATCTGTTTTAATAAAAGGCAGTTCAGTAGGTTTTGAGCCTGTTGCAATAATTATATTTTTAGCAGTTATAGTTTCATTTGTTCCCTCTGCTTTAGAAACCTTTATGGTATTTTTATCCACAAAAGATCCAAGTCCCTCATATACTGTAATCTTATTTTTTATCATTAAATAAGTAATACCAGATGTATTTTCTTTAACAACTACATCTTTTCGGGCAATCATTTGTTTCAAATTAACCTTTACACTTCCTAAATCAATGCCATGCGTTTTAAAAGTATGTTGTGCATTATAATAATGTTCAGAAGAATCTAACAATGCTTTAGAGGGGATGCATCCAACATTTAAACAGGTTCCGCCAAGGGTATTATATTTTTCTATAATGGCGGTTTTTAAACCCAATTGAGCACAACGAATGGCGGCTACATAACCACCCGGACCACTACCTATAATTACTGCGTCGTATTGCATTTATTAAAATTTAATTGGGCCAAAGTTAAGTATTATGAAGATATTACGATATAAATAAGCAACAAAGAAAGTGCAGAAATTAAAATGCTATGATTTCTTTAACTTAGCCTGATAGTACTTACAAGAAAATATATTACAATTAAAATTGAAAAGATGTTTTATAGAACTCTATTGTTTACATTAATTGGTTTAGTCGCCTTTCAGGCTAATGCTCAATTAAATACAAGCCACTATTCGAGAGCTGATTCTTTACGTGGAAATTTAACTCCATTCCGTACTTGCTATGACATTAATTATTACCATTTAGATGTTAAGGTAGATGTTGACAAGAAACTCATCAGTGGATCAAACCTGTTTAAATTTACAGCGACACAAGATTTTAAACGTTTACAATTTGATTTATTTGATAACCTGACTATTGAAAAAATACTTTATCAGGGTAAAGAATTACCCTATAAAAGAGAATTTAATGCGGTTTATATAGACTTTCCTGCAGAAATTTTAAAAGGTTCTCTTGATGAGTTTACTGTATTTTATAGCGGAAGCCCGATCATAGCAAAAAATGCTCCCTGGGATGGAGGCTTCGTTTTCTCTAAAGATAAAGACGGCAAACCATGGGTTGCTGTAGCCTGTCAGGGTTTGGGGGCCAGTTCATGGTGGCCAACAAAAGATCATCAAGCTGATGAAGTAGACAGTATGATGATCAGTATATCTGTACCAAAAGGATTAATGGATGTAAGTAATGGACGCTTGCGTTCAACAGAAAATTTGCCCGATGGATATACCAAATACAACTGGTTTGTTTCCTATCCTATTAACAATTATACGGTAACCCTAAACATTGCCGATTATGCGCATTTCAATGATGAGTATAATGGTAAGAATGGGAAATTGACACTTGATTATTATGTATTGCCCGAAAATTTGGAAAAAGCTCAAAAACAATTTTCCGAAAATGTAAAACCCATGCTTTCCTGTTTTGAACATTGGTTTGGCCCTTATCCTTTTTACCGGGATGGTTATAAATTGATAGAAACTCCTTATTTAGGCATGGAACATCAGAGTGCAATAGCTTATGGCAATAAATACCAAAATGGCTATCTGGGAAGAGATCTTTCGGGAACAGGATTAGGATTAACCTGGGATTATATTATTGTACATGAGAGTGGCCACGAGTGGTTTGGAAATAACATCACCTCAAAAGATATTGCTGATATGTGGATTCATGAAGGATTCACCATGTATTCGGAAGGGTTATTTATTGAATGTAATCAAGGAAAGGCTGCTGGGATAAAATATTTAAATGGCGTTCGAAAAAATATCAGAAACGATTCACCTATCATCGGGCCATATAACGTAAATAAAGAGGGCTCAGGTGATATGTATTACAAAGGCGCTAATATGCTTCTAACTATACGCAGTATTATTAATAATGATGAAAAATGGCTTAAAATATTGCATGGTCTAAATAAGGATTTCGGATTAAAAACCACAACAACAGAAGAAGTAGTAAATTATATTAATAAAAAATCAGGCAAAAATTTAACAAAAGTTTTTGACCAGTATTTACGATATGCTAAAATCCCTTTGCTACAATATAAAAAAGCAGATGATGGTACTATTTCTTATCATTGGCAGACAATAGTAAAGGACTTTGATATGCCTATAGGAATTAAAGACGGTGATAAGTATATATGGATTAAACCAACATCAAAGTGGAAAAGTATAAAGGTTAAAACCAGTTTTACTCCTGATATGGAGAACTTTTATATCGATTTCAAACAATGGCAAGAGATTATTGAATAAAATTAATTGTAATGCAACGTTTTTAAATTTGAATACGTCTTATAAATAAAACCACACAACATGAAAAAAGTTATAAGCTCTATTGTACTTGCAGCATTCTTTGTTTGCTCATCTCAAATCAGTAAGTCTTCTGTATTAGTTGCCAATAAAATTGCAAAAAATACACCTATAGAAGATGAACGTGAAGTATCCGGATTTTCGGGTATTATGTCTTCCGGAAGTTTTGATGTATTTATTACTTTGGGAAATAAAGAGAGTTTACGTCTTGAAGGAGACCAAGATATGTTGAGTGAAATTGAAACCATAGTTGAAAAGGGCATTCTTAAAATCAGAACTAAGGATCATACCAAAATGTGGAATTGGAAAAAAGGCAAAGTGACTGTTTACATTACAGCAAAAGCATTAAATACCTTAACAATGAGCGGTTCTGGTGATATGAAAGTGGAAGGAATAATAAAAGCTGACCATCTGACAACTACCGTTAGTGGTTCAGGAAGTATATCGTTTAGTGCAGACTCTCGTGAATATGTTGGTGTAATTAGTGGGTCAGGGGAAATAAATGCTAAAGGAAGTACTGACAATGCAAAAGTAACTATAGCAGGGTCTGGTAATTTTGAGGGCAAAGAATTTCACTCAGTGAATGCAGATATTAAAGTTAGCGGATCGGGTGATGCTTCTATATACGCTGATAAAACTCTGGATGCTGCGATAAGTGGTTCTGGCAATATTAGCTATAGTGGTAATGCCCAGGTTTCAAAAACTAAAAGCGGATCTGGTACAGTTTCGAAATTTTAATATCAAAATTTATATTATAAAAAATGTCCGTTTATAAAAAACGGGCATTTTTTATAATATTTTTATCACAACCGCTACTCTTTAAATTTCCTTAAAGCCCTCCTGCCTAAATCATAGGTCAAGAAAAAAGCCTCCTGATTATCGGCCAGTTTACCCGGAGATTGATGAAAGCTGAATACAAACTTCCCATTAATATGGTTAAAAACGAAAGGTGCCCAACTTAAATCGAGTCGGTTATATATTTTTTTAGAATAAAATGCATCGCCATAGGTGATATTATGGCCTTCTCCGGCATAAAAACTATTGGCGAGTCCAAATCTTTTCCAGCCGAGATAAAGATTAGCAACAAATCCTTTTGGAATATTAAAGCCACCTTCACCGCGAATTCTTTCTATCGAAAGCATGCCACCAGCATCAAATGTTAAGGAATCCAATGCTGTTTTATGACTGAAATCTAAACCAAGGCGAAGTTGTGCGCCGCCATTATCTCTAATATTATCATTGGGCACAGCAATATGAGCACCGGCATCATGTAGTAACATAAAATAATGAGATATAAAAAATGGGCCTGTTGGACTAGGATTATATTTACCGGAAAGACCAAAAATGAAATTTTCTCTATCCACATCAGTTTGACGGCTTACCCAATCGATCCAGATTGTTTCATGCCCGTAAATACTGGTATAACGAGCTAACATTCCTTCCACATTTGGACGATAATAATTCAATGTATCATTCAGCATCGCTCTGGGATAATCTGACAAAAGCCCTTTACGGGGAAATGCACCTATGTTAAACTGCCACCCTTTTTGCTGATATTGATAATATAAAATGGGGTCTACTTTCAGAAAATACGGCCTGGCTCCAAATTCATGTATCCCGTTTACTCCCACCCTAAAACTATTTACACTATCGGGATTAAGGCCAAGGTCCAGAGCTTCACGTGTTCCGAAAATAGTAGTAGAGCGTTTGGTGTAAGCTTTATACTCCCTATTATCCATAAAACCTATTGCATTAAAATTTATATCCAAGCTTTGTGCAAAAGAAGTTAAATTACCAAAAATAATTATTATTGAGAAATAGAAAAATTTAGAGCGCATCTGTTGTGATTATTTCTTAACATTTATAGATATCATATTACTATTTCTAGAACCCGGAAAAGGCTCTGTTCGCACAGAAAATATCAATTTATATTTACCTGTTTGTAAAGGAGTTTGTATGTTTTCTGTTATTTCGACAGCTTGATGAGGTAAAATAGTTAATTTTTCAAAGCCATTTTCAAGAGATTTAAAATCTTGTAATTCACCATCTTTTATAAAACTATATTCCAAATAGCATTTCCATGTTGCATCCTTATTATTAAAGGTAATGGCATCTTGGTAGGGATTATAGATTTTCAGTTTCAAAGCACGTATTTCACCTGCTTTCCAATTACCATTAATGGGATCAATACTCATCATTACTTTTTGATAGAGCCTTACCTGATCAATCCAGCAACCATAAAAAATACCCTTAGATGTATTAATAGTATCTTCCTGACTATTTTTCCCATGACTGGAGCTCAAAACATAATAAACCTTTTTATTCCTTAAACTATCTTCCAATGGCCAGATGTCAAACTGATTTTTGCGATAATACCGCGTATCATAAGCAAATCCTTTGGTCGTGTGGTTATAAAAATTATACGTAGAAGCTTCCTGAAATCCGCCTTGCAAAATCAGAAATGCATTTCCGGCTTTTTCATGAATTTGCTCTGCCCATTTTTCGGTTCCATAATAGTATTTAACAGCTTTTAAATCTTTAATGTAAGGAATTGGCACGATTAAAATAAACCTGGCGAAAAGTATCAATATAATATTAGCGATGGCCAGTTTTTCAAACCATCTTGGGATATTATTTTTTTGTGATAAAGAAACATAACTTAGAATAAACAAAGGCACAAATCCAATTAATGTCCAATGAGCTTCTACCCTGCCTTTAAATGTGCTTAATAGAAAAAATAAAAGGATCCCCCAGAAATTAAAATAAAGGGTTTTAATAAAAGGATCAGTGCGTTTAACGGTTACGGCAGATTGATAGATATACCATCCTACCAAAGGGCCGGCAATTAAAACCTGACTGAGCAGATAGTCTGTTGTGAATGTGAATTTATAAGGTTTTGATGAACGATCAATCAGATGATAATATAAACTTGGGAAGCCGTTTTCAAACTGCCAACAGATGTGCGGAATAAATAAAATTATCGCTAAAGTAACAATCAGCCAAAATGAAGGCCTTTTTAAAAGCTTAAAATTAGATAAGATGGTAAAGAACAAAATCAATATCCCATGATATTTACTATACAATAAACAGGCTATAATCAGAGATAAATATAATGCCCATTTGATCTTATCTTGCTCTAAATAACGCTGGTAAACATACCAAAACATGATACTGAAAAAGAATACAGGAGAATCTGGCGTGGTGATAAACCCATAAACATGGAATAGTAAAATGGAGCCAAACAGTAAGATAAACAATTTTATATTGAGTGAATATTTTTTAACTATTTGCCATAAAAAGTAAACGGAAGCGGTGTTGGTTAGAATAGTTATTAACCTAAGTCCTAATTTTGAAGGAAATATGAAGTCTCCTGCTTTTATAAACAAAGCGACCATGGGCGGATGATCGAAATATCCCCAATCTAAAAACCTGGAATAAAGCCAATAATACGCCTCATCCGGATGGAGTTCCATAAAATATCCCTGAATGAGGTTTAAAATAGTCCAGCCAATCAAAAAGATGAGAAGAATTCTTTCAGGAGAGTTATTTTTTGCTGTAATCATGAAGGCCTATTTCCCAAAGGTATATAAATAATTTTCGAAAAGAATTTAGAATACAAGTGATTGACAGTATATCAGGTGGAAACAATATCAGCACCAAAGGGAATTTCGCCTCCGCCATCACTAACTTTACCAACGCCAACAGGAATTATACCAGCGCCATCACTAACTTTACCAACGCCAACAGGAATTATATCAGCGCCATCGCTAACTTTACCAATGCCAACAGGAATTATATCAGCGCCATCGCTAACTTTATCAGCGCCAACAGGAATTATACCAGCACCATCGCTAACTTTACCAACGCCGGCAGGAATTATACCAGCGCCATCGCTAACTTTACCGAGAGCGTTCAGTGACCTGTGTCAAGAAATTAAACTCCTAATAGTATGCGTGCCGGATCTTCTAATAACTGTTTAACACGTACCAGGAAACCAACTGATTCGCGGCCATCAACAATGCGATGATCGTATGATAACGCTACGTACATGATTGGGCGAATAACTACCTGGCCGTTTATAGCAACCGGGCGTTCTACAATATTATGCATTCCTAAAATCGCAGACTGTGGTGCATTAATAATAGGAGTAGACATCATAGAACCAAAAACACCACCGTTTGTAATGGTAAAAGTTCCGCCTGTCATTTCCTCCAACGTTAATTTACTATCACGGGCCTTACCCGCTAATTCCATTACCGCTTTTTCAATCTCCACTAAGGACATAGATTCAGCATTTCTGATTACCGGAACTACCAAACCCTTAGGTGCAGAAACAGCTATTGAAATATCAGCAAATTCATTATACACAACTTCTTCTCCGTCAATGCGGGCATTTACAGCTGGGAAATCCTTTAAAGCTTCGCAAACGGCTTTGGTGAAAAACGACATAAATCCCAAACCAACACCATATTTTTCCTTGAATTTATCTTTGTATTGAGCTCGTAAATCCATAATAGGCTTCATATCTACTTCATTAAAAGTAGTTAGCATAGCCGTCTCATTTTTTACAGCAACTAGACGTTTTGCAACTGTTTTGCGTAAGGATGACATTTTTTCTCTACGCTCATTTCTGGAGCCTGCAACTATTTGAGCAGATGGCTTTACAACTTCTGGACTTTTCTGACTCTCGGACTTTTCTGACTTCAAAGCGTCCTCTTTTGTGATGCGGCCGGCAACTCCACTTCCTTTAACATTTGCAGAATCTACTCCTTTTTCGGCCATTATTTTAGCTGCCGAAGGCGATGGTATACCTGAAGCATATGAATCTTGTTTTACTTCCGCTTTTTCAGGATTTTCTGACTTCGGAGCTTCCGAGCTTTCTTGCTTTTTGGACTTCTTAACTTCCTGACTTCCCCCCTCTTCAATACTGCAAACTGTAGCCCCAATATTAAGTGTATCTCCTTGTTTTGCAATAATTTTTAAAACACCTGCTTTTTCGGCAGTTAATTCAAAGGTTGCCTTGTCAGATTCTAACTCGGCAATTACTTCATCCATTTCTACATAATCACCATCTTTCTTTCTCCATTGTGATAGTGTTACTTCTGAAATGGATTCACCTACCGGAGGAACTTTGATCTCTAAACTCATATAATTTTACCTTTAAATCTTCCTACCAATGAAAAGAAGACATTTAACTAGTCAATATTAACAACTTTTCTGGTTGCTTTTTCAATTTGTTTTTTTACTTCAGTACCTGCTTTATCTTCAAACGCCCGTGCAACAATGTATAATTGCTGGGCAATATGTTGCTTTGCGTATCCGGTAGCTGTACTACTACTCTCCTTGCGGGATATGATATCTAAATTAAGGTCTGAATTACGGAATTTGCGTAACATATAAGGCCATGCACCCATATTTTCCGGTTCTTCCTGCACCCAGATAAATTCTTTAGCCTTTTTATACTTCGCTTTTATAACCTCTAACTGCTGAACAGGGGTTGGATATAATTGTTCTACACGAACGATGGCCACGTCAACTCTTTTATCCACCTGCTGTTTTTGGAGTAAGTCATAATATATTTTACCAGAGCAAAGCAAAACTCGTTTTACATCAGTTGGTTTTACATAAGCATCATCAATTAATTCCATGAATTTGCCTTTTGTAAACTCTTCCAGCTTACTTACACATTGTGCACTTCGTAATAAACTTTTGGGCGTAAACACGACTAATGGCTTACGGAACTCCCGTTTCAATTGGCGGCGCAGCAAATGAAAAAAGTTTGCAGGAGTAGTACAATTTGCAACCTGAATATTATCATCAGCGCAGGCTTCCATAAATCGTTCTATCCTTGCAGATGAATGCTCGGGACCTTGCCCTTCAAAACCATGAGGCAACAGCATAACCACACCATTAGAACGTTGCCATTTGGTTTCTGCACTGGTAATAAACTGATCTATTATAATTTGTGCACCATTTCCAAAGTCACCGAATTGAGCTTCCCAAATTGTTAAAGACATCGGGTTGGCCAATGCGTATCCATACTCAAAGCCTAAAACTCCATATTCTGAAAGATGAGAATTATAGATATCAAATTTAGCGTCGCCTTTATCTAATTGCGCTAATGGAACATATTCTTCTTCTGAATCTTCTAAAGTTAATACCGCATGGCGATGTGAAAAAGTTCCACGCTCTACATCCTGGCCACTTACCCGCACTCTGAAACCTTCTTCAAGTAATGTTCCGTAAGCCATTAACTCGCCCATCGCCCAATCAAAAGTGCGGCTTTCGACCATTTTTTTACGGTCTTCAAAAAGCTTTTCAATTTTTCTAAAAAACTTCTTATCGGAGGGCAACGTTGTTATACTTTTAGCAATAGACAGAAATTTTTGCTCTGGAACTGCTGTATCCGATGGCTTAAACAGATCGGCAGATGTTGCCAAACGTAAACCTTTCCATGCTCCGGAGAAAACCGGATCTACTTCTGAAAAGTCGTTGTCTTCTTTTGATTCATTCAATTTTTCCTGCAATAATGCCCGGAAATCTTTCTCCATTTCTTTAGCCAGATTTGCATCTACACTTCCCTGATCTAAAAGCTTTTGATTATAAATTTCACGCGGATTTGCATGTGTTTCTATCGCCTTATATAAAAGTGGCTGGGTGAATTTTGGTTCATCCGATTCATTATGCCCATAACGGCGATAACATAAAATATCTATAAAAACATCATTATGGTATTTTTGGCGATATTCTACCGCCATGTTTATGGCATAAACTAATGCCTCAACATCATCTCCATTGACATGAAATACTGGCGATAAGGTAATTTTTGCCAAATCGGTACAATAGGTTGATGAACGTCCATCTTTAAAATTGGTAGTAAAACCAACCTGGTTATTAATGACCAAATGGATCGTTCCGCCCGTTCTGTAACCTTCCAATTTAGCCATTTGCAACACTTCATAAACAATGCCCTGACCGGCAAGTGAGGCATCGCCATGAATTAGAATTGGAGCTATTCGTGTATAATCGCCTCCATATTTAAAATCTATTTTAGACCGTACAATACCCTCAACTAAAGGATCAACGGCTTCTAAATGAGATGGATTAGGGCACAAACTTAAATGCACTTTTTTGCCCGATGTAGTATCCACATCAGTCGAGTAACCTAAATGATATTTAACATCTCCGCCAAAAGGGCTATTTACGTCATAACCCTTACCTTCAAATTCAGAAAAAATATCTGTGTATGTTTTGTGCAGGATATTAGCCAATATATTCAAACGGCCACGATGAGCCATACCGATCACAAATTCTTCAATTCCAAGATCTGCGCCTTTTTCAATTACCGAATCTAATGCAGGAATTACAGATTCTGCACCTTCTAATGAAAACCTTTTTTGGCCTAAAAATTTCGTGCCCAAAAAGTTTTCAAAAACTACAGCTTCATTTAATTTTTTTAGAATATGTTTTTTAGTTTCTATAGAAAAATTAGGAGTATTCCGTTCACCTTCCATCCGCTCCTGAAACCATTTGATTTTTTCGGGATTACGAATGTATTTATATTCTGCACCAATAGACTGACAATACGTTTGCTCTAAAAGCTGGCGAATATCACTTAATTTTGCGGGGCCTAAGCCAACCTCAACTCCGGCATTAAATACGGTATCAAGGTCTGCCTCACTTAAGCCAAATGTTTCAAGTTCTTTGCCTGGAAAATATTTACGACGCTCACGAACCGGATTAGTTTTAGTAAATAAATGGCCTCGTATTCTATACCCATCTATTAGATTAAATACCTTGATCTCTTTTAGGAAATGATCTGGTGTTTCATTACTAACTATTGTTGCATCAGATCCACGTCCAAAATCATATCCTTCAAAAAATTTTTGCCAACCAAAATCTACCGAATTTGGATCTTCTTTATACGATTGGTAAAGGGAATCAATATATGCTGAATTTGTGCTATTGAGGTATGATAGATTATCCATTTAAAACAAAATATATAATGCCACAAAAATAAGGTTTTACCCTATAAATAAGGCATAACAAAGTGCTAATTTACAATTAGGCTTGTATTTAATTTCAGGAAGCAAGGGAAACGGTATTTGAATTAATCAGTTTCTCAAATTCTTCAAAATTATTTAAAACTGTTAAGTCCGGATGCGATTTAGTAATCCTATCTGTTATTTGTGCACCTACTAAAATTAAGGGGGTATTTGGTATGCTTTCCAGAATTTTAGTAATCGTATTATTTACATCACTATCTGAACGTACCTGAGTAATTACAGACAAGATATAATCAGGTTCATAAAATGGGATTATATCTATCAGATTATCTAAAGGCATATTAGAACCCAAATATAATACCTGTTGGCCGCTCTCTTTTAACAGATATTTGGCAAATAATAACCCTGCTTCATGCAATTCTCCTTCGGGCAGGAATAACAGGTAGCGTTTGCCTTCGTGAGATTTTATATTTTTAAGTTTGGAAGTAGCAATGGTAATTTTATTGCAAATATGGTGTACAGCAAAATGTTCATGGGCAGTAGTAATAGTACCAACCTGCCACATAAATCCTATTTTACGCATAAGCGGGAAAATGACTTCATCCATGGCTTTTTCCAAACCCATTTCACGCACACAACCAGACAGTAGCGTTTCAAATTCACGTTCATCCATTCTCAGCGTTGCATTGGCAAGCATTTGAACCTGTACTCCGGTGTTAAAATGATCTTCTTTTAGTTTGTTTACAAGTTCATTAATTTGAAGATTGGTCATGGTTGAAATCTTACTGATTTTATAACCATTTTCGTTAAGGGTAGCAACGTTTAAAAATAAGCGCAGATCTTCGTCATTATAATAACGAATATTGGTTTCGGTACGTTTTGGAGTAAAGAAACTATACCGCTGTTCCCAAATGCGTAAGGTGTGTGCTTTAATACCCGTAAGGATCTCAATATCACTTATCGAAAATCTTTTCACTTATTTTTTGTTAACTAAATTCAATATTAATAATATGTTAACAAAAGCCGAAATTTTAACAACAAAAACGTTATTTTTTTTCATCCATATAAATTGTTTTTCCGTATTTGTATTGTTTTTAAAGGTACTCAAGAGGGCTTCGTCGTTTCAGTTACGATGGAAGCCCATCGTGGCGAAATTATTAATATTTTTCTAATACCCCCGGAATCTTTTAGAATATTCAGGAATGTAATGTGAAAGGAGTCGTATAAGGTTAATTATCTACTCTTTACCTGCAATAAATCCAGTATGGGCAAGGGGTAAATTTTACCTAATTTAATATTATAGGCAGAAAGATCTAATTCGGTTAATAACCATGGTTGATGTATAAGTCCGGCAGGAATATTAGCAATTTCAGGCAACCATAATCGAACGTATTCACCTTGCGGATCATAATCTTGAGCCTGTTTCAATACATTAAAATGGCTATATTCTTTTGAATCATTACCCACTCCAGCAACGTATGCCCAATTTCCCCAATCGCTGGCAGGACAGTAATCAATTAGCTTTTCTTCGAAATAAGCTGCTCCCCATAACCAGTTCACCTTTAAATCTTTTACAAGGAAACTTGCCACATTTTGCCTTCCTCTATTGCTCATAAAACCGGTAGCATTAAGCTCCCGCATATTTGCATCTATAAATGGAATACCGGTTTTTGCATTTTTCCATAATTCAAAAAACTCTTGTTGATTGGATGCTTCTTCCGGTGCAGAACCTTTAAAGCCTGATTTTTGGAAGAATTTATTTCCGTGTTTTTTAAACATAAAGCGAAAATAATCCCGCCATAATAATTCAAATGATAATCCATAGGTAGAATCATTAGCGACTCGCTCCTTTTCATATTTTTTTATTTCCCAATAAACCTCACGGGGCGAAAGACAACCCATAGATATCCATGCAGAAAATTTAGATGAATAATTTGCACCAATCAACCCATTACGGGTTTGTTTATAATTTTTGAGTGAATCTGTTTCCCAAAAATAATTATTCATACGTTTTAAACCCTCCGTCTCGCCTCCCTTATAGCTTAAAACTGAACGTTCATCAAACTGCGGTTCCTCCTGATATCCAAGTTCTGATAGTTCAGGCAAATTTCCGCTTTCTAAGTTCTCCGGAATTTTAATAAAAGAAGGCGTTTCAAAACAAGGCCTTACTGTACTATCCCGCTCTATTTTTTTACGAAAACTGGTAAAAACATCCGGTATGTCCTTAATCGGAAATGGAAGATCTTCTTTATGGTAGAGTGTATGGCCTATAAAGTGCCTTAAATTTATTTTCAATCTCCATAAAGCAGTTTCAACATCTGCAGAAATACGGGTTTCTTCTGAGGCTACTTCACGATGGTGATATACTTCTGTAACCTGATATTGTTGTACCAACTCTGGTAAAATATCTTCCGGTTTGCCTACTTTAATAATAAGATCAGCGCCTAATTGTTGAAGAGACTGCTTTAAATCTGACACACTTTCTAATAAGAATTTGGCTCTTATTAGGCCTGTTTTTTTAGTTTGGTAGGATGTTAACTCAAACTGGCGAGGATCAAAACAATACACCGGAACTATATAATCACTTTTTCGAACTGCTTCAAGCAAAATTTCATTATCATGTATACGCAAATCTTTTCTAAACCAAACCAATATGGTTTTTTCACTCATAATTTAAAGCTAAAAACAGGAATTCTAAAAATACTTATTTTTTCTTCAGCAATACTCAAATGTAATTATTCTAAAATTTGCAATCTTTACAATGAAAAATAATTTTACCATGTTGTTCAATTTTTTTTAAAACAATTGGCAATGACAAAGAGTTAGCAAATAAAGTAGGTTTCTGAATCTTCAAAAAAAATTGCTAAGTTTAATTAAGTTAAATCCCTTTATCATGAAAACTGTAAAACACATCTTAAGGAACAAATCATCTAATATCTATTCCGTAACTTCAGATTGTTCAGTTTTAAATGCTCTAAAAGTAATGATGGATAAAAACATTAGTGCGCTACTGGTTATGGAAAATGACCAATTAAAGGGAATTTTTACAGAACGTGACTATGCCCGTAAAATAATCTTACAAGGTAAATCATCAAAAGACACCCTAATAGAGGATGTAATGACAGCTAATCTTCTAACCATTGGCATTGATGAGAGCATTTATCAATGTATGCAAATCATGACCGATAAACACATTCGTCATTTACCGATTATAGAAAACGGGAAAGTTGAAGGAATGATCTCTATTGGCGATGTTGTAAAGTTTGTGATCGAGGATCAAAAACAAACGATTGAGCAATTAGAAAGCTATATTAACAGTTAATAAGACTGCCTGAGTTTACTGTAAAAATTACTGAAATTAAGCTTTCCGCTATTAGGCAATTCTGAAAAAATTCATAAGTAATCGTTCTACTATTCTATCATTTTCTATATGTTCAGTCACAATCTCTGCTACATCTTCTAATTGAACTTTGCCATAAAATACACCTTCCGGATAAACAACAATGCTTGGACCAAGTTCACACGTTTCCATACATCCGGCACGCTGGGCTCTTACTTCCGTATTTAACCCCGATCTTTAATCAGCTTTTTAAAGGCTAATACTAGTGCCGAACCGCGTTCTTCCCCACAACAAATACGTGCTCCTGCAGCACGTTGATTCGTGCAAATAAATATATGTTTTTTGTAAAGACTCATGTTGGTTATTTATCGTATTTATGCTAAAGCGTTAGTAGTTTTTATGAAATGATCAGTTTAGTGTAAATGGATTTAACTAAACCAAAGGTATTAAAATTGGTTACCATATATAGATGAACAGCAAAACAATACTTATCACTGGCGGTAAAGGATTAGTTGGAAAGCCGTTAACTCAATTACTTCTTCTAAAGGGGTACAATATTCATATTCTTAGCAGAGGTGATGAGCAACAAGACAATCCTAAATTTAGGGTATTTAAATGGGATGTTTATAAGCATAAAATTGATGATAAATGCATAGATGGCGTTGAAATTATAATTCATTTGGCCGGAGAAGGAATTGCAGAAAAACGCTGGACAGAAAAGCGTAAAAAACAGATTATTGAAAGTCGCACAGAGTCCATTCGAATGATATATGACTTACTGAAAAGAAATAATAAACATACTATTCAGGCTGTAATTTCAGCATCGGCAATTGGTTATTATAGTGACCGTGGTGATGAATTAATGACTGAGGAAAGTAAACCTGCAAATGATTTTCTGGCTTATTCCTGCATAGAATGGGAAAAAGCAGTTGATGAAGGCTCGGATTTAGGGTTACGGATTGTAAAATTCAGAACCGGGATTGTTTTAGATAAAAATGGCGGAGCATTATCCCAAATGGATAAACCTATAAAACTGGGATTTGGTGCTATATTAGGCTCCGGCAAGCAATGGATGTCGTGGATACACATAAAGGATGTGATACGCATGTATGCTTTTGCGGTTGATAACAAAGATATGCACGGCGCTTTTAATATGGTTACACCTAATCCGGTTACAAATGTAGAAATGACCAAAGCAATTGCAAATACACTTAATAAACCCCTTTGGTTACCAAAAATTCCTTCTTTCGCATTAAAATTAGCAATGGGAGAAATGAGTACCATCGTATTGGGCAGCACTAAAGTCGCTGCTGCTAAAATTCAATCAGCCGGATTTAAATTTGAATACGCGGATTTACAAGAAGCCTTGGAAAAAATATATGGTTGATAAAAAATCTGTGAATATTTTCTGGTTCAGACGAGATCTCCGTTTACATGACAATGCCGGGTTATATCATGCTTTAAAATCAGGTTTACCTGTATTACCTGTCTTTATTTTTGATCGTAATATCTTGGACAAACTGGAAGATCAGGATGATGCCCGCGTTACATTTATTCATGAGACCTTAATTGAATTAAATCTGGAATTACAAAAAATTGGTTCTTCTATTCTGGTTAAATATAATTTCCCAGACAAAGCATGGGATGAGATTATAGCCGAATATGACATTCATAATGTCTACACTAATCACGATTATGAACCTTATGCCCGTGAAGGTGATGAGCAGCTAGCGACTAAATTATCAGAGAGAAATATTACATTTCATGCTTTTAAAGACCAGGTCATTTTCGAGAAAAATGAAGTTGTTAAAGACGATGGAAAACCCTACACCGTTTTTACACCTTATAAAAGGAAATGGCTGGAAAAACTGAATAATTTCTATCTCAAACCCTATCTTACAGAGAATTATTTTTCAAATTTAAATCAAAACCCATCAAATCAGATTCTCAGTTTGGATAGTATGAGTTTTAAAAAGAATAAGATCATATTTCCTGCAAAAGAATATAAAAGTGTAGTTGAAGATTATAACCTTAAAAGAAATTTTCCGGCAATAAAAGGCACATCTCATATCAGCGTTCATTTACGTTTTGGAACAGTTAGTATTCGCGATCTGGCGAACAGTGCCCAGCAAGCCTCAGAAAAAACCTGGCTTAGTGAATTAATTTGGAGAGATTTTTATGCGATGATTTTATGGCATTTTCCGCATACCACGAATAAAGCCTTTAAGCCAGATTATGATAGAATACAATGGCGAAATAACGAAATTGAATTTAAAGCATGGTGTGAAGGAAAAACGGGTTACCCGATTGTAGATGCCGGGATGCGGGAATTGAATGCAACAGGTTTTATGCATAACCGTGTCCGGATGATTACTGCCAGTTTTTTAACCAAACATTTATTAATAGACTGGCGCTGGGGCGAGGCTTATTTTGCACGTAAATTATTAGATTATGAGCAAGCGAGTAATGTGGGAGGTTGGCAATGGGCAGCAGGATCCGGTAATGATGCTGCTCCATATTTCAGAGTGTTTAGTCCAGACTTGCAAACAAAGAAATTTGATCTCAAATTCGAATATATCAGAAAATGGATACCCGAGTTTAATAATTCTTTTAACTATCCAAAACCCATTGTAAATCATAAATTTGCAAGAGAACGGGTTTTGGCCACTTTTAAGAAAGCATTATCTCAATAAAAAAGGCTTCCTAAATTTAGGAAGCCTTAAAATATGATTTACAATTTGTTTTTAATTTGTTACATCAGTTAATTCAATATTAAAATCTAATGTTGAATTCCCTGGAATTGCACCAGATCCAGATGGACCATATCCTAAAGTTGGAGGTATAATTAAACGAATCTTCCCTCCTTTTTTTATTAAGGGAATACCTTCCTGCCAACCCGGAATAACATCACTTAATGCAAAAGCTAAAGGATTTGCAGATGTATTAGAATCAAACACAGTTCCGTTGGTTAGTTTACCTGAATAGATTGCAGTAACTGTAGATGATAAAGAAATAGGCTCCGTTCCAGTTCCCGGATCAATGATTTGATAATATAATCCGGTACTGGTCTTAGTTAACCCGGTAATATTATTTGCAGTAATATATTTCTGTACAAAAATATCTTCAAAGTCTGTAATATTAGCAGCAGCAGAAAGATTTAAGGTACAATCTAAACATGCATTTCCGGGAATATTTCCGCTACCATTACGACCATAAGCCAATCTGGAAGGAATGATAAGACGAATACTTCCTCCCCTCTTCTTCAAAATTTCTTTTATAGTTGTAGCCCAAGAATCAGGATAACCGTGATCAGCTTTAAGATAGCCTAAGAAACTTCCATAACGATTCACATTTTCATCTGTCCTAACATATTGTCCGTCTAATGATTTGATAGTATAGGTTAGAAATACTTTATCTGCGTATTCCAAATCTGTTGCCGAGGTACCAGGAGTTAAAATTTCATAATATACACCTGTTTTAACACCTTCTGGATTTATATATGGCTGCATATTCGACAAGTTATTTGCTTGAATATACGCCTCTACATTCCGTTGATCAACAGTTTCTATTGATTCATATTCTTTTTTACAGGAAGAAAATACACTTAAGAATAATAATCCCGTAAGGATATATTTAGGAATAAATTTCATTGAAAATTTAATTTTGGACACGTTGCTGCAAATTTATCCTTTTAAACGTTAAAAACTAAGGATTAACATATTTTAACAAAAAAGACTTCAGATATGAGAATTGAGATTTAAATTACAATTCGTTTGATGAAAGAATCAACGATTTCTAAAATATCCTTTCTCAATTCTAAAAACAATATTTATTTGCATCAATTAATTGCTTAGCCACTCCTTGTCTTGCTTCTTTAATATTAAATGGTTCTGTTTTTGTAAAACGACGTAAACCAACCAACATCATTTTTTGTTCATCTCCTTCAGCAAAAGAATATAGCGCTTCTTTACCGGCTAATGCAACCTTATCAACTGCTTGTTGCAGGTAAATCCGCATCATATCTAACTGGCCCTTACAAGCTTCTTCTCCGCGTTGTTCCACTAATTTTTCAGTACGGAGCAGGATTGATTCAGATACATACACATAGCCAATAATATCAGCGACGTTCATCAAAATTTCTTGTTCTTTAGCTAAGGTGGTCATCAGTTTTTGAACTGCGGCACCTGCAATCATTAAACCTGCTTTCTTGAGATTTTTTAAAATTGTTTTTTCTGCGGCAAATAAGGAATCCTCCTGTTCACTAAAATCAGGGATAGACATTAATTCTCCGGCAACGGCCTGTGCAGGTGTCATTAAATCCAGTTCGCCTTTTAGTGCACGCTTTAATAACATATCTACAATTAAAATGCGATTGATCTCATTCGTACCTTCAAATATCCGGTTAATGCGACTATCGCGATAAGCACGATCCATCGGTGCCTCAGCAGAATAACCCATCCCACCATATACCTGCACACCTTCATCCACCACATAATCTAGCATTTCTGAACCCCAAACCTTCAAAATAGCACATTCAACTGCAAATTGCTCGGTAGATTTTAGTTTTGCTTTAGCGGGTTCCATTCCTTCGGCAAGCAATGCTTCATAAGCATCTTCAATATTTTGACCGGCACGATAGACTGCGCTTTCTATCGCATAATTCCGGGTCGCCATTTCTGCCAGTTTATACCTAATTGCTCCAAATTTCGAGATCGGTAAACCAAATTGTACCCGTTCATTTGAATAATTAATAGCCTGGTTTAATACCCTGCGTGATGATCCGATTGCTGAAGCGCCTAATTTAATACGGCCTATATTTAAAATGTTAACTGCTATTTTAAAACCGTTTTCACGTTCTGAAAGCAAATTTTCTATAGGAACCGGGCAGTCATTGAAAAATATCTGACGTGTAGACGATCCTTTAATCCCCATCTTATGCTCTTCGGGATTCATGGTTATTCCGCCAAAATTTCGTTCCACAATAAACGCAGAAAGATTTTTATCATCATCAATTTTAGCAAATACGATAAAGACATCTGCAAAACCACCATTCGTGATCCACATTTTTTGACCATTAATCAAATAGTGCGTTTCCTCAGCGTTCAATTTCGCTTTTGTACGACCAGAATTAGCATCCGAACCGGAATTTGGTTCCGTTAAACAATAGGCAGCCTTCCATTCGCCGGTACCGAGCTTAGGAATATATTTAGATTTTTGAGTTTCATTTCCATAGTATAAAATGGGCAGAGTACCGATACCTGTATGAGCCGATAATGCTACCGCAAACGAACAACCTGCACCACAAACATCGGCTACCAACATAGATGTGTTAAAGTTTTTTCCAAAACCCCCATATTCTTCCGGAATCGAAACAGCTAACATTCCTAAATCTCCGGCTTTGTCCATTAAGCTCGGCATTAAGCCGTCTTCCTGCGTATCAATACGATCCAGGTTTGGGAACACTTCAGCTTCTAAAAAATCCTCACAGGTTTTTTTGATCATCAATTGTTCTTCATCAAATTCTTCGGGGATGAAAATATCATCACAGGAAGTTTCGCTGATGATAAACTCACCACCTTTGATTGATTGTTTTTTTCTTGCATTTTCCATAATTGTTTAATCGTATTGAGATTTGAGTATTGCGTATTGAGACAATATGCGTATTATTTTTTTTTGTATTTTACCTATTAAATGCCAAATTCTTCACTGTCTACATTAAGCATCGCAATACGCAATACTCATTACGCTATACTACATTACAGCATTTCAAAAATCCCCGCTGCTCCTTGTCCGCTTCCAACACACATGGTAACCATACCGTATTTTTGCTTACGGCGTTTTAATTCGTTAAAAATCTGAACCGACAATTTTGCTCCGGTGCATCCTAATGGATGACCTAAAGCTATGGCACCTCCGTTTACATTTATTTTATCAGGATCTAAACCTAATGTTCTGATCACGGCTAAAGACTGTGATGCAAAAGCTTCATTTAGCTCAATTAAATCTAATTCTTCCTGCTTCATTCCGGCTTTTTTTAATGCCAGAGGAATAGCTTCTATCGGGCCAATGCCCATAATCCGGGGCGGGACTCCGGCTACACCATAACTTACCAAACGAGCAATCGGCTGAACATTTAATTGTTTCAGCATTTCTTCTGAAACCACTAAAACAAAAGCTGCCCCGTCTGAGGTTTGAGATGAATTTCCAGCTGTGATGCAACCATCTGCAGCAAAAACAGGTTTTAATTTAGCTAATTTTTCAACTGTTGTATCTGCCCGCGGACCTTCATCGGTATCTACAATATACTCCCTGCTTTTCTCTTTTAAATTTTCATCCAGGTAATTTTCTTTTACAGTGATAGCTACAACCCCGTCTTTTAAATGGCCATTTTTTATTGCTTCAACAGCTTTTTTATGAGAGTTGAAAGAGAACGTATCTTGATCTTCACGGCTTACCTTATATTCTTTGGCAACAGCCTCAGCCGTTAAACCCATTCCCCAATACCAATCCGGGTTGTTTTTTGCCACTTCAGGATTAGGAACTACTTTCCATCCGCCAAAAGGCATACCCGACATCACTTCTACCCCGCCTGCAATAATACAATCTGCCATACCCGAACGGATTTTTGCCACCGCAGTTGCAATAGTCTCCAGTCCAGAAGCACAATATCGGTTTATCGTTACTCCCGGAACTTTATCTGTATCTAATCCCATTAAGGAAATCATCCGGCCAATGTTTAAACCCTGTTCTCCTTCGGGAGTAGCATTCCCAACAAGGACATCATCAATCTGTTCTTTATCCAAATTGGGCACAGATGCCATTAAATGTTTAATCACATCAGCCGCCAGATCATCTGCACGGATAAAACGAAATACACCACGCGGAGCTTTTCCAACTGCGGTACGATATGCTGCTATTATATATGCTTCTTTCATTTTTTTGTAAATATTGAGTAGTTAGTATTTAGACTTTTCGCCTTTAGCTTAGTTTGAAGAGCAAAATTCATTTTCTGAAGCTCAATTAATTGATCGGTAAATCCATTCAATACCTCTACTGATAAATAATTCAAATTCTTTGATATAATTAATTGTGTTTCTAATTCGAAAAGAAGATGCATGTGCTATTGCTAAAAACTGCGTAAACTCCTTATCAGAATTCCTTCCAGCACCTTCTGCAATATTTGATGGAATAGATACAGCTGATCTATTTATTTGAGAAACTAACCCAAATTTTTCTTGTTGAGGAAAATCTTTTGTCAATTCATAAATCATTGTTATCAGCTCAATTGATTTTTGCCATATTTTCAACTCTTTATATTGATGCATATTCTCTTATCTAATTCGCTCTAAATACTAAGTACTATATAACCTAATTCCTCAATGCCTTCCCCTTACTTAATATGGATTGAATCCGTTCTAACGTCTTCTTTTCTCCACAAAGCGATAGAAATACTTCACGCTCTAAATCCAATAAATACTGTTCTGAGACTAAGGTTGGAGCAGATAAATCACCTCCGCAAAGCACCCAACCAAGTTTTTCAGATATCTTTTTATCATGTTCTGAAATATAATGACCAGAATACATAGTGTTAGCTCCGGCGTAAACGATTCCTAAACCACTTTTGCCTAATACACGGATATCTTTCCGCTGAACCGGTTTGGTATAACCTGCTTCTGCTAATTCAATGGCTTTGGCTTTCGCATCCGAAATTAAACGACTTCGATTCATGGTGATGCTGTATTTACCTTTTTGCAGATATCCAAGTTCATAGGCTTGTTCTCCCGAAGTGGAAACTTTAGCCATACCGATCGTTAGGAAGCGATCGCGTAAAGCAGTCTGTTCGATCTGACCTTCTTTAAATTCATCAGAAAGACGAAGAGCAAATTCTTTTGTTCCTCCTCCTCCCGGAATTAAACCTACTCCAAATTCTACTAAACCCATATAGGTTTCGGCATTGGTTTGTACATGATCTGCATGCAAACACAACTCACACCCGCCACCTAAAGTTAGGTTATGAGCTGCTGCCACTACAGGGATAGAAGAATAGCGCACCCGCATCATGGTATTTTGAAATGCTTTTATAGCAAGATTGATCTCATCCCAGTCCTGCTCCACAGCGGCCATAAATATCATCCCGATGTTTGCTCCGGCAGAAAAATTAGCACCATCGTTACCAATTACTAAACCCCGATAATATTTTTCGGCCAGGTCAATGGCTTTATTAATTCCCTGGATGACTTCGGCGCCAATAGTGTTCATTTTAGTATGAAATTCCAGGTTTAAAATTCCATCACCCAAATCTGTAATGGTTGTTCCGGCATTTTTCCAAATGGTATTTGTTGGGCGGATATTATTTAAGGTGATAAAAGCATCCGCTCCGGGAACTACTTTGTATGATTTAGTTGGGATATCATAATATTTTTTAATCCCATCTTCCACTTTATAAAATGAGGTATTTCCGGCATCTAACATTTCATGAACCCATGGAGCTGCCTCATTGCCGTATTTTTTCATGTCTTCAACCGCTTCTTTCACACCCAAAGCATCCCACACTTCAAACGGACCTAATTCCCACCCAAAACCTGCACGCATAGCATCATCAATACGATAGAGTTCATCTGAAATTTCGGGAATATGATCCGAAACATATTCAAATAAGCCAAAGAAAGAAGTGCGGAAAAATTCTCCTGCCTTATCAGTCCCTTTGGCAAATACTTTCATCCGCTCACGGAGGTTTTCTATGGGCTTTGTGGCTTCGAGCGTAGCTGATTTTATTTTTTGCTGAGGCTTGTATTCCAATGTTTTTAAGTCGAGCGATAAAATTTCTGAATTTCCATTTTCGCCTTTTACTTTCTTATAAAATCCCTGCTTCGTCTTATCACCCAGCCATTTATTTTCCTGCATTTTCTTCACATAGCCTGGCAGTTCAAACAAATTATGGGCTTTATCATTGGGAAGGTTACTGTATAAACCGCCGGCTACATTAATCATCGTATCTAAACCCACCACATCGGTAGTTCGGAAAGTAGCAGATTTTGGCCTGCCTAAAGCCGGACCAGTGTATTTATCAACCTCCTCAACAGAAAGATCCATTTTTTCTACCAGATGCAGTAAAGCCATAATGGAGTAAACACCTACCCGGTTGGCAATAAATGCCGGAGTATCTTTACATAAAACCGTAGTTTTACCTAAAAATTTATCACCATAATGCATTAAAAAATCGACAACCTCTGGTTTTGTATGCGGAGTCGGGATAATTTCTAACAAGCGCAAATAACGTGGCGGATTAAAGAAATGCGATCCGCAGAAATGAGCCTGAAAATCTTCGCTTCTACCTTCTGCCATTAAATGAATAGGAATTCCTGATGTATTGGATGTAATTAATGTACCCGGAGTTCTGTGCTTTTCAACCTGGTCATAAACCGATTTTTTAATATCTAAACGCTCTATCACCACCTCAATTACCCAATCACAAGAGGCAATATCCTTCATATTATCTTCAAAATTTCCGGTGCTAATCTTATTCAATACCTTTTTAGTAAAAACAGGCGAAGGATTTGACTTGACTGCTGTCTCTAAAGCTGTATTTACAATACGATTACGTACGTTTTTATTTTCAAGCGTTAAGCCTTTAAACTGTTCTTCGGGACTAAGTTCTTTCGGCAAAATATCAACCAAGAGTACTTCAACACCAATATTCGCAAAATGACAGGCAATACGAGAGCCCATGATACCCGAGCCTAATACCGCTACTTTTCTGATCGTTCGTTTCATTAATTATGTATTGAAATGTTTATCTTTTATAATCTGTTTGCAGTTTATTCAACTTTATAATCTAATGCCAATTGATTAATTTTTGTTAGACTGTCTGTCAATTGAATACGTTCTTTTTCACTGATATGACTGTTTATATATTCATTAAATTGACGAACCACATCTTTTGCTATCTGTCTTTTCTCCTTTCCAAAATCTGTTAAAAAGATCTTTACTGAGCGCTTATCTGCGGTATCTGCCTGGCGGTAAATAAGGCCCAGTGTTTCCATATTATTAAGCATGCGTGAAAGACTGGTAGATTTTACACCCAAAAGTGCCGCAATTTGTGAAACAGCAGTACCTTCTTCATGAATATTGATGAGCATATAACCCAGTGCCTGGGTAATATCATAGCCGGAAGCAATCTGATTATATTTATTGGCTACGCTTTGCCAAACGATCTTTAAAAAATAATCTACAGTTTCTTCGGGCTTCATTCAATTTACTATGCAAGCATAACAAATCTATTGAATAGAAATTTAGTATGCAAGAGAGGATTGGAGAATTTATTTGGAAAATAATATCTGTTTAAATTTTCAATGCCTGGGGCTTAATGGCCTATAAATGCAGAAATGGTAAAATAAGGATTTTAGCGAAATATGAATTTCCCTATACAGTAAAAATTTTGGGTGTTTCACTATGTGGTAGAGGATTAGCCTCTGCAATTTTGATTAATGACGAAAATGCAAATGCTTCTCCTAATACTAATGCTTGTTGTTGTTTTAAACTTGTCAATAAATCAATTTGGCTCTTGTCGTCATATTCAATCGTATTTCTTATAAACTCCAAGTCTCTACTATTTGTTATTTTGTGAACTATTAAAGAATTGCATTGGGAAATTACAGTATTAGAAACTTCGGATGGTCTTTGAGTTGAAACCATAAGATTAACGCCAAATTTTCGCCCTTCTCTTGCTAATTTATCAATATAATAATTGTTTATCTGATCTGTTGATATTGCAGAAATATATCTGTGAGCTTCTTCCAAAACTAAAAGAATATTATCCTTTTGCCTATTATCTGGATTTGATTTGTAATTGAAAATACTCTTACTAATCATATAGACAAAAAGTGCTAAAACATCATTGGGAACTCGAAGAGACAAAATCAAAACCTTTTCAGTAGAAGAATTTAAAAAGTCCTCAATTGTGTTACCTTCTTTATTAAAAACTGCATTAAATCTTTCATCAGAACAAAAATGCTTAATTCTCATTCGGATATGCTTAAGATATCCAATAACAAAATTGTCCTTATTTCCTTTGCTATCAAGAGGAACAGCATTATCAATTTCTAATTGAAGTTTAGTAAATTCATAATATACTTTATCATCGACATTTTTTGTTCCTTTTAATATTTCGACAGCTCCTTTTAAGTAAGGTATTACGTTCGGCGAATCTTCCTGTAGTAATTGTGTTAATTCATAAAAGCTTAAATCTTTATGAGACAATTCTAAATCTGAATGATCTCTAACAGAAACCCAACTTGGTTTTATAGGCTTATCTGAAATTAATTCTTCAACTTGGTTAAATATTTCCGAATACTCTTCATTTGAATCAATTATTATAGTTTTAAGTTTTTTATTAGTGGCATTTAGTAATCTACCTTTTTCAATATAAACACCTTGTAATATTGAGGCAACTGTACAAGACTTTCCGCTACCAGTGTTACCAAAGACAGCACAATGCTTTCCAAATAAAATATTGGGGTCAGCATTTATATTCACTTGATTAAAATAGATATCGCTTCCAATTTGTAAAGTTGATGTATCAGGCTTAATAGTGGAATTATAAATTGCTTCGAGTTGTTTTTCTTCAACTGTAAATACATCGGAATCAAGCGTGGGAAAATAATCAATACCTTTTTTAAAACTTTGGTTTATTGGGTTAAAGGTTCCTATCAATCGAATTTTTGATATAACAACTTCAGTCTTTGGCGAAAATAAAACCTCCCTTTCTTTGGATGGTTCTAATTGTTCGAATATTATTCCAATTGCATTTTGTGAATTAAATAAAGGAATAGAAATATAACTATTCAGCATGCCAACAATATGAAGTCCATTACCAGAGGAAATAGGTTTAGAAAAAATATCTTTGTCGTGAATTATTTCTAAATATCTATTTGTTATACGATATACTGCTCCAATTTTAAATGCCATTACTTTTTATTTTGAAAGTTCTTTAAGGGTGTCACTTATTATTTCTTTGGGTGGAATAAATGAATTTAATGGAATTAAATATTTTACAACATTTGTAAAATCTCCAACCAAAGAACCTTCAAATATTATTATTCTATTGTCGCTGACGCTTCTGCTCCTAAGTGTTTGTAGAAAAAGAGGACTGGTAGCATCTATCAATCCGTAAGAATGAACAACTAATGTCAAATTCGGATTGTAAAGCCCCGTTCTGATTATATCGTTTATATGTTCGTCTAAAAACGAATAACCAATTACGACTAAAGTGTTTTGGGTTTCGGTTAAACACTTTGAAAAATTACGAAATAACTCACTATATGGTAAGTCAAGAGAATATGACTTTTTAGTTTGGATAGGATATATCATCAAAGAATCAAAAACAAAATCTGTCTTCTTTGAAGTATCAGATATTTGTATTTCTTTAAGATTGTATAAGTCGTTTATACTTTCTGCGTATTGCCACGAAATACTCCCGTGAAGTTTGTAAATGTTCAAATATGTAGCTATTCTTTTTCCTTTGTCGCCCGAATCTTGTTTAATATAGGTTTCATTGTGGAATGTGTCTGGGTCGAATTTACGCATATGTACACCACGAAAACCATTGTTATAACTTACGCCAATCTTTTCACAAGCATTTTCAAAAGCAAGATCATAGTTAGGGGTAAATATTTTGGGTCTGTTAAGTGTTTCTTTCCGACTTACAATTTTATTGATAAACAATTCATGAATTGTTAGTTTATCTTTTACATATTCAATAGGGAAAGGAACGTATTTGTTAACAAATATTTTTAAAGCTTGGTCTAAATATTCTTTGATTGTTTTAGCAGAGTCTGCGTCGTCCCTATTGTTCAAATAGTAAAGATGCTCCTGATTTATTTTGTCAAACTTTTTTTCAAGTAAGTCGTCCGATTCGAAAAACTTGATTAGCTGTCCAATGTAATCTTTTGGATTTGCTATTGCTTTAAGTTCGGTTATAATTACTGCAAATGGGTTTTCATCTTTGTTTATTGTCTTACCTCCAATTGCTACGGAAGTCCCTGAACCACACAAAAAATTGAGATTCTCGTTTAAGTAATATTTGGCAAGTTTACTTAATGGTATTTTTTCTTCGTCTCTGAAAAAGCCAAGCAAAGCTGCTTCGTATTCAAGTTCATCACCGTCGGCTCTGTCAAATTCTAAATTAGAATCAATTGTCCTACCGTCTATTGTTATATGATTTGTCATCAGTTAGTGTTTATCTATTTGAGGCCTTTAAACATTAACCTTTAAAATATGTTAATCTTTTTAAGCTATGAAATCTTATATAGTTGTTCAAATTCTCACGGTCTGTTTTAAGTCCTCAAAAAAAACTTAAACCCGCTTCTGACCCCAAATTTGGCATGTTGAGTTAGGGATACTTGCTCTAATACAATTCTTTAGAACTATTTATAATAAGCAATTATTTCCTATTATATTCTCTTATAATTTTATCAAAAATTTCTGTTGCTTCTTCAATAGATTGATTAATATCTATCTCATCGTAGCACTTTAATGAAAATCTATTCTCACTCAAACAGTATGTTCCTATCTGCAATTTTTCAGGCTCACAATCAAAGAAATTTTTTGCTAAGTAATACTGCAATAGAGGAAATTTCAATTGTTGTTCCCAATTAAATGGCATTTCAGTAAAATAATAAGCTGCATTATAATCGACATTAGATACTAGTAAAGGAGAATTTCCTGTTAAGCTCACACCTTTAATCAATTCCCAATTAATTCTGATTTGTGGCTTTTCTAATACGAAATCTCGTTTCTCAAAATCTTCAAAATAGGGCATAAATCTGTCTATCAAAAACTCTTGTTTTTTACGGTTCTGATTATTGTCAGCATAATTCATAAACCTCTGTTGAAGTGTTTTTATGGCAGCAGGAATATCCAACTCTTCTTTATGCACATCTCTAACATTTTTCTGCCAGCAAGAAAACATACCAAAGCTACCACCACTTGGTGTATTTTCACCATTTTTAAGGCTTTGTGCAAAAGATAAAGGGTTATTCCTTACATCTTCTAATTTTGAACACTGTACTTTAATCATAAATTATATATTTTAAGAGGTAAAAAATAATGTTTGGGCTTAAAAATTAACTTTTTACTATTAATTTCTTTAAATCAAACCGTAAATATATATACTTATGTAACATATTTATTACAATTTTTTCATACTTTAAATTTTCAACCTGTCTTTTATAGTAGTACTTGTATTAAAACTAGTTTAGGCAACAACTCTACTACCAATTCACTCTTATATCCCCTAACTATTTCCTCTTTCTTAAGTTAACACTAATGTTATATTTAATTTATTATATATTTTTTTTACAATTATTTTTATAAATAAATAAAACAGTATATATTAGTTCCTGTAAATTTTCATTCACCTTAAATAAGAAAAACATGAGTTCAACATCCGAAACCGGACATGCCAAAAATGTAGCAGGCCTTGAGGACCTGATTGATCACCTGGAAGTATTAAATCCGCCTTACAATCCTTCTAAAACATTGCTTCAGTTAAGCAGCTTAAAAGCACAATTGCCTCCCGCACAGGCAGCCATTAAAACCATTAGTACAACTGCTCCGCCCTATCAGTTAGCGGTAGATGCACAGGAAGAGCTCTTTAAGCCCTTGGGCAAAATGCTTACCCGTATCATGAATATATTTCGCTCATCGGTAGATAATCCGAACGAAGTAGAATCTGCCGAAAGCCTGGCCAAATTGATGAAAGGCGGCAGCAAGCCCGCTAAAAAGCCGGCTGAGGAAGCTCAGACAGAGCCTAAAAACAATAAATCTACCTCACGCCGCTCTTATGATTCTATTATAGAAAATTTCGAAAAGTTGATTGATATACTTATTGCTAACCCGTTATACAAGCCCAACGAAACCGAATTTAAAACCGCAACATTAAGCGCTTTACTGGCTGATATGAAAGCTAAAAATAAAGCAGTAGGCGTATTAGAAGGCCCTTTACGGGGTGCCCGTTTAGAGCGCAATAAATTGCTTTATACTCCCGGAACTGGTATAGTAGATGTAGGCAACGATGTAAGAATTCATATTAGAGGTATTCTTAAGCCGGATAATCCGCATTATAAAGCCATACTGGCTATTAAATTTAAAAGCCGTTAAAAGCTATTTATCTCTTTAAAGATAAGTCCAGACTTTCCAGGCTTCCAAAGCCCGGGAAGTCTTTTTCATTAACAAGTTATACAGAAGCCCAGGCAGATCCTGCAATTCACCTGGCAGGTTTCACAATCGGTTTGGCCGATTTCACAATTACTTTGGCAGGTTCTACAAAAGGCCCGGAAAATTTTACACTTACTCTGGCAAGCTCTACAGAAGGTTTGGCAGGTTCCACAAGAGGCATGGCAAGTTTTACAATGGGTTTGGCCGGCTCTACAGAAGGTTTGGCCAGTTCTGCACTTGTTATATTAAAAACTCCTTAATATGCCTCTGAAAAGAATATAGCTGAAGGGATTCCTAAAAAAGAGTGCAATGCTTTTGCCATTTTTAAGGTTAATCCCCTTTTTCCGGACAGAATTAATGAAACATGACTTTTAGACCCGATAATAGGCTCGAGGTCCTTTGCTTTAAGACCTTTTTCTTCCATTTTTAGTTTAACGACATCAATAGGATCTATTTCAGGAATAGTGATTGATCTATCTTCATAATCCTTTACAAGAATTAACAGAAGTTCTAATTCTTCAAATTCATTGGTACCTGGCTCGGTATGAAAAATAGCTATGGTTCTTTCCAGTGCTATTTGATATTCTTTTTCTGTTTTTAATACTTTCCAGTTCATAGCGTAATGTGTTTTATGGTTGAAGCATCTATGTTATCATATTCTTTATGAGTTCCAAACCAAATAATATAAGCCGCCTGCGTTCTAAAGTTTATGGAGGCTATTAATCTAAATGAATTGCCCTTAATATTAAAAATTACTCTATGGTTTGTAATTAGGCTGGCATTACCATAAACATGCTTTAAATCATTGAAATTTTCAAAAGATGATGTATTAAATTCTTTAAGCCAGCTTAATAAAGCCGTTTTTGCAAGAGGATATACATTTATATAATGGATAATGGTACGTTTAGCAATTACATTCATGTTAGAACAATGATACAAATATACTAAAAGTTTGCAAAATGAAAACTTTTATCGAATAGCTACTATACTATTCATTCAAACATCCCAAGTATAAAAATTATGTTCCTGGTCCATAACAAATCCTGATCGGGGATAGAGATTGTTCCCTATTTCATTCGATTTAGCAGTTTCTAACATTAATCCGCACGCTCCTGTTTGCTTACACAGGTCTTTGGCTTTATCAATTAGAGCAATGGAAAATCCTTTACCTCTGTAATCTGCATCTACAAACAAATCGTTAAGCAACCATAACCGCTTCATTCGGGTAGATGAAAATATGGGATAGAGTTGCGTAAATCCTGTCATTACGTTCGCCTCATCAAATGAAACGAAAATAACAGATTCATTCGCTGCCATCCGTTCTCTTAAAAAATCTTTTGCCGCATCTACGTCAGATGTCTTTTTATAGAAGACTCGGTATTTATCAAAAAGGATAGCTAATTCATCTAAGTCTTTAGTGGTGGCTTGTTCAATTCTAATCATACATGAATTTGTTTTTATTTTATTAAACTTTCTACCAACCCAGCTTAGTATCATCACCTCTCGGATCTGCACCGCCCTGGTAATAACCCCATTTTGTTTTTAAAATGGCATCTACACGGCCAATGGGGCTGCGTTCCACTATTTTATAGCCTTTTTGCTGTAGTTTGATTTTGATTAAATTATCCAATGCATCCTTTTCAACAGCAACTTCATCGGGCAACCATTGGTGATGGAATTTTTTAGCATCCACAGCACCCTGCATACTTTTATCAAATTCAATAACATTTAAAATCGTTTGAAAAACGGAAGTAATAATAGTAGATCCTCCCGGTGTACCAATCACCATAAATAGGTCACCATTCTTTTCGACAATAGTCGGTGTCATGGAACTCAGCATTCGTTTATTCGGTGATATTGAATTGGCTTCGCCACCTACTAAACCATACATATTCGGAGTTCCGGGTTTTACAGAGAAATCATCCATCTCATCATTCAACAGAAAACCTGCCCCTTTTACAAACACTTTCGATCCGTAAGAATTATTTAATGTGGTGGTGATAGAAACTGCATTTCCATCTTGATCTACAATAGAAAAATGAGTGGTTTGATCGCTTTCCTTTGGCGTTGCATCACCTGCTTTTACATCACTGCTTAAAGTGGCTTTATTCCAGTTAAAATCCTTCATCCGCGAAAGCGAATAATTAGGTGTTAATAATTGTTGTTGCGGAACTTTATAAAAATCAGGATCACCCATATGTGTGGCACGATCTGCATATACTCTCCGCTCTGCTTCTACTATCAACTGAACGGTAGAATCTGAATTAAAGCCCCAACGCTTAAGCGGATAAGGCTCTACAGAATATAATAACTGCAATAATGCAATACCACCACTGGATGGCGGAGGCATGGTAATAATTTTATATCCTTTGTAATTGCCTATAACAGGTGTTCGCCATATAGATTGATAATTTTTAAGATCATCTTTAGTCATGATACCACCGCCTGATTTCATTTCGGCTACGATATAATCAGCAACTTTACCGGTATAAAATCCATCCCGGCCTTTATCACGGATTAACTCTAATGTTATGGCCAGATCTTCCTGAATTAGAAGGTCTCCTGCATTCCATTGGGTGGAGTTTATTAAATAATTTTTACCCGGATTGTATTTAATGAATTCTTGTTTATTTCTATTCAGTTCACCTGCTTGTTTTTCTGTAAGAGAAAAGCCTTTCCTGGCCAGATCTAAAGCTGGTTGGACCACTTCTGACCAAGTTAATTTGCCATATTTTTGATGAGCTTTGACCATCCCATCCACACTTCCCGGAACGCCTGCAGCTAACTGACCATATAAACTTTTATCGGTGATTACATTTCCGACTGAGTCTAAATACATATCCCGGTTTGCTTTTTTGGGAGCTTTTTCGCGATAATCTAACGTTACTGTTTGTCCGTCTTTAGAACGATAAACCATAAAACCACCTCCGCCAATATTGCCTGCATTGGGATAAACTACGGCTAAAGCAAACTGAATAGCAACTGCGGCGTCAATGGCACTTCCACCTTTTTTAAGAATTTCTAATCCCACTTTTGAACCAAAAGTATGCGCTGTAACCACCATCCCATTTTTAAATTCTCCACTATTATTTTTTCCTAACTGTCCGCTTACGCAGGAAGAAAAAAGAACAGCGCTAAGAAAAGTAGCTACTAAAGTCCTATTAAGCCGATTAAACTTTAACCTGTTCTGCATTTCTATATATTTTTTCGATGAGTGCTTTATTTTTTTCGAGGATTACTTTACGTTTAAAGCTGAGTTTAGGAGTTAATTCACCTCCTTCAATACTCCATTCTGTAGGTAATAATTCGAATTTCTTAACCTGCTCCCAGTGTCCGAAGTTTTGATTATAACGGTCAATTTCTGATTGAATTTTATCTATAACCTGCTTGTTCTTTATTATTTCTACATTAGAAAAGAAAGGAATATTCATTTTAGCACACCAATCTTTTAAAGCCGGGAAAGCAGGAACTATTAGTGCTGATGGAAAGCGTTCATTCTCGCCCAAAACCATTACCTGCTCAATAAATAAAGATTCTTTATATTTATTTTCCAGGGTTTGCGGGGCTATATATTTTCCGCCTGCTGTTTTAAACATCTCTTTTTTACGGTCTGTAATGCGCAGATATTTACCATCAACCATTTCTCCAATATCTCCTGTATAAAAAAATCCATCCTGATCAATTACTTCGGCAGTCAGGTCCGGACGATTATAATACCCTTTCATCACATTGGGACCTTTACATAAAATTTCACCATCCGGAGCTATTTTTACTTGCAGATGTTCGATAGGTTTACCAACAGTACCAAATTTTGCATCACCCTTTTTTAAACTATTAACTGCAATTACCGGTGATGTTTCTGTTAAGCCATAACCTTCTAATACTGGCATTCCGGCTGCCCAAAACACACGGGCTAAACGAGGCTGCAATGCTGCACCACCAGATACAAGTGCCAATATATTTCCCCCCAAAGCTTCTCTCCATTTGTTAAAAATGAGTTTATTGGCAATTTTTAACTGCATTTCATACCACCATCCATTTGTGCCATCCGTTTCATATTTAAGGCCGAGATTTAATGCCCAGAAAAACATTTTTCTCTTTAGGCCGGTTAACTCTGTCCCTTTGGCTACAATACGATCATATACTTTTTCCAGTAAGCGGGGTACTGTGGTAAATCCATGTGGTTTAACTTCAACTATGTCGGCAACAATGGTATCCATGTTTTCTGCATAATACACTGAAATTCCTAAATAGAAATACATATACACTACCATTCTCTCAAAAATATGCGATAAAGGAAGAAAACTAAGTGCTTTAGAAAATCCAGGTGGATACAAAATACAGGAAGCTAATACATTACTTATCAAATTATCATGAGTAAGCATCACTCCTTTGGGTGTTCCCGTAGTGCCGGATGTATAAATGAGCGTAAGCAGATCGTCTGGTTTAATCTGATCCCGGTAGGTATTTAAATCTATATCCTGATTTTTATTTCCTAGTTCAACTAAATCTTTCCAATTTGGTATACCAGCAATGATATCAAAACTATAAATTTTAATTTCTGTTTCGAGAGTGAGAATAACCTTGCTTAACTTATCATAAGAAATTTGATCTGATACAAATATGGTTTTCACACCGGCATCTTTTAATATAAACTTAATATCATTTTCTCCTAATGTTGGATACATGGGTACCTGAGTAGCGCCGGTTTGCATAATGCCGAAATCGCAAATATTCCACTCGGGGCGATTGGCTGACATAATGGCTATTTTGTCATCTTTTTTAACTCCTGATTTTATTAGTCCCCTACTAACTGCATCTGCTAATTGCAAAAACTCCTCTGTATTATATTTAACCCATATCCCATTTTGTTTACTGGCAACAAAATCATCTTTTTGGTAATTATCTTTAGAATGCTGCAAAAGATCGAAAACACGGGATACAATAGCCATATAGCAATAAATCTTAATATTAGGGGCTCAGCAATTTAACTTAAAAATACGGTCCAATCAATATTAAAAATCAAATTTGCTTATAATTATAATTTAAAAATACAAATTGGTTTTTAGTCTAAATAATTTCATCTTACATAATTTTCTTAACTGTTGATCGTTAGAAATTTGATTGTATTTGAAATATAGAAGACTATAATTATTAACAATTAAAAATAATTCTAAAACAATTCCTTCCTTGGCATTGTATTTGAAAAACAGGGTTAAATATAAAAAGCACAATTATGAAAAAATTAGTTTTACTTGGTTTAACTGCAACCATTATTTTATTGTCGCAAACGGAAACGAAAGCACAACAAACATATAAAAATGCATTGGGTGGAAGGTTAGGTTTTGCAAATGGGATTACTTTTAAAACATTTGTAGCTCCGAATAAGGCCTTAGATTTTATACTAAATTTCCAGTCGAAGGAGGATGTGAATACGTTCCGCTTTACAGGTTTATATGAGATACACAATCCAATAAATAATGCAGCGGGATTAAAATGGTATTATGGTATAGGTGGTACTCTTGGATCTTATAAATATAAATATGCTGATAATGGAGAACTTTATGCAAGTTTGGACGGGGTATTAGGTTTAGATTATAAGTTTAATGGAGCTCCTATCAATATGTCCTTAGACTGGAAACCTGCTTTTGAAGTTGCACCGAATTCGGGATTTGATTCTGAAGGTTTTGGTTTATCTATACGTTTTACTTTTTAGAAAGTATAATCTACAAAAAGAAAGGCGAGCTATAAAAAATAGCTCGCCTTTCTTTTTGATAAGCTTTCCAGCTTATAGTTTTAGCCATCTTTTACGAACTATTAGTTGTTCTGCATTTGCATTTTCTAACAAATTCATCTTAAATTTCGCATTCGGATTTTTAATTAATGTTACCTCTATATTTTGCAAGTTTCCATCACGATTAATTAATAAAGTAACCCTATCTCCTGCTTTTTTAGAAGCGATTGCTTTATCAATATCATCTACACGGAAACCATCTATACCTATAATCTCATCATTTACATTCAAGCCTCCAATCCAGGCTGCTGTACCACGGGCAACACCAGTAATTGTAAGTTTGCCATCTTTTAACGCTGTTATCGCACCTAAATAAGGTTCATTTCTAAGAGGAGCTTCATCAGTTAACGATAATCCTGCATAACCTAAATACGAATTGTATTCTATCTGTTTTGTCCCATTAACGTAATCATTATAAATTTTATCAAATGACTTACCCGCTATCTTCTCGGCCATAGCTTTAAATTCTCCATCGGTATAACCACGACCAAGTTTTACATAATACTCATCATACATTGCTTTCATAACCTCATCCAACCCGAATTTCCCTTTTGTGGCATTAATTATTTCCAGGTCCATAATCATAGCGATCATTGAACCTTTATCATAATAAGATATGGTTGAGTTTTTAGAATTTTCATTTGGACGATACTGTTTAATCCAGGCATCAAAGCTGGATTGGCTAACAGGTTGAACCCGATTTCCTGGCTGATTTTCTACTGTATTTATAGAATTCGATAGCATGGCCAAATACTCATCTGTCGTAAAAAACCCGGCACGTTTAACTATCAGGTTATCATAATAGGCGGTGAAACCTTCTGCAATCCATAAGTTGGTTGTATAGTTTTCGGCATCATAATCAAAGGGGCCTAAAGCAATGGGACGTAAGCGCTTTACATTCCATAAATGGAAGTACTCATGCGCAACTAGTTCTAAAAAAGATTTATGTCCTGGTTCTGTAGAATAATTATTGCGGGAGGCGCCTAAAACAGTAGAGTTTAAATGCTCCAAACCTCCTCCCCCGCTATTATAATTATGCACAATAAACACATAATGTTTATTAGGATTTACTCCGAAAACGGTAGTTTCCTCTTCTATAATTTTGGGCATATCAACCTTCAAACGCTCCTTATCATAATTACCTCCGCCATACATGGCTACTTCATGCCTAACTCCGGCTGCATTAAACTCAAACACATCCTGGTTACCAACTTCTATGGGCGAATCAAATAAAATATCGAAATCAGGAGCTATAAAAGTATTTTCCTTACCTGCGATTTTTTCTAAACCGGTTGAAATTTTAGTCCATGCTTTAAAAGGTTTAATAGTAACTGTTGCGGGTTGCTTTGTTTCTCCTGCCAAATACATAAATATTCCTGTTGGAGATAAAAAGGCATGAGAAGCATCTACAAAGCTGGTACGTACAGAAGCTTCGAATGCATACACGCGATAGCTAATTTTTATTTTTTCATTCTTTTGAGTGTTTATGCGCCAGGTATTTTTATTAATCTTTTCTGTTACAAGCACATTTCCGTTTAAGCCTGAGGCTGTAAAGCCTTCCACATTTTTAGCAAATTCTCTGATCAAATATGAGCCTGGCGCCCATACAGGCATTTTTACTTCTATCTGGTCTTTTTTTATTCCGGAAATTTCCATTTCAACATCTACATAATGTGCTTGAGGTTCTGAAAAAGAAACTCCAAAAGCAATTTTATTCTGCGCATTAGCTGCTGTTGTTATAATTGCCATAAAAATTATTGGGATTAGATATCTTAATCTGGTTACTATATTCATTTTATTTTTTTGCTTATAACAAAAGTAATTCTAAATAGATTGCCTATAAACAGAAAAAACATTTTGTTGTAAAATAGTTGTCCATATCAACTGTTATTAAACTATACTAATATATTTGAGTCACATGAATATGGAAGAATCTATTGCGCACTCATTAATAGCTGTAAGCAAAAAATACTTGAGTGCATTTTCCCGACGGATAGCAGACTTACCTTTAGATAGGTATCAATATGTTTTGCTATTAATTGATGAACATGCCCAGAATTTAACGCAAAAAGCCCTTGCCGAGTTAATGCTGGTTGATAAATCATATATGGTTATTATACTTGATTATTTAACCGAAAAAGGATATGTAGTGCGGGAAAAAAATCCCGATGATCGCAGGGAACAGATCGTAAGACTTACTGATAAAGCAAGAACCGATGTCCCTGTTATAAAAAAAGCTATCTCAGATTTAAATAATAAATCTTTACAAAATCTAACTAAAGATCAAATAGCAATATTTAATGAAGTTTTACAGGCCATGCATCATAATCTATCAGACAGCGTTCCAACAGAAATAAGGTTCGACTTTAAAAAATTATAATTAATATATGAAGACTAAGTACATTGTTTACACTCTCTTTTTCATCGCATTAGGCTTTTTGGTTGCTTACCGGATATCAAAAAGTAAAACTCCAGATAAAGGTGCAACTGGTATGGGGAGCCCAGGCAAAGGTGGTCCCATGCCATCAATACGTGTAAATGGGATTGTGGTTAAAACAGAAAGTTTTTCCAGTTCACTTTCCGTATCAGGTTCAATAGAAGCAAATGAGCAGGTAGAGCTACATAGCGAAATTTCTGGATTAGTAACAGGAATTTATTTTACGGAAGGTAGTAATGTAAGTAAAGGCCAGTTATTACTAAAAATTAACGATAAGGAATTACAAGCTCAACTTTCGCAGGCCCTTACAAAGCAACAATTAGCTTCAGAAAGCGAGTATAGGGCAGGCATGTTACTTAAGAAAGAAGCCATTAGTAAAGAAGAATATGACGTAGCGCTTGCTGATCTTCGGTCATTACAGTCGCAAACTCAATTAATACGTGCACAACTATCTAAAACACAAATAAGAGCAGCTTTCAGTGGGAAAATCGGGTTGCGCTCTGTTTCTGTAGGAGAATACCTTACACCCACCGTAACTATTGCGAACTTAGTAAATATCAATCCTGTTAAAATCACGTTTTCAATACCAGAAAAATACTCAAAACAAGTTCTTGTAAACACACCATTATCGTTTACAGTTTCAGGTTCAACAAAAACACACACAGCAACCATATTTGCTATTGAACCGGCTATTGATATGTCTACCCGTACCCTGCAACTTAAAGCAAGGGCGTCTAATATAAGTGGAGATTTACTTCCCGGCTCTTTTGCCAAGATTGATTTGCCTCTATCTAATATTAGCAATGCAATACTTATCCCTACAGAAGCTATCATTCCGGTACTAAAAGGTAAAAAAGTATTTGTAAGTAATCATGGTAAAGCTAAAGAAGTGATGATTGAAACCGGAACACGTACAGAAAAATCAGTATTAGTAACCTCTGGTTTAAGTGTAGGAGACACCGTATTAACCACCGGAATGATGTCATTAAAAACAGATGCCCCCGTAAAAATTAAAGTAATTACGAACTAAAATAATGAGTTTATCAACCACCAGTATAAAGCGACCAGTTTTAACCATTGTAATGAACCTTGTACTGGTTTTATTTGGTGTAATTGGCTTTAAATTTTTAGGTATTCGTGAATATCCTTCTATTGATCCTCCTATTGTATCTGTTCGTACTTCATATCCGGGAGCAAATTCAGATATCATTGAATCTCAGATTACACAACCCTTAGAAAAAGCCATAAACAGTATCGATGGGATAAAGAATATATCCTCATCAAGTAACCAGGGATCAAGCTCTATTACTGTTGAATTTAATTTGAATAAAAATTTAGAGGAAGCTGCTAATGATGTACGTGATAAAGTATCACAAGCAGTAAGGCAATTACCTAAAGATATTGATGGTTTACCTGCAGTTTCAAAAGCGGATGCAAATTCTGATGCGATCATATCCATGACAGTGCAAAGTGATAAACGAAATCAGCTAGAATTAAGTGATTATGCCGAAAATGTGATTGCTCAACGTTTACAAACCATTCCCGGAGTAAGTACTGTTCAAATATGGGGACAAAAAAGATATGCGATGCGTATCTGGATAGACCCGGCAAAACTGGCTTCCTTTAAGCTTACTGCTCTGGATATAAAAAATGCACTTGATCGCGAAAACGTTCAATTACCCTCAGGAAAAATAACCGGTGATGCTACAGAATTATCTGTAAATACTGCCGGAAATCTTTCAAACGAAGATGAATTCAATAATTTAATTATACAGAGTACAGGTGATAATATTATTCGCTTACGCGATGTTGGAACAGCAGTTCTAGGTCCGGAAAATGAAGAAACTATGCTTCGTCAATCCGGAACACCCATGATAGGTATGGCCATTGTACCTCAACCAGGTGCCAATTATCTTGATATTTCAAAAGAGTTTTACAAGCGATATGAGCAATTAAAAACAGAACTTCCAAAAGATTTCAAATTAGATATCGCTTTAGATAATACGCTGTTTATTAAACGTTCTGTTACTGAAGTGGCCGAAACTATTATCATTTCATTAATCCTGGTTATCTTAATTATTTATCTCTTTTTCCGTGATTGGAGCATTGCGTTTCGTCCTCTTATAGATATTCCTGTATCCTTAATTGCTACTTTCTTCATTATGTACCTTTTTGGGTTTTCCATAAATGTACTCACCCTGCTGGCTGTAGTTTTAGCCACAGGTTTAGTGGTAGATGATGGTATTGTAGTAACCGAAAATATTTTCAAAAAAGTAGAGCAAGGATACAGCCCGTTTGAAGCAGCTATATTGGGAGCGAACGAAATATTTTTTGCGGTTATCTCAATTTCTATAACACTAGCAGCAGTTTTCCTTCCGGTGATATTTTTGGAAGGGTTTGTGGGCCGTTTATTTCGTGAGTTTGGAGTGGTAATAGGTGCAGCAGTTTTGATTTCGGCTTTTGTCTCACTTACACTTACGCCGATGCTTAATGCCTATTTAATGAAAGCCAATAAAAAGAAAACGCGTTTTTACGAAATTACGGAACCCTATTTTGAAAAAATGACTGGCACTTATGGTGAATCTTTAAATGAATTCATGAAGAAAAGGTGGTTAGCTTTCCCAATCATTATAGGCTGTATGTGTTTAATTGCTCTATTTTGGGTGAATATTCAGAAAGAAACAGCCCCTTATGATGATCGTAGCGCTGTAAACATACAAGTAAGCGCTCCAGAAGGTGCATCTTACCAATATACAGATGACTTCATGCTGAAGTTAACTCAAATGGTAGAAGATTCTATTCCTGAAAAACAGATTAACTTGACAGTTACTTCCCCCGGCTTTAGTGGTTCGGGTGCAGCCAATACCGGTTTTTTACGGATTCGTATATCCGATCCTGATGAACGTAAGCGATCGCAAAGTGAAATAGCAGATAAGTTGACTAAAATTACCAAAAGATATACAGAAGCCAAAACCCTTGTAGCGCAGCAACCAACAATCTCCGTAAACAAACGTGGTGGGTTACCTATAAATTTTATTATACAGGCACCAAGCTTTGACAAATTAAGAGAAAAGCTACCGCTTTTTATGGATGAAATAAGTAAAGACCCTGTTTTTACAGTAACAGATGTTAATCTTAAATTCAATAAACCGGAAATTGATATTTCTATAGATCGGGAAAAAGCAAAAAATTTAGGTGTTTCTATATTAGATGTAGCACAAACTTTACAGTTTGCATTAAGCGGGCAACGCTTTTCATATTTTATTATGAATGGAAAACAATATCAGGTTATTGGCCAGTATGATCGCTCAGACCGGAATGATCCTTTAGACCTTACATCTATGTTTGTACGCAATACTAAAGGAGAATTAATCCAATTAGATAATCTTGTTCAGGCAAAAGAAGTGAGCACTCCACCACAGCTTTACCATAATAACTTGTTTATGTCTGCGACAGTTTCTGCAGGTTTAGCGCCAGGCAGGAGCATGGGTGAAGGTATTGATGCCATGAATAAAGCATCAGCAAAAGTTCTGGACAAAAGTTTTTCAACCGATTTAAGTGGAGAATCCCGTGATTTCGTAGAAAGTTCTTCAAATACCCTATTCGCTTTCGGGCTGGCGCTATTACTGGTTTACTTAATTTTGGCAGCACAATTTGAAAGTTTTATAGATCCGATAATTATTATTTTAACTGTTCCCATGGCTGTTGCAGGCGCTTTATTATCATTGTGGTTATTTGGCCAAACTTGGAATATCTTTAGCCAGATAGGCACTATTATGCTGATAGGGTTGGTAACTAAAAATGGTATCTTGATTGTAGAATTTGCCAATCAGTTAAAAGAACAGGGTAAACCCATACATGAAGCCATTTGTGAGGCAGCAACTGCCCGTTTAAGGCCTATATTAATGACTAGTTTAGCCATCGCTTTAGGTGCTTTACCCATTGCTTTAGCACTTGGAGCTGCAGCAAAAAGCAGAATGAGTATGGGAATTGTAATTATTGGCGGAACTTTATTTTCATTGATGCTTACGCTATATGTTATTCCGGCTATTTATTCTATGTGGTCAAAAGCCCATAAACCTCATCCCCGAAGTAGATAATAAAAAACCAAAAAAGAAAAAATTAAAATTAGTATGATGATTAATTTTAAAAAATATCATCAATACACTAACATCTAATTTTACATAATGAACATTAAAAAATGAAATCAAATAAATTTTTTTTATACCTCTTTACAGGATTGTTAATTACTGGTACTACTGTTACTCATGCTCAGGAAAAATTGAACCTGCAACAAGCCTTACAAATTGCATTACAGAATAATTATGATATTAAACTGACAGCAAACAATCTGGATATTGCAAGAAATAATATCAGCCCTGCTAATGCAGGCATGTTACCTGTTATAACTGGTAATTTTAGTACAAACAAAGTTATTCAAAACACGAAGCAAACATTGTCTAGTGGACAAACACAACAACAGTCTAATTCAAAAAATTCCAGCACTGCTTATGGCCCGGTTCTTAACTGGAAGATTTTTGATGGTTTTGAGAGGTTTGCTAAGTACGATCAATTAAAAGAATTGCAAAAGCTAAGAGAAGTAAATTATAAACTAACCATACAAAACACAATAGCTGACGTAACAAATAATTACTATGACTTGGTACAACAGCAGCAGCAAATCAAAGCTTTAGGAACAACGCTTGAAATTTCTAAAATTCGTTTAAAAAATTCAAAAAGCCGGTATGAAATTGGTAAAGCTGCTAAATTAGAGGTATTAGCCGCCTCTGTAGATTTGAATACCGACACCACCAACCTATTGCGTCAAAGGGATATATATCGTAATACCCAAATAAAACTTAATGAACTTTTAGCCAGAGATATCTCTACAAATTTTACTGTAGAAGATACCATTATTATTGAAAGAGATTTGAACTTTACCGAACTTCAATCGGCAGCAAATAACCAAAACCAAACATTGCAATCAGCTTTAATAAACCAACGCATTGCCGAATTTAACTTAAAACAGGTAAAGGCAAATCGTTATCCGGATATAGCTCTGAACACCGGCTATAATTTCAATAATTCTACATCAGAATTAGGTTTTACAAGGCAATCAAATAATAAAGGGTTCAATTATGGTTTAACAGCATCCATTAATATATTTAATGGTTTTTTGCAAAACAAGGTTGAGAAAAATGCAAGCATAGAGATTGCTAATAGTAAACTTCAATTTGAAAAAGTAAATAAGAATTTAGCCTCTCAACTAACGTCTCTTTATCAAATGTATCAAACAAATATTGAATTGGTAAAACTTGAAGAACAGAATTTGGAAGTTGCCAGACAAAACTTAAATATCACGTTAGAAAAATTTAATTTAGGGAGCATTGCTCCATTAGAATTTAGGGAAGCACAACGCAATTTTATAGATGCGAATGCTCGTTATACCACTTCCCAATATCAGGCAAAACTAGCAGAAATAGCACTAAAAGAGCTAACTGGGGGATTCTCTCTTAAATAATAGTTGAAAACATTAATCCTATTTGATAAAACTATAAAAAAGAGTATTTTTGATTAAATATGGAAAGGTTTAAATATAAAATAGCATTGCTTATTGATGATAGTTATATTGATAATCTGATTAATCGAAAGATATTAGAGAACACTAACTTTGCCGAATCTATAGTAGTGATAAACTCTCCTGAAAAAGCATTTGAGTATTTAAATGAGTGCTCTACTCAAAAAAACCTATTACCTGAAGTTATTTTCTTAGATCTTAGAATGCCGGAAATGAGTGGTTTTGAATTTTTAACAGCCTTCGAAACCATAGAGGAATTAAAACCACATCCTATAAAAATATATGTTTTATCTTCATCTTTAGACCCAAGTGATTTAAGAAAAATTAAAGAAATTACTTTAGTTACTAAGTTTATAAGTAAACCTCTTACCAGCCAAACTTTAGAAGATCTCTAAAATAATCTTTTTTCTGATAATGGCTCACTTAATTCAGTACCCTTATTGTTCCTAATTTTCTTTAGTCCATAAGCCACCCCCGCGACTACTAAAAATCCCACACCTCCGTCTAATGGAGCATCCGGGTCCCCCTGGCAATTTGGATCAAGCAGAGGATCACACTGTGCAAAAGCATTTACTTGTGTAGCTGCAATTATAAGAATACATAAAAAAGTACCTACAATAAATTTAGAATATCTATTAGTTTTTGATGAACTTCGCTTTTCCAATGAGTTTATTTTTTATTATATCACGTATTTCTACAATATATATTCCGGCATTTAATGTGGATATATTACTAGTTATCTGCTTATCATCAAAAGTAGCACTTCTTATTTTATTTCCGGCAAAATCAAAAACAGTCATTAATACTTTCCCATTAACAGGGGTTTTCAAATTTACTTTTATTTCATCTATTGCCGGATTTGGATATATGAGGATCTGCAAATCTTTATCAGAACTTGAAGTAAATAAAGTGTAATCTAGTGAAATAGATTCTGAATAACTGTATTTACCATCATCATCTACCTGCTTTAATCGGTAATAATTTATTCCGTTTACCGGATGGCTATCCATAAATGTATAGTTTAGTTTTTTAGAAGAGTTTCCGGCCCCCTTTATCTGTGCAATCTTCTCAAATACTTTGCCATCTATTGAACGTTCCAGCTCAAAATGATCGTTATTCTGCTCACTGGCAGTACTCCAGTTTATCTCTGCACCCCCATTCGCTTTTTTAGCCGTAAAACTGCTTAGCTTTAAAGGTAATACAACCGGCGGTTGAAATAATAACATAAAGCGATTTGCACCATAGCTGGCCGCTGTAGTTTTATCAATATTAAAGTTATATACCGGATTGGCTTTTACATCCGTTTGAGTATTTAAATAAGCATCCTGTAAAATTACATCTGTATTTCCGGCTCCACTAAGATCACTGAAATTTAATTTCACGTTACCACTTGCTGAGGCATTGGTATAAAGTTTAATGGCACTTACCTCACTTACATCCGGCATAAAGTTAATCGACAGGTTTTTACCATCTGCCGATGCGCTGCTTAAGGTCACACTGGTGCCTCCAAAAAACAGAGCATCATCATTTACATCGTAGTTGGCTGTTCTGCCATTCTGGAAAGCAATAACAGTTTCTTCAGTATTCACATCATTCTGCAAGTTAAAACGAAGCAATTGGGATGGAGTAGCATTACTAATATGATTGGAAGGCGAACTATTCACTGCCGTAACTTCATCCACAGGCATACTTAACAAACGTACCGGAGCACCCGCCGGTAATTTACAAGCCTCGGTAAACGTAATAGAAGGGCTCGCTCCATTAGCTATCACATAAAAGGCCTGACCAGGCTGAATAATATTCATGGCAGTACCTGTGCCGCCCGGCACATTACTCGAAATTCCAGCTGAATACTGAGCAAATCCTCCTCCGGGTTTTAATACAATAATTTTGTTGGTAATATTCGTCCGGGTGGTGACCAAATTCCAGTCAATGGTTGATGGATAGGGATTTCCTATCAGGTTATATCCATCGTAACTATCACCATTAGCCGTATAGGTGACCGGGGGCGAAATATTTCCTTTATTGATAGCGCCGGTATAGGTGACCGTCACATTTTCAGGGGTTGCAAAGGGAGCATTTAATTTGCTGCCGGTGCCGGAACCGGATCCTCCCCAATTGTTGATATTATCTCCTCTAAAGAAAAAGAAAAAGCCCTGGCCCGCATACGTGGTAGCACCTGTAAGACTTGGCAAAGGTATATATTGACTTACCGTTGATAAAGCAGGTTCGTTATACGTTTGCATGGTTACCGAGTTTGGAAGAGTTGTATTACCCAGATCAAAACCATTGGCCGTATTACCGGTACCGGTAATGATCATCTTGCTTTTTAACTGGGTAAAAAATGAATTTCCGGTGCTTACTACCGGAGAAGTTATACCTCTAAAGGTACGTGAAGCCGTGGATCCTCCGGTAAAATAAGATTGTACATTTACAATACCAGTAACATCTGAAACTCCAGTAGTTAATGTCCCGATACTCGAGGTACTGCTAGCTGTAGAAAGCATAGTCAAATTCCCTCCCGAAACTAAAGTACCTGACTGTATATCGGCCAGAGCCTGAATAAATAATGCATTTCCAAGAGTGGTTGTGGTACCAATACCAGCAGAGCGGTTAATGGTCATACTGCTTAAGGTATGATTGTTTGCACTGCTCGGATCAAAGTAAACAGAAGCACTGGAACCGCTACCCTGTATAAATAACTGGGCAGTGGAAGATCCTTTAAAAAAACCATGCGCACTACTGGTAATATTCCCATTTAGTTTAAGTATACCTCCGGTATTAAGGTCAAAATAATTATCCGGTGAACTACCCGTACCAATAGTTAGTGTTCCATTGATATTTAAGGTATTTCCACTAGCTACACTTACTGTATTTACTCCACTAGCAGCTGTTCTGATAATACTTAAATTATTTAATACATTCTCGCTTCCTGACTGAGAAAAATTTAGACTAGCTGCAATAAGAGTTCCTGCTCCGTTTACAATTAAATTTGAGGTACTCGAGCCTATAAACTTACCCGTAGTAGTTAATGTGTTACCACTTAAAGTTAACGTATTGCCATTAAGATTAAAATTAGACCCAGCATTATTTAATACAAAATTACTATTGACAGTAAGGGCTGAATTCAATGTCACATCACCCGCCGTTTTTAAGTTAGTAAATTGAGCCAGATTTTGTGAACCTGATGTAAATCGCAAATTAGCAGCACCCGTTCCATCTAATATTAAATTCTTTGATGTGCCCGTTGTGGCACCACCTGTAAGTACCCCGGTAGTATTACATTGTACAATACCGGCAGTACCCGATGTTCCAACAGTAAGAGAAGTAGAGGGAAGAGTAAGCGTACTCCCATTAGCAATATCCAAATTATTGGTAACAACAAATGCTGAATTACCAAAAGCTACCGTCTGACCAGAACGGTTAATAGAAAGATTATATAATGTGGATGTACTTGTATTAGTAGGATCAAGATAGATTGTAGGATTTGGCCCACTCCCAGACACTACAAGCTGGGCAGTTGAAGAACCTGTAAAGTAAGCGGTAGAACCGTTTGTAATAGTTCCCTTTAAGGTAAGTGTACCTGAACCTATACTCAAATTATTATTAGCACCAATGTTTATTGTCCCATTAATAATTAAAGCATCTGTACCGGGGATGTCTGTTTCTTTTGAAGTTCCGATTCTGTTAATAGTTAAATTATTGAGCTCATTTTCACCACTGGTTTGAGAAAAATTTAAAGTTGGTATAGTTGCAGCATCATCATTCATTGTTAAATTGGAAGTGCTCGAACCAATAAATTTACCGGTTGTAGTTACCGTACTACCAATGGATATAAGCGATTTACCACCAGCTAAAGATAACCTGGAATTTGCAGTTGATAATACAAGTGTTGAATTAACATTAAGGGTTGTAGCATTAAAAGTAACTATACCGGTTGCTAAGCTTTTACCAATAGTAAGATTACCCAGAGTAGCTGTGGTAGCATTTGTGAAATTAAGTGCAACAGGATCTGTGCCTACCAGTTGAATAGTGTTAGTGCTATTACCACTAATAGTACCGCTTCCAGTTATAATTCCTCGGGTACCACCTGATCCCATTACTAATCCATTTGATAAACTATTGGGAAGTGTAAGAATAATGCCAGTACCTAAATACAGAGAATCTCTCACAGTAATCCCATTAGGAATATTAACAGTTGCTGCTGTTCTGGTAATCGTTAAATTAAGAAAGGAGGAGGTAGCAACTGCTCTCAATGTAGTCAAAGAACTGCCACCTATAACAATACTTCCAGAAGTACCGTTTCCGTCAAATAATCCGGTGCCTAGAAGAGCTCCGTTAAGAGTAATGGTACTACCTGTGCCGGGAAAGATAAAATTGTTACTAGGCGAAATATCTAATGACGTTCCGATAGTTAGGTCCGAATTTATAGTTATTGAATTAGAGGAAACTCCTGAAGTATTCGCACTTAAGGTTTGCAGGGTATGGTTTGCTGTACTAGTTTGATCAAAAACTAATGAAGGATTAATAGAAACAGTAGCTGATGTACCAACGGTTAGAATAGAAGTAGAAGAACCTATAAAAGCTCCAGTTGAGTTTATTGTACTCACTAATGTCAAGTTATTCCCGTTTATAGCCAGACGGGCAGTAGAAACAGATAAGCTAAAAGCTCCGTTTACCGTTAAATCAGTTCCTAAAGTAACCGGCGAGCTTGCACTGGTTTTTGAAATAGTAAAAGTGTTTAGCAAAGCCGATCCCGATGTAAAATTAAGTGAAGTTGCGCCCGCACCTGCTATAGTAAGATTGGCGGTAGAGGATCCGGTAAGAGTACCTCCCCCAGTTATGCTTCCTGCATTACTACCTGTTCCTATAGTCATTGTTCCACTACTTGGCAAGGGTACAGCAAGACCAGTAGCCAGGTCAAGAGTATTTCGTATGGTAAATGCAGTAGGGAAAGCAACAGTTCCTGTTTTGCCAATCGTCAGGTTTAAAAAGGATGAACCTGCTGCTGCCTTAAAGCTAGTAAGTGTGCTATTAGCAGTTACTATAATACTTCCGGCAGGATTACCTGCAAATGTTCCGCTTCCACTGCCGGGTGCATCTAAGGTTATAGTGGCTGCTGCTACTGGAAGAATCGTACTTGTGGAATTAGTAAGTGCTAATCCACCTGCACCGGCATTTCCAATAATTAAATCACTACTTATCGTAACTGTACCAGTGGTAGAGCTATTTATATTCAAGGCTTGTAAAGTATGGTTTGCCGTACTGGTCTGATCAAAATTCAAACTCGCTGTCTGAGTTGTTCCGGACAAAGTAAGGATAGATGCTGTAGAACCTATAAATTGCCCCGTTGAAATAATAGTACCATTTACAGTTAAGGTATTTGAGCCTATAGTTAGCGTACCAGAGGCTATATTTAAAACATTGCTTACAGTTACGTTGCCAGACAAAGTAGGAGTTCCGGTACCAGAAATGGTTAAATTATAATAAGTAAATAAAGGTATAGATTGGGATGCACCATTAAAATTGATTGTACTATTACCTGTATAAGTACCACTACCTGGAGTAAATGTGCCGGCTATAAATATAGTATTTGAAGCAGATAAACTCTTATCAATAGCACCACTGGTAAAGGTTAAGTTACCATAGATGCCGTCAATTACGGCCTGCCCTGAGGTGGATTGGTTATAATTTACCGTACCTGTTGTGGCACTGCTTATGGTACCCGTTGAGCTTTTTGTAATTGCGGCATTAAGTGTTAGCGTTTTAGCCGCAGCTAATGTTAAGTTTCCTGTGTTGGTAAAGCCTAAGGCACCATTTACAGTCATGTTCCCATTAGCTGCTAAATTTCCTGTGCCAGAATGATTTAAAGCACCGGTTACTGTCACATCTGCATTAACTGTAAAATCTCCTCCTCCCGATAAGGAAAGTGCACCGCCCACGGTTAAATTGCTGGATAAAGTGGCAGTGCCAGTACCTGAAACGGTTAAATTATTATACGTAAATAAGGGTATAGATTGAGACGCACCATTAAAATTAATGGTACTGCCTGTGACTGTCGGGGTGCCAGAACCCTGTGTAAATGTACCTGAGATATTAATATTCCCGGCAGAAGATAACGTTTTATTGAAATTACTAAAAGTTAGGTTACTATAAGTACCATTAATTACAGCCTGACCGTTACTCGATTGATTATAATTTATAGTACCTGTTGCTGCGCTATTTATTGTACCTGATGAGCTTTTGGTAACTCCGGCATTAAGGGTTAAGGTTTTAGCCGCAGCAATAGTTAAGCTTCCTGTGTTGGTAAAGCCTAAAGCACCATTTACAGTCATGTCTCCGTTAGCTGCTAAATTTCCTGTGCTGGTAATACTTAATGCACCGGTTACAATCACATCCGCATTAAGCGCTAAATTTGCTGCACCCGATAGTAAAAAAGTATTGCCTACGGTTATATTACTGGATAAGGTGGGGCTGCCGGTGCCAGAAACGGTTAGATTAAAATATGTAAATGCAGGTAAAGCTTGAGATGCACCATTAAAATTGAGGGTGCTATTACCTGTATAAGTGCCGCTGCCGGGTGTAAATGTACCGGCTATAAATATAGTACTTGTAGATAAGCTCTTATTAATAGCACCACTGGTAAAGGTTAAGTTACCATAAGTACCATCAATTACAGCCTGCCCGGAGGTAGCTTGGTTGTAATTTACCGTACCTGTTGTTGCACTGCTTATGGAACCCGTTGAGCTTTTGGTGACTCCAGCATTAAGGGTTAAGGTTTTAGCTGCGGCCAGACTTAAGTTTCCTGTACTGCTAAAGCCTAAAATACCACTTACACTTACATTTCCATTAACTGCTAAATTTCCTGCCGCACTTAAGGTTAAAGTACCATTTAAAGTTGCACCGGTACTAATGGTAAAATTCCCTGCATTCCGTACACTTACACTATCACCTACAGTTGCATCCGTTGTTAAGGTGGCAGTACCTGAGGTTTTTTCAATCCTAAATTTATTTAAGGTTTTTCCAGCAGAAGCAAACCCTATACCTGCTGTTCCATCACCATAAACATTTAAATTTAAGGTTGAGCTTACAGAAAGTAAACCTGTTCCTACTAAAGTTACTGTACCCGAGCTGGCGGGAGTTGTATAATTTCCTATTTGAAGTGTAGTAATATTAGTACCTATTGTAGCGGTAGCATTATTTATAGTTAAAACATTTATAATACCCAACGTACCACTTGCAGCACTCATATTTAAGGTAACCCCGGCGTTAATAGTTAAATTAAGAAATATACCTGCATTAGTGAACATATTAATATTACTCGCGGTACTCGTACTGGCCACAATAATGCTTGGAGCCGTAGTGAATCCTCCGGTGGTATTGCCCCGAAAAGAGCCTGATCCTGTAACAGCTCTGTTAATAGTTAAAGTATTATTACCTCTCAAAAATAATACATCTGTGCTGGCAAAGAAATTTATGTCTCCCAGTAAATTAATATTATTTAAGCCTGCAGATGCTCCAAATCTAACATCAAACCCGGAAGGCTTTTTAATAGTAATACTGGGATAAAAGCAGTTAGTACCATCAGGAGGGATAGTACTACTAACGTTTCCTCCGTTAAATAGAAAGATCGTATTAACCCTTTGGTTAGTAAAATTAATTTTACCTCCCGCTCCCTGTGTTATTGTACGGGCTATATTAAAGATCATATTATCAGCAAACTCCCAGGCAAAAGTGGCTATGTTGATATTACCCAAGTTCCAGGTCCCTACTCCTGTCCAAGTACTATTAGCAGCTAAAACAAGATCACCACTCATGGGACCTGTTTCATTAACCCACGTAGTTAGTGTACCATCATTTACAATATTTCCGGCGATATTTAATGTTGAAGCATTAACCGTAACTATAAGAGTAGCCCCAGATTGAATGGTTAAGCTATTTAAATTAACAGTACTTACATTTAAGTTTACTGTTGCACCTGTAACAATAGTTACATCATCTCCTGCTACCGGAACAACACCAAGAGCCCAGCTTCCAGTCGCATTCCAGCTTCCCCCAGAACCTGTACTACTTCTGGCCGTAGCAAATGCACTACTATTAAAAATAAATAACGCAATAAAGGCTACTATAGCTAATAAGCGGGGAGTAAAGAATTTATGCATAATAAAATTTAAACAAAATTTATAAACATGAATAAAATATAAGCATCTAATTTTTAGTACTTGCTATAAAATAAATGTTTAGACATATAAAAGTACTATATACGTATTATGTAAAAAAAGGTTTTATTAATATTTACAATGAGATTATTAAAAATTTAGTTTATTTGGTTAAGTAACAACATCTATCTGTTAGCCCTTTAAGGTCAAAATTTTTAAATATGTACTTGCATAATAATTACATTCAATTTTTAAGCCAGTATTTAAATTGAATAGCTAATTATCTATAAAGTCCATATTAAATATACTAAAAAATAATATTAATTTTTTTTCTTTAAAAATATTATTTTGCATTTAGTACTGGAAAGTCAAAATTCATTTAATATGCAGCTTTATAATCAACCATTATTAATAATCGCGTTGCCTGGCCTGACGTTACTTCTACCGGGTTAATATTACCATCACCATCAAAGCTATTAGCAAAAAGCCCTTTTTCTTCTTTCGTAAATACCGAATACTTTCCAGGAGGAAGTTTAATTTCGAAAAAACCATTTTCCGTACTTCTAGTAATGGCAAGAGGCTTTTTATTTATTTTAAAAAAACCATTTTCGGATATTGCCTGCGATTTATTCACCAGTTTAAAAACAACTATTTCTCTTTCAATACCTTTTCCCTTCTTCTTTCTAATTATATCCGATGATGGCATATAATTACCCTGTTTCCATATTACTTGCCCCGAGATTCCTTCTTCCACAGAAAATATACCTTTTTTAAGTTGCGCAGAACATCCCGTTAAACAAAATATCGTATATATTAAAAATAGATTGGGTTTCATCATTTTATATAGACTAAAATTGTAAATTACTTAACTATTTTACGAAACAGCTTATTGGCATATTCATGTATAGATTCTTATATAAAATTACCATCTTTTTAAGTGTTATTATCTATCTAATTACCCCTGTTAAGGCATTTGCACAGCAGCAAGTTTTTAACAAAAAACTTCTTTTACAGTATTCAAAAACATTAAAACTGAATGCCGATGAAAATAGAAACAGAGCCCTTTTCATGGCTAAAGAGAAGGGGTGGAATATTTTTAAAATAAAAAAAAATGGTACCATAATATCTTTACAAGGAGTTGATGAATTAGGTTTGCCGATATATTTTGCAACCTATAATAATTCAATATCAGCAGCTACTACCCAAACCAATAAACTTTATTCTGGTGGAGGATTAGGATTAAACCTGAGCGGATCAAGTGATAATTTAATTAATAAAATTGGCTTATGGGATGGAGGAAGTGTATATGCTGCTCACCAGGAGTTTGCAGGAGGTCGAATAATCAACCATGATAGTGGGGCTGAAATTGTAGATCATTCCACCCACGTTGCCGGTACCATGATGGCTACTGGTGTATATGCCCCGGCAAAAGGTATGGCCTATGGTTTAAAGAAATTAGTCAGTTATGATTTTACGAATGACATATCTGAAATGGCATCAGCGGCAGCGGCCGGAATGTTAATATCTAATCATTCATACGGTAGTATAGCAGGATGGGATTTTAATGATAGTCCTCCTTCAGGCGAAGCACGCTGGGAATATTGGGGTGCGTCGGGCTCTACCGAAGATTACAAGTTTGGTATTTATAATTCATCTGCCGCAAATTGGGATCAGGTTTGCTTTAATGCTCCTTATTACTTGCCTGTAAAATCAGCAGGAAATAACCGCACAGAAACGGGACCGGCTGTAGGGCAATCTTATTACAGATTTAATTCTTCTGGAACTATGGTTGATGCTGGGAATCGTCCTGCTGGCATCAGTAATAATGACTCTTATGATATTATTGCAACATACGGTAATGCGAAAAATATTTTATTAGTGGGTGCAGTAGAGGGCTTACCAAATGGATATACTAATCCAGCGAGTGTAAAAATGTCTTCATTTAGCAGCTTTGGCCCTACAGATGATGGTCGTATAAAACCGGATATTGTGGGTGCGGGTATTAATGTAACCTCAACAGGAATTACAAGTCCTGATTCATATCTTACTTTATCAGGCACCTCTATGGCAGCACCTAATGTTAGCGGATCTCTGGTATTATTACAGGAACAGTATTCTAAAGGTAGTGGCGGACTATTTATGCGTTCTGCTACTTTAAGAGGTCTTGTTATTCATACAACTGATGAATCAGGCGATAACCTAGGTCCGGATTATCGTTTTGGATGGGGATTATTAGATATGGAAAAAGCTTCTCGGGCACTCAGCAATAATGGCACAAAAAGCTTAATTAGCGAACGGCAATTAGCACAAGGTGAAACACAAACTGTACCTGTTATTGCTTCCGGTAACGGTCCATTAATGGCTACCATTTGCTGGACAGACCCAGCAGGAACTCCTACTTCAACCGGTACTATAAACGATAATACCATTAAACTTATTAATGATTTGGATCTTAAAATAACAGGGGAATCACAATTATTTCAACCTTGGATATTAGATCCTAATAATCCGGCAGCAGCAGCAACTAAGGGTGATAATATTCGTGATAATGTAGAACAAGTGCTTGTTGAAAATGCAGTACCAGGACGAAATTATGCACTTAATATTAGCCATAAAGGCTCAATATCCAGTGGGCCTCAAAAATTCTCCTTAATAGTTACCGGAATAGGTGGTACGGCATATTGTGCATCGGCGGCTACCAGTAGTGCAGATTCTCGTATTGATAATTTTAAATTAGGAAGTATTGATAATACGCCAGCTGCCGGTTGTACTACATATACTGATTTTACTAATATAACCACAGATTTGGAAGCTGGGAAAATCTATCCGTTAAGCCTTACATTAGGTACATGCGGCGCTGATTTTGATAAGATAGCAAAAGTTTTTATTGATTATAATGGGAATGGTTTGTTTGAGGCAAATGAATTGGTAGCTACCACTAATGTAATTAACGCCACAGGAAATTATACTACAAATGTTACTATTCCTTCCACTATCGCTCCGGACAACTATAGTATATTGAGAGTAGTACTTACAGAAACTACTGATGCAGCAAATGTAATTTCATGTGGATCTTATAGTAAAGGAGAAACTCAGGATTACAGAGTTAGGTTTGTAAAAGCAAGCACAGATGCCGGCGTGCTAAGTATTGTTGATCCTGTTTCAGGAAATTGCAAAAATAGTGCTCAAACATTAAGCGTTAAACTTAAAAATTATGGAACATCAGCAATAAGCAATATTCCTGTGACAGCAACCATAGTAAACGGAACTATAGCAATCGCAACATTATCTCAGATTTTTACAGATACATTAAACCCTTTGGATGAAGCTGATTTTACATTTACAAACCCATTTATTACTCAGCCAGGCCAAAGTTATACCATTACCGCAAGCACTAATTTAACAGGTGATCTAAATGTTTTGAATGATTCTGCTCATGTTGATGTGACTATAAGCAATCCTCCATTAGTAACTAATGCAACCGCTTTATTTTCTCCAAACTCAAGTATGTATGCTTTAACGGGTATGGGTGACGGAACTATTTTTTGGTATAAAAATGCAGCCGATGCAATACCTGTAGCATTTAACAGTCCGGCTAAATTATCTGCACCCGCAGGAATTGGTACTTTTTATGCTGGTATAAATGATTTTAGCGGTATAGTTGGGCCGCAAACTAAATTAGATTTTTCTGCTGGTGGATATAACCAATTTACACCCGATGTATTAGTAACTACTAAAGTCCCGGTTATACTCGAAAGTGCCAGATTATATATTGGGAATTCGGGGAAAATTACTTTTACAGTTAAAAATGCATCATCTGGGATTGAAGTTTCAAAAGCCACTTTGGATGTTACAGCCACAGATCTTACACCACAAGCTGGTGCATCTGCAGGAAATGATCCTACCGACATTGGACAAGTTTATCCTTTAAATTTGCTTTTGCCACAAGCCGGAGATTACAGTATAGCCATAAGCTACAAAGACGGGGCGACTATTTTTAGAAATAACGGAGGAGTAAGTGGATATCCTTTTAAGCTTAATGATATATTTAGTATTACAGGCAACACAGCCACAACAACGCCTTTAGATTTTTACTATTATTTTTATGATCTACAAGTAAAAGCTGCAGGTTGTGTAAGTGATCAGCGAATTCCGGTTACGGTGCTTATTGATAACTCTGTTCCTAAAGATGATCCTGAAGTTTATCCCGTACCATCAACCGGTATATTTAATATTTTATTTCCGGTAACTGAAAATAAAGATATAACTCTTCAAATCACAAATTTAATAGGCCAACAGATTTATACATCTACTAAGAAAAATTTCAGCGGTAATTTTTTAGAAACCGTTAATTTAAACAACCATGCTGATGGGATTTATTTTATGAAAATTAGTGTGGGAAGTAAGATTTATGTAAGGAAAATATTGCTTGCTAAGTAATTAAATGCTTTATATTAATTTAAAAGCATCTCTGGATTATATGTTAAAGAATCCTGATATGCTTTACTGAGATCTTTAACTGAGTTTACCTCAAAATCTATTCCCCAAGGTGTCCATGAGATAAACTTGCATTGCTTTTCATGAAGAGATTTATCTGCCCGATGGGTTTTCGAAATTTCTTCATAAACTCCAAAATTGCCTAAACTATAGTAGTTTATCTTTGTTTCCTTATTATTTATCACATGAGATTTAACCAACTTAAAACCCATGGTTTTAATCCATCGTTTAATAATAACTATTTTTTCATGCGCCATCATAGCCAGTCTTATTGTAAAGAATACTATTATATAACACATTATTAGGAAGAATAGTTTTATAATCCGTAAAATTATTTACTGCTTTAGGTTACAGGCTTCGAATGTTACTTATACTTTAGATTTTGTGGCTATACCATTTTCGGTAATAACTCAATAATATACCGGGGTGGGATGACAGACATTCCATTTTTCATTTTTAGTATATCCCCTGCTTTGCCATGTAAATAGCAGGCGATAATACTTGCCTGTTCCGGATTATGACCCTGAGCTAAAAATGAAGTAATCATTCCGGTGAGTACATCACCCATTCCGCCAACTGCCATAGCCGGATTACCTGTTGGATTAATCAATACATCGCCAGATGGCAAAATAATAAAGGAATACTGGTTTTTAAGTACGATTATGATTTGATACTGCTTTGCCTTTTCTCTGGCTGTTTCAACCCGCTCCCACCAGGTTTGATGTGATCCGAATAAGCGGTCGAATTCTTTTACATGGGGAGTTAAAATTGTATTTAGAGGTAACTTATTAAGCAGTTTGGGATGTTTAGAAAGAGTATTTAAGCCATCTGCATCAATAACCAATGGAATATTTGCTTGCTCTAAAATCTCTTTAAGTAAGTGGAGCGTATCATCGCTCGTTCCTAAACCCGGGCCAAAACCGATAGCTGAATATTTATCCAGCGGGGTTTTATGCTGATCAGATCTAACTAAAGCCATCACTTCGGGTGAACAAGTATTTAATGCTGTTAATCCGCTTTGCGGGATGCAGGCTGTGGTTAATCCGGCTCCGATATGTACACAGGCATCGACGCAAAGTAAAGCAGCGCCCATCGTTTCTATATTACCAGCTATAATTAGTGCGTGGCCATAAGTGCCTTTATGAGTAAATGGCTTCCGCAGTTTTAACATGAGTCGGATATCTTCTTCCTCAATTAATTTCCATCCGCTTTGTTGTGCTTGGATAAATTGTTCATCCAAACCAATATTTACCACTCTGAAATTTTCCAGAGCATGGACAGATTCAGGAAAGAAAAAATTTAATTTAGGACGCTGAAAGCTGATAGCCCATGTGGCTTTAAATATAGTTACGAATGGGTCAATGGTACCTTCGCAAAAAAACCCAGAAGGAACATCTATTGAAAAAACAGTTTTGTTTAGACTATTTAAGTGTTCAACTAAACCTTTAAAATCTCTTTCCAATGGCTTGTTCAGACCCGAACCTAATAAAGCATCAATAAAAATAGAGGCATTCTCATTAGACAATGAATTGGAAGAAGCTAATTCTGTTATCCTGATACCGCTAAATTGCAAGCGCTCAAAATTCGTGTCAAAGTCTGGAGTTGATTTTTGTGAAAACCTTGCAATTTTAACTGACAAACGATCATAACCTTCTTCTTTTAACAGTCGTGCTACGGCTAAACCATCTCCCCCATTATTACCTGTACCGCAATAAATACTAATTAACTCGTCCTGGTTTTGAATCTGATTTTTAAATTCATGTACAAAAGCCCGTGCTGCTGCTTCCATTAAATTAATAGAAGAAACAGGTTTATTACAGATGGTATATTCGTCTACACTTCGCATTTGGATGGATGTGAGAAGTGTTTGCATATAAAATAGAATTAAATTCTCCCTTTGTTGGTATTTGACCAACAAAGGGAGGTAAAAAATGTTGAAATAAAAGTAATTCCAATGCTATTTTATTCAACAAGGCAACTTTACAACCTTTCTTTAAAATTACTGTAAGTAGATCTTTTTAAAATCTAGTAAATGGGATACTTTCAATTTTACAATAATAATGCCCTTATCCTTTCTTATCTGTATAACATCCGTTACTTCTCCAACATACCCCATGTTGCGCACTCGGACAAAGGGTACTATGTTCTGAAAGAGTTCCACCTGCTATTTTAGTCATTTCTTCATTTGATAAATTAAAAATTTTTCCTTTTTTCAACTGCAATCTTGCAGTATTTAATCTTAAATTTTTCATAATTATAGCTTTTAGTTAAAAAACACTCCGTACGTAGCTATTGTTTTAGTTTTAATTTCGTTTATTGTAAATTTATCGTTACATATAAAAACATTATTTCTTCTATATTTCTATCATTTATTGACTTACTATATTCATCATGAACTACTTTTGGCCTTACTCATATCATAGATCAAGGAAATAAAAAACGTAGTTTTGTAAGGTTAATAGTATAAATTAGAATATAGTAAAGCTGCTTGTTCCATTCAGTTTTTCTTCTATTATCACCATGCTGTAAAAGCAAACCAGAAAAAATACATCCTATTGAAGAAAAAATTATCGAAATTCTATTTTTAAAATGACCTATATACGAAAACATCTTGTCCTGTTGCTTCTGTCTATTTCTTTCCAAACTATACAAGCACAAACTAAATTCACCTTAAATGGCACCATCAAAGACAATCAAAGTGGCGAGTCCTTAATCGGAGCCACTGTAAAATTAATAGGTAAAACACCAAGCGGAGCCAGTTCTAATGCCTATGGTTTTTATTCCTTAAATGCCGAATTCGGCGATTATGATCTTATTGTTTCTTATATAGGCTATAAAACTCTTCACCAATCCATTAGTATGAATAAAGACATCCGACTGGATTTAGCTTTATATGCAGATAATAATCTGGAAGAAGTAGTGGTTACCTCCGTAAAGAAAAACGAGAATGTAGTGAATGCCCAAATGGGTGTAGAAAAGGTGAATGTAAAAGAGATCAGCAGTGTACCGGTTCTGTTTGGCGAACGCGATATTTTAAAAACACTCCAATTACTGCCGGGTATAAAATCTGCCGGAGAAGGTAATAGCGGCTTTTATGTTCGTGGCGGATCTACCGATCAGAATTTAATTTTATTGGATGAAGCACCTGTTTATAATGCCTCGCATCTGTTTGGCTTTTTCTCCACTTTTAATTCGGACGCTATAAAAGATGTAACGGTTTACAAAGGCGGAATGCCATCGCAATATGGCGGCAGACTCTCTTCCGTTCTGGATATTAAAATGAACGAAGGGAATCGTAAAGAATATACCGCAGAAGGTGGAATTGGCCTGATATCTTCCCGTCTTAAGCTCGAAGGCCCCATCGTAAAAGATAAAAGTTCATTTATGATAAGTGCCAGAAGAACCTATGCCGATTCTTTTTTGGCTTTCTCGCCGGATAGTAACCTGAATAATAATACCCTTTATTTTTATGATTTAAACGCCAAAACAAATTACCAGTTAAATGATAAAAATACGTTGTTCCTTTCGGGATATTTTGGCCGGGATAAACTGGCTTTACATAAAGCCTTTGGTTTTAACTGGGGGAATGCCACAGCCACCCTTCGCTGGAATCATTTATATAACAACCGCTTATTTTCCAATACCTCGCTTATTTACAGCAATTACAATTATGTGATCGAAAGCTTCCTGGAAAGCAATGAATTTAAAGTAAACTCATCCATAAAAGATGCTAATCTCAAACAAGATTTTCAGTATTCGGCAGGTACTCATGCTTTAAAGTTTGGTTTAAACGCCATACACCATACCATTAGTCCGGGTAAAATAAGTGCAGGCAGTACATCCAGTGTAAATCAAACCACTATCCAAAATAGAAAAGGACTGGAACTTGCTGCTTATATTTCAGATGAATGGGCCGTCAATGATAAGCTTAACCTTATTTATGGTGTACGGTTGAATGATTTTTCTTTGTTAGGCCCCGGAGAATTCAAAACTCTGGACATAGATGGCAATACGGTATCATCCAAAAACTATACCTCTACAGCGATTGTTAAAAGCTATTTTATTGCCGAGCCCCGCGTTTCTGCCAGTTACCAGGTGAATGTTTCGGCTTCCATCAAAGCATCGTATACCCGAAATTCACAAAACATTCACTTGATGTCTAACTCTACATCTACCTCTCCTACCGATTTGTACATTATGAATAGCAATAATGTCAAACCGGAAATTGCCGATCAGCTGGCCGCAGGATATTTCAGGAACTTCAATAACGATACCTACGAGTTTTCTGCCGAGATCTATTATAAATGGATGCAGAACCAGATTGAGTACCGTAGCGGAACTGATTTACGCGGCAACCAAAATGTAGAAGCAGATCTGCTGTTTGGAAAAGGAAGAGCGTATGGTATGGAGCTTTTTTTAAAGAAACGGTTCGGCAAGTTTAACGGGTGGGTAGGTTACACCTTATCCAAAACAGAACGTAAATTTGATGCTTTAAATGAAGGAAATTGGTTTTTTGCCAAGCAAGATCGTACACATGATATTTCGCTGGTTGGAATTTATAAAGCTGGCAAACGCTGGACGATTTCCTCAACCTTCGTATATAATACAGGCAGTGCAGTTACTTTCCCAAGCGGAAAATATCAAATTAACAATCAATCTGTTTTTTATTACGGAACCAAAAACGGTTATCGTATGCCAACGTATCACCGCATGGATCTAGCTGCCACACTGGAAGTAAAACCGGGAAAGAAATTTCAATCGAGCTGGTCATTTAGTGTATATAATGTATACAACCGTCAAAATGCATTTTCTATTGACTTTAAGGATGATCTGGATGATCACACAAAAACACAAATCATAAGAACTACCTTATTTGGCATCATCCCATCAATAACCTGGAATTTTAAATTTTAACATGAAACCATTCGCTCTAATTTATCTGTTTGCTTTTTCGGTGATGATGTTATTCGCATCCTGCGAAAAAATAATTTCGCTAGATCTTAAAACTGCCGAGCCTGTAGTAGTCATTGAAGGCTATGTAACCGATCAGGATGAAGTTCAAACGGTTAAAATATCTAAAACATATTCGTTTGCAGAACCCAATAAATTAAATGGAGTATCGGGCGCCCAGGTTATTTTAACTAATGGAAATACTTCCATCCCATTTGTTGAAACCGCACCCGGTATTTACCAAAGCGTACTATTTGCCGGTCTTCCAGGTGAAAAGTATACATTGGAGGTAGTTTTTGAAGGTAAAACCTATACGGCAAGTTCTGCTATGCCGCAAAAAGTACCTATTGAATCCTTGACTTATAAAAAATTAAGCTTTTTTGGGAGTGAAAAAACCTATCCTGTTATTACCTACCAGGATCCGGCTGGAACGCAAAACCAATATCATTATGTAGTCACACTAAACAACATCGAAATTAAATTCAATTCTGTAGAGGAAGATCGGTTCAACGATGGCAATAAGGTAGAAAATATTATTTTTTATGCATTAGATGATTTAAAATCAGGCGATCAGATTGATATTGAATTCCAAACCATAGACCGTAATGTATTTAAGTATTTTTTTGCATTAAGCCAGATTAATGGCAATGGTGGCCCGCCGGTTGCACCATCTAACCCTGTATCAAATTTCACGAATGGAGCTTTGGGCGTGTTTAGCGCATACAGTACTCAGAAAAAGACGTTTATTAAGCAATAATGTTTATTCTGACGCAAATCTCCGCTTGTGTCTATTATACTGTTGCCCACATGTTTTATTTATTGTTCCTATTAGCAGTTCTCCTAAAAAGACTTCTGTGTAAATGGCATAGCCCTCTTCTATCTTTCCTTCTACAATTCCCGACCTTATTTGCTGCGTTTAGCACGTACTTGTCCCCTTTTTAGAAGCGGGTTAGGGGAATGACACAGTCTTGGGCAATTATTCGCAAGTATTTATATTACCTCCTTAATAAAATCTCACCTACAATTCTTCTTGGCACCAAGAAAGCTACCCTTGGTGCTGGGAAAGCTATCGATGGCGCTAGGATAATTCCTCTTGGCGGAGAGAAAACTACCGATGGCGCTGGGATAATTCCTCTTGGGAGAGGGAAAACTAGTGATGGGGCTGAGAAAACTCCTCTTGGCAGAGGGAAAGTTATCAATGGCGCTGAGAAAGCTCCTCTTGGCAGAGGGAAAATTAGCGATGGCGCTGAGACAATTTCTCTTGACGGAGAGAAACCTGGGATGTCGAAGACACTTCAGCTAGAAATATCTCACAATACTTAACGAGTGACAACAAGGAGGAGACTAATTAGGTGCTTAAACCAAATTAAGTGAATAATGCCAATTGCATAACCATATCGCTTAATATCAATTGCTATCATTAGAACCATACTTCACACACACCACACCAAACTTATTCAGAAAATCTACTCCTTCATCGGATGCTAAGCCTTTATATTCTGCATAAGAATTTTTAAACCATACTTTTTTAATACCGGTTGAATAGATTATTCGAGCACAGGCTAAACAGGGTGATAAGGTTAAATAAAGCGTTGACCCCTCTAAGCTGGATCCATTTTTTACCGCATAAAGTATGGTATTCTCTTCGGCATGTAAAGCTAAGGAACAACTGTTTTTAGAATCACGCGGGCATCCGGTTTCAGGCCATTCTTCATCACAATTATGCGTACCCGCCGGCGGACCATTATACCCAATGGAAATAATACGGGTATCTTTTGTTAAAACAGCGCCAACCTGGGCCTTTACGCAATGTGAGCGCAAAGCCAGGTCGGATGCCAAATTCATGAAAATATGATCAAAGCTTAGTTTATTAATCATTAATGTGCAGCTCCTGTTTCAACCTCATGATCTATTCCCTGATTTTTAAGAATACCAATCACTTTCCAGCCATAAAAAGCCAAATAAGCAAAGCATAAAACAGGAACAAAATAAGATGGATGAATGCCAATAATATCCGAAATTTTACCTTGCAGAGGCGGAATAATTCCACCACCCAAAATCATCATAATTAAGAAAGAAGAACCTTGGGAAGTATATTTTCCGATGCCTGCAATAGCCAACGAGAAAATAGCCGGCCACATAATACTGCAAAATAATCCACCACTCATAAAGGCATAAGTAGCTATAGTACCATTTGTCATTAATCCAATGGTCATTGCAATCATGCCCATTAATCCGAAAATCATTAGGGTACGAGCCGGGCGATCTTTACCTAAGAAAAAGCCTGCAATTTGAAAAGCTACAACAGCTGCATAAGCAAATAATGGCGTTACATTCTGTCCAGAAATAGAGTTTACCCCAAGAACAACACCAAATGCGATATAAGGGACAACAATTAATAATATTTTTTTGAGCTTATTTGATGGATTAAAAACAGAGATTGCTCCGGCCCAACGGCCTATCATTAAACTGCCCCAATACATAGAAACATAAGGCGCAAGGGCCGAACCGGTGATACTGCCAAAAGCAGATGTTTTAAGCAACTCTCCTAAATTACTTTGAATAGTAACTTCAACTCCTACATAAGTGAATATCCCCAGCATTCCTAAAACTAATTGAGGATATTTCATTGCTCCCCAACCTTCGGGCTTGCGTTTTGCAGCAGAATTGGCAAACAATAAACCAAATACAATAACCAATAATGAGATGATGGTTAAGCCAAGTCCTAAATAATCTTTTTCTTTATTTTGTATAAAACGGGTAATAAATTCAGGGTCTTCATAACGTGAAAAGATATACCCAAAAATAACAACCATAATCACAGTAATGGCAATAAGTGTAGTCATTGCTTTTTTAGCGGGTTCAAAAGTTGAATCACTTTTCCCGGCCGGTAGCTTTTTAGAAAAGAAGAAAAGGGCAGCTGCCAGTAAAAAAAGTCCTCCTACAAAAACATATAGAACTTCCATCTTATCTAAAGAATTAGCTTTTTGGGCAAACTCTCTAATATATTCTTCATTTACACCTGCAATTATCCCAAACAGTGCAAAAGAAACAACCAATGGCCCAATAGTGGTTCCTAATGAATTTATTCCTCCCGCTAAATTCAATCTGTTGGAGGCTGTATGAGGCTCGCCTAAAGAAGCTGCAAAAGGCTGGGCGGATGTTTGCTGTAATGAAAATCCTAAAGCCACAACAAATAAAGCAGCTAAAATCATCAGATAACTACCTTGGGTAACCGCAAATATCATAAAAGCTGCGCCAAAAGTACTAATCAACAAGCCATTAATAATTCCCTTTTTAAAACCCCAGGAATTAAGAATATCGTTTTTTGCCAGACTGCTAAAAATAAATAGGAGCAATGCACCAATATAATAAGCCCCATAAAAGGCAAAATCTATCAGCTGACTTTGAAATTGGTCTAAGCCAAATTTAGCTTTGCAAAATGGGATGAAAACACCATTGGATGCTCCAATAAATCCCCAAAAGAAAAATACCGTAATCAAGGTATAAAGTGCAGATTTAGAATTTTGTTGTTCGTTTTGGCTCATTTTTCCGAAATTAATTTTAAAAAATATCTCTAACATAAATCAATTTTCTCACATCTCTTACACTTTTACTACTTTTCTGAAAGAGAATACAAAACTCATTGATTCTTTAGGTTTAAATTGCATATTCGCGAATTAGGAATTAACCATTCGTAAATGCTCGAATCAATCATATCTGGAATTGGATTGGGAATTGTACTTTCCTTTTTAACCGGACCCGTTTTTTTTGCTTTAATTAAAACAAGTATAGAGAAGGGGTTTTATGCAGGTGTATCATTAGCCGGTGGGGTTTTACTTAGCGATATTCTATACGTTGCTCTAACCGTTTACGGATCATCTTACCTGGCTTTAGAAAACAAATACAGATTGCAAATAGGTATCGCCGGAAGTGCTATTTTACTATTCATAGGCATCTATTATCTCTTTAAAAAGGTAAAGATCAATTATGAAAAAACAACTTCGAAAAAACATAATACAGGTTATTTTTTGAAAGGGTTTTTTATGTGCATTTTCAATCCTGCCATTTTACTTTACTGGATTAGTGTTACAAGTGGTGTAATTTCTGTTGCCGGAGAGTTTAATCCGAAAGATATTATCCCATTTTTCGGATCTATTTTAATTACACAATTTAGTTTGGATATAACTAAAGCTTATTATGCGAATAAATTACGTTACCGGATCAAAGAGAAAACCATATCAAGACTAAATCTGATAGCGGGAACTTTGATTATCATTTTTGCCTTCCGACTGATATATAACCTTATTACAGGGCATTCACTAATCTAAAAAATGACAGGAGGATTGAATGAAGAATTAAGGTTATCTAGATACTAAATACTCTTATCTAAATACTAATTAGTAAGCTCGCTGATTTTTGCCTTCTACCCAATTCATAAAGGCTTTATTAACTACTTTATTTCCTCCCGGAGTTGGGTAATTACCCGAAAAATACCAGTCACCTAAATGGTTAGGGCAGGCTTTATGCAAATTATCTAAGGTTTGATAAATCACCTTAATTTGAGTATTCGTATCTTTAGGAGTGATGATTTGTGCAATGCGATCAGAAATTTCTTCATCAGTAAAGTGATTATAAATTGCCTGGACATAATTTTTAACCTGCTTATTACCCAATTTTTCGGACTCGATACAGTTTTGATACGTTTCCTGAATAATATGTTCTTTCCTGGTTTCTTTAAGCAATGAAATAGCGGCTTCAAATGCCACAAATTCTCCCATTCTGGACATATCTATGCCATAACAATCCGGATAACGGATTTGAGGAGCTGAAGATACCACAATAATTTTTTCAGGGCCTAAACGATCCAGAATTCTTAAAATACTTTGTTTGAGTGTTGTGCCTCTAACTATCGAATCATCTAGAACAACCAATGTATCTGTGCTTTTTTTAATGATTCCGTAAGTGGTATCATACACATGCGCAACCATATCCTGACGATCGGCATCTTGTGTGATAAAAGTTCTTAATTTCACATCTTTGACGGCAATTTTTTCAACTCTTGGTGCCATATTCAGTACTTCTTCAAGCTCAACATCAGATATTTTATCAGCACGTTTAAGCAGAATTTCCTTTTGAAGTTTCTTTACATATTTGTGAACTCCTTCTACTAAACCATAAAAAGCAACTTCGGCAGTATTGGGAATATAGGAAAGTACCGTATTTTTAAGATCGTAATTTATTGCTTCTAATATTTGCGGACATAATAAGCGGCCCAGTTGTTTTCTTTCTCTATAAATAGAAGCATCACTCCCTCTTGAAAAATAGATTCGCTCAAAAGAACATGATTTTTGTTCTTCGGGTTTTCGGAATTGCTCTTCAGTTATTTTTCCGTTCTTCTTAATGATCAAAGCATGACCCGGCTTAATTTCCTTTATAGATTCTAGCGGAACATTAAATGCCGTTTGTATGGCAGGACGTTCTGAAGTGACTACTACTATTTCATCATCCTGATAGTAAAATGCAGGCCTTATTCCTACCGGATCACGCATTACAAATGCATCACCATGGCCTAAAATTCCGCTTATAGTATAGCCTCCATCCCAGGTTTTAGCAGATCTACGAAGAATTTCAGCAACATTTATCTTATCTGCAATCTGATGACTGATCTCTGCATTAGAGAAACCTTCTGCTTTAAATTTATCAAATAGCTCCTGATTTTCTGCATCTAAAAAATGGCCTATTTTTTCCAGAACGGTAACCGTATCTGTACGTTCTTTGGGATGCTGGCCCAATTCGAATAGCTGCTCAAGCAGTTCATCTACATTGGTCATATTAAAATTACCGCAGATCACCAGGTTTCTGGTCATCCAATTATTTTGACGCAAAAAAGGATGGCAGCTTTCAATACTATTTTTACCATGGGTTCCATATCGTAAATGACCCATCAATACTTCACCGGTAAAACTTACATTTTCTTTTAGCCATTCTGTATCCTGAAGTAATTCGGGGCTGTTTTTTTGGATATCGGCGAATTTATTTTGTACATATTCAAAAATTTCAGAAACAGCATTTGCACCCATCGCCCTATGACGACTGATATATCTTTTGCCAGGCTTTACATCTAACTTTATTGTGGCTATTCCGGCTCCATCTTGTCCGCGATTATGCTGCTTCTCCATCAAAAGATAGAGTTTATTTAAGCCATATAGTGCCGTGCCATACTTTTGCTGATAATAAGATAAAGGCTTTAAAAGACGGATTAATGCAACACCGCACTCGTGTTTGATCTGATCGCTCATGGTTGGTAATGAGAACGCAAAACTACGGATTTAATCAGGAATACATGAAGGAATATTAATCCCAAATAGGATAATGGGTTAAATGGATTTTTTCGTCAAAAAACAATCTGGTACTACTTTCAAAAGATGATGTATAATCTGAAACATAAAACTGATGTTGTGGAGGCTTATCATTATTTAACAGGCTTAATTTTGTTAAGCGTTCTTTTACATAATCTGCCACTATTTCGGCTGTATTAATGATGTCTATTTTCCCCTTATAAAATTCATTAATTTCCTTTTTGATTAAAGGATAATGTGTGCAGGCTAAAATCAAACTGTCAATTCCTTTAAGTTTGGGCGATGATAAATAAGAATTTATAACGGTATGACTAATGGTATTATTAAAAAAACCCTCTTCAATCATGGGTGCAAGTAAAGGTGTAGCTAATGATGAAACCTGTATTTCAGGATTAGCCTCTTTAAATTTTTTGGCATAAATATCCGATGTGATAGTTGATTTAGTTCCTATTACACCTATTTTTTTATACCTATCTGTTTTCAGCATTTTATCAATTACCGGATCTATGACATTTATAATAGGTATCTGATCTCCCAAGAAATGAACCAGTTCATGAAAAGCATGTGATGATGCCGTATTACAGGCGATTACGATAACCTTACACTTGTTATCCAACAAAAATTTAGCAATTTTAAGACTATAATATTTTATAGCTTCCGGAGATTTATCCCCATAAGGCAAATGTGCAGTATCTCCAAAATAAATTAATTGTTCTTTGGGAAGTAAATGATGAATAGCACTGGCAACGGTTAATCCGCCAATGCCGGAATCAAAAATTCCTATTGGTAAGGTTGAACTCATTTGCTAAAATAATTGTTTTAATATTCTGACAGTATTCACTTATTGCTTTCTACCTTTTTTTAAATAAATTTCTGTTTCAATTTTCTTTAAATAAATTCCTATCAATGCTTTTTTCATAAATTGAATATCTTCTCCATAGTCATTCATTAAATAAACCTTATTTTCTTGCATTGCGTTATCTATATGAATTTTTGGATTTGCAATATCTCCCTGTCTGACGATTCTAATTGTATAATATTGTATTGTTGCACCAAAATCCCTAATTGTAATTTCATTAAACTCGGAAATTTTTTGGTCTATATTCCCATTACGATGCTCTGAGTTCAAGTAAACATTAATGCCTTCAAAAGAATAGTGAGGGTTATTACTATCGATATTTCGATAAGTTTGCCGGTCTCCATTTTCTAATATAAACTGTTTTACAAATTCAAACTGTTTTGGCGAGAAATCATCCGTTATTTCAACATATTTGTGCTTATCCTGCATTGTAAGAGTCATTAATGATAAAATTATAGTGATTATTTTCATCGTTTTTTCTTAAGTTAATACTAGCGATAATATTCCAAAGATGTAAATTTTAATGAAATAGTAAATAAATGAATGCTCTTGCATTATTAAAAGTTCAACATGGAATGATAAAGATTAATTAAAAGTTGCAAAAAAAATGCGAAATCTATTATTAAGACTTCGCATTATATTTTATAGAGAATAAGATTAAACCCTCCTCAATTTAACTAATTACTTTTTAGGTGCCGCAGAAGAGGCGCTTATACCTAATTTAGTCTTTACGGATGCTAATAAATCATCACCTCCATCAAAATAAACTACGCCGGGTTGTGAAATATCAAAAACATAAGAATACCCTTTTTCTTTAGCTACAGTTTTAACTGCTGCTTCTGCTTTTTTAAATATAGGCTGGTATATTTCAGTACGTTTTGCTGTTAGTTCTTCCTGAGATTTTTCCTGCGAATCAGTGATACGTTTTTCCATATCCTGGATATCAGCACCTAAAGTATTCAATTCTTTATCTAATGCATCTTTATTTGCTTCGCTACGGGTTTTTGCCTTTTCCTGGTATGAAGCAATTTTCTTTTGACGCTCGGCGTCCATTTGTTCTATTGCAGTTTGTTTTGCTTTAGCAAATGTTTGAAAACTTGCATCAGCAACTTTCATTTCAGGCATTGACTGTAGCAAATCACTTGAATTAATATGCCCCAACTTTTGCTGGGCATTTACTACATTACCTGCTAAAAATAATCCTGTCGCAACTACTGCTATTTTAACTGATTTTTTCATTTTTTTACTTGAATTTTTAGTGTTTAAGATTTATGTGTGAGATTTTTATTACTTACCAAATACACCTGGTTTATAGCCAAGTTTTGTGACTACATCATTACTTTTATCTAAACGTGTACTAGCATATAGCAGTGTAATTTCGCTATTTTTATCAAATATCATATCTAATTGCAATCCTTCTGCAACAGCTTGCACCGCTTTTGCAACACGTTCTTGTATGGGTTTAATTAATTTATTTCTTTGCTGAAATAATTCGCCTTCAAATCCAAATTTAACACGTTGAAATTCTTTTGCTTCTTTCTCTTTATCAATTATTTCACTCTCTCTGCGTTTGCGCATATCTTCTGTGAGCAAAACCTGATCTGCCTGATAAGTTTTATATAGTTTATCAATATCAGCAAACCGTGTGTCTACTTCTTTTTGCCATTGTGCAGATAAAGCATCCATCTGCTTTTGTGCTGAGATGTATTCTGGTATGTGCTTTAAAATATACTCACTATCCACATATGCAAAACGCTGTGCAAATGCACCAACAGTAGCAAAAAATATTAAAAATGAGGTTATTATAAATTTTTTCATCGTCTTTTTAATTAAATCCTCCACTTAAAGATTGTGCTATACTAAAGTGAAACTGACCTTTATTTGCATCTGGCAAACCTGGTATTTTATCGAAACCATAGCCATAATCGATTCCTAATAATCCAAATATAGGCAAGAATACTCTTGCTCCAACACCAACAGATCTCCTAACATTAAATGGTGCAAATTCTTTAAAGCTATTCCAGGTATTCCCTCCTTCAGCAAAAGCCAGCACAAACACAGTAGCAGACTGGTTTAGAGTAATTGGATGCCTTATCTCCAGCACATATTTATTAAAAATTGGACTACCCGATTTCTGTGCGATAGTAGGATTTGAACCTACCGGGATAACTGTATTATTAGCATAACCACGCATAGCTATAACTTCTGATCCTTGTAAGAAATCGAAGCCCTGCATTCCATCACCACCTAATTTAAATCGTTCAAATGCAGATTGCCCAACAGCTTTATTATAAACACCTAAGAAACCAAATTGTGCCTGTGCTTTTAATACTAATTTCCCCACAATGCGCTGATACCATTGAGACTCAAATTTCCATTTATGGTACTCTGTAAACTTATATTTCTCTTTATCAGTAGCCGTTAAATAATTGGTTTTATTAAATAAAGAATAAGGAGGAGTAGCTTGTATGGTTAATTTTAAATTCGAACCGGATGTAGGATAAATAGGCGCATCAATTGAGCTACGGCTAAATTCCTGGGTTAAATTGAAATTATAAGCGGTTCCATTTGTAAAGAGGAAACCTGTATAATTATTTAATTTATATTGTTGCAGGTTTAAGGATGTATTAGCCTGAAAATAATCATCGGGCCATTTCAAACGCTGTCCTAATGTAAATGTTAATCCGTTTAAACGTATTTTTTGCAATCCCGGATCAGTCAATTTTAGTCCGTTAGATTGTAAAGAAGTAAATGCACTAATACCAAAATATATTGGTTTTTTTCCTCCTAACCAAGGTTCAGAAAATGAAAAGCTGTATGACTGATAATACTTGCCATTTGTTTGTCCGCGGATGCTTAGTTTCTGCCCGTCTCCTTTCGGTAAAGGTTTCCATGCACTTGCGTTAAACAGATTTCGTGCAGAAAAATTATTAAAGGTTAAGCCAAGGGTTCCAACAATACTCCCATTACCAAAACCACCGGAAAGCTCTATTTGATCGGAAGGTTTTTCAACCACATTATATTCAATATCTACAGTTCCATCATTAGGGTTAATATTGATAGGCTTTGGTTCTGTTTTCTGATCATCAAAATTACCCAATTGGGCAATTTCGCGTGTGCTTCTAACAATATCTTCTTTTGAGAATTTTTGTCCTGGTTTTGTACGTATTTCTCTTAATACAACCTTATCATTTGTTAACTCGTTACCTTTTAAAATAATTTTATTAATGGTGTATTGAGGACCTTCATACATCCTGATTTCCAAATCAATGGTATCTCCATAAACCTTAGTTTGCACCGGATCTGCATTAAAGGTTAAATAGCCATCATTAAGGTAGATAGAGGAAATATCTTCACCGTTAGGGCTGCTGTTTAATTTTTTACTTAGCTTTTCTTCGCTAAAAACTTCGCCCTTTTTAATCCCTAAAACGTTATCTAAAAATTTAGTCGGGTGTTTAGCATTACCTGCAAACGTCATATTCCCAAAGTAGTATTTAGGCCCTTCGTATAATTTAATGTTAATGTCGATGGTCTTTTTATCATGAGGAATAATCGTGTCTTTTAAGATTTCAGCATCACGATAGCCTTTTTCATGCATTTTAGAAACCAACTTCAACTTATCCTCTTCGTATTTATCCTGCAAAAACTTTCCTGATCCAAATATCCGAAACCATGCTTTTTCTTTCGTTTTTTTCAGGTATTTCTTTAGTTGATTCTCGGTAAAGTCTTTATTTCCTTCAATCGTTATTTTATTAACTTTTACCCGTTCGTTCTTATTTACCGTAATAATCAATATAACGTTATTTGCTTCGGTTGTATCCTTTTGCTGAGTAATGGCTACATCTGTATATAAGTAACCTTTATCATTAAAATGTTTTTTGATAAGATTAGTGGTTGTTTTTAATAGATTCTCATTAACAACCTTTCCCGTTTTATCATTTAGTTTTTCGCGTATATCATCTGTTTCACTCTTACGCAAACCTCTTAATTCAATTTTAGTTAAACGAGGACGTTCTACTACAGCTATATCAAAAAAGATAGAGTCTTCTTTGATTTGGGTAATACTCAACTGAACATCATCAAATAAACCTTGTGCCCATAAATTTTTAATAGCATTAGAAGTAGCATCTCCAGGTACCGTAATATGTTCGCCTTTAGTTAGTTTTGATATAGTTATCAGCACATCTTTATCTAAAAATTGGGCACCACTCACTGTAGTACCACCAATTGTATATTCTTTTGGATTAAGATAACTAATGCTATCACTACCCGAGCCTTTTATACTGGTTGGAGTGCTGCCTGTCCGGCCGAACTGCGCCATTACGGTGGTACTGGTAATGAGGAAAAGTATTATAATTAGTATTCGGTTCATTTTGTGTATTTACGGGTGCTAAATTAACTTAATCAGTTGTTAAAAAGTGTTAAAAGTAAAATTAGTTCAACTGTTCACTGGTCATGCCGAAGCGCCTTTCCCGCTTTTGATAATCAATTATGGCTGCATACAAATCTTCCCGCCTAAAATCTGGCCAAAGTTTTGGAGTAAAATATAATTCAGCATAAGCTAACTGCCATAACAAATAATTACTAATCCTAAATTCACCGCTGGTGCGAATCATTAATTCCGGATCTGGTATTTCTGATGTATTTAAATGCGCTGCAAAAACCACTTCTGTAATATCTTCTACATTCATTTCTCCTGCTTGTACCTTAAGGGCCAGTTGGCGTGCTGCATGTGTTATTTCCCATCTGGAGCTATAACTTAAAGCAAGCGTTAGTGTACAATTTTTGTTATCGGCAGTTTTTATCATGGTTTCTTGCAATTGCTTCGAGCATTTTGCAGGTAATGAACTTAAATCGCCAATAGCATTTAAACGCACTCCATTTTGCATTAGTGTTTTAGTCTCTTTATTTATTGTTGAAACCAGTAATTCCATTAATGCCATTACTTCCATCTTGGGCCTATTCCAATTCTCTGTAGAAAAAGCATATAATGTTAAATACTTAATCCCCAATTCAACTGCTCCTTCTATGGTATCACGAACAGCCCGAACTCCATTTTGATGTCCAAAAACACGCAATTTCCCTTTCTCTTTCGCCCAGCGGCCATTACCATCCATAATTATGGCAATATGCTGAGGAAGCCTGTTCGTATCTATGTGTTCAAGTAAGCTCATTCATTGAAATTAACCTTAAAAAGTAGGACATTTTCGGGACACAAAGGTATAAGTTAGGCTTACACCTACAAACATATATGTATCTCTTTTTCTATAATCACCTCGTTGAGTACCCGGAGCACCTATTTGAGAGCCATTTATTGCTTTATTTGAGAGGTTTTTACTGTCTGAACTGATGCCTGTACCTGAAAAATCAGGATATTTGCCACTTACATCATCCAGGTAATCTGTGAAAGCAGTACGGTATCCGGCTTCGCCAATTAAATTCCAGTTACCCGTAAAGTTATATTTAATGCCTGCTCCGTATGGAACTGCAAGAGCGCAATTGCTATAGCCATTACCATTGGTAATATCCTGTCCTTCTGTACCATAATAGCGCAATTCATATTCTGTTCCATTATATATGGTTTTAGGATTAAATAAAACCAATCCCATACCTGTAAATAAATAAGGTGATACTCGTTTGGTATCAAAGCTATGCGTATCACCAGCTAAATAATTAAAGAAATTAAATTCTACGTGGAAAGATGCTTCATTAATAGATGAAAAAAAGTTCAAATTACGCTGTTTCTGATATTCATTTGTTGATGTTGCATCATTAGCCTGTATTTTTCCATGCATTAAACTAAATTTAAGCGACCAATAACCATCAAAATTTCTTTTAACTAACGCACCATAGGCCAGATCAGTAAGTTTATACGGATTTATAGGGTTCAAATCTCCTATATATCCTGATCCGCCAAAGAAACCACCAGCCTCCCAGGTTTGGGCTGAAGCGACTACGATCGGAAACAAGAAAAAGATAAATGCTATTAATCTTCGCATTAATTTCAACTCATGCAAAATTAAACTTGCCAGAATGGCTTTTGTTTGTAAACAGAATAATATGAATCATGAGATCAAAATTTTAAGCTGAAATTATAGTATTAGATATAGAACTAATAATTTCGGGTATCTATACCCCATAACAACTTATTCCTTAACGTTGATAAGTAGTTTTCATTATTTAAGCGTATTAAATTAATCTCAAAAGCAGCTTTTTTTACAATGATTTTAACTGCATTATCTATGATCTCGGTACGAGAATCACAAGAAAGAAGATATTTAGAACTTCGACCTTCTATTTCGAGAGATATTACATTAGTATCTGATAAAACTACCGGACGCACATTCAAATTATGCGGAGATATGGGTGTTACCACAAAATTACCTGACTGCGGGAAAATAATAGGTCCTCCGCAACTTAAAGAATATGCTGTTGAACCTGTAGGTGTAGCTAAGATTAATCCATCGGCCCAGTAAGAGTTTAAAAAATCTCCATTTAAATAGGCATGAATAATCATCATGGCAGACGTATCTCTTTTATGAATGGTTATATCATTTAATGCAAAGTTCTCATTCCCAAAAAGATTTGACTCAGACTCTACACTTAGTAAAGCACGATTATCTAAAGAGAAATTCTTATTTACCAGACTATTTATAGCAGATTGAATATCGTCTTTATTAATACTTGCCAAAAAACCTAGTCTGCCGAAGTTTATACCAATTACCGGAATATTAGAATCACGAATTAGAGTTACGGTATCCAGCATGGTTCCATCGCCACCCAAACTAATCATTACCTCTACCTCGTTTTCGATCAGATTCTGGTATGAATTAAAGTTTTTAAATTTTTTTGGGAAAAAGATTTTGCCAGCAACAAACTGGCTGTATTTGTCAAAAACGAAGGCCTCTATATCATGAGCGGCTAAACTATCGAAAACCTGTTGCACATATGGAAGTACAGAATTATTGAATTGTCTGCCGTAGATTGCAATTTTCATCTATCTAAACACTTATTCGTTTATATTTTGATTATATATCCAGATAGTTCATCAACTGATCATAGCGATCTAAGCTGCCATTATCTGCTTTTATATCGTTGAATGTAGCTTTTATAGTATAATTATATCTTAAAAAAGTAGCAACAATAGTGGATATATCAGTCCGGTTTAATTTCAATGTAATCTCTAAACGAGTAGATTCCGGAAAAGATTTAACGAATGAACTGAGTATTTGAGCATTCTCAGACTCTACAATTTGAGAAATATGCGCTAATGAATTGTTTCTATTATCAACCTCAAGTAAGATAATACCCCCGGGTTCTTTAGCGGATGTTAGTATTGCCATATATTCCATCATGGTATTGATAGAAATTAGTCCCAGGTAATTATTTTTAATATCAAGAACCGGGACGACACTTAACTTTTGTTCGTAAAACAGGCGAATTACATCATAAATATGCTGGTTTTCATATATAAATGCATTATGCAGAGATAAGCTTAAGCTACCTATCGGGGTAGAATAATCCAACGTTTCGATAACATCTTCATCTGATATTAAACCTAAAAACTGCTGATCGTTTACTATGGGTAAATGATTTACCCGAAGTTCTGTCATCCGGTCGAAAACCTTCTGAATGGTATCCGATGTTTTTAATGGAGGTACAGCATCCGATAGTAATTCCTTTGCAAACATATTACTCGTAATTAATACGTTCTAAAAACTTTTTTAAATAGGCATTAAATTCTATGGGGCGTTCCATCATGGGGGCATGGCCACATTTATCGACCCAATTTAATTCAGAATCTGGCAATAGTTCATGAAATTCTTTGGCAACTTCCGGAGGAGTGATCTTATCATCCCTACCCCAAATAAGGCATACCGGAATAGTTATTTTATGTAAATCTTTAGAAATATTATGACGAATGGCTGATTTAGCCATTGCTAAAATACGTATCACTTTTATCCTGTCATTTACAATTTGAAATACCTCGTCTACTAATTCTTTGGTTGCTGTAGCAGGATCGTAAAAGGTAAATTCTACTTTCTCTTTTATAAAATCATAGCTTTCCCGGCGTGGAAAAGAGCCTCCAAAAGCATTTTCATACAGGCCCGAACTTCCTGTTAAGACCAATGCTTTTACATCTTCCTGGTGGTTTAATGTATAAATTAACCCCACATGGCCTCCTAAAGAATTACCCAGTAATATAAAGTTTTGGAGTTTTTTATATCTTACAAATTTATGAACAAACTTAGCCAGGCTTTTAACGCCGGTAGTTAACAAAGGAAGATCGTACAAAGGCAACATGGGAATTATAACGCGATATTTTCCTTTAAATTCAGCCACTACATCCCGCCAATTGCTCAATGCTCCCATCAAACCATGAAGCAACAATAGAACCTCCCCTTCACCCTCTTCAATGTATTTAAAACCGTTTTCTTCTTTTATCGCAAACTCCATAGAATTGTTTGATGCCTGTTTTGATTGCTAAGATATAAGTCTAAATGGGAAATTAGTATAAAAACTTAATTATATGCTAATAAAAATAAGTTTTTATATCTATATCAAAGAATTAACCAGCAAAATATATTAAGCTAATAATTGTTTTACAACCTCAGAAATGGTTTTACCATCGGCTTTGCCTGTAAGCTCTTTGTTAGCTAAGCCCATTACTTTCCCCATATCTTTCATGGTAGTTGCACCAGATTGTGTTATGATATCTTTTACATAATTTACAACAGCTTCGCGATCCATTTGCTGAGGTAAATATGCTTCAATCACCTTTAACTCATCCATTTCAATTTGATATAGATCCGGGCGGTTTTGCGTATGATATATTTCTGCCGACTCCTTCCGCTGCTTGGCCAGTCTTTGTAAAATTTTTAATTCCGCTTCTTCTGTTAAAGTATCTGATGCTCCTTTTCCGGTTTTGGCAATTAATAATGCTGATTTTATAGCTCTTAATGCGGTAAGGCTCATATTATCTTTAGCCAGCATCGCTTTTTTTATATCCTGATCTATTTTTTGTTGTAACATATATTATAATGAATTATTGAATGAGAGAATGAGAGAATGAGAGAATGAGAGAATGAGAGAATGAGAGAATGTTTAAATGTGAAATGAATCTTCCCAAAGATATGCATATCAACCATTAAATTTCTTTAAAAAAGTAGTGGTATTGGCTTGTGCAGTGGGTTATCTGTTCGCTTGCCCTAGCTTTTAATGATCTCTGGGTGCATTTCAACTAGCTCAGACTAGCTTTCAATCATCTCCGTACGCCTTCCTGTCAGCTAGGTATAGCTTTTAACCCTCTCGGTGTAGCTTTCTATTATCTCGGTATAGCTTTTAGCCTTCTTTGCGTTGCTTTCTGCTATCTCGGATAGTTTTTAGTTTTCTCTGTCTTGTTTTCTATGGTCCCTGAGCTTCTTTTTGTCTTCTTAGAATAACTTTCTGTCATCTCCAAACTTCTTTCTGTGGTCTCTTGATGGAAGTTAGTCTTCTGGTGATGTTTTCTGTGGGCTATGCTGGTGGGTTGATGATCCGGTGCTCACCTTCCAGGTTCGGGATAAACAAATAGAAATTGATGTTTTTGAATTTTATTCGAAATACAAACTGAATTGCAAATTGCGGAGGAAGAGTTTATCAAGTGGTGTGGAATAGGGATGATCTTCGGGACGTAAAACATTGCTAAATGAGTTAGATAATTTTAGTTCTGGTGATAGTTTAAAATACTCGAAATAAAAGTCGAAACCAAAACCAGCTTCGTACCATAATGTACCTTTCGTATTTTTTACCAGTTTATCTACTAAAGCTTTGTCCTCATCACTGATCTTCTTTTTAGAAACAATATCCACAGAATATTTTGCACCTCCAATTAAATAAGCTCTGAAATTCTTTCTCCGGTCGGATTTAACTTTAATTCCCAAAGGAAAATCAATACAGGTAGATTGTACTATTTCGCGTTTATATTCTTCCGGATCTTTGTATGTATAATCAAGCAAGCGATCAGAAAAAACAATAGCGGGAGTAAAACGCAAATTAGCATGATCTCCTAAGCGGAAATCGGTAACAAAGCCTAAACCAAAACCAGGTGAAACAGGTGAACTAATGCTGTACAAGGAATCTTTAACCATAGATTTATCTGCAGGATCAAAATAAGGATCACGCCAAGTGGATTTTTTTAAAATTTTATATTCTACAGATTCTTTTTGAAAGGTAAAACCAAAATGAACCGGTTCGTCATCTACACCTCCCCCCCAATTTTCCTGGGCAAAAGAATTAAAACTGAAAAGAATTAAGCAGAAAGCTAAAAGGTAAAAACTTTTGGTCATTTAACGCCCGTATAAATGGAACAAATCCCAAACGCTAATGGCCGGCATTTGGTATTGCGAAAGCCTACTTTCTCCATCAATGCATTAAAAACCTCTCCATCCGGAAAAGCAGCAACTGATTCCGGCAAATAAGTATAAGCACTGGCATCCTTAGAAAATAGCTTCCCAATAGTTGGAGTAATATATTTAAAGTAGAAATTATAACCTTGTTTCACAGGAAATACCTTAGGTTTAGAAAATTCAAGTATTACCACTTTACCTCCCGGTTTTAGTACTCGAAGCATATCAACAAGTCCGTTTTCCAAATTTTCGAAATTGCGTACCCCGTAAGCTACGGTTACTGCATCAAACTCATCATTATTAAACAAAAGCTTTTCAGAATCTCCAATACGAACCTCAAAAACATCCTGCATGTTTCGCTTATTGATTTTTTGATTTGCAACAGCCAACATTCCTTCTGAAATATCTACGCCTATTACCTTTTCCGGTTTTAATATTTTTATAGCCTCAAAGGCAAAATCACCTGTGCCGGTTGCTACATCCAAAATATATTTAGGATGGTCATTAAATAATTCTTTAATGGCTTTCTTCCGCCAGATTATATCAATTCCCAGGGACAAAAAATGATTTAAAAAATCATAGGTTTTAGAAATGTTGTTAAACATGGTAGCCACCTGATCTTTTTTGGCAGCGTTTGAGTTGGCGTATGGGATTACGGATTTTGACATAATTACCTATTTCTTACCTACAATCACTTTTTCAAATTCATTAAACTTTAAATATTGATTGGCGAGTTTTAAGATTTCTTCTGGCTGAATAGTTCTTACAGTTTCAGTATATCGCTGATAATAATCATAATCTAAGCCAAAAAAGTAAATATTTTTAAACTTATCAGCATGAGATAATGAATTTTCTAAACTACCCAACATGGCTCCAAGCATGTAATTTCTTACCAGATCAAGCTCTCCGTTAGTAACTGGTTGCTGCTTTAATATGGTGATCTCTTTTTCGATTTCATTCACGGCTGAACTACAAACATCTGTTCCAACTTCGGATGCTATAAAGAAATATCCGCCGTTTTTCATGGAAATTAATGCGGACCCAATTCCATAAGTATATCCTTTATCTTCCCGGATATTAGACATTAAACGCGATCCAAAATATCCGCCAAGAATCGTATTCAAAACTTGTACACCTGGAAAATCAGCGTGTTTACGGTTTATCGAAACCTGGCCAATACGAATTGCTGATTGGAGTGCATCTGTTTTTTCTACATAATGTTCAATTCCCTTGCCTTTATTAAACTGGGAAACATTCTCAGTAACAGGTAATTTATTCTTCCAATCCTGCCCGAAAAGTGCATCTATTTGTTTTATGGTGTCATCACTTACTTTGCCTGATATAATGACTGTGCAATTTTGAGGCTGATATGCTTTTTGGAAATAATCGCGAATTTGTCCTTGTGTTAATTGGTCATAATCGTTTGTGGTAGTATTATAACCATATAAGCTATTCCCAAACAAGACATTGTTAAACACCTTGCGACTTACAAAATCATTCTTTTCCAGATTTACACTTAATTTTTGCTTTTGATTACGGATGTAGGTATCTAATTCAACCTGAGGAAAAACAGAATCTGTAAGTATGGCTTTAACAACAGGCAATACAGAAGCCAGATGCTTGTTTAGCGTGTATAGTGTGACAGTAGACTGGTCGTAATTACATTCCGTTTGAAGAAATGCACCATAATAGTCAATCTTATCTGCAAGTTGAGCAGCCGAAAACTCGCTGGTGCCATCGTTAAGCATGGTATTTGTAACCGATGCCTGTAATGGTTTCGCAATGTCATAAGCTACATTTTCAAATATAAATTCGATACGAACCAGGTCCTGTTCACCGCCATTAATGATAAAAACCTTTAAGCCATTACCTAAAACCAGGGGCTTGGCTTTGATCAGTTCTATCTTTTCAACTTGCCCGAATTCCGGTGCTAATGTTCTGTTGATCATGTTAATTAGCTAAGTAATATAAGGTTGAAGAATTTTCTTTACGAAATAATTGATTGGCCTGAGTTTGGATCTCTGCTGCTGTTACATCCAGGTATTTCTGCGTTTCGGTATTCAATTTATCGGCATCGCCTAAAAGCTCAAAATAGGCCAGATTCATTGCTTTATCCAACAAACTCATCTCAGAAAATACCATGGTAGATTCCATTTTATTTTTAATTTTTGTTAACTCATCTATAGGAACTAATTCCGTTTTTAACCGCTCCAACTCTCCCCATATAGCTGTTTCTGCCACTTCCATAGAAACTCCAGGTAAAGGTTTGCCCTCTATCACGAACAGTCCGGCATCTAAACTTCCTGTTAAATAGGCATTGATCTCACTAAATAGTTTTTGATCTTTTAATAAATTTCGAAATAAACGGGACGAATTGCCTCTGGAAAGAATATCAGAAATAATATCTGTAGGATAATATCCCTTCTCATTTCTGGCTGGCATATGAAATACTTTATATAGCGCATTAAGCGGGACATTTGCCTTTACAGTTTCCTTACGTTCTTCTGTTTGCTCAGGTTCAACAGGAAGATCCCTAGTCAGTTTTTCGGCTGCCGGAATATTGCCAAACCATTTTTCGGTTAGCCTCTTCACTTCATTTAGCTTCACCGCCCCAGCTACTACCAGAATAGCATTCGAGGGATTGTAATGTTTTGTAAAAAAAGCTTTAACATCTTCAATAGTTGCCTGCTCAATATGCTCAAGTACTTTACCAATAGTTGCCCATTGATACGGATGCTCTTTATAGGCCATGGGGCGAAGTTTTAACCAAACATCTCCATAAGGCTGATTAAGATAACGTTGTTTAAATTCTTCGCAAACTACATCCCGTTGTACTTCCAGGCTTTTTTCTGAAAAAGCCAGGCTCAACATGCGATCGCTCTCCAGCCAAAAAGCTGTTTCTAAATTAACTGCCGGTAAGGTGATGTAGTAATTAGTAATGTCATTGCTGGTGAAGGCATTATTCTCACCTCCCACCCGCTGTAAGGGCTCATCATAAGATGGAATATTTATGGATCCCCCAAACATCAGATGCTCAAATAAATGAGCAAAACCAGTTTTATCGGGATGTTCATCCCGTGCGCCTACATCGTATAAAATGTTCATTACAGCCATTGGCGTAGTAGGATCTTCATGCACTAATACCTTAAGGCCGTTGGGAAGAGTAAACCGTTCAAAAGAAACCATAGTTTTTGTGAGATAAATGGCGAATTTATGAATTTTAAAAACTCTTTAAGGCAAAATTAATCTGTTGATCCAAAATGTACAAAATAAATCAGAACGCGATGACATGTTACTTGGTTCATAAAAAAGGAGTTCCAATTATTTGGAACTCCTTTTTGTTTAGAATTTTATTAAAGAACTTATTCAATAATCAGCTTCATGGTTTTAACATTCGATGCTGTACTTACTTTAACCACATAAACTCCTTTTGGTAAGTTACTCCAATCGCATGTTTGTGTGTAAAAAGCATCCTGGCTATTGATCTGTACATTGGCTACTTTCTTTCCGGATAAATTAAATACATCAACACTTGCATTTTCTTTATCTGGGTTTAGTATACTAACTGCTACAGAACCATTACTTGGATTTGGAGAAACGAAAGCATCAAATGTGCTTTTTAAGGCTCCGCTTACATCCACAATCTTAGAGTAGGTAAAGTCACCATTTTGATCTACCATTTTAAGACGGTAGTAATAGGTGTTTACACCATTTACTAAATTATTATCTGTAAAGCTATAGTCTAACACTTTTTTGCTATCTCCTGCGGCTGCAACTACATTGATCTTCACAAAATCAACACCGTTTACCATACGTTCTACATCAAAATGAGATGTATTAGATTCATTTGCTGTACTCCAGGTTAAATGATTAGCATGTTCTGATGCTTTACCGGTAAAGGAAACTAAATCTAATGGTAGTACGATTCCGCTTACCTCATCTGCACCTATATCTGAGGTTGGGTAAGACCTTATATTACCATCATAATCATCTGGATAATTATTAACCAATTGAAAGGCGTTTCCTCCAACTTTAATTGCTGAAGGCTTATTAGAATCAATGTGCAGAAAATTGCTTACAGGAGCCACACCTATATTTAAAAAAGGTGGATTTTCTGTTATTGAACTCAGATCCTGACCCTGTCCTCCATTAGCACTGCTCAATGAATTTCTAAATGCAGTAAAGGTAGAATATTGATTAGTGCCATCATCAAAAATTAGATGACTTCCATTAGGAGTACCGGCATAAAATAAATTATTATTAGAACTATACATATAGTTTGATGCAGTAATCGGAGCATCTCTTTGAAATACTACAGCTACACCACTGGTTGTACCAACCCCGCTATTATTCACAAAAATATTATTGCGAGAATTTAACTGGGCTATACTTGCAGCGAAAATAGTAGTAGACCCAAATATGCTACCACTACTTACTGCATTTAAATGAACTGTATTATAATACACTAAACGTACCCGTACCATTAATATGTATTCCTTGTATTGCATTGGCATTGCTAGATGAAGATGCTCGCAAATCGCCAATCATATTATTACTTATATTCCATGTAGTCCCATTATTGACGTAAAGGCCCGTTATTGTAGAAGCTGTACCGCGAGCACTTAAATTGCGTATCTCATTTTTTGATATATTAATGGTGGCTCCCTTTAATATTCGCATTCCATATACATTTGCTACACTATTAGCACCGGTTGAAATATAACTTAAGCCATTTATTTTATTTCTACTTATCATCGTTTGATCAGTGGAAATTGTATTTGTAAACAAACCATAAATGGAGTTGAGCAAACTAGTATTGACTCCTTTAATAATTAAGTTTGAAATAGTATTGTTATCCACTATTTCTGATGTTGGAGAGGCAAAATTATAGTATCCACAAATATTCGAAGGAAGATTTGAAGAATTGGAACAAGTATTATCGGAAATTGTATTATTTGTATAAGTAATAGCTGATGTACCCGCAGAGATACAATACATTTCCCCTGCTCCAAGCTTAGTATTATTTTTTACTGTATTGCCATCCATTATAAGACTGGTTGAATTTCCGGCATCAATACCTGTGAATGTACCTGTTCCCCCCAAGGTATTACCATTGCCGTTTACATTATTAGAACTTATACTCAGGATTGTAGCAGTTCCCGTATTCCTAATACCATAAAAATTTCCTGTACTTAGACCGGTATAATTACAAGCTGTAATAGTATTAAGATCAATATTACCACCAATATGGGCAGCATTGTCAATTCCAATGATATCTGCACTTGTTGCAGCTGATTGTAAGGTTATTGTATTGTTAGAAATAATAGTAGGATCTGCTCCTGTCGCATTTTTATTATAAATGCCACGTATTGTATTTTTAGCATCAACACCTGTACCTCCTGGGACATTATTATTAATGGTATTACCAGTAATATTTAAATTATATTGTGCTGAAGTAACAATGCCAGCAGCTTCAGTAACGGCCCCCGAGCCACCACCAAAATTAGTAATCGTATTAGGGAGTGGTGCAGTTATTCCTCCAATAGTATTTCCAAAATCAGCCCCATTATGTAATACTACTGTACCGGGAGCACCTATTAATGCAATACCTACATTACAGTTTTGTATTATATTACCGATGAATTTATTACTGGAGTTAGACTCTGTGGCTGCTGTGCATGAAATCGCAGTTGTTGCAGCATCTACCAAGGTATTTACTACAATAATACCTGCAGAACCATCCGCAAATGTACCCGCTGTAACATTATTCCTGTTTAGAGAAATGGTGCAATTTTTTATAGTATTATTTTGAGAACCGGTGACAGGTGTAAAAGAAAAAGGTTTTGATTTATACAAAGCAAAACCATATTCCATTAGGCCATTGCCCGAATTAGAACTGTTCTCTACTAAGGTAAATCCATCAATAGTAACATAACTAGAACCTTGTAAATTCCAAATACCATCCTGAGTTGCACTACTTGGAGTATTTCCAACAGATCCATTATCAGGTGCAACAATAGTATATGCTAAACCTGTTGTATTTTGAAAAACAATTGGAGCATTAGCTGTTGAATGTGGCACAGCCAATGGGAAATTTATAGAGAGTACAGTATTTAATGTTTCACTACTGGATAGAGGCATACCCCAAAATAAGTATGGATCTATACTGAATGTAACACCAGGAGCAGTAACACCTTGAGAGTTTAAAGCTGCAACCGCTGCTGCAACAGTTGAATAATCATCTCCAACATTCTGTCCTATTTTTTTAAGGCCGCTAAGAGGCTGTGCAAATGATAACAATGGAGCCATAAGCAATACTGCCAAAAGCCACCCGCTCTTGATCGTTTCTGATGCTATTTTTTTCATAATTTATTATAAATTTAATTTATTAACAATAATAATTTAAATTTATAATAATTATTTAATTAAATAAAATATTATTAATAGATTAAAGATATATCAATCAATCTAATTTATGAAATGAGTTAAATCATTATCAAATTTTAGTTTAAGGTGATAGCGAGATAAAAATTTTCAAATACTTATTCAAATTTTGCCATACGAGTAGAAAACAAGTGCTTATCTTTACATAGATGAATACTACAGACTTGTTACAAAGTGCTTTAAATTTCGGTTTCCTTTCTCAGGATGAAGGGCTTTTCTTATTTAAAGAAGCTACTACTACAGAATTAATGTATGTCGCCAATGAACTTCGTAAAAAGCAGGTGCCACATGGAAAAGTAACCTGGATTATTGATCGTAATGTGAATACAACAAATGTTTGTATTGCTAATTGCAAATTCTGCAATTTTTTTCGGAGGCCAGGCCATGAAGAAAGTTATATTACTGATATAGAAACTTATAAACAAAAAATTGAAGAAACTTTCCGTTATGGAGGCGACCAATTGTTACTTCAGGGAGGCCATCATCCTGATTTAGGTTTGCAATTTTACGTTGATTTATTTAAACAATTAAAAGAACTATATCCCACATTAAAGCTGCACTCTTTAGGCCCTCCGGAAATAGCACATATAGCAAAGCTGGAAGGCATTAGTCATACAGAAGTATTAAAAGCTTTGATGGCTGCTGGCTTAGATTCATTGCCAGGAGCTGGGGCTGAAATATTAAATGATCGGGTGCGTCGCCTGATCTCAAAAGGTAAATGCGGTGGAAAAGAATGGTTGGATGTAATGCGTGCCGCACATCAATTAGGCTTAACAACCTCAGCCACTATGATGTTTGGGCATGTGGAAACTCTGGAAGAACGATTTGAACACTTGGTATGGCTACGTCAGGTTCAGTCTGAAAAGCCTTCTAACTCCAAGGGATTTATAGCTTTTATTCCATGGCCTTTTCAGGACGATGGAACTCTATTAAAGAAAGTTAGGGGGGTAACAAATCAGGTTACAGGTGATGAATACATTCGTATGATAGCCTTAAGCCGAATTATGCTTCCTAATATCAAAAATATACAGGCATCCTGGCTTACCGTTGGCAAACAAATTGGACAAATTTGTTTGCAAGCAGGGGCAAATGACTTCGGATCGATTATGATTGAAGAAAATGTGGTATCTGCTGCCGGAGCACCGCATCGTTTTACGTCTAAAGGAATTCAGGATGCAATACGAGAAGTTGGTTTTGAGCCACAGTTGCGAACTCAACAATATGAATTTAGGGATCTTCCTATTCATATTGAACAACAGATTATTGAATATTGATTTATATATTTATATATGCATTAGCCCTTGCCATTTAATCTACAACCAATTAATAAAACTCTTTTAAGCTAATTCCGTAATAATATTTTTATTAATCTTGCTGAATTGTAAATGATATTGTTAGATAAGTTTGTAAAATGATTTTAACTAATCTGGAAAAACATATTGAAGCTTTAATATTTGTGTCTGAAAAAGGGATTGATATAGGAGAGATTACCGAAATAATTAATTCTATATGTGACAATAATTTTTCTGATAATGATTTGAGCCTTGTTATAAGTAATATTCAGCAAAAATACGAGCAGAAAGATCTGGCTATTGAATTGGTAAATATTAATGGTGGATTTCAATTTTTAACAAAGAAACTATACCACAATACCATTAATCAACTGCAGTTACAACGCTCACAAAAGAGATTAAGCCAGGCAGCTCTGGAAACATTGGCTATTATTGCATACAAACAACCTATTACTAAATTAGAAATTGAGCAAATAAGAGGCGTAAATTGTGATTATACTATTCAAAGGCTTTTAGAAAAAGATCTCATTAAAATTATCGGAAAAGCAATTAGTGTTGGTAAACCTATTCTATATGCTACAAGTGAAATTTTTATGGATTATTTTGGGATTAATTCAGCTGCAGAATTGCCTCAATTAAAAGACATCATTTCTATAAACAATGAAATTGGTCAGCAAGTAGAATAATAATTTAATATGAAAAAAATATAGAAATACTCTTTTAGGTTTCAAAAACTTTATAATTTTATATAACTCAATTAAATTCATATCTATTTATTCGATTGAAGATGAAAACATCAAAAAAGTTAAAAAAGACTCCAGGCACTGATAAAAATGCCCCAAGTGTGCCTAAGATTGCAAAACCCGACTCTAAAGATCTCATAATCAAAAAACGGTTTAATGAAGATGGAGAAGATGATTTTGATCTGCAGCTTGATGATGATATAAAAGGGTTTGATGAATTTGATGACTTGGACGAAGACGATTATTAAGATATCTACGATTTAATTCTAAAGCATTCAATATTAACGTTGGATGCTTTTTTTATATTTGGCTTTTACACTATCCCTAAACATGATTATTAAAGAAGTAACTGACACACGTACTGAAGAAGAATTTCTAGAGGTAGCCCGCGAAATTTATAAAGAAGATCCGGTATGGGTTTGCCCATTAGATAATGAAATTCGAGCAGTATTCAATCCAAAAAAAAATAACTTCCATCAGCATGGGCAATATAAGAGATGGGTTTTAAAAACTACAACCGGAAAGCTAATTGGCCGTATAGCTGCTTTTATTAATTCGGACAAAGCATATCAAAACGAACAGCCAACTGGCGGAATTGGATTTTTTGAATGTATAAATAATTACGAAGCTGCAGAAATTCTATTTGATACTGCAAAAAATTGGCTTTCAGATTTAGGAATGGAAGCAATGGATGGCCCAATAAATTTTGGAGAAAATGACGCATTTTGGGGCTTGTTAGTTGAAGGATTCACTCATCCTTCTTATGGGATGAATTATAATCCACCTTACTATAAAAATTTATTTGAGAAGTATGGTTTTGAAAAAATATATGAGCAAATAACGAATCATCTTGATATAAATAAACCTTTTCCTGAACGTTTTAGTAAAATAGCAGAATGGGTTTCAAATAAACCAGATTACCGTTTTGAATATTTACAAGTAAAGCACTTTGATAGATTTGCTAAAGATTTTGTGGAAATATATAATGACGCCTGGAAAGATTTTAAAAATTTTGTTCCGTTAACAACTACCACTATTCTTGAAAGTTTCAATAAAATGAAACTACTCATGGATGAAAAGTTGATCTGGTTTGCCTATGTTAATAATGAGCCTGCTTCTTTTGTTGTCATACTACCAGATGCAAATCAAATGATTAAAAGTTTTAAAGGCAAATTAGGTTTATTAGAAAAAATGAAATTCGTTTATTATCGCTGGAAAGGAGTTTCACGAATGAGAGCAGTTGTTATGGGTACTAAAAGCAAATTTCAAAAACACGGTTTAGAATCTGCCCTATTTATTAAACTAAAAGAGTATGTACTGCCCTTAAAACAATACACTGAGCTTGAATTATCGTGGGTGGGAGATTTTAATGATAAGATGTTATCTCTCCATGAGGCTACAGGGGCAATCTTTGGAAAAAGGCATTTAACGCTGAGAAAATTATTCCAAATAAAAAAACCCTCTTGAATTTCAAAAGAATTTTTTTATTCATTAAATAGATATATGAAGAGCTTTACCTAGCTTTTCATATAGTTTACCGGTCTTCTTAACTCTTCATATAATTCAATCACTTTCTTCTGCAGGTCAATTACCTCAACTTCTCTTTCTTGAATTTTTTTAGTTAATACTTCAAGATCAGATGTATACTTTTCCTGCTGCTCTGTGTCATTAAAGGTAAGTAATTGAACAACACTCATTTCGAACAAAGTAGAAATTTGTTCTAATCTCGAAAGATTGATATCTGTTATACCTGTTTCAATTTTTGAAAAAGCAGGTATCGAAATATCTAATCTTTTCGCTACATCCTCTTGACTCCAACCTTTTTGATGTCTTAATAATCTGATTTTTTTACCTAAAGTTTTCATTTTTTATTTAAAATTTACATAGTGCGATTTCGGAAAATATTAGTGTTTATGACCTAAAGCGACATCTTTAAGTTGATTTAGATCGAGACCCCCAAAATTACCCGAACTCATAAACAGCAAATTTTTGTAATTAAAGTTGATACTCATCAAAAATCCTTCCAATATTTCAAAATTGTCGAAAAATTTTATTTTTACGTTAGCAAATGATTGTTTAACAAAATTTTCACCATAAGGTTTCATTCCTTTTTGCAAAAAAGTTTTTTTATCTATAAAAACAATAGCTTCATCTGCTTCATCCATTGTTCCTTCATATTCTTTTAAGAAATTTTCATTTAGACTGCTAAAGGTATGTAATTCTATGATAGCAATCAATTTCCTATTAGGAAATTGATTCTTCATTGCATTAATCGTTGCTTTTAATTTAGAAGGGGAATGGGCAAAATCCTTATAGATAGCTGTAAACTCATTTTTTCCTAATAATTCTAATCTGCGAGCTGCTCCGATAAAACTTTTTATTGCTTCATGAAAATCTGTATCAGATATTCCTAATTCTGCACAAACTTGTTTAGCGGCATTAAGATTAAGTAAATTATGTTCCCCAAAAACCTGTAAAGAAATTTCTCCCTCTGCTGTAATCAATTTCGTAATGTTTTTTTCAATAATAGCTTTGGGAATAGAATATGATTTTTTATCAATATTTACTACTGTCCTGTTTACCTGATTACTTAAAATTTTGTCATCCTTACAATAAATTAATACTCCTCCAGCCTGTATCGTTTCTATAAAAATTTCAAATTGTTCAACATAGTTTTCAAAAGTGGGAAATACATTGATATGATCCCAGGCAATTCCGCTTAATACGGCAATATTTGCTTTGTACAAGTGAAACTTAGGTCTTAAGTCTATAGGAGATGCTAAATATTCATCGCCTTCAATAATAATGATTGGCGCTTCTTGGGTTACTTTTACCATGGTATCAAAGCCTTCTAACTGCGCTCCTACCAGATAATCGAAATCTTTTTTATAATAATTAAGAACATGCAAAATCATGGAAGTAATAGTTGTTTTTCCATGACTGCCACCAATTACAACCCGGATTTTATCTTTGGATTGCTCATAAATATATTCCGGATAAGAATAAATTTTTAATCCCAATTCTTGTGCTTTTAATAATTCGGGATTATCTAAGCGTGCGTGCATGCCCACTATCACTGCATCTAAGTTTGCATCGATAAGATCAGGATTCCATCCTTCAATAACGGGTAACAAACCATATCTTAGTAATCTGGATTTGGAGGGCTCAAATATCACATCATCCGAACCGCTAACCTGGTATCCTTTCTTCGAAAGTGCAATAGCAAGATTATGCATTGCACTTCCACCTATTGCTATAAAATGTACACGCATATATAAGGAGATTAATTAAGGATGAATAGCTAATGGATCAATATGAAAAATTACAGCTACCCAATCCTTTAGTTTTTTATGGCGACTGTATGTTAAACCTAAGTTGTTCGCCTTCTTTTTAATCATGTCTAAATCTGTTTTTTCATAAAAACCACTAAGAAAAACAAGAGCATCATTACTTAAAGATTCAACATAACGTTCAAGTTGATCGAGTAAAATATTCCTATTTATATTCGCCAATACTATATCATATTTCTGATCAGGAATAACCTCTTTTGATCCGCAAAGTGCCTGAATATTTTTTATGTCGTTAAGATTTGAATTCTCTATAGTACTTTGATAACATATGTCATCGTTATCAATTGCTATAATTTCTTTAGCACCAAGTTGAGAAGCAAGTATAGCCAAAATTCCAGTTCCGCATCCCATATCTAATACTTTTTTACCTGCGAGGTTTTCTTCCATCATCAGCTCCATCATCATTGCTGTTGTTTGATGGTGCCCTGTTCCGAAAGCCATTTTAGGATCTATTACGATCTGATGGCGGTACTCGGGATGTGGATCATGAAAAGTTGCACGTACATAACATTGATCATTAATACCCAAAGGTTCAAAGTTACTTTCCCATACTTCATTCCAGTTTTTTTGTGGGATGAGGTTCACATCATACGAAAACATCCCGTTGAAACCACCAAGAACCTGATCCAAACCTTGTTGATTAAAATTTGGAGATGGAATATATGCTTTAAAACCCTGCTCAAACTCTTCGAAAGTATCAAATCCTATTTGCGATAACGCATCTATTAATAAATCTTTATGAAAGTCTTCAGCAGATTTCGGCGTAAAAATTAACTCCTTATACTCCATGCTGTATTAAAAGGCTTTAATTATATCTACAAAATCACGAGCTTTTAATGATGCTCCACCAATAAGACCGCCATCGATATCAGGTTGAGAAAACAGCTCTTTGGCATTTTTAGGATTACAGCTTCCACCATATAGAATAGTTAAGTTATTGGCTATAGTTGAGCCATATTTTGTTTCAACTTCCTTTCGTATAAAAGCGTGAACTTCTTGTGCCTGTTCCGGCGTAGCAGTTAAACCTGTACCAATTGCCCAAACCGGCTCATAAGCTAGTATTATATGGGCAAAATCATCTTTAGGTAAATGAAAAACACCTTCTTCCAACTGTTGTTTAATAACCTGGAAATGAATATTTCCATTGCGTTGTTCCAGCGTTTCACCGATACAGAAAATGGGTCTGAGGTAGTTTTTAAGAGCGGTATCCACTTTTTGAGCTAATAAAAAATTATCTTCTCCAAAATATTGCCTGCGTTCAGAATGTCCTAAAATAACATATTCTACTCCCATGGACTTTATCATTGGAGCCGAAATTTCACCGGTAAATGCACCGGATTCCGCCTGATGGCAATTTTGAGCACCGATGGAAATTCTGTTATTTACTTTAGCAAGCTGAGCCAAACTGTTTAAATGAATATAAGGAGGACAAACAATTACTTCCTGGTCTCCGGTTACTATATTACTAAGTATGTTTGATATTTCGGAAAACAGGCTAACACCAGAGGTATAGTCCATATTCATTTTCCAATTGCCGGCAACAATATTTTTTCTCATTTATTTAGGCTAAGTATGTTATTAAAATCTTCTATTCTTTTCTGTTAATTCAAAAACCTTGGTCAGTATTCTCTTTTCAACCTCATCAAATTTGATGTTTCTGCGTTCATACACTTTTTCGGCCGTCTCAAACATTTTATTAAGCATATAAACTTCAAATCCATGAGAACCTCCCCAAGAAAAATCAGGAATAAAATTTCGCGGAAAGCCAGAACTGAAAATATTAGCGCCTACACCCACAACTGTACCTGTGTTAAACATGGTATTAATAGCACATTTAGCATGATCTGCCATAATTAAACCGCAGAATTGAAGTCCGGTTTTTCTAAAACTCTCCTTTTCATAATCCCATAATCGTACTTCCGCATAATTATTTTTAAGATTAGAATTATTACTATCAGCGCCAATATTACACCATTCACCTAATACTGAATTCCCAAGATAGCCCTCGTGACCTTTAGAAGAATAACCCATAATAACGGAATTACTAATTTCTCCTCCAACACGTGAATATGGACCAATGGTTGTCATACCATAAATTTTTGCGCCCATTTTAACCTGGGAGTTTTCACACAAGGCAAAAGATCCACGAATGTGGCCTCCTTCCCATACTTGTGAGTTTTTGCCTAAATAGATAGGGCCTTGTAAAGTATTAAAAGTAGAACATTCTGCTTCAACACCTTCTTCAACAAATAAATTATTTCCCAAAATAGTATTGGTACTACTTAATTGATTAGAATTTCGGCCTTTGGTTAAAAGTTCGAAATCTTTTTTAAGTTCGGTATCGTTATGTTTAAAAATCTCTTCTGGAAAAGAGATTTTCAATACCGGTCTACGATAATCAACTCTAACATATTGACCTGTATGGTCTACATTAAATTCTTTAGCAGCAGTTTTATTTAGTTTTATTGCGATGCAATTTGTATCGGCAAATAAAGCTTCTCCTTCTTTCAGTTTATCAATAGCTTCAATTAAATCATCATCCGGACAAACGCTGCCATTTATAAACCAATTTGCATCCTTAATAATAATCGGATATTTTTCCTGCAAATAGCCCTCAGTATAAAAGGAGGCTTCTGATTTTAAATAACTCTCCCACTTTTTAGTTATGGTTAGAATACCAATCCGCAATTCGGAAACCGGACGTGTAAACGTTAATGGAAGCAGGTTTCTACGAAACTGATCGTCAAATAAAATGATACTCATTGAGCAAAAATAAAAAAAGTCCCAAGCTTTAGGGCCGGGACTTTTACACAATATTTTATTATACTATTATTTTTTCTCGTAACGGGTACGAAATTTATCAATACGCCCTGCGGTATCAACCAATTTCATCTTACCTGTATAAAATGGGTGGGAGGTGTGTGAAATCTCTAATTTAACCAGAGGATATTCGTTACCATCTTCCCATTTGATGCTTTCTTTTGTATCAATGCAAGATTTTGTTAAGAAAGTATATTCGTTAGACATGTCTTTAAACACAACTAATCTATAATTTTTAGGATGCAATTCTGCTTTCATCGTATTTCAAACTTTTATAAGAGGTGCAAATATAGAATAAAATACAATTAATAAAAAGGTAAAGTATCAAATTCTATATTCCTATAGTAGCCTTTTATTAATCAAAAAGCCTCTCTCCTGTAACATAGTTTATACAATTTAAACTATTTCTAGAAAATGAAGGCTGATATATAAATAAAAAATATATTTTTGCCTAAATTTTTAAAAACATAACCCTAACTATTTAAACAATTTAATTAAATTAAAATCATGAGAAAAAAACTATTTTTATCTATCGCATGCTTAGCTCTTAGCGCTTTGGCATATTCACAATCTAAACCTACACTATCTGATTACAAACCTAAAAAAGGAAGCGTTTTAGCAGAAGGTATTATTGGTGACATTGCTAATGGACCAAATTTCAATACTTTTCCTAATGCAGAATATGGTTTAAAATTCAGATATTTCTTAAAAGATGATATGGCAGTACGTATTCATTTTGGAGAATCTAAAAATAATACAACTACATATTTATACGACCCTACGGATGATACCCAAAGTGGAACATATAAAAACTCTCAATCTGATTTTTCTGTTTACTTAGGTGTCGAAAAACACTTTGAAGGTACTAATCGTTTATCCACTTATATGGCATTTGATTTGGGATATACTTCTACCACAACTAAAGATGATGTTGAAAATGGTACAATTCCTGCAAATAATACTAGTACTTATTCTAAAAACGAATTTTATACTAGTAGCATAAAAAATAGTGGAATTGTAGTAAAATTGGGTACAGGCGCTGATTACTATATCGCTAAAAAATTATACTTAGGTGCTGAACTAGGCCTTGCATTAAAGTTACATACTAATAATAGTGGTGACACTTCTTATACAGAGCCTGTTAATGGCGATGTAACTACTACCAGCTCACACAAAGACTCAAAAACTACTGATATAACAACCGGTTTTGCTCCAAGTGCTGGTTTCCGTATTGGTTACATTTTTTAGTCTAACTTAAAAATTATATAAAAAAGGCCCTGCATAACAGGGCCTTTTTTATTACATGGCCTTTTATATATTTGCATTTAGCCATTAAAAATAATTGCCATTACAATCATGACAAAAAAACTGATTTTATCCATTTCCTATTTAATGCTTAATGCTTTTGTTTATGCACAACAATCTACACCTACATTATCAGACTATAAACCTAAAAAAGGGAGTGTTGTAGGAGAAGGTATTATTAGCAATATTGCTAATGGCCCGGCTTTTAATACCTATCCAATTACTGAATATGGTTTAAAGTTCAGGTATTTTTTAAAAGATAATTTAGCTGTACGTATTCATTTTGGAGAAGCAAATCATAATATAGTAACCTATTTATATGATCCTAATGATGACAGCAAAAATGGAACTATTGCATTATCTAACTCTTATTTTTCTATTTTATTGGGTGTAGAAAAACACTTTACAGGTACAGATCGCTTATCTACTTACGCTTTAGTAGATTTGGGATATACTTGTCATGCAGATAATGTAGATGTAAAAGATGGTGATCCAGCAACCAGTAAATATCTGGCAAACAGCTTTTTTACGGCTAAAATAGCAGAAAGCGGACTCACATTAAAATTAGGTACCGGGGCTGATTATTATATTTCTAAAAAATTATATTTAGGCGCTGAGTTAGGCCTGAGAATGATTTTAATTACTCACTATATAGCTAAAAATTCTTCTATAGATCCGACTATTAATATTGATCAAAGAAAGGATTATGCGGAAAACAAGTTATCAACAGGTTTTGCTCCTTCTATGGGTTTCCGTATTGGATATGCGTTTTAATTTAGTTTTTATATATCCTGGCAAAGTTCTATTAAAATACCATGTGCACTTTTAGGATGAACAAAGCAAACCAATTTATTATCTGCTCCTTTTTTAGGAGTTTCATTTAAAAGTATAAAACCTTCTTTTTTAAGGCGCTCCATTTCTGCTTTAATGTCTTTAACAGCAAATGCAATATGATGAATGCCTTCACCCTTCTTTTCAATAAATTTTGAAATGGCACTCTCATTAGAAGTAGCTTCAAGTAATTCAATCTTACTTTCGCCAATTTGAAAGAATTCGGTAAGGACATGTTCACTGGTCACTTCTTCTTTCTTATAGCTCTTTACACCCAACAAACGCTCATAAACTGAGCTTGCCTCACTTAAATTTTTAACGGCAATACCAATATGTTCAATCTTATTCATAAAGCTTATTATGGCATAAAAATGACTATTTTATCTCTATTTCTATTGCTTAGTTTGATAATTAAGCTAAAAAATATTCATTATCTTTGTATCTGAATTTAAACTCAATCTAAATAACAGATGAATCTTCCGATATACTTAGATAATAATGCCACCACTCCAATGGATCCGCGTGTTTTGGATACGATGTTGCCTTATTTTAATTCGAAATTTGGTAATGCAGCAAGCCGAAATCATGCTTTTGGATGGGCAGCAGAAGAAGCGGTTGATTATGCACGTGAGCAGGTTGCTCAACTAATTGGAGCAAATGAGAAAGAAATCATCTTTACTTCCGGAGCAACAGAGTCGGATAATCTTGCTATTAAAGGTGTGTTTGAGATGTATAAGGAAAAAGGAAATCATATTATCACTTGTGTTACAGAACATAAAGCAGTTCTTGATGCCTGTAAACATTTAGAAAAATTAGGTGCAGAAGTAACTTATCTCCCTGTTAAAACAGATGGGTTAATTGATTTAAATCAGCTTGAAGCTGCTATTACAGAAAAAACAATATTAGTTTCTATCATGTATGGAAACAATGAGATAGGCATTGTTCAGCCGATAAAAGAAATTGCAGCAATTACACATAAGCATGGTGCTCTTTTTATGACAGATGCCACACAAGCTGTTGGTAAAATTCCGGTGGATGTTATTGCTGATGGAATTGACCTGATGGCTTTTACAGGACATAAAATGTATGGCCCAAAAGGTGTAGGAGCATTATACGTTCGTCGTAAAAATCCAAGAGTTAAAGTAACTGCACAAATGGATGGCGGTGGCCACGAACGCGGTATGCGCTCAGGAACATTAAATGTACCAGGTATTGTTGGTTTAGGAAAAGCAGCAGAATTATGTCGCTTAGAAATGGCTGAAGAAGCAAAGCGCTTATCTGCTTTACGCAATAAATTACAAACCTCACTGCTACAAATGGAAGAAAGCTATCTGAATGGAAATCAGGAAAATCGTTTACCTCATGTAGCCAATATCTCATTTAAATATGTAGAAGGTGAGGGATTAATGATGGCTATGAAAGATCTGGCAGTTTCTTCCGGTTCTGCTTGTACTTCAGCATCCTTAGAACCATCTTATGTTTTAAAAAGCTTAGGCTTATCAGATGACCTTGCTCATTCATCTATCCGTTTTGGATTAGGCCGTTTCACAACGGAAGAAGAAGTAGATTTTGCTATCACACAAACTAAAAAAGCAGTAAATCATCTTCGCGACTTATCCCCATTATGGGAAATGTTTAAAGAAGGCATAGATTTAGATAAGATTGAATGGGCAGAGCATTAATGTGATAAACACATTAATATATTAATAAATTAACATATTGAATTATGGCATACTCAGAAAAAGTAATCGATCATTATACCAATCCCCGCAATGTGGGTACGTTGGACAAAAGCAACAACAGTGTTGGTACAGGTTTAGTTGGAGCTCCTGAATGTGGTGACGTAATGCGTCTGCAAATTCAGGTTGATGAAAACCATGTGATCACAGATGCAAAATTTAAAACGTTTGGCTGTGGATCTGCAATTGCATCTTCTTCACTGGCAACAGAATGGTTAAAAGGCAAATCTATCGATGATGCTATGAAAATAGATAATATGGATATTGTGGAAGAACTGGCTTTACCACCGGTAAAAATTCACTGTTCTGTATTGGCAGAAGATGCTATTAAAGCGGCTATTAACGATTACCGTATTAAAAATGGGTTAGAAGCTTTAGTAGTAGAAAAATCACATCACTAAATAGTATGTGAGTATAAAGTACTTAGTATTTAGACCATCCATCTTATACTAAATACTTGATACTAAATACTAAGCACTAATAGAAATGGTTACAGTAACAGATAAAGCGAAAAACAAAGTAGAACAGCTCATGCAGGAGAACGGCTTAGACAGTTCTCATTTTCTGCGTGTATCTGTTCAGGGAGGTGGATGTTCCGGCTTATCTTATAAATTAGATTTTGATAACGAAGAAAAACCCGGAGATCAGTTCTTCGAAGATCAGGGAGTAAGAATGGCCCTGGACATGAAATCATTTTTATACCTGGCAGGTACGGAACTCGATTTCTCTGATGGATTAAATGGCAAAGGATTTAATTTCCACAATCCCAATGCAACCCGAACCTGTGGTTGTGGAGAAAGTTTTTCCGTATAACCTATATTTAATATTTAAATTAGATTCTGAAAGTTTTTTACATTGGCTCATTCCTGAGCCTTTTGTTTTTTACAGGTATTCTGTATACTTGTTCATTGAAACAAAGTGTTAATTATCCCAAACAATGAATTTGATAACCGAAAAAACTACAATCCCAACCTTATTACGTAACGTAGTTAGTCATATTCATGACGAAAATAATACATTCTTAATCCATAAGGTAAAAGATACTTGGGAAGAAATTAGCTATAAACAGGTTTTGCATAATGCTGATGCCATTTCCAGTTATTTTCTTGAAATGGGAATTAGAAAAGGTGATCGTTTAGGTTTAATTATTGAAAACTGTGTCGATTATATTTATTACGACCAAGGCCTGCAGCAAATTGGCGCTGTAAACGTCTCTATATATCCTACACTTTCTGAACATGAGGTAGAATATATCTTAAAAGATTCCGGTGTGCGTACCCTATTAGTTGGAAATCCATTTTTATTCCGCAAAATTTTAAAAATCGCCAATAACTGTCCTGATCTTCAGCGAATCATTCCGGTTTTTGATGACTATGAGAAATATCTTACAGATCTAAATATAGATGCCGGTGTATTAAGTTTTAAAGCCCTAATTGAAGAAGGTGAACGAAGTATTAAATTTTATAGTAAAGATCTTAAACGGATACGGGAAGAGGTATTACCATCAGATCTCTCTTCTTTAATATATACATCCGGCACTACCGGAACTCCAAAAGGTGTAATGTTAACCCATTCTAATTTTGTAGAAAATGTACGGGTTTGTTTAGATCAAATACCGGTTATTGATAAAGATGATACCTTTCTTTCTTTTTTGCCCTTATCTCATGTTTTTGAACGTACTGCTACCTATCATGTTTGCATTACTAAAGGTTCCAAAATTGCCTTTGCCCAAAGCTTAGAGCTGCTTGCCAAAAATATGGCAGAAGTAAAACCAACCGTTATGAGCTGTGTTCCACGTTTATTAGAACGTATTCACGATAAAGCCATGAAAAACGGGACAGCTGGAGATGGCGCAAAAGCAAAGATCTTTTTATGGGCTATTGATACCGGCAAAAAATATCGGGAAATTAAAGAAGCCGGCCAAACTCCCGGCCTTATGATTTCCTTAAAACAAAAACTGGCCGAAAAATTAGTATTTAGTAAGATAAAAGAGAAAACCGGCGGACGTTTAAAATTCATGCTTTCCGGCGGTGCAGCTTTGCCTAAAAACGTAGGCGAATTCTTTGGCAATTTAGGAATCAAAATATTAGAGGGATTTGGTTTAACCGAGACATCTCCTGTAATGTCGGTAACGGAGTTTCACAGACAGGTTTATGGTACCGTTGGTCGTGTAATTCCGGGTATTGAAGTAGGAATACAGGATGTAGAAACCAAGCAATTTATCAGCATCCAAACTCATGACTCCTTTAATGAAGATTTTGAATGCGAAGAAGGCGAAGTGGTAGTACGAGGCCATTGTGTAATGAAAGGTTACTGGAACAAACCCGAAGAAACAGCGCAGGTAATTGATAGCGAAGGATGGTTTCATACCGGAGATATTGGCCGGTTTTATAAAGGGAATCTCCAAATTACAGATCGTATTAAAAATATGCTGGTAAATGCATACGGTAAAAATATTTATCCAACCCCGGTTGAAAACACTTATTTAAAAAGCCCTAAAATTGAACAGTTATTTCTTATTGGCGATAAACGGGAATATATCACAGCGATCGTAATTCCTTCTAAAGAAACACTTCAGGAAACCTTCAAATTAAAAGAAGATTTTTTTCAGCAAAAAGAGCAGTTTATTCAGAATAAAGAAATTGTAGATTGGGTTAATCTTGATATCCGGAAATTCTCTGCCGAGCTCGCTAAGTTCGAACGGATAAAAACATTCATTATCAAACGGAATCCCTTTACGATAGAAGAAGGCGAGATCACACCTACCTTAAAAGCCAAACGTAAGGTTATTGAAAAAAAATATGCTGATCAGATAGATCACATGTATTTACAGGAAGTAGAGGTTGATTAAAAATAGTTCATCTGATAATCAGATGAACTATTTTGACCTTTAAATAAATGGAATAATAGCTCTAAACCGCAAGCCATAAATCGGGAAAGTCGGACATTCCCAACCTTGATGAAATATGGAGTCAGGTATATCTTTATCACTATAGCCATAAGAAAAGAGAGTATTTGATAACTCGGTATTGAAATTATGACTACCTCTAAAAACTAACCAGTGTAAATTAAGAGGCGATCCTCCAACATAACCTGTTTGGCAAAGTACAATGGCAGGAAAACCATTATTCGCCATATTCCACAGTGTAGCCCAGTGTGATTGAAAAAGTACCTGATTTGCAGGATTAATAAAGCCTCCTAATAGCCATGGTTCTACATATTTATCAATAAACCGTAAACCATAAGCATTTAATATATCCATAATCCTATTCGGAGATGTTCCTAATGCACCACCAATAATATCGGGTCCATGATTTGAATGAATCTCAGTAAATAATCTATCCATATCACCAGGGTATGGATTTTTCCCCCATGCCTCAATAATTGCAGTACATGCCGCCTGAGCACAAGGATTATTAAAATTACTATTAGGTGGTGTATAGCTCTGTATAGAATTTGGAATGCCCTTCGTATTTCCTGCAATTAATACATCCTCTTTTTCAGCATTTGTTTGCTTCAATTCTTTATTTTTTGCATCTAAAATTTGTGAGCTATCCCAAACACTTTGATCGAAATAGTTATAGTTGATTTCCTTTTCCATACTTAAATCTATAAATAGATCCATAGAAAACCTATAAATAAAATAGTATTTGTATAAAAAGGAGTACTATAAAAGTGAAGAGCATTTAGAATTCGTCCTATCACAGGATCCCCGTGTAGTCTCCATTTATTGTTCCTTTTTTATCCACTCTTTTATGGTTTGGATGTTTGTTGGTCGTGCTTTTGTCTCTTCAGATTTAAATTGTTTGTCAGCAATTCCAATTAACCAAATATTCAAGTTAGATATACTACCAAACATGGATGTTTTTTCTTCATAATTAGCTTCTACTGCAATATTGTCAATAAATTCTATGAGATGCGAAAATTCTTTATGCCTTACTGGAACATACCAATCTACGTTTGGTCTATTGAGCCAACTTCCAAAATTAATTACAAGAACCTCTGCATTTTCAAAGTCCTTTTTAGTTGGCTTGGCTGGTTGATTAATTCTGGTTGTAACAATAAGATTTTGTCCGTATTTCGTATCATTAATAGCTTCTAATACAACAGCCCCGCCATAATTCCCATTTTCAAGTTTAAAAGTTAAACAGTCTCCTTTTTCAAAAACAGGTTGGTGAATTCTTTTCTTTTTTCTCGGTTTTGCTTTTGGTCTTTCTGTTTGCAAGTCCGCTAAAAATTTGTCGAGAACTATTTTGCGTTCTTCAATATCTTTTTTGCTTGCAGCAAGTTGTCGCCAAACCTGAAGGTCTGCACCTGTTTCAATTATTTCTTTTACACGATTAAACAGTTCAGGGTCAAGTTGCTTACACTCCCATGTTGCTTGTGCTAATGCAAACCAAAAGTTATTGCTATCGTCAGTGTCGCTAATTGTCTCTTGATTATTGGCAATTACCTTTTTCGAAATTTCATTAACATCCAGTCCGTCATTGTACAGGTCAAAAAACTCAGCGTAAATGTCCGAAGAAGTGTCGTTAGATAATATTTCTGTTCCCCAGGTTCCCATGGTTTTTTGATTGTTGTCTATCTTTTGAAGCTGCCACTAACTTGCCTATATACGCAACAGATAGGTGCATCTCCATCGAATTGCTAATATATGATAGCATTTAAAAATTCTGAATGATTTTCGCATTTAAATTACGTCCGCTAATTTTAAAATCAGCGATACACATTATTTCTGAGTTTGGAATTTTTTAACATCCTTTATTTGGTATGGCATAAATCACGTTGCCTGAAACAGATAAATTGAAGCCATAATTTTCTATAGCAGGAAGTAACAGCTTTTTCCATGTTTTGCCCATGTCAGATGACCGGAATATACCATCTGAGCGACCACATATTAAATATTTGCCCACTTGTTTGATTGATGAAATATTTAATGAAGATTTAAGCCCGAATATATTCCAAATAGGCTGAAGTCCTTCACCTACGATATTCCAGGTTTTTCCACTATCCAGTGAAATGTGTATTGTGTTTGTTTGGGTTATTGTGTTGTAGACTATAGCGGCAAATCCTCCATCGATACGTTCCACAGCGATGCCAGCGCTCCCTTCACTCATCACACAATCCCAGTTTTCACCATCATCTGTCGATCTTAATATCCCCTGTGAGCTGGCAGCCAGGAGTACACCGTTTGACTCTACCATTTTCATTACCCAGCCTCCAACATGCACATATTTCCAAGTTTTTCCACTGTTAGTGGATTTAAAAAGGGCGTTGTTGGAGCCGATGAAAACTGTGCCTCCCGTGGTCTCAAAAACGCTGGATACTTGTCTCTCATTATAATTCTTGTACATCCAATCTATCGTTCTGTTAATGCGTACGGCTTGCTCCTGAAAATTTGTGTACATGGGCGACCAATCACTCGTTCCGTTTATTTTTTTTAAAAATTGACCCCTGAAATTATATGCAAATATCCCATTCTTGCCAGGAGCAATATTATTCTGTTTACCAGGGAAAATGTCTTTTGTCCAAAAAGAAGTTGTGGAATTTGGTTCACTGCGATAAACCCCATTTCCAGCACGTAAATAGAGCCCACTGTCATTTGCAAAGAAACCATCACTCCGTACACCTTCTCTCTGCAAGTTTTCAGGCAGTCCTTCGCTAATGTTCTGCCATGTTTGTCCGCCATCAGTAGATCTGAAAACGATGTTCAAAAGCCCTGATTTAGTCTCTTTTGTTGTTTTCTCCCGCGTCTTCTTTTCTTTTAGTACAAAAGAATTTAGTAGGAATAATAGCAGGAGTATAGCCGGAACAAATACAAATAATCTTTTCATTTTCTTAAATTTAAAGTAAAACATATTGATTAGTAACGTATCAACGTTGATTCAGCAAAGCTACTTTGATATTTTTCGGCTTGAGGGATTTGGATTGTAAATAAAAATGTAAACTTTGTAAATAAAAACTTGACACTATGCATCTTAGTCGAAATCTCCTCTCCGGAAAACGCAAATACCTATTCGCATTGATACTACTCTTGTTTATCTCTGTGATCTGCGTGGCTTTCAGTATGGCAGGCAGTAACAACTTTGATATCGCCAGAAGGGAAGTTTTGCTCCGCAGGATAGGACATGAACTACTTTTACAGTCGGGCGACAGTACATCAAGGGTACTTCCGGTAAAGAAGATCGCCGAAAATGAATACCAGATTAGGTTTGAGAATGATCTTACTTTTCAACCGGCCTCTCTGGTGAATACAACTCGGCGTTTGTTGGCCAAAGACCCCCTCGCACGTGATTATATTGTTAACGTTCTGAACTGTGGCAACTCCAGTGTAGCCTATGGATATGCTATATCCCAAGATAAAAAAGATGATATTGTAGCATGCATAGGAAGAGAGCAACCCAGAGCATGTTACATAATCAACGTTAAATTCAAACCGATAGGAATAAATACAGCAAAGAATAGATATCTTCTGGGCAGCCTCCCATTTTTAGCATTTGTTGGTTTTATTTTTTTGAGATCTGTTAAGCCACGGAAGGCTTTACCTGACAGTTGGCATACTGATACGTTCACTTTGGGCTCGGTGTTGTTCGATGCGAAAAATAGGAAGCTTATCATAAATGGAAAGACAATAGACCTGACCACAACGGAAACCCGTGTATTGCTCATTTTCGCATTGTCTCCTAACGAGACCATAGAGAGAAGCCGGCTACAAAAAGAGATATGGGAAGATGAAGGTGTTATTGTGGGGCGCAGTTTGGATATGTTCATATCAAAACTTAGAAAAAAACTGGAATTTGATCCGAATATCAACATCGTTGTTATACGCGGGAAAGGATATAAGCTTGAAATTAGCGCTTAAGAAAATCTTCCCGCTCCGAACTGATGCTATTAGAATTCAATTTGGCATTTGTAAAACGCTATAGTGAGCTACTAATGTGGTATTATTAAAAGAATTTCGTCCCGGCATGCTGCGAGTTTGCAACTCGTACCTTATTTTATTTTTAATGCAGACTATCATTTATAGGAAGATACGAGCTCATATCAGCGGAGGAGGAAATCATTTTACCAGAGCAAATGCTTCAGCCAGTTCTTCTGCTGTGCCTTCTATATTTTTCATCATAAGCGTTTCCTCTTCTTCTGACCAGTAAAGCTCACCTGTTTGTAAAAGCTGCGCATAACGGTCTAAAGCCTTATGAAAACTTTCATCCAATACTACATAATCACATTCTGTTACTAATGTAATCAGTTGGCCTTCTTTTCCCTTTGGCCCTGGGATTAAATCAAGGTAGCTTATAATTCCGTCTCCATAGGGATCAGCAGCAATTGGAATTCGCTTCGGATCTGATCGCTGATAAACATGTTCATCTAAAACGGTTCCCGCATAATCGTCATCACCTTCTCTATCTAATTTCCATTGCTTAAGCATTCGCTTTAATGATAACAATGGCCCACAACCTGGCATCCATATACCCTGAGCATCTTCTTTGGAAGCTTGCCCATCATGTAATAAAAGATGTTCTCTAAAATCGTTAGGAAATTTTATGTTTAATTGTTCTTCTGTTTTTTGGATAGCCTCTTCAGAAGCCCCTTCATTTAAATTTAATGAAAGCTCCGTATTTTTACTGAACCATTCTTCAATAGTTTTCCAAAGTGCCTCAATTGATTGCATATATGATAAAATTGTAAATTTCAAATATAATAGATTTTAATACGGACAGGGTATAAATTATAAAGGCCCCAAGGCTGGTGCGGAGGGGCCACATTAACATCTTTCTAAAATCATTTTTGCATCTGTTACTGATAGAGAACCTTATTTCTTTTCCTTTAATAATGTTTCAAGCTTTTGTTTTGTTTCGGGAATGACCTCTAACGACAACGTTTTTTTGAAACTCTCTATAGCTTTTAATTTCTCACCTTTTGCCAGGTACAAATCTCCCAATCCATCATAACAATTAGCCGTTTCGGGATAGTTTGCAATATTTAGTTTAAACAATGCTTCTGCCTTAACAAATTGCTTTTGATTCAACATATAGTATCCAAGACTATTAACCTGGCTTTCATCTGGTTTAATGAGATAGCCAATTTGCTCAGAAATAGTATTATAATGTGTTACTAATAAAGAATCCAATTTAAAATTGGGATCGTCTAATTCACTATTATAAATTTTAAGTTTGAAATAATCAAAAATAAAACGGAGGGCATCATATTCCCCGATCAACCGGACAGAACTATGATCGTCATTTTCATAATATTTATGTTGGAAACGCAATTGATTTGTTTTGTTTTTGAAAATATCTTTAATAAATTCCAGGTTGCTGCGAATAAGTTCAGTACCCTCAGTAGTATCTTTTTGAACTGCCAGCGTATCCATTCCTCTTTCCATTCGGTTTGCCAATGCCATAAATAATGTTTTCCCTTTATAATTTGTATTTGCTAAAGTTGTTTTAGCTTCTTTTACAATTTGCTGGTTGTTCCACCATAAAGCACCATCAAGAGAAACATAGGCATTGAATAAATATGGATGATGTATTAAGGTATTTACAACAGTGAGGCCGCCAACAGAGTGACCAATGAAGATCTTATAGGAAGCTGTTGGGTAATTGTTTTCAATGTAAGGCATCAATTCCTTTTCCATGTAGCGCATGAAATTTTCGCCTTTGCCAACAACACCGGGAGTTTCCTTATCTGTACCAAATGTCAAATCCGTCATTCGGGCAGGATGTAAAACTCCGACTACGATCATTGGCGGACAAAGACCTGCATTACTCATGAATTCGGTTATACTCACAATATGATTAAAATTTGCATCGCCGTCTAATAAATAAATTACCGGGTAACGTCCTTTACCGGTATTGTCATTTCCTCCATTGCTGTTTGGAATATGAATCCAAACAGTTCGTTGTGAACCTAATGTTATTGAAGGCATTGTTTTTTCAAATCCGGAGATAAAAGGATTGCTTTGCTGCGCCTTGGTCACAAGTCCTATGGATAAAAGGATAACTGAAATATAAATTCTTGTTCTCATTTTTGTTTTCTTGTTATTGATTTATTATACAAAATTACCAAGAGCTTTCAGCCCCACTTTGGCCCAGGCTGGTGCGAGGATGAAACTCGTACCTTATTTTTATTTTTTACTACATTTTTTAATGCAGAATATCATTTACATGAAGATAGGAGCTACAAGCTTGCACCAGCGGAGATAAATTATTTAATGGAATTTCTCACCTTTTTCCAGCATTTCAATAATTTCTTTCATGCGCTTTTCTCTTGTATCTTGTTTTTTTGCTGTCTGAAGGCGAAATCCAATGGAGAAAAGATTGGTCTTATTGAGACCCATAAAAAACGCCTCTGCTTTTTTGTTTTTGCTAAGTTCTTTTAGAAAGTCTTCAGGTATAGTCATTTTGCTTGGAGAATCGTATGCCTTTTCCCAACTACCGTCTTCTTTGGCTTTTTCGACAGCTTTTAATCCTGCGGGTCTCATTCTAAGTTCATTGACTAATCTTTCGACATGTCCAATATTTATTTTGGACCAAATACTTTTTGCTCTTCGGGCACAAAACCTTTGCAGCCAGGCTTGTTCGTCATATGTTTGTTTTTGGCCATCAATCCAACCGTAGCAAAGAGCTACATCAAGTGCCTCTGCATAGCTGATGGTCTTTTTCCCGGAATCTTTCTTGAATATTTTGAGCCAAATCCCTTCTGAGTTATCGTGATTCTTTTCGAGCCAAGTTTCAAATATTTCGGCTGTTTTGAATTCTATTATTGGAATAGTATTTAATTTAGTCATATTACTTTGGCTTCGTCCCAGGAGGGTCTCTCGCAGAGGACCCTGCGTTCTTTTCAGTTTCCCAGGCTGGTGCGAGTTTGCAACTCCTTATTTTATTTTTAATGCAGACTATCATTTATATGAAGATACGAGCTACAAACTCGCATCAGTGGAGGACTTTTTATTTACCAGACTAGCCATTACCCGCTTTCCTTCTCCTCATACTTGCGCTAAACCAGGCTAGGATCTTTATAAATAAGATTTCAGCAATTCAATTGAATCTATGAGTAATTCTTCAAATTTTCGAGGTTTAGTCGAAGGATAATGAATACAATTTCTTATGAAAGTTGGCAATGTAACTGCATTCTCAGTCCCCTTATTTGGTCTGTCTTTCTTTAATTTTTTTATTTGTCTTAAGTATTCTTCATCAAATCTGTTAATTCCTAAATCCAAAATATTTCTTTCTTGTGAATAATTCTCTCTTAAAAAATCATACATTTCATTGTGATAGCCATCAGATGTTATTCCAAAAACATCATAATTAATACTTGCATAGGTTGATTTTTGTCCTTTAAACCATTCTATAGTGGTCTTATCATCTTGTTTAATAATTTTTGCATTTCTCTCCAATGTGTTCTTATCAATTAAATAATTAGAATGTGTCGCAAAAAATAAGATATTATTATTTGTTTTAGTGATTCCAATAAGTTCTTGTAATAAATCCTCTTGTGCTTTTGGATGTAAATGAATTTCAGGCTCATCTAATAATAAAATAGTATTTTTTAAATCAGAATTTACATTTTCAGCAGATATTGTTAAAAGGAAAGAAATAAATTGTTTAAACCCATCACTTCGCTGTTCAATTGTTTTTGCTTTACTTTTACTGCCTTCATCTTTAATATGAAAATTTAATGTAGTAGGAGTTATATCAAAAGTGATTTTTACTTTGTGTTTTTTCCATACTCTTTTTAAATGTTTAGTAACTGAATCACTTAAATTATCTCTAATCTCTTCTCTTTCAGTTGAATCATTTAATAGTGAATTTATAGAACTGAATTTTTCTTCACTAAAACCAGAAAGTTTAAAACAATTTTTAAGTGGTATTGATATAGATTCTGGGGATGAAAAAAAGTTTGATAAATTAATCTCTTTTGAAATTAAATATTTATCATCAAAACTCCAGAAAACAGTATTATGCCTTATACTATCTATGTAATTTGTTAATTCCTGATTTTCAGCTAATGTAACTGTGTAATTCTTTTTAGATGTTTTTATTAATAATGTTTTTTGAATAAGTGATAAATTTTCATAAGAAATAGCAAATTTCAAAATTATATTTTTAAATTTATCAATACTAGTTTCTGATTTTAATTCCTTGATTAATAATGAAATTTTTTCTTCTTCTTTCTCTGAAATTTCATAATCAAAAGTAATGGAAATGGGATTTTCTTTAACTTTAAAATCAATTGTTTTTACTTCAATTTGATTTAAATTATCAGTTAACCCAATAGCCTTAAGTATTGATGATTTTCCGGTTTCATTTTCACCGATAATTCCAAAAGTATATGAATTATCACTATTTTGATTTATCTCAATTTTAAGATTTTCAATACTTTTATAGTTCTGAATTTCTATTAGTTTTAGTATCATTTTAATTATTGCAATAAGTTATTGAATGGTTACATTTTGGGCTACTATTGTCACGGCTGATGCGAATTTGCAACTCGTGCTTTGTTTATTTTAATACAGTTTCTTTAAGTCTCAGGCTGGTGCGTATGAATGCTACTCCATTTTATTCTCTATTTATTACCACAATCATCTGCATTTGACATTGCTTCTGTAAAAACGTCTTATAAACTTTCCGCTTAATCTCAAATATATAAATATTAGCCTATGCCTCCGCAAATCATTTCGAGAGCTTATAAACTTTACGCTATTATTTATATTATAAATATATTCGAATACTTATAACACAATTGGCGCAGGCTGGTGGGACTTTGCAAGTCTTATTTTATCTTTAATGCAGACGATCATTTATATAATCTTAACAAACACCAACCTATTTTCTATTTACGGGTATCCGTAATCAATAAACACGTACCTGTTTTCTATATATAAGTACTGGTAATCAATAAACACCAACCTATTTTCTATATACAGGTACTAGTAATCAATAAACACCAACCTGTTTTCTATATCCGAGTACCTGTAATCAATAAACACATACCTGTTTTCTATATATGGGTACTAGTAATCAATAAACACATACCTGTTTTCTATATATGGGTACTAATAATCAACAAACACTAACCTGTTTTCTATATTCAGGTACTGCTAATCAATAAACACATACCTGTTTTCTATAAACGCCAATAAAAAAATAAAAAACTATTTGGTTTATTTAAAATATTAATTAATTTTATGTTATATTATATATTTATTTAATCATTTTAATTTAAATTTTCTTATGGCTCGTTTAAAAACATCTTCTAAAACCTATGAAAAAGCATTCCGCCGGATTGCATCTGTAAAAAACATTGATGCTAATTTTGATCTGGGTAATGGCTTAACGGCAGCATCTTACCAGGCAAGTATTGACCTGGTAAAAGCTTCTATGGACGAGTATAATACTCAATTATCAAAGGTAGACGGGCTGTTAAATACTCTCAAAGACAGCGAAAAAGCGCTTAATGATTGGAATGATCGTATTCTTATGGGGGTGGCTTCTAAATTTGGCAAAGAGAGCAGCCAGTATGAGGAGGCCGGCGGTACGCGTAAAAGCGACCGTAAAAAAGTGGTAAAAAAAATTAAAGCTGCTTAAGTAAGGGATTAACCATTCCAAAAGTTTTAATTAACCTTTCCAAAAGTTTTAAACTTTTGGAAAGGTTTTATTTTTTAAGAACTTCTTTTTAAATGGAAGCAGAAACATACTACCATATTTATACTCATGCAAACGGTTCTGAAAACCTGTTCAGAAATACAAAAAATTACCTATTTTTTCTAAAACGTTACATAACCTTTATTCCTTCTATTGCAAATACCTATGCCTATTGCCTGATGCCAAATCATATTCATTTTTTGATCCGAGTTAAAAGCGAAAAAGAAATTGAAAAATATTTTGGAAAGTTTGAAACTTTCCAAAAGTTAAGCTTCCGTATCAGTAAACAATTTGCCAATCTGTTTAGCAGCTATACGCAGGCTTATAATAAAGTTTATAGCCGTAAGGGCAGTCTTTTTATTCCTAATTTTAAAAAGAAAGAAATAACATCAGTAGCACACCTTATAAAGATTATTCATTACATCCATGCCAATCCTGTACATCATGGTTTTACAAAGGCTATAAGCCAATGGCAATGGAGTTCGCATCATGCCTTTCTTAGTCAGAAATCGAGTTTATTAAAGCGGGATGAAGTTTATGAATGGTTTGGGGGAAAAGATGGATATGAAGATTTTCATCAAAAAGAAATTATTCATTTAAAAAAATAAGCTTTTAAAAAAATTAGCTTTCCAAAAGTTTTGAACTTTTGGAAAGCTTAGCAAATGCTTAATTAATTTCTATTTTTGAACAAATTATCAAAAATGAGCATAGGTTTATTTGAACAGGAAATATTACGCCGTGAGGCAATGGCAGAACTTCGCAAATTAGGAATTGATCCTTATCCTCCCGAAGCGTTTGAAGTGAATGTAAATGCTCAGGATATAAAGGATAATTACGAACGCGATAAAACATCCTATAAAAACATCAGCTTTGCCGGCCGTATTATGAGCCGCCGTATTATGGGCAGCGCTTCCTTTGCCGAGCTTCAGGATTCAACCGGACGTATTCAGGCTTATATAAACCGGGATGAAATTTGTCCCGGAGAAGATAAAACACTTTACAATACCGTATTTAAAAAGCTGCTGGATATTGGCGATTTTATTGGCGTTAAAGGATATGTATTTACTACAAAAACAGGTGAAATATCTATCCACGTAAGTGAGATGACTATTTTATCTAAATCTTTAAAGCCGCTTCCCATTGTAAAACGCGATGATGAAGGCCATGTGTATGATGGTTTTACAGATCCGGAAATGCGTTACCGCCAACGTTATGTAGATTTAACCGTTAATCCGGAATTCAAACATATTTTCATGAACCGTTCTAAGGTGATTAACACCATGCGGAATTATTTTGATAGCCAGGGATGGATGGAAGTAGAGACGCCAATACTTCAGCCGGTACATGGTGGTGCAGCAGCACGCCCCTTTGAAACACATCATAACACCTTAGATATGCCGCTTTTTTTACGGATAGCTAATGAACTTTATTTAAAAAGATTGATTGTTGCCGGCTTTGACGGAGTATATGAGTTTGGTAAAATGTTCCGTAATGAAGGGATGGATCGCACCCATAATCCGGAATTTACCGCGATGGAAATTTATGTAGCCTATAAAGATTATATCTGGATGATGGCTATGGTGGAAGAATGCCTGGAAAAAGTAGCTTTGGCCGTTCACGGATCGTCCAAAGTTAAAGTGGCTGATCAGGAGATCGAATTTGCAGGACCATATGAAAAACTTTCTATGTATGATTCTATCAAAAAATATACGGGCATTGATGTTTCGGCAATGGATGAATCTGCTTTACGCCAAACCTGTAAAGATTTAAAGATCGAAATTGACCCTACCATGGGAAGAGGGAAATTGATTGATGAAATTTTCAGCAAAAAAGTAGAAGAACATTTGATACAACCTACTTATATAACCGATTACCCCATTGAAATGACTCCCCTTGCTAAGAAACATCGCAGCAAAGAAGGACTCGTTGAACGCTTTGAGCTTTTTGTAATGGGCAAAGAGATCGCTAATGCTTACACCGAGTTAAATGATCCGATTGATCAGCGTGAACGTTTGGAAGATCAGTTATTATTGGCCGGTCGTGGCGATGAAGAAGCCATGGCCATGGATGAAGATTTTCTGCGTGCTTTAGAATATGGAATGCCACCAACATCTGGCCTGGGTATTGGTATTGATCGTTTAGTGATGCTCATGACTAACCAAAGCACCATACAGGAAGTGCTATTTTTCCCTCAAATGCGTCCTGAAAAGAAAGCTAAACTGCCAAGTCTTGAAGATTTTATTGCTATTGGTGTTCCGGCAGAATGGGTACCGGTGATTCAAAAAATGGGATTTAATACTGTAGAAGAATTAAAAGCAGCTAACCCCAATAAAGTATTTAATGATCTGGGCGGAATGCGCAAGAAAATGAAACTGGAAATTACCATGCCGCAAAAAGAGGTGGTGATGGAATGGTTTAGCTAGGTTTCAAACTATATTTAAATAATAAAAATGTTACTACCAGCAGTTATAATTTCAATCCTGGTTATTTTAACCATCGTTGTTACTATTTTCTTAGTAAAACGTAGTCCCAATGCTTTGAAATATTCTGTAAAAGTTTGGTTAACAAGCGTCTTAATATCGCCTATTGCTATAATTATAGTTTGGAAAGCTAAGGATGAATATATTTTTGTTTCTATGATAATGGGACTTATACTCTCTTTCCCTGGCTGGCTTGTATTTTATTTAACAACAATCTCAGTTAATAAGAGTACTTGGACAATATTTCAAAAGAAAAGTATGTTAATTTTAATAGGTATTTTATTAATAACAGTTACAATTTATATTCCTTCTCCAATATTAGTAAATTCTTCATCAGAAACTATAAATTCAATACTTGGATATACATCAATTACTATTTTAGGAATTATAGTTTACAAACTAGAAAACCCTGAGGAAAATCATGATAAGTCTATTGAACCGATAAATTAACAATCCGCTTTTTTAGTTTAATATATAGGCTTTTACCGATATCCCCTCACCTGCTGTTGTTTATCCATTTGGCCCATTTGGTCTTTCATCATCTTAATCTGATCGGCCAGTAATTTATTTTTATCCGCTTTTTTAGCCTCCTGAAGGTACAAGGTTGCTTCGCGTTTATTCCGCTTAGCCATGGCAATTCCGGCTAAACTCAACTTAGCCAAAGCAACATTATGATCCATGGTCATACCCAGAGTAAGTGCTCTTTTAAAGTATTTTTCTGATTGTAAAGGTGCCTTACGAGATTCTATTAATCCGATCAATAAATTATAATACCCATGTTGTCCTTTAACCAGCTGCTTTTCATAATCGGTTATTTTGCCTAACCATAAACTGGCTTTTTCCATATTTTCCTTTCTTAGGAAATATTGGGCAATCAGCATATTCTCATTGAAGAAATAAGTTACTGCAATTAGCAGAGCAACAAAAATCAATGGAATGCCCCATCCCCAATATCCAAAAACTATTAATGTTATTGCTGCACCTAAAACGGTAGATGCGAGGATCAATCTTATATAATTAGGCATTGTCTTATTTTATTAAAATATTAAATTTGTGGATGCAAATATCCATTTATTTGCCCGTTTAAGCAATATCTATCTGATAAAATATGGCCATTCAACTCGAAAAAAGCTGGAAAGAAGCTTTAGGTGAAGAATTTGAAAAAGATTACATGAAATCCTTGCGTTCTTTTTTGCAGGAAGAGCAATCTAACGGCCGTGTAGTCTATCCTCCAAACAAGTTTATATTTAATGCTTTTGAACACACCCCGTTTGATAAAGTTAAAGTTGTAATCCTCGGACAAGATCCTTATCATGGTGCAAACCAGGCTCATGGACTTTCTTTTTCAGTACAAAAAGGAGTAGGATTTCCTCCATCCTTACAAAATATTTTCAAAGAACTGCAAAAGGAAATTCCGGATTATAAGTATCCTACACATGGAGATTTAACAAAATGGGCAGACCAGGGAGTTTTATTATTAAATGCAACTTTAACTGTACAATCAAATACCGCCGGGTCACATCAAAAAAAAGGCTGGGAGTTATTCACAGACAGGGCAATTAAAGAACTATCTGATAAAAAAAGTGGCATTGTATTTTTGCTTTGGGGGAAATATGCGCAAGCAAAGGCTGAACTCATAGATGAAAAAAAACATTTCATTTTAAAAGCAGCTCATCCTTCTCCTTTTTCGGCACATAATGGGTTTTTTGGATGTAATCATTTTATTAAAACAAATGAATTGCTCATAAAAAGCGGACAGAAGCCTATTGATTGGCAAATAGATTAGTACTCCAAAGGTATTGCCGGCTCCTTCTTATTGGTAGACATGATCATCATGGTTTGAAAAGTCTTTACCACACTGATCTTGCTAATTTTATCCATAATTAAACGTTCATAGGATTTGATATCTTTTACATATACTTTCAGAAGAAAATCACACTGCCCGGTTACATGATGACATTCTGTGATCTCTTTAATAGCTTGTACTTCTACTAAAAAAACCTGTATAGTATTATTTTTATGAAAATCTAACTGAATTTGAATAAAGGTCTTAATTCCTAAACCCAAAAGTTCTTCATCAACCAGAGCATGATAACTTTTAATATAACCTGCATTCTCCAATTTCCTAACCCGTTCAAGAGTTGGAGCAGGAGATAATCCAACTTCGCTAGAAAGCTGAAGATTGGTAATCCGCCCGTTCTCCTGCATAATCTTAAGAATTCGTAAATCTATTTTATCTAATTCAGCAGCCATATTTATCAAAAATAAGTTATTAAAGCCACAACCAAATAATATTTCTTCATAAGTGACTTTTCTTAGCATAAATTTTACAAAAGAATAAATTTAGGTTAATCTAAAAAAATAATTAGATTCGCTTAAATGTATTCATTTACCGAAGAGAATTATTTAAAAGCCATTTATCATTTAAGTAATAACACCGAAGCCGGAGTTAGCACGAATGCTATTGCAGAGTTAATTAATACCAAGGCAGCTTCTGTTACAGATATGCTCAAAAAACTATCTGACAAAGAGCTTATTAATTATATCAAATACCAGGGTGTTACGTTAACGGAAAGTGGTAAAAAAGCGGCTGTAAGTATCATCAGAAAACACCGTTTATGGGAAGTATTTTTAGTTAAAAAGTTAGGCTTTAAATGGGATGAAGTTCATGATATTGCAGAAGAACTGGAACACATTAATTCAACAGTATTGATTGACAGGTTGGATGATTTTCTGGGAAATCCGGAAGTTGATCCTCATGGTGATCCTATACCTGATAAAAATGGTCTTTTTCAGCATAAAAAGTTGATAAGTATAGTGAGAATGAAAATCGGCCAAAAAGGAGTAATCTCTGGAGTTGGTGAGCATTCATCCCTCTTTTTAAAGCATTTAGAAAAATCTGATTTAACGCTAGGAACAGATATAACAATTAAGGAAGTGGTAGAATTTGATGGTTCTGTACTGCTTTTGATAGATAATAACAAAGAAATTACTATAAGCAGAGAAGTTGCAAAAAACATATTAGTTGTATTATGAGCGGTTCAAATAATAGCGAATCTTTAAGTGAAGTGCATGGTTCTGTAGCTACATCCGGCAAAACCGGCTGGAGAAAATTAATGGCTTTCGTTGGTCCGGCTTATTTAGTAAGTGTGGGTTACATGGATCCGGGGAATTGGGCAACAGACATTGCAGGAGGTAGTCAATTTGGATATAAGTTGATATGGGTCCTACTTATGTCAAACTTAATAGCTCTATTGTTGCAATCATTAAGTGCCCGTTTAGGAATTGTAAGAGGACTTGATTTGGCACAAGCATCCAGAAAGGCATATCCACGTTTTGTAAATTATCCATTATATGTACTTGCACAAATAGCAATTATAGCTTGTGATCTTGCTGAAATCATTGGTATGGCTATTGGCTTGAATCTATTATTTGGTCTTCCTTTAATCTGGGGCATATCCATCACCATATTCGACACCTTTCTACTGCTCTTCCTGATGAACAAAGGAATGCGGATGATGGAAGTTTTCATTATTTCCATGGTGTTTATTGTAGCTGTCTCTTTTTTAACAGAAATGTTTATTGTACAACCCAATGTTGGCGAAGTTCTGTCCGGTTTTAAGCCTTCTATTTTATCAGGAAATGCATTATATATAGCTATTGGGATAATTGGCGCTACTGTAATGCCTCATAATTTATACCTGCATTCATCATTAGTACAAACTCGAAAAATTACCCGGACAGGAAAAGGAATAAAAGATGCCCTGAAATATAATTTTATAGATACTACAGTTGCACTTAACCTGGCTTTTTTTGTGAATGCAGCTATTTTAATACTTGCTGCAGCCGCTTTTTACAAAAACGGTTTGTTTGAAGTTGCTGAAATAAAAGATGCCTATAAACTATTGGAAAATATTTTTGGTTCTCTTGCTCCCAAGCTCTTTGCAATTGCTTTAATAGCTTCCGGTCAGAGTTCTACCATTACAGGAACACTAGCAGGCCAAATTGTGATGGAAGGACATTTAAATTTGCGTATCCGGCCTTGGTTAAGACGCTTATTAACACGATTGTTAGCTATTATTCCTGCCTTCTTCACCATTCTGTATTGGGGTGAAGAAGCCTTGGGAGGTTTACTGGTATTAAGTCAGGTAGTGCTTAGTTTACAACTCGGATTTGCTGTTATTCCTTTAATACATTTTAATTCTGATAAGGTTAAGATGAAAGAATATACTATAAAAACCTGGGTTAAAATATTGGCCTGGTTAAGTGCTTTCATCATTGTCGGCCTTAATGTTAAACTGGTAGCACAGGAAATAACAGGCTGGGTCGCAAATGCTCAAGGTAATTTATGGTGGATATATTTTATAGTTATCCCTGTGATAATTGCTGTGAGCATACTTTTATTGTATATCATTTTCTTGCCTTTCTTTAAAAAACCGGAGAGAGATATCTCAAATGTTCCGCATGGCAAAGCCTTAGAGATAGGAAATATTGAGTCTATCGAATACCATGCGATTGGGATAACTGTAGATTTCTCTGTAAAAGATAAAAATACAATCAGGTACGCTTTAATCCAAGGAGGAAAAGATGCCGTTTATCACTTAATCCATGTGGTAGAAACTGCCGGAGCCTGGTATCATAAAGAAAAAGTATTGGATTTGGAAACCCAAAGTGATATAGATAATCTGGAAAAATACCGAAAAAATCTTTCGGAATTAGGCTACAAGGCCGAAATATCTATTGGCTATGGTATAGCAGCTAAGGCTATTGCAAACGTTGTAAAAAATAAAAAATTAGATTTACTTGTTATGGGGGCTCATGGCCATAAAGGGATTAGTGATTTGGTATTTGGAACTACAGTAAATACCGTAAGGCACAAAGTAAACGTTCCTATACTAATTATAAAATAATGAACAAAAGTATTTGCCTTACAATAGTAACGAGTTTAATATCCTTATTGGGTTATGCTCAACAGCCTGATTCTATAAAAAAGTGCTATCATATTTTCAATCCTGTTCCTAAAAAAGAAATGAGGGAAATGCAAACGGATAGGCCTGATTTTACAGAAAGTCCTTATACTGTAGACGCCGGGCATTTTCAATATGAAACTGATGCTTTTAAAATAGTTAAAAACAAAGATGGTGACATACTTAATACCCAGTTTTTTTACAATGTGGCGAATATTAAGATGGGAATTACCAATAGTACAGACCTGCAGTTAATTGTGGAGTCTTTTGTGACAAACAAAACTAAAAATACCCTTACAAACAACATTGCTGAATCTTCCGGATTGGGTGATCTTACTTTACGACTGAAACAGAATATATGGGGCAATAACGGATCAGGAAAAACAGCTTTTGGCATTATGCCATACCTAAATATTCCAACGTCTAAATCATCCAACGATAAACGAGTTGATGGTGGCGTAATCATTCCTTTTACATTAGAACTGGGAAATAAATGGGATTTTGGTACAGAGGTAAACATAAGTCTGGTAAAAAATGACCAAAGCAAATCATACCATAGTGAATTATTAAATTCTCTCACTTTAGACAAGGAGCTTTCTCAAAAATTTAGTACCTATATAGAAAGCTATTCCATTTATAATTTTAAGGATGAGCAATTTGATGTATATGCAGATACAGGCTTGATCTATTCCTTATCAAATAACTTCAAAATAGATACTGGTTTAAACTATGGCTTAACCAAAAGCTCAGATAAAGTTTACTTTGTAGGATTTTCTTTCAGATATTAGCATTTTGATTAGTGTTATGGGAAGCGATTTAAACATCCGAAATAAAAAGGCATATTTTGAATATCATATTCTTGATAAATATACTGCCGGAATAAAGCTTTTAGGAACAGAAATAAAATCTATTAGAGAAGGAAAAGCGAATATAAATGATGCTTTTTGTACCTTCTTAACAGATGGATTATATGTTCGCAACATGCATATTGCAGAATACTCACACGGTTCTTTTTATAATCACGAATCTAAACGTGACAGGCCTTTATTGTTAAACAAAAAAGAACTTGAAAAACTAAAAACCAAAATTCAGGAAAAAGGTTTTACAATCGTTCCTCTTCACTTATTTATCAGCGATCGCGGATTTGCTAAATTAGAAATTGGCCTTGCTCAGGGAAAGAAGATCTACGATAAACGGGAAACCATGAAAGACCGCGATGCCAAGATTGAAATGGACAGGGCGATGAAAAGGTAATAATTATGTAATTCTGATAGCATGGGGGTAAATATGTGGCCAAGAAGAAAATTTATACAACAAACTGCCCTCACAACAGTTGGCCTATTACTTGCACCGTCATTAAAAGATTTTGCCAGAGCTGATAATAACTACTGGTTTGTTCCTACTGCATTACAAGTCGAAATGTATAAAGCAGCCATTGCAATTGCAAAAAAGAAAGTACGTGGCGGGGCCAGTGAACCTATATTTAAAAAACCCTTTTTAGATGCTGCATTTAATGGGAATATTTTTTTGTGGGATACCTGCTTTATCGCCTCTTATGCTAAATACCATCAGAATGAATTGCCCATTGCAAATGCATTAGATAATTTTTATAATCTGCAGGAAGATGACGGTTTTATATGCCGGGAGTATACCAGAGAAGGTAAGGCTATGTGGCCAAAGGAACATCCGGTAAGCATTAATCCGCCTTTACTTGCTTTTGCAGAACTAGAATTATACAGTCAGGTAAAAAATAAACAGCGTTTACAAAAAGTGTATCCTTCATTAAAGAAATTCTATCATTTTTTAGCGGAGCATTACTGCATGGATGATAAGCTTTTCTTTAGCGATGCTTTTGGCTCGGGTATGGATAATATCCCACGCTATCCCGAGGGTTGGCAGGATGATGGCAAAGGCATTGCCCTAAAAAATTTATTCCCTGAATTTTTTAAGTATGAAGGCTTAAGCTCATTATGGAACAGACAAGGTCGTACAGTAGATTTTTCTGCACAAATGGCTTTATTTGCCGAGAATTTAACAACCATTGCTCAACTGATCAATAAAAAGCAAGATATAGCCGCTTACCGGCAATTGTACAATGAAACAAAAGAAGCCATCAATCAATTATGCTGGGATGAGACAGATGGATTTTATTACGATCTGGGTTATGGCAAACAGATAAAACGAAAACACATTGGAATGTTTTGGGTATTGATGGCTGGCATTGTTCCCCATGGTAAATTAAACAAAGTAATCTCTAATTTAACTAACACAAATCAGTTCTGGCGAAAATTTCCTCTTGCAAGCTATTCTGCTGATCAACCCGGGTTTTCAAGTTTGGGTACATATTGGCTGGGTAGTGTTTGGGCGCCTACCAATTATATGGTCATAAAAGGATTGATGCGGTATAATCAAAAACAATTGGCAACTAAACTTGCTAAGCAATATTACTGGTGTGTTGCAGAAGTATATAAAAAAACAAAAACTTTTTGGGAAAACTATGCCCCTGATTCTCTTATGCCAGGCAACCAGGCAAGGCCGGATTTTTGCGGCTGGACAGCAATTCCTCCGGTGACATTATATCGTGAATTTACAAGGAATATAAAATAATAAAACCACTGCTACCATTCTAATTATTGAAATAGCTTACATCAAAAATATATGTAAAATGCTAATTCAGACTTAAACTATTACCAAGCCTGATCTCCCACCAAGGGAACGAAGCGAAAAGTATCTAATTCAAATTTCTCATAATCAGTTTCGCTTACACGTAATACGGTTACCATTTTCTGAGCGTTTTCATCTCCTACCGGGATCACCAAAACTCCGCCAATTTTTAATTGTTTAAGCAAAATTTCGGGTACAAATGGTGCTCCTGCAGTAACTAATATTTTATCATAGGGCGCATGCTCAAGAATTCCTTTTGAACCGTCCCCACAAAAAAATTCAGGATGGTATCCCATATGAGGCAATACCTGTATGGTACGATTAAATAAATTTTCCTTCCTTTCAATAGTATAAACTTGAGCTCCAAGTTCTAATAAAATGCAGGTTTGGTATCCTGAACCCGTTCCTATTTCTAATACCTTATCTCCTCGTTTAATATGCAGTAACTCGGTTTGATAGGCTACGGTATAAGGCTGAGAAATGGTTTGCCCATCTCCTATTGGGAATGCAATATCTTTATAAGCCTGAATCCAAAATGTTTCATCAAAAAAATAATGCCTTGGTACTTTGGCAATCGCTTTTAAAACATTTTTATCCTGTATACCACGGTCACCTAATATTTCTACTAACTTTTTACGGGCACCTCTCTCGCGGTAATTATCAACAAATTTATGAGCCATTGCAGTTCAAAAATACTTTTCACAAAGCAATCCTATAGAAATTATTTTCTTTTATTTCTTTAAAAATATCTGTGAACATTTTTATTGGAGTTAAGTAAAGGTTACGACAAATAAATTTTAGTATTTTCGCTCATTATAAATACTTCCATTATCAATGAAATCGCTTTTAACATTCACTTTCTGTTGCATTATTATAACCATCAGTGCTCAAGCTCAAATAGTTCGTATTGATACTTTAAAACGCACCTATGTGTATAAGCAAAATAAAAATAACGATAATTCATCCCGATCAGAATTTCTTTATACTATTGGGATAAAAGCATTGGGCTTTGAACAATTTCCTAAGATATTAAATCAAACCAATTCTGAAGAGTATTTGACCACACCATTAAATGGATTGGTATTTAAATTTAATGACAATCAGTTAAGTTATCGATTCGATGCAAATTTGTATACCAAAGATATTTCATTTACAAATGAGTGTGAAGATTGCGAGCGTTTAAATGGTAAGCTAAATGATCTGTCAATTAAAATGGGGTTTGAAAAAAATATCATTTATACAGTAATACAGCCTTACTTTGGCGCTGACTTAGGTTTTAGGCGCAATAATTTTAATGGTGAATCTACAAACATCAATACCGTAAATTATACTCCTTATGGTGTAAAAGCTGAAAAGAATGGTGCTGTATTTGGGCCTTTCGTTGGCATTAAACTGAATATTATAAACAGATTTACTATAGCGGCTGAAAGTGGAATTGATCTAATGTATAGTTATGAACGACAAGAAAAAATGTATCATGATGCAAATAAGACCAAAACCTTTAAGAAATATACAAAGTATGAATTTTTAACAAGGCCCCTAACTTCGCTGTCTCTTCAATATAACTTCGGTTTTAGTAATTAATTCTCAATAAGGATCAACATCAATTTGGATATAAACTCCTTTGTTTATTGGCTCAGCTTCAAAATTAATTAGCATATTTCGCAATGTCTCTTTTACTTTTTGTGCTGATACACCCTCTTTCTCTACTTTAATGAGAATAGTTTGGATATAATAGTTTTTGATTCGGCTTACCAAAGGAGCCTCAGGTCCTAATATCCGTTTACCAAATTGCTGATATAATAGACCCGCTAAATCTCTGGCAATAGTTGCTAATTTAGAAGCATCTTTATGTTTAACATCCAAATGAATGAGCCGAAATAACGGAGGATAATGAAAACTATGTCGTTCAAGAATTTCCTTATCAAACATCCCTCCATAGTCATTTCTAATAACCTGACTAATAATTCGGTTTGTAGTATCGTAAGCCTGAATAATTACTTTTCCCTGCTTATTTCTTCGGCCTGCCCGGCCGGATACTTGTGATAATAGCTGATAGCTTCGCTCATAAGATCTAAAATCAGGATAATTCAACAAACTATCTGCATTGATGATACCGATTAAAGTTACATTACTAAAATCTAATCCCTTAGCTACCATTTGAGTGCCTACTAAAATATCAATTCGGCCCTCTTCAAAATCAGTTAATAATAGTTGAAAACTGTTGCGTTTGCGGGTAGAATCTAAATCCATGCGAGCAATTTTTGCATCTGTAAAGATCAATTTCAACTCATCCTCCACTTTTTCTGTTCCAAAACCCTTTTGCTCTATTTTTGAAGATCCACATGCCGGACAAACGTGCAATACTTCCTGTTTATACCCACAATAATGACAATGAAGTTTACCGCTACTTTTATGAAACGTCAGACTTACATCGCAATTAATGCATTTAGGAGTATATCCGCAAGTTGCACAAAGTAAAAATGGTGTGTAGCCACGTCGGTTCTGAAATAAAATAACTTGTTCTTTGCGTGCTAATGTCTCCTGTATCTCATTAATTAGAACACCCGTAAAATGAGATTGCATGGTTTTCTTCTTTGTTTCTTCTGCGATGCTAACCACTTCAATTTCAGGAGGCTGTACTCCGCCATATCGTCCTGATAATTCTACCAGACCATACTTGTCTATTTTAGCATTATAATAACTTTCAAGACTTGGCGTGGCTGAACCTAACAGCACTTTAGCCTGATGAATGTAGCTTAAATAGATTGCCGTATCACGGGCATGATAACGTGGTGCCGGATCATATTGCTTGTAAGATGATTCATGTTCTTCATCAACTACAATTAAACCCAAGTTTTGAAAAGGTAAAAATACGGATGAACGGGCTCCTAAAATTATCCTGCATTCTCCTTTCAGAACTTTTTGCCAAACTTCTGCACGTTCATTATCATTAAAGCGAGAATGATAAATGCCTATCTGGTTACCAAAATATTTACGCAATCGTTCAATAACCTGTGTTGTTAATGCAATTTCGGGCAAAAGATAAAGAGCTTGTTTACCTGCTGCTAATTGTTGCTCTATTAGTCGGATATATAACTGTGTTTTCCCGGATGATGTTTCTCCATGCAATAAAACTACATCTTTATCCTTAAAATTCTCATCTATTTTATTGAATGTCTCTTGCTGTGTATCACTCAGATCAAATTCCTGCAACAGTTCATCTTCCTCCTCATTTAAACGGCTTATTACTTTTTCATAGAGAATGAATACTTCTTTATCCAGCAATGATTTTAATGCGGATGCGCCACAAGCACTGGCTTCAAGCAATTCTGCCTTGCTTATTTCTTGTTGTTGCTTTATAAGCTTTAAATACGCCATGAATGCATCTAATTGTTTGGGCGCTTTCTCTAATGTTTCAAAGAGGGTTTTTCGGCTATCTGCATCATTATAAATTGGATTTAATTGAATATATGATTTTTTACGAGGCTTAAATTTTTCGGTTATCTCTTCGGATATATTAATTATTCCTTTTTCAAGTAATTGCTTAAGTAAAGGAAACACTGTTTTTTGGCCTAATAGCTTACTTATATCACTTACCCGAAGTTCTGATTGCAGATCTAAAGCATCTACAATTAAAAACTCTTTATCAGAAAGTAAAGATTTATCAATATCTGACTGTCCACTTAAAGTTATGCGGGTTTCACTTGCTAATTTCAAAGCGGCAGGCAAAGCGGCTTGCATCACCTCGCCGATGTAACAGAGGTAATATTCAGCAATCCACTGCCATAATTTTAATTGAAATAATGTAACAATAGGTTCATCATCTAAAACCTCAATAATATATTTAGCCTCATATAAAGTTGGCGGTGTCTCAGTAAACTCATTGATGATAGCTGTATATATTCTGCTCTTACCAAACTGCACAACAACCCTTTTGCCTATTACGATTTGAGAGTTCATTTCAAAAGGCACACGATACGTATACGTTTTAGAGATAGCCAATGGCAATATTACCTCCACGAAAAGAGTTTTTCGGGTGCTTGTATCAGCATCATTAAATTCGAGCATTATTTATTTTTAATCGCAGCTAAGAGTAAACTAATCCATCCCAGTATAAATAATGCACCGCCTATTGGTGTTATTGGGCCAAGGAAAGAAGGGCTTAAATTTAAAAGCTCTTTTGTAGCCAGAAGATATAACGATCCGGAAAAAAGAATAATGCCAAATATAAAACTCCATGAAGCCAGATTGATTAACCGGCTTTTAAAGCGAGAAAAAGTGGACAGAAACAATAAGGCTAATGTGTGATAAAACTGGTAATTAACGGCAGTTTGCCAGATTTCCAGATTCTGAGTATTCAAATTATTTTTAAGGCTATGCGCACCAAATGCACCCAAAATAACGACCAAAAAACCAAAGATAGAAGCTGCAATAATAATTCGTTTGTTCATGATGCCTTATATTTATGCTAATTTAATAAACCTGATCACATTTTTCTTCTGCTTCCGTTTAAAAATATAATTTTTCCCAAAAGCTATGCTAATTAAGAATTAGGTTTAATAACCATAAAATCTTTCAGATAAAAAGGTTCAAAATAAGCTACATCTTCAATCTGCCTTGCTTCTAATTTTGCCAAAGCCAATTTACTTAGATGAATTGCAGAATTTTGAAAATCTAAAAATGTAACATTTGGCCTTTTTTCATATAATTTCTTACATTTCTCTGCTCCATCGCCAAAAAATACTAAATCATATGTTCCTATATACTGGTCAAAAGAATGTTCATCCAATATTTTAGCCTGCGTCTTCTCAACTTCATTCAAATTTACATCAAACAATGCCGTATAAACTTCCATTCTTCGGGCATCTATCATAGGACATAATAGCATTGATGGAGATAAAGAAGTCTTACCCAACAAACCTTCTGCCATAGCCGCTAACGTATTTATGGCAATTAAAGGCTTATCAAGAGCAAAACATAATCCTTTCGCTGTAGAAACGCCAATACGTAAGCCTGTATATGAACCCGGACCCATACTTACAGCTATCGCATCCAGATCCCTATACTTTTTCCCTGCTGCCTGCATCACCTCATCAATAAATAAGGTTAAATGAGAGGCATGAATATTCCGTTCGTTGACTTCTTTAAGTGTTATCACATTTCCGTCTTCAGCCAATGCAACTGAGCAGGATGTAGTTGCAGTTTCCAGTTGTAAGATTAATTTATTTGGCATTGGCTATTTATTAAACAGAATTTTAATCAATATATTAGAAAATAGATCATGGCACCGGGTCATGCCCATGACCTCCCCAGGGATTACAACGCCCAATTCGTTTTAAAGTTAAAAAACCACCTTTAAACGGGCCATATTTTTTAATCGCTTCTGCTCCATATTGTGAACAGGTGGGCGTATAACGGCAGGATGCGCCAAATAAGGGAGATATAAGATATTGGTATAACCGTATCAGCAATACAAAAAAAACTCCCAAAACTGGCTTTATTATGCTATTCCACATAACTGCTTATATATGCTTGTTTGAGCTTTTCTATTGCTGCAACAAGCTTTTTCTCCATCAATGAATAGTCGGCAATGTCTTTACCAATATAGTTAATACCCAAAAGCAGTTTTGCAGAGCCTGCATTTACAAACGAGTAGAGAAACTCCGATTTATGTAAACGATAAATTTCCCGAATACGACGTTTGATGAGATTACGATCTACCGCTTTTTTAAAATTCCGTTTAGAGACACTTATAACTACCTGAACAGGCACATCCGCAGGCAAAATTTCCGGTAGCCAAACGATACGAAAAGGATATAAAAGAAAAGAAGAACCGTTATGAAAAAGCTTTTCTAAAAGCTTCTTACTACATAACCGTTCTTCTTTTTTAAAAGTATACATGATTGATTGCTTAAAGCTTTATCAGATGCAGAAATCTGTATCTGATACCAAACTGCAATCAAAATTAAGCTTTATGAAGACGCTCGCTTGATACAGATAATTTTTTTCGGCCCTTAGCTCTTCTAGAAGCTAATACCCTTCTTCCGTTAGCAGAACTCATACGTTCTCTGAAGCCGTGCTTATTTCTTCTTTTTCTTTGGGAAGGTTGGAATGTTCTTTTCATGACTTTAAATCTATTATCGTTCTAAAAAACGAGAGCGCAAATATAAGGTTGATTTTTCATAAATCAAACCCTATATTCAATTTATTAACATATTGCTTTCATTATTTAATCTTGCAGTCACCTAAATAAACTTTTTCTTTTTTAGAAAACGAAATTGTAGGAATTATTCAACTCGGACAGTCCCACTTTTTGTTTCAAACCCTCATCCCGAAAGCTTTCGGGGCTACGGGTTTTTCACGACAATCGGGTTTAGGGTTGAAAAGCCTGTGAAAATACTTCGCAATATTTTATTGCTTTAAAATCTCAAAGTAATCTCGTTCTAATGTGTTTATTTTATCCATTAAAAAATCATAAAAACTACCGTCATAGTCATAAAAGTCTTCGTCATTATTTAAACTAATTTCTCCATCTCTAAAAAACGCCTTTTCTCCTCCAGCTAATTTAAAAAACATAATTTCATCAGGTTTATTGGAGCTCTCTGCTAATAAAAAATCAGAAGGAATCCTTGCATCTGTAGAAAAGCCTAATACATGAAATCCATAATTAAATTTCCAATAAGGTAACACGTCAAATTCTTGTGGCCTTGGCCATATCTTTGGATCAACTTCAAGAGCTATCGCCCCGAGAGTTAATACAAATTCTTTATATTCCTCCGGAAGCTGTATTTTAAATTTTTTTTCAAATTTTAAAACTTCCTGCTTGGTAACTAAAAACCTTTCTGAATTAAAATACATGAAATCATCAGAAAGATCAAAAAGCTTCTTCTTTATATCATTAATATTAAACTTCATTTTATATTTTATTAAAGTTATTTGACTCCTTAAATATATCAGTTGTTTTCAACTAATCCTTTGCTTCTTTGAAAAGTATTTTATAATTGGAAGGCCAAAGCTATTCCCTTATAAAAACTCTAACTAATAAAAATCTATTATATTTAAGAGCAATTAATTTGAGAATAATTAGAGTTTTGCACTAATAATTGCAACTTTAAAAATTTAAGTTTAATAAAAAAAATGAAAGAGCCTCTTAATCATAACAATAAGAAAATAAATATATTCTTTTGGATAATGTTAAGTTTTTTATTCTTAATTCTTTATCCATCTCTGGGATATGCCCAAAGTAAAAAAGGCATCAAACTAACAAAAATACAAGAAGCCAGGGAAGATATTTCATACGATTCTACAGATGCAAATGCACATTATAATCTGGGATTAGCATTAATGAGAACCATCGAAACCTCCCTGCATGCACGAAAGATGCTGGATTTACATGAACAAAAAATTGCGGACGAAGCAGAAGAATCATTTAAAAAAGCTCTGTTTTTAACAAATAATGCACATGGCCGGGCTGCTATTATGCTAAGTATGTTACTTCGGTTTCAAAAACAATATGAAGCAGCAATTCCGTATGCTCAAATTGGCTTACAATTGCCCCCCGAATCACAGGATTATACCATCGCTGTAGATGTAATTGCAGCCTGTTATACAGAAACAGGTAAAACAAAAGAAGCTCTAGACATTCTTAAAGAAGCCTTGCAATACCATCCTGACGATTCTGTTTTACAAGAAGATTATGATATATTATCTTCTAAATTAGAGAACGAATTAACACCTCCCCTCCGATGGCAGACCGTGAGAAAAAAGCCATAGCACTGGGTACTGAATTACAAGATACGTTAATGAAAATACAAAACTCTTCTGATTTGGAAAAAGTTAAGAAGCAAAAAAGAGAACAGGCAATGGAAGATTATCAAACAAAAATAACTGCACTTTATCAACAAAAAAGTAATTAGCCTTATTCTATCATTCCTTTTTACGAAGTAAATCCCGAATGTCTGTAAGCAATGATTCTTGTTTTGTAAATGCAACTTCCTGAGCTAAGGTCTTACGTCTGATACTATTAATCCCTTTAACCAATAGAAAAACTGCAAAAGTAATAATCAAAAATTCGAACACAGCTTGAATAAATGCTCCATAAGCAACTACTGGTGCTCCGGCCTGCCTTGCTGCTGCCAAACTATCATAATGCTTCCCATCCAAAGAATATAGTAAATCTACAAAGCTTACTCCACCCAATAATTTCCCTATAGGAGGAAGAACAATATCGTTTACGAAAGAATTAACTATTTTTCCGAAGGCGGCACCTATGATAATACCAACTGCCAGATCAATTACATTTCCACGGATAGCGAACTCCTTGAATTCTTTAACGAAACTCATTTTATCTATGTTTATTTGAAGTATTCTATATCTAAATCTAAAAAAATAAATTACTTTCACAAAAAGAACACTCAATTTCTATTACTTGTTTTGGAAGGTTTAATATAATTTTCTTTAGCATAGAAGTCATACCCCAGATTTATGTAGTTTTGTTCTTTATTAATCACGATGTTACGACAAAATCTTCAGCAAAAGTTACTTCAAAAGCTTTCTCCCCAGCAAATACAATTTATAAAGCTATTACAGGTACCTACTGTTGCCCTTGATACCCGCATTAAAGAAGAGCTGGAAGAAAATCCTGCATTGGAAGATCTTAGCTTGGCTAATATGAATGAGCCTGTGGAAGAATATCCGGATCGCGATCCAGACGAAGACACTTTTAATGCAGAAGAAAGTCATGATGATTTTGAAGAATTTAATGTGGATGATTACATTCAGGATGATAATGTAAACGATTATGGGTCAAAATATGATCAAAATGGTGATGAGGATGATGAAAGAAAAGAAATACCAATTGCCATACAGAGTTCTTTTTTTGAAAGTTTACAGGCTCAATTAGATCTGGCACCATTATCTGACAAGGATTTTATAATAGGTCAACAAATTATAGGCAGTCTGGATGATGATGGATATTTAAGGCGACCACTAAACTCTTTAATTGATGATTTGGCCTTTTCACAAAATGTATTTGCAGAAGAAGACGAAGTTGAAGAAATGCTTAAGATTATCCAATCATTCGACCCTGCAGGTGTTGGTGCCCGTGATCTGCAAGAATGTCTGCTCATTCAGCTTAGAAAAAGAGATCATATTCCATCTGTAAAAAAAGCAATTATTGTTGTTGAGCAATATTTGGATGAGTTTACAAAAAAACATTATGACAAGCTCGAGAAATCATTAAACATGGATTCGGAAGAACTTAGAGAGGTTGTAAATGAAATTTTAAAACTAAACCCAAAACCCGGAGATTCTAATGCGGTTACCACAAAACAATTACAGGTTATCCCGGATTTTCACATCATAAATAATGATGGAATTTTATTCTTAACGCTCAATTCTAAAAATGCCCCGGAGCTTCGTGTGAGCCGCTCTTACCAGGAAATGTTTGAACATTATGACAAAACAGCTCAAAAAGATAAAAAATTAAAAGAAGCTGTTCAGTTTGTGAAGCAAAAATTAGATTCGGCAAAATGGTTTATTGATGCCATAAAACAGCGGCAGCAAACTTTATTAAAAACTATGAATGCCATTATGCATTACCAATATGATTATTTCCTTACAGGGGATGATAAAAATTTAAGGCCTATGATCCTTAAAGATATTGCTGATACAATCGGAATGGATATTTCCACTGTATCCCGTGTTGCAAATTCAAAATATGTTCAAACTGAGTTTGGCACCTTTTTATTAAAATCATTCTTTTCTGAAGCAATTCAAATGGATAGTGGTGAAGAAGTTTCTAATAAAGAAGTGAAAAAGATTTTAGAAGAATGCATCGGCAAAGAAGATAAGCGCAGACCATTGGCAGATGAGAAACTAACCGATATTCTGAAAGAAAAAGGATATAACATTGCCCGCCGAACAGTAGCAAAATACAGAGAAGCAATGAATATTCCTGTGGCAAGATTACGTAAAGAACTATAGATTAAAATGATCAAATGAATCAGGAATAAAATATTCATTCTCATTTTGACATTCAATCATTCCTATATACCTTCCCTACCAAAACCGATGAGGGCAAGTTACCTTATAATGGTTATTGAGCAATAACCCTAACACAATTTCATGAGTTCCATTACTTACCGAACGCAAGTTGGAAGTAGTGAAATCATACGAATAGCTCAAATTAACTAATGATCCGGCATTAAAACCTAATAAGGCTGCAAAGGAATCATCTTTCCTATAACTTCCTCCCATCCAAAATTTATCTTTAAAAGCTATTTTTATGTTTAAATCTATAGATACAGGTGCAGGTGAAACCAGTTTTACCATAGTGGATGGGATTGCAGTAATATTCTCACTTAAATAAAACTTATAGCCAGCTGTTAAAAACACATGAGGTACCTGTTTACCCTCGTTATATGAGGCATTATTGGTAAAAGAAATAGGCCTGAATAATAACTGCTGAGCAGAAACACCTGCAAAATATTGTGGCCCATAAAACCACACTCCAACTCCAAGATCAGGCTGAATTTTGCTGCTTTCATCAATAGCAATAGCAGGATCCAGATTGTTTTCGAGCGTAATTTTAGAAGCATCAAGGCTAATTTTTGAAATACCGGCAGCAATACCTACTGCAATATTTGCTTTTTCTGTAAGCCCTAAATGATAAGCATAGGTTAGATCTATATTTGTTGTGGATATCGGTCCAACTTTATCCGAAACTGCATAAAAACCTATCCCATGATGAGGTTCTGAAGCCATATAGTTTTGTGTATAACTTCTACTCATAGGGTTATCGCCATCATTTTCAAATGAAGTTGCATTATCGTACAAAAATTTTTTGCCTAAAGGCGCATGAATAGAAATATAAGATGTTACAGGTGCATTTTCTAAGCCTTCCCATTGGTTGCGGTAACCAGCCTTTACATCTGTATAATTTTCGATTCCGGAAATTGCAGGGTTAAGAATAAAATTATTGAAAATATATTGAGTGTATTGTGGCCTTTGTTGCCCCATTACAGTTCCACTAAAAAGCATGAAAAGAAATAGACTTTCTATCTTTTTAATCATGAAACTACCTCAAAATTGTAACTGAACCCGTTATCAGTTTCCTGCCATTTCTAGGATTAACGATGTAGTAATAAGTGCCGACGGGCAAATCTATATTATTATACCTTCCATTCCACGGTATGGGATATCCCGATGAGGTAAATACTTTCTCGCCATAGCGGTTATATATTTCCACCGTAGCATCAGGATAAGTATTAAGATATTTAATATCCCATTCATCATTAATACCATCGCCATTAGGTGTAAAGGTGTTAGGAACACTTGGAGATGATAGCACTTTAACAAAAACGTCATCTGTTACAGAACAATCTTTATCCGAAGTAATAGTTAAGATATAGATCATATCGGTTTCAGGTGAAGCAATAGGATTTAATATATCATCGCGATCTAAACCTCTGGACGGTGTCCATTTATATTTGATGTTTTCACCTAAAGCTTTTGCCTGCAATTGGATTTGCCCTCCATCCAGTATAGTCTGATCCGGACCAGCATCCAGCTTTGGTGTAGGATAAACCATAATATCCTGAGTTTTATAATCTGTACAGCCATTTGAAGCCATATAAGTATAAGTAAGAGTATGTGGCCCTATACCCGCTTTAGCAGGATCAAATATTCCCGTAGAGGAAATACCATCTCCTGTAAACTCTCCTATGCCGGGAATCGTATGTAATTCTTGTGCCTGTGTTATTTGATAAGGTAATTTTTCTTCACATACCCCTGGAATAACATCAAATTGAACTTCCGGGACTGCATGAAGAGTTACCGGTATAATTAAATCTGAAATGCATGTAGCACCAGAATAAGCAACCATCCTTACGTTATAAATCTTGGTTAAGGGTGTATGAAAAACAGGGTATTGATGGGAATATTGCTTTGCAGTCTGACCTCTTAAATTAGGATGATCATCCAGCACTTTCGTATTAGGATCATTGGTATAATCAAAATACCATTCAATGCTTGTTATTTGTCCAAAATCTACGGTTGCTTTATCTTCAAAAATTACCGGATCTATACTACATAATTTATTTGAGTTTAAAATATTAAACTGTGCTTTAGGCGTACTTCCATTTACTGTAAAAGGCTTTATTAGTGTAACAGGGCATCCATTTATACTCGTTACGGTTAGTTTCACATCATAATTGGCGGCAACGGTATACGCATGTGATGGATTTTTTTGACCTGATGTATTCGGATGTTGTGCATTTGCAAACTGATCACCAAAATCCCATGAATAAGTAAAGTTAGATTCAGTTCCATCAACAATACTTGACTTATCTTTAAATAAAGCCAAGCCATCACTAATACAAAAAGCAGGCGTTTCAAAATCTACCTGTGGTAAATCATGAATAGTTAGCTGATGAGTAATTTCTGCACCAATGCATCCTTTCTCAGTTTCTACACTTAGCTTTACATCATATTTCCCTGCTTTATTAAATGTATGTGGAGGGTTTTTTACTGCTGATGATAAGGTTTGTCCATCGCCAAAATCCCAGTTCCATTTTACAATAGTACCATCAACAGTAGTAGATTTATCGAAAAAATTAACAGCCTGGTTTTCACATAAAAATGTAGAATAGGTAAAATCTGCTATGGGTTGCTCACGAATATGGATTTTTTTTGATACTACCCCTGATGTACAGCCTGTTTCCCCCTCTACAACTAAGTGTACATTAAAATCACCAGCTTTGATATATATATATGTTTGGGATTTGCAATATCTGAAGTGCTTCCATCACCAAAATCCCAGGTCCATTTATTGATTATTCTTCCGGCATCTGTACTTAAATCCTTAAAATTAATTTCACTACCAAGACAAGTATCCTTGCTTGATGATGAAAAATCAGATACTGGAAGATCGTAAACGTTAAAATTAAAGTTTATATCTTCACTGGGATTACATCCTATAGGATTGGGGTTGACCGCAGTTACTACAATTTTGTAATTGTTATTTGTAGGGAAAACGGGAGCATTACCTGGAAATTTGTACACATAAACCGGTTTCCCATCTACTGTTTCAGTATCGAATAATATAGGATTAGGATCCTGAACTACCGGATCACCTTTACCTAAATCCCATTCTAAATCATCGGTTTGATAGGGTAACCTTAAAAATAACGAAACAGGTTCATTAACACAGCCACTGGAAACAACATTGCCGTTTATTGTACTGGTAATAGTTAAGTTTTGAAACAGGTTTTTAACATCGGCCCCAGCCAAATACGCATAAGATTCTACCTGACCATAGCCATACGCAATAGCTATAAAGCCACCCTTTGCTGTAATCCGATGCTGTGCTTGCAAATTAGTTACATCTATAATTACATAGCTGTATTGATTATCTATGGTTTTGAAAACACTATTGATCGCATTTCCATCTAATTTTAATGAGGGTGCATCTGCTGTTTTAATGATTACATTGAGATAGTATGTTTGAATATTGGTATTTACCCCACTCACACTGCCTAGCTTAGAATAAACCGTAATATCACTTAAGGTTTGTTCTATTGGATTTAACATCGTAAGCTCGGGATCTCCTCTAAATGAGGCAGTCTGTGTATTAGACGAGTTTTTCAAGTTACAGGTTTGTGATGTTTGCAGTTGTGCCACTCCGATGGGTTTATCTGCCGAAATAACATTAGGAGTAGTGGCAAAAAAGGTAATGATCTGCCCTTTCGTATATGGATTGGCTAAAGGAGTACCATTTGCGATAGCTGTGCTTCCGTTTACCGTTACAGTGGTATTATCTTGTGCAACTATAATCCGGATAATATCCGTATTGCCATTTTCTGAATTGAAGAAAGGTGCTGTGACATAATTTTTACCCCAGGAAGAGATTGGAAACAATTGCTGATAAATATTATCGCCACCACTGGGAACCCGGGAACTCCCGGCTTCACAAAATGCAACCCAGGTATTGCCTGAGAAAAATGCCAGCGGTTTACAATTACCAACGGTGCGAATATAGGAGCCTGATAAATCGGCAACAGCCTGGTATTGATAAATATCTCCTTTATTTAATTGTATGGTAAAAGGAATATTAATGGCATGTATACCATCAGTGCTTGCGGCCTTGGGTGTTATTTCAATAATGGTATTATCTTCAACCGCAAGTGCAGTAAATTCTGAAAAAGCCAGCCCTGCATTTGTAGGGCTTGTATTATTGTATGAAAAAGCATAGTAATCTTTACCTAAAGCGCTTGTTGGTAAAATAAGAGAGCCTCCGGTACGGGCACTGCTTGAAATGATAGAGAAAACAGATATGGGCTGATCTGTAGTAATATGAATGCCTTTATTGATTTCGGTTAGGTTAGATGAACCTATGTATACATTAAATATATTAGGATCAACAAATACGGGAGTGACTACATTCGCAATTATATTACCGGCCGAAATAATATTGCCATTAGCCTGTACTTTATAAGAAGTAGTTACATCGGAGGATAAGAAGAGGGTCATTCTTGAGTTTAGTTCATCAATATGGCCTGCATAAGCCACCCAGAAATCAGTTCCCTTATTAGAAGTTTGGGCCTTAGAGTTCAGCGTAAACACAAAAATAATGGATATCATTAATCCAATCTTTTTAAGTTGCTTTAAGAACATACCCGATTATAATGCAGCATTCATTAAAATTTAAAACATGCTTGTTAAAAAAACGCAATAATGGCTTTAAATATACGAAATGCTTAGTATACCAAACAACATTTCTAAGGATACGTCATTAAATTTGGGATATTAGAGCGTGTTTAAGTCACATTGGAAGTTTTCAAAATTTTGGATTGGGAGCCTTCAGAGAACTGTGTTACTTTACTATGCCGGGAGCTAACGATGGCGGAGGCAAAACTCTGGTTGGCACAGGTAAAACTAGTGATGGCGGAAGCAAAACTCCTATTGGCATAGGCAAAACTAGCGATGGCGGAGGTAAAATTCCTATTGGCACAGGTAAAACTAGCAATGGCAGAGGTAAAATTCCTGTTGGCACAGGCAAAACTAGCGATGGTGCTAATATAATTCCTGTCTAAGTGTTGTCAGGTAGAAATAATTCTCAACACTTAAAAACAGTTTCAAACAAATAAATAGAAAAAGTATACAAATCAATCTCCTTAATTCCCCGAACTCTCAGCCGGTTTTTTCTTTTTGAAGAGCCCATCCAATACATTTTTAATCGCTTTTTTAGTGGTGGTATCTTTAGTTAGTATTTTATCTAATTCTTCCTTCCCTTTTACTACAGCCTTATTTTTCATGCTATTTATAGTATCTTTTGCGGTACTTATAGCCTGTTTTTTTACGTCATTGGCTAACGTACTGGTTCCTTGTTTCAAATCTGTTTTCAAGCTTGGGTTTTTTATAGTGCCACCCATTTTTACAGACAAGTTGATAATATCACTCATCTTTATCGGAATGCCACTAGCATTTGCTTTACTGGTCAGATTATTGACCAATGCATTACCATTAGCACCCATCATACTACGGTGCAGTTTCAAATTAATATTATAATCCAATGATTGATCAAAGCCATGTGTACCTGCAATTTCCATGTTGATATCACTTACTTTTATATTAAACGGCTTCACCTGCACTTTCCCGTTTGCAAAAGCAATATGATTGTTCACATTATTTAGAGAAATATCTTTTAACTGGGATACATTAAGCGTTTTGGCAAGCTTATTTAAAGGCTCAAAATTCGTTATAACACCTTTTAATAATAACATATTCCCATCGCCGGTTAAAGAACTTAAATCGGGCATCATATTTTCACCCAGTTTACCATTCATACTTAATTTTGAGGTTAATTTACCTGAAATAAACTGCCCGATAGGCATTAACTTCTGAACGGTATTAAATGCATTAAAGGTTTTTTGTACATCTACATCCCTTACATCATAACTTAAGGCAATATCTGGTTTCTTTTTACTGATTTTGGTAGAATAAGAACCATTTACTGCCATTGTACCATCTAATGCCTGGCCTTTTACATTATTCATAAAAACGGTTTCGTCCTTAAGTACAATGTTGCCGCTTAGGTTTTGAATATCTAGTTTATCATAATGTACTTTGCCAATATCTGCATTAACCAAAAATTTAACACGATTAGGCACAGCAAAAGGAGTTGAGGCAGTACTGTTTTGGGCAGCGGTATTGCCGGAAGTTGCCATCCAGTCATTTAAATTTAATTGATCTGCCTTTACGTTAAGTGATCCATCCAAAGGCTGATTTTTTAACATAAAGCCCAATAAATTATTCAATATACCAGTAGCATTAAAATTTGTTTTTAAATACTGGCCTTTAAAATTATTGATAATTACATTTTTAGGATTAAAGGTCATTAATAGATTACTCACATCAATGCCGCCCGGATAATCTTTTGAAACGTAATTCATATTATTGATCTGAACAGTGCCTGCTGCATTAAACTGATCAAATTGTTTTTTTTCTATGGCTGCTACATTTCCCTTGAGATTCACATTTGCATCTAACAGCCCCGATAGTTTAGTACCTTTTTCCAGCTTGGAAAATTGACTTACATTAGCTAAGTTTAATTTTCCTTTAGCCGCCGCATCAATAAACATATTCGTAACCGGATTTTTAATCAGCAATCTGAAATCAAAAGGTTCATTATCCATTTCTATATGCCCTTTTGGAATATTGATCACCGAATGATCTGTAATACCATCCGGATTATTAACATTGACTATCAGATTGATGTTTTTAACAGGCTTAGGCAGATCGATATACTTAAATGAGCCATTTTGAACTTCCAAATTAATTCCATAAGCCGGAATAGAAGTTTTGCTATACGTTCCTTTGGCAAACCCATTAAAAATAGCTTTCCCACTTGCTTCTACTTTATCAAAATCTTTTTTAAATACGGCCGGCACTAAAGACAGAATACTTTTAAATTCGGTGGAAGGTGCATTAAATTTAATATCCATCACATAACTGCTATCCAATAATTGAACAAAGCCTTCGGTGAATAATTTCAAGTTATTTACGGTAATATCACCTGTTTTAAATGAATATTTTTGGGCTTTATGATCCACCTGAATATCAGTTGTGATATCTGTCTTTGCATTTACCAGGTAAGGAATATTGTTATAGGTAAAATTAACGGCGCCCGCATGAGTAGTTGTGTTTAGTGTAAAAATATCATTCATGAAATCACCACTGCCTTTATGATGCAGATTAATCACTTCTGCATTCATATTGCCCTGCTTATCTACATAACTGAGGTATCCATTATTAATTTCGTATTGCTTCAATTTAAGCGATAAAGGTTTTGATTTTGCAGTGTCTGTTTGAGCAGTATCCGGCTTAACAATATCCCAGTTCGTTTTTCCATCTTTATTGACGATAGCATGAATGCGAGGATTATTAACCGTTATCCCATAGATATCCATTTTTTTGCCATTGATAACGCTCATTAAATTCAGAGAAACATCAATGTTTTTAGCTGAAATCAAAGTATCTTCCTGAAACTCTCCTGTACCTATAACCTGCAAATCTTCCAGAGCCACGGCTACTTTAGGGAAATGGCGAAACAGGGAAATATCTACATCCTTAAAATTAACTTTCGCATTCAGTTTTTTATTGATTGTTTCTTTAACAATCATCGTGATTTTATCTTTAAACAGATAAGGAACAGCAAATGCGACAGCTGTGATTAATACCACTATAATGGCTGTGATTTTTAAGAATTTTTTAAGCATGATGTTTTTAAAAATGGTTGAGATGAACTGGCAATAACTATATTTTCACAAGAACAAAAATATATAAAATTTATAAGAGGAAGGATTTCTCATCAGATGAATTTTTTAAACTACCAAAAAAGCCCGACTGATAAAATTAAATCAGTCGGGCTTTTAGTATTAATGAATTTCTAAATTACTATTCTTTTTTCTCTTCTTTTTTCTTCTTAGCTTTTGTTTTACCTATAATTTTGATCTCATTCGTTTCTTTATCAAAATCTACTTCCATTGTATCACCTTCTACTAGTTCTCCCTTCAAAATCTCTTCAGCAATTGGATCTTCCAGGTGTTTTTGTATAGCACGTTTTAACGGCCGGGCACCAAAATTAGAATCATATCCTTTTTCGGCAATAAACTCTTTTGCCGCTTCTGTCAACTTTACTTCATATCCTAAGCCATGAATACGCTCAAATAATGATTTTAATTCTATATCAATGATTTTAAATATCTCTTCTTTTCCTAATGAATTAAATACAATCACATCATCCACACGATTCAGAAACTCAGGAGCAAAAGCACGTTTTAATGCATTTTCAATCACACCTCTGGAATGTGTATCGGCTTGAGTTGCTTTAGCTGTAGTGCTGAATCCAACACCTTGTCCAAAATCTTTTAATTGACGTGCACCAATATTAGAAGTCATGATGACGATGGTATTCCTGAAATCTACCTTGCGTCCTAAACTATCTGTCAATTGACCTTCATCTAAAACCTGTAACAGAATATTAAATACATCGGGGTGAGCTTTTTCGATCTCATCCAATAAAATAACAGAATATGGCTTACGTCGGACTTTTTCTGTTAACTGGCCACCTTCTTCATATCCTACATATCCCGGAGGCGCACCAACTAATCTGGATACTGCGAATTTTTCCATGTATTCGCTCATATCAACTTGTATAAGTGAATCTTCGCTATCAAACATAAAGCGGGCAAGTTCTTTGGCTAATTCTGTTTTACCAACACCTGTCGGGCCTAGGAAAATAAAGGAACCTATTGGTTTTTTAGGATCTTTTAAACCGGCTCGTGTACGTTGTATCGCTTTTGTTAATTTTTTAACTGCATCTTCCTGTCCTATAATTCGTGTATTAATCGAATCAAACATTCCAAGCAATTTCATGCTATCTGTTTGTCCTACACGCTGAACCGGAATACCGGTCATCATAGAAACAACTTCTGCTACATTATCTTCACTAACAATATAGCGTTTGGTTTTTGTTTCTGCTTCCCATTCGATTTTTGCTTTTTCAAGCTCTTCAAGCAAATTCTTCTCGGTATCTCTTAGTTTAGCTGCTTCCTCATATTTCTGACTGCGAACAACTTTATTTTTTTCAACCTTAATTTCTTCAATCTTCTGCTCCACATCAATAATATTTTGAGGAACATGGATATTAGTTAAATGAACTCGTGAACCGGATTCATCTAATGCATCAATCGCTTTATCGGGTAAGAAACGATCTGTAATATATCTGGAAGTTAAAGTTACACATGCCTTAATTGCTTCGTCAGTATATGTTACTCCATGATGCTCTTCATATTTCTCTTTAATGCGAGTCAATATTTCAACGGTTTCATCCGGAGTTGCCGGTTCTACCATTACTTTTTGAAAACGACGATCTAAAGCACCATCCTTTTCAATATACTGACGATATTCATCTAAAGTTGTAGCACCAATACATTGAATTTCTCCTCTGGCTAATGCTGGTTTAAACATGTTAGATGCATCCAATGACCCTGATGCGCCACCGGCACCCACGATGGTATGTATCTCATCAATAAACAGGATCACATCCGGAGATTTTTCAAGTTCATTCATCACCGCTTTCATCCGCTCTTCAAATTGTCCACGGTATTTTGTACCTGCAACTAAAGAGGCCAGATCAAGCGTAACCACCCTCTTATTGAATAATACACGTGATACTTTACGTTGAATAATTCGTAATGCCAAACCTTCTGCAATGGCAGATTTACCCACACCTGGCTCGCCAATTAAGATGGGGTTATTTTTTTTACGTCGGGATAGAATTTGTGAAACGCGTTCAATCTCTTTTTCACGCCCAACAATAGGATCAAGTTTTCCGTCTTCAGCTGCACGGGTCAAATCGCGACCAAAATTATCTAAAACAGGAGTTTTAGATTTAATATCCGAAACTTTTTTAGGCTGACTGAAACTGTCTTCCTCTCTAAAATCATCATCGCCTGCCGGAGATCCGGGAGCTTCATCGCGAAAGCCTTCTTTATTATTTTCTACTTCTCCTTTAAAAACATCGTAATTCACATTGTACTGCAATAGTATTTGTGATGCGATGTTATCTTCATCCCTTAATATGGATAGTAATAAATGTTCTGTTCCAATGACATCACTTTTGAAAATTTTAGCTTCTAAATAGGTTATTTTAAGAACTTTTTCTGCTTGTTTTGTAAGAGGAATATTACCCAAATTTACAGTTGTGCTTGATGTTCCTTTTACCGCATCTTCAATAGAACGACGCAAACGTGCGGTATCCACACCGGCATCTTTTAATATTTTTATCGCCATTCCATCTCCTTCACGGATCAGGCCCAGCAACAAATGTTCTGTACCAATATAATCATGGCCCAAACGCAGAGCTTCCTCTCTACTATATGATATGACGTCTTTAACACGTGGAGAAAATTTAGCTTCCATTAGATATACCTTTCTGTGTATTTTAAACCCCCTAAGCTATTAAAATTATTAGATTAAAAGAGCGACACTTTTTGTAACAATTTTATCAACAATTACGCCATTTCAATGGAAATGGTTTTATCACATATTAGCTTCACAAAGTTTACACCTCTCTGACTAAAATTACGATATTTGGAGCTCATTTCAAACACAATAATGTCAGACGAAAAGATCATATTTTCTATGGCCGGTGTAAACAAAATTTACCCGCCTCAAAAACAAGTTTTAAAAAATATTTACCTCTCTTTTTTTTATGGAGCCAAAATAGGAGTCATTGGTTTAAACGGATCCGGTAAATCATCCGTATTGAAAATCATTGCCGGATTAGATAAATCATACCAGGGGGAGGTTGTTTTTGCGTCAGGTTATACCGTTGGCTATTTGGCGCAAGAGCCTGATTTAGATGCAACTAAGACTGTACGAGAAGTTGTAGAAGAAGGTGTTGCAGCTACTACAGCTATTTTAAAAGAATACGAAGATATTAATGAAAAATTTGGCTTGCCCGAGGTTTATGAAAACCCGGATGAGATGGATAAATTACTGGCACGTCAGGGAGAATTACAGGATCAAATAGATGCAATTGGTGCTTGGGAACTGGACTCTAAATTAGAACGAGCTATGGATGCATTGCGATGTGCCGAGCCTGAAATTAAAATTGCCACTTTGTCAGGCGGGGAACGCAGAAGGGTAGCATTATGTCGGTTATTATTACAAGAACCGGATGTTTTACTTCTTGACGAACCAACAAATCACCTGGATGCCGAAAGTATTGATTGGCTTGAACAATATTTAAAACAATATAAGGGAACTGTTATAGCTGTTACACATGATCGTTATTTTTTAGATAACGTAGCCGGATGGATTTTAGAATTAGATCGTGGTGAGGGTATTCCCTGGAAAGGTAATTACTCTTCCTGGTTAGAGCAAAAAGCTAAACGTTTAGCATCCGAAGAGAAAACAGAAGGTAAACGCCAGAAAACCCTGGAACGGGAGTTAGAATGGGTACGGATGGCGCCCAAAGCCCGTCAGGCTAAATCAAAAGCACGTTTATCAAATTATGAAAAACTCGCATCGGAAGAAACCAAGGAGCGGGAAGATAAACTGGAACTATTCATTCCGCCGGGACCGAGATTGGGAAATATTGTTATCGAAGCTCAAAATGTAACCAAAGCCTATGGTGACAAATTATTATTTGAAAATTTGAATTTCTCTTTACCTCCTGCCGGAATTGTTGGAATTATAGGGCCAAATGGTGCCGGCAAAACTACTTTATTTCGTTTAATAACTGGTCAGGATGTACCCGATGCCGGAACTTTTCGTGTTGGAGAAACTGTAGCATTAGGCTATGTAGATCAAATGCATGATGACCTGGATCCCGAAAAATCTGTTTGGGAAAATATTACTGATGGACAGGAAACTATTTTATTAGGAAATCGTCCCATAAATTCAAGAGCTTATGTTTCAAAATTTAATTTCAACGGCGCAGATCAGCAGAAAAAAGCAGGTGTTTTATCTGGAGGAGAGCGTAATCGTGTTCATTTATCTATCACTTTAAAGAAAAGTTCTAATGTTTTACTTTTGGATGAGCCAACAAATGATATTGATGTAAACACATTGCGTGCATTGGAAGAGGGCTTAGAGAATTTCGGTGGTTGTGCCGTAATTATTTCCCACGACCGTTGGTTTTTAGATCGCATTTGTACGCACATTCTGGCTTTTGAAGGGAATTCACAGGTTTACTTTTTCGAAGGAAATTATTCCGAATATGAAGAAAATCGAAAAAAGAGAGCAGGTGATATAATTCCCCACCGCATTAAATACAAAAAACTGGCAGGATAAAACGCTACATGAAACAAAGGAGCAAACAGCCTTTATTTCTTCCGAAATTCATAAGCTTTATCTAAAATTTGCCGATTGCCTTTTATGTCTTTTATGGGTGCTTCTATATTGTAAAATATGATACTATTAGCAGTTTTATTGATTTTAAATGCATAAAGATTTGCCAAACTATCATTACCTTTTAGTGCAATTAAATTGGATATGGGTTCAGTCTCTTCAACACAATCGCCACTGTAGCAAATAGAAAAATTGGTATAAGGTTTTAATCCTTTTACCTGTCCATCTGAAGTAAATTGTACTTTTTGAGGAGTCGCTATTCCATTTTTATAAAGTACATATTCACCTGTTATCATTTTATCATTAAGATACTTTTCAAATACCCATTCTTTGCCTGGTATATTATCCACCTTCACAAATAAGGAGTTAGTATGGCTCCCTGTCACGGTGCTATCAATTAAAGTGATACTACTATCTTTATTAATTATAAAAGCAAGATCCTTTCCCTGAGAAGCATTAATTAATTTATACTTGTCGTCTTGCTTTTTATAAGCTACTTTTCCTTGCTCAAAGCCATAAAAAACATTTGCACTATCCGCCTTATTAAAATTTAATTCATAGCAATAGACAAAAATATTCCCTGGTATACTATCCGGGATATACTTTAAAAAAGCACTGTTTATGTATCTTCCCTTTACCCCCATTTGGGAGGTCCTTTTTGATTTGGTCTTACAAGAAAAAAATAATGTACTTAATATTAAAGCAGCCATTAATGCTGAATATTTAATTTTCATGTATTTTAGATATGGTGTACTTAAATTAAATTTTGACTAATAAAATTGCTTTTCCCTATAAGCCATACTAATCGATTTTTTTCGATAAAATCAACAATTTCATAATACATCGGCTTGGTCATGCAAAACTTCCGGCCGGATTCTTTAAGTTTATGAATACCACTAATCTGGCTCTTACAAACCATCATTAATTCCTTTTTAAGTTGAGTATATAAAGTCATAGTAGGATATTTAATATTGAAGCAACAACATTACTATAAAAATGTTTTAATTATCTTATTGCCGCTTAAATCTTATACCCATTCATGTATCCTTAAAATGTGCAAGTTAATGTTTGGATGTTAATATGTTAACAAATAAATAATAATTCATCTACGCTTTTTGCCCTTTCATCATCTATCTTTAATAAAAATTCTAACAATCTGTTTTACATCCCTTTAAGCTAATTCTTAATTTTTGAATTATGATTTGGAAAAAATTTAACGGAGAAATTATTCAGATCCCGATTATTGAAGAAGTAGAACGTGCTATTGAACGTGAAGCAAATTTGGGAAATAAACTTAAAGTTTGTATTGGCACAGACTCACAGGTAAAAGGAAACACGATAGACTTTGCCACAGTAATTGTTTTTTTAAGGGAGCAAAAAGGCGGATTTATGTTTATCCATCAGGAACGTTCTTCTATTAAAATGAGTATTAAAGAACGAATGCTTTCTGAAGTTCAAAAATCTATTGAATGTGCTTATTCATTGTGCGATCTTTTAGATCTATATGATGTAGATCTGGAAGTGCATGCAGATATTAATACAAATCCAAATTTTAAATCTAACCAGGCATTGCATGAAGCCATGGGGTACATTTTAAGTATGGGGTTTGTATTTAAAGCCAAACCTGAAGCTTTTGCAAGCTCGGCCTGTGCTAATAAAATAGTGCAATAATATAAGGCTTTCATTGGATGATATTGCTAAACTGTGATTATTTGAGCAGGAACATAGTTACTTCCCTGCACTACCCCTCTACGCTCTAAGCCTTTATCGATATAACTCTGAATCTCTGATTTTTTCATCCCCCAATTTGGAGCGATCAATAAATCAAAATCAGCTAACCCGAAAATTCGCTGTAACACAATATCCGGTCTCAAAAGAGGGATAAATGCAGCAATAAAATCGGTATATTCATCAATAGTAAATAATTTAAACGGTTCCCTGTTAAACCGTGATCCCATAATAGAACCCTTTACAACATGCAGATGATGCAATTTTACAAATTTGATTTGTGGAAACCTGTTAATTTCATCAGCATAACGCAACATCATTTCATGCGTTTCCCAGGGAAAGCCAAAGATCGTATGAACACAAATGTCGATTTTTGTGCTGTTGGCTAAATTCAACGCATTTTCAAACTCCTGGTGAGTACAGCCCCGATTAATCTTTAGAAGTGTTTCATCATATATAGATTCCATCCCCATTTCTAGATCCACATCAAAACGATCTGCATAGCTTTCTAGTAAAGCAATTTTCTCAAAATCAATACAATCGGGTCGGGTACCTATGGATAAGCCTACCACATTTTCTGTATTTATGCTCAATGCCTCATCATAAAGCATTCTTAAATAATGAGTTGGAGCATAGGTATTGGTATTGGGCTGAAAATAAATAATGAATTTTTCGGCCTTGTAGTTTTTAAAAGCACGTTCCATGCCCTGCTCAATCTGTTCCCGTATGGTGGGAAGCTTTCTGGAAAGTTCTGGCGTAAATGAATCTACATTACAGTATGTACAACCGCCATAGCCTTTACTGCCATCGCGATTAGGACAGGTAAATCCAGCATCGGCAATAATTTTATAAACACGCATGCCATCATACTTATTTTTCAAGTATGCACCGTAATGATTATAACTTTTCTGACCGTAATCTAAAGGAGTGCCCAAACTATTTTTTTGTAAAGATACAAATCATACTATATCATTAGTTTTTTAAATAAATTCATCGGCATGAGAACTTGCTTTTGAGATGAATCAAATCCTCTAAATATTTTAAAAAAAATCAATTCTTTAAAAACCTATAATGACTATTTCTGTTAAAAATAGAAGTAACGTTTCCAAATAGACGTTTTAATATTCATCATTTAACAAATAAAATAAACAGAAAATCATGCCAGACAAAGAAAAAAACCAAGGCGGACAAGGTCAGAGCCAAGGTAAAGAAGGCGATACCTCTAAACGAGGATTTGCCTCAATGGACGAAGAAAAACAACGAGAAATTGCCAGCAAAGGTGGTAAAGCTTCTCATGGTGGGGGTAATAAGGAGGGAGGAACCCAAAAAAGTGAAGGAGATACTTCTAAACGTGGTTTCGCTTCGATGGACGAAGAAAAACAACGAGAAATTGCCAGCAAAGGTGGTAAAGCCTCTCATGAAGGAAGCCACAAGAGCGAAGACAGTCATAAAAAGAGCTAATTCACTTTTAATTGTTTCTTTACAAATGAGGAATAAAAATTCCTCATTTGTAATTTATAGACTTTCATTAATCAAAAATCAAAACTAAAGAGGTGTCTTCTTTCTTTGGAGCTGAAAGGTTGAAAATTGCACTTGAAAAGTTTGTGCCTATTTTCTCTCGCTCGTTTATTCAATCATTCTATTATTTCTTCATGCAATCCTTCCTTCGCTCATTCATTCAAAACAGGTTACAGCTAAGCAAAAGTGCAATAATTGATTACATTTGCTTAGATTCTAAGTAACAATGGAAATTACAGAGGTTTATAAACCTAAACATAAAATTCGTTTCGTAACAGCAGCAGCATTATTTGACGGACATGATGCTACCATAAATATTATACGCCGCATACTTCAATCCTCGGGAGCCGAAGTTATTCATTTGGGTCATAACCGATCTGTAGATGAAGTTGTAAATTGTGCTATTCAGGAAGATGTTCAGGGAATAGCCATGACTTCCTATCAAGGCGGGCATATTGAATATTTTAAATACATGTATGATCTTTTACAAGAAAGAGATGCAAGTCATATTAAAATTTTTGGTGGCGGCGGCGGAGTAATTCTTCCTTATGAAATTGAAGAATTAAAAGCCTATGGCATTACACAAATTTATTCTCCGGATGATGGCCGCAAAATGGGCTTACAGGGAATGATTAATGATATGCTAAAACAATGCGACTTTCTGACCAAAACTAAACTAAATGGCGAAATAAAAGGTATAACTAAAAGAGAAGTAAAATCTATAGCTTCTGCCATTACTGTTGCAGAAAATCATCCTAAAGAAGCTGAAGAGTTTTTAAAAGAAGTTAAAAAATTAATAGGCCATAAAACAATTCCAGTTGTAGGCATAACCGGTACAGGCGGTGCGGGCAAATCATCTCTTGTTGATGAGTTGGTCAGGCGTTTTTTGATGGAAACAGATAAAACATTAGCCATCATCTCCGTAGACCCATCTAAACGAAAAACAGGTGGAGCATTATTAGGCGATCGTATCCGTATGAATTCCATCAATGATCCACGAATTTATATGCGTTCCTTGGCTACCCGCCAAGCGAATTTAGCATTGTCAAAATACGTTCAGGAATCTATTGACATATGCAAAGCCGCAGGTTATGATATGATTATTGTTGAAACATCCGGCATTGGTCAGTCTGATACTGAAATTACGGAACATTGTGATGTTTCTTTATATGTGATGACTCCCGAGTTTGGTGCAGCAACCCAGCTTGAAAAGATCGATATGTTGGATTTTGCGGATTTAGTGGCAATCAATAAATTTGATAGACGAGGAGCTTTGGATGCCATACGTGATGTGCGGAAACAATTTAAACGAAACCATCATTTATTCGAGATCAAAGATGAAGACATTCCGATTTTTGGAACTATAGCATCCCAATTTAATGACCCGGGAATGAATAATTTATTCTCTGCATTAATGAGTTCTTTAAAAGAAAAGACCGGTTTAGATTTTCATGCCAAAATGCAACTCGCCAGTTCTCAATCAGAAAAAATATACATTATCCCTCCCGATCGTATTCGCTATTTAGCAGAAATTGCAGAAGCTAATTCTAATTATGCAGAATGGGTAAACACACAATGTAAAATTGCCCAGCAGTTATTTCAAATTAAGGGAGTATTAAGCCTGGCTAAAGAAAATAAGGCTCTTTCTTTCGGAGATGGTTTGGCTAAGGCTTATGCTAAACTCGAAGAAAAATTGGATGGCGAATGCAAACGATTATTGCGTGAATGGCCGGAAACGATCAAAAGATATAAAGCGGATGAGTTTATTTTTAAAGTACGTGATAAAGAAATTAAACAATCTCTTTATTATGAATCATTATCTAAACTTCGCATTCCTAAAATATCATTACCAAAATATGAAGCCTGGGGCGATATTTTACGTTGGCTATTAACTGAAAACGTTCCGGGTGAATTCCCATATGCCGCAGGAGTATTCCCATTAAAACGTGAAGGAGAAGATCCTACACGGATGTTTGCTGGTGAAGGCGGGCCTGAGCGAACAAACAAACGTTTTCATTATGTTTCCCTTAATCAACCAGCTCATCGCTTATCTACCGCTTTTGATTCGGTTACATTATACGGAGAAGATCCACATATTCGGCCTGATATTTACGGAAAAATTGGCAATTCCGGCGTAAGCATAGCTACGCTTGATGATGCTAAAAAATTATATTCCGGTTTTGATTTATGTCATCCATCTACTTCTGTATCGATGACAATAAATGGCCCGGCCCCTATGTTGCTTGGCTTTTTTATGAATACTGCTGTTGATCAACAATGTGAAAAATATATTCTGGAAAATGGTTTAGAAAAAGAGGTCAAATCCAAAATTGATCATATCTATCAATCAAAAGGAATGAGCAGGCCTTCTTACCAAGATAATCTGCCTGAAGGAAACAATGGCTTAGGGTTAATGCTTTTAGGAGTAACTGGCGATCAGGTTTTGCCTAAAGATGTATATGAGAAGATCAAAGCATATGCTATCACCAATGTTAGGGGGACGGTTCAGGCAGATATTCTAAAAGAAGATCAGGCACAAAACACTTGTATTTTTTCTACGGAATTTGCTCTTCGCATGATGGGGGATATTCAGAAATATTTTATAGATCATAAGGTACGCAACTTTTATTCTGTTTCTATTTCAGGTTATCATATTGCAGAAGCGGGTGCCAATCCCATTTCTCAACTAGCGTTTACATTGAGTAACGGTTTTACTTTTGTAGAGTATTATCTTAGCAGAGGAATGCATATTGATGATTTTGCTCCCAATTTATCTTTCTTCTTTTCAAACGGTATAGATCCTGAATATTCCGTAATCGGACGGGTTGCGAGACTAATTTGGTCGAAAGCGATAAAATATAGATATAAAGGGAACGATCGTTCTCAGAAATTAAAATATCATATCCAAACCTCCGGCAGATCCTTACATGCCCAGGAAATCGATTTTAATGATATCAGAACTACATTACAAGCTCTTTATGCCATTTATGATAATTGCAATTCATTACATACCAATGCGTATGATGAGGCAATAACCACTCCCACAGAAGAATCTGTACGCAGAGCGATGGCTATTCAGTTGATTATAAATAGGGAACTTGGCTTGGCAAAAAATGAGAATCCTTTACAGGGGTCATTTATTATTGAAGAGCTAACAGAATTGGTTGAGCAGGCAGTTCTAGAAGAATTTAAACGAATTAATGATCGTGGAGGTGTTTTGGGTGCGATGGAAACGATGTATCAACGTGGTAAGATTCAGGAAGAATCATTGTACTATGAGACACTTAAACATACAGGTGAATATCCGATTATTGGAGTGAATACTTTTCTAAATAAAAATGGTTCACCTACGATTGTACCATCTGAAGTTATTCGTGCCACGGAAGAGGAAAAACAATTTCAAATTACGGCATTAGAAGCTTTCCAAAAACGGAATCAGGAGGTTTCTGCACAATTATTAAAAGACTTGCAGAAGAAAGCAGTTGCGAGAGAAAATATTTTTGAAAGCTTAATGGAAGTATGCAAGGTTTGTTCTCTGGGACAAATCTCCAATGCACTTTATCAGGTGGGCGGGCAGTATCGCAGAAATATGTAATCATTATATAAAAGAAAAGTGATGATCTCTCATCGCTTTTCTTTTATCCTGCTATCCAGCTGAATTTATACTCTAAACCGGGATTTTTCATCCTTTCGGCAATTCGCAATAATCTGCTTGGCAAATTTAAAACATAATCACGAGCCTTTTCGCCTGCTTCATTTAAATCACGCATACTTTCAATTTCCCAATCTACAATAAGCTGTTTCATAATATCCACATAATCTATAGCAGTATAAACACCTAAACGCTGGGCTGCATCTGTAAAATGGCCAAAAGTCTGACCTACCTTTAATCCCACTTCACGTAAAAAATGAGCGGGCATTACAATCTTATTGCGCATCATATCTTCAAAAGCAATCATCGCTTCACTAGGATCAATCTCAAAGATTCTTTTCATAAAATCTTTATATGCTTTTGCATGGCGGGCTTCATCCGAAGCGATTACACCACACATTTTAGATAATAAGGTATCACCACTGCTTTTTGCAAGTGATGCCACCCTTCGGTGAGATACATTTGTAGCTAATTCCTGGAAACTGGTATAGATAAAATTACGATAAGGGTCATGCCCAGTACCTATATCAAATCCATCAGCTATTAAATATTGTGTTGATATTTCCATTTGACGCATATCCACACGGCCGGATAGGTATAAATATTTATTCAACAGATCACCATGGCGATTTTCTTCAGCTGTCCAATGACGAACCCATTTCATCCAGCCACCTTCTTCATCCTTAGAGATTCCGTCAACCATAGTCAACCATGATTCATATGTTGGAAGAGCTTCTTCTGTAATGGTATCGCCTATTAATACCGCCACAAGATCATAAGAAAGGTCTTTTGCATTTTCTTTTAATTCCTTAATCTCACTATAAAAATCTTCTTTGGTAGAATCCGGTAAAAAATCCGAAGGTTGCCAATTCGTTTCAATAGGTTTTAGGTATTCGTGCATCTTCTCAAGCATATATTTTTCAATATGCAATAACACTTCTCTACGAGAGCCAATATTGATGTTCATCTTAATTAGTTAAGTTTCAAATATAATGATTACCGTTGGTTTGACCTTGAAATATTTGCAATTCAAGTTCCCATGTTGAGGAGATTTAGATAATTCGAAGTAATTGTAACGGATTAATATTTCCTATACTCTGAAGATTGCAAAGATTAAGAAGATTAGGGTTCCACAAAAAAAGCGCCCTTATTCTATAATAGAATAAAGGCGCTTAGTAAAATTGGGCACCGACCTACTCTCCCACCTGTTACGGCAGTACCATCGGCTCTGGCGGGCTTAACTTCTCTGTTCGGAATGGGAAGAGGTGGACAC
>JANXOD010000043.1 GCA_025353765.1 Sphingobacteriales bacterium
CCTTCCAGGTGGATATCTGAGTGGGGTGCAGTTCATACTTCTTTGATAAGGCCTCTATAGTTGATTGCTCCCCACTCAGATATCCACCTGGAAGGCAGAGGCCCTTGCCAATTTTGAGCAGGTATTTAAAGGTGAAAAAACCAAAAATGAAGAAAGCAGTGCCGATTTGGATAAACTTTATGCCCGCATAGGACAGCTGAACATGGAAGTCGACTTTCTAAAAAAAAGATTATAAAGAGGCCTTTGGCAGAAAGAAGGGCTTTGGTAGAGAAAGAAAGCGATGTAAGTATTTCCAAACAATGCCACTTGATGGGCCTGCACCGCAGCGGGATTTATTTTAAGCCTGAAAAAGAAAGTGAAGAAAACCTGATAATCATGGAGAAACTGGACAAACAATATTTTTTACCCCTTTTTATGGGATAAGGCGTTTGACGGCCTGGCTATGCAGTGAAGGTTATCAGGTGAACAGGAAGCGCGTTAAACGCTTGATGGATTTAGTAGGCTGGCAAACCCTTTACCGTGCGCCTAAAACTACCATTAGTGATAAAACTAGTTATAAGTACCCATATCTTTTAAAAAACTTAAGTATTACCAGGCCTAACCAGGTATGGGCGATGGACATCACCTATGTGCCTATGAAAGAAGGATTTATGTACCTTTCGGCTATTATAGATTTAAAAAGTAGGTTTATCATTAACTGGTCTGTTTCCAACACCATGATTGCGGAATGGTGCGCGCAAGTGCTTATAGAAGCGATAGAAAAACAGGGCAAACCGGAAATATTTAATACCGACCAAGGTTCACAATTTACAAGCGATGTTTTCATAAATGTACTCAAGGACAACAATATAAGTATTTCAATGGATGGAAAAGGAAGGGCAATAGATAATATATTTATTGAAAGGTTTTGGAAAACGATTAAATACGAGGATCTTTATTGAAATCATATAAAGATGGGATTGATTTATATGCAGGGATAAAAGATTTTATTACTTTTTACAACCAACATAGGCTTCATCAGTCATTAAATTATAAGACGCCTGAAAGTTTATTTGTAAGTAAGGCCGCCTAAAACGAGAATAACTTGAGACTGTTGCTAAACACGAGCATCTTAAAATCCAGTCCTTCTCCGTTTTTTAGAACATGATTTTTCAAATACTTTTTAGTATTTTTTTAATTTTTTAGCCTCGTTTAAACATAGTTATCCTTTGAATTAAGCCTTATGTAATTGATTTTTAATCTCTTGCTGTATTATTAGGTTTGGGCTTCTTTTTAAGTTATAAGCAATGGATTCTAAAATATGCTGTGAATGGGTTTTTACCATGCCCACATACCTTGCAATTCCTGCTTTGAACCATAACACTTTACTTCCAAATGTTCTTTCAACTGTATATCTAAAACAACTTAGCCTTCTATTAAACTTCTTTTCCCAACTTGTCAAAGGCTTATTTTTAACTGCTTTATGGTGAATTCTATTTCGCAATTTCCTGTCAGTAAGTACTTTGTCATGATGTTTGCTTTTATAAGCTTTATCTGCGAATATTTTTGCCCTTTCGGGTAAGTTTGCCTTTTCAAGTAAGGTTTCAAGCTTTAAGCTATCATGCTCGTTTGCCGCTGTCGTTTCCAGGCTCAATACCAAGCCGTTCTCATCAGTAGCTATGTGTTCCTTATAACCATAATGAGTTTTACGCCCTTTCTTTACCCACCTTGCTTCTTGGTCTACCCCAGGTTGAATGAGCTTAATAGCTTGTAAACAATTTGTTTGCGTTTCTTTTTCTTCTTCACTTAC
>JANXOD010000007.1 GCA_025353765.1 Sphingobacteriales bacterium
TTTTCAAAGAAATATGAATGAAAGGTTTCTGGTAAGACTTTTTGATGCACATTTATTGCGAGGACAGAATAATAGAAAGTTGAAAAAAGTCGAAATTTTAGAAGAATCTTTTTTAGAGCTTTTAAAACATATTAATTATAATTTGCTGAGGCAAATGTATCATTCCCATGAAGAAAAAATATCAGTTCCAATTTATTGTACCATTGAAGAGAAAACAATTCGTTATGACTTAGATAAAAGTTGGTACACGGCATCAGAAATATTAGAAGAATTAAATTCCATTAAGCAACACAAAATGTACACAGTTGAATTTATCAATGAATTAATGCACAAAGGGATATTAAGAGGCAGATATGATAAGACGGACAAAACAGCGTTGATCTTACTACCGTCTTTTATTGAATTAATAAAATACAGAGATTATACTCTTACTCAGAACCTTTTTTACCCGCCGCCTTCATAACTTCAAGTTTTAAGTAAGCCATCAAATAATTTTGATGGCTTTTTTTATGCCCGTTTTATCCGAAAAGGTTCGCCACCCGAATGGTAGCGAACTTTTTCCGGTGAATAACTATTCTCGAAATCTTCCAATACCACGTTACTGTTGAGAACAAGCCGTAAAAGGCGGTTAATAGTAAAAATTCTAACCGAAAAGTGTCGCTACTATTCGGGTAGCGGACTTTTTGGTGGAGGACATTTGTATCAAATTAAAATACAAAAATCATGGAAGTAACCACCACCGTTAAGGTATCGGACTTAACCAATTTCTTCGATCAAATTTCTTTACTCCGCTCCGATATTAAACAGCTGAGAGAAAACGAAGAACAGATCAAAGCCTTTAGCATACAGCAAACAGCCGAAATGCTTAATCTCCATTACAACTCTGTAAGGAAGCTCATCATTAAAGGGAAACTATTTGCTAAATACTTGGAAGGGGAAACTGGCAAATGCATTGTCCCCATGTGGGCGATCAAAGAGTACCTCTCAACAAAAGAAAAATCAAAAGAACCAACTAACCATTAAAAACAAGAAATTATGAACGACGATCAATTTCAGGACAAAATCTTTGACAATCATTCTTTATTTAACCGCTATGAATCTATAAATGGGATGAGGCAAAGTACCGGAGGAATTAAACCCAGTATCTATATTACAGAAATCAAGTTAAAAAATACGCTTAGAGAATTATCGAACGGGGATATTCAAGACATCTTTAATAATAAGAAGATGACGGATTACAATTGTGACATTCAAAGAGATAAACTAAAAGAAAAAATACCCTTATTACATGAATGGCAGCTTTTAAATGCCTTAAATACCCTTACGGATATAGGCAGAATTGAAAGCATATCTTACATAAGGAGTTGCAAGCGTACCGATAAAGAGGAAAAACATTAAGCAATAACCGGTCAACTGAAATGATTTTTCAGTTGACCTTTAAAATGAGCTAATTATGGAAGGCGGAATCTTTTTAACAACCAAAGACGTGATGATATTATTAGGCTGCGAGCATTATAATACTGCTAACAGACTACGTTTATCAATAAAAGATGCAATAGGAAAAAAATCAAAATATATAACAATTATGGAATACTGCAAATACGAAGAATTGGATTTCGACTATGTATGGCAAGTTTTGAGAGACAAAAAATAATTTCTATATTTAATTATGGACATTCAAGAATTAATAAGTGAAATAAATTCTAATAATAGAAATTCTAATATTCACGGCAAAACTATAACTTCAACAAGAATGCGAATTGTAATAGAATCAAGTGTCTCAGAAAAAGAAATTCTTTTTAATGATGTGGAGTTTGATAGAGATGTTGTTTTTAAGAATTTAAACATAAAAGGCTCCATTAGATTTAAAGATTGTAAATTCAAAGGTAGCATACAATTTGATAATTGTAAAATTAAATTAAATCCAGACCACAGGCTAAATGAAAGCCTTTCTTTTGAAGTTTGTAATTTTAATGCTAATAATTTTATAATTTCATCTTTAAGTGATTTTGATTCAATGGTAATCATAGATGGATGTATTAATATTAATAATTTTTATGTTCAAAATTCAACTTTTAATTCGATGTTTCACATTTCTAAAAGTTCAATTGATGTAATAGATTTTTCAACAAATAATTTCACGTTTGAATTAAGGTATGAAGACAGTAAATTAAATGGGCAAATAAGACATTCTGAAAACAGGTATAATTCTTTAGTGATAATGAACTGCGAATTTAAAAAAGACCTCTTTTTTAAAGACAATTTTATTGAGAATAATATAGCCTTAAATGACTCAATATTTAATGATTCAATAACTATTGATTATTTTAATGAATCTGGAGATAACTCAGCGTTAAATATTTATAATTCCACATTTTTAAAAGAAGCGACAATAAAATATTATACAGAGTATGGCGATGAATATATTATTGGAGGTTGCAGAAATATATATATTGATAGCAATATATGTTATAATGGGATTGACATTAGTGGTTGCCATGAAATGTTAAACCTAGATTATCTTAAAAAATTACACATAAATCTATCTGAAAAATTTGAAGGGTTGATCAAAATACAAGACTTAGGAATTGACGATTTCATTATTACAGGGGGCAATTACAGAGGTAATGTAGTGCTAAATAATTTAACAATCAATAGTAAATTATTTATTCATAATTTTCTTAATTACTCAAATTTTCAGTTTATTAATATCTCTCGAAGTACAAATGCTACTCATTCTCAGTTCCAAATTTTAGAATCTTATTTAGAAAAATTTCAATTTATAAATTGTAAACTTGATAATTTTCAATATTATTTAATATATAACTCCAATATTTCTCAAATAAAATCATCTAATACTTTTTGGTTCAACTATTTTGATCTATCAAAACTATCAAACCAGACTGTACCATCTTTTTACAATCTTAATAGTAAAGTAAAAAAAATAAAAATTTCAACAGAAGATTTTCAAAAAAACATTAGAGAAACATTTAGGCAATTAAAATTTGCTATGGAAAATCAAGGGGATAGATTTACATCGTTAGTGTTTCGATCTTACGAATACAAAGCTGCGTATTCAGATTTAAAAAAAGTAAAAGTGAAAAACTTTAATGACTGGATGATTATGTCAATTGGGAGAGTTAATGATTTCGGTCAATGTTGGTGGAAACCTCTCTTAATATGGTTAGGGTTCAATTTTCTAATTTACATTTCCCTAATCATTAATACATATCCTACTGGAAATTTCTCAGAAATAAATTACATAAAATATCATACTGTTTATGTACAGTTGCTTAACCCTTTACACTATATTGATAAAGTTTTTATAAAGCCACTTGTAATTAATGACGGCACATACTGGTTAGATTATATCTCCAGAATTATTTCAGGTTTTTTCATATTTGAGATTATTTCAGCATTTAGAAAATATATAAAATGATGATTTTGCTACTTTTTTTATAGGTTATATTTCGTGAGCATAAGTCGTAAAAACAGCTTTTCTTGTTACTTTATTTTGTTCAATTTTTGTTATATATTTTCTAAATAATTTAATGTTAGGAATATCAGTTTCATAAATTTTAGAATCTGAGTAAATATATTTATTGTTATGATTTATATATTCCGCTCTATATCTTTTATACTTACCAAATTCATCTGATAAAAAGTCTTCATTTATGACACGAAATATACGACAATAAATAAATGCAATTCTAGTTTCACTATTTTCTATATCTTTAAAATTGAATTTTGCTGGTTCGATAGGAAATTCATAAATTCCAAATTTTTCAATTAAAATATTTTTCTTGTCTAAAAGATTATGAGATTTTTGTTCGAAGTCTTTCGCATAGCAAACTGTACATTTCTTAAAATTTAATTGCTCAAATATTTTCTCATTGATTTCAATATTGGAATTATAAAAAGTTTTAAAAAACTCTTTCAAATAGAATATTGTAGGTTGTATAAATAAGTAGAAGTATTCCTTTAATATTGCTTTTAATTCCTCGTCGGCATAACCAGTTTCGTTTTTTTCTATGCCTTGCTCTTTGAAAGCTAAAAATGTTGATTTTTGGAACATTTTAATTGCATATTGTCTTTTTAAATCTTCTTTATAATACTCAGAAGCATTATGTAATAAGCTATCAATTCTATTTTCGATCTCAATTAGTGTAAGATTTTCTTTATAAACATTACCACTGTTTTTATAATCGACCTTTTCGATACCTTGCAAGATTCCAAATTTAGATTGCACCCTCATTTGATAAACATCTGGTTTTTCAGCAAATACCGTTTGATTTTCTTTAAACCATTTTCTAAACTCTTCTATTGCATTATCTCCATTTGCTTTAATTGTTTCTGGAATTTTAAAGTTTATGAAATTTGAAGAAAGTTTATCACAGTTTTCTACTTTATGATATGAGGGATTGCCACCCTCATAAACAAAAACTTTATTATCTACGATATTAATAGAATTGTAGATTCTGTCAATATTTTCAATTGGATTTTCGCAGAATTTTTTAAAATAAAGTAAATTTGTTTTATCAAGTCTATTTAGAAAAAAAATAGAATTTTTATAAGGCTCCCATTCCCTAATGTTGTCTGGAATTTCACCGATAAGTTTTTTTAAAACAAGTGAAGTATTATATTCAGTTACAAAAGGCATTGTTAGCAGTAATTTTTTTATTTTATTTCTACAATTTCTTCACTAAAATCCGACATTAAAAAAACTTTGTCGAAAATGGATGCTGTTTTGTAGTTCGTATTTTCATCTAATTCAAATGAAGCAGAGTTTAAAGAGCCTACCATTAATACCAACCAAAATTCATTAATCAAACTTGATTGCTGATAGTACTTTTTCAATTTTGTTTCCTTGATTGAAATTGCGGATTTAAGGTCTTCGATTGTTAATTTTTCAACACTGAAACTATCTTCTAAGTATGAGAATGAAACAATACTATTTGGCACTATAGCTATTCTTTTAATAAAATCTGGTTGATTGTCATAATTACCTTTTATTGCATCATTAACAAATGAGTTGATCTTTTTTATTAATTGTTTTTTGTCTTGCTGCCTAAACTCTAATTTATCATTTTTCAAACGAAATGTCGCAGATATATAATTACTTGGATAATTCACATTATATTCTTTAGCGGCGCTGTCAAACAAGTTTGAAATTGAGAAGAAAATTTGAGATCTTGTTGGGTCAACAATTCTAGTATGTTCTAAGCCTATAATTTTATTGTCAACTTTAAAGATAAAATCAGGATTAGGCGGTTTGGGTTTATCAGCGATTCTTAATTCTGGATTTATTTTATAAAGAAATTTTCCAACTTGACAAACTTCCAATATCTCCTTGTCTTCAAGTTTATAGTTATTTATTAAAGGATTAATAATTAAGCCCATTTCCGCACGTTGTTTTTTGATAGCATCTATGACTTTTTCCATGTTATTTATATCTGTTCTGTAAATTGATTATTGACATTGAAGTTATTCTTTATTAACAATTTCAGATTTATCAAGGTATCTTAAAAGTAAACTAGCAAAATTTATAGTTTCAAAGGCTTCTTCCTTTGTGTACTCAACTTTATTATGACCTTCCTTGTTTCTAATAGATCCCATTGCCCCTTTATACAAAAACATAAAACCGGCTTGGTAACTTTCATCATCCGAAAATCTAAGAATGGGTTTCCGGCTCGAAAACACATCATCCATAAGAGCCGTACCTGTTTTATTAATTCCAGACTTCGCCTTAACTGCAATTTCGATCGCCTTAAAAGATTGAAAAATGGCATCTTCATAATGACCATTATTAAATAATTTTTCCACTTTATCTTTGATTAGGTCATGTATGTTAGATAAATCAGTACTCAAGCTTATGAAATGTAATTCAAGAATATGTAATGCGGGTTTATAATACTCCAACAGTGTTTGCTTATCTAGTATGCTATATTTCGCTTTTTTAAAGAAACTATGCTCTTCTGAAAAAGCGAGAGAAATCAGCGACTTCAATTCCGCTTCCCAAGCCCTTAATTCAAGTACAGAAAAAGTTGTTGAACTTTCAATTTTATCAATTAGAAGAAAGAATTCATCTACAACATATTCTATCTTTTTTCTATCGTCAATTATAAAAGTTTTTTTTAATTCTTTATCCTTTGTAGTACTAATGTTATCCTTTATTTTATTGTCAGTCCTAGACTGAATAAAAGTTTCCAATGTTCTATGTTTAGCTTTCTCAATAGAATGAGAGATATTTAGCATATCCTTAGCTAACTGCGTGACATCGTTTTTATACCCACCATTTTTATAAAAAAGAAGTCCTACCGAAGTTATAAAAAAACTTTTCGTTTTGTCCGGCAATGTAAAGTAATTAGCATAACCATCCTGTTCTAGCTTCATTTCATAAAATTCGATTACCTCCGGTTTTGTAATTCCAATTCTATGTTCCAAAAATATCTTTATAGAAAGCCTTTTAGTTTGTGAAAGTGCTTTCAATACATCATTTAAGATATCATTCTTTACTACGTATGCCATAACTATTTTTTTACGTTAGAACCCAACCTTTCCATTTCTAAAACCCTTATATCTCCCATTAAAATCAGCCATTCATTTGAATTAAAAATCAGGTTATTTTCCGGTTGTAAACAAAGTCTGTAAATATTTAAAATCTTTGAAACATCAGTATAATCAATAGATACAGGCTCTTTACAATTTTCTTTTTTTAATTCAATCGCATCCATTAATTGATATTTATCAATCTGACCGACAATACCAAAATAAGCGTAAATACCCGTATAATCAATAGTTTCAAAGCTTTTACTCATTAAAGATAATAACCCTTTAAGTAAGTTTTTGTAATCGGAAATAGTGAGTATTTGTATATCGTTAGGATGG
>JANXOD010000009.1 GCA_025353765.1 Sphingobacteriales bacterium
TGGAGCACCCACAGCCGGAGTAGGAATAGACGGGGACTTTTATATTGATAACGGAACGAATACAATTTATGGACCGAAAGCGGCTGGTGTATGGCCAACCCCAGGTAAGGCCTTGGCCAGTGGTCCGGCCGGAGTAGATGGAGTTAGCATTGACTTTAAAGGATCATTTGCGGATTTAACGGCATATAAGGTTGCTTTTCCCAATCCTTCATTAAACCAAGCATATTATGACTTAGCTCTTAAACAATCGCTTGTATTTGATGGTATAAACTGGAAAGACTTTGCCCATGATGGGACAGGAGGTTCAGGTTCAAGCACATTTGATTTTAGTGCTGTTAGTACCAATCCGAACCTTGGTCCTAGTCCTCAAGTATTTGGTACTAACGCTTCAACATTAGATCAAGTTTTAAAAAATTTAATTTACCCATCTGTAGCAGCAGTAGCATCATTAAGTGTTTCTGGAAGCTCTCTGTATGAAGTTGGTAATTCTGGCCTTTTCAGTCTTGTTTGGTCGGTAACTTTGCCCACAGGTAGCACGCCTATTAAAGATGTTACTGTTAATACTGTTCCGCAAGGCACAACGCTTAACGGAACATTACCTATTACTCCCAATTTTAGTGTAGCAGGAACCATTCCTTATTCAATGGTTGTCAACACTCAAGATAAAACGACTAATGCAGGTACTTCTATTACCTTTAGATACAGACGCTATTGGGGTACATCGTCAATAGCCCAACCTACTCAAGCTGAAATTACAGCAGCTTTAAACGGAGGTACTGACCTGGGTGCCGGTAATGTAAACCCTGGGTTTACCATCTCAATTCCTCCAGGTGCCGCTAATAACGCTTATGTATTCTTCGCTTATGCAAATGATAGCCTTCCATTAACTGAATTTAAAATAGGAGCAACAGATAATTTAGGAGCATTTACTCCAACAGATGTTACGGTTACAGGTAAAACTTACCATGTATATACTTCTAACAGTAAATTTGGTAATGCTACACCGGCAGTAATTTACTCTACAAAATAAAAATTGAAAGCATGAAAAAATTATATATTTTCTTATCCATTATTGGTTTAATAAGTGTGTTAAACCAAAATGTTTTAGCTCAGGTACCTTTTGGAGGTTATATTTCCACTGTTGGTACCGCAGACTATCCAACCCATCTTGATAATCTGGGAAAAGGGGGCTATCGAAGTGTGTTAGATAAGGCAGAGCGGGATTTAATTACTACCGAACGCCGGAAACCCGGCATGCTGGTATATGTTACATCTTTGGATTTAATGTACATTTTAAAATCCGTTACGCCCGATCTTAATAGTAATGCTGAGCCTGCTGATTGGTTTCCATTATCATTTGGCACCAGTACTGGCGGTGGTTCAGTTATTTATAGTGGTACAGGTACACCAACGGCTAATCCTCCGGCCAACAGTAAAGACGGAGATTATTACTTTGATAAAAGTGGCTCAACATTTTATGGCCCTAGAACGACTATAGCTAATGTTGTAGACTGGGGCACAGGAACACCATTATCAGGTGCGGCCGGAACTAATGGTAATACAGTATTAAATGGACAAAAAATACCGGACGATGTTAATGATGGTGTAGATGGAGATTTTTATATTGAGACTTCAACTAATACGATTTACGGTCCAAAGCTAGCTGGTGCATGGCCTGCTACAGGAACTGTTTTGAAGGGTATAAATGGCAATACGGTATTAAATGGGCAAAAAACACCGGACGATGTTAATGATGGTGTAGATGGAGATTTTTATATTGAGACTTCAACTAATACGATTTACGGTCCAAAGCTAGCTGGTGCATGGTCTAAAGGGACATCTCTTATCGGTCCAGTAGGATTAAATGGTATAAATGGGAATACAGTATTAAATGGAACAGGAGATCCTAGTGTAAATAATCCTGGTGTAACCGGAGATTTTTACATCGATACTCAGGCCAATACAATTTATGGCCCCAAAGGAGCTACCATATGGCCTCTTACAGGAACCATTTTGAAAGGAACCAATGGCATTGGTGTTGATTTCAAAGGATCATTTGCTGCTGCTCCGGCAAATCCAACAATTAATCAGGCATATTACGATACGGTTAAGGGGCAGTCTTTTATATTTGATGGTACAGCCTGGCAGCTTTTTGCTCAGGATGGCGCTTCAGGTATATTTAATGCTGCTGCAGCAAGTACCAGCCCTATTGTTGGTTTAAGTGGTGTAACATTGGGGACTGCAAATTCAACCATAAGCCAAGTGTTGCAAGCTTTAATCTATCCATCTCTTCCGGCAGGAGCTTCATTAACTATAACTAACAATGGGGTTTCTCCTGTATTAGAAGTAGCTCCTTCGGGCACATTCACACTTAGCTGGGTGGTAACACCATCAGCAACACCTAATACACCGATTAATAGTATTACTGTTAATGGTGTTTCACAACCTACTAGTCCACTTAGCGGAACAGTGAACATTAACCCAAATCCAAGTGTAGCCGGAACTACTAATTATTCCATGTCTGTTACAACAGATAAAACAACAAACGCAAATGCGTCCATTAGTTTTCAATTCAGGCGATTTTGGGCTCGTTGTGCAGGGCCTACACCTACTGACCTAGAAATTCTTGCCGCTAAAAATGCAAGTGCAGGTGGTGGTACTGACTTAGTTGGCAGCAACATAAATAATAATTTCAAAATTACTTATAATGGTACCCCTTCGTATTTCTTCTTTGCTTATCCTACTAATTTTGCACCATTAAGCTCATTTATTATAGGATCTGCAGAAAGTTATCCGGCTTTTACAAAAGAACTTAACAGGTCCATTACTACTAACGGCGTTCAAAAAAATTATAATGTATACACCTCTCCAAATGCATATACAGCAGATACACCGCTTCTTTATACGAAATAAATAAGTATGAATAAATTTTTATTGTTATTATTTATAAGTTCAATGAGTTTGTTAAATAAAGATGCTTTAGCTCAAATACCTTTTGGAGGATATCTTTCCACCATTGGCCCTCTTGATGTGTATCCAACGCATCTGGAGAATTTAGGTCTTGGCGGCTATAGAAGTGTAACGGATATTAATGGGCGAAATGTTATCACAAAAGAGAGGCGAAAAGAAGGTATGCTGGTATATGTAAGCGGAGATCAGAGTTTTTACCAGTTACTGGGTACTACTCCTGCTACGCTTAGTGATAATACCAAATGGGTTAAGGTAAATATAGGCGCCGGTTCTTCATGGAGTTTAAGTGGAAATTTTGCCACTGCTACAGATTTTTTCGGAACTACCAATAATGTACCTGTTATATTTAAAGCTAATAATAAAGAAGGTTTAAGAATTTCTCCTAATGCTAATGGTATAAATGATATTGGTATCAATACAGGTTCTCCAAGATCCTCATTTGATATTAATACCTCAGATGCTATGATTGTGCCTTTGGGTACAACGGCCCAGCAACCTGCAACTACTGTTACAGGTATGCTACGTTTTAATGCCGATAATGATAAATTGGAATATGCTGATAATAGCAAAAGCTGGCAAAATATTTCTAATAGTAATACTGCCTGGTCATTAAGCGGAAATACGATAGGCTCCACCGGTACAAATACTTTAGGAACTCAAGATGATTTCCCTGTTATATTTAATACGCATGGGGTAGAGGCCTTTAGAATTACATCTAATGCTGATGGGATTACCCAGGGTAATTTAAATTTAAAAGCTCCTTTACAGATCAACGATCAACAGATACTTTCAGACGGTGGTGATCCTACGCTCAATAATATACTAATAGGTAATACTCAAGCTGCTTCTTTGGGAAGTAATAATATATTTATAGGCCAGAATGCGGGCGCTGATGCTATTGGTTATGGTATTTTCATTGGCCAAAACTCAGGGAAGGGCGCTGTCTATGGCTATAATAATACCTTGGTAGGAAATGATACAGGTTCATCAGGTATGAGTGGAACGAACAATAGTTTTTTTGGGACTCAAGCTGGAACAGTTGTAACTCAGGGAGAGTCTAATAGTTTTTTTGGAACCAATGCCGGATTGCAGACTACAACGGGCTCCGAGAATATTTTTATTGGCAATGGGGCCGGTTTTGCTAATATAGATGGAAGTGATAATATTGGTATTGGGGGTGGTCCAATTGCACCGGGTCTGACAAACTCGATCGCTATAGGGGTTGGCACTCAGGTTTCTCAAAGTAACTCCATGAACCTCAGTCTTAAAGTTAATGGTCTTAGGGTAGGTATTAATAATCCTGCACCAAAAGCTTCATTAGATCTGAGTGCTAATACGGATGCTGTAATTCTGCCCAAGGGTGATACTGCTAACGAAAGGCCCGGATCTATTGGTACCATTAGTGCAGTTACAGGTATGTTACGCTATAATAATAGTACTAACGTATTAGAATATTATGACAATACTGGATGGAAAGACGTTCTGGGTTCTGGCAGCACCTGGAGCTTAAGTGGAAACCTGGGTGCGCCTGGAATTTTTCTGGGAACAACAAATGACCAGAATGTTATATTTAAAACAGACGGTGTAACAAGTATGCAACTTCTCTCTAACGGTAATGCAAAAGCAGGTAACCTGGAGTTGAGTGCCACTTTACGATTGAATGGTCACTCTATGCTTTCAGATGGTGGTGGTGGCTCTGCACTTAATAACATATTAGTAGGTAATATCAATGGTCCTGACTTAACCGGCACTAATAATATATACATTGGTGCTAATGCCGGTGCTGCTGCTACAGCGAGTTCTTCTAATATATTCATTGGCTCAAACTCAGGAACGAATGCACTTGCTACTAATAATAGAAATGTATTTGTTGGCGATTTTACAGGTCCTAACATAGCTGGAGCAAATAATAGCTTTTTTGGAAGTGGAGCAGGGCAGGTTGCAGGTGCAACCACGTTGAATAGCTTTTTCGGCCTCTCCGCAGGAGGAGCTACTACTACAGGGGGTAGCAATGCTTTTGTGGGTGCCAGTTCCGGTGCATATAATAAGACTGGGAGTAATAATACGGCTATTGGAACATCTGCTGGTCCGGCGGCGGGGTCATCGGGTCTATCAAATACTGTTGCTATAGGCTCCAATGCTTTTGTTGCCAAAAGCAATGCCATGGTATTAGGAGGACTTGGCCAATATGCAGTTCAGGTAGGTATTAATACCACCTCTCCAAGAGCTTCATTAGATATTGCTACTACAGATGCGATTATTGTGCCTGTGGGTACAACGATCCAACAGCCTGCAACCACTATAACCGGTATGCTACGTTTTAATACCATTAATGATAAATTGGAATATGCTGATAAGAGCAATAACTGGCAAAATATTTCTAATAGCAATTCTGCCTGGTCATTAAACGGGAATACTGCCATAGCTACAGACTTTTTTGGAACCAGCAATAATCAACCTGTTATATTTAAGACTTTTGGTATAGAAGCTTTTAGAGTTACAACACCCATTGGTGCTACACCCGGTAATATTGATGTTAAATCTGCTCTGCAGATGAATAGCCAAGCAATGCTCTGGGATGGAAATGCACCTAATAGGAATAATATATTCTTAGGCAATACAAAACCTGTTAACCTTAGCGGGCAGTATAATATATTTATGGGTCAGAATGCAGGTCTGGCTTCAATAAATGTTTTTGATAATTTGTTTATAGGCCGGGATGCAGGGTTACTTAATACAGTGGGCAGTAACAATGTTTTAATTGGAGGGCAGACAGGAAATAAAGTCAACAGTACAGGTAATACTTTCGTTGGGGCTCAGATTGGGGCATCTAATACTGGAGTAACGGCAGCCGGACTGGGAGGCAATAGTTTTTTTGGGTCTTTTGCCGGACTTCGTTTTACTGACGGAGCATATAATAACTTTTTCGGAAATTTTGCAGGAGATAAGACTACAACGGGCAGCAATAATAACTTTTTTGGTACCCTTGCCGGTCATGGAAATGTTGATGGAAGTTATAATATTGGTATTGGCGACAATGCAGGGCCTGGTTTAACAAGTTTGATAAATACGATTGCCATAGGACATAATGCATATGCAATGAAAGATAATTCACTAATCCTAGGAGGAACTGCTTATCCGGTTAGTGTAGGTATTAATACTCAATCTCCAAGAGCTTCATTAGATATCGCTACTACAGATGCGATGATTATACCTGCAGGTAATGATACAAATGATAAGTCAGCCATCGCCCAGGTTGTGCCTGGTATGGTACGTTTTAATACAACTAATAATGTGTTAGAATACCATGATAACAGTTCCTGGCAAAATGTAGTTTCAGGTAACGCAACTATAATAAAATTCCAATCTACCGGACAAGGTGTTGTTCCTCTTGCTGCAAATACAGATGTAGACTATGATATTGTTTTTCCCGGAGGGAATGTTTTTAATGCAGCTACAGCTACAGCTATAGCAAGTCCTACAGTGCTATTAAATGCTGGTGTTGTAATTAGTTTTGTAATGGTTAGTGCTAAAGACACGGTTACCATTAGATTAAGAAATACTTCCTCATCAGCTCTTAATAACTATTTTGTAGGCTCAAAATTAAATTGGAATATTACTGTAACTCAATAAAATAATTTATGGAAATAAATAAAACTCATCTTAGTAATATAGCTTTTAACCTTGGTTTTAGCCAATATAAATAATACATTGTTAGTGCATTTACCATTTAATAAAAATAAATTATTATAAAATAAAAATTGACAAGCATGAAAAAATTATCCATTTTCTTATTCATAATTGGTTTAATGAGTTTATTAAATCAAAATGCTTTAGCTCAAATACCATTTGGTTCATATCTTTCAACCATTGGCCCTGCTGATGTGTATCCAACCCATTTGGACAATTTGGGCTTAGGTGGTTATAGATCTGTAGCTACCGGTGCCGGTGGAGAAAGAGATGCTATTACTACAGAACGCAGGAAGCAGGGAATGCTGGTATATGTTGTAGCAGATGACAAAACTTATATGCTAAAATCAGCAATACCTGATATCACTAAAAATGTTGATGGTGTTGATTGGGTTTTAGCCGGTGGCGGCAGTGGTACTGCATGGAGTTTAGGCGGAAATACTATAGGTGCCGGTACAAATACTTTTGGAACTATAGATGATTCCCCTGTTATATTTAACACTTTCGGTGTAGAAGCTTTTAGGGTTACATCTAATTCTAATGGCACTACGCCCGGTAATGTCAATCTTAAGGCCGGTTTGCTAATGAATGATAAGCCTATACTTTCGGATAATCTTACTAACTTATTAATCGGTAATACATCACCTACTAATATCACTGGAGGGAATAATGTAATGATAGGTGATGATGCAGGGAAATCTAATATGAATGGAGCAAATAATTTCTTTATAGGTACTTCTGCAGGTTCGAATAATACAAGTGGGAATAATAATACTTTTTTTGGAATATTATCAGGAGGGCAGAATATAGATGGAAATAATAATATAGGCATTGGTTATAGTGCGGGGCCCGTTTATCCAGATTTAAATAATACCATTGCCATAGGATATGGTGCTACAGCTGACCAAGATAATGCGATGATATTAGGTGGGACCGGCTCATTCGCAGTTCAGGTAGGTATCAATACCTCCGCTCCAAGAGCTTCATTAGATATTGCGACTACAGATGCTGTAATTGTACCTGTAGGTACAACTTTTGAAAGACCATCAGCAACAACCGGATCATTACGTTTTAACAGAGATAATGATAAATTAGAATATGCTGACAAGAGCAATACCTGGCAAAATATATCTAATAACAATTCTGCCTGGTCATTACTTGGTAATGTAGGGACTAATTCTACAAAGAATTTTTTAGGGACTACAGATAACCAAGCTCTTGTATTCAAGTCTAATAATATAGAAGGTTTAAGAATATCCCCCAATGGTACAAGTAATAATATAGGTATCAATACATCTAGTCCCCGATCTTCATTTGATATTAATACCAAAGATGCTATAATTGTACCTGTTGGTAATAATACAACAGATAAACCTTCACCGTTAGTCTCTGTACGGGGTATGTTACGTTATAACACTCAAGGAGATAAGCTGGAATATTATAATAACAGTTCTTGGTTAGATATTCTTGCTGGCGGTACTCCTTGGGCACTAAGTGGAAATACAGGTACTAATTCTGCTACAGATTTCTTTGGAACTATAGATAATCAGGATATTGTATTTAAAACTTATGGATTGGAAGCTTTTAGAGTTACATCTAATGGAAGTATTCTTCCTGGTAATGTAGATCTTAAGGCTACCCTGAAAATGAATGGGCAACCAATGCTTTCTGATGTGGGATCACCTTTAAAGAATAATATACTCGTAGGAAATACACAGCCAGCTAATTTAAAGGGAACTAATAATATATACATAGGGCAGGATGCGGGTGCAACTACAACAACTTCTAAAGATAATATATTTATCGGCCACAATTCAGGAATTAATGCTACCAGCACTAGTTTATCAAATACATTTGTTGGTGATAATACAGGGAAAGCCACATCCTCTGCTGGTAATAGTTATTTTGGAAGCTCTGCAGGATCAGCTTCAACCTCAGCTGGTTTCAATAGCTTTTTTGGCTTGGCATCAGGATCAGGAACTACAATAGGTGGGGGTAATACTTTCTTTGGTGTTGCATCTGGTCAAGTTAATGTGACTGGAAATTATAATACTGCTATTGGTTATAATGCAGGGCCAGGACCAGGTACAAACTTTTCCAATACTACTGCAATAGGAGATGGTGCTCTAGTGAGTCAGGATAATTCGATGGTATTAGGAAAAAAAGGGTCAAGTGGTAGTTTACCTGCAGTTAAGGTAGGTATTAATACTGCTACTCCAAGAGCTGTATTAGATATTGATACTAAAGACGCCATAATTTTACCTAAGGGTACAAGTGGTGATAGGAATACCTTTACTCCTTATACAGGAATGATACGCTTTAATACTACTCTTAATAGGTTAGAATATGTTGATGCCACAGATTGGTACCCAATTCCGGTTGTAGTAAATGGGAGCGTTGCCGCAACTACTAAGTCTCTTACTGCTGCGGGTACAGGCGCTAGTAGCTATCAGGATTATGTAGTAGATATGACACCTGCACCAGCTACAGGTGTAGCCACTGCTAATCCTGATGTTGATTTAAACCCGGGTATAGTTATTAGTTTTGTGAGGGTAACAACATTTTTTGGTGTAACTATTGTTAAGATCAGAGTGCAAAATGTAACACCTGGACCTGTAGCTATAGCTCCAGCTAATTTCAACTGGAATGTTACAATAACTCAATAAATTAACTTTTATGAAAGCATATAAATTTATTTTCGGTACAGCTTTTACCTTAGGTTTAGCTGGTATATTACCAGCTTCTGCCCAATGGGTAAATAATGGAGCTGATGTATTTATTGCATCCACTGCCCAGGTAATGGTTAATAATACAGATTATGTTCATCAGTCTGGCGATGTAGAATTGCAGGGTTGGCTGGGGCTTAACGGTAATTGGGAGAATAATGATGCGTCTTCACTCGCATTAAACCCAGCAGGTACCGGAACAGTTGAATTCTCTGGTATAGATCAAAACTTCGGAGGTACGAATAAAACTCAGTTTTATAATCTACTTCTTTCAGGTGCAGGTATAAAAACCATGAATATTGATCAGGAAGTGAGTAATACACTGGATTTAACAGATCGTGAGCTGGCCCTCCAAAATTTTAATTTATCGGTAACTGGTACAGCTTTAGATGCAATAAAACGCAGTTCGGGTTTTATCAGTTCTATAAGTACACAGGGAGCAATTATTCGCAACACATCATTAGCCGGAGAGTATCTGTTTCCTACAGGGTCTACTTTAGGAGCGACTGCACGCTATCGTCCGGTTATTTTAACTATACCTACCGCTGCGGATGCCCGTTTAGCCGTATCTTTTGCAAACAGTGATCCAAATGCCAATGGTCTTCCCCGAGATGTTTTAGGTCAGGGTTTAACAGATATTAATCCTAATTTTTATCATCGTATAGAACGTTTAGCAGGCACTACACCTTTTGATATCAGCATGCTATATAATGATGCAGATGGCGGCTTTAAAGAAATGGCTTATTGGGAAAATACAGGCTGGAAAAATTTAAATAAAACCACATTAACAACAGCAAATTATGGCGATGGCCTCACTTCCAGAATTACTAAATCGTCGGTAGATTTAATGGGTATACAATACTTTGCTTTAGCTAATGGTAAAGGGACAAATTTTCTTACCATTCCAACGGCATTTAGCCCTAACGGCGATGGCATGAATGATCTATTCCTAATAGGTGGGCTAGACGGCTATCCGGATAATGAAGTACGTATTTTAAATCGCTGGGGTGATGAACTTTACTATAAAAAATCTTACAGCAGCAGCAATGCTTTTGATGGCGCAGGCTTTGATCCAGGTACTTACTATTACGTTGTAAAAGTAAATCTTAATGGTCAGGTAAGATCGTTTGCTGGTTACATTACCCTGCTGCGATAAAATACCAGTGCCTTAAAATTGTCTTTATGCATACGCGATTAATAAGTTGTGAGTTTATAAATACCAATAAATAATAAATTAAATACGATAAAACTATTATATGCAGTGTTACGCAAACGGGGATATAATAGTTTCATTTTATTATAAGAAAATTAGAATCGGATGAAAAAGATATTATTTACCTTTTGTATGGTGTTTTTGGGCTCGAGTTTGTTTGCGCAACAAGATGCATTATACAGCCAATATATGTTTAATGGCCTGGTACTTAACCCCGCTTACGCGGGTAATAAAGGTGTATTAAATATAAATTTAGTTAATCGTAATCAATGGGTTGGGCAAAAAGTGGAAGGCGCACCTCAAACTCAGGCACTTACTGCAGATGGGTCTTTCATGGATGGTAAAGTAGGACTTGGGGTTCATCTGATTAATGATAAAGTGGGTGCGCAGAGTCAGCAAATAGCTATGTTTTCTTATGCATATAAGATACCAGTTTCCGAAACAGCTGATCTTTCTTTCGGATTAGGTGGGGGTGTAGCCAATTTTGTATTGGATGGAACACAATTAACTACAACACAACAGGGTGATCAGGCTATACCAACAGAACGGATATCACACTTTACACCTGATGTGAATTTTGGAGTTTATTTAAGCCATGAAAAATATTACGTAGGATTATCTACAACTCATTTAATTACGTTAAAGCCCAAAGCTGATTTTGCTAATTACGTTAATCTCAAAAGACATTATTATTTAACTGGTGGATATATTTTCCCGATCAATGATTTTGTAAAAGCATACCCTTCGGTACTTGTTAAATCAGATTTAAACGGCCCTATCAATGTGGATGTAAATGGATTTGTAATGATTTTGGACAAGTTTAGTGTAGGAGCCTCATACCGTACCGGAGTCTATGTCCAGAGTGGTAATTATTCACCAGGCGCTTTAAAAAGTAATTCTGTAGTAGCAATGGCCCAAATATATATGCTTGATCAAAAATTAAGGGTAGGTTATTCCTATGATTTTGATGTTTCAAAGACCGGCTATAGCAGGAATACTCATGAAATATCTTTAGGTTATCTGATTAAAACAGAGGATGGTTTAAGAAATCTTTCATCACCGCGTTATTATTAATATAGATGGTAAACCCATAAAGAAATGACTGAATATGCTATATTTGGCAATATTCCTTCAAAATAAATAAAGACATCAACAAATAAATCCCCAAATAAATTATTAAATGAAAAATAATACTCTTTACAGTCTGTTTATACTTTTTCTGTTTAGCAGTACTTGTTGTCTAGCCCAAAGTACACGCCAAAAAGCAGATTTTTTATTTAAGAATGAACAGTATTTTACTTCTTTAGAATATTATCAGAAATTATATCAAAAAGATTCAACAAAAGCAGATGTTAATACTAAAATTGCTCAGATCTATTATAAAATAAAAGACTACCCGCAATCTGAAAAATGGTACCGTAAAGTACCGATACAGCAACTTGGCTCTGAGCCTTCGTTAATATTTGAATATGCGGAAGTTTTGCGTATTAATGGGAAATATCGGGATGCTTCTACAGCTTATCGGGATTATTTGATTAAAGTCCCGAATGAGTTGAAAGCGTTAAGATTGGCTGAATACTCGGATTCCATAGCCTTCATGAATAAGAATGGGAAGAAAAAAGAGAATAAATCAAGGGTGGCATTGCTTACTCCGGCTAACTCAACATACGCAGAATTTGCCCCATTACCTATAAAAAATCAACTGCTTTATGTTACTGACAGACTCCAAAAGATTGATAAAGATGCTCCTAAAAGTAGTCAACAACAAATAAATGTGTATGGACGTACTGGTAAAGCATATTCCTATTTAATAGCACAACCCTTTGTTTTAGACTCCTTAATAACATTAGAGTCCGCTTTAAAAACGAGATTCAGTACAGAGAAGACAAATTTTAAGACGGCTGCACCAGATACTTCCTTTTTATCTATCTTACGTAAAGAGCTTAACGTTGGGCCATTATGTTTTAATGCAAAAATGGATACCTTATTTTTTAGCCGGGTTCGTGTATTAGGAAAATCAAAAAATGATAAATCAGATGAACCTAAAATTGACCTTAATAAGGTTTCATTTAATGAATTATGTTATATAGTTAAAGAGAATAACAAATGGTCAGATATTAAAATTTTCCCCTATAATGATTATCTCTCTTACTCCATGATGCATCCTGCTTTGAGCCCTGACGGAAAACGACTTTATTTTACATCAGATAGAAAAGGAAGTATAGGAGCATTTGATATTTTTTATTGTGAGCGTATAAAAAATGATATATGGTCTACTCCTATTAATGCTGGAAGTACTATTAATACAGAAGGTTATGAGTTATTCCCTTATATTGATGCCGATAACACTATTTATTTTTCTTCAGACGGACATATCGGCTTAGGTGGTTTAGATATTTTTTATACTTCATTAAATACAAATATTCCTGATAAGGCTCATCCTGCTCTAAGCCATATTGGCGATCCAATAAATTCATCAGGAGATGATTTTGGTATTTATATGTTTAATCCTGCAACAAAGCGTGAAAAATGGGGACTTCTTAGCTCCAATCGTGCCGGGGGAAAAGGGTTTGATGATATTTATAGTTTTTATCTGAATGAAACTACCTCGTGTCCTGCTTCTATTTTAGTAGTAGATAGTGAAACTAAAAATCCGATTGTTAATGCACGCCTTCTTTTCCAACAAACTCCCAAAGATTCTGTCATTGAAAAATTCACAGATATTCAGGGTAAAGTTACGATGGAAATTAAAGACTGCGCTCCTGGATCTATGATCATTAGTAAAAATGGATATAGTGGTTTAAAAGATTCACTTTTAACTAAAACAGAAAAGCCACTTTATAAATATGAACTCGCTCCCATTAAAGGGTATTCTATTGAAGGTGTAGTTACAGATAATGAAACTAAACAACCCTTAGATTCTGCTGTGGTTAAAATTATTGCCGTTGTTACACGTAATACGCAGCCACTTATAACAGGTAAAAAAGGTGAGTATAAGTTTGATCTTAAGGATACCACTAATTATTTGGTACTGGCTCAGAAAAAAGGCTATTTTACAAAACGGAATGTTTCTGTAAATACAATAGGCCGCCCACCAGGAACTATATTCAGCGTGAATTTTGAGCTTGAAAAAATAATATTTAATAAAGAAATTAAAATTGAAAATATTTACTATGATTTAGGGAAAGCAACCCTTAGAAAACAATCTTTGCCTGAATTGGATAAAGTACGCGATCTCTTAGTTGATAACCCAGAGTTAATGATTGAACTTAGTTCTCATACAGATTCACGTGGAAAGGATAAAGCCAATTTATTGCTCTCCCAACGTCGTGCTGCCTCGGCAGTAAAATACCTGGCTAGTAAAGGAATTGCTTCTACCCGGATGATAGCACGAGGTTATGGTGAAAGTAAACTGATTAATAACTGTACGAATGGAGTACCATGCTCAGAAGCAGAGCATGAAATGAACCGCCGTACAGAATTTAAGGTAATTGGTTATGTTAAAACTCTTCCGGTTAAAAAAGCTGTAGTTAAACGTAAAGGGAAGCCTAAACACAAATAGAGATATAAATGTACTGAGTTAATTTTACTAGCTCAATACCATACATCACAAGCAGCAAAAACTGTAACCCTTATTAGTTAAAAGTTCTAAAATATTGGGCAGTATAAACTCCAGCCTTGGATAAGCTTTTACGCTATCATGGAATACAATGACAGAGCCATTTTGGGCATGTTTTATTACATTATTTAAACATTTTTCTGCAGTAATGTCAGGATCAAAATCACCACTCAAAACATCCCACATAATGATATTTAGGTTTGGTTGTTGAGATTTTATATAAGAGATCTGGCTTCGTTTTATTTTCCCATACGGTGGACGAAAGAGATTGCACTTCAATAATTCATAGCACTTTTGAATATTATCTATATAAAATCGATCGCTCGTTTTCCAGCCGTTAAGATGATTATATGTATGATTACCTATTGAATGACCATCAGCAAGTATTTGTTGAAAAACATCAGGATGCTTAGCTACGTTATCACCAATACAAAAGAAAGTTGCTTTTGCATCATATTTTTTTAATGTATTTAATACAAACGGTGTAACAACAGGTATAGGTCCATCGTCAAAGGTTAAGTAAATGCGTTTTTCTTTACGGCTTTTATGCCAGGTTAGCGATGGATATAGCCATTGCAGCCAAAAAGGAGAATTTACCAGATACAATTTTTATTTTTTAATTTATCACGAAGATAAATATGTCTAAGTAATTTATAGATAGTAAATTAGCAATTTAAAAATTAAAATCTATTTTGATGGAATTCATTAATAATATGAAATATAAAAATCATTTTTTTAGCATGCTCTTTAACAAGTTTTTTCTAATAATATTAACGTTAATAACAGCAGTAAGTGTACAGGCTCAGGAGAAAATTACATTAAAGCGTGCTACTGAGTTAGTTTTGCAAAATAATCTGCAAATTAAACAAGCCCAACTTAGTGAGGCTCTTACCGATGAGAATTTAAAACAATCTAAATTAGCTTTGTATCCAACATTAAACGCAAATAGTAATTTAAATTTTAATTTCGGGCGTAGCATTGATCCAATAACCAATCAATTTGTGAATCAATCGGTTACGTCACTAAATGGAAATTTAGGCAGTAGTGTAACGTTGTTTCAGGGATTTCAAAAATTGAATCAAATTTCACAAAATAAATTGCAACTGGAAGCTGATAAAAGTAGCACCCAAAAAGTGAAAAATGATCTAATTTTAGCGATTGTAACCGATTATTTATCTGTTTTAAATGCACAGGATCTATTAGTGGCAGCAAATCAGCAGCTGGAAATTTCCCGCCAACAATTAGATCATGAACAGAAGTTTTTTGATGTGGGAAATAAAACACTCGCAGATCTCTCACAAGCGAAATCGCAGCTTGCTACAGCTGAACTTAATGTAACCAATGCCCAAAACCAAACCGACCTATCATTTCTTAATCTTGCACAATTATTGGAACTAGATCCTGCAATTCCATTTGAAGTAGAAAAGCCTGTAATTGATGATACTAAGAATATTAATACTTCATATACTGCTACAGAAGTTTTTAAAACGGCTTACAGCACCTTCCCTGATATTAAATTAGCAGATTTAAGAACGCAGGTATCACGCAAAGCAATTGATATTGCCAGAGGTAATTATTATCCAACGTTAACTTTGCAGGGAGGATTAGGAACCAGATATTCTAACGGGTCATTTTCTAATAATTCATTCAATTCACAGATACAAGACAATTTTAACCAGTCGATAGGATTCGGACTAAATATTCCCATATTCAACGGTTATTCAGCCCGCTCATCTGTACGCAAAGCGAAAATTAGCTTTCAAAATGCGGAGATCAATGAACAACTAGCTAAAAATACGCTCAATAAAGTAATTAATCAGGCAGTATATGATCTCAGGGCAGCCGAAAAAAGATATCATTCTGCACAAACTGCTTTCGAATCTTCTAAAGATGCCTTTAACGTAATTGAACAGCGATATGCTGTAGGTTTAATAAATTCACTTGATTTTAATCAGGCTCAAACTAATTTGAATAAAGCTCAATTAGATTTGATACAAGCTCGTTATGATTTAATTTTCCGAAGCAAAGTAATAGACTATTATTTGGGTAATCCCTTAATTTTTTAATTCAAAAACGAAATTCTCAATTTCTTCATAAAGTAAACATGGCAAAGAAAAGTAATACATTAAAATATGTGCTCATTGGAACAGGGGTATTGGTTGTTATAGCTATTGCAGGTAACAAGCTTGGTTGGTTTGGCAAAGGTGATACTACCCAGGTTGCTACAGAGAAAGTTGAGAAACGATCTATTGTGGAAACTGTTTCTGCAAGCGGAAAAGTACAGCCAGAAGTAGAGGTTAAACTTAGTGCTGAAGTTTCCGGAGAAATAGTTCAGTTGCTGGTTAAAGAAGGGGATGTGGTAAGGAAAGGGCAATTACTGTGTAAAGTTCGCCCGGATGTGTTACAGTCTGGATATGAACGTGCAGTAGCATCTTTAAATGGCCAACGTGCAAGTTTGGCCAGTACTCAGCAACAGCTAAAACAGGCAGAGGCTAATTTTGCTAATACCGCGGCTAAGTATAAACGTAATCAGGAACTTTATACTAAAAAAGTACTGTCTGCCGCAGAATTTGATGCTGCAAAAGCTGAATATGAAGGTGCAAGAGCAAACTTAGAATCTATGCGTCAAAATGTGATTGGTTCAAAATTTGGCGTTGAGCAATCTGATGCAGTAGTAAAAGAAGCAGGTGCTAATTTGGCAAAAACAACAATATATGCCCCGGTTGATGGTGTAATTTCTAAATTATCTGTTGAGCTGGGTGACCGTATTTTGGGTACTTCGCAAATGGCTGGTACAGAGATCATGCGTATATCTAACCTGAGTGCTATGGAAGTTAGCGTAGATGTGAATGAAAGCGATATAAACAGAGTCTCCTTAGGTGATACTGCCGAAATTGAAGTGGATGCTTTCCAAGGGAAAAAGTTTAAGGGCCAGGTTACAGAGATTGCTAGTTCTGCTAATGTAGTTGGAAGTAGTGCAGACCAGGTTACCAACTTTACGGTTAAGGTTCGGATCCTTCCTGAATCGTATGCAAAATTGATAAGTTCCGGGAAGTCAAATTCTCCATTCCGTCCGGGCTTATCTGCAACAGTTGATATTCAAACGGAACAATTTAATGGATTAGCTGTTCCCATCCAGTCGGTTACTACACGTGAGGATAAAAAAGTGAAAAAAGATGCTGATAAAACAGCTAAGTCAGATAATAGTGATAATAAGGACAAAATTAAACCCAAAGAAGCGGTAAAAGAATATGTATTTACTTACAAGGGTGGAAAAGTAAAACAGGTTCAGGTTACAACCGGAATACAAGATGATACCTACATCCAAATCTTATCCGGACTAAAAGGAGGAGAAGAAGTTGTATCACGTCCTTTTACAGCAATATCTAAAACACTAAAAGATGGAATGGCAGTTGAAAAAGTGGATAAAGAAAAACTGTTTACAGCTGATAAGAAAGAATAATTTCTAATAAATATATTAACTTGTCCCGGTCTTCAGAAGTTTTTTCTGAAGACCGGGACTTTTTATTTATGGAGGACATTCAAAAAAATATTGCAATTATAGGTGGTGGTAGCTGGGCAACAGCTATTGTTAAGATTTTATGCGACAATGTTGTAGAAAAAGAAATTTTTTGGTGGATGAGAAGCTGCCAGTCTATAGATCATATTCGTAAATACAGGCATAATCCTAATTATTTAAGCTCTGTTGAGATAAATGTTCCTGCAAAGAATATAGATTCTGATTTAAAAGCAATTATAGGCAAATGCAATATGATCTTGCTCAATGTGCCTGCTGCTTTTTTAAAAGAGGCTTTAACAGGTATCACAGTGGATGATCTGAAAGGGAAAAAAATCATTTCTGCTATTAAAGGGATAGTACCTGATGAAAATTTAATTATCGGAGAGTTCATGAATCAAAAATATGGAATTCCGTTAAACGATATATTGGTTATAAGCGGTCCTTGCCATGCCGAAGAAGTAGCGCTGGAAAAACTATCTTACCTAACCATCGCTTCTCAGAATAATGAAACAGCCGTTTGCTTTGCGGAGATGCTTAATACACGCTATATAAAAACAAATGTTTCGGATGATATTTATGGTACAGAATATGCCGCCGTGCTTAAAAATATTTATGCGGTTGCCAGTGGGATATGCCATGGCGTAGGTTATGGAGATAATTTCCAGGCTGTTTTAATTTCTAATGCTATACGGGAAATTAGCCGTTTTGTAGATGTCGTTCATCCGATTGATCGGGATATAAAAGAATCCGCTTATCTGGGAGATTTGTTGGTAACAGCCTATTCTCAGTTTAGTCGTAACCGCACCTTTGGAAACATGATTGGGAAAGGATATACCGTTAAATCCGCTCAGTTGGAGATGAATATGATTGCCGAAGGTTATTACGCAGTAAACTGTTTACACCAGATCAACAAAAAATACAAAGTAAATATGCCTATTTGCAGGGCAGTATATGCCATTCTTTATGAAAGCCATTCTCCAAGCCTGGAGATGAAATTATTATCCGAACAGCTCTCTTAATCTCTGCAACAAATAATCAATAATTACCTAATACTATCTTGGCATTTAAGTTGTATACCTAAATGTATAAAACTCAAAATATGAAAAAGATAATCTCATTTTTAGCATTTGCAGCTATTATAGCCGTATTGCCGGCTAAAGCCCAAACGAAGGCGGGAAAAGTTATTAATACAGTGGAGCATAAAACCGCTAAAACTGCTACAGTTGTTGGGGCAAAAGTAACTGACAAAAAATTAAAGAATGTTAAAGGTCCTAATGGCGAAACATGTTATGTAGATAAATATGATAAAAAGTACTACGTAAGCAAACGTGGACATAGGGTATTTTTAAAGAAGTAAATAAAAAAAATCTGAATTAAATTCGGATTTTTTTTATGACACGATTGATTCTTTCAAGTTGAAAGAAAGATCAATCTTCTGTGGGTTTATGCTGTACTGATCAGAGCACATACGTTTCCACTCACACAAAAGATTGATGAAACAAACATACTTTTATCAAAATAATTCAGAAAGAGATAAACTACCTGAATTATGGGGTAGAAATACGTGTTTAGCAAATTGTAATGAGCTTATCCTGTTTGGTTTCTCATAAAAAAATCCCTGCTGATTTTAGCAACAAGGATTTCAAATAATAGTTAACTTAATTTTAGTTACGTCTGCGTCTATCACCGCCACCGCCTTCGCGATTTCCGCTGCTGCGTTCTTCACGGCGTTTACCGGAAAAGTCACGGAAACCACCGCCACCTTCACGACTTCCGCCGCCAGTACGGGCACGATAACCGCCACCACTTCCACCCTCACGACTTTTATAGCCACCGCTGCTACGTTCACGGTTACCACCACTGCGTTCAGAACTTCCACCTTCTCTGTCACCCGCGAGTTCAATACGTACTGATCTTCCCTGGTAATCAACAGATTTAAAACCTTGTTGAACCTGGTCTACAAAAGCATTTTCTACTTCAAAAAATGTAAAAACACCCTTTAAATCAATTTTGCCGATGCTTTTCCCACTAATTTTAGTGTTATTGCAAATGAAACCTAACATGTCCCCACGGGTAAAATCATCTACAGAACCTAAATTCATAAATAAGCGGGTATAACCTGCGCTAACACTTGATTTAAATGAACGATCTCCACGATCACTACGGTCGCCTGAACGCTCTTCATGTGCCGATGCATTCAGATCAGGAGCCTTTGAATAATATTCAAGGAAACGGTTAAACTCTAAAGACGCAAAGCGTTTTACGATTTCTTCCTTATCCAAATCTTTAAACTCCTCCATTATACGAGGAATGTATTGTTCAATTTGTTCCTGGTTAACTTCTACATTATGCACTTTATGCACCAAGGCAAAAAGTTGTTTTTCGCAAACATCAAATCCATTAGGGATTTCTGCTTTTGTAAACTGTTTTCCAAGAACGCGTTCTATCTGGCGTATTTTACCCTGTTCTTTAGAATTAATAATAGCAATTGAAATTCCTGTTTTACCGGCACGGCCTGTACGTCCGCTTCGGTGAGTATAGCTTTCAAGCTCATCTGGTAAAGAGTAATTTATAACGTGAGTTACATCATTTACATCAATACCACGGGCTGCTACATCGGTTGCAATTAATAATTGTAAACTTCTATCGCGATAGCGCTTCATCACCTTATCACGTTGTTGTTGTGAAAGATCACCATGTAAAGCATCTGCGTTGTAACCGTCTTTAATTAATGATTCTGCAATTTCCTGGGTTTCGATTTTGGTGCGGCAAAATACAATACCAAAGATCTCGGGATTGAAATCGACAATGCGTTTGAATGCTGCATATTTATCGCGGGCACGCACTACATAATATTCATGTTCGATATTAACGTTACCGGTATTTTTGGTACCCATGGTTAATTCAAACGGATCTGTCATGTATTTTTTCGCAATCCGGCGAACTTCTGACGGCATGGTTGCAGAAAATAACCAGGTTTTTTTATCTTCTGGAGTGGTAGACAAAATACTGTCGATATCTTCCTGAAAGCCCATATTGAGCATTTCATCAGCTTCATCTAACACCACAAAACCTACCTGAGAAAAATTAATCGCTTTGCGATTGATAATATCAAGCATACGGCCTGGTGTGGCCACTACGATCTGCACGCCACGTTTGATCTGGCGTAATTGATCGGAAATATTAGCACCGCCATAAACAGCAACAACGTTCACGTTCTTCATGTTTTTGGCGTAATTATTCATATCGTTGGTGATCTGTAAACACAGCTCACGGGTTGGACATAAAATAAGTGCCTGGGGATAATTTTCTTCGAAATCGAGTAATTCTAATAAAGGCAGGCCAAATGCTGCCGTTTTACCGGTTCCTGTTTGAGCTAATCCGACAAAATCGTTGCTGCCTGAAAGTAATACCGGGATGGCTTGCTCCTGGATTGGTGTGGGATTTTCAAATCCCAGTTCAGTAATGGCATTAACAATATCATGACGGATACCCAAGTTACTAAATGGGTTCATGATAATTTAAAAAAATCTAACAGTATTGTTAGAAGCCGCAAAGATATACAAAAGAATGGGATTTCTTAAACTAAAAAGAGGCTGTCTTTTTGAGACAGCCTCTTTTTAGTATTTTAATTGCTGAATTATTTAATAAACTTCAGATTCAGGTTTTCTGTTGCTGTGCTTAATGTAGCAATATTTAAACCGGCTTGCATTTGTGGAGCAGCTATTTTTACTAAGTTAAGGCCTTGGCTTAAGCTCAAAGTCTGATTAAGTAATTTACGGCCGCTTGCATTAAATACAGTAAATTGAGCATTTGTATTAGTTGACGAATACACAGAAACTTCTATTTCACTTTCCTCTTTAGAAGCATAAACATGAAATGCGGATTTATTTAAATCAACAGTAACTGCTACCACAGCAGATTTGGTATTTTTTCCATCAAAATCAAACTGATTTAACTGGTAATAGTTCGTACCAGCAAATGGACTTTGATCAGTATAAGAATAATTATGAACAGCATCTGAATTTCCATTACCATTTACTTTTGCAACAGAACGGAATGTTTTACCATCTGTGGAGCGTAATACTTCAAAATAGGAATTGTTTTTTTCTGATGCTGTAGCCCAGTTTAATTGAACACCTTTTGTTTGTTTTTTTCCTGTGAATGAAGTAAGGGTTACAGGAAGAACTGCTGCTCTTAAAGATTGAATATATGTATCATTAGTTATATTATTAGCAGACCCGAGTGTTAAACCTGTTGCAGCACCTGTAGCATCTGTGCCATTATAATCTGATATTGATGATGTAGAATTATTGGCATAAACAAATTGATTTGTACCTGCAGTAGCGGTAGATCTTAACCTGGGATCTAATGCTGATGTAAATTGTGAGCCTGCAGTTCCTCCCGCCAAAATATGTATTGACCCTGTTACACCAGCAATTCCACTACCAGCACTTTTTATCATAATCATATCTGTAGTGGATATATCAAAGCTTCCTCCGCCATTTGTGAAATATGTTGCATTATCAAGTCCTAGATCTAAATTAAAATCAGAACCGCCTGCAACCACATCCGCAGAGGAGCCATCTTTACGTAATACTATAAGAGTTCCGGACTGCACACTTGCCCATAAGGCATCTGTTGTAAATGTATATTTTCCACCATTATCTGATCCCATACTTGCTGAAAAATCTTTAACAATCATACCCCTCATATCAAGGTTATTAGTGATAACTAAAAGTTCAATTGCATCTCCGGTAACGACACCAGTATTAAAATATTTATTTATAACAACGCTTTGACTAAAAGCTGTAATTGTTATTTGTAAGAAAAGCAAAACAAGTAAAATTTTTTTCATGATTTTTTAAATTTAGGGTTTGGATTTCAAATATAATAAAGAATAAATTACAACAGAGTAGATTTCTGGAATTTTTTTTATTAGCGTAACCTATCCGCAGATTTAATTAGTTTTTCATCATTCCGGATGCCTCTTAAAGCCAAAATAATAAATAATATCGCAAGAGAAGGAAGTATAACCCCTATTCCATAATTATCAACCTGTAGCGTAATGTTTCCTAAAACCTGCTTGGCTGTTTGAACCAGCCAAAAACTGTATCCTAATAAGACTAAAATACTGAGATAACAGATCATAATTTGCTTTTTACGATCCTGGTAGAAGAATATAATGATAAATGGCAGCAGTCCCACCAATACGGTAGCAATAGTTAAAACTAAAAATTGCTGAGTTTGAACAACCTGGCCACCTATATTTTGATAAACACCGGTTACTTTTAATGCCTTTGCTGTGCCATCTGAATTCAATACCTGGATGTAAGGGAATAGAAATAAGCAAAATAAAGCTGCGGTTGCAAAAAATAGCCAGATGGTTTGTACTCGTTGTAACATAATTTGAATGATTTTAAGCAAAGATAACAGGCAAAGCGGAAGTTTAGCTGTTATTTGTTTATTTGTTGAATTGGTTAAGTGTTTAACTGTTTATTTATTGATATGTTTAATTTTATTGCATATTTTCAAATTAGCTCATTTCAAATCGCAAATTAGCATATTCTTGATCTGCTTACTACCTTTGATGCCGTGAGGAAAACACAACGATATTTTATTGAACTCTCTTATAATGGTACAGCCTATCATGGCTGGCAGATCCAGGAAAACGCAATATCTGTTCAGGAAGTTCTAAATAAAGCATTATCTACGGTTTTTAGGCAAACTATTGATACGCTGGGTTGCGGACGAACAGATACAGGAGTCCATGCCAGGCAGTTATTTGCTCATTTTGATATTATTGAGTCCGAAAGTTGGGAAGTCGGGGAGTCGGAAGTGGGAGAGTTGATAGTCAATCTCAATACTCAACTCATCACCAGTATAAATGCTCTTCTTCCATATGATATTGCTGTAAAACGAATCATTAAGGTTGAACCTGATGCACATGCCCGGTTTGATGCGACCCAACGTTCTTATGAATATCATATTCATTTTAATAAAGATCCATTCAAGCATAATTTATCCTGGTTATTGCGGGATGAACCTAATATAGAATTAATGAACGAAGCAGCAAAAATACTGATGGAATACCATGACTTTAGTTGTTTCAGCAAATCAAATACACAAACGGCAACTAATAATTGTGTGATATCACAGGCAGAATGGGTTCGGACTGAAGGCGGTGTAATCTTTCATATTTCTGCAGACCGATTTTTGAGGAATATGGTAAGAGCTATTGTGGGTACTTTAGTGCAGGTGGGTAAAAAAGAGATTGAACCTATGGAAATTCGAAAGATAATTGAAAGTAAGAATCGCTGCAATGCCGGAGCATCTGTTCCTGCCTGCGGATTGTATTTAACAAAAGTGATTTATCCCTATATTGTTTAGGCTTGTAGCCCACAAATCTATCTCATAAAAACATGGCTAAAGTAAGCGGAAAAGCAGTTGATATAAATTTATTAAAACGGATATTTCGTTACGTTATTCCGTATCGTGGTATATTCCTGTGGTCTGTTATTTTAACCATTTTCCTGTCCGTATTAGCTCCCGTAAGGCCTTTACTCATTCAATATACACTTGATAAATATATACTGGAGAATGATAGCAGCGGACTATTAAGAATGACCTTTATCATGATTGGATTATTACTATTACAAACCGTTGTGCAGTATTTTCATACCTTTTTAACCAATACTTTGGGCCAATCGGTTATTAAAGATCTTCGTATAAACGTATTTAATCACATTAGCAGTTTAAGGTTAAAGTATTTTGATCATACCCCTATTGGCCAGTTAATTACCCGAACCGTATCCGATTTGGAAACTATTGCTGATATTTTTTCGGAAGGTTTAATTATGATCATTGGTGATATTTTACAAGTAATTGCCATTATTGGAGTGATGTTATATACTGATTGGAAACTGACTCTGATCGTTCTGATACCCATGCCTTTCTTAATAGTGGCATCTTATGTATTTAAAGAAGCCATTAAATCTGCTTTTCAGGATGTTCGTGCCCAGGTATCTCATTTGAATACATTCTTGCAGGAGCATATTACAGGAATACGAATCATCCAGTATTTTGCCCGCGAAGACCAGGAAATGCTAAAATTTAAGGGTATTAATGCGAAACACCGGGATGCTAATATCCGCTCAAACTGGTATTATTCCATTTTCTTTCCTGTGGTAGAACTTATATCAGCTATTTCAATTGGCTTATTGGTGTGGTATGGATCGAAAGCAATTTTATCAAACACCATTTCGCCCGGTGTGGTGGTGGCATTTATCATGTACATTAACATGCTTTTTCGTCCCATTAGAGAACTTGCAGATAAGTTTAACACCTTACAAATGGGTATGGTTGGCGCAGAGCGGATCTTCAATGTGCTTGATACGAATGAAATCACAGAAAATAAAGGGACTCTACAACCTGCTGTATTGAAAGGCGAAATTGAATTCAAAAATGTATGGTTTGCTTATGATGATGAGAACTGGATATTAAAGGATATTTCTTTTCATGTTAAACCCGGCGAAACACTGGCATTGGTTGGAGCAACCGGAGCCGGGAAATCATCAACCATTAATATCCTAAACCGTTTTTATGAAATTAATAAAGGAAGTGTTCAGGTAGATGGGGTAGATATCCGCGATTATGATTTAAATTATTTACGTTCTCAAATAGCAACTGTATTGCAGGATGTATTTTTATTTTCAGATTCTATTGCCAATAATATCAATTTGAATAATCAGGCAATTACCCGGGAGCAGCTTATCACAGCAGCAAAAGAAGTGGGTGCGCATGATTTTATAGAACGTTTACCCGGTGGTTTTGATTACGATGTGATGGAACGCGGAGCCACATTATCTGCCGGACAGGCTCAACTCATTTCATTTATACGTGCATTAGTTTATGATCCTGCAATTTTAGTGCTTGATGAAGCCACATCATCAGTGGATACAGAGACGGAGGTTTTAATACAAAATGCGATAAATAAATTAATGCAAAGCCGCACATCCATTGTGATTGCTCACCGATTATCCACTATTCAAAATGCAGATAAGATCATTGTTCTGGATCACGGAGAAATCAAAGAAATGGGTTCTCACCAGGAGTTATTGAGACTAAATGGATATTATAAACGCCTGTATGATTTGCAGTTTAATTCTGAAGGAATTGCTAAATCATAATCACATCCATAAACCAATTAACCTCTACTCAATTTCTTTAATTCTTTTCAGCATTACCTTTTGACATTCATGCTGATTCTGTTAGCTTTGCCAAACTAAAAAACAATCATGAGTGTACTCGTTAATAAAGATTCAAAAGTTATAGTTCAGGGATTTACCGGTACTGAAGGTACGTACCATGCATCGCAAATGATTGAGTACGGGACTCAGGTTGTGGGTGGTGTTACTCCCGGGAAAGGCGGTCAGCAACACCTGGAACGCCCTGTATTTAATACCGTTATAGATGCTGTTGAAAAAACAGGCGCCGATGTTTCTATCATTTTTGTACCTCCTGCATTTGCCGCAGATGCAATTATGGAAGCTGCCGAAGCAGGTATCAAAGTGATCGTATGTATTACGGAAGGAATTCCAACGAAAGACATGATTCTGGTGAAAGAGTATATTTCAGATCGCGATTGTCGTTTAATTGGTCCTAATTGTCCGGGTATTATTACAGCTGATGAAGCTAAAATAGGCATTATGCCGGGCTTTATATTTAGAAAAGGAACAGTTGGTATCGTGTCTAAATCAGGAACGTTAACTTACGAAGCGGTAGACCAGGTTGTAAAAGCTGGTTTAGGAATTACTACAGCTATCGGTATTGGCGGTGATCCGATCATCGGAACTCCAACTAAAGAAGCTGTTGAGCTGTTAATGAATGATCCGGAAACGGAAGGCATTGTAATGATTGGTGAGATTGGTGGTGGAATGGAAGCAGAAGCTGCCCGCTGGATAAAAGAACATGGTACAAAACCGGTTGTAGGCTTTATCGCCGGACAAACTGCTCCTCCGGGACGCCGTATGGGCCATGCAGGAGCTATTGTTGGTGGTGCTGATGATACTGCTGCCGCTAAAATGAAGATTATGCGTGAATGCGGTATTCGTGTAGTAGAATCGCCGGCAGAAATTGGTGAGGCGATGGCTGATGAATTACGCAAAGCAGGAAAAATATAATTTGTTTGCTGTTGTAGAAACCAACAGTGGTTTTTAAAGCAAGAAATCCCGATCATTTGATCGGGATTTCTTGCTTTTGGGAAGATCTTCTCTTTTGTTATCTATTCCTGAATCAAATTTGCCGTTTCTAGCTTTGGATTTGTCATCCCTGACTTCAGATTTATCATTTCTATCTTCAGATTTGATGTTTCGGGTTTGATATTGGCATTATTAGGTTTCATAACGACGTTATTCGGTTTAATAATGCCATTATTAACTTTCATATTGCCATTATTGAGTTTGATAATGGTGTTATTGGACTTCATAATGCCATTATTAGGTTTGATAATGACGTTAGTGGGTTTGAGATTGCCAATGTCAAGGCTGACATTGATGTTTTCAGGTTTGATAATGATATTATTGGATTTGATATTGACGTTTTCGGGTTTGACTTTACTAATAGTGGGTTTGAAATGGCAGTAATTAAATCAGCTACCATATTTTCAAAAATCTAACAAGATACTTGTAGATTTATCTGCTATAGATTGAATATAAAACTTATGATTAATATGCTGAAAAAAGACAAAGAATTTAAGGAAGCAATAGGTGCATTTATAATTGCCTTCTCCGAATTTGAATTTGGATTAGTTTTTCTATGTACGATGACGGAATTTAATTTGCTGAATAAAAACAGTTATATCAAAAAATATATGGGCTTTGAATTTTCAAAAAAAATGGATCATCTTACACAATTTATTGACGAATATTTGCCTGAAATTAAATCTATTTGGGATAATATTAAACAAGAAATCGGGCAATTAAATAGAGAAAGAAAATTTTTGGTACATGGACATATGGCATATGGATTGCCCAATGAGACTATAACAACTTATATAAGACAAAATAATAAAGTTATAACTGGAAATAGTCAAGTTATACCGAAGAACCAAACTGTATCTGAAATTGAAGGATTTACAAACAGGCTCCATCATTTAAATACCGGAGAGAATGGAATTAATGGAGAATTTCATACTTTTTTCACTAAAACACGAATAAATAAATGGAATAAACTAGTTAGCGATGAAAATAAAATTTTGTATAGAGTTAATGCTGAAACTGTATCAGAATGGAAGGGTAGAGTCAGTGACCAATAGATTGAGCTCATAGGTCGTATCTTCTTCTCCCATTGTTGGTGTCCTCATCAACAATAGTTTTAAGATTTGTGCATTATATTTGCATATTAAAATCATCCCATGGCATACAATAAATTAACTCCCGAAGAAGAATATATCATCCTGAAAAAAGGAACGGAAGCGCCCTTTTCCGGCGAATATGTAAATACAAAAGAGCCTGGCACATACATTTGCAGACAGTGCAATACTCCGCTATACCGATCGGAAGATAAGTTTGATTCGCATTGCGGCTGGCCCAGTTTTGATGATGAAATTGCGGGTGCAGTAAAAAGTGTGACAGATAAAGATGGCAGGCGCACAGAAATTTTATGTGCCAATTGCGGAGCTCATTTGGGCCATGTTTTTGAAGGGGAACGATTTACTCCTAAAAATACCCGCCATTGTGTAAACTCCCTATCTATGAAGTTTGTGCCTGCTGCTAAAACAGAGTAATAATTAAAGCAGCACTCGCTATTCATGACAAAACACGAAATCATTGCCTGCGAACGCTGCCGAACAGCTATTGAGTGCAAGGCTAATTCATTTGTGAAATGTCAATGCAGCCAGGTTAAGTTGAATTTAAATGAAACACAGTACATTAGCGAACGCTACGAGAATTGTTTATGCGCTAAGTGCTTATTTGAACTTCAGGAAGAATATCAACTATCTATAAGAAGCTAAACCTGGGTTATCCTATCACTTTTTTGAGTACCGGAATATACCTGATGGCTCTCACGATTAAAAAAGACGTCACTAATATAACACCTGCTTTTAAAGGAATGCCCCAAACGGGATGAAGGTTAGAGAAAAATTCAGAATAAGGTTTATCATCGGTAAATGCATATTCCATAATCAGTACGTGGATTAAATATATCCCAAAGCTTTCCATGCTGATAAGACCAATTATTTTATAAGATAATGAAGATGGAACAGCTCTAAATGAGCGATTTTTCATCCATAAGTATAAACCCATCACAGCCAAAATGATATCCGGAGTAAAATCGCTCTCTGTAATTTCTGAAGCATGGGCTACCTGGCATTTTATTAAAAGGTAAGGCATTATAGTCGAGAAGATGAGACTAAGTACTGCTAAAAAGTAGAATACATTTAACTGTTTGGTGGTGAATGTGAAATTGGTAAGATAATATCCTAATAAAAAGTATCCGGCGTAACCGGTAAAACTGTTTAATTCAATTCCAATACTTAGGCCGTACATAGTTTCTATAAGTCCGAAAAAGGTATTGGTGATAATCCACATAATTAAAAAATAACGGATGTGAATTTCTTTAGCGGCAGATATAAATACATTCAGAATGGGGTAAATCAGGTATACGCCAATCAGCATATACAGAAACCAAAAATGATAGATCACCGGGCCCTGGTAAAATGTAGACAATGTATCCCATAAATGGAAGTTTTTCCAACCGTCTTCCATCATCGAATTCTCATAAACAACATAAACAATACTCCAGAAGATAAGCGGGATGAGTATTTTTGGGATCCTTTTACTAAACACTTCCTGGATAGTAACTTCTTTATTTTTTTTGAGAAGGAAAGCTCCGCTGAGAATAACAAACATGGGTACACAAAACCGAGCTAATCCGTTATAAATTGCCCCTGCCCACCAATAACTTAAAGGTATTTTACCGTATTCGGGTACATAATCTGAAGCATTATGCAGGATTATTACCGCTATAATAGCAATTACGCGAAGTACATCGGCATAAAAAATCCGGTTGACGGGTTGTATAGGAGGCATTATGAATTTTTTTAAAATTCTAATCTAATTAAACATTCCATTTTATTGTAAAAAAATATCTTTGTATCTGTTAAATTGATTAGCACTTTTATAATATATATGAAATTACTCGAAGGGAAAACCGCATTAATTACCGGAGCATCAAAAGGAATTGGTCGTAAGATTGCCGAAAAATTTGCAGAGCATGGTGCAAATGTTGCTTTTACATATTTGTCTTCAGTTGAAAAAGGCGAAGCTTTAGAGCAGGAACTGCAAAATTTTGGAACCAAAATAAAAGGTTACCGTTCTGATGCATCAAAATTTGATGAAGCAGAAAAATTGATCACGGATATAGTGGCTGATTTTGGCACTTTAGATATTGTAGTTAATAATGCCGGGATAACCAAAGATGGTTTACTAATGCGCATGAGCGAAGAAAATTGGGACGATGTATTGAATGTGAACCTCAAATCGATATTTAATGTAACCAAAGCGGCATCTAAAATTATGATGAAAAACCGTAAAGGGGTGTTCGTGAATGTAAGCTCGGTTGTTGGGATCCAGGGAAATGCAGGTCAGGCAAATTACGCTGCTTCTAAAGCCGGAATTATTGGTTTTTCAAAGTCGGTGGCGAAAGAATTGGGCTCAAGAAATATACGTACTAACGTGGTTGCTCCAGGTTTTATCCGTACAGAAATGACCGATGTATTGGATCCTAAAGTGGTAGAAGGCTGGGCTCAGGCCATCCCATTAAAACGAGCTGGTGAAACAGAAGATGTAGCGAATGCCTGCGTGTTTTTAGCATCAGATATGAGCGCTTATATAACCGGACAGGTTATTCCTGTTTGTGGTGGGATGTTATAAGCCTCACCTGAATCCTCTCTGGAAGGAGAAGGCTTTCTTTCATGTTCAATAAAAAAGCGGCATATTTACATGATTATTATGCCATTACTATTTCAATTGCAATTTACAACATCTTCCTTTTTTTGGCTTATAGGATGTCTTTCTTTGGGGCTTGCGTATGCGTTTGTACTTTACCGCTCTAAATCCAATCTAAATAAAACCTTAAGGAATTCTCTTTTTGCATTGCGGACTTTAGCAGTAGCCATTTTATCTTTCCTGCTATTTGCACCTCCTTTTAAAACGATTAGTAAAACCCTTGAAAAACCGCTAATCATCATTGCTCAGGATAATTCGGCATCCATAGGAATCTCAAAAGCGAAAGATTTTAATCCCCAAACCTATTCATCTCAATTAAAAGAACTGGAAAAAGCACTTTCGGCAGATTATGAAGTACGCTCATTTAATTTTGGTTCTGATGTTAAAGAGGGGCTAGATTTTAAGTATGATGCTAAACTAACCGATATTTCTTCGGTTTTTAAAATGGTTAACGATCAGTTTTCCAACCAGAATATGGGTGCTGTTATTTTGGCCACAGATGGGATCTATAACAAAGGAGGAAATCCGCAGTACGAGAGCAAGAATCTAAAAGTACCTGTCTATACCGTTGCTTTAGGCGACACCACTCCAAAACGGGATATCCTGATCTCCAATATTAATTATAACAATATCGCTTATCTAGATAATCAATTCCAGATAGAAGTTAGCATAGAAGCGTATCAAAGCAAAGGAGAATTCAGTAAATTAACTGTTTCGGATAATGCCGGGATTGTTTTTTCTAAACCTGTTTCTATTAACAATAATGAGTACAGGTTAAATATCCCGGTAATCTTGCAGGCTAAACACATAGGAATTCAGAAGTTTACCGTTAGTTTAGCTCCAATTTCAAACGAGCTTTCAAGCAAAAATAATACGCAAGCTATATTTGTAGAAGTTATTGATGGGAAGCGAAACGTATTAATTATAGCGAATGCTCCTCATCCCGATTTAACGGCCATAAAACAAGCTATTGAAGTAAATAAAAATTATGTAGTTAAGGTGGCTTTCGCCGATAATGTAGATAACAGCGAAATTGACAAAGCCGGACTAATTATATTGCATCAGCTTCCCTCACTAACCAATGTCGCTCAGAATATATTAAAGCGAGTTTCCGCTAAGCCCTTGCTTTTTATCTTGGGAGCCCAAAGTAATGTTTCTGGTTTTTCAGCTGCACAGTCTGTATTGAGTATAACCTCTTCCGGTGCAGTTCAGGAAGTCATTGCCAAAGTCCAACCTGATTTTTATGCATTTACATTAAGTGAAGCTAGTAGGCTAAAACTGCAAAATTTCGCCCCGCTATTTGCCCCTTTTGGTAATTATGGCTTAAAAGGCCCTACATCTGTTTTACTCAATCAACAGATTGGAAAAGTAGCTACCAAAATGCCTTTACTTGCTTTTGGCGATGACAATCAACGTAAAGTGGGGGTTTTGACTGGAGAAGGTATTTGGCGATGGCAATTGGAAGAGTTTCAGGAAAACTCTAATCATGATGCGGTGGATGAATTGCTTAATAAGATCATCCAATATCTTTCCTCACGTGATGATAAGCGTAAGTTTAGAGTGTACACTGCAAAAAATGCTTTTGATGAAAGCGAGCATATTATTCTTAATGCCGAACTGTATAATGATGCTTATGAGCTGATTAATAAACCGGATGTTAATATTTCACTCAAAAATAAATCAGGAAAAAATTATACTTACTTGTTTTCAAAATCAGGGAATGCCTATATACTGGATGCAGGTGTTTTACCTTCCGGAGAATATGTTTATGATGCAAAAACTCAGTTGGGGAGCAAAAAATATACAGCAACCGGGCAATTTGTTATTGCACAACAACAAACAGAATTTCAACAAACTACGGCTAATCACCAGCTTTTGTATACTATGGCCAGGCAAAACGGTGGACAAATGATTTATCCGAATCAATTAGATGAACTGCCCAAATTGATAAAAGCGAATGAGAATATTAAAACGGTTTCTTACGAAAATCGCCAGTATGAAGAACTGATTAATTTGAAGGTTATCTTCTTTTTAATACTCGGTTTATTGGCTATGGAATGGTTTTCGCGAAAGCGGAATGGAGAGATTTAGTACTTCGGCTCCGCTCAGCATGATAAGTGGCGGAGAAATTTAAAAAATAGATTTTTTTTCTTTTTTAGGTTCTTCTTTGATGATTACGAACACATCTTCATTATCCTTTTTCATCAAATATTTTTCTCGGGCAAATTTTTCAAGCATCTCCTGGTTAGTAGTTAACTCATCTAAATCTTTAACTGCTTTTGCAGATTCTTTAATGTAGAATTCCTTTTCAGCCTTTAGTTTATTGAGTTGAGTGCGGTATTCATATTGTGACATCAAATCATTACGATCAAAAAATAGCATCCAAACTACAAAAGCAAGAGCTATTATAAAATATTTATTGCGTAATAATTGGAATATGCGATTCATAATCTTATGCAAAATAACAAAAAACATTCTGAGTTTTTTAAAACTCAGAATGTTTATAAAGAGCCATTTGAAATATCTCTTTTAAATGGTAAGGATTTTTAAAACTTAACCGCCAGCTTAGTGAAAAAATAGGTACCATTAAAGCCCATTTGTACCGGCTCATAAATACCGCCTGATTCACTATTATATGCATCTGATTTGGAAGGAAGAGCATTAAATAAGTTGCTGCCACCTACAGAAAAAGTGAAATTTTTACTAACCTGGTAACCTAATGTTAAGTCTGTAGTGATTTTTGCATCATACTTATCAAAAGCTGTAAGGTCATAGTTGTAATCTAACAATTGAAGTTTATCGAAACGTACAAAGCGAAGGTTTGCATTAAACTTACTATATCTGTAATCAAATGTAAGATTCATTTTGCTTGATGGAGCAGAGGCTATTAAGAAAGCTTTTTCACGGTCGTCAAAATAAACATCTTCATGTCCTGCGAGTTTAGCTGATGTTTTAACTTTTCCCGGAGTAATTTTATTAAAGTTAGCAGCGAATGAAGTAGAAAGATGATGTGATCCAAAATTAGTAGACCAGGTAACTATTGCATCTAAGCCTAATGTTTTTGTATCTAAGGCATTAGTAAAAAATTTGACTTCTTCCACATTATAATTGTTTAGATCGGCTGCTATTTCTGGCGAATTAGTACTATTGAAGGAACCTGTTAGTAGAATACGGTCTTGAATTTTTACATAGTAACCATCAACAGTTATGGTAACACCACCACCTGGTTTTGAAGTCATACCGAAGCTGGCATTTACTGTTTTTTCTTGTTTTAAAGGTTCTATGCCTAATGTTTGGGCAATGGCGCTATTATTTTTTGCTAATAATATATTCACAGGAGTACCTCCAACTACATTTGTATAGGTGGTATTAAAATAAGATTGAACCAGCGATGGTGCTCTGAAGCCAGTACTTACAGAACCTCTTAAAGTAAAGGCTGGTGCAAATTCGTATCGTGCAGCAAATTTACCATTTAGGGTATTGCCAAAATCATTATATCGTTCAAAACGGGCAGCTGTAGCTATTAGAAACTTTTTGCTGAAATTAAATTCAGCATCTGCGTATGCGCCTAAATTGGTACGTGATGCATTAACCTCATTGCTTGGCTGAAAGCCAGGGAAACCCTGTGAGCCTCCTGCTTTAGTATTATCGTATGTTTTCCATGATGCTTCTTCGCCAGCGAAAATTTTATAATTCTCAGAACGGAATTCTGATCCAAAGGCCAGGTTAGTACCGGCACTCAACGCATTTTTAAAGAACCGACTAACATTTAAGCCAACTGTATTCTGGCTGAGCTGAAAGCCGCCAGCATTAAATTTAGTTGGCGAATTTACTCCTAAAGAAGTATTCAATGTTTTATCTACGGAATAACCAAACTTATTCATGCCGAAAGTATTATTCAGATCCAGACTCCATCCGCTTAAATCAAATTTAAATCCGGCAGATATGGAACGGTCTTTAATAGCAGAGATAATTTGCGGATCAAATCCGTTTGGATAAATTTCAGGTACATTATTAGGGCTCCCTACATACTCAGGACTTCCCGGATATCTTGTAAAAGCATATGCATTTCCATCGCGGTTATTGAAACCTGCAAATGTGTAGAATTGAGCTTTTTCACTAAGGTCAAATTGGGCATTATACATGGCTGCAAAACCTTTTATCAGGGCATCCCCATAAAATCTTCTAGGCACATTAGTTGCAGGGTCAACATACATAGCCGGATCTTCAGCTCTATTGGTGCGCCCACGGTATGCATAATCGCCCGTAAGGTTTATAAAGCCTTTTTCTCCAACTTTAATTCCATAATTGCCATTAAAGGCTAAATTTTTACCATCGCCTTTGGATGTAACACCACTGTTTACATTGCCATCAAATTCATCAACAGATGTTTTAAGAACAATGTTAATTACTCCAGCGATAGCATCGGATCCATATTGAGCTGCTGCCCCATCTCGTAAAATTTCTATCCGTTCAATTGCTGCTGCCGGAATAGTGTTAAGATCTGTTCCTGTGTTTCCTCTTCCACGGGTTCCAAACAAATTTACTAAGGATGATTGATGTCTTCTTTTCCCGTTGATTAAAACTAGCGTTTGATCTGGGCCTAAACCTCTTAATGAAGCAGGATCCACATGGTCTGCACCGTCAGAGCCTGTTTGGCGATTAGAGTTAAAAGAAGGCGCTACAAATTGTAGTAACTGGTTCAAGTCTATCTGCCCTACGGAATTTGTGACCTTAGCCATAGAAATAACATCTACAGGAACAGGTGTCTGAGTAGCTGATCGATTAGGGCTTCGGCTTCCAACTATAGTAATTCCTTCTAACATTGAAGATTCGGCTTTCAATGTTATATCCAATGCATTTCTGCCATTAAGTGGAATTTCCTGGGTAGCAAATCCAATATACCGGAAAATGATGATTGGGTTAGTACCTGAATAACTCAGTTGGTAATAACCTTCTGCATTACTGCTGGTACCGCCAGAACTTCCTTTTTCAAGTATGCTAACACCTGGTAAAGGCATTCCGCTTTCGTCTGTGATTTTGCCCTTTAATATGTTTTGGGCAAAGATGTTGCTACTTAACAGCGTAAGAAAAGTAAGAGTAAAAATAAATTGCTTCATAAAGTTGGTAGTTAGTTTTTGTGAAAAAAATTTTTCTAAATTATAAACTTAATTATTAAACTACAAGTCTTTTATTTGTTACAATGGAATTGAGGTTGATAGAGAACGTGTGTTAAGTATTAAAAAAAGCCTCAATGTTATTCTATCCTGGGTTAGAATAACATTGAGGCTTAATAATCCATTGCCCTAAAAGAAAGTCAGGGCTAGTATAAAATAGCCATTAAAGGAAAAACTTAAACCTCAAACGGAAGTAGATATTCTTTAGTTATCAGTTTGGAACTTCGGGTTTTTACTTCCACTTTGGCTTTAAGCGGAGAACCAATTAAGAGAGATATTTTTACAAATTGATCGTCATGAGCCATCCATGATCGGTCTTCCAACAGGTATTCACTAAGACCTGCTTTGCCTGCCTTATATACCCATTGTTCCACTATATTGGGTTCAAATGTGACGTAATTCCCCATATATAAAATCTGGATGCCAGGTAACTCTTGGTTTCCCAATTCTGTGCAACCTTCTACCAATACGCTAATGGAAGTATTATCTTCCAGGTCTTTTACTGACCATTCATCTATTGTAGTTTTAATATTTGCCATAAGGTTTATTTTAGAAATTTAAAGTCTTTCCCGATAAAACGGGCATTATCGCCCAATTCTTCTTCAATACGTAATAATTGGTTGTATTTCGCTATCCTGTCTGAACGGGATGCAGAACCGGTTTTGATCTGTCCGCAATTTAAAGCTACAGCTAAATCTGCAATGGTATAATCTTCGGTTTCCCCAGAACGATGACTCATAACCGTTGTGTAGGCATTATTTTGCGCTAACGATACGGCGTTAAGGGTCTCAGTTAAAGAACCAATCTGGTTTACCTTTATGAGAATTGAATTCGCAATTCCTTCATTAATTCCGCGTTGCAGGCGGGTTACATTGGTTACAAAAAGATCATCTCCAACTAATTGTGTAGTGTTTCCAATTGCTTTTGTTAAGGCAGACCAGCCACTCCAATCATCCTCAGCTAAACCATCTTCAATAGAAATGATGGGATATTTACCGGCCCACTCTACCCAGAAATTAACCAGTTCTGAAGATGTCATTTTTTTACCGTCAGATTTATGGAAAGTATATAATCCGGTTGCAGGATCATACAATTCAGAAACGGCTGCATCCATTGCGATCCAGATATCTTCACCGGCTTTATAACCTGCTGCTTCAATCGCTAATAAAACGGTTTCTATGGCTTCTTCGTTTGAACCGATGTTTGGTGCAAAACCGCCTTCATCTCCAACATTAGTTGAATAACCTTTCTTTTTTAATACATTTTTAAGATGATGAAAAACTTCCACACCCATGCGCAATGCTTCAGAAAAAGAAGCTGCTCCGGTAGGCATCACCATAAATTCTTGGAAATCTATTTTATTATCTGCATGTGCTCCGCCATTTAAAATATTCATCATGGGGATGGGAAGCGTATTTGCATTCACACCACCAATATAACGGTATAAAGGCTGGTGACTTTCCTGAGCTGCTGCTTTTGCTACCGCTAATGAAACTCCTAAAATCGCGTTAGCACCAATGTTTGCTTTATTTTCGGTACCATCAATCTCCAACATCAGCTTATCAATCATGTTCTGTTCAAACACATCAATACCCTGAAGTTCTTTAGCTAATTTATCGTTTACGTTGGCAACCGCGTTTAAAACACCTTTACCCATATAGCGGCTTTTATCGTTATCACGCAATTCCACAGCTTCATGCGTACCTGTAGAAGCACCTGAAGGAACTGCTGCACGTCCTATTACGCCATTTTCTGTAATTACATCAACTTCTACTGTTGGATTACCACGTGAGTCCAGAATTTGTCTTGCGTGTACATCGAGAATTAAACTCATAATTTGTGTTAAGTGATTGAAAATATTAAATTAAACAGAAAGGCTTAGCAGGAATGAAAACTAAGCCTGAATTAAGTCAAATTTATAATTTTTAGAGAGAGTTTAAGCAAAAACGTACAATTTATGTAGTTTATTCCCATTTAAAGGTTTTAACTGCTAAGGCATAAATTATAAATTTTATATTTAAATAAAAATATTAAATTTGTTGCCTATATCAATATTCATCAAACCTTAAAAAATAAAAACTTATGAAAAATTTAGCCCTCTTACTTTTCCTCTTACCTCTATTATCTTCCTGTAAAAAAGAAGCCAAAGTTACTCCACCATTAACGGTAACCGATGTAGATGGTAACGTGTACAAAACCGTGAAAATAGGTACCCAGATTTGGATGGCAGAAAACCTGAAAACTACTAAATACCGGGATAAAAGCCCGATAACTAAAATAATAATAGATAATGCAGCATGGACAACCGATAAAATAGGTGCTTATTGTGACTATAATAATGTTGCAGGTAATGCTAAAGATTACGGCCATTTGTATAATTGGTATGCCGTGGCAAATGCTAAGAATATAGCTCCTCTAGGCTGGCATGTACCAAGTACTGAAGAATTTAAAACTCTGTATGACTATTTAAGTAATAGTAAGACTTTAACGGATGCTCAAATTAGCAATGCACTCCGAGAAAAAGGTACTGTACATTGGGCTTCCCCTAATGACGGAGCTACCAATAGCACTGGTTTTACAGCTTTGGCTGGAGGGCAACGGAACGATAATGGCACATTCGACAATTTAGGCTTAGGCGCTTATTTTTGGTCGTTTACTGATTATTTACCAGACTATGCATATCGAAGTGTTATCGCTTCTCCTAATTTCTTAAATCAACAGGGTTTTCTTAAGAATCCAGGCTTTTCCATCCGCTGCATTAAAGATTAAACAACTACTACTGTTTGACATATTCTGCAGAGCATGTCGAACAATGGTTTGATTGGAGATAGTAGAGTTGTTTATAAGGCATTAAAAAAACTTTATAAGCCCTCGAAATGAATTTATAAGTATTAGAGTAGAACTTATAAGTATTCAAAATGAGTTTATAAGCATTAGAGTAGAACTTATAAGTATTCAAAATGAGTTTATAAGTAGTAGAGTAAAACTTATAAGTATTCAATGAGTTTATAAGTAGTAGAGTAAAAGTTATAAGTATTCAAAATGAATTTATAAGTATTAGAGTAGAACTTATAAGTCATCAAAATTAGTTTCGGGGTCATAGAGTAAAAGTTCTTCCGGCTCGAAATGAGTTACGGAGTTATAGATTAAAAGTTCTGCTTATGCAAGCTCCCAACTCAAATGTTATCCGATTAAACCACGCTTTACAACCTCCGTCTTGTTCCGCTTCGCTTCACAATCCACCTCCCCAACGGAGGAGAAAAAGCTTTATTCCCATTTAAAGGTTTTAACAGCTAAAGCATAGATTATAACTCCCCAAATAAATAATATTAATATTTGATGGCTCACATCTATTAATGTTGCGCCTTCGAAAGCTACTTTCCGCATTGCATCATTAAGATAAGTAAGAGGTAAAGCCCGACTTATAGGCTGCAACCAGGATGGAAATGCTTCAATTGAAAAAAATGTACCTGATAATAAGAACTGCGGCAATGTGATCAAATTAGCAATAGGGGGTACCGAACTTTCGGTTTTAGCAATACCTGATACAACAAATCCAAAACCCATAAATACAATTAAGCCGAGGATAGATAAAATCAGCATATTAACGACAGTTAAAGCTCCGTTCACTAAGGTAAAACCAAAAGCAAAATGACCAATAAGGATAATGATTAATGCTCCTAATAAGGAAAAAACCAGGCGACTTAGCGCTTCTCCTAATACAATACTTGAGCGTTTAACGGGTGTAGCAAAAAAGCGTTTAATAACTAATGTTAAGCGCAAACTTAAAAATACAAAAGCAGTACCGAACACGCCTGAACTCAGTAAGGAGAAACCTAATTGTCCCGGCAGAATAAAGTCTATTGTTTTATATTCCCGTCCTTTAACAGTTGTTGCCTTTACTTCTGCAATAGGTGGCGGACCTTGTTTCACACCATTATTTATGGATGCCAGAACATTAGTTAATATAGATTTTAATATGCCTCCTTTATCGCGTGAAGCATCTGTGTATTGAACATTAACCAAATAAGCTGGTTGTGTATGGGTTGACTGGATATTTATAACCGCATCAATTCTGCCTTTAACCAGATCTTGCTGCATTTCTTTTTCTGATTCGCGAATCAGATTAACCACTTTTATATTTTTTAAAGCCTGATAAACCGGGTTAGCAGTATCACTTTTACTATTTACACCTACATCTACACGTATACCACCCCCACCGATAAAGCCAAAAACTACAATGAAAATTAGCGGAAAGGCCAAAGTAAATACAACGGCCGAAGGGCTTCTAAGTATAGAGCGAAAACTGGCCTTTGCCATAGCTAACGTAGCTCTTGTATTACTGTATGATTTAGATTTGTTCATTTTTAAAGGATTGAAGGAAGAATTGCTTATGATTTAAAATGTAAGACTAAAAACTTAGAACTGCCAACGGAATTATTCTGCCCGCCATTCTTTACCTGTAAGATTGATGAATACATCTTCCAGACTGGCCTGCTTAACTTCTTTTTTGCGTTCAAAGCCGGATGCTACCAGCTTATCTATAAAATGATCGGGTGTATCTAAGCCAATAATTTGGCCGCCATCTATAAATGCAACCCGGTCGCAAAGGACTTCTGCTTCGTCCATATAATGTGTGGTTATTACAACTGTGGTTCCCGATTGGCGGATTTCAAGAATCAAATCCCATAAGTTTCTTCTTGCCTGCGGGTCAAGGCCTGTTGTAGGCTCATCCAGAAAAATAATTTTGGGTTTATTGATCAGTGTAGTAGCAATGGAGAACCGTTGTTTCTGTCCCCCCGAAAGTTCTTTATATTTTGCTGTTGCTTTATCTGTTAATGCCACCTTTTCTAGTAATTCTAATGGCACTACGTCAATTCCGTATAATCCGGAAAACAGATCAATCAATTCTAATAAATTAAGATTGGGATAATAGCCGGCAGCTTGTAATTGAACACCTATAATATGTTTAATTTCATTGGGATTTTCATCTAGATCAAAAGAATCAACGGTTACCTTTCCGGATGTTTTTTCTCTTAGGGTTTCTATCACTTCAAGTGTAGTAGTTTTACCGGCACCGTTTGGACCCAAGAGGCCAAATATCTCACCTTCATAAACCTCAAATGATATATCGTTTACGGCTGTAAAATCATTGTATTTCTTGACAAGGTTTTTTACGGTAATAATGGGTGTTAAGCTCATGCTATAAAAATCAAATTAAAATATGAATAAACCATAGATTTTTCGGGAAAAGCAGAAATAAATCGATGAACTAAAGAAAATAATAGGATAAAGTATATAAACATCTATCTGTTAAATTAATTCTTTAACATCTTCACAAAATCATCAAACAAATACCTGGAATCATGAGGGCCCGGAGATGATTCCGGATGATATTGCACTGAGAATGCTTTTTTACCTTTTACACGAATACCTTCTATGGACTGATCATTGAGGTTTAAATGAGTGATCTCTACTTTTTCTGAATTGCGCACATCCTCTGGTACTACGCCAAAACCATGATTTTGTGAAGTGATTTCGCAATGGTCTGTAATGATATTTTTTACCGGATGATTTAATCCGCGATGGCCATTAAACATTTTCATAGTTCTAATGCCATTTGCAAGAGCCAATAACTGATGGCCTAAACATATTCCGAACAATGGTTTATCAGCAGTTAAAATAGACTTCACGGTTTCAACAGCATATAGCATAGCCGATGGATCACCCGGACCGTTGGATATAAAATAACCATTCGGATTCCATTTTTCCATTTCTTTGAAAGATGTTTGAGCTGGGAATACTTTTGCAAAAACACCTCTTGCTTCAAAATTCCGGAGGATATTTTTCTTTACACCCAAATCAAGCACTGCAACCCGATGTTGCGCTTTTTCATCTCCAAAAAGATAGGCTTCTTTAGTGGATACTTGTGATGCTAATTCCAAACCATCCATTGATGGAACAGCACTAAGTTTCTTTTTTAATTCTTTAATATCTAAAACCTCAGATGATATGATGGCATTCATCGTACCTTTATCACGTATATGCCGAACCAATGAACGGGTATCTATATCAGAAATCCCTATAATATTTTCATCCTGGAAATAATCCTGAATAGATCTGTCTGATTGTTTTCTGCTATAAGCAATATTAAAATTCTTACAAACCAATCCGGAAATTTTAATATGACCGGATTCAATTTCTTCAGGATGAATTCCATAGTTTCCGATATGAGAGTTGGTGCATACCATAATCTGGCCGAAATAAGAAGGGTCAGTAAATATTTCCTGGTAACCAGTCATTCCGGTATTAAAACAAATTTCGCCTGTTGTAGTACCAATTTTTCCGGCAGCTTTTCCATGGTAGATTGTTCCATCTTCCAGTAATAATACAGCAGGTAATTTGATGTAATTAGTCATAACTAATAAGGTGATGAAGATTAAGAAAAAATAGAAAAAAGTTTATGATTTCGGATGGTCTTCCGTTTGCGTTGGATAATAAGATTGAAGTATTTACTTCATTTTTCACAGAAGTCAAAGGTATGCATTTATAAGGAATTTTAATTGTTGAAATGTTGGCTGGATTGAAAAGTAGGGAAAGTCCGGAAGTTAGCAGTTAACAAAAATCTCACATCTCAATACGCAATAACAAAATAGTCCCGGAAGTTGAGAAAGTGGCAGTTAAGTAACACTAATAGTTAATAGTTTCATTCTCTCATTCCTCCTCCTTTCATTCATTTCATTCTATCCTTCTTTCATTCCATCCTTTTAATTCTAACTTTGTTTAAAGCTAAATTTAGATCATCGCATGTCTGTTCATAAAGAGATTAAAAGAATTACCACCAATACTATTCAGGAAATGAAGCAAAAAGGCGAAAAGATCACTATGCTTACCGCCTATGATTATTCGATGGCAACCATTGTCGATGAGGGTGGAGTTGATGTGATATTAGTGGGAGATTCGGCGTCTAATGTAATGGCCGGACATGAAACTACTCTGCCCATTACGCTGGATCAAATGATCTATCATGCGGCATCCGTAGTGCGTGCTGTAAAACATGCTTTGGTGGTAGTTGATCTTCCTTTTGGATCTTACCAGGGAAATTCTAAAGAGGCCTTAAATTCTGCCATTCGCATTATGAAAGAATCTGGCGCTCATGCTGTAAAATTAGAAGGCGGAGCCGAAGTGCGGGAATCTATTGAGCGAATTATTACAGCAGGGATTCCTGTAATGGGACATTTGGGTTTAACGCCTCAATCCATTTATAAGTTTGGCACATATACCGTAAGGGCAAAAGAAGAAGCAGAAGCTGGACGATTAAAAAGTGATGTCTTGATTCTCCAGGAAGCAGGATGTTTTGCTATTGTTTTAGAAAAAATACCTGCTAAGTTAGCAGCGGAAGTTAGCAATAGTCTCAAAATTCCGACCATTGGAATAGGAGCCGGCCAACAATGTGACGGACAGGTTTTGGTAATTAATGATATGATTGGCCTAACTAAAGGATTTAAACCTCGTTTTTTACGTCAATATTTAAATTTGTTTGAAGAGATTAACAGAGCAGTACAGTCATATGTGAAAGATGTAAAGAGTAAGAGTTTCCCTAACGAGAAGGAACAATATTAAAGACCTCACCCCCCTCCTTCTTTTGGAGTGAGAGAAATGTTAATGAATTTAATGAACAAACCTGAACATAGAAAAATAAAGTTTCCTGCTACTGTAGCCAATATTACTGATTCGGACATCTTATTTGAAGATAATCACTTGATTGCTGTAAATAAACGTGCCGGTGATATTGTACAGGTGGATGATACCGGTGATGAATCGCTGGATGAAAAAGTAAAAAGATACATTGCTCAAAAATATAATAAACCGAACGGTGCATTCTTAGGAGTTGTTCATCGCTTAGACAGGCCTGTAAGCGGAGTCATATTATTTGCTAAAACCAGCAAAGCTCTCGACCGCATTAATAAGATGTTTAAAAGCAGGGATATGCATAAAACATATTGGGCTGTTGTTCGTAACCGGCCTCAGCAACCTGAAGGAAACCTGATACACTGGTTGGTGAAAAATCCTCAAAAGAATGTAACAAAGGCTTATGATAAGGAGGTGGAAGGAAGCCAGCGTTCGGAATTAAATTATAAACTTATTGGGGAGTTGGATGGCTATTACCTGATAGAGGTCAATCCGATCACAGGCCGCCCGCATCAAATCAGAGTTCAGTTATCTACTTTAAATTGTCCCATTGTTGGAGACAATAAATATGGTTATCCAAGGGGAAGCCTTAAAAAAAGTATTTGTTTACATGCCCGCAGATTACAATTCATTCATCCTGTAAAGCTGGAACCAATAAATATTTTTGCGCCTTTACCGCAAGATGGTTTCTGGGAACGGTTTGAAGTTTTTGGCGAAGAATAGGCATACTCTTAACACTACAACCTTTCGATATGATATATTTTTATTTAATGATATTATCATAAAATTGTGTATTTTAGAATAAATAATTAATTTTATTATTATAAAAACCTACTCCTATGAAATTTTCACAAAAAAAAGCCCTTTATTTTTTTATACTGTTTTTGATCACATTTGGGATGTTATCAACCTGTAAAAAGAGTAATACTACATCTAATCCTAAGCTTAACAATTGCACAGTTACAAATGCAGATGCAGAAAATCTGCAAATTTTTCCTGCCGATAATCCTTGGAACCAGGATATTTCTAAAAGTGTACTTGATCCAAACAATAATCAGGTTATAAGCGCATTGACAAATATGTCTATCAAGGCAGACTTTGGAAGTGGTTTATGGCAAGGAGTACCAATAGGAATTCCTTATACTGTTGTTTGTGAGCAAACTATGAACAAGGTCACGTTTGTAGATTATGCTGATCAGAGTGATATAGGACCTTACCCCATACCATTAAATGCACCTATTGAAGGTAACGGAGCAGGAGATTCGCATGTAATTGCTGTTGATTGTAAGAATCAGAAATTGTATGAATTATTCAACGCAAGGGTGAAAAATGGACAATGGGAGGCATCTTGCGGAGCTATATTCGATCTTACATCAAATACACTAAGGCCTGATAGCTGGACTTCGGCAGATGCAGCCGGATTGCCCATTTTCCCGGGATTGGTAAGATATGAAGAAATTGTAAAAGGAGTTATTGATCATCCGATTCGGTTTACCCTGCAAAGCGGCAATGTACAGCCAGGTATTCACATTAATCCTGCACGCCATGATGTAAATAGCACTGGTGGAGTTAATAATACGCTTCCTTTTGGAGCACGCATTCGTTTAAAAAGCAATTATGATATTAGTAATTTTTCACCTACTAATCAGATCATTTTAAAAGCTATGAAAAAATACGGCTTAATTCTCGCTGATATAGGAGGCAATTTATATATAACAGGAGCACCCGATGAGAGATGGAGCAACGATGATTTACAAAAATTGGGTAATGTGAAAGGCGTAAATTTTGAAGTGGTTAACTTTCATTAATCTGGTCTATTTTGGTGAATTTTTTAACTGTCTATTGTAATTAATATCAAATAGTAACTGTTTTTTAAGATAAAATTTATATTTTAATTTCTGATAGTTATTAGAAATAAGAGAAAAATAAGCCCGTTATATCATAACAAAAATTACATCTATTAAAATTTATTTGTTATGATTTCATCTAAAAAAACATCTTTTGGGATATGCCTTTTGGGTATACTAATTCTATCTCTTTCTTGTAAAAAACAACACTTGTCTGATCCGGCTATACCAGGTCAAAAAGTGCCTGGTTCATCTGTACCTTTGCCAACAGGGTTAACTTCCATAAAAGTAAAAGGCCCAAGCGGAGAGCATGATTATAAGAATTTACAGGATATTCCCTGGACTGTCTTAAAGCCCGGAGATATTGTTTATATTCCTTATCGAAAAGAGGCTTATCATGAAAAAATCATTGCCAGTACAGATGGCTTAAAAATTATTGGCGTACCAGGTACTAAAGGTGCATTGCCTGTACTGGATGGAGAAAATGCTGCTTCTAAAGGGGAAGAATATATAGCTAGAGGCGAAGAAAGCGATTTAAATCCCCGTTCAGTGATTTGTGTTAGTAATCGTAAAAATTCTGGCATTGATAACTGGGGGCATCAGCCAAGTAATATTAGTATTGAGAATTTAGAGATTAGAAATGTACGCCAGGAATATAAGTTTGTCGATAATGGTAAATCCAGAAATTATATAAAATCTGCAGCAGCAATATGGGTGGATAAGGTTTCAAATCTTACCATAAAAAATTGTATAATACATAATGCAGCTTGTGCCATTTTTGTTAGTTCACGTAATCCCAGCGAGCCTAATGATGCAGGAACTTCAAAAAATATAGTTATTGAGGGTAACTATTTTTATGATAATGGTGTGGTAGGAGACGATGGGATCCACAATACGTATGTTGAGGCAGTTGGTGTATTGTACAAAAACAATCGGTACATGCCTCTAATATCAGGAGCAAAGGGATCTACTTTAAAAGACCGCTCTTCAAAAACCGTAATATGTTATAACTGGCTAGAAAGTACAAAAAGAGTATTGGATTTGGTTGACGCTGAAGCATCAGCCGGGGTTACTACTAAAGATCTTGGTTATAAAGAAACATATGTATATGGAAACGTGATTTATAATGGCCCTGATGGTGCTTCCAGGCCTATCCATTACGGTGGTGATTCTTGGGATTATTCTAATTATCGTAGAGGTACGTTGTACTTTTATAATAATACATTTATCAATCAGGCGGATAAAGATAAACGATATGATACCGTTTTATTCCAACTGCCTGATGAAGATGCAACAGGTGCTGTAGATGAAACGGTAGATTGTCGTAATAATATTATTTATAATATAGGCGCTGATGGAGGAGAGGCTTCAGAGCTATGTTTACTTTCAAAAAAGGGTAGTTTGATATTAGGAAAAAATTGGATCAGTCCTGGTTATTTAGACCATAAAGAAGGGGAATTTGATGGGAGTATAAGTGGGAAAAATAATTTAATAACAAATCAACAGAATAATCCCGGATTTACTAGTCTTCAGAATAAAGATTTCAGACTTGTTTCAACTTCATGTGCTATTGATGCCTGTAGTACCTGTGCAGATAAGACTAAAGGAAATAATGCTGTAACTATGCAATATGTAACTCCTCCGCAATGCGCCAAACCACGTTTTGTAATTGGCAAGGCGTTAGATTTAGGAGCATTTGAATTTGGGAATTAAACGGAGTTGAAAGGGAATAAAAAATCAAAAGAGGATGGCAAATTTGCCATCCTCTTTTGATTAAGGTCTTTCTCTGTTATTATGCTTTTTACGATAAATAGCTCTGCTATCTTGTTTAGCCTCTTTTCTTAGATCCTTGCGTTCAGCGACAGTTACCTTTCCATCAGCTTTTGCCATTTTAGTATCCTGGTGAAGGTCTTTTTCATCGGTACGTAATGTTTTTGCTTCGCGGTGGGTTAATTCTCCACTTTTAACGCCTTCGTGAATTCGTTTAGACTGATTTCTTTCATGTACAACAATTCTCCTTTTAGCAGGAGTTGCTTGTGCTGATACATTTGAGTTAACTGCAATACCTGCAATTAATAATACTCCAAATAAGATGTTTGATTTCATGATCGTTTAAATTTGTAGGTTGGAGTATATATTAAGTGTAATGGTTTAACTGCACTAAAATTATTTATACAAATGCAGTTACATTATTCAAATGAGGTATTTATAGAAACTTCTTCCCAAAGTTTTAGATTGCTTTCTACCGATTTTAATTTTTCTAAAATCCCATTATAAGCCATTTTCCCTAACGGTAATCGCAAGGGAGGATTTTCACTTTCTACCGCTTTTAGTATTGCCTGTGCTCCTTTTACAGGATCACCAGGCTGGTTGCCACTGTAGCCATTGATCGTTTTAATGAGTTCTCCAGAAGATACGTCATAATCATTAATGACCTGCTCAGAACGCACTGAAGATGAGCCTGCCCAATCAGTACGGAATGGTCCCGGTTCAACTATGGTTACATTGATGTTAAGATGTTTTGCTTCGATGGATAAAGCCTCACTAAAACCTTCAAGCGCATATTTACTGGCATTGTAAATTCCTAAGCCAGGGCTAGACCGTATACCCGCAATGGAAGATATTTGTACGATACGTCCTGATTTTTGCCGGCGCATGATGGGTAAAACTGACTGAGTCATGGCTAAAGCGCCAAAAAAATTAGTTTCCATTTGTTTACGTGCTTCATCCATAGAAACCTCTTCAATAGCTCCGAATAAACCATAGCCGGCATTGTTAACTAATACATCAATCTTACCAAACTGATCTAAAATGTGGGTTATTATTAATGGGATGCGATGATGATCGTTTACATCCAGCTCTAAACCAAACGTTTTGCCAGGCACTAACTGGTTAAAATCTTCTAGTTGTTCTGGCTTTCTTAACGTGCCAAAAACGATATCCCCGTTTTGAGCAACTTCTTTAGCAAGCGCCCGGCCTAAGCCTCCCGAAACCCCTGTTATTAACCATATTTTTGAAGTAGTAATCATATATTGTAAAGTTAAGATTTAGCAGAATCTGTTTGTCTGTAAAAATTGATAAAATTAAATATCAGAACTTATAGTGATTGATAAATTATGTTTTAAAAATTTGATTTTGTGCTGATAAAATACCGCATAAAAAACCTCCCCATAAAACTAATGAGAAGGTTCTAAGAATAAATAATAAAAGTATTAACTCAACTTTGATTTTAAATTATCATCAATAGCAGCTAAGAATTCTTCGGTGTACAAATAATGTTCGCCATGATTTACTTTATTTCCATGAATACAAACAGCCAGATCTTTAGTCATTTTTCCACTTTCAACGGTTTCAATACAAACTTCTTCTAGGGTTTTGCAGAAATTTGCCAGCGCTGCGTTATTATCTAATCTTGCCCGAAACTCTAAACCTCTGGTCCATGCAAAAATAGAAGCAATCGGATTTGTTGAAGTAGGTTTCCCGGCCTGATGATCACGATAATGACGCGTTACAGTTCCATGAGCAGCTTCAGCTTCCATTGTTTTTCCATCGGGAGTAATTAATACTGAAGTCATTAATCCCAATGAACCAAAACCTTGCGCAACGGTATCAGATTGAACATCACCATCATAATTTTTACAGGCCCAAACGAAATTTCCATGCCATTTTAAAGCAGAGGCCACCATATCATCAATTAAACGATGCTCGTACGTTAAGCCGTTGGCATCATATTGAGCCTTAAATTCTTTTTGATAGATATCTTCAAAAATGTCTTTAAAGCGGCCATCGTATTTTTTAAGGATAGTATTTTTAGTTGAAAGGTATAAAGGCCATTTTTTAATCAAAGCCTGGTTAAAGCATGAACGGGCAAAACCGCGGATACTCTCATCTGTGTTATACATCGCCAAAGCAACACCATCACCTTTAAAATTATAAACCTCGTATGATTGTGCTTCACTGCCATCATCCGGAGTGTAGGTAATGGTTAGCTTACCATTTCCCTTTGTTAAAAAATCTGTAGCACGATACTGATCGCCAAAAGCATGACGGCCAATACATATAGGAGCGGTCCAGTTAGGCACTAAACGCGGAACGTTATTCATTACAATGGGTTCACGAAAAACAGTCCCATCCAGAATATTCCGAATAGTTCCGTTTGGTGATTTCCACATTTGCTTTAAATGGAATTCTTTCACACGCTCTTCATCGGGAGTAATGGTAGCACATTTTATACCTACGCCATATTTCTTAATCGCGTTTGCTGCATCAATAGTTACCTGGTCATTCGTTTCATCGCGATACTCAATGCCCAGATCATAATATTTTATATCTAATTCCAGGTATGGAATAATCAATTTATCTTTTATGAACTTCCAGATAATCCTGGTCATTTCATCACCATCTAACTCTACTACGGGATTGGCTACCTTGATTTTTTGTAATGACATATGCTTAATAATGTAATTTTATTTCAATTGTCGTCAAAGATATAAATTTTGAATAGACAGAAAAACTTCGTTATTATGGCGGGATATTTGAGCGTTTATGATCAAACTAACTGGTACTGAAACTGTTTATTTTAATATAATCCTTAAACTTAAATATTATGGATCCAAAAGATAAATATTCTGAAGAATTAAAGGCCGATAATCCGGACCGTGATCAAAAATTAAAAGAAGAGCTCAACTCAGAAACGGATATAAACAATCTCGCTTATAATAAAGAAGCGAATAGTTTTGAATATGACGTAAATGTTAACGATGGTGAATATGATCATCCGGACCCATACAAAACAGCCATAGAAAATGGCGGAGATTCTAACTCAACTTATGATGAGGCGAACAAAGAAGCACTTGATCAGTATGAAGATAATGCCGACTCCATATTAGATGAGTATGAAATGCGTGTAGATAATGGTTCTATAGTTAAGCTTGATCCGATTGATGAAGAACTTGCTAAAACTCCGGAAGATGAACGAACTGATCTGGACGAAGAAGGATATCCTAAAAATGATTTGGATAAAGGCCATGGTGATAATATGAAGTGAAACACATTTTTAGAATGGCAAATGCACGAGAATTGGTTTGGGCGTTCCCCGAGCTTCGCAAGGGTCGGGCTTTTCACTGCAATCTTTTTCCTTCCCAGCCGAAACCTCACACAGAAAAAGGATTTCCGTTTCAATCCCTAACGCAATTAGAGCTTAATTAATATCCAGATTAAATTTTCTTCTAAACTCCTCTAGTTTAGCATTTTTCTGAACCATGTGCTCGTACTTTTCATTTGAAGTATACAGGCGTTTTTTATCCGTATTTTCAATCTGTTTAGTCACAATATCAATATTAAAATTCTTAAGCTCAACCCTTAAAAAATTTAGCAGATCAACTTTTTCCGCACTTAATAAGTTCTGCTGAATTCTATTTTCAATGATCAATTGAATCTGATTGTCATCCAGTAATGTTGGAGAATTAGAAGTCATTAACGTAAAGATGTTAATTTTTCCAACCGACTTGATTTTTTCTGCATATTCATTCCAGCGTTCGAGCATCATTTCCCCACTGAATGGCTCTTTACTATTGCCATTTACATACTCGGTTTTTTGTTCTTCTAACTTAGAATAGTTAGCTGTTAAATCATTTAAATTAGGAATAATAGAAGCATTAGCTGTTAAATTTAGTTTTGGAAGACTAATTTTTGGCTCTTCAGGGATTGAATGATTAAATGATGGTATGGTGGAATGATCATCAGAGTTTATCTCAGATTGTTCTGTATTTTCTTCTGCAACTGGTTTAACTTCGTTTGTTATAATTTCCTCAGTTGAAGGTAAGTTCTCTGGTATCGCTTCCTTTTCAATGTTTTTTTCAGCAATTATTGGTGTTGCAGCTCCCGATTCAGGTTTTTTTTTTAGTTCAACTACCGGAGTTAATGAAGATAAATTAAGAACCGCATTAATATGGCAAAGCTTAATAAGTGCCAGTTCCACTTGCAATCGCTGGTTTTTACTTGTTTTGTAGTTTAGATCACACTGATTAGCAACATTTAAAGCTGATATTAAAAATGAAGCAGATGTAGCCTGCGATTGCTGTGCATATTTTTGTTTAATGCCTTCACTAACTTCCAACAACTTTAGCGTTAACGGATCTTTTCCAACCAGCAAATTTCTAAAATGTGAGGCCAATCCGGTAATGAAATGGTTGCCATCAAAACCATGAGTAAGAATATCATCAAAAATAACAAGTGTTTCGGCTACATTTTCAGCAAGTAAAGTATCGGTTAGCTTAAAGAAATAATCATAATCCAGAATATTCAGATTATCAATTACAGCTTTATAAGTTAGGTTCTTGCTGGAAAAACTTACAATCTGATCAAACATGGAAAGTGCATCACGCAAACCGCCATCAGCTTTTTGTGCAATTAAATGCAAGCCATCAGCATCATACGTTATACCCTCTTTTTCTGCAATATCTGCCAGGTGTTTAGCCATATCCTCTACTTTGATCCGGTTAAAATCAAAAATCTGGCAACGCGACAGAATGGTAGGAAGTATTTTATGCTTTTCTGTAGTAGCTAAAATAAATATGGCATAGCTTGGCGGTTCTTCCAATGTTTTCAAAAAAGCATTGAATGCTGCCTGCGAAAGCATGTGTACCTCATCAATAATATAAATTTTGTATCTGCTCGCCTGTGGAGGGATGCGGACCTGTTCTATCAAACTTCTAATGTCATCTACCGAATTATTAGATGCGGCATCAAGCTCATGTATATTGAAGGAGTTTCCGTTTTGGAAAGATTTGCATGAATCACAAACGCCGCAAGCTTCAGCTTCCGGTGTAAGATTTTCACAATTTATAGTCTTGGCCAGAATACGTGCACAGGTTGTTTTGCCAACTCCTCGTGGCCCGCAAAATAAAAATGCCTGCGCAAGCTGATTATTTTTGATGGCATTTTTCAGCGTACTTGTAATATGTTGTTGACCAACAACAGTTTGAAATGTTGCCGGTCTGTACTTTCTGGCTGAAACAATAAAATTATCCATCGGGCACTAAAATAGAAAGACGAGAGGTGATAAGCAAATTGAAGTTTTAGATAATGAGCTTCTGTGAATTTTAGATAATTATGCCATAAGTTTAATTGACCTTTTTTAAAACAAACTCAATTGGAATCTATTGTTATTTTAAACTTCTAATCATTATGAAACACACATTTTTTTATTTTATAATTGCATTATGCGCATTGGTAATGGGCTTGGGATGCAAAAAAGAGCACTTAGGCCAACAAAATAATGCTCCCTTTAATTCAACTAATTCATTACCCGGAGTGCAAGGTACAGGCTATTATCATGGAGTGAAAATTTCCTACAAAGATATTGGCGGAGGCAAAACGCTATTGGCTGGAGATATTTTATTGGATATCTCTAAAATAAAGAAAGATAACTCTCGATCACTCCTCCTTGGTACAGGGAGAATTAACAATTATTATTATTGGCCTAATGATACCGTTTTTTATCAGGTTGATCCTTCAGTACCTCGTAAAAGCAGAATATTTGCTGCCATAGCACATTGGGAAGCTTTAACTAATGTTAGATTTAAGGAAAGAACAGATCAGCCGGATTATGTTTTATTTTTACCCGATGAAGACAGTTTCTCAATGGATGCTGATGGGGCCTACTCAACATCAGTTGGTAGAGAAGGGGGAAGGCAAATTATTGGATTATCAGTATTGGCTACAACTGGAAATATAATTCATGAAATTGGCCATACAGTAGGTATGTGGCATGAACATATGCGGGCAGACAGGGATGAGTATATTACCGTTAATTTCGATAACATTATAAAAGATAGGGTAAACGATTTTAAAACCTATGTGCAACTTGCTCAGGATGGTTTTGAAACAAACCATGGTGGGCTGGACTTTGGATCAATTATGATGTACCCTTCTTATGCTTTTTCTGCTAATGGCAAACCAACCATTACAAAAAAAGACGGGTCTATATTTGAAGTACAAAGAAGCGGCTTATCTCAGGGTGATATAACTCTTATTAATATTATGTATCCTAAAAATATAATTGTTGCTAATAAATAAGTAGCCATAATTTGTTTGTATCAGGATATAAACCCAATGTAGTACAAAACATTGGTTTATAATTATTCAGCTTTGCAAATCAAACCGAATGAAAATACTGCAATTTGCTTTTTTAAAGCGTTTGATTAATAGAAAATTATATCTATTTTTGCGTCCCCATTTACATGGGATAATCTTAAAAATTAAAAAGCAACAATGCAACAGTACGAAACAGTGATCATTCTAACCCCGTTGTTATCAGAAGAAGCTTTGAAGGAGGTTTTAACCAAATTCGCCAAGCTTATGACAGATAACGGAGCCGAAATTGTCCATGAAGACAATTGGGGTTTGAGAAAATTAGCGTATCCAATTCAAAAGAAAACAACAGGATACTATCACCTAACTGAATTTAGAGCTCCGGGTGAGTTTATTAACAAACTTGAAGTCGAATACAGACGTGATGAACGTATTATGCGATTTTTAACAATTTCTTTAGATAAGCATGCACTTGCTTATAGTGAGAAAAAACGTAGCGGTGCTTTCAATAAGAAGAAAGAATCTAAAACTGAGGAGGTAGCGAAATAATGGCAAAAAATACAATTCAATACGTTACCGCTCCCAAAGTGGATGAGAACCGTAAAAAATATTGTCGTTTTAAAAAGAACGGAATAAAATATATTGATTATAAGGATGCGAGCTTTTTGTTAAAGTTTGTAAACGATCAGGGTAAAGTATTACCACGTCGTTTAACCGGAACTTCACTAAAGTTTCAGCGTAAAGTAGCTCAGGCTGTTAAGCGCTCACGTCATATTGGTTTAATGCCTTATGTTACTGATTCATTAAAATAGAGGAAGATAAGCGAAATGGAACTAATTTTAAAACAAGACATCAAAAATCTCGGAGAGAAAGATGATGTAGTAGATGTAAAACCAGGATACGGTCGTAATTATCTAATTCCTCAAGGATTTGCAGATTTAGCTACTTCTTCTGCAAAAAAAGTTTTAGCAGAAAACTTAAAGCAAGCAGCTTTTAAGCAAGATAAGATCAAAAAAGATGCTGATGCAATTGCGGTCAGACTTGAAGGTGTTAAATTGTCTATTGGTGCTAAAGCCGGCGAAAGTGGTAAAATCTTCGGATCTGTTAATACTATCCAAATTGCCGACGCTTTGAAGAAAGAAGGTTTTGAAGTAGACAGAAGACGCATTACATTCGAAACTGAACCTAAGTTTGTTGGCGAATATATTGCAAACTTAAATCTGCATAAAGAGGTGAAAGTGAAAGTTCCGTTCGAGGTAGTAGCAGAATAATCTCTTCCGAAAGAATAGGGAAATTAATATTTTAAGTGCTTCTTGATAAAATCAGGAAGCACTTTTTATTTTTACGGCATTATGGCCAACAAGAAATCTGTTAAACCTAAAAGTAACAGGAAATTACATATCATATTTCGGGGAATAAAGAAAACTGTTCTCTGGTTTTTGACTATCTCTATTTTATGGGTGTTAGCTTATCGGTTTATTAATCCGCCTATAACCTTATTAATGCTTCAGCGTGATTTTGAGCATAAATCTGATAATAAAGATTGGAAAGTGAAAAAAGACTGGCGAAGTTTTGAGGAACTTTCAAGCAATCTTAAAGAAGCGGCTATTGCCGGAGAAGATATTAATTTCTTAAATCACTGGGGATTTGATTTTGAAGCGATGGGAAAGGCTTATGAAAAAAATCAAAATGGGAAAAAAATTAGAGGAGGAAGTACCATTAGTCAGCAAACAGCTAAAAATGTATTTCTTTGGCCCGGCAGATCATACATCCGTAAAGGCTTTGAAGCGTACTTTACAGTTTTAATAGAGTTATTTTGGAGTAAAGAGCGAATATTGGAGGTTTATCTAAACGTAATTGAAATGGGAGATGGAATTTATGGAGCAGAAGCCGCTTCACAAACTTTTTATGAAAAATCAGCTGCCAGTATCAACAATCGGGAGGCTGCTTTATTAGTAGCTGTATTCCCAAACCCAATAAGATGGTCGCCAACAAGGCCAACGCCTTATATTTATGCCAAACAAAGAATAATTATGCGTAATATGGTTAGGCTAGGAAAGTTAGATTTTTAATATGATAAGTTAAGCAATTTATCCCCAACCTATCTCTCTCCTGTGATTTCAGTTTTATCGGGCAAATTTAGCAGGATGATAATAGATATTACGGGTAAAAGAAAAGAGATCCAAAACCAAAACCAAAAGCTTCTCCCTATTTGTCTGGCATAAAAAGCAGCAATTAACTGAGGTGCCAAAACAGCTAAAAGGAAGGGAAGCATGATGATTTCGAAAAATAGGAAAACAGTAGAAAGAATCATAGAAGTTCTAATTTAAACTGAATCTATTTCAAATATTTGAGCGTGCCAACTGGTTTTTATTGGAACTTCCCATTTATTATCCAGTTCTTTCCGTGTTGCTGCCATATTATTAAACACAATGGTATTTGAATCAATCTTCCCTTTATGGATTAAATTTTCAAACTCATCGCGATTGCAAGAAATAATATTTTCTCCATCGCGATAAGCAATCTGAAAACGATCAAAAAGAGTAATATTAAACTCCTGTTCAAGTTGTTTCATCAGGCTAACAGATTTATCTATAGAGCAGCCTGTAGCCCCTGCTTGTTGTTCATCAACTGATAAAATAATAAAAAGATGATGCCTGATTTCTCCTTTGGCAGTCAATTGCTGTCCGTGAGCAAGCCATTGAGAAGTAAAATCATCCAGAATTTGTTGAATCTGTTTTTCTTCTTCTATATTTAAAAACCGATTCGATTGGTAGATCCAAACACGCGAATTTTCAGAAATTTCCATGCCCAAAGTTATCGAATTATTAAGTTAGATTCAATTTAGAACCTGTTCGATGTTTGTAAAGTTTAAGATCATTTTTTTTAAGAGATTATTGGTTACAGGTTTAACCTGTTTTATAACTATAGCTATTTCTTCATTTAACAGATATGATATTCATGATTTAACTATGCAAACTCAATTGAAATTAAATGCATTGTACGATCAGGAATATGATGCTTTGAAAGCAAAGAAAATAGAAATTTTAGTTACTGATGATGGATTTTTGAGATATCGTAAAACCTTTCTGGCAGGTAAACAAGAATATTACTCTTTCAATTTACGACAGCTTAATTCTGTAAATTATTTAGGCAATAGTACAAAGGGAGACTTATTGCTAAAAACTTTGGGTGAAGATGTTATTGTACAAACATATAATGATCCGAAAGGGGATATTGATTCTATGGCTGGAGCTATCAATTTAAACGTAAAATTAATAGAGCCTGAAGACCTCAATCTTATTCAGAATAACTTAATGCAAATTAGAAAAATGCTCGTAACCAAATGAATAGTAACTATTCCGAAGCGAATTATTTTTTAGAGTATAATATTAGAATTACGTAACTAAAGGATTTTTATTCTAACTAATGTTTTAACTTTACTAATTAACCCATTCCAATATATAGTATACAGCATTCATTGTACTATTAATGAATCTGGTATATTGTTGCTTTTCTCGAATTCTAAATCAACTGAGTAGGTGCCCAAATTTATGAGGAAAAACAGTTATTTTATTTTCATATCATTTTTTCTGTTTCTAAAGGCTTATTCAAATCCGTCTGAACAATTTTTTCTACAACATCTGGATAATGGAAATGGCCTTTCAAATAGTGCTATAAACTACATATTTAAAGATTCTGATAATATTATTTGGGTGGCTACGTGGGATGGTTTAAATATGTATGACGGAACTTCCTTTCATGTTTTCAATTACGGTAAGGAGCAGGGTTCAAAAAGTATTGGCAGCAACGTTATTCAACGTATTACGGAAGATAAAGGTGGAAATATCTGGATTAATACGATAGAAGGCATTTCACGATATGATAAACATTCGGGGATATTTTATAACTATTTCTATAATCAACATCAGCGAAGTAAGATTAGTGAACAGGAGTATGAATTAGCCGTTGATAAAACAGGAGATGTTTTTTGTCTCACCCAAAAATATGGCCTTATTTATTACGATGCGGCGGCAGATGCTTTTCGTCATTGTAATTTACCTAAACGCCCCGCAAAGTTTAATAAACTTGCTTTCGATGAATTCGATCATTTATGGCTGTTAAACAATAATGGAGACTTTGAAATGTATAGCAGGGGGAAACAACATGAATTCAAACTCTTACATACTTATCAGGAAAAAAGAGGCATAGTCAACTTTTTTCATGTTAATAAGCACTTGTTTTTTAGTACTACAGATGGTCAATTATTTGAGATAAATAGCAAAACATTAGAGCAAAGGCCGGTTTTAAACATGAAAACGGGTATTACGGATATGATTTATTATAAAGATCATTATCTGCTTGCTTGGTCTACAAAAGGATATGGGGTATATGACTCCAATTTTAAATTATCGACTTTTCTTAATCCGGAAGTGCAACAAATGCAGGATATCCGGGTAACATCATGGGCTCTGGGGAGCGAACAGATCTTATGGTGTGGTACAGATGGTAATGGAGTTATAAGAATATCTCCCAAAATAAAATCCTTTTCCACAGTTACTACTTCGGATAATGGGATGCCTTATAATAAATCCGTAAGGGCTTTTTGTGAAGAAAACGGAAATCTCTGGGTGGGTACTAAAGGCAGTGGCATTATTAAAATGCGAAATTTTTGGTCAGATGGACAGCAAGTTTTAGAAAAACAAAGTTTTTTGTCGCCAGCAGAATTAGATAATAATTCTATCTATTCACTTAAAAAAGGATCGGATGACCTGATCTATATTGGTACAGATGCGAAAGGACTTGGAGTATATGATTTAAAAAGTAAAAAATTTCAGAAATGGGCAAATATTAAAGAACATGATAAATATCCCGAATTCGGATCTATATATGCTATATTTCAGGATAAAGATCATTCTGTATGGTTAGGAACCAGCGGTTATGGGCTCATTCATAAGTTCAACTTTCAATAAGTATTAAGACAAATCCATAAGACAATTGCGATATATTTAATAGGAATTTGTTTTATTAGAAACCAACAAGCAATAAAAATACATTTCAGGTTTTTATAGGCAACTATTGACCTGTATTGTTGATATGGTATAAATAACGGTAACTACTAAGGAAAGAGTTGCTGTGAAAAAGGATAAATTTTTGGAGAAAAATGGGATAAAAAGTTTCTAAAAGATTACCGAATTGAGGTAAAAGATTATGGGTAAGAGTAAGAAAAATGAAAGGGAGATTAATCTGTTACAAAATAAGCAGGATGCTATATCATAAAAATAATTTTAAGGTATTCTATTAATAATATGTGATCCACCAGCTGCAAAAAAACTGGCAGAGGTAGACTTTAAGGATCAAAAAAGCTAATAGTGATCATCTACGGTTAGTGTATTTGGTGGATAAGTTTGAAAAATAGCTTTAGCTAGTAAGCTTATAACCCATTCGCTCTTGCAGTAATTTCTGCAATATCTAATACTTTAACTTCTTGTTCTTTATTATAGTTTTTAACGCCATCGCTCAGCATGGTCATGCAAAACGGGCAGCCGGATGCAATAATAGCAGGTTCCAGTGCCAATGCTTCATCAATACGTTCAATATTGATATCTTTAACTCCTTTTTCGGGCTCTTTAAACATTTGTGCGCCACCGGCACCACAGCATAATCCGTTAGATTTACAGCGCTTCATTTCTACTAATTCGGCATCAAGTATTTCTAACGCTTTACGGGGAGCTTCATATACTCCGTTACCGCGACCCAGGTAGCACGGATCATGGAAAGTAATTTTTTTGCCTTTAAATGATTCACCGCCTTCTGCCCTTAGTTTTCCTTCGTCAATCAGTTGCTGAATTAATTGGGAATGATGTATCACATCATAATTTCCCCCCAAGCCAGGATACTCATTCTTGATAGTATTAAAGCAATGTGGGCATCCGGTAACGATCTTTTTTATATTGTATCCATCTAATATTTGAATATTAGTCATAGCCTGCATCTGGAAAAGAAATTCATTTCCGGCTCTTTTGGCAGGGTCTCCTGTGCAACTTTCCTCCGTACCTAAAACAGCATATTTTATACCTACATGATGAAGTATTTTACAAATATCCCGGGTTATTTTTTGTGCACGTTCATCAAAACTGCCCGCACATCCAACCCAAAATAAGATCTCCGGCTCTTCACCTTTTGCAGCCATTTCGGCCATTGTTGGTATAGTAAATTTGTCCATTTGTAATAAACTTATTTGTAAGGTTAATGTTAGTTAAATTGTCCCATAGACAATCGACTAATTGTTAGTTGCCCAGTTAAAGCGATCAGCAGGAGAATATTTCCATGGTGCTCCATTGTTTTCTACATTGCTAAGCATGGCATTTAAACTTGCGGGTGCCTGGGCTTCTTCCATAACCGAAAATCTTCTCAGTTCCATAATAATAGCAAGAGGATCAATATTAACCGGACAGGCTTCTGTACAGGCATTACAGGTTGTGCAGGCCCAGATCTCTTCACGGGAGATGTAATCATCTAATAATGCTTTTCCATCCGTATGATCTTTACCGTGCTTATCTATATTTCTTCCAACTTCCTCCATCCGGTCACGGGTATCCATCATAATTTTACGCGGAGATAGAAGTTTACCTGTTATGTTTGCCGGGCAGACAGAAGTACATCGTCCGCATTCGGTACAAGTATAAGCTTCCATTAAATTCTTCCAGGTAAGGTCCTGAACATCTTTGGCGCCAAACCGACTGCCTTCTGCAACAGGTAGAGGAATATAAGATGGATCTAACATGGCCTTAACTTCATTAGTTACGGATTGCATATCTGTAAACTCACCCTTAGGCTGAAGTTTAGAATAATAAGTATTTGGGAAAGCCAGAATAATATGAAAGTGTTTAGAATAGGGTAAGTAATTTAAAAATGCCAGAATACCAATAATATGAAACCACCATGCATATCGTTCTATATAGAACAAAGAAGAGGCAGAAAAACCGGAAAATAAAGATGATAAAGTAGGAGATATACTACCGAATGTTCCGGCCGGATCATGGCCATAAAGACTGGCATAAGCAACTGAGCCATGAGTTTTTATAAATGCATATTCTGCCGAATTCATAATTAGAAAGGCAGTCATCAATAACATCTCAATGATCAAAATATTATTAGCATCAGACCGTGGCCATTTAGTCATCTCCGTACCGGAAAAGCGTTTTAGTTTAAGAAAATTTCTGCGAGCAAAAAATGCAATAACACCCACTAAAACTAGTACAGCCAGAACTTCAAATGAACCAATTAAAAAATTATAACCCCCCCCTAAAAAGGAAGAGAAAATACGATGAGTGCCGAATAAACCATCTATTATAATTTCCAACACTTCTAAATTGATGATAATAAAACCAGCATATACGAAGAAGTGCAGGATGGCTGCAACAGGCCTTTTTACCATTTTTGTCTGCCCAAAAGCTACTTTAAGCATGGTTATTAATCGCTCAGCGGGCCTGTCTGATCGGTTCTCAGGTCGGCCTAAATTTATGTTGCGAATAATTTTGCGAACATTAATAGTGAATAACGCAACAGCAGCAATAACGATAAGTAAAAATAAGGTTTGAGCAATCATACCGACTTGGTTGTTTAGCGCTAAATTAAGGAATAAGACTTAAATCTATTGCTATGCCTGTATAAATTTAAAAAGAGTTTAAGCAAGGAGTTATTCACAATAAATTTCAAATAATATTTTCATAAACCAAAAAAGACGCTACATTTGCAGTCCCAATCAAATGGGTATGGTCTGGTACCATAGCTCAGTTGGTAGAGCAAAGGACTGAAAATCCTTGTGTCGCTGGTTCGATTCCAGCTGGTACCACCAAGAAAGCTCAATCTTTAATTAGATTGGGTTTTTTTGTTTAGAGAACTGGAGAGTGGTCATTAAACTAGTATCTGCATCGATCAAACTTCAACCTGCGTCAATCAAACCATGAACTGCGCCTATCAAACTTCAACCTGCGTCAATCAAACTTTGACCTGCATCAATCAAATCTTGGACTGCATCAATCAAACTTCGACCTGCGTCAATCAAACCATGAACTGCGCCTACCAAACTTTGACCTGCATCAATCAAACCATGAACTGCGCTTACAATCACCACATCTATGCAACCATGATATACTCTTACCGTTTTCTAACCCGTTTAAGAATCAATAAATTTTGAGCATTATTACTCATACCACTTATATTATTTTGGTAAAGATTAACGAGCTGATCATAGAATAAGATAACAACCGGTGATTGCTGCATGACCAGGTTATCCATTTCACGATACATGGCGTATCTTTTAGCATTATCTGTTACAGAATAAGCTTTTTCAAACAGTTGGTCGAATTTCTTGTTTTTAAAACTCGTATAGTTTGGTCCTATGGGGACATAATTGTTGGAGTAAAAAACAGAAAGGTAATTTTCGGCATCCGGATAATCGGCTATCCACGAGCCTCTGAAAAAATTAACATTATTTTTGGCTATCAGCTCACGCAAACTGGCGCCCTGATTTACTTCAACTTTACATTTTATGCCAATACTTCCTAATTCACCCTGTACAAATTCCATTAAATCCTTATATGTAGTTGAACTTTGCAGCTTAATTTCAGGTAACCCTATCCCGTTAGGGAAACCGGCTTCTGCCAATAATTTTTTTGCTTTTTCGGGATCATAGTGATAACCTTTTACAGAATCCATATTAAAACCTGGCATTCCTTTGGGAATAAAACCGGCATGGCCTGGCGTTCCAATACTATTGCGTAAGTATTTAATCATCTTATTTCTGTCGATAGAATAATTAATGGCCTGGCGCAATTTTAAATTCTTAAGAGGTGATGATTTGACGATGACCTTGTTACTGTCTACCAATATTCCTAAATATTCTGTGTTTAGATATGGGCCTGTTATGAGTTTAAATTCCCCCTGATACTTACGAGTCATTTTGCCGGATTTGGTTAAAATATCATCGCGATAGCTACCATCTATGCTGTTGAAAAAGTCCAAATTCTTTTTGATAAATTCCATAAAAGCAGTTTGCTTATCAGGAATAAAAGTTGATTTTATAGCATCTAAATAAGGGAGCTGATGTCTGTTTTCCTGTTCCCAATACTTTTCATTTTTCAATAGAACGAGAATTTCTCCTTCTTTCCAGTATTTAAATTTAAAAGGACCTGTGCCAACTGGATGACTTCGAAAATCTTTGCCATAATGATCGGCAACCTCGTGAGGCACAACAGAACAATATTGAGCGGTGAGCATACTCAGAAAGGGAGTAAAAGGATTTTTTAAGTGTACAATAAATGTGCTGTCGTTAAGTGCTAGAAATGATTCTTTGCCATTCACTTTATCATTAAATATCCATGCACCAGATGAGGCTATTTTAGGATCAATAATCCGGCTGAAACTATACACAAAATCAGCAGCAACTACTTTTCTGCCTTTCCCATTTTTGAATAAAGGATCGTCGTGAAAAAATACATCACTTCGGAGATGGAAAGTATAGCTTTTGCCATCGCCAGATATTCCCCAGGTTTTGGCAATTGCTGGTATGGTTTGTAAACTATCATTCACCTGCACTAATCCGTTAAATATCTGGTTAATCATCCACAATGCGTTCTGATTTCTGGCAAATGCGGGATCAAGTGTAGTTAAGCCTTCATTTAAATTAATATTAAACACTTGCTTGTTTTTATCTGATGAATTTATAGAACAGCCATTCCATAAGAAACATATGAAAAATAATACGAGCAGAATTTCTCCCATTTTAAAGGGAGACAAGCACATTCTCTCTATAGGAAACAAACATTTGTACATTTGCACAAATTAAACCATTAATGCCTGATAAAAAAATAATATCGCTATTGCCGGCTGCTACAGAAATTGTTTGTGCTTTGGGTTTAGAAAGTCAGTTGGTCGGGCGTTCGCATGAGTGTGATTATCCAGAAACGATAAAGGACTTGCCCATCTGTTCCTCAGCTAAATTTTTGCCTGGGTCAAATAGTGCGCATATTGATAGACAGGTAAAGGAGATTTTGTCAGATGCATTGTCCATTTATACCATTGATAAGGAAACTATTAAATCATTAAATCCGGATGTAATTATTACCCAGGCACAATGTGAAGTATGTGCAGTAAGTTTAAAAGATGTGGAGGAGGCATTGGATAATTTGCTGGATAAAAAAGCGGATATTATCTCTCTGGAACCCCAAATTCTGGGTAATATTTTTAAAGATATAAGAGCTGTTGCCCAACAATTAGAAGCAGATGAGCAGGCCGAACAACTTATTGGGGAATTGGAAGAACGCATCAACATCATTCGTCATAAACTAAAATTCAGTGATAATAAACCTAAGATTGCCTGTATAGAATGGCTTTCGCCAATGATGGTTGCCGGTAACTGGACACCAGAATTGGTTAGTATTGCCGGAGGATTATCAATACTTGCCGAAAATGGAAAACATTCACCTTTTATTGATTTTGCAGCTATTCAAAAGGAGGATCCTGAAATTATCATCCTCATGCCTTGCGGATTTTCTATACAACGGACCCTGCAGGAAATAAACATCCTGATAGAACTTCCGGGCTGGGCAGATCTTAATGCAGTGAAAAATAACCAGATTTACATTGCAGATGGCAATCAGTATTTTAACCGATCAGGCCCTCGTATTGTGGATAGTATTGAAATATTAGCCGAGATCATTCATCCCAAACAATTTATTTTTGGTTATGAAGGGAAAGGTTGGATACGCTTTAATAATTAATAAATTGCTAGCATTTAGAACTTCCTAAACTTCCCAAATACACCTAAAGGCAATTTACAGCCGGATGTGGCTTGCAGATAAAGTTCACCGGTTTCCAGGTTTTCAACTTTTGGAAAAGAAGAGCGAATAAGATTTTCTACAATAACAGAAGAGAAGCCCAGTGAGTAAGTATTTAATATTAGAAAATGCTCATCATCTAAAAGCTGAACTACATCATACATCATTTCTTTTATATTATCCTCCAATTTCCATTTTTCCCCATTGGGTCCGTGGCCGTATGCCGGAGGATCTAAAATAATTCCATTGTATTGTTTACCGCGTTTAACTTCGCGTTTCACAAATTTTAGGGCATCTTCCACCATCCAGCGGATGTTGTCTAATTTGGATAATTCCTGATTTTCATTGGCCCAGCTTACCACCTGTTTTATAGAATCTACATGGGTAGTTTCTGCTCCGGCTGCACGAGCAGCTAAAGAAGCACCGCCTGTGTATGCAAATAAATTTAAAACTTTGGGCTGGGTGGTTTTAAAGCTTTTAATGGATTGAGTAATATAATCCCAATTGACAGCTTGCTCGGGGAAAATACCTAAATGTTTAAATGATGTTAGAGCAAGGCGGAATTTCAATTGAACATCTTCATTTTTATAGCTAATATGCCAGCGGTCCGGGATTTTACTGTCTTTTTTTACCCACTCTCCGGATGTTGCCGAACGTCCTTTAAAACGAATATGATGCATTTTCGTCCACTCATTTTCGAATAAAGCCTTTGCCCATACCGCTTGTGGCTCCGGACGAATGAGAATTACATTGCCGAAACGCTCCAGTTTTTCAAAATCGCCGCAATCTATCAGTTCGTAATCTGTCCAATGTTTGGGAGTTAAAAGTTGTATCATTTGTCGTATTGCGGAATGAGTATTGCGTATTGCGATTAATTTCTTTCTGACTATAATAGAATGCGATTTTTGCTAACTGCTAACTGCTAACTGCTAACTGCTAACTGCTAACTGCTAACTGCTAACTGCTAACTTTCCGACTATTTATTTTTCTTCAATGACCTCATAAACTTACTAGCAAATACAAAATCATTAAGTTCTTGGTTATCTGTAGAAGTAATTTCTTTATTTGAACCTTCCCACCATTTCTCTCCATCATGCAGAAAGATAATGTTTTCACCTATTCCCATTACCGAATTCATATCGTGTGTTACGATAATAGTTATGGTTTTATACTCTTCAGTTAGTTCCTGTATCAGTTCATCAATCACAATAGAGGTTTTTGGGTCAAGCCCTGAGTTGGGCTCGTCAACAAAAAGATATTTGGGATTCATAGCAATGGCCCGGGCAATACCCACTCTTTTCTTCATGCCTCCGGATAGCTCCGCAGGGAAAAGCTTATTTTTATCAACCAGGTTAACACGTTCCAAACAGAAATTAACACGTTCCAGCTTTTCTTTGCGATGCTGTTCTGTAAACATATTAAGAGGGAACATAATATTCTCTTCCACATTCATGGAATCAAATAAAGCTGAGCCCTGAAATAACATTCCAATTTCAGTTCTGATCTCAATCCGAGACTGGAAATTCATACGTGTAAAATCACGACCATCATATATTACAGAACCTTCATCAGGCTCATGTAAACCAACCATACATTTTAGAAGAGTTGTTTTTCCAGATCCTGATCCTCCAATGATTAGATTACATATTCCCTCTTTAAACTCAGCTGAAATACCCTTAAGTACATGGTTATCTCCAAAAGTTTTATGAATATTTTTAATTTCGATCATAATAATAACTGGGCTATAACATAATCTGAAAATAAGATCGCAATACAACTAATCACAACAGCCTTAGTACTGGATTGGCCTACTTCTAAAGCTCCTCCATCAGTATAAAATCCTTGGTAGGCGGAAACTGAAGTAATTATAAAGGCAAATATGACCGCTTTAACCATAGATACTGTAAATGTGTATGGAATAAAATCAGTAATAAGTCCATTAATAAAATCGTGTGTTGTAACTGCTCCAGATGCGGTTCCTGCTAAGAAACCACCCATTATACTCAATGCAATAGAAATAATGACAAGTAGAGGAATCGTAGTTATCGCGGCAATAATTTTTGGTAAAATTAAATATCCGGGAGAGTTAATACCCATAATTTCTAAAGCGTCAATCTGTTCAGTAACTCTCATCGTGCCAATTTGTGAAGCCACACTTGATCCTACTTTTCCTGCCAAAACAATAGCAGAGATAGTTGGACTAAGTTCTAATATGGAAGAATCACGAACAATACCGCCAATAACAGATTTGGGAATAAGATCACTTACTAATTGGAAAGCAGTTTGAACAGTGGTTACCGCACCTAAAAAAACCGAGATGATTGCAATGATTCCTAATGAACCAATTCCAATAGAGTTCATTTCTTTAAAAATTTCTTTACGGTAAATATCCCATTTTTCGGGTTTGCGGAAAACGGCTTTTAACAATAATATGTATTTGCCTAGTGGGTGAAAGATCATCAAATAGAATTTATTTAATATAGATAATGCAATTATAATACAAAAATATCATGTAGGTTCTGCTTGGTATTAAAATTAACCAAATTAAAACTAAAAAGCTCCTGCATGTAGTTTTTTAGTTTATACATGGAGTAGTCCTTGATTTTATTAAATTTATCGCATGAATGCTGTAATTACGGGTGCTACAAAAGGGATAGGGAGAGCAATTGCAATGCATCTTGCGGCTAAGGGTTATCAGTTAGCCTTATGTTCACGGAATTTAAATGATCTGGAAACCCTGCAACAAGAGCTGATAAGAGAACATCCCGACTTAAATTTTTATATTCAGGCAGCAAACTGTGCTGATCCTAAAGAATTGAAACTATTTGCAGAATCTGTTCAAAAACACTTTGAGTTCACAGATGTTCTAATAAATAATGCAGGTTTATATATTTCATCCTCTTTATTTGAGGAAGATGATAATGTACTTGAACGACAGATGCAAACTAATGTATATGCTGCACATTATTTGTGTAAGGTATTTGGTAAACAGATGAAGCATAATGGCAAAGGATATATTTTTAATATATGTTCTACAGCAAGTACTAAGCCTTTTCTAAATGCAGCATCTTATAGTGTAACTAAATTTGCATTATTGGGTCTAACTAAGGTATTACGGGAGGAGTTAATGCCGCATGGCGTAAAAGTAACCGCAATTTTGCCTGGAGCAACACTAACCGATTCATGGGCAGGAACTACCTTGCCTGACGATAGGTTTGTAAGTCCGGATGATATAGCTTCCAGCATTGTAAATTGTTTAAATATGAGTGCCGGAGCTAATGTGGATGAAATTGTAATTAGGCCTTTAAGGGGCGAGATTTAGAGTTTAAATTTAGAATTAATACATATCAATATGGAAAAGAAATTGCAACGTAACGAACAGGAGAAAATGCTGGCTGGCGTTTGTGCCGGTCTTGCAGATTATTTTGATATAGATGTAACATGGGTCCGAATAGCTTTTGTTGTGGCTGTTTTGGCAGGATTTTCTGGTCTGTTGATATATGTTATTTTATGGATTGTCTTACCTGCCAAACCATACGCTCCAAACTATGGGCAATTCAATGCAGATTATAAAGTGTATGATGGCAAATCAGAGCTCAACCCAAATCAGCCTACACCTTTTCCACCTGTTAAAAAGAGTGGGAATGGCCGTGTAATCGCTGGCTTAATATTTATTTTGTTTGGAGCTTTTTTTCTTTTGAATGAATTTAATATTATTCCTTACTGGTTTGATTTTGGCAAATTATGGCCTTTTGTATTTATCATTCCCGGTATTTTAATGATTGCTAAAGCCGGAGCTAAAGAACGAAAAGAAGACTGGCGAAATAAACAAGATTGGAATTCACCTCCAACACCTGCATCAACATCCACCAAAACAGAAGAAACCATCATGATCACCAATGAAAAAACAAATGATACAAATGAAAATAAACCTAACGCGGATAAGCCTGCTAATACTTAAATTATGAAAACTGAAAAAGTTGTATGGGGATTGATCCTCGTTTTTATTGGCAGTGTCTTTTTGCTTAATAATTTTGGCGTTATTGATTTTTACTGGGGAAGTATATGGCGTTTCTGGCCTTTAATATTTATTCTGATTGGAGCTAACATGCTTTTCAGCCGATTGGATAATAATATTGGAATCATACTTACAGCGGCATTGACCATAATTGCACTAACTTTTATTGTTTACGAAGGATCAAAGCCTGGTAACGAGAGAGGCAGAGGGTTTCATTTTAATTTTCATGATGACGATAAAAAAGCCGATAAATCAGAAGAAAAATGGTCTGCTACGAATACGTTTACTGAAGCCTTCGCTCCCAATACACAACGGGCAGAATTGAATATAAAAGGAGGAGCCACCAGCTATGAAATAGAAGATACAACCTCTAATTTATTTGATGCGGATGTGAAGCAGCATTTTGGAAGTTACACTTTAGAAAAAGTGAGTCACGATTCAATAGAAGTATTAACCTTTAGGATGCGTGATAAGAATCAGAAATGGAACATGGATGAGGATATAGATGGTAATGAAGCTAAAATAAGGCTGAATAATAAACCCCTTTGGGATATTAATGTAGAAATGGGTGCCGGTAAAACTGATTTTGATTTAACATCTTTTAAAGTTCAAAATCTTAAATTAAAAGGTGGAGCAGCTTCGTTTGAAGTTAAACTCGGTGAACCACAGACGGTTTCCAATGTAACCGTAGAAACGGGTGTGGCAGAAGTTAATATTAAAATCCCATCATCATCAGGTTGTTGCATAAATGTAGATAGTGGATTATCATCTAAAGATTTTGAAGGTTTTGTAAAGCAATCCGACGGAACTTACACCACCAATAATTTTAATACAGCAGCTAAAAAGATCAATATTATCTTAAAAGGCGGTCTTTCGCAATTTGAAGTAAGCCGATATTAGTATATTTTGGTTTTAAGACTCTCTTATCACCACTAATATATTTCTGTAAACAAATTCATGAATCAATACTATGTAGTTATTAACGGCAAACCTGCCGGGCCTTTTCCTTTGGAAGAACTTAACGAAATTCAAATAAAATCGGGCACGTTTGTAAAAACTGCAGGCATGGATGATTATAAAGAAGCTCATGAATTGCCGGAGCTGAGGCAGCTTTTAGGCTTAAAAGAAAAAGTAGCTTTGCCGCAATATTTTGCTTCCTTAGACATTCGTTTGATGGCAATCTTAATAGATTACTTTATGGTTTTCGCCGTTTATTGCATTTTAGCCACGATAGTTGTTGTTTTTATAGATCAGCAACAGCTTCGTATTATAGTTTCCTTATCCGGCCTGACTTTAATCCCTATAGTTAAACTGATTTATAGCATTGTTATGGAATCTTCATCCCGCCAAGGTACTTATGGTAAATCACTAATGGGAATAAAAGTAAGTGATGAATTAGGATCTCGTATTACATTAAGCCAATCGCTCATTCGTAATGTATCTAAATTACTTTGTGTTTTAACCCTTGGATTAGGATATTTGATGGGATTTTTTGATAAAAGGCAGCAATGCCTGCATGACCGGATTGCAGCAACTTTGGTAATTAAGGATCGATTGATATAAAAATATCAGCAATAGAAAACAATTAATTTATTAAAAGTGTTAAGCATTATTTAAAAGGATTAATTATTATCCTCCACTATTTAATATTCTTTTATTTTTGCATTGTTATAATCTAAAATCAATGAAGGCTGACGCGATACGTGTGTTAAAAGGAACTTATTGTAATTCTCTTATTGAATATTCCCGTTTTTTAACCCGTGAAGTTATTATTGGTGATGTTCCATTAGGTGGAATTAATCCTATCCGCATCCAAAGTATGACTACTACTGATACCATGGATACTATGGGTACAGTAGAACAATCTATACGAATGATTGAAGCAGGTTGTGAATATGTTCGTATTACAGCGCCCAGTATTAAAGAAGCAAAAAACCTAGCTGAGATTAAAAAAGAATTAGCAAAACGAGGATATAATACTCCCTTAATTGCTGATATACACTTTACACCCAATGCTGCAGAAGTAGCTGCCCGGATAGTAGAAAAGGTGCGTGTAAATCCTGGTAACTATGCAGATAAAAAACGGTTTGAGAATTTTGAATATACCACTTCAGAATATCAGGCAGAGTTGGAACGGATTTATCAAAAGTTCACGCCATTAGTGAAAGTTTGTAAAGAATACGGCACTGCGATGCGAATCGGTACAAATCATGGTTCTTTATCAGACCGCATAATGAGTCACTACGGCGATACACCACAAGGAATGGTGGAATCTGCGATGGAGTTTATGCGGATATGTGAAGATCTGAATTACTATAATTTGGTTATATCTATGAAAGCGAGCAATCCGCAGGTGATGGTTCAGGCTTATCGCTTGCTGGTAGAAACCATGGTTAAAGAAGGTATGAATTATCCTCTGCATTTAGGTGTTACTGAAGCAGGTGATGGTGAAGATGGAAGAATTAAATCAGCCGTAGGTATTGGAACTTTGCTCGAAGATGGCTTGGGCGATACCATCCGTGTTTCATTAACAGAAGACCCAGAATTTGAAGCTCCAGTAGCCATTGCATTAGCGAACAGATATGAAAGCAGAAAGTTGCAAGTTGCAAGTTCTAAGTTGCAAGAAACAAATCAAACCCTCACAACTTACAACTCACAGCCCACAACTAATTTCAGCCCTTTTTCATACAATAAACGCAAAACCTCAGAGCTGAATACATTTATTGGTGGCCATCAGGTTCCCCGGGTAATCATAAACCTTTCTCATAAAAATTTAAAAGATCCTGCAATTTTGGGTGATGTTGGTTACCTATATTCTCCTATTCTCGATAAATATAATATGGGTGAGCAGTCTACAGATTTTGTTTACCTGGGCGATCAATTACCTTCATTTAACTTTCCGGGAAATGTAAAACAGCTTTATAATTTTTCCACCTGGAAAACAATTGCTAATAAAGCAAACACACATCCAATATATAGTTTGAGTGAATACATTCAAGCTGACTCTCGTGATGCTTCATTAAATTTGGTGCGTATTTCAAATTTGGACATTCAAACAGCTTTATTCAATCAAATCCCTGTAGATAATACACTGGTTTTTGTTTTGGAAACAGCCGAAACCCATGGGCTTGCAGATCAACGTCAGGCCTTTTTTCAATTAATGAAACTGGGCTTAGAAGTACCTGTGATTATTAAAAGATCTTACAAAATAAAAAGAGAAGATAAAAAGTCGGCTGATTCAATGAATCTCACATCTCATATCTCACATCTCAATACTCCCGAAGACTTCCAACTATATGCTGCAACAGATCTCGGTGGATTATTACTGGATGGTTTTGGTGATGGTATTTGGGCCGATGCACCGGAAATATCAACAAAAATAATTTTAACAACCTCATTTGGCATTTTGCAGGCTACACGTTCGCGGATATCAAAAACTGAGTACATATCATGTCCGAGTTGTGGGCGTACTTTATTTGATTTACAAATTACTACGCAGATGATACGCAGCAGAACAGATCATCTCAAAGGCCTTAAAATTGCGATTATGGGATGTATTGTAAATGGTCCCGGAGAAATGGCAGATGCCGATTATGGCTATGTAGGTACTGGCCCGGGAAAGGTTACACTTTATCGTGGGAAAGAGGTAGTTAAGAAAAATGTAAATTCAGAAAATGCCTTAGATGAATTAATCGGTATCATCCGTGAAGACGGAAACTGGTTAGAGCCTGATCTGGTTTTAAGTTAAACTACTACTTCAAAAACTCAATACTTTTCTCACAGACCAATTTTAATTCAAGCGGCAATTCTTCTCTTGTATAGGGATGAGAAGCACCAAATACGTGATTTGCATATGGAACAATAAATAGCTCCGCATTAACAGAATGTTTTTTTAATTCTTCAGCTTCTTTTAATAATACATTTTTATCTGCATTCCCATGAACAATTAACCATGGCCTATTTACATTCTCTGCAGCTTTTAGAATATTATAAGTGAGGGCATGTTTTTCTAAATCGTACAGGAGATCAACCTTTATTGGGGTATATTGCTTAGTGCGTACGTTAAAACTATAAATTACACCTTTTTCTTTCCACTCTGCTTCCTCTTCTTTTTTCCATAAACTTCTAAAATCTGCTATAGATGCCCAAGTTATAAGTTTGCTTACGCGATCATCATTTGCAGCCTGTATAATGCTGATACCGCCACCACGACTATGACCAATCAGATTAAGATTTTTTGCAACCGGGAATTCTTTGCCACTGCAGGCAAACGTAATTACACGATCCAGATCTTCAAATTCTTTAGTAAACGTGTTATCTCCAAATGCCCCTAGATCTACAAAATCAATAGGATGATCCGGTGTGGTACCATTATGAGAAAAGTTAAATTTTAAAAACCTAAAGCCATGGTCGGCAAAATATTCTGCTACTAGATTATGCGTTCCCCAATCTTTAAAACCTTTAAATCCATGAACAAAAATGACAAGAGGGGCATCTTTTAATTTATTCCCATAAGTAAGATCCATTAGAATTGGTTTTCCTGTGGATCCTGGAATTGTGAAAGATTGTTTTATGATCATCTTTATTAAACATTTTTCAATGCTATTTAGTGTAAAAAATTAAGAAATAGCATTAAATATCACTAGATAGTATCTATAGGCTTATTTGTCCAACTATTTATAACCTTTCTAAATCACCCTGTTTTACAAAGAGGTGACATATACGAAATGGCTTATTGATTACTTTTGTTGCGGTTTTTACTTACTATAGCAGCAGTTGAAATATTTAAAAGTCATAGCGTTTACCCACAAACACATCGATCTTAAAGACATAGGAAAGTTTGTAATTTGTAATGAAACCCTCGAAGACAGGCTGCAGAGTATTAAAGAAAAATTTGATATTCCTGAAATTTTCTACATAGGAACATGTAATCGTGTTGAATTTGTTTTTATTACCTCATTAACTCTTACATCCGAATTTATTAAAGGATTTATACGAACACTTAATTTTTGCATTCCGGAAGAGCAATTGGACAGGCTTGCTGATAAGGCGTCTGTTTATGAAGAGGTGGAAGCTTTAAATCATCTGCTTCGGATAGCATGTTCTTTAGAGAGTTTGGTTGTTGGAGAAAAAGAGATATTAGCTCAAGTACGTAAGGCTTATGAAACTTGTAGAGAGGCTGGCTTTACCGGTGATTATATGCGGTTGATTATGAGTAGGGTTGTTAAAACTGCAAAAGAAGTTTATACCAATACCGCTATAGCTCACAAATCTATTTCCGTAGTTTCCCTTGCATATCGTAAACTCCGAGAATTAAATATGTGTACCAATTCACGCATTCTTATTATTGGTGCAGGTGAAACAAATAAAGGCATTTCTAAATATCTTCAAAAACATAAATATTCTAATTTTGCCATATTTAACCGTACACTGGCTAATGCACAATCTTTGGCAAACGACTTAGGAGGTGAAGCATATGGATTGGAGGACCTTAAAAATTATAAAAAAGGCTTTGATGTGATTATAACATGTACCAGTGCTATAAAACCTATTATAACTAATGAAATATACCAGGCATTGTTAAATGGAGATACAGGGAAAAAAGTAATTGTAGATCTAGCTGTACCTAATGATACCTGTCCGGAAGTTCTAACTAACAATCCTGTACATTTTATTGAAGTGCATAGTCTGCAGGAAATAGCAAATAATAACCTTCAGGAGAGATATGAAGAACTGATTTTTGCAGAACGTATTATTGATCAAAATATTAAAGAATTTCAACCTGTATTGAGGCAACGTCGGGTCGAAATTGCTATGCGTGAAGTTCCTGAAAAGATTAAAGAGATAAAAAAAGTAGCTATAAACTCTATTTTTGCAAATGAAATACAGGGCTTAGATACTAATTCGCGAGAGGTACTGGAAAAGATCATGAATTATATGGAAAAAAAGTACATCAGCGTTCCCATGATAATGGCTAAAGAAATATTAGTAAAGAATAGCTAATTTTCTGAATTGAAGTCAATCTTTTAGCTATTTTTATTACATCAAAAATATCCTGGAAAACAAATAATAATTATGTCAAATTCTACTATTCATAAAAATTCTAAAATAATAATAGGAACACGCGGAAGTGATCTTGCACTTTGGCAGGCTAATTTTGTAAAGGATCAGCTTGCAGCCATAGGTATTGAAGCAGAGTTGAAGGTTATAAAAACACAGGGTGATAAAATATTAAATCTGAGTTTTGATAAACTAGAAGGCAAAGGTTTTTTCACGAAGGAACTAGAAGATGAACTTATAAAAGGTAGTATTGATTTAGCCGTTCATTCACATAAAGATCTTCCAACAAATTCTCCCGAAGGTCTTATAATAGCGGCCGTTTCAGATCGTGAAGATCCGGCTGAGCTATTGTTGATTTTAAAAGATTGTGTTGATTTACAACAAAAACTATCTATTAAGTTTAGCGGGATGGTTGGAACTTCGTCTAATCGGAGAAAAGCGCAACTATTAGCGCTCCGTCCGGATTTGGAGATTGAAGAATTACGAGGTAATGTCCCTACCAGGATTCAGAAGTTGAGAGATGAAAATTATGATGCCATCATGATTGCTAAAGCCGGAGTTCATCGTTTAGGGATAGATTTGTCGGAATTTCATGTAGAAGAATTAGATCCGGTTGAGTTAATTCCTGCACCTGCACAAGGTGTTTTGGCTATTCAAATTCGTGAAAACGATACCAACCTTTTTGCAAAACTACAGGCATTAAATAATGCGGACATACAAGAACAAATTGCAGTTGAACGTAAGATTTTAAATATGTTTGACGGAGGTTGCCATATGCCTTTAGGTAGCTATTGCCGTAAAGACGAAGGCCTTTACCAGGTTTGGACTTCTAAAGCTAATGAAGGAGATGAATTTCCGGATCGACTTTTTATGGAATCTAAGACTACGACTGGTTTAGCTGAAAAAGTTGTTTCCAAATTCGCTCCTGATCGTAAATTCCCTAAAAATATATTCATAACCCGCGAGCTTCCTGAAACCAGTTATCTGCGCAGGGCTTTGCAAAAACATTCCATTGAAATTGAAGATCGTTCGTTAATCAAAACTTTTGCAACAATAAATAAACTGGATCCATATATTTTGAAACGTGTAGAATGGGTGTTTTTCAGTAGTAAAAATGCTATTGAATATTTCTTTAAGCTGGATCCTCCTTTATCTAAACATGCAAAATTTGGTGTTTTAGGACGGGCATCTGAAGATGCACTTCGCCTGCACGGAAAAATAGCAGATTTTAATGGCGAGGGCGAAGGAATTGATACTGCAGATATTGCAGAAAATTTTGCAAAATTAGCCAACGGCTCCACCATTTTGTTTCCGGGTGCTAAAGACTCATTGCGTACAGTTCAAAAAGCCTTATCATCAGAAACTAAAATAATTGACCTTCCCATTTATGAAACAGTGATGGATGAAGGTATTAAGCAATCTTACGCTGAAGTATTAATATTTACAAGTCCGTCAAATGTGGAGGCTTATTTTGTAGATAATTTGCTGGAGCCTGATCAGCAGGTAATTTGTATAGGCAAATCCACAGGGAAAAAATTTGATGAAATGGGAGTAAAATATACACTTCCGTATTCACCGGATGAGATAGGTTTAGCCGAAGCAGTCTTCGGATTAGATTATTAGTTCAGGTAAAATCTTCCCCGGTAGGGAAGAATAATTAATTCAAAATTCCTTTCTGCCGGACAGGATTTAATAGAAACTCTAATGTTAATTCGTCTAAGAAGATTAAGAAAGTTACCCATTGTGCGTGAAATGGTTGCCGAAACCCGGCTCTCGAAAGATATGTTTATATATCCCTATTTCGTAGTGCCAGGTAAAAATGTGATTCATGGTATTGATGCTATGCCGGGAATTAACCATTTTTCTGCTGATACATTGGTAAAAGATGTAGAAAAAGGACTTAAATTAGGGATTAATAAGATATTGTTATTTGGTGTTGGCGAAGAAAAAAGTGAAGATGCAAGTTCATCTTACAGTGAAAAATCTGTAGTTGCAAATGCAGTTCGCCAGCTAAAAGCTGCATTTGGAGATGATATTTATATAGTTACAGATGTATGCACCTGTGCTTATACAACACATGGCCATTGTGGTATTTTGCATGATAATTATGTGCAGAATGATAAAACGGTTGAAGTTTTAGCAAAGATGGCATTGTCACATGCCCAGGCTGGTGCAGATATGGTTGCACCTTCAGATATGATGGATGGCCGCATTTTGGGAATCCGAAATAAACTAGATCAAAATGGTTTTGTGAATACATCTATTATGAGTTATAGCATTAAGTTTGCTTCCGCTTATTATGGCCCTTTTCGGGAAGCCGCGGATTCAGCTCCTGGTAAAGGCGACCGCAAAGCCTATCAAATGGATTTCAGAAATCCCAATGAAACCATGCGTGAAGCTTTTCTGGATGAAGAAGAAGGCGCTGATATATTAATGGTAAAACCTGCTTTGGCATATTTAGATATTATTCATCGGTTAAAAGAAAACACTAATTTACCAGTTGCATGTTATAATGTTTCGGGGGAATACTCAATGGTGAAAGCAGCGGGTCAAAAAGGCTGGATTGATGAGCAAAAGGTTATTATGGAAAACATGTATGCCTTTAGTCGTGCGGGTGCAAATATTATTATTACATATCATGCAAAAGAGATTTTAGAAAAAGGATGGATGTAATTTTAAGTTCTGGGTTATAAGTTCTAAGTTGCAGGTTATAAATATAATATACATAGAGCCTGTATAAAATTTAAATATATGGTTGGTGGAGACATCAACCTGGGAAAGATATCCAGGTGCAATAGCCTCATGGGAATTAATTTACAGATTAAGTTGTACCCTTTGAGTCTATAACCCATAACTATTAAAAAATGCTAAACTCATTTAAAAAAATATTTTCAGGATCAAAAACAGAGGAACATCCGACTGCACAATATGGTAAGCCGGATATCTCCCGTGAAAAATCGGCAGCACTTTATGAAAAAGCAAAGAGCTATTTTCCAGGTGGAGTAAATTCTCCGGTGCGAGCTTTTAAATCTGTTTATGGTACACCGCTTTTTATACAAAAAGGTGATGGTTGTTACGTATGGGATGCGGATGATAATCAATTTATTGATTTTTGCGCCTCCTGGGGACCGTTAATTTTGGGGCATAATCATCCAAAAATTCGTGAAAGCGTAATTGCAACTATGCAAAATGGAATGAGCTTCGGTGCACCCACTGCTTTAGAAAATAATCTCGCCGAACTCATTTTAAAGAATAACAAATACATTCAAAAAATAAGATTTACCAGTTCCGGTACAGAAGCAGTAATGTCTGCCGTAAGGTTGGCGAGAGGCTATACCAAACGTGATAAAATTCTAAAATTTGAAGGATGTTATCATGGTCATTTAGATGCTTTGCTGGTAAAGGCTGGCTCGGGATTGGTCACATTTGGTGAAACTTCTTCTGCCGGCATTCCAAAAGCTTTTGCTGATGAAACTATTGTGGTTTCATTAAACGATGAAAAAGCAGTTAAAGCAGCCTTTAAACAATTTAAAGACCAGATTGCTGCGGTTATTATAGAACCTATACCGGCTAATAATGGTTTATTATTGCAAACCAAAGAATACCTGCAGTTTCTAAGAGATATATGTACCAAAAATAAAACCCTTCTCATTTTTGATGAAGTAATTTCTGGATTTCGTATTGACTTTGAAGGAGCAGCAGCTTATTATCAAATACAGCCTGATATCATTACGTATGGTAAAATAATTGGTGGTGGCTTACCCGTAGGCATGTATGGTGCATCGGCAGAAATTATGAGTACTATTTCTCCTGATGGACCGGTTTACCAGGCTGGAACATTATCTGGCAATCCGGTAGCTATGGCGGCAGGTATTTCCCAGTTAACGGAATTATTAAAGCCTGGTTTTTACAAGAATTTAAATAGTAAGACAGAGGAATTTGCTGAATCTATTCAACGGTTTGCAACAGCCCGTAATTATAAATTCAAAGTGTTTTCTATCGGATCTATATTTTGGTTTGCCTTTACGGATAAAGAATCCATCAGCTCATCAGAAGAAATTGATCCGGCCAGCATGGAGAAATTTAAAGTCATGCATCGTGAACTTTTAAACAGGGGTGTTTATTTAGGCCCATCTGGTTATGAAGTTGGATTTGTGTCGGCAGCACATTCAAAAATTGAATTAGAAAAAGCAAAACGGGCTATTTTCGATAGTCTGGACGTTGTGTTTGGAAATAAATAAGTGAGCAGTTTGCAATTCTCCGTATATAGCTGAGAACTAATAGAGTGAATTTAAAATGCGTAAACCCTTATTGATATTTTACTGTCTGATTGTTTATGCTTTAGCACAACTAGCGTGGTGGGGTATTTTGCTTATCCAGGCAGAGCCCAACCGTAAAGCAATGATATTAGGTGAAACTGCTGTATTTGTTTTCATATTTTTAGTAGGAGCGTATCATTTACAGAAAGCACTTAATAAAGAGCGGAAATTGCATTACCAGCAAAGAAATTTTCTCTTATCGGTAACCCATGAACTAAAATCGCCCCTAGCATCCATAAAATTATATCTGCAAACTATACAAAAACGCAAATTGGATGAGAAGCAGAAAAAAGCCTTTATTGCTAATTCTTTAAAAGATATTGAGCGCTTGGATGATCTGGTTGAGAATATGCTTATTGCTACTCAAATAGAAAGCAAATCTTATTCTTTTCCAAAAGAAGCTTTTAATCTGTCAGACCTGGTAGAGAAAGTAGCAGATCGGCTACAGGTACATACCTGTAGTTCACAACTCATCAATGCTGATATTGAGGAAGATATTACCTTAACAGGTGATAAATTTGCCTTAACTTCGGTAGTTACTAATTTAATAGAGAATGCCGTTAAATACTCTCCTCCCTGTGCAGAAGTAGATGTTAAATTATTTGCTGCCAATGGGCAAATAAATTTCCAGGTAGCTGATCATGGTATAGGTATTAGTGAAGAAGAGAAATCTCATATTTTTGAAAAATTTTACCGGGTTGGAAATGAAGATACCCGCAAAACAAAAGGTACAGGATTAGGATTATTCATTGTTAAACAAGTGCTTGATAAACATCAGGCTCAAATAAAAGTAAAAAATAACCAGCCTTCAGGAACTATTTTTGAGGTTACATTCAACACATATGCAAGCTAAACAACGTATTTTATTGGTAGAGGATGAAGATCATCTTTTGGAAGCTATTAAGCTTAATCTGGAGTTAGAAGGCTATAAGGTATCTACCGCAACCGACGGGAAAAAAGCACTTAAAATTTTTAAAGAGCAACGCTTTAATCTCGTTATTTTGGATGTCATGTTACCAGAGATTGATGGTTTTCAGGTAGCTGAAACAATTCGTTTAGAAAATACAGAAGTTCCGATCATGTTTTTAACGGCAAAAAATACCAGTGAAGACCGTGTAATGGGTTTGAAAAAAGGAGCGGATGATTACCTGGTAAAGCCTTTTAATTTGGAAGAATTGATCCTTCGTGTTGCAATCTTAGTGAAACGGAGTCTGAAAGGAGATGATTTGAAAGAATTGAACTCCTATAAAATTGGTGATAAAACCATCTATTTCAATTCTTTTGAATTGAAAAATGACGATGGAATAGTTACATCGTTAACCAAAAAAGAAACCATGTTGTTAAAGCTTTTAATTGAGCGACGTAATGATGCTGTTTCGCGAGAGCAAATTTTAGAAACCGTTTGGAACTATGATGTATATCCATCCACACGTACCATTGATAACTTCATTCTTACTTTCCGTAAATACTTTGAGCCAGATCAGAAGAATCCAACCTATTTTCATTCTATCCGTGGTGTGGGATATAAGTTTACAGATAATTTACAGTAATAATATCCAAAAATCAAATAAGAATTTAACAAGTAAGTTTTGAGCAATAATACTATACAAAACAGCTTATTTATAAAAGCAGCCTTTTCAAAACCAACTGAGCGTCCACCTATATGGATGATGCGCCAGGCTGGCCGTTTCATGCCCGAATATTGGGAAATAAAAAATAAATACTCTTTTCTGGAGATGTGTAAAACTCCGGAACTTGCTGCAGATGTAACCATGTTACCGGTTAATCTTTTAGATATTGATGCCGCTATTTTATTCTCAGATATTTTAGTTACTGCAGAGGCTATGGGTGGCGATTTAAGTTTCACCCAGGGTGTTGGTCCGAGGTTTGCCAACCCGGTTCGCAGCCAGGCAGATGTAGATCGCTTAAATACAGAAGTTGGAAATAAATTGCAATATGTAGCAGATGCCATAAAGGTAATTCAGCAACGATTAAATGGAAAAATTCCTTTAATCGGGTTTGCAGGGGCGCCTTTTACGGTCATGAGCTATCTGGTGGAAGGCGGTTCATCGAAGGATTTTAAATTAACGAAGTTGATGCTACATAATCATCCCGAAATGGCGCATCAGCTATTATCAAAAATTGCTAAGGTCACGGCAGATTATCTTAATCTTCAAATTGCAGCAGGAGTAAATGCGGTGCAGATATTTGACAGTTGGGCAATGGCTTTATCCTGGGATGATTATAAAGAATTCTCTCATCGTTATATACAAGAAATTATCTCGAACCTGAATAGAAAGGATATTCCTGTGATTTCTTTCTGTAAGGGAAGCTCTGTTTTCGCTCCTTTAATGGCCCAAACAAAACCAGATGTAATTTCTGTGGATTGGAATGCGGATCTTTTAGATATTAAAAAAACTTTGCCAAAAGGTATCGCAGTACAGGGTAACTTGGATCCTCATATTTTATATGCAGATAAGTCGGTAATTAAAGACCGCATTCACCGCTTGTTTGAGCGTATGCGTGGTGAAGATGGCTTCATATTTAACCTGGGTCATGGTATTATGCCTGATATTCCGTTCGATCATGTGAAATATGCGGTGGATATTATAAAAGAGTTTAGGTATTAATTATATTTTTCTGAACATAATAATCGAAACTTAATTTAATATTAATTGTTGAGGAATTTATTAAACGATTTAGAACTGCATGACCTATTTATACTTAAAAGCAATACACATTATTTTCGTAGTCAGCTGGATGGCGGGCTTGTTTTATATTGTGCGGTTATTTGTATATCATATAGAAGCTAACGAACGTCCGGAAAACGAACGTTTGATTTTGCAAAAGCAATTCGAAATTATGCAGCATAAGTTGTGGACGATCATTACCACACCTGCTATGATACTTGCCGTTTTAGCCGGCATCGGAATGCTTTATATAAATCCTGGTTTATTGCAGGAGCATTGGATGCAAGTTAAATTAGCCTTTGTTTTGGGATTGCTGATCTATCATTTCATCTGCCAAAATATCATTAAACAATTAAAACAAGGGATTTTTCGCTGGACATCCACCCAATTACGTATTTGGAATGAACTAGCTACTATATTTCTAGTTGCTATCGTTTTTACAGTGATATTAAAGAGTGCCGTCGACTGGGTTTATGGTTTGATAGGATTGATCTTGTTCGCTGTTATTATTATGTCGGCAGTTAAGATCTACAAATATTATCGACTAAAGCCTAAAAAGAATTAGAAGTTTAAGAGTCTGAGATGATCTTATCTCAAAGCTATAAGTTGGTATAGTGTGTAAGAATCACATAAGAACCATCCTTAAATTTTAGCATGTCAAACAGTAAAATAGATAATTATTCTGATTTATATCAACAGCAGGTTATAGATCTTAAATATCCAACAGGAATTTAATATCCCAATAGATTTAGAAGCACAGCCTGATTTAAAAGAAATTAGCAGATTTTATCAAAGGGATAATGGCAACTTCTGGATTGCCATGTGTGAATAATACAGTTATTGGTACAATACCCTTATTTGATATTGGAAATCAACGTGATAAACAAAATACTATATGATGCACCAGCAAATTTTAGATAAGCTTTCAGCAAAACATTTAATCCAAGCTATTGACGAAGATCTGGCAAGTCTCACCTTTGATGCAATATGTTATGAAAAGAACACCACAGTTGCACAGCTATCATATATACTTCCAAAACTCTTACTGCGTTGGAATTGTGTACTATTTGCAGATGAAGGAATTTCGGCAACATATAAACAAAAAACGATTATTGCATTAGCAGTTCTATTGCATAAGTATGGTTTTGCAGACAAATTTATTACTAAAAATGCCCTACAGGCAATTGATAAGCTTAATAAAGATATTGCTTTAAGTGACGATTTTTTTAGAAAATCTAATGAGATAAAAGCATTTATTAATTCTATGCCTGCTCCACTAAAGAGAAAACCGGCAATTGCAGAAAGCATTACTTTTTATAGAGCAGAAGATGTAGTTTCTATACAATTAGAGGGCAAATTTTATGCAGCTTATATTCATCAACTTTCAGGTCCAAATGAAAGTCCAATTATTGAGTTGTATGATGGTGTTTTTAGTAAAGTGCCAACTCTAAACGAATTAGGAAAATTAAATGCAAAGGGAAGAATCTACAATGACGGAAAAGAAAGAATTTGCCTTTTTTCAATAAACGGGATGAAGTACTTGCCAGACCCTGCAAACCAAATCCAACTGATTAGTGCTTGTGTTGAGAAAAGGCCGTCAAATGAACATCTTACAGAATCTGTTGGCTTATATGCGGTTCTTGACATATTTCGATTGCAAGGAGTAATTAAGGAAATGTTTGCTTTTGAAACAGAATAAAATCAGTTTCCCCGGGTAAATGTGGATATTAAATTTATAAATACAGTATTCCTGGTAAAGATTTAACTGTCTAATCTTATTTGACTATTAAATTTTTGAAAGTATTACTTATTTACACTCTATTATTATGAAAATCACGCTGATTCTCTCTTTTTTTCAGAATAGCCTAAAGAAAGAACATAAGATTGGGTGGTAACACTAAAATTTCTCCAAAATGACTAAAAATCCCATTTAATTGGCAAAAATAGAAATTTGTATCATTAGAATGCTTGCTGACATAGCCCAAATGACAATTGACTGCATCCAAATGCTCGCTGACAGCGTTCGGATGCCTTCTGGCTGAACCCAAATGACAATTGACTGTATCCAAATGCTCGATGACAGCGTCTGGATGGCTTCTGGCTGAGCCCAAATGCCAATTGGCTGAATTCAAATATACACTAGCAGCTTCCGGATGGCTTCTGACTGGATAAGATTGTTTTCTAATTATATCTTATTATTATATTATAATATCAAATTATTATAAAATATTTCTTAAATTGATTTTTTAATTGTCTTTGTCAAAGCGGGCAGTTATATTTGAGGAATTTAAATTATAAAATCTAATCTTATGAATCAACGTCAGCAAAATTCTGTAAACATGTACGAAGCGGTAATCGCTTTATTCGATAAATCTTCAACAGTTTGGAACACTAAAATTCCCGTATTAAATGCATTTAATACGTTTCGTACCCTGGCTGATGAGCTTAGTGATACCGCATTGAGCCAGCAGCAGGAAGATACAAAGGGCTATACTACACAAAAGTACCAGCAAAAGAGAGTGCTTATTGATTTAGCATATAGTCTTTCGCTGAAACTAAAAGGTTATGCTAAAGCGGTAAATCATTCTGTATTGTTGCAGGCAGTAGGATATTCAATGTCTGAACTGGATGGCAGCCGTGAGCAGGATATGATAAACCGCTGCCAGACCATCCATGACAAAGGTGTAGAGTTTAAAAATATAGCCGTTGATTATAATATCCTAACGGAGGAACTTGCAGCCCTGCAAACGGCCATCAATACGTTTAAACCTCTGGGTATTGTGCGGGATAGTATAGGTGATAACCGTACTATAGCAACCCAAGATATTGGAAAACTGCTGCAAGAGGGAGCAAAACTGCTGAATATACTGGATGCACAGGTAATGGGCCTAATTCAAGATAAGGCCTTTTTAGCAAGCTACCCTGCAAGCCCGCAAAATTACCGACCGTGTAGGCCGTGGAAAAGCTAAGGATAATGTGCTACCGCAAGCCATACCTGTAGCTTAATAAATTAATTGCTATATATAAACCGTTTTGCTGACTGGCAAAACGGTTTTTTGGTTTATGGGGTATAGTAAAGATGTGAACTTGCGTTTTTTCAATCTTAATACCTCACTCTTGCACATAAAGAGAGCTAGGGCTCCATTGTGAAATATAAATCGTTTGAATATTTATCGCCTAACTTAACATTAAGCCGAATAGTCCCATCATAAAATGAAGAAGGAGCATAGACTCCAATTATATTTTGAGAGATGGAGAAAGGAACTAAATTAAAAATTGCACCTGATTGGTCACTTTGGCAAGATATAGACACCTTATTTATATCAGTCCCTAAGCTACCTCCATAAATTTGAAAAGGTTGATTTGGTTTCACTTTTAACAGATCTTTACCCAAAGTACCAGCCCCAAAACTTTTAATATAAGGTGCTCCTTGCCTCACAATATTAAAATCTTTGTGCACATATTCAGTTTTGGAGCCTATAACAACTTTTATTTTGCATATTGGTTTTTTCTCAGCAGACTGATCAGGTATATCAATATCATTGGGTATTGCTATTTTAATGTTATTAATATTTACATCTAATACCGATGCCTGGAATTCTTGCATATTGTAGTATAAAAATACTTTAACACTTGCGGGGGGTGTTTGATATCCAAAACTGTAACCTTTAATAGTGAAACCACTACCAGCTTCAAGTATGGGAGTACCATAATACGGTTCTTCAAGAGTAAATTCTGGGAGTGGGTCAATTATTTTAGGCGCTTGTTGAACTGAAACTCGGTAAATAGATTGGCTTTTGTCTTCTGCTGTTACTGTATAGGTTACCAGTTCTGTAAAATTTTGTATCTGGCCCGAGGCCGGACTAACTACCGCTTTTTCTGAAACCGCAATGGTGGGTATCAGTGCTCCCAAATTAGTGCCGTTGGGGACAACAGCGTTAATAATACCAGATTCCTCGGAGAGTATGAAACCTGAAACTTCCGGATTAAATCCTAAGAATTTAAACGATGTAATTTTCTTTTCGGAACTTAACAGTGTGGGCATTCCTTCTTTTTGTACTCTTATTGTATAATCTTGTTTACTGCCATCTTCGGCTGTTACGGTATAAGTTACTTTATTTGTAAAATCCTGCGCCTGGCCTGAGGGCGGGTTAACTGTCGCTTTATCTGAAACCTGGATAACAGGTTTTAAAGCAGTTATATTCGTGCCTGCTGACATGTTAAATTGTATTGTCCTTTTAATTTGATCAATCTCTCCTTTAGGCAAGCCTATAAATGTAAAGGAGAGAATGTTTTTTTCTGTGCTTTTTGTGGGTGCTACGGGGCTTATTTTATCTTTATGACAACAGGAAAAGAGTACTGCACAAATAAATAGCAGTGTACTGTTTAAAAATGACTTGTTCATACTTTTGGGGGATTAAAATGTTTATTTATAGATATTTTTGTTTGGCAGAGTATTGTGTTTTTCTAACTGAACTTAAATGACCTTTAAAATATTTAAATCACAAAGGGAGAATTCATTTATTCCTTAATGCACCGAATAAAATACCCTGATTCTTTATAGGCTTCGCGTTTATCAATATTGTTAGTATAGGAATTCACGCTTAAAGCAAATGCACTATGCTCATCATTGCCTTGTAATGATGACCATCAAAAACTGAAATTAGCAAAATCATTGCCGCCATTAAATCGACGGCAATCACTAATAAGTGCTTTAAAACCGTTATTTTCCTGTAATTTACCGCCCGCTTTGTCCTTACCTCCTAAATAATCAATTAAAATAGTCCAGTCATTACTACTCGGTACACGCCAACCTGTGGGAGCTATATGGTGTCTATTATCTACGGCATACCAATTATATCGTCTGCCATATTTTTGGGAATTAAACGGATCATTATTGCCATCCCAATAAGCACCGGTAGTTAGATCCCTCCAGGTTTGTTTATCTATTACATTGGGTATAGCTTCCCCATTACGATATTTTGTGGTTTTTAGGTTTTCTGTCATCCATACCTGGCTGCCTATTTGTATGGTATGGTATACATTGCCATCTATATCTGTTACGGTAGAACCTAATTCTATGGGTGGTGTAGATGGGGTTATAATAGGAGGAGTCGGAACTTCGGAGGTTTTTACAATTACTTTATACTCCTGTTTACTTCCGTCTTCAGCCGTTATGGTATAAGCTATTTCTTTTGTAAAATCCTGTAGCTGGTTAGAAGCTGGGTTAACGCTTGCTTTTTCTGAAACCTGTATAACAGGTTTTAAAGCAGTTACAATAGTACCTGCGGGTACCGTAAATTGTATTGTCTTTTTAATCTGATCAATCTCTCCTTTAGGCAAGCCTATAAATGTAAAGAAGAGTATATTTTTATCTGTGCTTTTTGCAGGTGCTACAGGGCTTACTTTATCTTTATGGCAACAACAAAAGAGGGCTGCACAAATAATGAGTAGAGTACTGTTTAAAAATAACTTGTTCATAAGTAAGTAATGGGATTTAAGTAATTGATGATTAATTAGAAAATAATAAGAAAGCAGTTGATAAATGCACAAGGCACTTCCATTTGTTAACTAGTAAATTGCTTATACAGACAATTGAATGCCCAAATCGTTTTGTTAATGAAAATAGCCTCATTTGTACCCTAAGGGAGTTTCTCAAATTGAATCTCCGCTACAGCCTACTTATTAATTTACTCTAACAACTTTGCTAACCTGACCCCTGGTAGTAGTTACTGTTAAGGTCCAATTATCCTCCATGTGCATTCCTGCGACATCCTGTATTTTCATTTTAATACCCTTGCTTGATTCTGAAAGCAATTCAAGTTTCAACGCCTGGCCATTTTTCTCTAATGTTACCACATTGCCACTTTCATCAAAGAATTTACCCTGAATAATAAATGCTTCACCGCGAATAAACAACGAGGGATCAGTAGAATAAATAATAGGGTCAGCTGAAATAATAGTGATATCACTATTTACCTGTTGTTCCTGATCATCTATACTCACACTGACACTATAGGTTGCAGGCTCCATATTATCAGGAATCTTAAAAGCCAGTTCATTATCTGTTAATTTTTCAAATTTGCTTATTGTTGTTGATACAGAAGGGTTTTGTTTGTCTGTCAATATCACTTTTTTATTTCCATAGCCGTTATAATTAAAATTTACACCTTTAATAGAAACAAGGCTGCCTTGAGCTGCCATAAAAGGACTTATAGAGGTAATCGTAAAATTAAATTTGGGCACTATAAATACAGCAACCGCATAAAAACCTTTACTGCTGCCATCCTCTGAAGTTACGGTGTATATTATAGTTTTATGATTAGAAAAGTCCTGCGCTTCACCTAAGGAAGGAGTGATCGTTGCTTTTGGGGAGATTACAATAGTAGGCACTAATGATCTTACATCTGTCCCTTCGGGAACTTTAAGTATCACTTGGGTTTCTTCCACTTTGCCAATAACTTTAGGCGTTAAGGCATCAAAATCGAAAGATAAAATTTTACTGGCAGAATTTCGGGGGACTGCTATTTCTTTTGGGGCAAGCATTCCCTCTACTGCTACGCTTACTTTATACTCTTGTGTAGAGCCATCTTCGGCTGTTACGGTATAAGTTACTTTATTTGTAAAATCCTGCGCCTGGCCTGAGGGCGGGTTAACTGTCGCTTTTGCTGAAACCTGGATAACAGGTTTTAAACCAGTTACAATAGTGCCTGTGGGTACCGTAAATTGTATTGTCTTTTTAGTTTGATCAATTTCTCCTTTAGGCAAGCCTATAAATGTAAAGGAGAGTATATTTTTCTCTGTGCTTTTGATGGGTGCAACAGCGCTTATTTTATCTTTATGACAACAGGAAAAGATAATTGCACAAATAACTAATAGGGTGCTGTTTGGAAATAATTTTTTCATACAAAATGGAATTTTAAAATGTTTATTAAGAAACCAGATGATAACTGCACTTGCAGATTCATCAAGTAAGTTGGTTTCAAGAACAGCTAGTTGCTTAAATTGTTTTTTTAATGAAAATTTTCTTTATTTCCATAGCAAGGACTCGGAACGCTTACAATTGTCCTAATCTTTGTCAGCACTTTTTGTTTAGTTTTGTTCTAATGATACTTACCGATACGCATACTCATTTATATTATGAAACAGAGGAATATAAGCTGACAGAAAGTATGCAGCGTTGCCTGGATAATCAGGTAAGCAGATTATTTCTTCCTAACGTAAATTCAAAAACAATTCCTCTGGTTTTTGCTTTGGCAGATGAATATCCTGAAAATTGCTTCCCTATGCTCGGGCTTCACCCCTGTGATGTAAAAGATGTCCCGAATGAAGAAACAGATAATTTTGTAGTTGAGTTGGATAACATCCGGCAGGAAATTGCTAAACGTAAAATTTATGCTATTGGCGAAATAGGCATAGACCTTTATTGGGATAAAACAACATTCGCTATACAACAACAGGCATTTAAAACCCAAATAGCCTGGGCAAAGGAACTTAATTTGCCTATCGTTATTCATTGTCGTGATGCTTTTGACGAGGTTTTTAAAGTCTTAGAGGATGAAAACGATGACAAACTTCGCGGCATTTTCCATTGCTTTACCGGAAATACTGAACAGGCTCAACAAATAATTGATCTGGGTTTTTATTTAGGGATAGGAGGGGTAGTTACGTATAAAAACTCCGGTTTAGATAAGGTTGTTGCCGATATAGATTTGAAGCATTTAGTTTTAGAAACAGATTCGCCCTATCTCACACCAGTACCACATCGCGGAAAGCCAAATGAAAGCAGCTATTTAATCCATATAGCTCAAAAAGTGGCAGATTTGAAACAGGTATCTTTAGAAGAAGTAGCAACTATGACTACCGAAAATTCTCAAAAAATATTTAATGTTTAAAGGTTAGTATTCATGATTAATGTTCTGATTATTTATACAGGGGGCACCATTGGAATGATCGCTCATCCGGAAACTGGTGTACTTGTGCCCTTTAATTTTGAGCAGATCACAGATAATGTACCGGAATTAAAGCGACTGGATTATAAACTAACCGTTCATTCTTTTGACCCCTTGATTGATTCATCTAATATGGATCCTGATGTTTGGGTAGAATTAGCGCAATTAATAGAGCGTGATTATGAAAAATTTGATGGCTTTGTAGTGCTCCACGGATCGGATACCATGGCTTTTACAGCATCTGCATTAAGTTTTATGCTCGAAGGTCTCCATAAACCCATCATTTTTACAGGATCACAATTACCCATTAATGGTATTCGTACAGATGCAAAAGAGAATTTAATTACTGCACTGGAAATCGCGGCAGAGAAGAGTAAGGGAAAATCTGCGGTACCCGAAGTTTGTATTTACTTTGATTACCAATTATTTCGGGGTAATCGTGCTTTCAAATATAATTCTGCCAATTTTGAGGCTTTCCGTTCGCCCAATTATCCCATATTGGCAGAAGCTGGCGTATATCTCAAGTTTAATAAAAATGCGATCATTAAGCCTGCAGAAATACCCTTTAAAATACATACGAAATTAGATAGTGCTATTGGCATATTAAAATTATATCCGGGTATAAATGCTCAAGTAGTGAAAGCTGCATTATCTGCCGATTGCAGAGCCGTTATTATGGAAACCTTTGGTTCTGGCAATACTTCTACCCAACCTTGGTTCTTAGATCAACTAAAAAATGCGATTGCAAACGGTAAGAGCATCCTGGATATTTCTCAGTGTAAGGTAGGTACAGTAGAATTAGGACGTTATGAAACCAGCAAGCAATTAAAAGATATGGGAGTAATAAGCGGTTATGATATGACTTTTGAAGCCGCTGTCACTAAATTGATGTTTTTGTTGGGAACTGAGGCAAGCAATGCTGAGATAGCAGATCTTTTAGAAACAAATATGCGGGGTGAGCTTACAAAATAAAGGTTAATAAAATTAGTAATAACGAAGTCCCCGAATGAACTACACGGACTTCGTTATCGTATTATATTTATTTTTCTACTGTTTCTTCTAATTTTTCGCCAGTAACCGTTGCTTTAATTTTTGCTTCAAGTTCGTCCATGAGGTCTGGGTTATCAAGAAGGATTTGCTTTACACCATCGCGTCCCTGTCCAAGTTTGGTATCGCCATAGCTAAACCAGGAGCCTGCTTTTTTGATAATATCAAAATCAACACCCAAATCAATAATTTCCCCTGCTTTAGAAATCCCTTCACCAAACATGACATCAAACTCAGCAATACGAAAAGGTGGAGCAACTTTATTTTTAACGATTTTTACCTTAACACGATTACCGGTTACTTCATCCGAATCTTTAATCTGCGAAATACGGCGGATATCTAAACGTACTGAAGCATAAAATTTTAAGGCATTACCTCCTGTTGTTGTCTCCGGATTACCGAACATCACACCAATTTTCTCACGCAACTGATTGATAAAAATACAACAAGCCCCGGTTTTTGAAATAGTACCTGTAAGCTTACGCAATGCCTGAGACATTAACCTTGCCTGCAATCCCATTTTAGAATCACCCATTTCACCTTCAATCTCTGCTCTAGGAACTAGAGCTGCTACTGAGTCAATTACGATAATATCAATAGCGCCCGAGCGGATCAAATTATCTGCAATTTCAAGCGCTTGTTCTCCATTATCCGGTTGTGATATGAGTAGATTTTCAATATCTACACCTAATTTTTTTGCATAAAATTTATCAAAGGCATGTTCCGCATCAATAAATGCAGCAATACCACCTTTTTTCTGAGCTTCTGCAATAGCATGTATGGCTAAAGTCGTTTTACCCGAAGATTCTGGGCCATAAATTTCTATTACACGGCCTTTAGGTAAACCGCCAATACCTAAGGCAATATCTAAACCAATAGATCCGGTTGAAATAGAGTCGATTGCTTCGACAGCACTGTCTCCCAATTTCATAATTGTGCCTTTACCGTATGATTTTTCAAGTTTATCAAGTGTAAGCTGTAATGCTTTTAGTTTCTCTGCGTTGCTCATTTTTTTAGTTTATTAAGGATAAAAATACTTTGATAAGTCAAAAATACTAAAAATTTTATCAATTCGTAATATTTAATCTGTTGGTTGAAGATATTAATTATTTTTCTGAATATTGTAGAAGGATTACTTCCTAATTTCTAATTTCTTTAAAGCCTTTCCCATTTTAGCAGCCAAATTTCTTTTTTTGATTTGCAGCTCTTTTTTGCGTTTCATATCTTCCAATTTCTTTAAGGCTGTTTCCGTTTGGCTTTGCTCGTAATATTTACAAAACCCGGTTAAGGGGCAAATATTACATTTAGGATTTCTTGCTACGCAAATATATCGCCCATGCAAAATAAGCCAATGATGGGCTATATATATTTTATCCTCCGGGAGATATTTAACCAATTGTTTTTCAACAGCCAAAGGAGTTTTGGCATTATGGGTTAAACCGATGCGGTTTGCTACTCTAAATACGTGCGTATCAACAGCCATTGTAGGCGCATTGTAAATAACCGAAGCAATTACATTAGCAGTTTTTCGGCCTACACCCGGCATTGTTTGAAGATCATTTACATCAGAAGGAACTTTGCCATTAAAATCTAACATCAATTTCTTAGCCATCCCAACTAAATGTTTAGCCTTATTATTAGGATAACTTACGCTGCGGATATATTCAAATACCTCTTCTGGTGTAGATGTTGATAATTGTTGAGGATTAGGGAAACGTTCAAAAAATTTTGGAGTAACCAGATTTATTCGTTTGTCAGTACATTGGGCCGAAAGAATTACAGCAACCAATAATTCATAAGGATTTGAATAGTTGAGTTCCGTTTCTGCATTTGGCTGATGAGTTGAAAAATAATCTACAAAAGCCTCATATCTCTCTTTTCTTAGCATAAGGCAAATATAGCAACATCAGGAAATGATTTTTAAAAAATAGGATCTGAAGAAATCAAAAAGCCATTCTTTTGAATGGCTTTTTGATGCTTTTACAATACTTTCGAATAATTTAAAATCTTATTGATGGTTTCTGTACTTGGATCTTTAGAGATTTTAACCAAGTCTGCTTTAATGGAGTCATAAAAAGAATTTTCTTCTTTATCTAAGCCTTCAACAGCGCCGCAATTTTGAATTGTTTCGTATTGTAAAGAGGTTGTACCGGGAGTAGAAATTTTGATCATAAGCCTGAGCCATTTTAGTTTTTATTTTAGACTAAAACGCAACTTTAGTACCAATATTTTACTTCACCCTAAAATTAGAATAAATAAATAGTATGCTAAGAGCTTTTTAAGCTTAGCTCTTTGGTTACCATCATTTTTCTGAGGTTATTTAATGCATAACGCATTCTACCCAACGCTGTATTAATGCTTACATCTGTAATTTCAGCAATTTCCTTAAAGCTTAATTCTCCATAATGACGCATAATTAAAACCTCTTTTTGATCAGAAGGGAGCAAGTGTATCAAGGCCTTTAAATCCTGATGGGTTTGTTCACGTACCATGCGGTCTTCCATGCTTTCATCATAGAATTTTAATACTTCGAAAATATCAAAGCCATCCACATTAGTAACCATTGGTGTACGTTTTTCCTTACGGAAATAATCAATAACGAGATTATGTGCAATGCGAATTACCCAAGGTAAGAATTTCCCTTCTTCATTATATTTCCCTGCTTTTAAGGTATTAATAACCTTTATAAACGTATCCTGAAATATGTCTTCAGCTAAATAAGAATCTTTTACCAATAAGTAAATAGATGTATATATTTTAGATTTATGCCTGTGGATTAGTTCTTCAAGACATGACTCTTGGCCATTGATGTATTGATATACCAGATCCTGATCGCTCTTCGATTGAAGTTTCATGAGCCTCCTACTTTAAAATTACCCTTAATTAAATACTAAAAAGTTATTGAAGTAGAGTTTATGCGATACCGGGTCTCCTATTTTTATTTTTGTAATAATATGATTTCTAAATCAAAAGAAACAATTTTTTTGCCAAAAAAAAAGAATTATTTTTAAAACTGCCGAATAACTACTTATAGCCGTATTTTTGCAAGCAAAATTAAAAGGCATATTTTAATTAATTATTAGACTATAAAACAGAGTTCGGGTTTAGTTCATGAGCAAAGAAGCAGCAAAAGATCCTCAAAAATATATTATTGTTAAAGGTGCACGGGTTCATAATCTAAAGAACATTGATGTAGCCATTCCAAAAAATAAATTGGTTGTAATTACCGGTATGTCTGGTTCTGGCAAATCATCTCTGGCCTTTGATACACTTTATGCCGAGGGTCAGCGCCGTTATGTAGAAAGCCTTTCATCTTACGCCCGGCAGTTTATGGGTAGAATGAGTAAACCCGATGTAGATTATATTAAAGGCATAGCGCCCGCAATTGCCATTGAGCAGAAGGTTATTACAAGCAATCCGCGTTCTACGGTTGGTACTTCTACAGAAATATATGATTATCTCAAACTTCTTTTTTCCCGCATAGGAAAAACCATCTCTCCTGTTTCAGGGAAAGAGGTTAAAAAAAATACAGTAACAGATGTAGTAAACTTTATATCCAAATTAGCAGAAGGCACATCGGTAACCATCTTATGCCCTTTATATCCGCATAACGACCGATCTCTTAAAGAAGAGTTGGCTGTTTTGCTGCAAAAAGGTTTTATACGGGTTCTTATTGCTGATAAACTCTCAAAAATTGAAGATCTGCTGGAAGATAAGTCGACAGGAAACATTAAGTTGGATGATGAACATCTGGTAAAAATAGTAATAGACCGTATTTCTGTAGCTCTGGATGATGAGACGTTGAGCCGTATTGCAGATTCCGTTCAAACTGCATTTTTTGAAGGCAAAGGAGATTGCTTTATCCATGAAAATGAGGAAGAACATATTTTTTGTGATCGTTTCGAATTAGATGGTATTCGGTTTGAAGAGCCTGTACCTAATTTCTTCAGTTTTAATAATCCATATGGTGCATGTAAACGTTGTGAAGGTTACGGTAAAATTATTGGGATTGATGAAGATTTAGTTATTCCGGATAAAAGTAAATCAGTCTATGATGGTGCAATTGCTCCCTGGCGGGGAGAAAAAATGGGAGAATGGTTAAATAAACTGGTAAAAACTGCTCTCAAATTCGACTTCCCTATTCATCGCTCCTACAATCAGCTTACGGCAGAGCAAAAGCGATTATTATGGACAGGCAATAAATATTTTGAAGGGCTTGATGTGTTTTTCAAAGAATTGGAGCAGCAAACCTATAAAATACAGTATCGGGTCATGCTTTCCAGGTATCGTGGTAAAACTACTTGTCCGGAATGTATGGGCAGTAGGTTACGCCAGGATGCAACGTATGTTAAAATAGCAGATAAGTCAATAACAGATATTGTTTTAATGCCTTTGGATAAAGCTCTTGGGTTTTTTCAAAAGCTGGAGCTGAAGGAGGCACAACAAAAAATTGGTAAGCGACTGCTCATGGAGATCAGTAATCGCATGCAATTTTTAAATGATGTGGGCTTAAGTTATCTTACTCTAAATCGTTTATCCAATACGTTATCAGGCGGAGAATCCCAGCGAATTAACCTGGCAACGTCATTAGGGAGTTCTTTGGTGGGTTCAATTTATGTGCTGGATGAACCCAGTATCGGATTGCATCCAAGAGATACACACCGGCTAATTGAAGTTTTAAAATCCTTGCGGGATGTTGGTAATACGGTTTTAGTGGTTGAACATGAAGAGGAAATCATGCAGGCGGCAGATCATATCATTGATATTGGTCCGGCTGCCGGTACACATGGTGGAAATTTAGTATTTACAGGCACCTATCATGAAATTTTGAAAGATGATAATAGCTTAACAGGAAAATATTTAAGTGGGAAAGAAGAGATTGAAATTCCGACCCAACGCCGTAAATGGAATGATTTTATTGAGATTAAAGGTGCCCGGGAAAATAACCTGAAAAATGTGGATGCCAAGTTTCCGTTGAATGTATTAACGGTGGTTTCGGGTGTTTCCGGCTCGGGTAAAACATCCTTGGTTAAGCGGATACTTCAACCTGCAATTCAAAAAGCAATTGGCAATTATTCCGGAGAACAAACCGGATCGTATGATTCTATAGAAGGCGATTATACCAAGATTGAGCAGGTAGAAATTGTAGATCAAAACCCAATTGGCCGTTCATCCCGGTCAAACCCAGTAACCTATGTAAAAGCCTGGGATGAAATACGCAACTTATTTTCATCGCAGGGAGCTGCAAAAGCATCCGGATTAAAGCCTGCTGCATTTTCATTTAATGTGGAGGGTGGAAGATGCGATGTTTGTCAGGGCGAAGGCGAAGTAAAAATAGAAATGCAGTTTATGGCAGATATTTACCTGCCCTGCGAAGCGTGTGGAGGGAAACGGTTTAAACAACACGTACTTGATATTACTTATAAAGACAAGAACGTTTTTGAAGTGCTTGAGATGACCATTGACGAAGCACTTGAGTTTTTTGAAAGCGAGCCAAAAATCACAAATAAACTTAAGCCACTGGTAGATGTAGGCTTAGGTTATGTTCATTTAGGACAGTCATCAAATACGCTGTCAGGCGGTGAGGCTCAGCGAATTAAACTGGCATATTTCCTAGTTAAAGGAAATAACAGCAGTAAAACGCTTTTTATTTTTGATGAGCCCACTACAGGCCTTCACTTTCATGATATTAAGAAGTTGCTCAAATCATTTCATGCCTTACTGCAACAAGGAAATACCATTATTGTAATAGAACATAATATGGATGTTATAAAATGCGCTGATTGGGTGATTGATATTGGCCCAGAAGGTGGAGATAAAGGAGGAAGGGTTGTTTTTGAAGGGACTCCCGAAGAGCTAATCAAAGAAAAAAATTCGTATACGGGGAAATTCTTAAAGCAGCGGTTTAAATAAAGACAATTTGTATGCCTTGTGGCATGATTATATAGTATAATTAAAAACCAATTTTAGTTATATTTTTGCGAATGCTTTTTATCACTTTTCTGGTTGGGCTTGTAGTTAACTTTGCAAGTTATGTGCCTTTTGGAAATATAAACCTTACCGTAGTTCAACTTACTATTAATCGCAATATTCGTGATGCCTTATATTTTATTGTTAGTTTTTCTATAGTAGAATTTTTCTTTACATATGGTATCATGTATTTTGCCGACTGGTTTGCGGGTCAGGCAAATTTAAATTATTGGTTAGACTGGGTGCTGATTGCTGTTTTCCTGGTTTTAGCTATTAGAACTTGGAGAAATACACAACAAGAAAAATATGTGAACTATTCGCGTAGAGACAGTATTAAATATGGTATTATTTTAGGTTTTGTAAACCCGACACAAATACCATTTTGGATGATTTGTGGTACCTATTTAATATCCCATCATTGGATAGTTGTTGGAAATGGGGCATTGGCAATTTTTAGTTTTGGTTCTGCTCTGGGAGCTTTTCTTTGTTTATTGGGTTTTGCAAAGTTCAGTAAATACCTGCATGAGAAGTTTGCTTTCAGCAGTAAGATCATTAATCATAGTATTGCCATTGTGTTTTTGGCATTGGCTGCTTATCATATTGTAAAAATGGTAATCATTTCAAAACATTAGAATTGAGCTAAAGCAATAACCTGGCAGATTTTTCATCTTCTATTAATTGGGACTTCAATTTCTCTAATGAATCAAATTTCTCATCAGCACGAATGAAATGCAAGAAATTAATGCGGATAGTTTCTTCATAAATTTGCTCATCAAAATTAAAAATATTCACTTCTATGTTGCGTGTCATTCCGTTAACAGTAGGCCGGTGACCAATGTAAGCCATGCCTTTTAGAGTTGCGGGTTGTGAGCTGGTTGAGTGTTGAGTGTTGAGTGTTGTAGGGTTTAGGTTATGACTTATAGGTTGTGCGTCTTCAGCTTTCAATTTTTCAACTTTTATCTGAATTGTTACGGCGTAAATTCCATCTGAAGGAATAAGTTTATATGTTTCTTCAATAAAAAGATTGGCTGTTGGGAAGCCCAGTTGTTTGCCAATCTGATCTCCCTTAATAACTTTTCCTGTTAAATGAAAAGGATAACCCAGAAAATCTGCTGCGGTTTTTACATTGGCGCTTAATAGTGCATGGCGTATTTTAGTTGAACTTACAGCTACATCATGAATATCCTGTGCAGGTATTTCTTCTACTTCGAAGCCATATTTGGAGGAATATTGTTGTAGATGTTGCAGGCCTCCTTCACGGTCTTTACCAAAATGATGGTCGTACCCAATTACAATTCTTTTGGTGCCTATTTTATCAACCAAAATATCCTTAATGTATTCTTGCGGGGACAAATTAGAAAAATCGCGGGTAAATGGAGTGATGATAAGATGATCGATACCTAATTTTTTTAGCAATTCTGCTTTTTCATCAATGGTATTGATGAGCTTCATGTTCACATCTTCCGGATGAAGGATCATCCGAGGATGCGGAAAAAAAGTTAGAATAACGCTTTCACCACCCGTTTGCAAAGCCACTTCCTGTAGTCGGTTGATAATCTTTTGATGCCCCACATGCACACCATCAAATGTGCCAATAGTAACTACGGCATTATTAATTTTGGTGAATTCATTAATGTGATTGTAGATTTTCATGGTTAATTATAAGAAAGTGATCAAAATTACTTTAATTCTTCCTTTTCTTTGAGTTCTTTTATATGGCTTACCAGTTCCATTACACCGTATGCATCTTCAACTTTAAAATCACCGCTGCGTGTACGGCGCAAGCTTGATAAATAGGCGCCATTATTTAGGGCTTTGCCAAAGTCGTAAACTAAGGAACGAATGTAAGTTCCTTTGTTGCAAACCACCCGGAAATCTATTTCAGGCAAATCTATACGGGTAATTTCAAATTCGCTGATCGTTACTTTCCGTGTTTTTACTTCTACTGTTTCGCCACGACGGGCTTTCATATAGAGGCGTTCGCCATCAACTTTTATAGCGGAGTGTACAGGTGGAGATTGGTCAATCTCACCAATAAATTGTTTGCAATTTTCTTTTATCTGATTTTCTGTAATATGGTCGATATTAAATGTTTGATCTACCTCTGTTTCCAGATCATACGAAGTGGTGGTGGCACCCAAATAAAGCGTGCCGGTATATTCTTTTTGCTGAGCTTGGTATTCGTCTATTTTCTTAGTGAATTTGCCCGTACAGATGATTAATAATCCGGTGGCTAAAGGATCAAGCGTTCCCGCATGGCCAACTTTTAACTTTAAAGGTTTAAAGGAGTTTCTAATTTTACCAACTACATCAAAACTTGTCCATTTGTATGGTTTGTTGATGAGTAACATTTCGCCTTCAGCAAAATGGAATTCAGGGAAAGCCTTTTCTGTCATTAAATTACACTCAGGCTGTGTCCGGAAAGTAATAATGCTAAAATGATACATCCTACTGCTATTCTATACCAGCCAAATATCCTGAATCCGCGAGTTTGTAAAAATGTTATAAAATAGCGTATGGCCATCATGGCTATGATAAAAGCAACCAGGTTTCCAATGGCTAATAGTTTAATTTCAGGTGCTGTAATGTGATAACCATCTTTATAAAAATCATATAGTTTTTTTACGGTAGCTCCAAACATGGTGGGAACGGCAAGGAAAAATGAAAATTCGGCAGCAGCTTTTCTGGATAATTTTTGTGACATCCCACCCACAATAGTTGCAGCTGAACGTGATGTACCCGGAATCATGGAAATACATTGAAAAAGGCCAATTTTTAATGCGGTGCCATAATTGATATCATCTGTATTATCAACGGTAGGATTTTTAAACCATTTATCTACAAATAATAATATAATGCCGCCAATCAGTAAGGCTATAGCTACTCCAAGCGGACTTTCTAATAACTGATCTATCTTTTTACTTAATAAAAGCCCGAAAATGACGGCAGGTACAAAAGCCACAAATAGCTTAAAATAGAAATTTAAGCTTTGAAAAAATCGTTTGAAATAGAGTACAATTACCGATAAGATAGCTCCTAATTGGATAGCTACAATAAATAGTTTTACAAATTCATCAGATTGAATACCCATTATTGAGGAGCCAATAATCATATGCCCGGTTGATGATACGGGTAAAAACTCAGTCAGGCCCTCAATAATAGCCAGAATGATTGCCTGAAATATATTCATTATTTAGATTGTGCAGGCTTTTTCAGGATGGCAAAAAAACCAATAGCAAATCCGGCTAATACGATTATAGGAGCAAGAACAGTTTTACGAAAATCATAAATATCAGTTTTGCCTGCCATTAGAATAAATCCTAAAACTACTACAGCAATGCTTGCAAATAGTAAACGATAATTGCTTTTGCCAAATACAAAAGCTTCCTCTTTAATTTCTTTATTTGGGATATTTTTTGGTGTCATTATCTGTAAAGGTCGTAAATTTTTAAACGAAGGAATTTGCTTACTGCAAAATAGGTACTTAAGCCGGATATTAAAATTCCTATGGCTATAACCGCAACGAAAACGATAGTAAATTCAAACCAATTGCGTAAAATAGTCATCTCGGGAACCTGTTGTTGTGCAAAGTAGAGCGTGAGTAATAGTAATATAATGGCAATTAATCCGGCAAGTAAACCATGTAAAATGCCGTAAGCTAAAAATGGTTTGCGAATAAAGTTTTTAGTTGCACCAACCAGTTGCATACTTTTTATGAGAAAGCGCTGTGAGTAAATAGCCAAACGAATAGTATTATTTATTAATGCGATGGCTATAATTAACAGAATTCCGGCAAATGCAAGGATAACCAAGCCAATACCACGAATATTTTGATTCACCATGTTAATGAGTGACTTTTGGTAGACTACCTCTTTAACTAATGGATTTTTGGTCAATTGTTGAATAAATATTTGGATGCTGGCATTATTGGCATAATCTGCTTTCATGTAAACATCAACTGATGATAATAAAGGATTGTACCCTAAAAATTCTACAAAATCTTCGCCCAAATCTTTGGTTAAATTACGTGCCGCAAGCTCTTTGCTTATATATTGTGTTTTTAGAATATAAGGATTGGCATTAATTTGCTTTTGCAAAGCGATTACATCCGGTTCTTTTGCGCCATCATTTACAATAATATTTAATACAATATTTTCTTTCACATAGTTGGATAGGCTTTTTGCATGAACAAGTATTAAGCCCAATAAACCCGTCATTAGCAAAACTAAAGCAATGCTGATTACAGTTGAAACATAAATGGTTTTAGTCTTTTTTGAGGATGCACTGCCTTCAAATTCTTCCATAGTTATGATATTAATGTGCGAAAATAAAGATTTAAGATTATAAACGTAAATAATAAAGCAATGATATCGCTTTTATAAATTGCGCTAAAATTTTCTTCATCTTACGGATCGCTTTTTATAAGCCCGAAAAATAATCATAGCCCCTTTCGGCCCAATAATCCGGGGGTCTTTCATTGCTGAAATAAATAGTACCAATGCGTTTAATATTTTTAACACCATATTTAACCGGAATAATTAAGCGCACAGGAAAACCTTGGTTCATAGGTAATGATTTACCATTTAATTCATAACATAATAGTGTTTGCGGATGTAGCGCACTCTTCATATCAATGCCTACATAATACTTTTTATCGGGAGTGCTAAGTCCAATAAATTTGAATTGAGCTTGGCTGGTTAAACCATAATGTTTCACAAAATCACTAAATTTTACACCGGCCCAATCTGTAATCTGGCTCCAGCCTTCAATACATTTAAAATCAAATACTAATTCTGTTTTTGGGAGTTTTTTAATATCCTCTAATGAAACGTATAAGGTATCGCCGGGTTTTCTAACTATTTTCATCTTCCAGTTTTTGGCATCGAAATTATCACCTAAACCTACATCACCGTTAACTCTTACATTCTTTGCAGCTCTGGATCGGGGATAGGTTTTAGCCAGATGAGCAAAGGTTAAAGCATTGGTAAAAATTTCTTCATTCTTATCTAAAGCTTTACGTAATGGTTTTTGTACACCTTGTTCTGTGGGTTGGTGATTTAACCATATCCATCCCGCATAAGCGGAACATGCCATAAGAATAAAAATAGTAAAGGCTAAAATAGTACGTTTTTTAATTTGCTGTTCAACAGTTTGTTCAGGCTTGTTAGATCTCATCTTTATTTCTTAATTTTTTATCTGATGTTTTTTTCACTGCATGTACTTCAAAGCCGGTTATTACGGATCTGAAATTATTCCAGCCGGCCATAATAACTTGTATAATATGAATCATAAAAAATAACACATAACCTATAGTTAGCATAAAATGTATTAAGCGGGCTGTTTCATATCCGCCACAAATACTGCAGAGCCAATAGAACTGAACTGGTTTATAAATGGCCAGTCCGGTAATGAGAGACCCGAAGCCCATTACAATAATAGCAGAATAAGCAATGCGTTGTGCAGCATTGTACTTATTTTGAGATGGCGCCATTTTACGAATGTGAAGATCATGGAGAATTACCAGCCAGGCTTCTTTAAATGAATATCGGTTAGGTAATAAATAACGCCATTGGCCAGAAAATAAAGTGTAAAGGACATATAGCAACCCATTAATCATAAAGAACCACAGGAAGAAAAAATGAAAAGCCATGCCTTCGGCCAGTTTAAATGGAATATGCAATGCTTTATACATTGTTTCCGGGAAGAAATGGAAATACTCCTTGCCAAATAGCTTTATTTTATATTGATCATTGGCCCAATAAATTAATAATCCGCTCCAGATCATTATGATAAGAATGGGAAAATTAAGCCAGTGAAACCACCGGATGGCGAGTGGGTGCTTTTCTTTTATAACTTTCATCCGTGATAAATGGTTAGGTGTTTAATTGTTATAATTATTTAACTGGCTTTAATTGTTTATCCTCATCAACACCCAATGAAATTACTCATCAGGTTTTATGCAAAGACCGCAAAGTAAAGCGAAAGGGGGCAAGGATTTATTCATTCTCTCATTCAATCCTTCTCTCATTCAATCACTCACGAATAAAATATCGATTTAAATAAATTACCTCAAACTTTTATGCATCTTCATCGTTACAAAATAAAAAGAATTATAATGATTAGAACTATATTATCCATTTTTATTTGCTTCTCAGCATATATCGTTATGGCACAGCAGGATCATTTAGATTCTGTTAAAAAGATAAATCCTATTGAAGAAAAGAAATTAGCTGATTCAATAGTATTAAAATCACCGATTTCTTCATTAACATACCAGGAATATATAGGTTATAAAACCGGAGAGGGAATGGGAATGGCAAAACCGGCAGAACTGAATAATTATCCCAGCCCTAAATATATACTAGATATGGGAAAAGAACTTAAGCTTAGCGAAAATCAAAAAGCACAGCTTAAAATGATCTATGTTAATATGAAAAAAAAGGCTGAAGAAATGGGGACTTTCATATTACAGGAAGAAAGAAAACTAAATGATTCATTTGCATCTGGTAAACCAAATGAAGGGTCTATTATTTATTATTCTAATAAAATCGGGCTATTTCAGGGCGAATTGCGTAATGCCCATTTGCAAGCTCATTTAAAAGCACATGGAATATTGAACGCCGATCAAATAAAAAAATGCAATAAGTTAATGGCTTATTCTAATTAAGGCGGTAGCGGACAGGTAAAATTTCATAATTTAGCAAACTTATTAATTCGCTAATGGATACAATATTTGATTTTGAAAAGCCTATTGCCGATTTGCAACAACAGATTGATAAGGTAAAGCAGGTTGCTGATAAAACTAAAGTAGACATGTCTGCAACTCTTGCAGAACTGGAAACAAAAATTGGAGATACCAGGCAACAAATATATTCTAACCTTACGGGATGGCAGGAAGTGCAATTATCCAGACATTCGGACAGGCCACAAACGTTGGATTATATCTCTTTAATTTGCGATGATTTTATAGAATTGCATGGTGATAGAACAGTAAGGGATGATAAAGCGATTATCGGTGGATTTGCCAGTATTAATGGCCAAACCGTGATGTTAATTGGCCATCAAAAAGGTAAAAATACCAAAGAGCGTCAGTTCCGTAATTTTGGAATGGCTAATCCGGAAGGTTACAGAAAAGCATTACGCTTGATGAAATTGGCAGAAAAATTCAATAAACCTGTGATATCTTTTATTGATACCATGGGCGCTTACCCCGGTTTAGAAGCAGAAGAACGCGGTCAGGGAGAAGCAATTGCCCGTAATCTATTAGAGATGTCTGTTTTGCAAGTTCCCATTCTTTGTTTCGTTGTTGGAGAAGGAGCATCTGGTGGCGCATTAGGCATTGGCATTGGAGATAAGGTGTACATGCTAGAACATACCTGGTATTCTGTTATTTCGCCCGAATCATGTTCCTCTATTTTATGGCGTAGCTGGGATTTTAAAGAACGTGCTGCAGCTTGTTTAAAGCTTACTGCCGAAGATATGTACTCAAATAAACTAATTGACGGTATCATACCAGAACCCCTGGGTGGCGCTCATCATAATCCGCAACAGATGGCTACAACCATTAAGGATCGTATTATTAAAGATTTAAAGTTGTTAACTAAAAAACCTATTGACGAAGTAGTCAATCAACGTATAGAAAAATTTTGTGCGATGGGTGTTGTGGTGGAGGGATAGCCTTTAGAAAAAGCATCGTCAGATTTTACGGAGTATTTCCTCAACTGAGAAATGGCATCGTCAGATTTTACTGAGTACTTCCTCAACTGAGAAATAGCATCGTCAGATTTACGGAGTATTTCTTCAAATGAGAAATGGCATCGTCAGATTTTACTGAGTACTTCCTCAACTGAGAAATGGCATTGTCAGATTTTACGGAGTGCTTTCTCAAGTAAGAAATGGCATCGTTGAATTTTATGGAGCACTCCGCAGGTTTGGAAATGGCATCATCAAAATTTACGAACCACTTTACCTGCTGCTAGCTCCAACAAATTTAGATTCCAGTACTTTAAATTTATTTTCAAGTTTTTTACTTAAGGCAGTCTGTCCGTTTTGGGCAGTGGTTTTTACCATTTGATTCATAATAGACATTCCTAACTGAATATCCTGCTCACTCAAATTCTCCTTAGTTGTTGAAATGGAATGCATATAATTCAATTCATCTTCAACATAATCTGCCGTTTTCTCTATCATCTGATTTGCTTTATCAACCTCTTTAAGTTTATATAACATATCTGCCATATAGTATTTACGGATGGTGAAGTTTAAGGAGTAATTCTTATCCGGCACTACTTCCAGGCATTTATTTAATACTTTTTTAGCTTCCTCAATACGGCCCTCTTTATATAAATTTTCTGCTAATACATTAAAGTTATTTACAATGACAGAAATCATCCTAACAGATTCCGGGTCTAAATAGCGTGCATTTTTCATATTGCCCCATTTAAATTTGGTCATCATATTAGTGTACATAACAGAGGTATTGGTTAATTCCTCACGCTGTTTCGTAGAATCGGCTGCTGCCTCTTTTAATGGCATTAAACGATAGGCAAAACCTTCATTATACAGATACTTATCTAATCCCATATAATTATCCTGTGGTACTGTAATCGCAAAATATATAGGTCGTTTCCAATTATTATGAGCTAAAATATCAAATATGGCGAGCTCTGTTTTAGTCACATAGTTTTTATTGTACTTCCATTCAAGAGCAGGTGTAATTGCATCTTTTTTATCAGTAGAAACAGTTTTTGTAGCAATCACTTCATTCGGATCAACTGTTATTTTGAGATTTTTGGTGGGGAGAAAATTTTCTTTAGTCCCATCCTGATAAGTGGCTTTATCATCATCGTTATCAGAGGTTAGCACATCAAATAAATTTTTAAGTTCAACAGAACCTTTTACCTGGTAATCCTGATAACCTAAAACATCCCGTACTCCCTGTACAAATTTATCATTGTTCATGGTGATAGGTAGAGGTGCAGATTGATTTACCTTTTCTTTCATCTGGCGGATATACCAATCCGTTCCTAATAAACTCAAATTGACAATTCGAACATCCGGGCGTACATTTTCTACTTCCTGGACATACCAAAGAGGATAGGTATCATTATCGCCATAAGTAAACAGGATAGCATTTGGAGCACATGATTCTAAATAATCTGTAGCCAAATCGCGAACAGTATATTTTGTAGAGCGGTCATGATCATCCCAACCATCTTTAGCTAGCAATACCGGAGCGGCAAGTAGGCCAATTAGTGTAGCTAAAATTGCCCCGCCAGACGGGCTTATCTTGCGGAATAACTCTGCAAGTCCGGCTACTCCTAAACCAATCCAAATGGCAAATGCATAAAAGGAGCCCGAATAGGCATAATCCCGTTCCCGTGGCTGGAGCGGCGTTTGATTGAGATATAAAACAATGGCCAAGCCTGTAAAGAAAAATAATAGTCCTACAATTCCTGCATCTTTCTGATTGCGTTTGAAATGCCAAAAAACGCCAATTAATCCAATAATAAAAGGTAAAAAGTAAAAGCGGTTATATGCTTTATTCGTTACGATGCTTTGGGGTAAATGATCTTGTGACCCTAAACGAATGGCATCAATAGATTTGATTCCGCTTATCCAGTTACCATGAGTATAATCGCCATGACCTTGTTCGTCACTTTGACGACCAATAAAGTTCCAGGCAAAATAACGGGCATACATAAACCCGGTTTGGTAGCTCATTAAGAAACCAATATTATCTAAAAAGGTAGGCGATTGGGTTTCTGTCATTCCCATCCAGTCACGATAGAAATTTACATGTTGAGGGTCATCACTATACAATCTGGGTAGTAATGTATTACGATCATAAACCCGTTCGAATTTCTTACCGGCTACTTCATATTTTTCTTTTCCCTGGCGATAAATATCATCACCTTCCTTATTTTCAACTGGTTTAGAATCAAAATACTGTCCGTATAATAATGGACGATCCCCATATTGTTCGCGGTTTACATAACTTAACAGGGAAAATGCATTATCCGGATCACTATTGTTTAAGGATGTATCTGCCTTAGCACGAATAACAATCATAGCAAATGATCCATACCCCAAAATGATGAAAACCACAGATATCAGAGCAAGATTTAATATCCGTTTCTTATCACGGATTTTAATACCATATTCTAATGCAACTAAAAGGATAACGGCAACTATCAATCCTGATATTCCCCCACCAATCATCATCAGCACTAAAAAAGATATTACAGATATAAGTAAATTGGATTTACTTCCCTTAATGGTGTAAAGTATACCTGAAGTAAGAGATGTAATTAGAAGAACGATAAAAAAGGTTACCCCGGTTCCAAATCCTAAGCCTAAGGTATTTACAAAGAAAAGATCAGAATAAGCAGCAAATTTGATAAGATACTGCACAATTCCATATTGTATAAAAGCCAAAATGATTATCCCTGTAAATAGAGCCAGTATAGTTCCCTTGGCTGTAGTTTGTTTAGATCGTCGAAAATAATATACCAATGCAATTGCCGGAATGGCTAATAAATTTAATAGATGTACACCAATAGATAATCCTATTACATAAGCTATAAATAGGAGCCAGCGGTCTGCAAAAGGCTCATCTGCATGAGCATCCCATTTTAAAATGGCCCAAAAAACAACGGCTGTACATAATGATGACATGGCATAAACTTCAGATTCTACCGCAGAGAACCAGAATGAATCGGAGAAGGTATATGCCAATGCACCAACTAAACCTGTGCCCATGATAACGATGAGCTTATCTGTTGTTAATTCTTCTCCCTGTTTCCAAAGGGCTTTTTTAGCTAAAGCGGTAATGGTCCAGAAAAGAAATAATATAGTAGCACCACTGCAAAGGGCAGAACCAACATTCATCCAGTAAGCCAATCTATGAATATCACCGCCTGCCAATAGTGAAAACATTTTCTGAATCATCAGGAATAAAGGAGCTCCGGGTTGGTGGACAATTTGCAATTTGTATGCAGCAGAAATAAATTCACCACAATCCCAGAAACTGGCAGATGGTTCTAAAGTTAAAATGTAAACCACCGATGCTATTACAAAAGTAATCCATCCAAAAAGGTTGTTGGTTCTATTATAGTTCATGTTATTGAGTTCAATAAAAATATTGCAGCCGAAAATAGTGATTTTATTACGATTAGCAGAAGAAGAATTGTTCCTTTAACACTATTTAACGCTATAAATAACTGCATTCTAACTAAGAAAGTAAAAAATCAACTTTGATTTGCAGAATATACTATATCCCACTATATTTGCATTCCATTTCAAAAGGATGTTCTTTTTGATATTGATTGCCCGATAGTATAATGGTAGTACAACTGTTTTTGGTGCAGTTTGTCTAGGTTCGAATCCTGGTCGGGCAACAATAAAATTCGAGTTTTGGAATTATGTTCTTAAGAGATTGCAGTTGTAATCTAAATAGGAAAACAAATATTTCACTCAAATTTTAAATCTGAAACCGAAAATGCCACTATCTTTTAATCCTGTAAAGTTATTTGCCGGTTCTGGAACTACTGATCTGGCGAATAAAATTGCTAAATCTTACGGGAAAGAACTTGGTGATTTGACTATTTCAAGATTTAGTGATGGCGAATTCCAACCTCATTTCAATGAAACAGTACGTGGATGTGATATCTTTTTAATCCAATCCACCAATCAGCCTAACGATAATTTAGTTGAGCTTTTATTGATGACAGATGCCGCCAAGCGGGCTTCGGCACATTACATCACGGTGGTTGTACCTTATTTTGGATTGGCAAGGCAGGACAGAAAGGATAAACCGCGGGTTGCCATTGGAGCAAAGTTGATAGCAAATTTGATTACAGCTTCGGGTGCTCATCGGATTATGACCATGGATTTGCATGCGGCTCAAATTCAGGGATTTTTTGATATTCCTGTTGATCATTTGGATGCTTCAGTAATTTTTGTGCCACATATTAAGGCGTTAAAATTACCAAATTTAACTATTGCTTCGCCGGATATGGGTGGATCATATCGGGCCAGAACGTTTGCCAAGTATTTTAATGCAGAGGTTATTATTTGTGATAAACGTCGTAAACGTGCTAATGAAATAGAATCGATGTCTATAATAGGTGATGTGACAGATCAGGATATTGTATTAATTGATGATATTTGCGATACGGCAGGAACCTTAGCAAAGGCAGCACAATTAATTATGGATAATGGTGCTCATAGTGTCAGGGCGGTTTGTACTCATCCGGTTTTATCCGGTAATGCTTACGAAATAATTGAAAACTCTGTTTTATCTGAATTAATTGTGACAGATACTATACCACTAAAACAGGAAAGCAGTAAAATAAAGGTATTATCAACGGCAGATCTTTTTGCCAGAGCTATTACCAACGTAAATGAACACGGATCCATAAGTGATCTGTTTAGAATAGACTAATTTTTAGTAAATCATATATAATAAACAATTTAAAAAATGAAATCAATTGCTATTAGCGGTTCTCCAAGAGAGAACGTAGGGAAAAGAGACGCAAAAGAGCTACGTTATGAGGGCAAAGTGCCTGCGGTTCTTTATGGTGGAAAAAATCAAATCCACTTTTCTGTGTCTGCGACTGATTTGAAAGGTTTGGTTTATACACCAGACGTTCAATTCGTTGATCTTGATGTTGCAGGTGTAAAAGCAAAAGCCATTATCAAGGATGTACATTTTCATCCATTAACTGATTTGCCTTTACATGTTGACTTTTTAGAATTAGATGAGAAAAAACCAGTTGTTATGGAAATCCCGGTAAAATTAACCGGAACTTCTCCTGGTGTTAAAACTGGTGGTAAACTAGTGCAAAAACTGCGTAAACTGCGTGTTAAAGCATTCCCAAAAGATATGCCTCAATACGTAGAAGTAAGTATTGAAAAATTAGATGTTGGTAAATCTGTTGGAGTAGATGAATTGAAATTTGATAAATTCAATATTACAAACAACCCGGATGATACTATCGTTTCTGTAACTATGTCTCGTGCATTAAAACAAGCTGAACAGGAAGCAGGAAAAAAATAAAAACTTCACCCAAACCCTCTCCAAAGGAGAGGGTTTAAAATTATAAAGCCTTCTGTTGGAGGCTTTTTTTATACATTTAGTTTTTATAAACTCTTCCCTTTCCGGGGATGATTAGGAAGTATGAAATATCTTATTGTTGGTTTAGGTAATATTGGTCCGGAATATGCAGATACACGGCATAACATCGGTTTTATGGTAGCTGATGAATTAGCAAAACAGGCCCAGGTTTCTTTTTTTAATATGCGCCTGGCTTATTATACAGAGCTAAGCCATAAAAGCCGGAAAATTCATCTGATTAAACCAACAACGTATATGAACCTGAGCGGTAAGGCCGTTAATTACTGGATGCATGAACTAAAAATACCGGTTGAAAATACTCTGGTTATTGTGGATGACCTGGCTCTGCCTTTTGGAACCATCCGACTTAAGCCCAAAGGAAGTGCTGCCGGACATAACGGTTTAAAAAGTATTGAAGCCATGCTGGGCGGAGTAGATTATCCCCGCTTACGTTTTGGTATTGGAGATAGTTTCCCGAAAGGAAGACAAGTAGATTATGTACTCAGTGGTTTTGATAAAGAAGAACAGCCGGAACTTCCTGCATTAATAGATCGTTCTATTGAGGTAATACAAAGTTTTGTAACCGTGGGTGCAGAATTAACGATGACGAGGTTTAATAAATAAAACTCTGCCAGAGATTCTATGAAAAGCTAAAATCTCTTAAATATTCCAAATCCGTGTATTGCTATTTATTTAAATAAGCAACCATCAGCTTTGCTGCCTTGGAAGAAGCTCCCGCTTTCCCCATTCTTTCAGCTAGTTTATCATAATTCGCCAGCATCAGACTACGATATACAGAATTATGAAGAATAGCCTCTAATTCATCGCCTATTTGTTTAGGGTTACAATCTTCCTGGATCAGTTCTTTAACTACAGCATTATCCATCACCAGGTTTACCAGGGAAATGAATTTAATGTTAACCAACATTCTTGCTATAGTGATAGAAATAGCGTTCCCTTTATACACTACCAATTGTGGAATTTTTAAAAGAGCGGTTTCTAAAGTTGCTGTTCCGGAGGTTACCATTGCCACCTGAGAATTTAAAAGTAAATTATAGGTTTCACTAAATACTACAGGGATGTTTCTATCTCCAATAAAGGGTTTATAAAAATCAAGATCAAATGTAGGCGCTCCTGCAATAATAAATTGATAATCCGGAAAACGATCTGATGCTTTGATCAGATCCGGTAAAATCTTGTTTAACTCTTGTTTACGACTTCCGGGTAATAAGGCTATAATAGGTTTAGAACTTAAATGATGTCGCACATGAAATTGATCATCGAGTTTATTAGCTGCAATGGCATCTAACAGCGGATTACCAATATAATCTACATCCATTCCCCAGGTTTTATAAAACTCAACCTCAAAAGGCAGAATGCAAAACATGTGGTCGACAATGCGCTTTATTTTAAGTACCCGTTTTTGGTTCCAGGCCCAAACTTTAGGGGAGATATAGTAAAATACTTTGATCCCGTTTTTTTTAGCAAAATCAGCAATCTTTAAATTGAAACCCGGGAAATCAATTAAAATTAATACATCGGGTTTGTAGGCCAATACATCCTGTTTTGCTTTTTTGAGATTTTTAAAAATGGTTCTCAAATTGACTACAACTTCTACAAAACCCATAAAAGCCATGTCGGCATAATGCTTTACCAGTGTTCCGCCTTCTGCCTTCATTAAATCGCCACCAAAAAAACGAAATTCTGATGTGGGATCTTCCGTCTTTAGAGCTTTCATCAGGTTTGCTCCATGTAAATCTCCAGAAGCTTCACCGGCAATCAGGTAGTACTTCATTGATGGGTCTTATAATAGAAGAAGATAAAGGCACATATAAAGGTGGATGCCATAATTCCTTTTGAAGTTTTCTCTTTATCGATACTGAAATAATACCGGAGCAGTAAGAGATTTAAGGCAATACAGCCAATATAAAGCAGGTCAGCACCTTTTAGTACGGGAATATTCTTTTTTAAAACTTCTGTAAAAAAGAAAGCAATACCAGGAATAACTAATCCGATTAAAGCTCCAAACCAGGTATTATTTTGCTTAAACATTAAATTTCCAGGAATTAAGTGTTTGTATAGCATGGTGTGCAGTCATATCAAACTGGACGGGTACTACAGAAACATAGTGGTTCTCTAAAGCCCATACATCGGTATCTTCTCCATGATCATTATTTTGAAATACACCCGTTAACCAATAATAATTACGCTTATGCGGATCAATACGCTCATCAAACTCTTCGGCCCATTTGGCATTTGCCTGCCGACAAATCTTGATGCCTTTAATAGCATTCCCATTTGGAAAATTAACATTTAACAAGGTGCCTTCCTGTAAACCATGTTCTAAAACCTGGCTGGCAATTGCTTTTACATATTTTTTACAATTGCTGAAATCGGCATCATAGGTAAAATCATCCAGAGAAAACCCGATAGAAGGAATACTTTCTATGGCTCCTTCAACCGCGGCAGACATGGTACCGGAATAAATTACATTAATGGAATTGTTTAATCCATGATTGATACCTGATACGCAGAGATCTGGCTTTTTGCCTTTAAATATTTTATTAACCGCTAATTTCACACAATCTACTGGTGTGCCGGAACATTTATACATTTCTACTCCATCATACAATTGAATTTTATCCAACCTTAAGGGTTTTGCAATGGTTATAGCATGGCCCATTCCCGATTGTGGACTATCTGGCGCTACAACTACCACATTACCTAATTCCTGCATTACTTCAATTAATGCCTTTATACCCGGAGCGGTTATACCATCGTCGTTAACAACTAAAATGGTAGGTTTTGATTTTTTCACGAAGCGAAATTACAAAAAGAAAAAGAGCTGAGATTACTCAACTCTTTTTCTTTTCTGCTTTAGATCAATCTTACAAATCTTTTAACCATTTAACCAACTCATCCCGGCTTTTACCCGTTTTCTGTTGCAAACGTCCTAATAGTTCATCATCTTTTCCTTCTTCATATTCCAAATCGTCATCCGTAAGATCTGCGTAAGCTTGCTTTAATTTGCCTTTCACTTCATTCCAGCGGCCTTTTAATTCTAATGTATCCATAATATTGAATTTTTTAATGAGTGTATAATTAGGATAAACAAGATATGTACCCATTCGGTTTTCAACTAAATAGTGATCCCGATTTAATCTCTTCTACCACATTTGGATCTAATAAAGTGGATGTATCTCCCAGATTTGAAGTTTCGCCTTCTGCAATTTTTCTTAATATTCTTCGCATAATTTTACCAGACCTGGTTTTGGGTAAACCTGATACAAACTGTATTTTATCTGGTTTGGCTATGGCTCCAATAATACGCGATACAGTTTGCAGGATATTTTTTCGGGTTAAATCATGAGCATGGATAGAAGAACCCAGGATAACATAAGCGTAAATACCTTGTCCTTTTATATCGTGGGGATAACCCACCACTGCGCTTTCAATTACATCAGCATGCATATTGATGGCATTTTCTACTTCAGCAGTACCAATTCGATGCCCCGAAACATTAATTACATCATCTACCCGACCTGTAATCCTGTAATAACCATCTTCATCGCGTAAGCAACCATCTCCGGTAAAATACATATTTTCATACGTTGCAAAATAAGCTGTACGACAGCGTTCATGGTCGCCATAAGTTGTTCTGATAATTCCAGGCCATGGAAATTTGATACATAAATTTCCACTTACTCCGTTTCCTTCAATTTCTTTTCCATTTTCATCCACTAAACAAGGTTGTATCCCTGGTAAGGGTAAGGTTGCATAGCCGGGCTTAGTTGGTGTAATTCTGGCAATTGGCGAGATCATGATCCCTGACGTTTCTGTTTGCCACCAGGTATCTACAACCGGACAATTTTTCTTTCCAATTTTTTCATCGAACCAATGCCAGGCTTCTTCATTAATAGGTTCACCAACAGAACCCAATTTTTTCAATGAGCTTAAATTCTTGCCTTTTAAAGGTTCATCACCAAAACTCATTAGCGAACGAATTGCTGTTGGTGCCGTGTATAAAATATTGGCTTGGTGTTTTTCTACAATATCCCAAAAACGACCGGCATCTGGCCATGTGGGAATCCCTTCAAAAAGCAGGGTAGTAGCTCCCTGAGACAATGGGCCATAAACAATGTAGGAATGGCCGGTTATCCAGCCAATATCGGCGGTACAGAAAAACACTTCGTCAGGCTGATATTGAAACACCGTTTTAAAGGTATATCCAACATAAACCATATATCCGCCGCAGGTATGAACTACTCCTTTAGGTTTACCGGTTGAGCCGGATGTATATAAAATAAACAATTCATCTTCGGCATCCATTTCTTCGGCCAGGCAAGCCGGATTTCCCTGTGTTTCTACTTTTTTAATCTCATCTTCCCACCAAACATCCCGACCTTTAATCATAGATACAGGAGTACGATTACGAGTTAACACAATTACTTTTTGCACGGAATGACACTGCACTAAAGCATCATCAATTACATTTTTGAGGGGAATATCTTTGTTACCACGAAATCCTCCATCGGCAGTTATCACCAATGAACATTGAGCATCATTAATTCTGTCGGCAATAGATTGGGCAGAAAACCCGCCAAAAACAACGGAGTGAACAGCACCAATACGTGCACAGGCTAATACAGCAATAGCCAATTCGGGCACCATAGGCATATAAATGCAGATGCAATCGCCTTTTTTTGTACCATTATTTTTCAATGCATTTGCAAATTGGCAGACTTTAAAATGAAGCTCTTTGTATGTTAGTTTTCTATAATGCTCTTCCGGATCATTAGGCTCCCAAATTATAGCAGTTCTATCTCCTTCTTTCTCCAGGTGCCTGTCTAAGCAATTCTCTGTTATATTTAATTTAGCTCCCTGAAACCATTTTATGCTTGGATCTTTAAAATTCCACTCCAAAACAGTATGCCACTTTTTACGCCAGTAATATGTATCTGCTATTCCTTCCCAGAATTTTTCAGGTTCAGCTATGCTGTAATCATATATGCGTTTATAATCTTTAAAAGAGGTAATTTCTAGATTCATGATAATTTAATTCATCTGGTAAATTACACATGATATTTTAGAATCACCAATTTGCTTTCTGATTTGCTTAATCAAGTTCGTATCTTATTCAATTGCTCTCATAATTTCATCAATTTTTATAACTTTATATTTAAAACCAGACTTAATTTATTTAATATGAGATTCTTTTTTAGGTTATTAATTATACAATTATTTATAGGTCTTTCTATAAATGCTAAGGCACAAGAAAACTGTAAGGCACTTTTACCAGCTATAGCTGATAAATATGAAGGTGAATGCAATAAAGGTAAAGCTAGTGGATTGGGCAAGGCAAGTGGTGAGGATAAATATGAAGGGAACTTTAAAAATGGTTTACCAGATGGAAAAGGAGTATATACTTGGAAAAATGGTAAGATATACGATGGTCAATGGGTTAAAGGTAAGATGGAAGGAAAAGGGAGACTATCATATCCCAGAAATGGGAGGCCAGATAGTATCGTAACTGGATTTTGGAAGAAAGATATCTATATAGGCGAATATGAAAAACCTTTTATAGTACATGAATCTAGTAGTGAAGTGTCAAAAATAGATGTAAGACTCACAGGTAAAGCAGAAACATACAATTCACTTATTGTAAAGGTAACAAACACAACTGGAGGAACCATTTCGCAATTCAGTGTGGTAATGCCTCCGCCTGAATTAACTGATATCTCAATTCAAAGTGGATCTTTTAGGAGCAAAGAAAATTTATTTATAAGTAACAAAGGTATAGCAATTAGGCTTGTTGATACAACCTACCCATTTAGAGCTCGATTTCAAATAGGTACACAGTTCGCGGATGTTGAAATCCTAGAAAAGGGTTCATGGACTATTGATATATTACTAAGGAATTAAGATTAATAATATTGTAATTAAGCCTTGCGATTTAATTTAATATTGCGATATTTGCAAACTCTTTAAGGAGCTGAGTTTTATATAACGATACACATTAATAGTCATGTCGAGAATTTGTGATTTAACAGGAAAGATGGCCATGAATGGTTTTAACGTTTCCAATTCAAACGTAAAAACTAAACGCAAGTTTTATCCTAACCTACAGGTAAAAAAGTTTTATATCCCCGATGAGGATAGATGGATCACGCTGAAAGTATCTACTTCGGCTATTAAAACCATCAATAAAAACGGCATTACAGCCGTTATCAGTAAATTCCTTAAAAAAGGATACATATAATAGTTAAAGTTGCAAGTTGTAAGTTGAACATAAATAAACTTATAACATACGACCCAAAACCTACAACATAAGAAAATGGCTAAAAAAGGTAACAGAGTTCAGGTAATTTTAGAATGTACTGAACATAAAGAAAGTGGCATGGCGGGCATGTCTCGTTATGTAACCACCAAAAATAAAAAGAACACTACAGAACGTCTTGAATTAAAAAAATTCAATCCGGTTTTAAGAAAAGTGACTGTTCATAAAGAAATTAAATAAATTTATAGAAAATGGAAAAGGGATTGGAAGAAATTACAACTCATTCATTCCATCCTTTTATCATCAATAATTAAATAAAATGGCTAAAAAAGTAGTTGCAACCTTAAAAACAGGTGCGGGCAAAGAATATTCAAAAGTGATCACCATGAGTAAATCACCCAGAACAGGTGCTTATTCATTCAAAGAACTTATTGTTCATAATGATCACGTAAAAGACGCTATAGCTGTAGCTAAAAACGCTCAGTAATATATCAATGAATTTATAAAGCCGTCCCGATACAAATCGAGGGTGGCTTTTTTTGTTAATTAGTATCCATGGGATTATTTGATTTTTTCAAAAAGAAAGACAACAGCATAGAGGAACAGGAAGCTCTGGACAAAAGTTTAGAAAAGACCAAGGAAGGCCTATTTTCTAAAATTACAAAAGCTGTTGTTGGTAAATCTACCGTTGATGATGATGTGCTGGATGAGCTGGAGGAAATATTGGTAACTTCAGACGTGGGTGTAAGGACAACCTTGAAAATTATTGAAAGAATCCAATCCCGTGTTGCACGTGACAAATATGTTAATACATCAGAATTAAACGGAATATTACGGGAAGAAATTCAACTATTACTTTCAGAAAATAACAGTAGCGATTTCCGGAGTTTTGAGTATGGTAATCATAAACCTTATGTAATTATGGTTGTGGGAGTTAATGGTGTGGGTAAAACTACCACTATTGGTAAGTTGGCTCATAAGTTAAAACTAGCTGGGAATAAAGTAGTTCTGGGTGCTGCTGATACTTTCCGTGCTGCTGCTGTAGACCAGCTTAAACTTTGGGCCGAGCGTGTGGGTGTTCGCATAGTTGCACAACCCATGGGATCTGATCCTGCATCTGTAGCATTTGATACGTTACAGTCTGCCGTTGCAAATGGTGATGATGTGGTTATCATTGACACTGCCGGTCGTTTACATAATAAAGTAGCTTTAATGAATGAACTCACCAAAATAAAACAGGTGATGCAAAAAGTTGTTCCCGCCTCACCTCATGAAATATTATTAGTTTTGGATGCATCAACCGGTCAAAATGCGATTGAGCAATGTAAACAGTTTACCCAAGCGACGGATGTAAATGCACTTGCTTTAACTAAATTAGATGGAACGGCAAAAGGCGGTGTAGTAATAGGAATTTCAGATCAGTTTAAAATACCGGTTAAATATATTGGGGTTGGTGAAGGGATTGATCATTTACAATTATTCAATAAAAAGGAATTTGTAGATTCTCTTTTCAAACAATCAGTCTAATCAAAAACAAATGAGAACAAAATCTGCCAAATCACCTCAAGCATTCGTCAAGTCATCTCCAAAAATCAATGTAATTACTTTAGGTTGCTCAAAAAATATTCATGATTCAGAGGTGTTAATGGGGCAACTTCGCGGTAACCAAATGGATGTGGTACATGAAGCAGAAAAAGTTGGAAAAGACGATATCATCATAATTAATACTTGCGGATTTATTGATAATGCCAAACAGGAATCCATTGATACCATTCTTCAATACAGTGAACTTAAAGAGCAGGGAAAAGTAGGGAAAGTGATTGTTACCGGTTGCCTTTCTGAGAGATACAAACCGGAGCTTGAAGCTGAAATCACCAATATAGATGCTTATTTCGGGACTAATGACCTTCAAAATTTATTAACTTCTATAGGTGCAGATTATAAGCATGAATTACTTGGAGAGCGTTTTTTAACCACTCCTTCTCATTTTGCTTATTTTAAAATTGCAGAAGGTTGTAATCGTCCCTGCTCATTTTGTGCAATTCCTTTGATGCGTGGCAAACATGTATCTAAATCAATGGAAGAGTTAGTGAAAGAAGCTAAATTTTTGGCTAAAAACGGAACAAAAGAACTCATATTAATTGCTCAGGATCTTACTTATTATGGCCTTGATCTCTACAATAAAAGAAACCTGGCCGATCTCTTAAGGAATCTTTCTGATGTAGATGGGATTGAATGGATTCGTTTGCAATATGCTTATCCATCCGGCTTTCCAATGGACATTTTGGATGTAATGAATGAGCGCTCAAATATTTGCAATTATTTGGATATGCCTTTGCAGCATATTACAGATGATATGTTAAAGTCTATGCGACGTGGAACTACCAAACAAAAGACTATCGACCTGGTTAATTCCATTCGTGACAAAGTTCCAACTATTGCATTGCGCACTACATTGATATGTGGTTATCCGGGCGAAACCGAGCATGATTTTGAAGAAATGAAAAACTGGGTAACCGAAACACGCTTTGATCGTTTAGGTTGCTTTACTTACTCTCATGAGGAAAAAACTCATGCTCATTTATTGAATGATAATATAACTGAAGAGGTAAAACAACAACGTGTGGATGCCATTATGGATATTCAGCAAGGAATATCCTACGAAAAAAATCAGCAAAAGATAGGAAATACCTACAAAGTTTTGGTTGATAAAAAAGACGGTGATTATTTTATCGGACGGACTGAATTTGATTCCCCGGAAGTGGATAATGAAGTTTTAATTGATGCTCATGTAGATTATGCAAATTTGGGAAACTTTGTAAATGTAAAAATAGATCGTGCAGAAGATTTTGATTTGTATGGAAACATTGTCAAATAAAAGATAACGCATAGCGGAATTCAGCATTTTCCCTAATTTCGTTCTGAATGAAAGCAACTTATATTGATTATAGCGAAACAAACAGTTTCTCCCCCGCAGTAATTTCTTATCTCAAAAAAGATCCTACTCTAAAGCCTTTCATCTCTTTTCAGCCTAGTATTGATGGTTTTGAAAAATTATTGAAAAACAAAAAGGTCAATGCAGACCGTTCAATACTCGTAAATGTATTGAAAGAACAATATGATACAACTTCAATCTTCCAATCTCAAAACTCCAAACTGGTATCAGATAATATTGAATTATTAGCCAGAGATAATACCTATACCATAACTACCGGGCATCAATTAAATCTATTTACCGGGCCACTCTATTTTATTTTCAAGATTGTTACCACAATTAATCTGGCTAAGGAACTTAAACTAAAATTTCCTGATAAAAATTTTGTTCCTCTTTACTGGATGGCCACAGAAGATCATGATTTTGAAGAAATTAATCATGTTTACATTGGCGGTAAAAAGATTAAATGGGATAATGAAGATAAAGGTGCAACAGGTCGGTTAAATATGAAAGGGTTACAGCAGGCAATTAAGGAATATGCCGGGATTTTAGGCCTGTCTGACCATGCAGAAAGTTTATCTAAAATTATAAATGCAGCCTATTTAAAGCATTCTAATTTGGCGGATGCTACCCGGTATTTAGTTCATACTTTATTTAAAAATTACGGTTTAGTTATTTTAGATGCAGATCATCCATCATTAAAAAAGCAGTTTGTTGATGTTATAGAACACGATATTATTGAACAAAATAGTTTTAAAAACATCAATGACAGTAATCAAAAACTACATGAAATAGGGATTGAAGCACCGGTGAATCCCAGAGAGATAAACTTCTTTTATTTGTTAGATAATTTACGCGAACGTATTGTTTTTGAAAATGGGATTTACCAAGTTTTAAATACAGAAATCACCTTCACTGAAGACCAACTCCGTAAAGAAATTGAAAATTACCCGGAACGATTTAGCCCAAATGTGGTTATGCGGCCATTGTACCAGGAAATCATTCTGCCTAATATTGCTTATGTAGGCGGTGGGGCAGAGGTAGTTTATTGGCTGCAACTCAAACAAAACTTTGATCATTATCAGGTTGATTTTCCCATCTTAATTTTAAGAAACTCTGCTTTGCTAGTTGATGAAAGCTTAGAGAAAAAACTCAAAAAACTTGATTTGACTTTCAAAGATAGTTTTATAAAATCTCCCGATTTACAAAAGGAATGGATTTTAAATCATACTAAACACGACCTGAGTTTAACCGATGAATGGCAGGAATTCACATCCATCTTTGAAAAAATAAAATCACAGGCTTCCCAGATTGATATTACTCTTGCCCCCAGTACCGATGCGGTAAAAGCCAGATTACATAAAGCTATATCCAACTTGGAAAAAAAGCTGCTTAAAGCTGAGAAAAGGAATTATGAAGATGCTTTAGCCCAAATTGAAAGCCTAAAAACGAAGCTTTTCCCTCAAGGTGAATTACAGGAACGTTCTGAAAATTTTGGTCTTCTTTATGCAAAACACGGAGATGATTTTATTGGGTTACTGATAACCTGTTTTAAACCCTTAGATTTCAAATTTACCATCTTACAAGAATAGCTCAATAATGAATTACCATACTTTTTCTGAAGACACTTTACGAAATTTCACCAAATCTGTTTTCATCAAAATGGGCTGTTCAACTGAACATGCCAATTTAGCTACAGATGTATTAATCAAATCAGATTTGCGGGGAATTGACTCTCATGGAGTTGCCCGCTTAAGCGGATATGTACGTTTGTGGGAAAAGGATCGCATTAATGCCAAACCTAATATTCAAATTGTATACGAAACACCCACCACTGCAACGGTTGATGGCGATGGTGGTTTAGGTTTGGTTATTGCCCCTTTTGCGATGAAAGTAGCTATAGAAAAGGCTATTATGTATGGTTCTGGCTGGGTTTCAGTTAGAAATTCAAATCATTTTGGTATTGCAGCTTATCATACCTTAATGGCTGTTGAAAAAGATATGATCGGTTTTGCAATGACGAATGCTAGTCCTCTGGTGGCACCTACTTTTGCCAATGAGCGTTTATTGGGAACCAACCCCATGTGTTATGCTTTTCCAGCAGGGAAATATCCGCCTGTAATTGTAGATATGGCAACCTCTGCAGCGGCAAATGGTAAATTAGAAATAGCCCAGCGTTCCGACAAAAAGGTGCCCGAAGGCTGGATACAAGATTCAAAAGGCCGGTCATCTGTTGATCCTCATGAATTAAAAAATGGTGGTTCATTACTCCCTTTGGGTAGTGATAAAGATCATGGCAGCCATAAGGGATTTGGCTTAAGTGCTACAGTTGATATTCTTTCGGCGGTACTTTCGGGAGCTAATTACGGGCCCTGGGTTCCTCCCTTTGTGGCATTTTTAGACCCTCCAACTGATCCTGTCGGGAAAGGGATCGGGCATTTTTTAGGTGCGATTCGTGTAGATGGATTTCGACCTGTTGATGAATTTAAATCACATTTGGATAATTGGATAGCACGATTCAAATCGGCTAAAACTGTATCCGAAGATCAAAAAGTAATTATTCCCGGTGAACCGGAATTTGCAGCAGAAAAAGATCGTAAGATTAATGGGATACCTTTGGTTGATGTGGTGGTAAATGATTTAAATGAATTGGCTGTGAAATTGGGTATTAAAAAATTAGTATAGGTATGCGGTTGGTGGGGGCACCAACCGTGGGAATAAACGCTCTCCCCAATAACGCCATTATTAAATCCAAGAACTGTAAATATGGGTCTAAAAATGAAAATTTTTATTCAGAAATAGACAACCTTCCTATTTTAGCTGTCTCTATCTCAAAAAAGAACCGTTTTAGGGAAGAATTAATGTGGGATAAGTTAATTTATGAAGCGTTTATAATATTCTTTTTGCAGAACTACCTTGAGGGCATCATCATAAAAACAAAAAGTAAGTATTCAGGGTTGTATTTATAAGGAGTACAAATACAATTCAAGTCATGGCTAATCTCAAAAAAAGTGGGAAAGGGAAATTAGGTCTTGAAGCAAAGAGCAGAGACGCGGCTGATATCGACTCACAAATTACTAAAAGAAATTTGAAAGAAAGAGGAATTTCGAATAGTGGCGGACAATTTGCTAACCAGACTGATAATAAACAGGCAACGGTTAATAAAGGCGATCAGAACCCTGACATACAGGGAAAAAGAAAAGCACCAAAACTCCCCAGTGAAAGCGGACCGAAAAAAAAGTAGGGATAATTCAGTAAATTATCCCTACTAATTAAGTGTAGGAGAATTAATATATCCCTCTTAATAATCTGTTCCAGCGTATTTTATCAAAAAATGATCCGTTTGTATTCCAGCTCATCCATACAAATAAAGCTTTACCCACAATATGATCTTCTGGTACAAAGCCCCAATAACGGGAATCTAAAGAGTTATGACGGTTATCGCCCATCATCCAATAGTAATTCATTTTAAAGGTATAGCTATCTGCTTTTTTACCATTAATCAAAATGTCTTTTCCTACCTGTTCTACCTTGTTGCCTTCATATACTGATATAGCACGCTGGTAAATTGGTAGATTTGTACTATCCAGTTTAACTGTCCAGCCTTTTTTTGGTACAATCAGCGGCCCGAAATTATCTACATTCCATTTAAATTGGATGTTATGAGGAAATATTTCCGGGTCATACTCACCCATTGGCTTGGTCATAGGGTTTAGTGTTTTTACGTTAGACCATTTTTTGATAACTTCCGCATCTTCTTTAGTCATGTTAAAATAATATTCATCGGCAGTTGCACGCTGAACCCCAACATGCATATCATCCAATGTTTGTGGATTAAAATCCGTTCCGTCAGTTTTAACATAATAATCTATCTGGCCAAACTGAGGTGTTTCCGCAGCTTTCCCATTAATATATACCTGGGCATTGATAATTCGCAAGGTATCTCCGGCAACAGCCTGGCAACGCTTGATATAATTTTCGCGTTTATCCACAGGACGATTAAATGGAGGATCAGCTTCCATGGGATAATTAAAAACAACGACATCTCCTTTTTTAACCTCACTCAATCCCGGTAAACGATGGTAGTTCCATTGAATCCCATCCCAATAAGCTTTTGTACCAATAATGGGCATGGTATGATGTGCAAATGGAAATGAAATAGGGGTAATAGGCATACGAGCCCCATAATTTACTTTGCTTACAAACAGGAAATCGCCAACCAGCAATGTTTTTTCCATGGATCCTGTCGGGATGGTATAGGCTTCTATAAATAATCCGCGAATTAATGTGGCAGCAACTACGGCAAAAAGGATGGCATCAAACCATTCACGTCCTGCACTTTTTTTAACTTTTGTATTTTTCGGGGATTTCTTCTTCCAGAATTTCAAACTCATCTTTATTAATTTATAATAATCTTTTAAACGCTAAAATCAAACATATCATCAATTGAAAAGAAGCCTGTTTTATCTTGCAGCCACTCGGCCGCTAAAACAGCACTCAAAGCAAATCCTGCCCGGTTATGTGCTTTGTGCTTAAATTCAATACTATCCACTTCCGAGCTATAAATTACCGTATGTGTACCCGGCACTTCTTCAATCCGGTGCGATTCTATTAATAATTGATCGGGTTTAACGATCATTTCATTTTCTTGTCCCACCACTTCATTTACCCATTCCTTTTTACGTTCCAGGTTTTCCAGTATTCCTTCGGCTATAGTCATTGCGGTACCGCTGGGCGCATCCATTTTTTGGGTATGGTGGATTTCTTCTACCTGCACTTCATATTGCGGATAAGAGTTCATAATTTTTGCCAGTATCTTATTCACAAAGAAGAATACATTTACACCAATACTGAAATTAGATGCATATAGCATGGAATTGTTACTGCGTTCGCATTGATTCTTTATTTCCTGCAATTTACCATACCAGCCTGTAGTGCCCACCACAATAGGAGCATTTGCTTCGAAACAAGTTTCTATATTCTTTATTACGGAGGCTGGAGTGCTAAAATCTATCGCCACATCTATTTTTTTAAGATTGGCTATGGTCAGTTCATGAATATTATCTGCATCAATTTTTAAGATAATTTCATGACCACGGTCTGTAGCAAACTTCTCGATAATTTGGCCCATTTTACCGTAACCTAATAAGGCTATTTTCATTAGAAGGATTTTATAATTATGATGAGATTTAATTTAATTATGCACAGCCTAATCATAAAGACAAACTTACTTTAATACCCGGAATATACGAATTCATAAATGGTTGCTGTTGTAAAGATGGTTTAATTTGTAGCGTTAAATCATCAGATATATCGTATCTGAAAAACTTGGCATCCACATAAGCATCAATAATATTAATGGCATAAAATGCAACTCCGGCTAAAACAGATAAATCTCGATTACGGCGATAAGCATCTTTATATAAAATAATTCCCTCATCAGTAGCATTAACAAATAAAGGGTTTTCCTTTAGTCCTGGATTTGCATTTCGGTATTGAGCTTCTTTCAGGAAAATCTTATAGTATCGGTTATTAAATTCAAATATCAATCCTAGGCCTACAAATCCGCCATAAATAAGCGGTACTTTCCACCATCGCTTATTATAAATCTGACCTAAACCCGGTAATATTGCTGATCTGAAAGCTGCTTTTCGTGGCATTTTTTCTATGGCCAATCTTAGCGAATCTTTAATAATACCTTTTTCTTTAACAGATGGTTTGGATAATTTCTGTTGAACAGTATCTTTCTGAATAATGGTACTATCCGTTTTTTGGGCAAAAGCAGATAAGCTTATGAAAAAGCTAATGTTTATAAATAAAATGGATTTTTTTATAGTCATTACCAATCCAGCATTTCCAGGATGCGATTTAGGTCATCTTCTGATAAGAACGGAATTTCTATGGTTCCAGTTCCTTTAGCCTGAACTTTTAATTTTATTTTGGTTCCGAATTTAGAAGCCAGGTCATCTTCAATTTTTTGATACTGGAAAGATATAACACCTAATTTTGCAGGTTTAGATTTACTACCTGCTTTTTGAATTTCACGTACCAGCTCCTCTACCTTACGTACAGAAAGCTCTTTATTGATAATTTGCTGATGGATATAAAGCTGCTTATCTGCATCTTCAACGGAAATAAGAGCACGTGCATGGCCCATAGAAATTTCATTATCACGAATGGATGCCTGTATGGCGGGAGGAAGCTTTAGTAATCGAAGATAATTAGTAACTGTGGAGCGGTTTTTACTCACTCGATCTCCAAGCTCTTCCTGTTTTAAATGACATTCTTCTATCATCCGGTGAAAACTTAGTGCTACTTCAATAGCATTCAGATTTTCACGTTGTATATTCTCAATCAATGCCATTTCAAGCATTTGCTGATCATTGGCTGTACGGATATATGCGGGTATTTCTACCAATCCGGCTAATTTAGAAGCACGTAAACGGCGTTCACCGGAAATTAATTGATAACTATTTTGACCAACTCTCCTAACGGTTACAGGCTGAATAAGGCCTTGTAATTTAATGGATGCAGAAAGCTCATGAAGAGCCTGAGGTTCAAATTCGGAACGTGGCTGAAAAGGGTTAACTTCAACATCGCTTATTTTAATATGGCTGATTGTTCCGAGTGAAGCACCTTCATTACTTACCTGTTGTTTATTATTGTGAACAACTTCCGTATCATCCAAGAGTGCACTTAATCCTCTTCCTAATCCGGTTTTTTTCTGATGCGTCATGTGTTATACGATGGCTTGTTTTACTTCTTCTTCTGCGACTACTAAACCGTTTTTACGAATAATTTCACGGGCTAAATTGAGATAATTTATGGCTCCTTTACAATTTGCATCGTGCATAATTACCGAAATACCATAACTCGGTGCTTCGCTTAAACGGGTATTCCGTTGTATAATGGTATCAAATACCAAGTCCTGAAAATGCGTTTTTACTTCTTCCACAACTTGATTAGATAAACGTAAACGAACATCATACATGGTTAATAAAATACCTTCGATCTGAAGATTTGGATTTAAACGGTTTTGTACAATTTTGATTGTATTTAATAACTTCCCTAATCCTTCTAAAGCAAAATATTCGCATTGTACTGGAATGATTACCGAATCTGCCGCTGTTAGAGAATTGATCGTAATTAAGCCTAATGAGGGTGAACAATCAATAATTATGAAATCATAATCATCACGGATTTTGTTTAAAACCGCCTTCATTTTATATTCTCGATCCGTTAAATTGATCATTTCAATTTCTGCGCCAACCAAATCTATATGAGCCGGAAGCAGGTAAAGATTAGGTGTATCTGTTTTCTGAATGGCCTCTTTAGGATCAATTTCATTAATGATACATTCATAGATACTGGCTTTTATAGTACGCGGATCAAATCCAATACCCGAAGTAGAATTAGCCTGCGGATCTGCATCAACTAATAAAGTGCGGTATTCGAGCACAGCTAAACTGGCTGCAAGATTAATAGATGAAGTAGTTTTACCTACTCCACCTTTTTGGTTAGCTAACGCGATGATTTTACCCATTACAGAACGAAAATATTTTACAAGTAAGTGATATTAAAAAAACTAAATCTGACAATCAAAGCAGATGAAACATTATTTTTGACATGCCTTTATGGGCTTTTTAACAACCCACTAAGATACAAACTTAAAACTATTTAAATTGCGGGGCGTTTTTCGTTTTGCACATCTTATCCACAAAATGACCACAATTATAGCAAGCACTAATCGCCAGGGAAGTAATACACTTAAACTCGCTAATTACTATCAGAGACAGTTAGCAGAGAGGGGATATTCATCAGAAATACTTTCACTAATCGAACTGCCAAATGATTTTATCAGCTCAGACCTGTATGGAAAACGAAGTGATGCCTTTCAAATTATTCAGGATAAAATTATAGCTACAGATAAGTTTTTATTTGTTGTCCCGGAATATAACGGCAGTTTTCCGGGTATTTTAAAAACGTTTATTGATGCCTGTAAATTTCCGGATAGTTTTTATGGTAAAAAAGCTGCTCTGTTAGGCCTTTCTTCTGGCAAATATGGTAATGTACGCGGCATTGAACATTTTACAGGAATTTCCCACTATATCAATCTACATGTAATGCCGATGCGTTTACATATTCCTGCCATTGATAAAGAACTGGATGAAAGCGGAAATTTATTTAAAGAAGATACTGTAAGGTTTTCTGATCAGCAAATAGAGCAGTTTATTGCATATTGAGTATAGTTGATAGTTCATAGCCCATCATATATATGACGCAGAACGAAAAACCTCTTTGTTATTTTTAACTCTTTATTCCATACTCCTCTAAACTCGTCCTTCTATCAATTTAGCAACCATAAATGCAGCTATTGCAGCTAAGGCGCCAATAAAAACTACTTTTAAAGCTCCGGTTATAGGATTTTGACCTGTTACTTTGCTTTTAAAATATCCGAAAACAAATAAACAAAGCAAGGTAATTGCACAGGAATAATATAATGCGTCTGTTGAATTACTGATCAAAAAATAAGGCGAAAGAGGAATTATTCCGCCAATAATATAGGAAACACCTATGGTCAATGCGCTTTGAGATGCCCGGTTTACTAATGGTTTTTCTAAGCCCAGCTCATAACGCATCATAAAATCAACCCATTTATCTTTATCCTTCGACATTTCTTCGGCAATTTCATATTGCAAACGTTCAGATAAACCAAACTCTGCAAATACTTCTTTCACTTCGGCTTTTTCCTTTTCGGGATATATTTCCACTTCCATGTGCTCGCGACTTAACTCCGAACTATAGTGATCTGCTTCTGTCCGTCCGGCTAAATATCCGCCTAAACCCATCGCAATAGAACCGGCAACTATTTCGGCAATACCAGCTGTTACTACAATAGCTGAGGAATTTATGGCCCCGCTTAAACCTGCCGCTAAGGCAAATGGAACGGTTAAACCATCGGCCATGCCAATGACAATATCACGAATGGTATCAGAACTTCTTAAATGTTGTTCGCTATGCATGCACTAAAAATAGGAAGAAAAATATCGGATTAGCTAAATATGGGATAATTTTAATAGCCCCGGTATCAATAACCTCCAGTTTAAACTGGTGGCTATTAATACAATACAGCCCGTTTTTCAACTATCTTCTATGATCTATCCACTATAACCAAGAGCTTATTTTATTATTGCTTTCCCTCACTTTTCCCTTTTACATCATCATTATTAACACCCCTTTGATTTTTCTTAATAGAATCTTTCAATCTACCGAAACGGTAATCTAGGCTCACATGATAACTTCTATTATAACTAAGATAATTACTTGTTTGTGTAAAATCAGGCCCTGTGGTTTCGTTTTTATATTCCCTGTATTTACTAAATGGATTGCTTAGATATGCTGAAAAAGTAAGTTTATCTTTAATAATCTCTTTACTCATACTAAGCGCTGAATAACTCCATGAATTGGATCTTCTCTGAAGATTAACATATGAATGGTTATAACTGAAATAGATATTGGCTCGCCAGCCCTTTTTAAACTTGTATCCACTGCCACCATAAAAATAACCATTTATACCTTTATTGGTCACTAATACATTATTTATCAATCCTTCCGTCCATGTATAATTCAAAATACCACTGATATTAAAGTCCCATTTATTGGTGATGGGATAGTTAATATTGAAATTGCTTCCCACTGATCTGTCTTTACCAACATTTGAGTAAGTAGTCTGGGTTACATTTTTTGATGCATCAAACACAGAAACCTCCTGTATGGTATTATTGGCAAATGAATAGTTTAGCCCAATAGTGACAGATCCTTTTTTAAATACGCTGTAACCTAATTCAATATTATTACTTAAAACGGGTTTAAGATCCGGATTCCCTGCAGATTCAAAATTAGGATTGGAACGATCAACAAAGGGGTTTAATTCATATATCCCCGGCCTTTCTATGCGTTGTGTGAAACCTAAATTCAGGCTGCTCATATTTTCAATTTTCCGTTGAATAGATACTGATGGAATTAAATTAAAATAACTGGCATTTACTTTAGAAGCATTTGAAACAAAATCAGCATTTACACTGGTATATTCTAAACGTAGCCCTACTTTAAAACCCCAATTCTCTAAATTATATTGATAGGAATTATATAGACCAATCACATTCTGATTGTTATTAAATTTATTTGTCCTGTTAGGATTCTCTTCAAATTGTCCGTTATTGACATTAAACGCTTTATATTGAAAGTTGCTGTTATTATCCCGTAAAATCCCTTTTAATCCTGCCTCAATAGTTAGTTTTTCAAATGGATGCACATAATCGGCTTGGAGAGTTTGTTCATTTGCACTTGTTTTATTGGTTTGCCGATAGTCTGGCTCTGAGTAGTTTACCCTGTTTGAAACTTCCAAACGATTAAAATCAGTATAATTTGAATTGCTATATTGGTATGAAAAGGTGAGCAGACGGTCTTTATTATTCTTAAAACCTAACTGATAATTTAAAGATAAGTCAATACCACGACCACCGCTTTTCCCTCCATTGGCCAAATTATATCTTATTATATTTTGTGAGGTATTCAATACCGACAATTGATTTCTTACATAGTTGTAATTACCCTTATTAACACTTAATCCAGCAGTAAGTAAATTTAGGCTGTCTATTTCATAACTCAATTCTGTTCCACCAGAAATAAATTTCTGTTTAGATTTACTGGTTCCATTCTCTGTTAAATTACTTGGCAAACCACCTATAGATACCCGATTGCCTGAATTTGTAGTTTCTGGTTGATTATATAAACTAGTATTAGCATAAGCGGAAGCACCAAATTTGCCTTGTTTAATGGTTAAATTACTTCCAATGCCTGGTCCGCCTGTAGGAAATGAATGAGATGTATTAAGGTTTCCACTATAACCATTATCAATCTTTTTAGTGGTGATGATATTAATAATACCAGCTAAACCTTCACTATCATATTTGGATGGAGGTGTTGTAATAACTTCAATTTTTTGGATACTTGATGCCGGCATACTCCTAAGCACATCTTTTGGATCATGAGCGATCATGCTAGATGGTTTGTCATTAATTAAAATCTTATAATTGGATTGTCCTTTCAGTTTGATATTATCTTCAGCATCCAGCGAAAGCAAAGGTACTTTACGCATCATATCCAATACATTATTTATCTTACTTTCCGGATCAGCTTGAACATCGTAGGTTATACGATCTACTTCTTGTTTTACCAATGGTTTTTGTGCGGTTATAAGTACTTCATTAAGTTCATTACTTTGTGTACTGATTGCAATTTTGCCGAGATCAATAACTTGTTTTGTACTATCTATACTTACCGGAATAATAGCGCTTTTATATCCGATAGCAACCACATGAACCTGATATGCTCCTGTTCCAATTTTTTCAAAAACGAATGACCCGTCGCTTTTAGTTAGGACACTTTTAACAGACTGACCTGTTTCGGTTTTTAAGGCTATGGTTATAAAATCAAGGCCTTTTTGGGTGATTGAATCAATCACTATTCCTTTGATAGAATAATTATTTAGCTGGGTTTGAGAATTTGCAGATGAAGCAACGAATAGAATGAATGGAATAATTAGTGCTAAAAATTTAATGTTCATAGATTATAGTTTACCAGCGTTACCATAACCTATTTTTAGAGAAAATTGTTTTTGCCTGATAAATATAACAGATAAAAAATGCACAGGCATATCTTAGAAATGAGGTGCCAGATATAAAAATGTAGTGACATATGCAGAAAATGCACAGCCATGTACGGAAAATGCAGTAGTATACTTGTTTAAAAAGATTAAAGAGATCCAACGAAAGCAATCAAAGCATCTCTGTCTTTTTTTGATAAATTTTTTACTTTATTTTTTGAGGATAATCCTTCACCATCATGCCATAAGATAGCCTCCATCAAACTTCTTGCTCTTCCATCATGTAAAAAATTAGTATGTCCGTTCACTTTTTGAGTTAAACCAATTCCCCATAGAGGAGGAGTACGCCATTCGGCGCCACTAGCTAAAAAATCTGGACGGTTATCTGCAAGCCCATCACCCATGTCATGTAATAACAGATCGGTGTATGGATGGATAAGCTGGTTACTAAGCTGGGGGAAACTTACATTGACCGCTGTCCTCATATCTGCAATATGACATTTTGCACAACCAACAGATAGAAATAATGCTTTCCCTTGCATGACTAAAAGATCATTTACATTTCTTCTTGCCGGCACAGCCAAGGTCCTTATATAAAGGGATGTACTTTCCAGTAAGCTATCCGTTAATTCATAGTGGTAACCTGGTTTACTGTCAAATTGGGTTTGCCCGTCACTGCTTTCTTTTGGAAATATGGAATTGGTGATGCCCATATCACCATTATAGGCGGCAGCAACTTGTTGCAGAATGGCTGGCTGGTTAGCTTTCCATCCGAAACGGCCCATTACTTTTTTCTGATGTACAACATCCCAAACGTAATTGGGAATACCACTAATTCCATCTCCGTTTGCATCATTTGGATCGGCATTAGCTAAAACATCAGCATCACTAATAGCTTCGAGTAAACCGAGGCCAAATACCGGTGCAGCTACTCGCGGGGAAAGTAGTACACCTGCAGGATAGGAAATATAAGGATTATTAACTGTATAGGTTGGAAAACGAACACTGTAAACTGATCCGTCACCAAATGTAAATGATTGTTCAGAATAGCTAATAGTAACATCTGCTTCTTTTGGAATATTTAAAACGCTGCGTGTTTGTATCTGGTCACCATATCCTGGCACAGGAACCGGATTGCCATGTTCACCCATACCTGGTAAACTAATACGAAACAGCATATTTGCAGCAGTTTCACCCATACCCGGTACTTTACCCCTGCCATCAGAAACATGACAGGAACCACAGGAAACATTATTGAAAATTGGTCCCAAGCCCGGATTTAAAGGAGCCGGAGCTGTAACAAATGTAGCTCCGAATTGCCCATCGCCAATTTCATGTACACGCTCCAGGCTTTCTGGCAATGATTTAAACATATGAGAATAGGCGCCACTTCCCTGGTCGAAAGCAGTTTGCAGTCCGCCGCTTAACCATTCGCTATGCGGATCAGGAACTCCCTGTTCAAATTTTGTACAGGCAGCCTGTATTACAACAATAAGTGTTATAATAATTAAGATCGCTTTAGTTGTTTTCCTCATAACACTTATCTAATGAAGGCAATTCTATTTTACATATTGCTGAATAAAAGGCTTGAGCTTTTGTTCAATAACCATATTAAGATCGTTAATTTTTACCATCGCATTGTTAACGGTTGATGCTTCAGCTAGTGATTCTCCAAATGGTTTATTAAAAGCGGCAAGTGATGCGATGGCGGCTGCATGTTTGCTTTTTATTTCGGCATCCAGAGATAAATTATAGTGACGTACCAAATCTTCTATTCCTTTGCCATCATTAATAAATCTACCCTTGTAAATATCTATTACTCCATTTATATTATTTGTAAAATCTATAATTGAATTTTTAGCAAATGGACTCTCTTCTTTTGTAGGATCTTGAGATTCAAAAGGCTCTTTGATTTTAGAATTAGCTACTTCCTCACAGATACCTGCCATTGCATCGGCAATTTGTATAAACGCCGCCTGTTGAGTAGAAAACTCTGTTGAACCCTTACCGGCAGTAGCTAACTGAATAGCATAGCCATTAGTCCAAGTATCACGAGCACTTTTGCTTAAATTAACAAGATTTTGTGTTAAACTAACTAGGTAATTCTTTTCACGATCTGTAAATGTATTTGCTGTTTTATTGCCGTTAGATCCCCATAACAGATATTCAATGGGATGAAAGCCTTTAAGGGCATCTTCCAAATTATTAACATAATCTACTGTAAGGGATTGATTATTATTTAAAACTCCCTCAAGGTCTTGAAAATTTACAGGCCAGGTATCAATCCGTGGATCAATATCATCAGCTTTGATCGGCCCGAAAAGCCACGCTTCTGATTGTTCCCAGGTATTACGTACATCTTTCCAAAGTGTACGGCAATTTGCCAAATTGGCATCTGTTGGATTAGTATTAAACGTATTTACATCAGTAAGTAAATTAGTTGATTTAGTATACATGTCTTCGTAAGATTCTTTGCAAACCTTTACAGAAATATCAGAGAGGACCTGTGTTTTAAGTACTTCTACATCCACATCTGCTGTTTTAGTTTCACTTTTTTTACAGGATGTAGTTATACTAATAACCGGAATAATAAGTAATAATGTTTTTGAAAATATTTTATGCATAATAATTAAATTAAATGTATGATTATGTTATTATCGTTGATCTCTGTTTTAAATTGTTTAAGGGGTTTAAGGGCAGGTTCTTTAACTACTTCACCATTTAAGTTGAACTCACTGCCATGGGCATTACAATAAATTTTAGTAGCAATTGGAGTTAGACTATATCCTTCATGAGTACATTTTAAATAAAGTGCTTTGTAGCTTTCACCATTTTTTTCCAGTAGAATATCATTTTCTAATGCAGTACTTCTCACAATAAACATTGTTGATTTTTGAGATGTAAAACTTGCTAAAGGCACCTTTAATATTTTTTCATTTGTATTATCCAACTTAATCATTGGTAAAACGCCAGAACAGGATTCTAAGAAAACAGCTAGGCCTGCAACTCCCAAACACGCGGCACAACCGGTTTTTATAAATGATCTTCTGTTAACCATGTTTTTCTATTAAAAATTATAGGCCATACCTAGGTTAATGAAACCATTATTTTTGTAATATGGAATTTGCTGTGTAAAAGGAGTAACAATAAGTGCCGGATTGAAATCTCCCGTTATTCTCCGTACATAATCTGCTTTAATGGCTACGCCCTTTACCGGTTTATAAGTTAAACCGCCCACAAAGTATTGCTTTCTGTTTGCCGCATTTTCAATTCCATTAGATGGATTTTTTTTACTCAAATTAATAAATTCATACCGACTAAAAATGATCAAAGCTTTATCATTATGAAATTTATTGTATAACAGATCATATCCTGCTTCTCCGTAAGCGCCATACATTGTTTCGGGGGTATTATTAGCATAAGCACGATTAATATCAGAAGCATTATCTATATGAACGGCAGTTGCAATTGCCCTTATTGTAAGGCCGGATCTGGAATATTGTCCGTTAATTTCACCCAGTTTAACCGGATTCCCAAATGCTCCGGAATTTAATTGTAAACTATCTGCCACACGTTTTTCGGCAGCTGTAGAACCACCAATATAGCCGGATGCCTGTAAACGAAAGTTATTTATATAATAAAGCAATGATCCGATTGCCGCGATGTTTAAGCCGTTGGTGCTGTTTCCTAACTGTCTTCCGCCACGTATTCCTGTATCACCGGCAAAGCCTGCAGAGTTTAAACCATTAGTAAGAGCCAGACTGTAATTCAGTCCCTGAATCCTGTTAAATTGTCCATATAATCCTAGACCAATTTCTCTCCATGTAGAAGGAATAACTTGTTCTTCAACAAACGGACGATCAACTCCATTAAATGTGGCCGGAAGATGGTTTTCATTGAGATAACCAATACGCGGGATGAAAAGACCGGCTACTATATAGGTAGATGGATTTAAATTAAACTTCAAAAAGGCCTGTTCCATTGAAATACTTCCTTTTCCTGCTATGCCTTCGTCTCCGGTTGATCCGCTCACCAGAGCATCTTCAAGCTCCATTTCTGTAAAGAGTGAAATGTTATTACTGAATTTATGGCCAAGAAATAATACTACCCGCTTAAGCCCGGCTTCAGAGCTTTTCCGTTTAGTATCAATTGTGTAATGCGCTTCACCGTATCCGGAGATTACAGTGGATTGTTCTTTACTAATCAATCCGGTAGCTAATGAATCTTCTGGCGTTAATACCTGACCAGAAGACTTTGTAATTAGTGCACTTATACACAGGACGAAAGCAGTAGTAAATAACTTAGATCTCATTTTGATAATTGAATGGCCAAAAATAAAAAATAATATTTTATTTAGACTAATTAAAAATAATAAATTTTAATTATCTTTTTTGTATAAGATAAGCCTGGTTTCAAGAATAAATAGTAAGGTTTTTTAGAGGAAGATACTCCTACTTCAGTTTGAACTAAGTCTATATAGAGTTGTTATGATTGGCAATATATTTCGAATTAAACTTAATTCAACAGTATTAGCAATGTTACTTACATAATTAAGACTAAGGATCCACTTAAAATTAAAATAGCTGCAATTGCATTTTTCCATGTTATGGGCTCATTTAGAAATACAGCTGCTAAAATAATAACAATTGCTACACTTAATTTATCAATTGGTGCAACTTTAGAAACAGGACCTAGTTGTAATGCTTTAAAATAAAATATCCAGGATAGACCAGTAGCCACGCCGGATAGCAGAAGAAACAATAAATTAGTTTTCGATAGGATACTTATTTCGGAAGAAGCTCCTTTAAATAATACAATTGACCATGTAAGTATTAGAATTATAACCGTTCTGATGGCTGTTGCCAGATCAGAATCTACTCCTTTAATCCCTATTTTAGCAAAAACTGCTGTCAGAGCTGCAAAAAAAGCTGATAGTAAGGCATATATCCACCACATGAAACCGTATTATATTGCTTAAATGTTGCTTTTCTTTTTCTTATCGTACGTTAGTGGATAATTGAGGTTATGCTTAACCTTTTCCAGTAACTACAAAATTAAAGGGGTGACACTATATATATAGAAAAAAGAAAATCCGTAAAAATTATGGTAAATCTTACGGATTCGTACAAAATTGGTGGAGAATATCGGATTCGAACCGATCACCTCTTCACTGCCAGCGAAGCGCTCTAGCCAAATGAGCTAATCCCCCAATGAAAAGACGAAAATAGTAAAAAGATTCTTCTTCCCAAATTATGGAATATAATGTAGAATTTTTTAATACAACATTGAAAATAAGATAAAGATTTTTGCTTCTGAAATTAGACAATAACCTGGTATTAGGTGATTGAGCCTATGTCGCTTTTTTGTTACACAATATTTTTTTTTCTTAATACTTATAAAGTATATATTTACGCTCTAAAAAATGCTTTTTACTAAAATACGGTAGCACTTTTTATTCCTAGAGGCAATTTTTTTTATTAATTTAGAATTCTCGAATTTGAAAGTTTTTACAATCTCTTCCAAAGTACTACTCATTCCCTTGCAAAAGCATCTTCCTATTAATGGGTTTATAAAGCATATCCGCCTTGCTTTTGGCTTATTTATTTTGCTCATGTTTAATAGTAATTTAAGTCATGCTCAATCACTGGTAAATGAAGATTTTACAGGATATAGTACTGGTAATTTAGCCACTCAGGGAGGTTGGACAAAAGCAGGAACCGGGCCGGATGCAGCTGTAGCTAATGCTTCTCCTCTTACTTACTCCGGATACAACGGTGGAGGTGGTAATTATGTGCAAATTCCAGCATCCAGTAATACAACAAGCAACGTCCGTTTGGGATTCACTTTAACATCCTCAGGTACTAATACTATATATTATTCTTTTTTATTAAACCTGAGTTCTGCTACTGCTACCGGGGATTACTTTTTAAGTTTAGCAGATCCTACTACCGGTACTAATTATTTTGCAAAGGTATTTGCCCGCACGAGTGCTGCAGGATATAATATTGGGATTTCTAAAGGAGCAGGTACCGGTACCTATGGCTCATCGGTTTTAAATTTCAACCAAACCTATTTAATTGTTGCCAGGGTTTCTTTTATTGCAGGTTCCTCCAACGATGAAGCTACAGTATGGGTTAATCCTTCACCAGTTACTTCTGAACCTGTTATAGGTTCTGCAGAATCTACCATATCTTCAGGGAGTGATTTTACCGGAACTGTTGGAAATATTGTTTGGCACAACAGGAGTTTAAATAACCCGGTTGGGAAATTTGATGGATTAAAAGTTGCGGTAGGCTCGACTTCCAGATTAGCCTGGGCAAATTTAGGAGTAAGTACAACGCCTTTTATTACCAGCAGCCTTACAGCAAATGCTGTTTATGGTGTCGCGGCTTCTACGTATACTATTACAGCCAGTAATTCGCCAACAAGCTATGCTGCAACAGGTTTGCCTCCGGGCTTAAGCATTAATACCAGCACCGGCCAAATTACAGGTACGCCTACCAGTGCGGCAGGGTCTCCGTATAATGTAAGTATTTCTGCAACGAATGCTAACGGGACAGGATCTACTACTTTAGTTTACACCATTAACCCAACTTGTATTACTACGGGTACGGTTAATTGGAATTTTGGTACTAGCACTGGTACAGCCTCTCCATCAAGCTCGCCAATTACTAATCTAACTGTTTCTGATATAAGCCAGGGGAATAATAATGGAACTACAACAATGCTAAATAATGGCAGTGTATCAAATACTTATACTTCGTTTTCAGCAGCGTATAATGCAGAAGCTGCTACCCGCAATGGAGCTCTTAATACGGCTGCAAATGGAAGTGCTTATTTTGAATTTACATTAACACCGAATTCTGCATACAGTGTTAGTTTAACAGGCATATCATTTGGTTCCCGTTCAACAGGTACCGGGCCTCAGGCTTACTCACTAAGATCAAGTTTAGATAATTATGCCAGTGATATTGCTACAGGATCATTACCCAATAATGCTGCATGGATTTTATATGCACCAACTATACCAACACCTGCTTCTAGTGCTGTTGGTGCAGCAATAACCTATAGAATTTACGGTTATGGTGGAGCTGGCGCTGTTACGAATACGGCAGTTTGGCGTATAGATGATTTAAATTTAACGGTTGCATTAAGCACTTCTGTATTTACCTGGACAGGCACAAGTAGTACTAACTGGAACGATTCAGGCAATTGGTCATGTAATAATATTCCAGGCAATGCAGCTTCTGATGTAATTATATCATCTTCTGCAACAAATATGCCTTCCTTGGGAATTGATGTTTCTATCCGTGATCTTAATCTTTCTGGGACATCAACCTTAACATTAAACGGACATACGTTAACCGTTAACGGGGTAGTTTCTGGTACAGGAAAATTAATTGGTTCTGCCAGTTCTAATTTAGTAATTGCCGGGTCAGGTGCATCTAGTCTGGTGTTTGATCAAACCAGCTCATCCACACGGGTTTTAAATAATTATACCCAATCAGGTAATGCCACCGTTACATTAACTAATCCTTTGAATATTGTGGGTAATTTAAATTTAACAGGAGGCTCATCTATTTTTGCTTCCGGTGGAAATTTAACGATGCTATCTACAGCTACAACCAGTTCTAATATTGGTTCCTTAACGGGTACTGCAGATATTACAGGAAACGTGAATGTTCAATCCTATTTAACAGGCGGGGCTTTACCCTACAGAGGCACACGTTCTATGTCTTCGCCCATTAATGATGCAGGCCTTGCAAGTAAAACCTATGCACAATTGAAAAATTCTATTTTGATTACCGGGCCCCAGGGAGGCGGGTTTGATACTGGCGGATCTTTGCAACCTTATGCAGTTACCTTAAATTTATATTCTGAACCAGCTTTACCGGCTACTTCTTTTATACCTGTAAGTAATATTGCTAATAGTGCTACACCTGGTCAGGGATTTTTAACCTTTTTCCGTGGTGATCGTCTCACTAACTTAACTAACAAACTAACAGCACCCTTTGCAAACCCGGAACCCGTAACCCTTACGTATACTGGTCCTATTAATAAAGGAGATATTCAGGTAAATTTGTCTTATACCAATAATTCTGGAGATACTCGTAATGGTTTTAACCTTATAGGCAATCCATATGCTTCTACTATCGACTGGTCATTAATCACTAAAACGGCTAGTGTTATTGATCAAACATACACATTAATTCCAGGCGGAGGTACGGCCGTTTATGACGGGGCTTCGGGTATCGGTACTAATGGTGCTACAAAATATATCCAACCTGGTCAGGGCTTTTATATAATTTGTACTTCAACAGGACAGTCTATTACCTTTACGGAAAGTAGCAAAGGCAGTAATTCACCAGCCAGACTTTTAAGTACTCCGGAAGTTACCCAAATACAAAGCAATAAAAAACATAATACCACTCATGTTAATTCTGCGCCTGATCTAATCCGTTTAAACCTACAGGACAGCGAAAGAACAGATGAAACTATCATTGCATTTAAAGAGGGGGATGTTGCAGAGGCCGATAGTGCAGATGCTCCATATTTTTCCGGTAGTACAGTTTCATTAGGAAGTCTTTCTTCGGATGATAAAATAATGGCTATTAATCATATGCCTGATATTAACCAAGTAAGTCAGGTGAAACTGAATGTAGGATCTGCTGCAAGCGGAAATGTAAAATTAAATTTCACAGACCTTACGGGAGCCGGGTACTTGGATGTAATTTTGCAGGATGATTATTTAAATACCCAAACAGATGTAAAGATTAACCCAGTATATAACTTTAATATTAATACAAAAGTAGCGACAAGTTTTGGAGCGAACCGCTTTAAGTTATTATTTCAACCACCTGTTGTATTACCCCTGCAATTAACTGGTTTTACAGTCAAGAAAGCAAATGGCGGAGCAGAATTAAATTGGAGTACATCTAGTGAAAAGAATAATGACCGTTTTGAATTGGAACGATCAACAGATGGCAAGGTATTTGAAAAGATTGCACAGGTAAAAGGCGGAGGTAATTCATTAAATAAGTTAAGTTATTCTTTTACAGATAAAAATCCGGCGAACGGAACAAACTATTATAGATTAAAGCAGGTAGATCTTAATGGCAAATATACATACTCAAATTCACTTACATTGGAATATAACTTATCAGCAGATAATTCTAAGTTGATTCTTTATCCCAATCCTGTAGTTGATGAAATTATTTTAGATTTAAAAAATAATAATAGTAAGACGGTAATAGTTTGTATTATTGATGCTGTAGGTAAATGTGTAAAAAGCAGTCAAGTGAATACCAGTGAACTAATAAGACAGCATGTGGCTAATTTGAATTCGGGAGTATACTTTCTCGAAGTTTCGGACTCTTTTACCAAAAACTTAATAGGACGTAGTAAATTTCTTAAACAGTAGCCAACATCCAATATGCTGATTGAGTCAAAAGCCGACGTATTTTCAACTATTGAAGTTCAACTAAATCAACAGGGATTTACAATAGTTCAGCAAGATCAAAACCGGCCATGGGGTGGTTTTTTTGTAATAGATGAATCACAGGCACAGCAATTTGCAAATATATATTTTGATGGCTTAGAAATAGATCAGCTAAAGATTTCGGGTAAATTAAGTCCTAAAATATTGCTTGTAGCCCCCCATAAAAGATTATCTTGGCAATACCATCATCGTCGTGCAGAAATATGGCAGGTTATAAAAGGAGTAGTGGGAGTTATAACTAGTGATACCGATAAAGAGGGGGAGCTAAAAACGTATCATCCAGGTGAGGTAATTACTTTAAAACAGGGAGAACGACACCGCTTGGTAGGTTTAGATGATTGGGCAATTTTAGCTGAAATTTGGCAACATACTGATCCGTTAAATCCGTCTGATGAGGATGATATTGTAAGGGTTCAGGATGATTTTGGGAGATAAGATTCACTCCAATTTAAAATATTCATTTAAACAAAACGTTTCACGTAATCATTTGCCACATTCTATTTCCCTGTTTCCATGTGTGGAGCATCTACAGGTTTTGATTCTGGTGAGCCATACTGCCTTAAATAAATGGATAAGAATATAAGCGTAGCAACGGATAAAAATTCACTTTGCCAATTTTGAAATGATTCAAACCATAGTTTGCTATCCATTAAAAACTCTGTTATATTTTCCTGTGGCTTATTTTTGAGCCCCTGTTCTATATTATAATTCTCAAAACTACCATAGGTATGCATTATAAAGCTTAATGTAAATAGAATCAAGAGCGTGAGAGATAATGAATTTTTATATACTTTTAATATCCAGCCACCTTTTTTTACAGGCCAGGGAGCATCCGGTCCTGGCTTTGGCTCATGGTCAACTTCCTCTTTGTGATCTAAGTTTTTTGATTCTGCAGCACCAATTTGTCTTAATTTAATGGTTAAAATAACATACATAGCCATTTGTAAAAATTCACTTTCCCAATTCTCAAAAGTTGCCTCTATAAAATGTCCGCTTGTTAAATATTCTTTAAAATGCAGTTGCCTGGTATGTTCATCTGCAAGTTCTTTATTATGCTCTTTCCAGCCTGTAATAGCTTGTCCGCATAAAGAAATAATGAACATGATCATAAAAATAATGGTTAGTCCATTTTTATAGAAATAAGAGTCATTAATTTTTCTTTTCATAATGTAAAAGACATAAAAAAAGAGTTCGGGGAAGAACTCTTTTTGCTGTTTTAATAAAGAACGAGTTTTTATATTAGGTAGTTGGCACTGAGATTAAATTACTAGTAAGAAATTGCTCCATAATCTTATTTTTTGCATAGCGGATAGATCTTAATTCTGCTGCAAGAATATCATGCAATTGGTTATCAAATTTTTTAATTAATTTAAATGCTGTTGAGTTCTGAGTCTTTTTCATGATCGTAATTTTTAATTAAAATATTGATTAATTTTTTTCGCCGTTTGTTAAATTTTCTTTTCTCCGTTTCGCTTCTTCCAGTTGGCGTAACATCTTTTCGGTATCTCGTTCGTCTTCTGTAGCTTCCGGATTTTTGGGATTATCCCAATCTTTTTCAACCTTACTCTTTTCTTTTTCAGAAGAAACGGTCGATTTTTTTTTGCCTTTGATATCCATAATCAACTCCTTTGATATTTTAATATATGCGATTAGCGTACCAAAATTTTATAAAAAAGTGTATATGATTTAAATGGTAGTAGGATTTATAAAAAGCCTTTAAATTCTCTCTAATTTGTTGTTTTGATAATATTTTGAGTTTAATAGATTGTATACAACTCTGTACAAAGTGTAAGAAAAGTTGGCTATCAAAGCAAGATATTCACATCAATGGTTTTGCGTTAGGGATTGCAGCGGAAATCCTTTTTGCCTTCTTTAGGCAAAAAGATTGTAACGAAAAGCCCGCCCGAACGCCCAAATTCTTATGTTTAAAATAATTTATTAATCATAATGTTTAAATGTTGAAATCTAACACCCCTATACATTGATCTAAATTTTAAATTTGCAGGAATAAGAACATACATATACCTTCATAATAATGGAAGAAATAGATTACAGTGATGATAGCATACGGTCTTTAGATTGGAAAGAACATATTCGTTTACGCCCCGGGATGTATATTGGAAAACTCGGCGATGGTTCTGCGTATGATGATGGAATATATGTGCTGCTGAAAGAAATCATGGATAATTGCATCGATGAATTTGTGATGGGAGCTGGTAAAACCATAGAAATTACGGTAACAGATAAAAAAGTATCCATACGTGATTATGGACGTGGTATCCCGCTGGGAAAAGTAATTGACTGTGTTTCTAAAATTAATACGGGTGGTAAATATGATTCGAAAGCATTCCAAAAATCGGTAGGATTAAACGGAGTGGGAACTAAAGCAGTAAATGCGCTTTCATCTAATTTTATCGTACAATCTTACCGTAATGATCGTACTAAAAAGGCAGAATTTGAACAAGGTAAATTAGTAAACGATTTGCCCGAAACAGAAACTACACAGCGCAATGGTACATTGGTGACTTTCCTTCCGGATGATACCATTTTCCGCCATTACCATTACATACCAGAGTTTGTTGAAAGTATGATCTGGAATTATGTATTTCTTAATTCAGGTTTGACGATCAATTTTAATGGTAAAAAATTCTTTTCAGAACGTGGACTTTATGATCTATTGGCCCGAAATACAGATGAAGAAACGATCAGGTATCCAATCATTCATTTAAAAGGGGATGATATAGAAATAGCCATGACACATGGTCAGCAGTATGGAGAAGAATATTATTCATTTGTAAACGGCCAGCATACTACACAGGGAGGAACACACCAAGCCGCTTTTCGCGAAGCAGTAGTAAAAACTATCCGTGAATTTTATAAAAAGGAATTCGATGCTTCGGATGTGAGGGCATCTATTGTCTCGGCTATTTCTATTCGTGTACAGGAGCCTGTTTTTGAATCGCAAACCAAAACAAAATTAGGCTCTCAAAATATTGCTCCTGATGGTCCGAGTGTACGGACGTTCATTAATGATTTTGTTAAAAAAGCACTGGATGATTATTTGCACAAACATTCTGCAGATGCCGACGCTTTGTTAAAACGGATTCTGCAATCAGAGCGTGAGCGGAAAGATATTGCCGGGATTAAGAAATTGGCAAATGAGCGGGCTAAAAAAGCATCACTTCATAATAAGAAATTGCGGGATTGTAAAATCCATTTTGAAGATACACATGAACGCAAGCAGGATACTACCTTATTTATAACAGAGGGAGATTCTGCTAGCGGGTCTATCACAAAATCACGAGATGTGCAAACTCAGGCAGTATTCAGTTTGAAGGGGAAACCGCTTAATTGCTTTGGGCTTACTAAAAAAGTAGTGTATGAAAATGAGGAGTTTAATCTCTTACAACATGCACTGAACATAGAAGATGGTTTAGATAACCTTCGTTATAACAATATTGTAATTGCTACCGATGCTGATGTGGATGGAATGCACATCCGCTTACTGTTAATGACATTCTTTCTGCAATTCTTTCCTGATCTGGTAAAAGCGGGACATGTATCTATTTTACAAACACCCTTATTTCGGGTGCGGAATAAAAAGGAAACTATTTACTGTTACAGTGATGAGGAACGTCAGCGAGCTATTCAAAAATTAGGAAATAAACCGGAAATAACCCGCTTTAAAGGTTTAGGAGAAATATCTCCCGAAGAATTTGAATTATTTATCGGTAAAGATATTCGTTTAGACCCTGTGATTTTATCGAAAGAGCAAAGCATCAAAAACCTATTAGAATATTATATGGGTAAAAATACTCCTGATCGCCAACAACATATCATTGGAAACCTGCGGGTAGAAGTTGATTTTATTGGTGAAGAGGAAAATACTACTGCAACCGAGGACGAATTGCTCATAGTCTAAATTTTTATTCTGTTTCTTTAATTAAATTTATTACCTTGTAAACCCTTTCTGAAATATCAGGGAAGGATTAACGACTTAAGTTATATGCAGAAGAAACATCTATCCATTTCATTTGAAGAATACCAATCTATTGAAGATTTAAGCCAAAAAGATAAAGATTTATGTGCTGAGGCTGTTAAAGCAATGGAAAATTCACATTCTCCTTACTCTCAATTTAAAGTTGGTACAGCCGTAAGATTAAAAAGCGGTAAAATAGTGTATGGTAGCAATCAGGAAAATGTGGCATATCCCTCAGGACTATGTGCAGAACGTGTGGCTTTATTTACCATTGGGGCTAATTATCCCGATGATCCTGCTGTATCTATGGCAATTACAGCGCATACAGATCAGTTTGAGATAAAGCAACCGATTACATCATGCGGTTCATGTTTGCAAGTTATGGCAGAGTATGAAAAAAAACAAAAGCAACCTTTGGAAGTACTGTTTTATTGTCAGGGTGGGTCTGTTTTAAAAACAGAAGGAATTAAGAGTTTACTGCCTTTTGCTTTCGCTGAAGATAGGTTAAGTAAATAATAATATTCTCTTAGTTGAGCTGTTATTTCTTCTTTAAATTATAGTTAACCTGAAAGGAAAATCCGAAAGACTTGAGGTCAACTTTTCCCTGACCAACGCCCTGTAAAGGAATCTTCATGTAAGGTTGTACAATTATACTTGTTTGTTTAGAGATAGGCTTTTGAATTCCAGCAGCTAAATTAAGTACGCCCAAAATGTGTTCATTCTTATTCTTAATAGTATAGCTAATATCTCTAATTTCTGTAGAACCAGGTGTATAGAAACCGGGTGTATAAGAACCATTAGGTGTATAAAACCCAGGAGTTCCTGCTGCTACATTAAAGGTATATTTCTCATTCAACATAAAGTAAGATGATATCCCTGCAGAAACAAACAAAGTTTGCTTTTTTTGCCTGCTGAAGATGTAATTCATATTTAAAGGAATATCCAGAACCCTGCAATCTGCTGCAATAGAATTTATACTGGAATTGAAAGGCATTTCCTGCGATTGGTAAGAAACTGCATTTGCTGAATATATCTTTTTTGCATAAGCCAGACCTGTATTCAGGGTAATTCTTTTGCTAAGTTGATAGCTTATACCCATCCCAAAACCAGTTCCAAAACTGCTATTTTTAAGGTTACTTACTGTATTTAAATCAGGAGAAAAAGCTAAAGCAAAACTCCATTTACTGTTTTCATCAATTTTTATTTTAGATCGATCCTTATTTGAAGATGAATCTAAATTGGTATTAATTGGTACGGTGTTTAATATAGTTGGGGTATAAATGGATCCGTTATTGGAAAGCATATTAATTTGTATTTTTGAAATAGCAAAATCATTCTCTGGAGGATTTTTTGAAGAATCGTCTTGAATTATATGCAGTTCTTGTATACCCCGATTTTTATTTATAAAAAATGCATCAGAATTGCCTGTTTCTGATTTCTTAGAAGAATTTGTAGCTACAACGAGACTCTCACTCTTACCCGCCTGTTTATTAGTATCTAAAGCAGTATCAGAAGGATTTCCGTTAGTTAAGGATTGATTTGGGGCTATAGTTTCAGTATTATCTTTTTTAGTTTCAGGGATAGATTTATTTTTAGCCTTCTGTTCTACCAAAACGTCCGCTTTAAATAACCATATAGAAAGAAAAGCCAACAGTATAGCTGCAATGCCTGAAACATAGTACCATACTGCAACGCCTTGTCGTTTAGATTTAGGATGAAGCAATTCCTCCATCTTCTTCCAATCCTGATCTTGAAATTGCAATTCAGCTGCTTCAAGATTTTCCTTGAAATACTGATCTATCGGATTCTTGTTTAACTTCTCCATATTTATCTGTCAAAACTTCCCATCATGGGAAGGACCTTTACTTCGTTTGAAACTTCTTCTAATAAAATTCTTAATTTTTGTCGGGCTTTAAATAGATTAGATTTTGAGGTGTTGATGGAGATGCCCAATAAATCGCCGATTTCCTGATGCGTGTATCCATCTATAGCATACAGGTTAAAAACTGTTCGGTAACCATTTGGTAAACGCTGGATAAGTGCTAATAAATCCTCATAATTTAATTTGTTATGAATACAGGGTTCTGTGCCTATATCATCAATTCCTGAAATATCTTCTGTATAAGCATATCGTAACTGACTACGATAATGATCAATGGCTTTATTAGTCATAACTCTGGCTAACCAAGGCTTAAAAGGTTTTTCAGGATTATATTGATTTAATTGGGTAAGCACTTTTAAAAAACCATCATTCATTATTTCAACTGCTTCATCACGATTACGAGCATATCGTAAGCAAATAGCCATAGCAAATCCATGAAAACTATGATATAGTTTTTTTTGACTGTTATGTTCACCTCGTATACATCCGTCCCGAAGTGCATCCGACAATTCAGGTAATGCTTTATTCAATTGACATGCTTATATAGTTGACACGAAAATTTCATAAAAAAGGTTGCTCCCACAAAAAATAAAATTGAAATTATAATGATTTCCAAAATCCTATCATTATGGCTTTTTCAAAAAAGAAATATCCATATAGTTTCTCTTTTGAGGATCTTTGGGATCGATTAAGACAGTAAATTTTTCCTGATGGATTTGAAGAGAATGAATCCATATATCTTCACTTTTGAATGAATAGGTAGTAGTATTAGTCGTATCCAACCAGGTACAGCAGACATTAAAAGGATGACCGCCATTTAATGTAATATTTTTATTTACTAAAACTTCCTTAAAAGTGGCTTCTATAGAAGTTCCAAATTGCTGAAGCCACTTAATTTCTTTTTTACGTTTTGCCTGGGCACTCCATATTACTAGCCCGACTCCTCCAAAAAATAAACCGAACACACCTGTTAAGAGCACTGGACCCCATTGGCTGAAAAAATCATTTAATAATACATCATTCGGATTATTAGGATTATATCGAATATCTACTTTTTCTCCTTTATTATATTCCGGTGGATTAGACCCCGAGCTGGAACGAATAGTATATGTTTTCCCGTCTTGAGCAATAAAAGTTATAACCGGATAATAAATTCCTAAATTGTTCTTGCCCGAACCTTGCTCATACTCTAAATCTATAACCGTGCCTTTGCCTATTTTGGCTGAAGATATAAATTGATAATGGTCGGAAACTAAAAATCCGGAAGCAAATAGTAATAGTATTCCAATTGCTAAGAAGAGTATTGCAATTTTTTTCATAATAATAATTTAGTTACTTATGCAGAATAAATATAAAACAAGCATTTGATATTTTAGACTTAACTCCATTTTTCAGATTAAAGAATAGCTAAATAAAAAGGCTGTCTTTTTGAGACAGCCTTTTTATAGGTTTGTTATTTGTCGAGAATTACTCCACAATAACTTTTTGTGTGCTACTTTTACCGTTTGAAGTTACATTTACCATATAAATTCCTTTAGCATTTCCTGATAAATCTAGCTCATAAGCAGAGATATTATCTTTCAAGTCTATTTTTTGAATTTTGCTTCCTGATAAATCGGATACTTCTATGGTTCCATTACTCAATTTTGTAGTAATGGTAAATTTACCAGTAGTTGGGTTTGGAGAGATAGTAACATCTTCTGAGACTAGACTTCCTGCTTCATTCCCTTTAGTATCTGTTGTAACACTAGTAGTTTTAACAGTCCTTGCTCCCGCAGGGTTAGTTAATGCTTCCACTAGTTTTTTAAGTTCATCAATTTGTTTTTGTTGTTCTTTAATTTGTTTTTGTTGTTCAGTTATTTGTCCTTGTTGTTCTTGCATACCTTTTACCAAAGGCACAACAAATTCAGCATAACGAATTCCGTAAAGTGCATTAGCGTTTGTTGGAACATCCACACCGCTAAAATCAAAGCCACTTTCTTTCGCTGTTTTTTCTACTTCCTGGGCAATGAAACCACTCTCGCGGTGTTTGGCCGCATATTCATAACTGGCTTGTTTCATTTTCTGCAGTTGAGCATCTTCTGTACGTGAAGTACTCTTGCGGCCTTTATCATAAAATGCATCTATCCCCGGTATATCTACTATATAAGTAACAGGTCTCAATTTATTGATAAAATCAAGCCCTTTTACGTTTTCCATGACCTCTTTTTTAAAGCGGCCATCACTCAATTTTGTAAAGTTTACCGCTCCGCTTATCGAAGTAACTAAAGTATTACCTATTCTTACTTTATTACTGGCATCTACGCTTGAGTTATACCCAATAGCTGTGGCGTTAGTTAAATCCTCTTTTGAAGAAATATCAGCACCATAGCCTAAGGCGGTATTAAAAGCTCCTCCAATATTACTTAGAAGTGCCTCAACACCTACGGCAGTATTACCACCCCCTGAAATGTTAGTGGAGAGTGCATTTACACCCAAAGCAGAATTAGAACCTCCCTTAATATTCCCATAAAGCGCACGATATCCTCCGGCAGTATTGTCATTTCCTGTGAGATTGGCGCTCAGTCCATCCTCGCCTAAGGCAGAATTATGCAATCCTGTGGTATTGGATAAGAGTGCAGCCACACCATCAGCTGTATTTCCACTTCCAGAGATATTGCTATGAAGTGACTGACTACCGTTGGCGGTATTATAAGATCCTATAGTATTGCTTGAAAGTGCACCATGGCCATTACTGGTATTCCCATGGCCGGAGATATTGCTATTAAGAGAATAAGCACCAGCAGCTGTATTTTCAAACCCTTTAGTATTAAATTGAAGTGCATAAGAACCGCTAGCGGTGTTGCTAAATCCATCAATGTTGTTACTAAGTGCCTGAAATCCAGTAGCTGTATTAAAAGAACCTGAAATATTTGCACCCAATGCACTTGTACCACTAGCAGTATTTTCATGCCCTATGGTGTTGGAAGAAAGGGATAAAAAGCCAGTAGCTGTATTATCATATCCATTGGTATTACTAGAGAGTGCACTATTGCCCATAGCTGTATTCCTATTGCTTATGTTTTTAGAAAGTGCATTAAAACCGAAGGCTGAATTATTAAATCCTGCAATATTGCTAGAAAGTGCATTTCCACCAGTGGCAGTATTTTGAGTACCAGACATGTTGCTAGCAAGTGCCTTAAAGCCATTAGCAGTATTATCACTGCCAGTGGTGTTTGTATTAAGTGCCTTAAAACCAAATGCCGAATTATTAATACCACTTGAATTAATAAATAGAGCTCCAGCACCATAGGCGGTATTTTGAGCCATGGAAGGATTAAAAGACAGGAATAAGCCTGTTATTAGCAGAAGTTTTTTGTACACATCTTTTTTACTGAAAAGAGGGTTCATTGCTTTTGTATGTAAATTTTTCATCATTTTTTTATTTAAATTAAGATATATAAATTAGAGGAAAATAATTTTCTACAAGTATAAGAAACCTTTATTTTTTCCTGCTGTAATGCCTGTAACAATATTGCTATATATAGAGATTAAGAATGTATTAGCTTCTTGATCTATTCGGATGGTTTATATAGCCAAAGCAGACACAAAATATCCCAACAAGAATTATTGCTGAGGTATTTGTAATAATTGTTGTTTTATATGAAGATCACTCCACAATAACTTTATGGTTACTGCTTTTACCATTTGAAGTTACATTTACCACATAAATTCCTTTAGCGTTTCCTGATAAATCCAGCTCGTAAGATGATTTATCCAATGTAAGGTCTATTTTTTTGATTTTGCTTTCTGATAAATTAAATACCTCTATGGTTCCATTATTTAATTTTGTAATGATGGTAAATTTACCGGTAGTGGGGTTATGGGAGATCCCAACACCATCTGCTGTGGACAGATACAGAAAATAGGCGGACAGATATAAAAAATAGACAGAGAGTAATAGAAAACACACCGAAAAATACATGGTCAGATGTAAAAAATAGATAGATAGCTATTAAAATGTGGTGCCGGAAACAAAAATGCAGCGACAGTTAGTTAAGATGGGACAAATAATATATCTATCACTTATATTTACCCCTTTAAAGAGTTTCAATTAAAGGATGAGTGAAGAATTAGAAGATACGCATGGCGAAGAAAGTGTACATAACGTAACCACCTTATCTGGTTTGTATGAAAACTGGTTTTTAGATTATGCATCTTATGTGATCTTAGACCGTGCTGTTCCGCATATTCACGATGGTTTAAAGCCGGTTCAACGCCGTATTTTGCATTCTCTTAAGGAAATGGACGATGGCCGTTTCAATAAAGCTGCCAACGTAATTGGTAATACCATGAAATACCATCCGCATGGTGATGCTTCTATTGGTGATGCTATGGTTCAGATTGGCCAAAAGAATTTATTAATTGAGACACAGGGAAACTGGGGCGATCCGATAACCGGAGACTCTGCCGCAGCACCCCGTTATATCGAAGCAAGACTTTCAAAATTTGCTCTTGAAGTGGTGTTTAATCCAGATACGACCGAATGGCAATCCAGTTATGATGGGCGTAATAAAGAGCCTGTTACTTTGCCTGTAAAATTCCCTCTTTTACTTGCCCAGGGAGCTGATGGTATTGCAGTTGGTTTGGCCACTAAAATTATGCCTCACAATTTTGTGGAACTCATTGATGCATCCATCGAAGTGTTAAAAGGAAACCGACCGAATATGCTTCCTGATTTTCAAATGGGAGGGATGGCCGATTTTACCAATTATAATGAAGGTCAGCGTGGCGGTAAAATACGGGTGAGGGCAAAAATTGTAGAACGGGATAAGAAAACGCTTGCCATTACAGAAATACCTTATACTACTACAACCGGAGGTTTAATTGACAGTGTGATATCTGCTAATGATAAAGGTAAGATTAAGATCAAAAAGATTGAGGATAATACCGCTAAAAACGTAGAGATTATGATCCATCTGGCACCCGGTATTTCTCCGGATGTGACCATAGATGCACTGTATGCCTTTACAGATTGTGAAGTATCCATCTCACCAAACACTTGTATTATCAAAGGCGATAAGCCTTATTTTATGAGTGTGAATGATATTTTGGTGGAGAGTACACAGCATACCAAAAACTTATTAAAAGAAGAGCTGGAAATAAAACTGGCCGAATTAAAAGAGAAAATATTCTTTAGCTCGCTCTTGAAAATTTTCATCCAGGAAGGGATGTATAAAAACCCGGAATATGAAAGCTCTGGAAATTTAGAAAATGTAGTGGAAGTTTTAAATAAACTTTTTGAACCTTTCTTTTCTCAGTTTTACAGAGAAATTCTACCTGAAGATTATAAAAAACTCATTGATAAACCCATGAGCAGCATCACCCGGTTTGATGTTAAAAAATCGGATGAGCAAATGAAATCTCTTGAAAATGATATTAAAGAGGTTAATAAACATTTAAAGCATCTTACAGATTATGCGATTGCCTGGTTTGAAAAATTAAAGCATAAATACGGAGCAGGCAGAGAGCGCAAAACAGAAATCCGCTTATTTGATAGGGTAGAGGCTTCTAAAGTAGCGTTGGCCAATGTGAAGCTATATATGAACCGTGAAGATGGCTTTATTGGTACAGGTTTACGTAAAGATGAATTTGTTTGTGATTGTTCTGATCTGGATGAGATTATTGTGTTCCGCGAAGACGGGAAATTTACGGTTTCTAAAGTGGCCGAGAAAACATTTGTAGGTAAAGGAATTATTCATGCACAGGTTTTTAAAAAGAATGATGAGCGTACAGTTTATAATTTAATTTATCGTGATGGTGAAAGCGGTACATCTTATATGAAACGTTTTTCTGTATTGGGCGTTACCCGCGATAAGGAATATGATTTAACAAAAGGTGGCAAAGGTTCTAAAGTGCTGTATTTTTCACCTAATCCTAACGGTGAAGCAGAAATCGTAAATGTGCAGTTAAAGCCGCATTCTAAACTGAAAAAGCTGCAATTTGATTTAGATTTTGCCGATCAGGTTATTAAAGGCCGCAGTTCTATGGGAAATATTGTCAGCAAGTATCCCATTAAAAAAGTGGTTTTAAAGAGTAAAGGTATTTCTACATTATCCGGCCGTAAAATTTGGTTTGATGATATTTTAAAACGCTTAAATGTAGATGGCCGCGGAAAATATTTGGGTGAGTTTGATGGCGATGATAAAATACTGACGGTTAACAGGGATGGCATTTACGAGTTAAGCAGTTTTGAACTAAGCAATCATTTCGATGATCATTTGCTCATCATCGAAAAGTATAATCCCGAAAAAGTGTTTGCTGTGATCTATCTGGATGGCAAATCTAAAAATCAGTATTTAAAGCGCTTTACTTTCGAGAATTCATCCATTGGGAAAAAGACTACAATCATCAGTGAAGAAAATGGTTCTAAACTGATCCTGATTTCAGGCGCTCAAAACCCTAAAATCCAAATGGAGCAGTTAAAAGGAAAAGGGCAGGTTGCTGAAGTGGTGGAACTTAATTTAACTGAAGCCATTGATGTAAAAGGGATGAAAGCGTTGGGAAATCGCTTAAGTCAGCATGAGGTGAAAAAAATTGAATTAATTGCAGAGGCAGAAGAGCCGGAGGAAATCCCTGAAGTAAGCCCTGGAATTGTTCCTGAAGTTTATACAGAATCTGATGAGCCTGTTCAGTATGGGGCCATTCCTATATCATCTTCAGAAGGAGATATTACTGAATCTGTAGAAGAAGAATCCGAAGAAAATGAAAAAGGACTGATTGAAGAAACGATTGATGAGGAGGAAGAAATAAAGCCTGCTAAAATAATTGATTTTGAAATCACTAACCCAGATGATGTAGATATAGACGATAAAGGGCAATTGGGATTATTCTAAAACTCGGTTTTAATATCATAAATTTAAGTTTTGTTCAACAAGTAATTTATGTCTCATCATCCAACACTTGATATAATACTTCCCTTTTTCTACTCTTCCTGCCACAATGCCTGGTAAAGCTACCATAAGTCTGGAATACTGTATTTCCGTTACTTCAATAGAAGTATCATACTTAATTTCCATGATTTATAATGATATGGTAATTTAGTGGGTATAATAAAGCTTCAGGTTATCTTATTTAAGCTTGGCTTGTATTATAAATATGCAATATGGATTATTAAAATAAGCTATTAAGCACTTCTGGTTTTATTTTTTCTTTAAATTCTGAAATGAATTTATTAAGCTTGGGCTGTATTACAAATGAGCAATATGGCTTATTTGCATTCGCATTAAAATAGTTCTGATGGTAGTTTTCTGCTTCATAAAACTTTGAAACAGGAGCTATTTCTGTAATAATGGGTTTATCAAATACCATTTCTTTGTCCAGGTCGTCTATCATTTGTTGAGTCTGTTGTTTTTGCTCGGGAGTATGGTAAAAAACAGCAGAACGATATTGGGTTCCGAAGTCATTTCCCTGACTGTTTAATGTGGTAGGATTATGGGTTTTGAAAAATACCAGTAAAAGTTCATTAAAAGAAACTATTTCAAAATCAAAATCTATTTGGATCACTTCGGCATGGCCTGTATTTCCCGAACAAATATCTTCATAACTGGGGTTAAGTTTATGGCCGCCCATATATCCGGAAGTAACTTTAGAAACTCCTTTTAAATTTTGAAAAATGGCTTCGGTGCACCAAAAACAACCGGCACCAAGTGTGGCTTGTTCTATATTCATACCAAATTAACGAGTATTTTAAGATTTTGGTTTGGGACTTTTGTCAAAAATGCCTCCCCACTTTCTATATCAAAATTTAATGATCATTGAGAGGTAAACCTTTTCGTTGATATTCTTTCCAGTTTAAATATTCATCGCCTTTGCGCTGCTCTACCATCGTAATACAAGAATCAACAGGGCAAACTAATTTGCACAGATTACAACCTACACATTCTTCTTCTTTGATCGTGTAGGTGTTGTAAGGTTTACCAAAATCTAAACTGATAGACTGGTGCGAAGTATCTTCACAGGCAATATAACATAATCCGCAATGGATGCATTTATCCTGATCGATATTAGCAACAATATGGTAATTGATGTCTAATTCTTCCCAACTGGTAATGGAAGGCACCGATTTGCCAATGAAATCATAGATGGTTTTAAACTGCTTTTCATCCATCCAATTGTTTAAGCCTTCACATAAATCTTCAATGATTCTAAAGCCATACTTCATAGCTGCGGTACATACCTGCACGTTTGAAGCGCCAAGTAACATAAACTCTACGGCGTCTTTCCAGGTACTTACACCGCCAATACCCGAGATAGGAACGATTTTGGTCAATGCGTTTTGACTAAGTGTAGTCAGCATTTTTAAAGCTATGGGCTTTACTGCCGGACCGCAATAACCACCAAAGGCAGAATGGCCGCCAACATTTGGATTGGCCACAAATGTATCAAGATCAATACCTGTAACAGATTGAATGGTATTAATTAATGACAAAGCATTAGTTCCGGCTTCTACAGCGGCTGTCCCGGTAGGAACTACGGAATGAACATTTGGAGTTAACTTTGTGATTACAGGAATTGTTGCTGCTTCCATTACCCATTCTACAACCATTCTGGCAATTTCCGGATCTTGCCCAACGGATGCACCCATCCCTCTTTCTGTCATACCATGCGGACAACCGAAATTTAATTCAAAGCCATGTGCACCTGTATCTTCCACTTTTTTAATCAATTCATGCCAGGCCTCTTTGGTATTATCTGCCATAAGCGACACGATCATAGCCCGGTCAGGAAATTCCCGGATACATTCTCTTATTTCAAGAAGATTAATTTCAAGCGGCCGATCGGAGATAAGCTCAATATTATTAAAACCCATCATTCTTGATCCGTTAAAATCAACAGATGAATAGCGGGATGAAACATTTTTTACCTGTGAGCCTAAAGTTTTCCAAACCACACCTCCCCATCCTGCTTCAAAAGCACGCAGCACGTTGAATTTTTTATCAGTAGGAGGAGCACTCGCCAACCAAAATGGATTTGGTGATTTGATGCCGAGGAAATTTGCGCTTATATCTGCCATTGGAGTTGTGTTAAGTGTTGGGTTTTGAGTATTTAATTATTTTTAATAAGAGGTTTTACTAAGGGGTTTGATATTTTAATAATAACTTTTTAATAATACTCAAGACAGTTGAATATATTCTAAAATAGCAGCGGCTCCTTCTTTTCCGGCTTGTACTGCATCTACCACTTCCTTGCCGCCATTCACACAATCACCACCGGCAAATACTCCTTTAATATTTGTTTGGCAGGTATTGTCAATAGTAATTTTTCCTTTAGAATTACCCAGTTGAGTGTTTGTAACTAATTCTTCAAAAGGCATTTGCCCTGCAGCTTTAATTACCATGTCTATGTCCATTGTAAATGTTTCTCCGCTTTCAACAGGTGACCGGCGTCCGCTTGCATCGGGTTCTCCAAGTTGTATTATGCTGCAAACTAGTTGTGTTACTTTTCCGTTTACACCGATTATTTCTTTCGGTGTAGCCAGCCAAATAATATTACATCCATCTAATTTGGCGATGTTTAATTCAACTTCTGTGCAAGGCATTTCAGCTTGGGTTCTTCTGTAAATGAGAGTCACTTCTTTAGCACCTAAACGCATAGCCTGTGTAGCAGCATCTATGGCTGTCATACCCATCCCGATTACGGCCACTTTATCTCCAACGGCTACATTAGAATAGCCTTTTGTCCGGATGTCGTAAATAAATGTAATGGCATCTTCCACACCTTGCAATTCTTCTCCTTGGATTTCTAATTGTCTGGCTAAGCCAACACCAATACCCAGATATACTGAATCATATTGTTGTTGTAATTCTGCCAATGAAATATCTTTTCCCAATTCCTGGTTGTACTTGATCTCAATACCTCCTATGGAAGTGATATAATTCACTTCATCTTCACAAAACTCAGGCGTAACTTTATAGGCTGCAATACCATATGTCATTAATCCGCCACCCTTACTTTCTTTTTCAAAGATCGTTATATCTACACCTTCACGACTCAAAACATGCGCACATGATAAACCTGCAGGGCCCGCTCCAATCACAGCAACTTTTTTACCTGTTGATGCTTTGCGCTGAAATAAAGGCCATTTTTCCTTAATAGCTTTTTCTGTTGAATAGCGTTGCAGTTTTGCAATATTAATGGGTTCTTCTTCCATCAAATTGTATACACAGGCACCTTCGCATAATTTTTCAACAGGGCAAACTTTGGAGCAACCACCACCGATAATATTGGATGAAAAAATAGTATGTGCCGAACCTTTTATGTTGTCAGTTGAAATCTGTTTAATAAACTTAGGTACATTAATGCTTGTAGGGCAACTTTTTATACAAGGTGCATCATAACAGAACAGGCACCTGTTCGCTTCTACTAAGGCAGCATCCTTTGTCTCAAACGGAGGATGAATGTCATTGAAGTTATTTGAGTATTGCTCGGGATTTAATCGATTGTTAATAATAGCCATTCAGGATTTTTTTAAATAAATATATTAGGGCTGTACTATGGGTCCGTAAGTTTCTGGCCTGCGATCTCTGTAGAATTGCCATGTACTTCTAACCTCATCAATCATATCTAAATCAAATTCAGATACCAGTAATTCATCCTTATCTTCGGATGCCTGTGCAAAAATTTGCCCGCGTGGATCTACGAAATAAGATGAACCATAAAATTTACCTAAGTTCCATGGCTTTTCTGTACCAACTCGATTAATGCAGCCCATAAAATAACCATTTGCAGCAGCATGAGCAGGTTGTTCCAGTTTCCATAAATATTGAGATAAACCGGCTACCGTTGCTGAAGGATTATATACGATCTCTGCACCATTTATTCCAAGACATCTGGCACCATCCGGGAAGTGGCGATCATAACAGATATACACACCCACTTTAGCATATTTAGTCTGGAAAACAGGATAACCCATATTGCCAGGCTTAAAGAAAAATTTTTCCCAAAAACCTGAAGTATGTGGAATATGGTTTTTTCGGTATTTACCCAGATATGTCCCATCTGCATCAATTACTGCAGCTGTGTTATATAATACACCTGCTTGTTCTTTTTCATAAATGGGAACAACGATTACCATATTATATTTTTTTGCATATACTGCCATGCGATCTGTTGTAGGACCTGGTACAGTCTCTGCAGATGCATACCATGCTTTATCCTGTCCAGGACAGAAATAGGGGGTATTAAAAATTTCCTGTAAGCATAATATTTGTACACCTTGTTCCCCTGCCTTTTCAATTAAGGGGATGTGCTTTTGCACCATCGCTTCCATAATCTCTGCAATAGTTCCTTCGCCTTCTGTCATCGGCAAACTCATTTGAATTAGTCCGGATTTGATTATTCTGGGCATGTAATTTTTGTTTAGTTTTTAGCTGTGTTTGTTTATTGCTTTGCTGCTTTAATTAATTAAAAATTAAATATAAAACATTTTGTTCTTTTAAATATAGCCTTGTACTTTGTTCCTTTTAATAAATTGGCCGTTCCCTTTCTCCACCAAACATTTTTCGTTATCAATGGCAACAGCACCTCGTAGTAATACTGTTTTTATCTTTCCGGTTAATTCCCAGCCTTCGTAGCTAGAATAATCCACATTCATATGATGCTTATCTACAGAAATCGTATGCTTTGCTTTCGGATCAAATATCACCAGGTCAGCATCACTACCGATGGTAATGGTTCCCTTTTTAGGGAACATACCAAATATTTTTGCAGGATTAGTACAGGCTACTTCCACATATTTATTTAAAGAAATTTTTCCTTTATGTACGCCTTCACTGTATAATAATTCCATTCGGTGTTCAATAGCAGGATGGCCATTCGGGATTTTAGAAAAATCTTTCTCACCTAATTTCTTTTGTTCCCATTTAAAGGGGCAATGATCTGTTGCAACCACGTTAACCAATCCCTGATTGATGCCTGCCCATAACGATGCCTGATCTTTCTTCTCTCGTAAGGGTGGACTCATAACCCACTTTGCCCCTTCAAAATCATTTTCATATAAAGAGGCATCCAACACTAAATACTGAATACAGGTTTCTACAAATATTTTCTGGTTTCTTCTTGTTGCATCGCGAACAGCATTTAAAGCACCTTCACAGGTCATGTGTACAATATATGAAGGACAGCCGGTATACTCAGCCATATCTACAAAGCGACTGCTCGCTTCAGCTTCTGTTACCTCCGGTTGGGATAAATAATGATAAAGTGGAGAAAGCTTCCCTTCTGATTTATGTTTAGCTGTAAGATAATCTATGATATCGCCATTAGTTGCATGAACGGTTACCATGCCACCTTGTTTTTTAACTTCCTGCATTAAGGCAATCATTTGACGGTCGTCAATCATTAATGCGCCTTTATAGGCCATAAATGTTTTGAAAGACGTTATCCCCTCCTGCTCAATAAATTCTTTGATCTCTTTTTTAGTTTCATCATTGAAGTCTGTCACAGCCATATGGAAGCTATAATCACCTACAGCGTTTCCTTCAGCTCTTGAACGCCATTCATTTAAAGCAGATCGTAATGATTTACCTTGGGTTTGCAAAATAAAGTCAATCACCGTAGTGGTGCCCCCATGCAAAGCTGCCCTTGTTCCGGTTTCATAATTATCGCTTGAATAAGTGCCCATAAAAGGCATATCCAAATGCACATGCGGATCAATACCGCCTGGAAAGATTAGCATTCCTGAAGCATCAATTTCTTGAGTTGCTGGTATATTTAGATTCTTACCAATGGCTTTTATTATTTCGCCATCTATAAAAATATCAGCTACATAATCATCAGTAGCGGTAATAATCCTTCCGTTTTTAATTAGTACTGACATATTGAATTTCTTCTTTTAAATTTTCTGAAGCTCTTAAGGCTTGTTTATATTTAGACATTAGGAGCATATAAATGATTCCCGAAACGAAGAATCCCACAAACCAGGCATAATAATATAAGTGTGAAATCCATGTTGGCACCGCATCCTGAGCAATTGCTTTGATCTGTATTAAAAAACCAGGTATGTTTGGAATTATTCCCAACAGTAATGCGATGATGGCGTATTTATTGAAACCCTTGCCAAAGGAATATTGTCCATTGTGTTGATAGAGATCTTTCACATTCAATTGTTGTTTGCGAATGAAATAATAATCTGTAATCAGGATACCGCCTATAGGTCCAAGAAGGCTTGAATAAGCAATGAGCCATGTAAAAATATAACCATTCGGATCGGCAATTAGTTTCCAGGGAAAAATAAGGATCCCAATAATGCCGGTGATATAACCTCCGAGTTTGAAATTAATTTTAGCTGGAGAAATATTGGCAAAATCATTGGCAGGACTTACAATATTAGCTGCAATATTAGTAGCTAAGGTGGAAATTGTTACTGCAATCATCGCAATGCTGACTAATAATTTACTGTCGAATCTGCCTGCTAATACTAATGGGTCCCAAATAGTTTTGCCATAAATAATAACAGTAGCAGATGTTACCACAACTCCAATAAATGAAAATAGTGTCATAGCAGGAGGGAGGCCTATAATTTGTCCGTTGATTTGTGCTTTCTGACTTTTTGCATAACGAGTAAAGTCTGGAATGTTCAAAGATAGCGTTGCCCAAAAACCAACCATGCCTGTAAGGGCAGGAAAGAAGAATGTAAAGAACTCCGTACCTGTTTTAAATTTTGAGGGTTGAGATAAGATTGGCCCTAATCCTTTGCCGGCTGAAATAGCCCACAATAATAGAGCAAGAGCGGCAATAGGTAAAAAAAATGCTTTGAATACGAGTAATTTCTTAATGCTTTCTACACCGAGGTAAACAACCAGCATATTAAGTAGCCAAAACAAAAAGAACGTAATTGCCGGACCCGTTTGCAAACCAAATGAAGCAGGAAATAGTTGAGGCAATGTTTCTAAAGAAGGGATCCAAAGTTTTAACATTAAATATAAGGCATAACCACCTATCCACGTTTGAATGCCAAACCAGCCGCAGGCCACAATGGCTCTGAGTATAGCGGGAATATTTGCTCCCTTTACACCGAAACTTGCCCTTGCAAATACCGGGAAAGGAATGCCATATTTAGCACCTGCATGTCCGTTTAATATCATTGGAATTAAAACGATGGTATTTCCGATAAAGATAGTGAGGATGGCTTGCCACCAATTCATACCTCCCTGAATCAGTGAACTGGCGAGCATATACGTTGGGATACATAGACTCATACTGATCCATAACGCAGCATAGTTCCAGGTATTCCAACTACGTTTATTAGATGGGATAGGAGCCAGATCCTCACTGTAAAGCGAAGACGTTTCAATTTCGAGAATATCGTTCAGGGTTTCCTTCATATTATATTACATGCGCATCGGCAATGGAAATAGCATCTTCAATGATAGCCAATCCTTCATCTATTTGTTCTTTGGTGATGCATAAAGGTGGAGCAATGAAAATATAATTCCATCTCACAAAGGTGTACATGCCCAGTTCTTTTATTCTGGAAGCTACTTTATTCATCACGATCATTTCATCCGGTTTGGCATTGAAAGGAGCCATTGGTTCTTTGGTGTCTTTGTTTTTCACCAATTCAATACATCCCAATAAACCGGTGTTCCGGAAATCGCCGATACTTGGATGACGAGATTTCATAGCCGCTACTTTTTCATCTACGTATTTGCCCATAGCAGCGGCATTCTCAATCAGATTTTCATCTTCATAAATATGAAGAGTTTCCAATGCGGCTGCACAGCTTACCGGGTGGGCAGAATAGGTTAATCCCAATGCAAGCATCTTATCATCATAAGCAGTAGCAATTTTATCGGATACCATCAGGCAGCCAAATGGCAGATAACCACATGTCAATCCTTTTGCCATCGCGATCATATCCGGAATTATGCCGTGATTTTCAAAACCAAACCATTTCCCTGTTCTTCCAAATCCACTCATTACTTCATCCATGATAAGCAAAATGCTATGTTTATCACAGATAGCTCTCACTTGTTTGAGGTAACCTGCTGGATATTTTAAACAACCCGATGAACCTGATTCTCCTTCTAAGAGTATAGCAGCGATATTACCCGGTCCTTCATACGCAATGACCTTTTCTAATTGGCTGACCGTATCTTTCAAAAGATTTTCTTCGCCATATTCCCAACGGTATGCGTATGGGATGTCAAAATGTACAAAGTTTGGTGCCTGTTGTGAATCTGCCGGTAACTTGCGTGGATCTCCACCTGCTGACATTACGCCATATGTAGATCCATGATAAGATTGATACCGACTTAAAATTTTATGACGGCCGGTATGCATACGAGCCAATTTGATGGCATTTTCTATGGAAGTAGCACCACATAATGTAAAAAAAGCTTTGTTCAGATCGCCCGGGCATATTTCAGCTAATTTCTTACCCAATTCTCCACGAACTTTAGTCACACAACTTGGTGTGACGTAGCTTATTTCCTGCATCTGTTTTACTACAGCATCAGTTATCCGCTGGTTGCCGTGACCAATGTTCACATTCATCAATCCCGATGAAAAATCAAGATGGCGTTTGCCATCATAATCATATAGATAAACTCCTTTGCCGTTCTTAATAGCAAGAGGTGCAACACCTTTCTGCTTGCTCCAGCTAAATAAAGTATAATCTAAATTATTCTGAATAATTTCTTCTGATTCTGATATTGTTGCTGTTTTGTTCATGATATAATAAATATTTTTAACCCTTTCGGGGATGTCACCTCAACTCCTAGCTCATCCAATTAATCCCGGCATCAGGGCTCCATTTGATGGTACTCTTTTTCAGTTTAGTCCAAAATTCAATAGAACTTTTTCCAGTGATGTCACCCACGCCAAACTTACTGTCATTCCATCCACCAAAAGAAAAGGGCTCACGCGGTACGGGCACGCCTACATTTACGCCAATCATCCCTGCACTTGCTTTATCAATGATATAACGGGCCATACCACCATTTTGTGTAAATACAGAAGCAGCATTCCCGTAAGGATTTGCATTCTCAATAGCTAAGGCTTCATCCACCGTTTTTGTCCTAATGATGCTGATTACCGGTCCAAAAATTTCTTCGGTGGCTACCGCCATATCTGGTGTTACATAATCAATTACTGTAGGGCCGACATACGTGCCTTTCTCTTTTCCTGCTACTTTTGCATTTCGCCCGTCTACTAATATTTTTGCACCTTGCTTCTCGGCCTGAGTAATATATTGTTCAATCTTTTCCTGTGATTCTTTATTGATAACGGCACCCAGATTTTTGCCCGGTACAATTTTACGGGCTTCTTCACAGATCTTATCAATAATATGATCTACATTACCAACGCCTACCATGGCTGATGCCGCCATACAACGTTGCCCGGCACAGCCACTCATGGAAGTCACCACATTTTGGGCGGTCATTGCTGGTATTGCATCAGGTAATACCATTAAATGGTTTTTTGCACCACCTAAGGCCAAACATCTTTTATAATTATGTGTGGCACGCTGGTATACAATTTTAGCCACTTTTGTTGATCCCACAAAGGAAACTGCTTCAATATCCGGGTGATCACAAATAGCTTCCACTATTTCCACATCACCATGTACAATATTGAGTACGCCATTAGGCAGACCAGCTTCTTTTAATAGTTCTGCTAAACGGCCGGTGCTCAATGGCACTTTTTCGGATGGCTTAATGATCATGCAATTGCCCAAAGCCAAAGCGTTAGGGATGGTCCAGTTTGGAACCATGCTTGGAAAATTAAAAGGGACAATAGAAGCAACAATGCCCAATGGTACATGTTCTGTCCGGCATTCAATACCTCTGCTTACTTCTAACAATTCACCTGTAATTAGTTGAGGTAATGAACAGGCAAATTCTGTTAATTCAATACTTTTTTCAACTTCGGCAACAGCCTCGCTATATGTTTTACCATTTTCTTCCTGAACTAATTCTGCCAGTTCTTTTAAATTCTTTTCTAATAACGTTTTATAGCGGTAAAAAACCTGTACTCTTTCTTTAATCGGTGTTTTTGACCATTGAACAAAGGCTTTTTTAGCAGCATCAACGGCAGTATTCAAGTCGTCAGTTGAAGACATAGGAACGGATGATAATAGTGTACCATCTATAGGGGAAATCACATCTAATTTTCTGGATGTGCTGGCATTTACAAACTGGCCATTAATAAAGTTTTGAATCTTTGGGTATTTCATTTTGGATTAAATTATTTGCTAAACTATAAATTTTGCAGAAATAACAAGAAAAAATAAAAATAATGCATTTTAATTTAAAATAAAAAATATTTTTGTGGGATAAAACTTCAACATATCTATCATTAACATTGGAAACTAAAAGCAATATTATTCTGGATGAGCTGGATTTTTCTATCCTATCTCATCTGCAGGGGGATGGTCGTATGTCATTTACGGTGATTGCTGATAAACTGAATGTTTCTATCGGAACGGTAAGATCACGTTTTAATAAACTGATTACTGATGGAACGGTTAATATTGTAGGAAGAATCAACCCGGACAAGGTGGGCTTTCATGCTTATGCGCATATTGCCGTGTGTATTCGTCCAGCCCGGTTAAAAGAAGCAGTTGCTGAGAAAATTAACCAGCGAAGAGAGGTCAGTTTTTTAGCGATGACTTCAGGAGACTATGACCTGGAGGTAAACGTCATGTGTAAGGATAATGACCACTTGGTTCAGTTTGTAGATGATATATCAAATATTGAAGGTGTTTTTCAAACTAAAACTACATTATATTTTAAGGTATATAAATATGCACAGCCTGATTTGAATTTGTTGAAGTAATTCTTTGAATTCTTAGCTTCCCTAATACTCTCCGGCTTCAGGTTCAAACTGAAGCTTAACAGATAGTTTAAGTCTTAGATTTAAAACAGAAAGTGGGCTGACTGCTTTATCGTTAATTCTCTCGCCGGTCAGCAACCATGCAGATAAATAAGCCCACAGCATAAGCAAGGATGTCGTTTATGTCAAAAATTCCTGAAATAAAGTGCTTCAACTGCAGTAATTCAGAAATCAATCCAACGATAAATATGGATATCCCTGCTCGCCAAGGTGAAAGTCCAAACCAATTACCAAACAATAGGCCTGACATTGGGCGTCTATCCAATCGATTAAGTCCACGCAGCTGAATGTAAAACCATGGAGGAAAAGTTATATCTGAAAGGTAATTACTTAGGAAACCAGCACTTATTTTATTCATGGACAAAAGAGCACCAATAATCCAGCAGAACATTAATATCCAGTAAACCATGTTCCAGTACGAAGTATTATTCGGAATTTTTTTCAAAATTGTTTGCTTTTATAAATATATTCAACCTTAACTCGCCTCCATTTGGCACAAATAAGCACTGACTTATGCATGGAGTACTTGTGCCTTTCTTTTTTATTTTTTTATGACTATTACTCAATTTATTTTAATCTAATTAGGCACAATTAGCTATTGCCTACTTATCCTGCCCCTCATTCTTGGGCCAAATGAGATGTTAGGCGTTCGGTATTTTTCGTCAGTTACTTTTACCCGTTCTAGTTTGGGTCAAACTCCACCATTCACTGCACACCAAATTTGTCTGTAAGCATTCCAAAATAATTATCCCATGGACCGTAGGCCATTGGCATTTCAACTTTACCGCCCTCTGAAAATCCGTTGAATAATGTTTATTTTTAATTATTTCATCAGCTCACCTTTTTCATTCTGAGCCTCAACGCCATATCGTATGGCCGCTTCAAGTACATCAATGTTTATATCTTTTAGGGTTTTAAACCTGATGCAATAACCGGTCACACTTGCCTTGCCTAGTTTTTTTCCATACGTTTGGGTTAAGTATGTCTTATCCTTGATGCCGAGGATATAGACAGAGATTCCGGTTTTGTTTACGCTCAAACCAATTTGATAAAAATCTCTGGTTGTTTCATCAGCATATTTTATGGTGTGAGATCCATATCCTATATTAGGATTAGAAACAGTTTTATTTTCACTGTTTTTACCATCCAGGAACCATAATTTACATGCTGGCATTACTTGCAGAATGATGTGTTGCAAATCTTGCATGTCACTGCGTTTTGGTTCGGGTTGGCTGGTAATATACTTTTTGATTTGTTTTTGTACGTTCATTCTTATTCCAATTCTTTGAAGTAAAATGTATGAATATTTTGTAATCCTATCATTTTTTGGATAAAGTTGCCAATAGATTTTCCAGGTTGCTCAATGACATTTTCATTCCTTGTGTAAAGCCATCAAGTATTCTCTCTAACCTTTCAAGAGATTCATTGTAAATAGTAATGCTCACTTTTGTTGTTCCGTTTTGTTCGCTGAAAGTATGATCCCATTCAGAGCCCGGCAATTCCGGGTTTTCATCTTTGTCTGCAAAAGCATTATACATTTTAAAGTTGGTTTTCGGAGTAATGGAAGTGTATTCCTGGATTACCCAACGCTCCTGTCCTTCAGGGCTTACCATTGCATAAAATCTTTTGCCACCAACTTTGAAATCCATGTATTTTGTTTTAGATGACCAGGGCTTAGGGGCCAACCATTGGTCAAGTAGTTCCTGTTTGGTAAAAGCATCCCAAACTAATGAAAGCTCGGCATTAAAATCCCTAGTTATGAATACCGTTTTTTTTGTTTTGTCAATGGTAAAATCAAATTCTAAATTACTTTTCATTTTTTTTCTGTTTTTTAATTGTTGATAATACTTGGTCTAGTTGATTAAATCGGTTTTCCCAAATCTTTCGGTATTGTTCTAACCATTTATCGATCTCTTTCATTTTTTCAATTTCAAGTGAGTAGTAAATTTCCCTGCCTTGTTGTTCTTGCTTCACTAATTGGCACTCTGTCAAAATCCGAAGGTGTTTTGAAACCGCTTGTCGAGTCGTGTTAAAGTTTTCGGCGATAGTATTCGGTGTCATTGCCTGTAACGCAATTAAGGCGATAATAGCCCGTCTTGTTGGGTCGGCAATAGCCTGAAATATGTCTCGCCTCATTTGTTTAATAGTTATTTAAGAAACTAATCGGTTGCAAACATATGTGCAACTATTTGGTTTCGCAAATTGTTTTATAATTATTTTTCTTTGCCTTAAATTTTTGTTTAAAATGACTAAAGAGATTAAGGTGTTATCTTTGAATTGAGCTCCAAGTAACAGCGGGAGCTTTATTTATATGACGAGTTGAGAGTTTTACTGTCAAGCGAATATAAAAAAGATGCAACGCTGATACTTTTACTGTCAAGCGAATATAAAAAAGATACAACGTTGATACTTTTAGATGCAAGCGAGTATAAAAAAGATGCAACGTTGATACTTTTACACTCAAGCGAATATAAAAAAGATGTAACGTTGATACTTTTAGATGCAAGCGAATATAAAAAAGATGCTCCGTTGCATCTTTTTATATCAAATTAGTTAGGAAGCGATATTGATAAAAAATGCAGATCCATTGTAAAAGCAAATACAAGCCATTGAATTCTGCTGCTATTTCCTCTTTATATTAATTTCCTGTTGGTTTTGCCTGCTGCATCGGGTTTGGGCCGGGAGTAGACCCACGGGGTATCTGTGGCTGTTGTTTAAATAATTCGAATTTAGATGGCAGGTTTTGACGAGGCCAGTTATTGCTGTTTTCATCAATATCGGCAGTTTCACGATAAGGATCCAGTTTTATAGATACTACCTGTTTATCCTTCGCAAAAACCTTAGTTATTTTTTGCTCGTTTTTTCGCCATACGTATGCCGAAATGCGGTCTACTTCTTTTGTGCCATCTGCATAAGTCCACTCTATAATTAAAGGCATTACTAAGCCACCTTTATTGGAAAAATCGATCTCATAAAAGTTTTTCTTCGAATCGTATAGCTTCTTTTCATCCGCCGATAAGGCAGAATAAAAGGTGTTGAAGTTTTCTTTAGATGCCGGGGTAATTGCAAAAGGATCCCATTTATTATAAAAATCCTGCAAACTGGTATCTTGTTCTACCGCGAATTTGATACCTGCTTCTTTGTTTCGTTGCCGGCCTATGGCATAGGCATCACTTTCAAATTTCTTTTTATCTTCTGCATTTTCAACCGCTGGATCTTTCGTATCTATCCGGTAATAACGCACATCATCAATGGATATATCTACCGGATCAGTACCAAAAAACCAGCCACGCCAAAACCAGTCTAAATCAACCGCCGAAGCATCTTCCATGGTACGGAAAAAGTCGGCAGGGGTAGGGTGTTTAAATGCCCAGCGACGAGCGTATTCTTTAAAAGCATAATCAAACAGTTCTCTGCCCATTACGGTTTCACGTAAAATATTCAATGCTGTTGCCGGTTTTGAATATGCATTGGGACCAAAGTTTACAATGTTTTCCGAATTGGTCATAATAGGCTCCAGCTGATCTTTAGGAAGCTTCATATAAGGAACTATTTTATGTGCAGGTCCGCGTTGTGAAGGGAAGTTGTTATCCCATTCCTGCTCAGCTAAAAACTGGCAAAATGTGTTTAATCCTTCATCCATCCAGGTCCATTGGCGTTCATCGGAGTTCACAATCATGGGAAAAAAGTTGTGCCCTACTTCATGGGTGATCACTCCGATCATGCCATACTTTGTAGCTTCAGAATACGTACCATCTTTTTCTGCCCTCCCATAGTTAAAGCAGATCATAGGATATTCCATCCCATTAGAAGCTTCTACAGATATGGCAACCGGGTAGGGATAAGCGATAGTGTGTTTAGAGTATACTTTTAAGGTGTTCGCAATTACTTTGGTGGAGTACCGACGATATAAAGGATAAGCTTCCGGGCCATAATAAGACATAGCCATGGTTTGTTTTCCTTCTACATTTACAGCCATCGCATCCCAAACTAAACGGCGGGATGAAACAAAAGCAAAATCACGAACATTTTCTGCAACATAAGTCCAGGTTTTTTTGCCTGTAGCTTTGGATTTCATAGCTTGTTTTGCTTCATTAAGCGTAACAATTTCTATGGGTTCTGTCGAATTTTGCGCCTGTTTCCAGCGGTTTAATTGTGCGGAAGTTAATACCTGATCATAATTTTGACATTGACCGGTTGCACCAATGATATGATCTGAGGGTGCAGTAATGTTCACTTTATAATTTCCAAATACCAATGCAAATTCGCCACGGCCGGTAAACTGCTTATTTTGCCATCCCTGGAAATCAGAATATACAGCTAAACGAGGGAACCATTGTGTAATGGTGTATAAATAATTAGCATCATCACTAAAATACTCATAACCGCCACGTCCACCAATAGTCATTCGGTCGGATATATTATAGAACCAATCCAGTTTAAATTTAAATTTTTCGCCAGGTTGTAATGTCTTTGGGAGTTCAATACGCATCATAGTTTGATTAATGGTATAGTTTAATGATGCCCCGTTTTCTCCAATTAGTTTTTGAATTTTTATTCCCAAATCCAGCGTGTTGCCTATGATGCCTTGAAGATCACGAATAGTCATCTTATCTTTCATTTTTGATTCGTCAAACTTTTGGCTCTCACTGGTAGACTTATGCTCGTTTTCATCCAGTTGTAACCAGATATAGGTTAGCGGATCCGGCGAATTATTGAAATAAGTCACACTCTCTGAACCTGTGATGCGTTGTTTCTGATCATCCAGCTCTACATTAATATCATAGTCTGCTCGTTGTTGCCAATATTGCGAACCAGGTGCACCGGATGCTGTACGATAAGAATTCGGGCTTTGAAGCATAGTGCCCAATTGCTCAAATTTATTACCGTGGTTTGCACCTGCATTATTTTGATTTTGAGCAAAAGATGTTTCTAAACAGGCAGTAAGAATAAAGAGTGCGAGTATTTTTTTGTTCATATTGTTAAAGTAAAACAGACAATCGTTCAATTGCCATGATGAATGCAATCCCAAATATAGCAGATGAGATGAATAAATTCCATTCACGTCTATTAATTTTTATAACCCGGATGGCCAGATAGGATAATATAAGTACAATGCTCACAATAGTTAGTTGGCCAAGCTCCAAGCCAATATTGAATGCGAATAGTTCGCCTGTAATATTGCTGCTTTTACCCAGGAGGCTTTTAAGATAATTGGAAAAGCCCATCCCATGAATAAAGCCAAATACTAATGCTAAAATATAGTTTATTCTTATTTTCTTTAGTTCAAAATGTTTGTTTCTGATATTGGAAAGAGCTGTAATAATAATAGTAACAGGAATTAGAAATTCTATATAGGCCGAAGGAATTTTAATTTTATTGAAAACACTTAATACTAAAGTTATGGTATGGCCTACAGTGAAAGCAGTAACTAAAACTAAAACTTTTTTCCAATCCGCAATCAAATAAATGCCACATAAAACGGTTACGAATAATATATGATCATAAGCCTGCCAATCGCAAATATGTTTCCATCCTATTTCAAAATAAAGCCAGAAATTTTGCATCAACAATTATATGCTATTTTTGCTGAAGATTAAACTTTAGTAAGCCATGTTACAAATTCTATTCATCAGTATCCTTTCTATTTTGCATCCATTTTATATCAGCATGACAGAAATTAAACATAATGCAAAGGATAAAAGATTAGAGGTTAGCTGTCGGATGTTTTTTGATGATTTTGAACATACACTTGAAAAAAATTATAGCACCCAAATAGATATATTAAAACCTGCAGACCGGAAAAAAGTAGATGCAATGATGGCTGATTATATTAAAAAACATTTAGCTATTAAAGTAGGTGGCAAGGAAATAGTTTTAAATTATCTTGGTTATGAGATTGAGGAAGATGCTTGCTGGTGTTATTTTGAAGCAAATAATATACGCAAAGTAAGTCGCATGGATGTTTTTAACGATCTGTTGTTTGCAGAACATAAATCGCAAATAAATATGTTGCAGGTTACTGTTAATGGAAAAGAAACAACTACAAAGTTAGATAATCCTCAAAGTAAGACAGTTTTGAATTTTTGATGCTTATACTTATTAAAATAATTAATGTTAAGTAATTGTATTACTAGAGAATCTTAAAACTATGTCATAAAGCAAAGAGATTGCTTTTAGGACAACCTCTTTTGATTATTTGCAATATGTATAATCTTAATTAGACTTATATATTTTCTGAGTTTCTGTTCGACCTGCATATTTCATGGAGCAGAAATAGATGCCTGGTTGAAGCTGGTTACCCGATTCATCTTTGCCATCCCAGCTTATGAACTGGTTTCCCCTGGTCTTTACCTCGGTCCAGGTATTTAGTATCCTTCCGCTCAGATCCGTAATTTG
>JANXOD010000038.1 GCA_025353765.1 Sphingobacteriales bacterium
CAATTTACTGGGAGAGGTAATTTTAAAAACCAAAATTAATGCGAATAATCCTGAAATTGATTTGAGTAAACAAGCAAATGGAATTTATTTTGTAAAAGTTTCTTTCCTGGATCAAAGCATCACTAAAAAAATTGTGGTAAATCATTAAATAGTATTTAATTCGTCATAAAATAAAAATGCTGAGCTTTATTTGATTGTTATTAAAGTAGGTTATTTCGGATAATAATCTAATATCTATTTGAAAAATCCAGTTCATTAAAAAGCAGCATAAACTCTTTATTAGGTCAATGGAATGGATAAAGAAATAATTTCACAAACCCTAATTAAAAACTTTAATACCTTTAAAGGCATTTTAGCTTTAATATATCACTGTATTAATTTCCTACAATTGATGCGACTAACTAATGATTTTACTAGATAAACATCGATTGAAGTTATTAATAGTATTCTATAAGAGCACTTTAACTTTAAATATAACCAGCTCAACTTTATTATGTATAGTAGGCTACCCCGATATATTGTTAGCTTTCGGCATTTGTTTTTTATCTGGCGGATCAATATTCAGCTTGCTCTTTTTAGAAATAGGCAAACAAGATGAATATTATTTCTATTATAACAAGGGCTTATCCAAATGGACTCTTCTTCTTAGCTGTTTCATCATAAATATATTTATTGGTGTTTTGTTAATCATAGTCTCCAAAGTATGAAAAATATACTTGAGATTGATAGTGTGATTAAATTCTACGGAGAACGTCAAGTACTCTCAGATATATATATGAAATGTGAGACCGGGGACATTATAGGTATGCTTGGTAGAAATGGATCAGGTAAATCAACGCTTTTAAAAATATTATTCGGTTGTATTAGCAGTGATAATAAGTTTGTAAGAATAAATGGCAAAGTATATAAACATCCTTATAAACATCAGGGATTAATTAGTTATCTGCCACAACATAGCTTTTTGTTACAGCATTTAAAAGTTCATCAAACAATCCGGCTATATATTAATGAACAGATCCAATCGTTTTTTAATGACCCTATTATTGATAGAATTAAAAATAATAAAATAAATACATTGTCTGGTGGAGAACTCCGTTATTTAGAAATAAAGCTTCTTTTACATACAAACTCTAAATTTATATTACTAGATGAACCCTTCAATAGTGTTGCCCCTATCATTGTTGAACTTTTAAAGAATATGATCACTGAACACTCAAAAACAAAGGGTATCATTCTTACAGACCACGACTATAATAACGTAATGGAAGTTGCAAATAAATATTGCCTGATTTACGATGGTGGTATTAAAAAAATTGACAATAAAGAAGATCTTATTAATTGGCAATATATTACTATAAATAGCTTATAGTAGGCACTAAACAGAGTATTTTTACAATCAAATTAAAAATATAAAAAACGAAATAAGCAAAGCTACAATGGCTAATAATCAAAGAGATCAATAGCAATCACTATAGTTTTATTAAAGTTGCTTTAATATTGTCTTTCCCTATTAAACGGATTATGTTATTATGTATGTTGCTAATTTTTTGACTATTTATTTTAACTTAGTGATAACCAATAGTATTTTACTTATATTGGTGAATCTAGAATTAAAGACTGCGAAAACGGGGATTTGATATAAACGTTACACCACTAATAACTTAACCACTATGATAAGTCCATAGGTTAAACAAAAAAGAATGAAATTCTACTCAAGTATATAGTATTATCAATGCAATGTCAATATTTGGGAGTCAAGATAATGTATTGACCGGCTGATCACTGTTCTTACTAATCGTCTAATACAAATTAATAAATTGGATAGCAACTGAAAGTCTTGCTGAAAGCGCATAGTTTTAACTAACGATTGAGGCCAATAAATTAATAACCCATTTAAGTAATTAAAGTTACTTTAATACATATGAATTTTTAATTTGCTTACACCAATGTAATCTTTTATATTTGTTTACGTTAATGTAAGGAAATGAAAAAAATTACCGAATCCCAGCTCTTAGATTTTAAGACAAATCACAGCCACTTTTTTAAATTACCCGAATCCTTTGAAGAGGATTTTATGCTATTTTTTTATTCCGAATTTGAGGGTGTAATATCGTTCTTGAAAAAAGAATACAAAGGGGGTTTTAAAAACGATAAATATCCAGAAGCAACGGACAGAGTTCTTAAACACTGGGAAAATTTGCAAATAATCTCCGCAAACAGGGGTATGGAAAAGGGTTGGAGAATATATAGCTATCTTGACCAACTATGGACTTCTATAGTAATTTACTTAAGAAGATTTGGTTATCCATTGGATAAAATAAAAAAGATAAAAGAAGATTATCTGAGCCAATTAAAAGAATATGTTGATTCAGATTATCCACTTTTAGCCCTATTCTTTGCTTATAGTCATTCATCTAAAGACCATGCATATTTAGTAATATATGATAATGGAAATGCTGAATTAACTCTTAGACAAGACTATATAAAAGTTATTTCAGACGGAATCATCGCAGATGATCATATATTAATTAATATTTCAAGTATAATGAATCACATTGAGGATACTTTTCCAGATAAGTTTAATCGAAAGTTAGGAAGTGAGATATTAAGTGAAAAGGAATCTAAATTGATAGATGTTTATAGACAGGAAGCAGTTACTGAAATGACAATATCTAAATACAGCAAGCCAGAAAAAATTACTTATAGCTCTAAGTCCGACCCAAACAGTAGAGCTTTATTTAAAGGATTAAGTGCCATAGAGTTTGGAAATATGGAAGTTAAGAAAACTGATGGTAAGGTTGTGAACGTGAAAATTACAAAAACAGAAGAATTATAGGCTATAAAATAACTTCAAGCATTTCAAACTAATACACTGACTGGAAAAACCAGAGGTGTAGTCACTTGATAGTAATGTTATCAATTGAAGCATGTGAAAAGATTTTAAAAAACGGAAAAAAGAAATATTCACAAGATCAAATTAAGGCTATAAGAAGTTCCTTATATGCCTTAGCAAACCTGAGTTATGAAAATTATATAAAAGAAAAAAATGAAAAAAGTAATAATTTACACTAGAGTATCTAAGGATTATCCCGAAAAAAATGGACTTAGTTTACCTGATCAAGAACAAAGTTTAAGGGCATATTGCACTTCATTAGGATACACCATAATAACCCATTTTGAAGATGAAAAACGTAATAATTTACACCAGAGTATCAACTGACGATCAAGCATTGAATGGGTTTAGCTTGCCACACCAACTTAAAACGTTAACAGATTACTGTACACTTTTAGGGTACAATTTGATTAAACATTTTCAGGATGACTTCTCAGCCAAAACTTTTGAGAGACCAGAATATCTAAAACTTGAACAGTATTGTAAAGCTAACAAAAAGGATGTTGATCTAATACTATTTACAAGGTGGGATAGATTTTCAAGACAATGTGAGTTCGCATTATCAAAAATTAGAATGTTCCAAAAAATTGGGATTGAGGTAAATTCTCTAGAACAAAAAGTTGATTATTCAGCTCTGGAACATAAGATTTTACTAAGCATTTATTTATCTAGCCCCGAATCTGAAAATGATAAAATAAGCCTTAGAACTATTGAAGGTTCGAGAAGAGCCCGAATAGAAGGCTGCTGGACTGGTCCCCCTTTTGGCTATAATAATCACAGAGTGGGCAATAAATCAACTTTAGAACTGAATGAAAAAGCCGAATTGGTTTTAAAGGCATTTAAGCTTCTTTCTACAGGATTACGAAATTCTGAGGCTATCAGGAAGGAACTGTATAAGGAAGGGCTAAAACTACATAAACAAGCCTTTTTAAACCTTATCAGGAATATTACATACACGGGCAAAATTCTTGTTAAAGAATGGAAAAAAGAAGAGATGGAAATTGTAGAGGGATTACATCCCGCGATTATCAGCGAGGACTTATTCTTCCATGTACAGCGAGTTCTTGACAAAAGGAACCGATTAAAAGATAAGATAAAAATACAGAATGAGCATTTTCCATTGAGAGGCCATCTTGAATGCAAGGTCTGCGGTGGGAATTTAACAGCGAGTGCATCAACGAGTAGAAACAAAGACCGTCATTTCTACTATCACTGCCAGAAAGGGTGCAAAGAGAGATTTAGAGCAGATGAAGCAAATCATGCTTTTGAGGAATATTTGACATCGTTGCAATTCCCAGAGGAATTAGAGGAGTTATATACATTTATTGTTAAAGATGTTTTTTCCAGCCGGAGTGGTGACAAAGAAAATCAGATAAAAAAGTTCAGGGAGGATATAGCAAAAAATCAAGTGTTGTTAGAATCTACAGAAGATAAATTCATTTCAAATCAGATAAATGATGTCCAATACAAAAGTATATCAAACCGATACAAGAGTGTAATAAGAGAAAGAATGTCCAGACGAACCAATTCTATTTTCTTGCTATATAAATCAATAAAGACTGATTTAGTGAGTATAGAAAGCAAAAAAGCCAGTATTTCTACTGGCTTGTCTACTATGGCTCCCGAAGCTGGGCTCGAACCAGCGACCCTCTGATTAACAGTCAGATGCTCTAACCAGCTGAGCTATTCGGGAATTACTGGTTATTTCATTAAACACTTAAAATAAATCAGTATCTTCCGTTTGGAATGCAATGTTCGGTATTTTAAATTATTTATGCAATATTTGTGAGCAAAATATTTAAAATAATTTATGAGTTTAGTTGTTATCGGTACTGTAGCATTTGATGCTATTGAAACTCCTTTTGGGAAAACAGACAAAATTGTGGGCGGAGCTGCCACGTATGCCAGTTTAGCGGCATCTTATTTTTATCAAAAGGTTAAGATTGTGGGCGTAGTAGGCGATGATTTTCATAACGAAGATATAGCAGATTTCAAAAAACACGGTATTGATGTAGAAGGTTTACAAATTAAAGAAGGTGAAAAATCTTTTTTTTGGGCCGGCAAGTACCATAATGATATGAATAGCCGGGATACTTTAATTACTGAATTAAATGTTTTGGCCGATTTTGATCCTATCATTCCCGAGTCATACCAAGATTGCCAATATTTATTATTGGGTAACCTGACCCCTCAAATTCAACAAACAACAATTAATCGTTTGAGAAATCGTCCTAAATTAATTGTATTAGATACGATGAACTTTTGGATGGATGTGGCGATGGATGATCTGCTTCAGACTATTAAAATGGTTGATGTTTTAACGATTAATGATGCAGAATCCCGCCAGTTATCCGGTGAGTATTCATTAGTTAAGGCTGCTAATAAAATTTTAAAAATGGGCCCTAAATATCTAATCATCAAAAAGGGAGAACATGGTGCATTATTATTTCACGAAGATTTAATTTTCTCTGCTCCTGCCCTTCCTTTGGCAGAAGTATTTGATCCAACCGGAGCTGGAGATACATTTGCAGGTGGTTTTATTGGTTATCTGGCCAAAGTTGGGACTGTAAATTTCGCCAATATGAAGAATGCCATCATATATGGCTCGGCTTTAGCTTCCTTTTGTGTTGAGAAATTTGGAACAGAGAAAATCAAAAATTTAACTGACAAAGAAGTTGCAGATCGTGTACAACAATTTGTAAACCTAAGTAGTTTTATAATTGAGCAATAGATCACATTGTTCATAAACTATGTATTTTCTGCATTTGAATTATTACACGCATTAAATCATTACATAAATAAAAAATAATATTAAAGATGAAGATTGGAATTAACGGATTTGGCCGTATCGGCCGGTTAGCTTTCAGGGCTGCAATAGAACGTGCCGGAGTTGAAGTGGTAGGCATCAATGATTTGGTAGAACCAGAATACATGGCTTATATGCTAAGATATGATTCTACACATGGTCGTTTTAAAGGCACCGTAGAAGTAAAGGATGGCAATCTGGTTGTGAATGGGAAATCTATTCGTGTAACGGCAGAAAAAGACCCTTCAAACCTTAAATGGAATGAAGTAGGTGCTGAATTTATTATCGAATCAACCGGTTTATTTTTAACTCAGGCTGATGCTCAAAAACATATTCAGGCAGGAGCCAAAAAAGTAGTCATGTCTGCACCTGCTAAAGATGACACTCCAACATTTGTGATGGGTGTGAATCATAAGAAATTGACAGCAGATCAGCATATTGTTTCAAATGCATCATGTACTACTAACTGCCTGGCTCCTATAGCCAAAGTATTAAATGATAAATACGGTATTGTAGAAGGATTAATGACAACCATACATGCAGTTACTGCGACACAAAAAACTGTTGATGGCCCATCGGCTAAAGATTGGCGTGGTGGTCGTGGTGCTTATCAAAACATTATTCCATCATCTACAGGTGCGGCAAAAGCAGTAACCTTGGTTATTCCTGAATTAAAAGGAAAATTAACCGGAATGTCTTTCCGGGTTCCGGTAGCGGATGTATCTGTGGTAGATTTAACCGTTCGTCTGGATAAGCCTGCAACTTATGAAGATATTAAAAAAGCGATGAAAGATGCTTCCGAAGGCGAATTAAAAGGCATTTTAGGTTATACAGAAGATGATGTTGTTTCAACTGATTTCTTAGGTGATGCACGGACTTCAATTTTTGATGCTAAAGCCGGTATCGCCTTAAATGATAATTTCGTAAAAGTGGTTTCATGGTATGATAACGAATGGGGTTATTCAAGCAAATTAATCGATTTGATACAATATATAGGTACAGTAAATTAACTGTAAAAGAGATAAAAAACCTTGCTTCAGTATTTCTGTAGCAAGGTTTTTTTATTATAATAATCTTAGATTTATTGTATGGAAACATTCGATGATCGTTTTGATGTATATATTGGGAAGTCTGCCGATTTTGCGAAACCTATACTAAATCACATCCGGAATATAGTACATCAGGCTTGTCCTGATATTAAAGAAACCATAAAATGGGGTTTTCCGAATTTTGATTACAAAGGAATAGTATGTAACATGGCGTCATTTAAAAATCATTGTTCGTTTGGCTTTTGGAAAAGCTCTCTTTTGCATGATCCGCACAATTTGCTAAAAGATAATGTAAAAAATGCCATGGGACAATTTGGAAGGATTACCAGCATAGCTGATTTGCCTCCTGATGAAATAATAATAGAATATATTAAAAACGCTGTTCAATTAAATGAGGATGGAGTTAAAGTTAAACCTAAACGAGTTGAAACTCCTAAAACACCTATCGAAACTCCTCCTTACTTTACCAAAGCTTTATCCGAAAATTCTGAGGCAAAAACTTATTTTGAAAGTATGAGCAATTCTCATAAAAGAGAATATCTGGAATGGATTAAAGAAGCAAAAACTGAAGAAACACGTCTCAAAAGAATGGCAACTTCAATTGAATGGCTTAGTGAGGGGAAATCCCTGAATTGGAAATATCAGAAGAAATAAATTATTTTAAGCAAAATAGTCTGAGCTGGTTTAGTAAATAACTGAACTGGTTGAGTAAAAAGCCAAACTGGTTTATTTCTCTAACTAAATTAGTTGAGCTAATAACTGAACTGGTTGAGTAAAAAACCGAACTGATTTACCTCTTTAGCTAGATTAGTTGAGCTAATAACTGAACTACATTTACTCTAATCTAAACTGTTGCAAGAGAGGGCACAATAGGAACTGTTTTAATAGCTTCATCTTTTACAAATAAAGTTAGTATTCCTGCTAAAATCATACAAAAACCTCCAAGCATAATTGTTTTAACCGTATGGCCTGCAAAAAAATGCTGTGTGAAAAAGCCAAGCACCAATCCGCTTACAATTTGAGGAATGACAATGAAAAAATTAAATACTCCCATATAATATCCCATTTTATGAGATGGCAAAGCTCCGGCTAAAATAGAATATGGCATGGTTAAAATGCTGGCCCATGCAACCCCCACTCCTATCATCGGCAAAATCAAGAGCTCTTTTTGTGTGATTAAAAATATACTTGCTAAACTAATGCCTCCAATAACCAAACAAATTAAATGAACAAATTTACGGCTGGTTGCTTTTGCTAATAGGGGGAGTAGAAATGCAGCCAATGCAGATACACCATTATAAACGGCAAACATAGTTCCTACCCAATTACCTGCTTCCTGGAACGCGGATGAATGGGCATCTGTAGTACCAAACACATTATCTGCAACCGCCGATGTGGTATAAATCCACATAGCAAATAATGCTATCCAGGTGAAAAACTGCACAAAAGCCAATTGAATCATTGTTTTTGGCATCTTGGCAAATCCTCCCAGAATTTCAACAATCGCTTTCCCTAAACCCTTAGAATTTTTTTGCTCTTCTTTAAATCTCTCCAAGCTTTCCGGTGGAAACTCTTTAGTAGTAAAAACGGTCCACATAACAGACATTAAAAATATGAAGCCTCCGATATAGAAGGAATAACGTACCGAATCCGGAATTAAACCGTTAACAGATATATTGCTTACCCCAAAACCATCCGAAAAAATAGTAGGTAAAAGCGATGCAATGACAGCCCCACAGCCAATAAAAAAGGTTTGCATGGCAAATCCTGCTGTTTGCTGACTGGAATTTAATTTATCGCCCACAAAAGCACGAAATGGCTCCATTGAAATATTAATGGAAGCGTCCATTAACCATAAAACAGCTACGGCCATCCATAAAACGGTGGAGTTTGGCATTAAAAATAAGGCGATGGAAGCCAATACCGCACCCATAAAGAAAAACGGGCGGCGGCGGCCCCAGAAAGGATGCCAGGTATTATCACTTAAATAACCAATTACCGGTTGTACCAATAAGCCCGTTATTGGGGCAGCCAGCCAGAATAAAGGCAAATCATCTGCTGAGGCACCAAGGGTAGAAAAGATACGGCTCGTATTGGCGTTTTGAAGAGCAAATCCGAATTGGATTCCGAAAAAGCCAAAACTCATGTTCCAAAGTTGCCAAAAAGATAACTTGGGCTTTTGAAAAGCAATCATAATTTAAAGGATTAGGTTAAGGTTATAATGAGTTAAATTAAAATTAAAAATTTAAAATCCAGGCATCTGTTGGCAAAACTTTTACAGGAATTCCTTTACTGATATTTTTTATTGTGAAAACTTCGCCTGTTAAAAGGTTTTTAAATTCCACAGAATTACCCTTGACCCTTTTCAGGAATTCTGCGGGGAGACTTATGATTGTGTTTAACACTTTTTCTCTATCGAAATTGGCTACAACTACTATTTGCTGATTTCCTGTATAACGCAGATACGCATAATTCTTATTTGTAAAATCTCTTTGATTGCTTAGTTCTAAAAATTCTCCTTTGCGTAAAGCTTCATTAGTGGAAACAGCATGGAATAGTGATTGATAAAATTTACGAAGTTCTTTTTGATTATTGCTTAACTGGCCGCCATCAAAAGCACCGTTATTCATCCATTTTTGATGCTCCGGAACTCCCCAATAATCAAAAATAGAAGTGCGACTATCATCTCCACCAAAGCCTTCGGCACCATGTCCAGGCTCTCCTACTTCCTGTCCGAAATAGATCATGACCGGGCCGGATGCTAATGTAGCTGAAACTACCATTGCCGGTTTTGCATACCAGGGATTTTGTGCAAAACCATTTGATGCAATGCGTTCTTCATCATGGTTTTCTAGGAAACGGACCATTTTTGAGGAGAAATCTAAACTTTCCTCGCTCCAAACGTGGGTAATATCTTTCACATCCGCATGAAGTTCGTTTTTAATTAGTCGCTTTAGTCCATCATATAGGCCAACTTTATCATATAGAAAATCAAATTTTCCAATGTTCAGATACTTCGAATATTGTTGCGGGTTGTATGCTTCTGCAATAAAAATTATACCGGGTTTAACTTTTTTAACCTGCGGAATTACCCAACTCCAAAATTCTACCGGAACCATTTCTGCCACATCACAACGAAAACCATCTACATCTTTTTTAGCCCAGTACACCAAAATATCACGCATTTTAGTCCAAACCGGGGGTATAGGATCAAAATGTGTTTGATTATGTTTATAGTCTATTCCATAATTTAACTTTACAGTTTCATACCAATCATCAATACTTGGATTCTCTGAGAAAACATCATTCCCGGTAGCCTTTGCGGGAAATTCATCAAATTTTCCGTCTTTCATCGGGTGTTTAAAATTATCCCCGCCTGCATTAATTCCTAAGGGTAGTACAAATGCTCTACCTCCTATGTAATAAAAATCATTTGTCGAATTATACTTACTATCATCATCTCCAAAATCATCTACACCTTCAGGTTTAGCATCCGAATTATAGGTTCTGGCCACATGATTAGGAATAAAATCGATCAATACTTTTAGTCCGTGTTGATGAGTACGGTTCACTAGAGATTGAAATTCCTTTATCCGATCTTTTACACTAACCGCCAAATCCGGATCAACATCATAATAATCTTTTATCGCGTAAGGTGAGCCTGCAATTCCTTTTACAATATCGGGGTCATCCATTTTTATACCTTCTGCAGTATAATCTGTCATGGTTGCATGTTCTATTACCCCGGTATACCAAACATGAGAAATTCCCAGCTTTTTAAGTTCATCTAATGCTTTATCAGTGATATCATTAAACTTACCTGTCCCGTTCTCATCTCTTGTCCCGTTAAACTTATTGGTAGAATTCTTGTTTCCAAACAGGCGTACCATTAGCTGATAAATAACAAACTTATTATCTTTAATTTCTTCTGTTGTATTAGAATGCATAACTGTTTTAGGCTGCATTTTGGGAGAGCATGAACCTGCTAATAATAGGACTAATGATGCGAGAAAATAAGTTTTCTTCTTCATAATCTGTAATTAATATTCCTGTGAAATGGGATGGATCATTAACTCATCTATAACTACATGCTGTGGTGCTGATAAAATATAGTTTACTGCAGCAGCAATATCCGCTGGTTTTAAATGGCTTTTATTTTCAGCTTTGCCAGGTTTGCCATTATTAAAAAAAGTATCCACCAATCCGGGATAAATTACACTAACTTTTATTTCATGCTTCCTCACTTCTTTACGCAAAGCGGATGAAAAAGCATCCTGGGCGTACTTACTGGCACAATACAATGCACCATTCTCAAAGGTTCGTTTAGCTACATCTGACACTATATTAAGGATATGACCACTCTGTTGTTTTTGCATAATCGGGACAATATGTTTACTTAAAAGGAAGGTGCCTTTTACATTTACAGCCATCACCTTATCCCAAAAATTGCTATCAGTATCTGTTACCGGATGAAAGCTACCGATACCGGCATTATTTACCAGAATATCAATCTTCGCAAAAGAACTCATCGCTTCGGCTACAAACTCCTTTATCAGATTTTCATCTGTAATATCAAAAGCAAAAGCATGCGCCTTACCTCCGGTTTGTTGAATAAAATTAACAACTTCATTCAGCTCATTTTCATTACGAGCAAGTAACAGAACAGTTGCTCCTGCTGCTCCCAGGTTTTCGGCAATAGCACGCCCAATACCTCTGGATGCTCCGCTTACAATGGCTACTTTATTTTGCAAACTCATGATTTGCCATTAGTTGTGACTTGGCTTTTAGTTCATGTGTTTTGCCATAGACTATTACCTCAATACTTTTTTCAGACTGATTCATGATCTGAACAACGTCCTTATTCACTTTAACATTGAGTAAAGCTCCACGAAAGCCTACTTTAAATGAAAAAGATTTCCATTGAGCCGGTAAGAAAGGATTGAATATAATCCGGCCATCGCGTACCCGCATCCCACCAAAACCTTCTACTACACTCATCCATGTACCTGCCATAGAAGTGATGTGACAGCCATCTTCAGTATCATTATTATAATCATCTAAATCTAAACGCGATGTTCTGACATAAAATTCATAGGCTCGCTCTTCATCTCCTAATTTAGCCGCTAGAATTGCATGAACACAAGGCGATAATGAACTTTCATGAACGGTACGCGGTTCATAAAAATCAAAATTTCTACGAATGGTTTCTATATCGTACCTATCCTCAAAAAAGTAAAGTCCCTGTAAAACATCGGCCTGTTTAATAAAACAGGAACGCAGAATACGATCCCAACTCCATTTTTGATTTAATGGACGATCAGCTTTATCCAGATCCTTAACCAGGATTTGTTCCTTGTCCAGATATCCATCCTGCTGCAAATAAACTCCCAACTCTTTATCTTCCGGAAAATACATATTATTGACAATATGCTGCCATTTTTCAGATTCTTCTTTATGCTGGCAATTGACCTTTTTAAGTATGGAAGCATATTGCTCCGCATCGTTCTTTTTAACCAGCTCTAATGCATCAAGCGCATACTGAATACACCAGGAAGCTAGCGTATTGGTATACCAGTTGTTATTTACATTGTTTTCATATTCATTCGGACCGGTAACCCCCAACATCACATACTGCTTTCTGTCTTCGCTCCAATTTACACGCTGTGCCCAAAAGCGTGCAATAGCAATTAGTACTTCCAGCCCATACTCATTCAGGTAATTTTCATCAGCAGTATACCGGATATAATTATAAATGGCATAAGCGATGGCGCCGTTTCGGTGGATTTCTTCAAATGTGATCTCCCATTCGTTATGGCATTCTTCTCCATTCATGGTAACCATAGGATACAAAGCAGCACCGTTTTTAAAGCCTAATTTTGCAGCATTTTCTATGGCTTTATCTAACTGCTTGTAGCGATAAATAAGAAGATTTTTAGTCACCTGCTCATCGGCTGTTGCCAGATAAAAAGGAACACAATAGGCTTCTGTATCCCAATAGGTTGAACCGCCATACTTCTCACCCGTAAAGCCCTTTGGCCCAATATTTAAACGTGCGTCTTCACCGGTATAGGTTTGATTTAACTGAAAAATATTAAAACGAATACCTTGCTGAGCCGATGCATCTCCTTCAATTACAATATCGCTTTCTACCCATTTATCTGCCCAAGCCTGCGATTGTTCCTTAAGCATCAATGTAAACCCTTTTGCCGAAATAGTTTCAATAATCTGCTTGCATTCGCGTATCAGATCATCTTTTTCATGATTCTCCGAAGACAAATTGACTGCATACTTATAAATTACCGTTTCCTGATTAGCTTTTACATTAAGCGTAATTTTATTAGCTACATATTTCTCTTTTTCAACAGGTTTTGATTGAAATTCAATAGGTTTTCCATCCTGATGAATGTTTATTTTCATACCCGTGCATACATGGAAACCTGTTTTTTTAGTCCGCAAGGTTAAATAAGCATTTGCATGATGCGATTCTTTATGAACTTCATCCCAAAATTTCTCATCGTAATTGGCATCCTGATTTTTGATATCGCCATCAATATAGGGTGTGATGGTTAGCGTACTATCAAAATTTAATGGAGTTATGCTGTAGCGTATGGCTCCTGATTCATCGTCCACAATACTGCAAAAGCGCCTGGCATTTACCTTTAATTTTTTGCCACTTTTTAATTCGGCAGTAAAAGAACGCTCCAGATAGCCTTCTTTCATATTTAAAACACGTTTAAAGCTGGATACTTTACAGGTATTCAAATCCAGTGTTTCATAATCTACCTTTAAGTCAATCCCAATCCAGTTGGCGGCATTTAAAACTTTTGCAAAATATTCCGGGTATCCGTTTTTCCACCATCCCACACGAGTTTTATCCGGATAGTAAACTCCGGCAACATAATTACCGGGCAAGCTTTCGCCGGTATAGGTTTCTTCAAAATTGGCACGCTGACCCATCCGTCCGTTTCCCAGACTAAAAATACTTTCTGATATTTTGTTCAAATGCGGATCGAAGCCTTCTTCGATTATATTCCACTCGTCAATTTTAATGTAATTTTTCATAAAGCCTCAACCCAATCCTCTCCTATGGAGAAAGGATATAACTGGTTATATTATTTTCTCTAATTTCTCCAGATTCATTTTATACAATCCGGCAACCACCAAATCAGCATCTTTTAATACATCTGCTGAGCCAATGCCAACCACTTTCATCCCTCCTGCTTTAGCTGCTTCGACTCCCGCTATGGCATCTTCAAAAACCACACAATTTATGGGTTCAATTCCTAAACCTTCTGCTCCTTTTAAAAAAACTTCGGGATCTGGCTTTGATGCTGATACCTGGTTTCCATCCACAATCACATCAAAGAAATCTAATAAGCCTACTTTCTTTAAAATAATAGTTGCGTTTTTACTCGCTGATCCTAATGCGGTTTTATAGCCGGCATCTTTTACTGCCTTTAAAAACTCTGATGCTCCAGGCAGTGTATCATCCTTTCGCATTTGGTTGACCATTTCTACATACCAGTCATTTTTAAGAGTGGCGAGTTGAAGCCGCTCTGTCTCCGTTTTTTTTACTCCTCCCCATTCTAAAATAAGTTCTAAAGAGCGCACCCTGCTTATGCCTTTCAATTTCTCATTTTCTTCTTCTGTAAAATCAAAATTCAATTTATTAGCAAGACGCTTCCATGCCTTAAAATGATATATAGCAGTATCAACTATAACACCGTCTAAGTCAAAAATACACGCTTTGTGTTTAAACATAATGAGAGCAAGTGCAGGATGCAAAACCTATTAGCAATAGGTTAAATTTTTTCAATTATTTATTTTTTTAGCTCATAAACAGACGTTGTTTTAGCCGGAATTTTAAGATCCCTTATCGTTGTTAACTGTTCATCTGTCAGCACATTTACAGCTTTACTATATCCATCTGTTCGCTCATTAAAGCGGACGGTTTCTAAAATTTCATCTTTATTATTACTGTTCATTACAATCATTACAGTCTTGTCTACATTATACCTGAAATAAACATATATTCCATTTTCAGGGACGTATTGCATCATTTTGCCTGTTTGTAAAACAGGATTATTTTTGCGGTAGTTAGCCAGCTTTCTCACAAAATTAAACGCTGCATTTTCCTGCTCTGTTCTGCCGGATGCTTTGAACTTATTCTCTTTATCCTCGGGCCATCCACCTTTAAAATCAAGACGAACCAATCCATCCGGATTAGTGAAACCTTTCATTAAAATTTCATCACCATAATAGAACTGAGGAATACCACGGGTAGTTAGTAACCAGGCTATCCCGGATTTATATTTATTATAGTCTTCTCCTACTACAGAATAAAACCTGCCCAAATCATGATTATCAAGAAACACTACATTACGTGTAGCATCCTGATACATAAAATCACTTGCAAGTGTTGTGTATAGTTTATTTACTCCGTCGTTCCATCCAAATTTGCCATTTAAAGCTTCGTTAATAGCCCATAGTGACTGAAAATCAGTAACGCCCGGCAGTTGTGTATCCAGTTTCTGGTTTATTGTTTTCCCTTGGGTGAAAAAAGCCTGGTTTGGCATTCCCTGTACCCAGGTTTCGGCAAAATAGGTCAGTTTAGGATATTCTGCTTTAATTGCTTTGCCCCATTCGGCCATATAATTTGCATCGTTGTAGGCATACGTATCTATTCTGAAACCATCTAAACCGGCATATTCTGCCCACCAAATATGACTTTGAGTAATATAATTTTGCACATATGTATTTGATTCATTCATATCGGGCATATGATAATCAAACCAACCATCAGTCATTACTTTTTTATCCTGTTGGGATGCATACGGATCGAATAAAACCTGATCTTTATAAGTAGTGCGGGTAAATTTGGGCCATTGATGTACCCAGTCTTTAAATGGCATATCTTTAACCGTCCAGTGTTCACTGCCTACATGATTATGCACCAAATCCTTAATCAGTTTCATGCCTCTTTTATGCAATTCATCGGCTAACTTCCTGTACAACGCATTAGTTCCATAACGACGGTCTATTTTATAATTTTCGGTATTAGCATAACCATGATACGAGGTTTTAGGCTCATCATTTTCCAGTACAGGGTTAAGCCAAAGGGTAGTTACTCCTAAATCCTGTAAATAATCTAAATTATTAATGATGCCTTGAATATCTCCACCATGACGGTAAAACATAGAGTCGCGATTGAGAGTAGTTTCATTCATGCCTTTGATAATATCATTCGTTTTATCGCCATTTGCAAAACGATCGGGCATGATGAGGTATATAAAGTCTTTATTGGTTACTCCCTGATGAATATTAGCAGAGTGATCACGGTTTTTGAGTTCGTAAGTATAGTTAGCATTTTGTTCACCTTTTCTAGAAAAGTTTATCTCAAATTTTCCTGACTTAGCTACAGATGAGATCGAAAGATCCAGAAAAAGGTAGTTAGGGTTTTCTACTTTATGAACTGCCTTAAGACTAACGCCCGGATAAGATAATTTTACTGCTTTATCTGCAATATGATTACCATGAACGATCAATTGTAAGTTAGGATTTTTCATACCCACCCACCAGTTTGCAGGCTCAATTCGTTCCAGGTTTGGAAGCTGTGCAAAAAGGGAATTATTACCTATTATTACCGTAAGGAAAAACAAAAAAGTAAATTTTATCTTCATTATTTATGTGTTAAAGCAACACTAAGTTAGCCTTAAAATGGTTATAGCAAAACATAAATTTAAATTTTTATCATTAAGCTTATCCACAGTTTTGAACTTTAGATGAGCAGTAAACATTTGGGTACAGGCTAGTAACACTTAGCCCACGACGATCGCATTTGGGTACATCTCTATGAGATTTAGATAGATGCAGGCTTCTTGGAATGCGTCAATGAAAAAGTATCAAAAAGCAACTAACTTTAAATTTGGAATATGAAAAAGATTCGATTTAAAGAAATCCAGATTATAACTGATAATAATCATTTAGTGGATTAATCTAGTTTATTGCAGCATATTCAAAAAATCTTTAGCATCTCATAATACTAATTCCCTGCCGTTAAGATTAAAAACTGATTATCTTTGTCTTAGGAAAGCAACTTCGTTATAACAATTTTGTACCTCTTGTGTACCTGCAAATTTTATAAAAAGCATATAATCCTAATTATTCAATAGTTATTTAATTACAAACAATTTGTCTGACATTATACAGCTTTTGCCAGATTCTGTGGCTAACCAGATTGCTGCAGGAGAGGTAGTACAACGGCCTGCTTCGGCAGTGAAAGAACTGATTGAAAACGCTATTGACTCAGGTGCGGATAAAATCCAGCTACTGATAAAAGATGCGGGCAAGTCATTAATACAGGTAATTGATAATGGTTGCGGCATGAGTATTACGGATGCCCGTATGTGTTTTGAACGCCATGCAACTTCAAAAATCAGGAAAGCAGAAGATCTGTTTGCCATACGCACCATGGGTTTTAGAGGAGAAGCCATGGCCTCTATAGCTGCTATTGCTCAGGTGGAATTAAAAACACGCCGGCATGAAGATGAATTGGGAACCTACATACAAATTGAAGGTTCGGAAGTCATTGGGCAGGAACCTGTTTCTACCATGCCCGGAACAAGTATCAGCATTAAAAATCTGTTTTATAATACACCTGCCCGACGAAATTTTTTAAAAGGGAATTCTGTAGAAATGCGTCATATTATTGATGAGTTTCAAAGGGTAGCTTTAGCTAATCCGGATATTTTCTTTACCATGCATCATGACGGAAATGAAGTCTTTCATTTGCCCAAAGGCAGTTTAAAGCAGCGCATTATCCATCTTTTCGGCAATGTATATAACCAGAAATTGGTTCCGGTTGAGGAATACACTTCTATTATTGATTTAAAAGGATACGTTGGCAAACCTGAATTTGCCAAGAAAACCCGGGGTGAACAATTTTTTTTTGTAAATAAACGATTTATTAAAGATCCTTATTTAAATCATGCGGTGCTTGCAGCATATAAAGATGTATTGCCTACTGATAGTTATCCATTATATGTATTGTACATTGAAATTGATCCTGCAAAGATTGATATTAATGTTCATCCTACAAAAACAGAAATTAAATATCAGGATGAACAATCCATATATGCTATTATTCGCTCGGCAGTAAAGCGTTCTTTAGGGAAATATAATATCAGTCCGACTCTGGATTTTAACCAGGAAACCGGCTTCAGCCAGATGATTACGCCAAAGGCACAGGAAGATATTGTGCCTCCTGAAATTAGTTTCAATCCTGATTTTAATCCCTTTTCTGGAGAGAAAGAAGAACGTGAAGTACCATACGTAAGAAATTTTGATCAGGGCAGAAAAGAGGTGGCAAAAAATTGGGGATCTCTGTATGAAATTGCAGATAACCGGACTGCACAACAGGAAAAGTTTGATCTTCCGGGTAACCGGGAAATTAATATCGCTAATCAATCCATCGAGAAGGTGGGCGAAAAGCAGATATTCCAACTGCATAACCGTTTTATCATCTCTCAAATTAAGTCTGGTTTTATGCTAATAGATCAACAGGCTGCTCATGAACGAATTTTATATGAGCGTTTTCTACAGCAGTTGGAAAACCGTCAGGGCGCAAGTCAGCAAAGTTTATTTCCTCAAACTGTTACCTTAAATGCCGGAGACTTTGAACTGGTAAAAGATCTACTACCTGACATCCAATCTTTAGGTTTTCAAATCCGGGAGTTTGGTAAAAATTCGGTAATAATTGAGGGTATTCCCGCAGATATTGGCACCAACATCAGTGAAACAGAAATGCTTGAACATTTGATAGAAGGATTTAAAAATAATCGGTCTGCCTTAAAATTAAATAAACGCGATAATCTGGCCCGAACCTTAGCACTCAATACTGCCATAAGGCCTAATACCTCTTTATCTGCTGAAGAAATGAACCTTATGATCGACGAATTGTTTGCTTGTGAAATGCCCAATGCCTCGTTAAGTGGAAAACCTATAATTATTACCTTTACCGTTGAAGAACTTTTACAAAAATTTGAAAAATAAATTTGCTAAGAGCAATTAATATATGACTACATTCCGACCCTCTCCATTATCAACTATACCTCCGGTTGTAAAAAACTTGCTAATCATTAATATTATCTTTTTTATTGGTACTGCTGTTTTTGAAAGTAAAAACATTTCATTAATTGAGATGCTAGGTGTTTACTATTTTGATTCTCCTAAATTCCATATCTGGCAGGTTATCACATATATGTTTATGCATGGAGGGTTTGCACATATTTTATTCAACATGTTTGCTCTGTATACCTTTGGTTCATCACTTGAAATAGTGATGGGATCTAAGCGATTTCTGAACTTTTATCTGATAACCGGCCTAGGAGCATTGGTTTTACAAATGGCAGTACAGGCTTTTGAGGTATATGGAATTGCAGGTAGCATTCATATTGATCCTAATACTTTCCACTCCGAAAATGCCAGTGCTATAAAAACCTTAAGCGAAATTTATTATGGCCCCATGGTTGGAGCATCCGGTGCAATTTTTGGTTTACTCATTGCATTCGGGATGTTATTCCCGAATGCAGAATTATACATTATGTTTATTCCAATTCCTGTAAAAGCTAAATTTATTATACCAATTTATGTGCTACTGGAGTTATCTCTCGGAATAGCCCAATTTTCGGGTGATTCGGTTGCACACTTTGCTCATTTAGGCGGTGCATTATTTGGATTTATACTGGTAAAACTTTGGCATTTAAGAAGTCCTCGTAATTTTTATGAATAAGTCACTCTTCGGCGATTTGTATGATAAAGTATTTAAATCGGGTAACCCTTTATACCTGTTTATAGGTATAAATGTGCTTATTTTTCTGGCAATTAACCTATTAGCCACATTTGAGTTTCTGTTTACCAAAAATACTACTGCTGCCGATTGGTTAACCTTACAAGTTGCAATGCCACCTTATTTACCATCGCTGCTTTACAGGTTCTGGACTATAGTAACTTATATGTTCAGCCATCGCGATTTCTTTCATATTTTATTCAATATGCTTTGGCTGTATTGGTTAAGCCGTATTTTTTTAGACTTTTTAAATAAAAGACAATTCATATTTACTTACCTGGCCGGTGGTTTTGCTGGCGGTTTATTATTTATTATAGTTTACAATTTGTTTCCAGCATTTAGTCATACGGTACAATTCTCTCCTCCTTTAATCGGAGCTTCGGCAAGTGTAATGGCTATAGTAGCGGCAGTAGCTACATTGGTACCGGATTATACCATTCATCTCATCCTTATTGGCCCAGTACGTTTAAAATATATAGCCATTGTATATTTCCTGCTGGATGTAATAGGTATAGCCGGTGGTAACCCAGGAGGAAGTATTGCTCACATTGGCGGTGCTTTACTTGGTTTTGTGTATATTAAACAACTGCAAAACGGCAACGACTGGAGTAAAATACTGCAAAAGAAGAGCAAATTAAAAGTTGTTAAGAAAAGCAGTACCAATGTAAAAAACACTAATTTACCAGATCAGAAGATCATTGATAAGATACTCGATAAAATATCAAAATCAGGATATGAAAGTTTAAGCAAGGCAGAAAAAGAGCAATTATTTAAAGCCAGTAAAAAGAATGATTAACAGGAAAAAATCATCTTTCAGTTTTTTCAGTAAAACCATTCTGTTAGCTAACATGGTTGCCGTAGGAATGTTACTACTCAGTTATATGGCTCCTTTTACAGATCCACACACTTTCTGGCCTGTTTCTTTTTTAGGATTAGCTTATCCGGGTTTATTACTTATTAATATTGTATTTATCATTTATTGGCTCTTATGTTCACCAAAATTTGCCCTCATATCAGCCATTACCATCTTAATGGGATTTAAATTTATTGGCAGTTATATTGGTTTCAGAGAAACAACTGCTATAGCCGTACCAAAATCATCCCAAAACTTTATCCGGGTAATGACCTACAACGTTCATGATTTTAAACAGTACGGCAGTAAAAATGATAGATTTACTAAGGATCAAATTCTGGATATCATCAGGCAAGAGCAGCCTGATGTCATCTGCTTTCAGGAATTTTTCTCCCGCCAAAAGGGAGAATACAATTTCAAAAAGCTAATTCCAGAAATCCTGAATAGCTCCAATTACTATTTTGAGCCCACATCCGATAATGGCTATGAAGCTATTGGAATGGCTATTTTTTCTAAATTCCCAATAGTGAATAAAGGGCATATTGCTTTTGATACTTCACCTGGTAACGAAGCCATATTTTCAGATATTGAGCGTAATAATCAAATATTCAGAATTTATAATGTTCATTTCCAATCTATCAATTTTCAGCCTGAGGATTATAAATACATCAAAAAGGTCACCAAAGAGATTGATACCGATGTGGAGTCATCCCGCAGGATAGGAAGTAGATTAAAACGGGCATTTTTAAAGAGAAGCGATCAAGTTAAGATCGTTAAAACTCATGCAAAAAATTGCAAAACCCCTTATTTAGTTGCCGGCGATTTTAATGATACACCTATATCTTATACCGTTAATAGCATGTCTGAAGGTTTAACAAACAGCTTTCGGGAAAAGGGCAGCGGACTTGGAATAACATATAACGGCGATTTTCCTAATTTTCAAATTGATTATATTTTAGTATCTCCTGCATTTAAGATTAAAAATTATCGCATTATAAATAAAAAATTATCTGATCATTATGCTGTTCGAAGTGATTTGGAATTAGATAAATTAAAATAAGGTTTTGCTGCAAAAACAGTTTCAATAATTAAGTTTAAAAATATGGATACCAAGCTGGTAGTTTATAATACAATCACCCGTAAAAAAGAAAATTTCATACCTCTAAATTTCCCTTTTGTAGGATTATATGTTTGCGGTCCCACTGTTTATAGTGATGTTCATTTGGGAAACTGCCGTACTTTCATTTCATTTGACCTGATTTATCGCTATTTGCTCCATTTAGATTTTAAGGTCCGTTACGTAAGGAATATTACCGATGCCGGCCATCTAGAAGGCGATCGGGATGAGGGTGATGACAAATTTGCAAAAAAAGCCAAACTTGAAAAATTGGAGCCGATGGAAATTGTGCAAAAATACACTCTTGGTTTTCATGATGTGATGCGATTATTTAATGCATTGCCTCCTAATATTGAACCTACAGCTACAGGCCATATTTCTGAACAGATTGAAATGGCAAAGAAAATCATAAATAATGGTTTTGCTTATGAAGTAAATGGAACAATATATTTTGATGTAGAAAAATATAGCAAAGAATACAATTATACTATTCTAACCAATCGCCAATTAGAAGATCTTTTAGTAAACACCCGTGAACTGGGCGGTCAAAATGAGAAAAAAGGGCGCTTGGATTTTGCCTTGTGGATTAAAGCCAAACCAGAACATATTATGAAATGGCCTTCACCATGGGGTATCGGTTTTCCAGGATGGCATATTGAATGTTCGGCAATGAGTGGTAAATATTTAGGAGATGTATTTGATATTCATGGTGGTGGGATGGATTTAGCAGCCACACACCATACCAATGAAATAGCGCAATCTGAGGCATGTAATCATAAGCAACCAGCTAAATATTGGATGCATACCAATATGTTAACGGTTAACGGAACACGCATGTCTAAAAGTGCAGGAAATGGCTTTTTACCCGGTGAATTATTCACTGGCAATCATCCATTATTAAATCGTGGTTTCTCCCCCATGGCGGTACGGTTTTTCATGCTACAAGCTCATTATCGCAGTACATTAGATTTTTCTAATGATGCCTTAGAGGCATCAGAAAAAGGATTTAAACGTTTAATAAATGCTTATTCTCTGCTTAATAAATTAAAATCATCTAACTCTTCTGAGGTTGATATAAGCAATCTTTCAGAACGTTGCTATGCAGCGATGAACGATGATTTCAATAGTCCGGTGCTTATTGCAGAACTATTTGAAGCCGTACACATGGTCAACAGTATTTATGATGGGAATACAAAAGCAACAGAACAAGATCTCATCACCCTGAAAAAACTAATGACTGAGTTTATTTTTGATGTATTAGGTTTAAAAGAAGAAACTTCTCAAACAGATGATATGGCCAAATTAATAGATTTTGTTGTTGATTTACGTACAGAAGCAAAATATAATAAAGATTACGCCACTTCGGATAAAATAAGAAATGGGTTAGAACAATTGGGAATTCAAATTAAAGATACAAAAGAAGAAACTACCTGGAATAAAGCTTAGATCATATTGATGAGAAAAATAATAACATTACTTTATATAATTCTTTGCTCCACTCTTTCTACGCTGGCTCAACCTTCAACCGGAACAGTTAGTTCACTAGTTGCTGCCGAAAATTATTTTGCAGCATTGGCCAAAGAAAAAAACACCAAGCAGGCCTTTTTAGCTGTAAGTACTGATCAAACACTCGTTTTTAGGCCCAATCCAGTTAGTGCTATTTCCTTTTTCAAGGAACAGCCCACAAATACCGGAATTTTATCCTGGCAACCTTCTTTTGCAAAAATATCCAGAAGCGGCGACTGGGGATTTACAACCGGCCCATATACATATAAAGCAGATACATTAAGCGCTAAATCATTTTACGGCCAGTATGTTTCCGTATGGAAAACCAATAAGAAAGGGATTTGGAAGTTAGCCCTTGATGCAGGAATATCCCATCCCCAACCACAAAATAAACCTGAATTAATATTTACAGATCCGGAGAAAACACGGTTTTTCAATCAAAAATCAGAAAGTCGTTTGAAACAACGTGAAGACATGATTCTTATCACTGATAGGCTATTTTCAACTACTCTTAAAAAATATGATATTTTAGCCTATAATGCATTTATGAGTGATGATGCCCATTTATTATTTCCCGGTTTTGAACCTATTATTGGCAAACAGAATATTATAGATTTTTTGCGCTCCAAGGCTTTAAAAATAACTACAGAACCCGTAAAAGCAGACAGAGCTTTGGGAAGCGATTTAGCTTATAGCTATGGGAGTGCAAGTATTGTAAAAGATAAGCAAACAAGCATATATAATTACATTCGCCTTTGGGAAATACAGAATGATCACAAATGGAATGTTATATTAGAAATATTTATACCCTAATAAATACAAACAAAGTGTAGTGTCCCATCTGTTGTGTTGAATTTCTTTGGCATATATTATGAGTAATTATATTTAGAAAACAAATCTGCTTAATTATGGATACCAATCTAAGAAATTATCAAACTTTGTTTGATGCCACGGAAGATCTAAAGCGAAGAGGTTATACCTATGATTTCGATTATCAGAGCGCCTGCTTATTTTGCGATAAGATCAATACTAAATTTGAAGCGAAAGATTTAAAAATCACAGAATATTATCGTTTTGAAGGAATAAGTGATCCTGATGATAATTCTATAATTTATGCCATCGAGAGTACTGATGGCCATAAGGGAATTATGATTGATGCATACGGACCGTATTCTGATGAACATAAAGCAGCTTTTATCTTAAGTATACCTATAGAGAGTTAAGCATTCATGCTTTAATTTATACTAAACAGACAATTAAGGGAACACTGTAAGTTCTATTGTGTCCGTTTCGAAAATTCCAATAGATATCTTATTAAGATAGTACAGCACAAAATATCCCTGTTTAATAATCAAGTTCAACCTACCTGCTAATTTAATCCTTCCTACAATTCCCTTCATATAAGCATCAATTATCTCTTCCATTCTGAGATTCTTCTCCCAAAATAGCACTTTCGACTATAACAAGCACTCATTTTCTTTATTGTTAAATTTTAAAGTAAAAAATATTTTATTATTGAAAAACAAGCAAAAAAAAAATTTAATTTTTTTAAATTTTTTAAATTATATTTTTAAAATATAAAATTACTTTAAAGGATTATTTAAATAGCATTAATCTATAAAAAATTTATTTTAGCTAATCATGATTTCATTTTTTCTCTCTAAGAAAAATTAATATATCAGTATTGTTACAATAATTATTTTAATTATCTAATTAATTAAAATATTATTGTAAACATTTTACATATTTATTAATCTATTTTAAAAATTTGAAAACATGAATTACAAAAACTTTGGGAGGTTATGGGCCTTGCTATGCTGCATGCTCATAGGTAGTCTACCCTCCGCGAAAGCACAAATGGTCTCTAAGAAAATTAATATGCTGTATTATAAAGTACAGGATGTTTGGGTCGATTATGATGGTATTAGTAAATATTATCTGGGTAATCAGCCAACTGGAATAATTAAAATTCCTCAGATAACAACTACTGTAGCTACGCAGCCTAATACACCTTTTCCTTTGGCAAATGATTATAATATTGTTGATAAAACGAATGGTTCTGGCCCATATGTTCTGTACCCTACCCCTAATCCTGCTTATGCTTTTAGTGGAGATGAAGCAGTGGCTCTATATTGGTCAACATACAAAGCGTTTGAGTATTTTGAAACTAAGTTCAAATATGTGGGTGTAAGTAATAATCCTGCTAAAGAAACTAATGCACTTCGAATAGCTGCAAACGGTACATTTTCAGATGGTGTAGCAGCTTATGTAAACGACGATAAGTCTAAATACAATGTTGAATTCCTTATTGACCAACAAGCTAAACCATATACCTTAGATGTAATGGGCCATGAAATAGCACATGGAATAATGGATTATCATAATATTTCCAATACAAATCAAACGGTTTGTGCTAACGGCTATATAAGTGAGGGAATAGCTGATGTATTTGGAATTTTGGCCAAAAATTACACTTTACAAAAAATCTTACAACAACAAAATCCAAATGCTGTTTACAATTATGACTGGACTCTTAAAGTTGAAAATAATTTGCCTATATACGATGCGAGCAGTGCTATTTCTATGCAAATTGCCAAATACCCAGTTTCTTATTTTGGCAAAAATTATGATAACAGTTGTATTGATCCCCATCTAAACCGGACTCTTATACCCTACTGGTTTTATCTTTTATCAATGGGTGGTTCAGCCAATATTGATCTGGATCCTGCAAAACCTGAATTTATTGTAAGTGGTATTAGCATAAATCAGGCTGAAAAAATTTTATGGCGGACAATGACTGAATTTTTACCGGCATATGATGCTAATATGACATGGGCAAATTTTAGGCAGGCGGCAGAACAGGCGGCCACTGCTGAATATGGGGCTACCTCGCCTCAGCTGTACTCTGTCCAAGATGCATTTTTTGCTATTGGGCTTGGCTCCTCCTCTGCTCAGTTACTTGTTTCCACGCCTAAAAATCAGGCTGTTGGTATTAATCCTTGGCCTGTTAATCATCAAAATGGTGAGACTAATTTGGAGAAAGTCATCCAATACCCGACTTATGAAAAAGAATGGGAGGTAGATATTTGTACAGATAAAGATTTTAAATCCGGCACTCCAGTCTATACCAGTAATTCTTTAACAAAAGCTACGAATACTAAACTGGTAAACGGGATACTATATCTTGTTTTACCACCGATAAATCTACAGGCAAATACTACGTATTACTGGCGGGTAAGAACCACAGGATTTGATCCTTTCATTGGTCCATCACCTAATGGCTCTATTTTTCTTCATGATCAGCTAGCTTTAGGTTTAGATGTCCGTTCATTTACCACGGATGGCCGTGAAGTAACGGGCCAACATATAGAGAGCTATTATCCCTGGGGTGTTCCTTTTACCTGGACGAAACTGGATGATGTTCCTATAATTCAGAATTATATCGTCCATGTCTATCACAAGAATGATCAGGAGGAACTGTTTGCAAAGTCTTTTGTGGCCACTAACGCCTCTACGCAGGTTGCACCTACCGATAAACCAAATTATGTGGTTCTTCGGGCCGGAGATTTCTATAACTCGACGGTATCTGCCCAGGGGCCGAATGATGTATTCGGACAGAAATCCTTTGGTTTAGAGAGTAAAAAGCTCGGCTTTCAAACTACGGTACCTACCACCAACTTGGTCTTTCCAACCAATAATATGAACTTAAATCCTTTTGATAAGTCGTATCCAAACCTCGACTTATTTAGCCTGAACTGGGGACATACTCTGAATGCCGAGGGCTATCATTTTGAAGTCTCTCAGAATAAGGTCAGTTTCACTAACCCTGTTTTAGATAATTCTTCTGTAGGCCAATATTCTACCACCACACCTTTTCATCCACAGCCAAACGCTATCGGAAATAATATCTATTTTTGGCGGGTTACTCCCAAGGCCCCTACTTTAACCAAGAGTACCAATCCTAATCTGTCGGAAGGAATACAGGTTCCGGGTAAAACAACCGATCCCTTTACGGTTCTCTATAACTACGGCATTACCAAACCTACGTTGACTGAGTTTCCAACGGTAGACTATTCACAATCGTCGGTTTCTTTTACCTTTGCGACAAAAGCTGGATCAAATGCTGGTTTTTATAGGCTTTCTGTGGCAAAAAGAGGGGAATTGGGCCTTAAAAATATCATTCAGGAGGATATCGTAGTTGAAAATGTAAACACCAGCAGTGTATTTACAAAAACATACCAGGCAGCCAGCAAAGGTGGAGGTATTTTACAGCAATATGATCAATCGGAAAACTCAAGTGAATACTATGATCTGAGCACCAATCCGAATGGGTATGAATGGTCTGTTCAGTCCTTTAATGATGAGGGGACTATTGCGGGAGAAGCGGCCAAATCCAGCTATGATGTGATGCCTGGAGCCAGTATTATTCTCACACCTGCCAACGATGAATTGGTTGATTTAAAGGCTGTGCAAAACAAAAAAGTGAATTATGTATTCCGATGCCCGTTTGATCCTTTTGGATGTGACTTTAAATTAGGCCTTGGGGAAGAAGGCAGAGAGGTAATTGACTTGCTTTCACCTAATAAAGCGCCTTATCTACTAGATCCGGGAAATGATCCGCAGGGAATGTATAGCTTTACCGATATTTTTACGGCACTTCCATTTGATACCGATATTTTTGCCCAAATTATTGCTAAAGGCCGCCCAGGAAGTGGATTAGAGGGTGCTGGTGAAATTATAAAGTTTAGAACTCCACCAGGAAAGACGGATGCTCCGGCGCAGAGTGGGCCTCCTGTACCTATGCAAATCTCTATAAATAATAATATGCCAGCCACATTATCCATGAAATTGGTAAATTTAAATGATCCATTATCAGAAATCAACGCCTTTAATACAGTAGACCAAAATCATACGTTGATTGAATCTCAGGCACCTGGACTTATTGGACCCTATAATGCGCCTGCAGACGGGCAAGGTTATGGAGTATTGGCATTAGGTGGAACAATCTCACCTGGAAGTTGGCAGATTGTCTTAGAAATTATAGAACTAGATCCAAATCAGGCAAATCCCAACTTTAACATATTTGTTCATGATGATTTGCAAAATCAGGTTTTAAAGGATATTCATATTGATCAATTTAATTATGTTAAAAGCCAGAAGTTTACCATTCCATTTACGGTGGCTCCATAACTAATTCGAACATTTTAAATAAAGAAAAAACTATATTAAAACTATCATGAGCAATGGTTTCACAAATGAGAAGATAATTTTTGCTCGTGATAGTTTCATCATCATTCAAAAATAAGCACATGAAAAACAGATTCATAAATTTCAGTTTAGCCCTATGGGTTTTAGGCATGGTACATGTTGCCAATGCACAAACAAAGACTGGTCAGGATACATTAAAGCACAAGCCTACAACCCTGACTATAGCCCAAACACCCGGTACAACAATCAGCACCAGTGTGAATACAAATAATAAGACACAAGCTTCTAAAGGAAGTATAAACCTGATCAAAGGAAAAGCAGTTGTTGCTGGTTTTACAGTTTCTCAAGCCTATCCCAATCCTTTTGATAAACAGACCAGTATTAGTTACCGTATCCCGCAGGATGGATGGGTCACCATTCAAATTACTGACCTGAATGACAGAGTACTAAAAATCTGGTCAGAAAATAAAAGCAAAGGATATCAGGTATTGATTTGGGATGGAGTTGATGATTCTGATAACCATCTTCCAGCAGGAATGTATTTTTGTTCACTGCAATATAATGGTCGCACAGAAACCCGGAAAATATTGAAGTCTAACTAAGACTGCATATTATTCCAAACAAACAAAAAGAGTCCGAATTTTCGGGACTCTTTTTATATCGTTTGGGGATTGCAATAAATAAGGGGTCCTTATAAATTAATTAGCTTTTTTAATGTTTACTGAAGAATGAGAAGTTTTTTCTGCCAATATCAAAGCATTATAAGCATTTACAATTCCACCCGATAAACATACCTCGCTAAAAGGAACTTTTCTGGAACTTCCATCTTCCTTTATTTTCACTTTATGATCAACTTTAGATACTGAGTTCATAATAATTTCCTTCACCTGAAATGCCGTAAATTTTGGATAGTAAGAACGGATTAAGGCTGCTAACCCCGCGACTACTGGAGATGCCATACTGGTACCATCCTCTTCCTTATATTTGGTAGAGTCAGGCACAGTTGAATTAATTTTAACTCCTGGTGCAAATACGTCAACAGATTTCTTACCATAATTAGAGAAATCTGCAACCAAGTCTTCATCATCCTTCCAACTTGAGGCACCGACCTCTATCCAAGCATCTGCTGTACCCATAGTTATACCTAAGCTATCTGCAAGTAACCTGTTAGGAAAATTCTCTTCCTTCTCGGTATTTTTACTATCATTACCTGCCGCATGAACCAACAACACATCCTTTAAAAGGGCATATTTCACAGCTTCATCAACTACTTTTTTATCCCAGGAATAGCTCTTTCCAAAACTCATATTGATCACTTTTGCACCATTATCAGCAGCATAACGAATGGCATTGGCAACATCTTTATCCCGTTCATCGCCATCAGGGACAGCCCTAATTGCCATAATACGAACATAATCTGAAACACCTTTAATACCCAAATTATTTATTCGGTTAGCTCCAACTATACCACTTACATGGGTTCCATGTAATGCATCAGGCCCTGTTACATCTGCATTGCCATAGTAACGTTCATTATCCGTTGAATAATTATCATTTACTGTATCCCGGGAATCGAATTCCAAATTTAGATTATACGTAACCTGTGTATTATAATATTTTAATCCCTCTTCAATATCCTTTCTGAATTTTTTATAATCTCCATCTTTTAATTCAGCCTTAACGGCTTTAATAACTTTTGATTCTATATCATTTGCGGACTTATAAGATTCGAAATCTTCCAAAGTAGGATATTCTTTTCCAATTTTTGTTGAAATTTCGTCCAGATACTTCTTAAACATGGTAGTATTTTCCAAACCCATTTGAGCATTTTGCAATTTATCCATATATTCAGTAACCATCTTTTGGTATAGAATAAATTCTTTTCGTCCTTTTTCGTCAAATGGAGTTGAATTTAAAGCTGATGCGTATTTTGGCTGGAATTTGCGTATCAACCGAGCCAGTTCAAGGTTATCATACCTAACATTTCCTTTTGCTGATCCAATAAAATTCCACCCATTTATATCGTCAATGTAACCGTTATTATCATCATCCTTTCCATTTCCAGCAATTTCCTTTTCATTTACCCACATCACCTGCTTAAGGTCTTCATGATTATTATCAACACCTCCATCTATTACGGCTACGATTACAGGTTTAGCTGTTTTCCCTTTTAATAATTTATGATATGCTTTTTCAGTACTAATACCAAAAACACTATCCTCTTTTAAATCCAAGTTTTGCCAATTAGGTTTTGGCTGCTCTTTGGTTTGAGCAGATAAAAATAATGGCAAAAAAGCTAATGCAGCTATATATAATAATCTTTTCATTGAATGTTTATGTAAAATGTATGGTTAAGATAATAAATAAGTGTGGCAACTTTATTAAAACTAATAATTATCAATAAAATTTTATACGTAGTTGAAAAATATAGGAGGAATTCAATTCTAGGAAATGTGGTTTTTCATGATCTTTCTTAATTCACCAGTTTTCTAAACGTAGTTACATAAAAAATTTCTTACAAAAAAAGCGCCCTTATTCTATAATAGAATAAAGGCGCTTAGTAAAATTGGGCACCGACCTACTCTCCCACCTGTTACGGCAGTACCATCGGCTCTGGCGGGCTTAACTTCTCTGTTCGGAATGGGAAGAGGTGGACAC
>JANXOD010000019.1 GCA_025353765.1 Sphingobacteriales bacterium
GATTTAAAGACGAGTTCGGAAAAAAATATCCAGATTGGGGCATTAAGAAATTAGGTAAAATTTGCACAATAGCAAGAAGCGGTGGCACGCCATTATCAACAAAGAAAGAGTATTATGGTGGCGATATTCCTTTCCTGGCAATTAGCGACATGACGTTGCAAGGTAAATACCTAACATATACTACAAATAGTATAACAAGTTTAGGGCTTGACAATTCTTCTTCTTGGGTGGTTCCTGTTGGTTCAATTATTTACTCGATGTACGCCTCTGTGGGATTTGTATCGATAAATAAAATTCCTTTAGCAACATCTCAGGCGGTTTTAAATTTAAGCTTAGATTCTAATATTAACATAGAGTATGCGTATTATTATTTGGTTGAATTCCGAAAAAAAGTCGCAAAATTTGTTACCACAGGAACCCAGGGTAATCTAAATGCTGAGACCGTTAAAGCATTCGAAATCCCAATTCCATCAATTAAAGAGCAGGAAAAAATTGGTTTATTTTTATCAACTACCGATAAAAGAATCGATACGGAATATAAGATCTTAAAAAAGTATGAAAATCAAAAAAAGCACTTATTGGCGAACTTATTTATATAAACAGATTTTGGAGCAAATATCGTTTTTGAGATTGGTGCCTTTCCAAAACACTACGCTCCGTTTGTATCTTCGCGTCAACAAATGAAAGAAGTTCAGAGATTTTAATTTGTTCTTCAAGGCTTGGAATGGAAATATTAATTTTTATTAAATTTTCATAGCTCAACGTGTTCCTCACACTCCCCTCGAAAGAATTGTTCATTTGTCGAGTAAATTCAACTGTTTTAACCCAATACCATAAATATCTATCATTTACAAAATCATTGTTTGCTCTGAAACTAATATATAATGGGCTTATTAAAGTAGTCTCTTCGTCCTTTTTATAAGCTATTGAACCTACGTTGATACGCGACGGATTATATGCAAAGTCTCCTTTATTTATTACATAATAATTTGATGTGTCAATACTTGCAACCCTTCGATCTTCAAACATTTTCTCCTGATTGATAAACCCATGTTTATTACTCACACTTTGAATTATCGAATATTTTTGATTTTTATTTTTAACGGAGTTCTTTATTAAAACTTTCTCTAAATCCATAATTTCCCATTCAGAATTAAATTCAGTAAGGCGTAGTTTCTTTGACAACAGCTTTTCACATAGTCCTTTAATTAAGGTTTCTAACTTTTCAATTATTTTGTTTTGGGTTTGGATTCTTGCATTAATTAAAGATAGAAATGAAGCTATTTTGGTCTGTTCATCAAGGTTGGGAAGAATTATTTCTAACGTTTTTAAATCGGAATTATAGACGTTACTAATACTTGAGCCTTTAGCTAAAGTGGAGATTTTATTTCTTAGTTTTTGATTAATATAATACGATACATAGATTTGAGAATAAATATTAGGCATAATTGGCCGTAATATATTTATGGTTCTACCAATTGCAACATTTTCAATTGTTAGCGCTGAAGCAAGTCCAATATCTAGAGGATCTTCGCCTGCTGAAGGAAGTAAAACCTCATCTCCTTTGCTTAGAAGCAATTCAGATTTATCAAGATTCGTTCGATTAATAACTTCATTTATCACCTCGTTATACATATAATATAACTCTCCATATCTAACACAAGGAATCTCAAACTCAGGCGATGCCTGGTCTTGCTTAATATTTTTACCAGTGGAAAAAAGGAAAACATCTTTAAAAAAGTGCTTTTTATAAGGATTACGTTCTTGCCCCTCGAACCCAGGGAATCTCAAATTTGGAACCTAAGTGCCTTAAAATCTCTTTTGTGTAACTTTTGAGAATTTTATAATCATTTAACCGAAATCTCATGAACGAACAAAAAACGATTGAACAATTAATTAGTCTATGGAAAACCGACAAAAAACAGTATGTGAAAAAATCAAGTTTCTCGGCTTATGTCCTTTTAATAGAAAATCATTTATTGCCTGCATTCGGCGATAAAAAAATAATTGAGGAAGCCGAAGTTCAGACTTTTGTATTTCAAAAACTGGAGCAGGGATTAAGTCAGAAAACGATCAAGGATATTTTAATTGTCTTGAAAATGGTGCAAAAATTTGGTGCAAAAAACAAATTCTTCGAGTATCTCCCATTTGATATCCAATTCCCCACAGAGCGGGAAAAGCATAACATAGAGGTATTGAGCCGAACGAATCAAAAAAGGATGATGAGTTATATAGAAACACATTTTACGTTTCGCAATGTCGGTGTATACATTTGTTTGAGTGCGGGCATTCGTATTGGCGAGGTTTGCGCCCTTACCTGGGAAGATATTGATACAGATAATGGTGTTATACATGTCAGAAAAACAATTCAGCGGATATATTTGGTAGAAGATGGCGACCGCAAAACAGAATTGATTCTGGATACTCCTAAAACCAAAAACTCGATCAGGGAGATACCTATGAGCAGGGATCTGCTACGAATGTTAAAACCGTTAAAAAAAATCGTTAACAACTCATTTTTTGTTTTAACTAACGATGCTAAGCCCACTGAACCTCGAACCTATAGAAGTTACTATAAAAAACTAATGAAAGAACTGAATATGCCCGACCTGAAATTTCATGGCTTGCGACACAGTTTCGCCACCAGGTGTATTGAAAGTAAATGCGATTATAAAACGGTAAGCGTATTATTGGGCCACTCAAATATCACTACCACTTTAAATTTATATGTACATCCTAATTTAGAGCAAAAGAAGAAATGTATAGATCAAATGTTTAAGGCCTTGAGATAGCCGGTTTGCTGGTTTGTAATTGTTCATATTTGCTATCTTTAAAGGCTTTATCATAAATATGCCAAAACAATCCGAACAAATATTAGAAGAACAATTGATAACCAACTTGCAAAAGTTAGGTTATCAATATGTTTTGTTATCCAATGAGTTAGCATTGGTTCAAAACCTTAAAGTGCAGTTAGAAAAACACAACAATATTAGTTTTTCAGTTGGCGAGTTTGATAAAGTACTTAACATCCTTAACAAAGGTACTATTTTCGAGAAAGCCAAAACACTCCGCCAAAAACAGCACATCATTCGTGACAACGGCGAAAACCTTTATTTTGAATTTTTAAACACCGATCACTGGTGCCAAAATCAATATCAGGTAACCAATCAGGTTACACAAGAAGGGAAATACGTAAACCGGTACGATGTCACCCTTCTCATCAATGGGTTGCCGTTAGTTCAAATAGAGCTAAAACGGCGCGGTTTAGAAATGAAAGAAGCTTTTAATCAACTCAATCGTTACCAAAGGCATTCATTTAATGCCAATTATGCCTTGTACCAGTATGTACAGGTATTTGTGATTAGTAATGGAGTAAATTCTAAATATTTTGCTAACAACCGTTATCAGGACTTTAAACAAACTTTTTATTGGACAGATAAGGAAAACAAACGCCTTACAAATATTTTAAGTGACTTCACCGATGCTTTTTTAGAGCCTTGCCATAT
>JANXOD010000029.1 GCA_025353765.1 Sphingobacteriales bacterium
AGCCACCTGGATGCTATAATTAAGAGAAGCCCCGCAAGTATGTGTCCATGTAAATGTGGGGGTAAGCGAGCCACTGGTAGGGCTACTATCCGGAGGAGATTTTAAATTACATTTGCCGGGAGCATTTAATATGGTATTTGACATTGCGATAGCTGCACCTCCATTTCCATTAAGTCCATATAAATAACCGCAATCATCAAACATAAGCCTAGTAAATTGGTAGGCTATAGGGCTTTTTGGAGCAGGAAGAGGATCCAATTGTATTTGAACTCCACTATATATGGGCGTAAATGTAGTATTCGAATTAAAAGTGCCATCAGAATAATATAAACCTGTATTCTTCAACCCTCCAGCAGCTAGAAATCCATAGATAATGCCTTTGCTAGTGAAAACCATATCATTATAGCTAGTAAAATCTACCACCTTATTAAAAGGGAAAAAGGTATTTCCATTATCTGTTGAGCCAAATGAAGCTTTATAGCTCGTATTCGGAGCAGGTGATGAGTCCGTGTATCCATTTACTAGTCCCTTGGCACCTCCTGCAAAAATATGATCTGTATATGGATCTATAAATACGGTATTGTTACCAAAGGGATTTGTAGTAGTGCCCGAATTCGTACTTGTTGCAATAGATAAAAAACTACCAAGAAGGCCTCCTGGGCCAGCACCTGCAAGACTTCGAAATAAAAACCCCCCCACTTCGGTACCTAAAAATACATCGCTTTTAGAATTAATAGCCAAGCCATAAGCCCTTCCATTGGCAGAAGGGGTAGGACCAGTTAATGTGTTATCAAATGTATCATTGGTCAGGTTGGATATAGTAGTAGATGCAATATTTGTAGATGTGGCATAAAAATACATCCCGACATACAATTTTTTGCTGGGTGATTCTTCTATATATTGATATGCAGTGCTGGGTGGGAGGATACTTGTATTTTTAACCCAGTTAGCCCCGTTATCAATAGATTTATATAATTCCGGGTTGCCCCATAGAAAAAAACTAGCATTTGTGCCAATTAATTGGTTTGCCGCCAGCCATAAATTGTCGTTGCTATCTACAAAAAGTGTAGTTAATCCCTGGCAATTAATGCCTTTATTAATAGAAACCCAGGTAATTCCTCCATCAGTAGAACGAAACATGCCTCCATATCCTAAAACATTGCCTGCTACAGTATTACACATGGCAAATAAATCTCCTTTAGAATTTTTTGCCAATTGATAGATATGATTGGGAATCTTCAGTGTGCCATTTAAGGTGAAACTTGAAGTCCATGTAGAGCCACTTAATGCCCAGATGCCACAAGCCGTAGCGAAAATAGTCCCGTTATGGACTGCCATACCCAATACACTGGTACTATTAAACCCGGTATTATTTAATGCCCATGAAGAGCCATTGTTAGTTGTAGAATAAATTTCACCAGCAATACTACCATTTTGATAATGAAAAAAGCCAAGCCCTGCATATACTGTAGAACCTGTATTTACCAGAGCTCTTACCGGTTTATTAGGTGTTAGATTGGTACTTGCAGAAGACCAGGCGGCCCCACTGCTGGTACTCACACCGACATCTGTTCCTGCAAATAAAAGCCCCGAGTTAATGGTTAAACAATTTACATTTAAATTATTAAGCCCGGTTCCGTATAATGACCAGCTACTGCCATTATATTTTAAAACCCCATCGCCGTAAGTGGCAGCAACTAGTGTTCCCCCGGGCAATGCAAATGCTTTTATATAAGGCAATGGAGAGCCGGATATGCCGGTATTAATAGCATTCCATGCCCCACTACTATACATATATATACCTGTACCAGAATTGATGTTAGGTGAAACATTACCCGTAGTACCTGTACCAGCATATAGATTTAAACCAGCATCTTCAATTATAGCTGTTACATTTAAAGGGGCGGTACCACCAGATACAGCACTCCAAGTATTTGTTGGTGGTTTATTATATTTATATACCCCGCTTGCTGTACCGACATATAAAACACCAGAGGGAGACATATAGAGTGTATTTATAGTACCGGTTGGGTTGCTCGTTTTATCCCA
>JANXOD010000030.1 GCA_025353765.1 Sphingobacteriales bacterium
ACTTAAGTATTTCTATACCATTAGACGCTTCTCCTATTACATTAAAATCTTTTATTTCATTTAAACTTGATATTATACCATGACGAACCATTGAATGATCTTCAGCTATCATTATTTTAATTTGTTTTGGCATAGTCAAATATAAGAATTATGCTAAAATACTATGAGTTCTCATAGTGATCGCTATGAGAACTCATAGCGATTTTCCCACCTTAATAAAGGTTACAATTATTATATTTATTATTGTTCAAGGAATGATTAAGAGCGTTTGGTTTTATAGGGTTTACTGTTTTCTACTAACCCTTCTAAATCCTCTTTTTTACTGATAAAATTAACCTTTATGATATTTTCAGGTTTGACATCAAGAGCCAAAGCAAGTTTTAATAATGTTGTTAATGTTATATTATATCCTTTTTCTATTCGGCTTACTTTCATTCTGGTTAAACCAATCTCTAGCCCCAGCTCTTCCTGTGTCCAATCTTTTCTAATTCTTTTCTTTTTGATGTTTTCGCCAATCAATCTAAGAAACTCTGTACTTGCATCAGGTACTAACATTTTACTTTTCTCAATTTACCTCCAAAATCAAATTTTAAGATTATTTTCTTGTACCCTTATAAGGGTACAAGAAAATTTATATCTTTGCTTAATAGGAAGTTTAATAGCCTTGCTTTATCTTTTGAATGAGGTTCTCCTAACTACAACACTTGATAATGGATCACTTAAAAATTTTAAATCAAATTATAGCAAGCGGAGGAATTTTCGGGAGATGTGCAGAAATGTATTGTGATGATGATGAAAAAGCAAAGCAATTCCTAAGAGAATGTTTTGAACAATGTCATCTTGAATCAGCACAAGCGTTTTGGGGTGAAAATTTGATAGACGACATTAATAAATATTACGCTAGTCAAATTTTACCGTAACTATATATGAGTATTTGCATTATAGTTTTACACAAAAATCTATAAATTGAACATTTGTTACGACAAGAAACAATATTATGAAGTTTAAAACGTTATAATTGCATTGAATTAACATATTACTTATATGTGCGCACATATAAGTTTTAGGAGCAAAACCTTAAAGCCGGACTACCACGTGAAGGATGTGTAAATTAATCTCTTAAAACAAAATCTAATGAAAAAAGTAGAAAGTTTAAAATTGAACAAATTCAAGGCTTACGAATTAAAAAAAGAAAGCCATAATATGGTATTAGGAGGTACAACTACTCCAACGACTTCTAGCGGTGGATGTGCGGATACCGCTGATAACTCCAGTATGACTAAAGACGGTGGTGGAGCAGGCGTTAATACTTGGCCTAAGAAAGATATTACTTTAGGCTATGTAACTCTCCCAGCTGAGCCTATTATTACTCCTCGCAATTAATATATAAACTATGCAGCTAAGCTATATAACTAGCTGCATAGTTTTTAAAATAAAAAATATGAACAAATTATTAGTTATTTTATGTATACTTTATGCTACCAAAGTCTGTGGACAGACTGATAGCACCGATTATTACCTTAATTTACTACAATATAAAAAAAGCATCGATTACATAAAAAGAAGCATAAAAAAATATGATTATATAAAAAATAAAAATGATAGAAATAAAACACTGCTTAATGACATCAATATGACTAATTTAGCTTGTGCCTATTCGTTAAACAAAGAATATAAAAATTGCATAACGCAATTAAACGCATTTATTAAAAGTAAAACTAGAGCAGATGGAACATATATGGGAAATGGATGGAGTAGTTCCAGTTACTATGCTCTTTTTTACATGGATCCTGATTTTTATAGAGTTTCAACTGCCCTTCCAAAAGAATGGAAAGAGTTTTTAATAAGGCATAAAAATAAGTATACTATATCTGATACTGTTTTTAAAAAATTAAATATGCCGGACAGCATTTTTGTAGATTTGTGTCAAATTGCTATTAATGACCAAGCTCATTACCGTGAAATTAAGTTTTATGAAGAGAAATATGGCGAGCAATCCTCAACATCTTTAAGATTATGGGAATCTAAAGACAGTCTAAATAAAGCAAATTTAAGTTTGGTACTCCGATATTTAAACAATGGCTATAATGTATTATCAGATTCTATTGTGGGTAGATTTGCTACGAAATGTTTTTTGGTAATACAACACGCAGATTTAAAAAGTCAAGAAAAAATGCTTCCGATTATAAAAGATTTATATGAGCGTAAGCAAACATCCGGGGGAAATTATGCCTTGTTGTTTGATAGAGTATCTGTTGATAAAAACAAAGGCACTCAATATTATGGTACACAAATAGATCCAAGAGTAAACCAACCTTATTTTATTTCTGACGAAAAAAATGTAGATAAACGTCGTGCAGAATTGGGAATGGAAAGTATGGTTGAATACTGTAAGCGCTTTGACATTATTTACAGCCCAAAAAGAAAAAAGTGATTCTAATCGTATCTGTTGCCCACGATCAAACAACTTCTCATGTTATTAATTGGTTATTGTATAAAAACATACAATTTACAAGAATTAATGATGAGGATTTTAATGATGCTGAAATAAAAATGTCTAACGATGCCACAACTATTCATTTAGCGAACGATACAACTTGCGAAATAGATAAGCTAACGGCATACTGGTATAGGCGTGGGCATATCAGGTTCAAAAATAGATTATTATATGGGCAAAATGATACTGTGGTTGAAATCAACAAACATAAAAATGATAACGATAAAGACATTGCCAAGTTTATTCATCTTTACTTGCAAACCCACATCAAGAGCGTTGGTAGTTGTAACGACAATTCATTAAATAAGCTAACTGAATTAACACTAGCCAAAAAACTAGGAATTATAATACCTGATACCTTAATTACTAGTAATAAGCAATCGGCTTTAGAATTTGTAACTTTACATAAAACTATAATCACAAAACCCATTAAAAGATCTTTGAACCTTAAAATTAGCGATGTGAGTTTTTACTGGAACACTGTGCTTGTAACAAAAGAAGATATAGAACAATACCCTGAAACATTTTCACTAATTAAATTACAAAAATATATTGATAAGGCATTTGAATTAAGAGTTTTTTATTTAGATGGCCAATTTTACGCCTCTGCTATTTTTTCTCAAAAAGATGAACAGACAAAAATTGATTTTAGAAATTACAATGTTACAAATCCAAATAGAGTTGTACCATATAATTTACTAAAAGCAGAGCAAAAAAAACTTAAAAAGTTGATGCAAGGGTTAAATCTAAAAACCGGGTCACTAGACATAGTTGTTACTAAATCAGGGGATTATATTTTTCTAGAAGTTAATCCTATAGGACAATTTGGTCAGGTTTCAAAACCATGCAATTATTATTTAGAAAAGAAAATGGCAATGTGTATAGCAAATTGATGATGGAAAAATATGAACTAATTGAGAAAGAGTCAATCAATCAAATTGATAAATTACCTGTGGTATATAAAAGGTTGCAATATGATATTGATAGTGATTTAGATACAAATCCAATAAAAGAGACGATACACACAAAAAGTAATCGCCATCAAACGCCTGTATTTGAAGCAGTGCGTTTCTATAAAAACATAGAAATATTTTTGCTATAAT
>JANXOD010000041.1 GCA_025353765.1 Sphingobacteriales bacterium
AGCGGCAGTGGCACGGCTCACTTCAGTTGCTAAATCTGTAGTTAAAGCACCTTCTGCGGTTGTAGCTCGGGTTACTTCAGTAGCCAAAGCAGTTGCTCCGTTGGCAGAAGCAGCATCAACATACGTCTTGGTTGCTTTTTCGGAAGGGAAAAGTATATCGGAATTTGATGTAAAAGTTCCATCAATGCTTTTGTTTACAGCATCTTCTTTGGTAGCTTCAGCTGCTGTAGCTCGGGTTACTTCGGTCGCTAAAGCGGTTGCTCCGTTGGCAGAAGCAGCATCCACATACGTTTTGGTTGCTTTTTCAGAAGGGAAAAGTACATCCGAATTGGATGCGAAAGTTCCATCAGTACTTTTGTTGGCTGCATCTTCTTTAGTTGCTTCGGCGGCAGTAGCACGACTAACTTCAGTAGCTAAATCTGTAGTTAAAACACCTTCGGCTGTTGTAGCTCGGGTTACTTCAGTAACCAAAGCAGTTGCTCCGTTGGCAGAAGCAGCATCCACATAAGTTTTGGTTGCTTTTTCAGAAGGGAAAAGCACATCAGAATTGGATGTGAATGTTCCATCGGTACTTTTATTGGCTGCATCTTCTTTTGTTGCTTCGGCGGCAGTGGCCCGGCTAACTTCTGTGGATAAATCTGTTGTTAATAGACCTTCGGCTGTTGTAGCCCGGGTTACTTCAGTGGCCAAAGCCGTTGCTCCGACAGAAGAGGCGGCATCTATATCCGCTTGGGTAGCCTTATTATTAAATGTTAGCCAATCCGTTTGGCTTAAATATCCATCGGTAGCAGCATCAGCTTTGTTTATTGATATAGTAGCATTTCCGCCAAACATGGTGGATATTATGGGCAAATTACTGGAAACAGTGCCTACCGCTCCCGCCTCGTTAGTTGGAACCCAAGCGGTTCCATTCCATTTAAGTACCTGACCATTAAGTGGTATAGCATTACTTACTGCTGAACCCTGAAGCTTACTAACTATTGGATTAGGATAAGACCCGTTCAAATCTCCTCCGGCATTGCCTGAGGGTGCTGCCTCATTTGCATAAATGGCGTAGGGAACAGATTGTAGTTGAGAAGTACCCATATCTACGAAGTTATTTCCTCCCGTGGGATCGATTTCTACCTGCAGGAATTTATTGCCGGTGGACCAGTTTATAGTAGCCATGGTCCCGCTTTGAGAGAGGGCTCCTGTGCTGCCGATCACTAGCGTAAACAAACCAAATTTGTTAGTGCTAACCTGCCGTGTTTCTGAATAGACACTGGAACTGTTTGCTCCTCCATCCCGAATACTTAGCCTTAAGGCGATGGATTGTTCTGTAAGGGGGCTCCCGTCGGTCTTTCTAGCTATACCCTGATAATTAATTTGGGGCAACTGTTGAGCTAATAGCTGAGTGCAGGTTATTAAACTAAATGTAAGTAGAGCTAAAAAAAATCGAGTTTGGTAAATCTTAAACATATATTTTGGATTTAAAATGGGTTCTAATTTAAAATGGTAATAAAGCCTTTAAGAAGGCCGTTCTGGCCACCTTTTTTAAGTTTAATAATATAGTAGTAGGTATCTTCTGCAAGGGGCTGACCGGAAAGGTCACCTGTCCAGGTATTTTGATAGTTTTTAGACTGAAATACGATTCTTCCTGCACGATCAAATACCGTTACTTCATTATCGGGATATTTTTCAATGTCTTTAATGATCCAGGTATCGTTTTTCCCGTCTCCATTGGCCGTAAGAATATTATTGGGAAAGATTAAAAACCCATCTGTAAGAGTTTGGCTGGGCAGAAGCGGCTGTAATAAGCCATTGGTAATACTTGCCTTACTATTGATCATAGTTTCAACAAGTGCCAATTCACCTACACTCCATTCATACGTAATACCGCCTTGGGTATAGGCACCCCCGGTTGTATTAATAATAGCCGGCTCGATGTTTTGCGCCAAACTAATCTCGGCAGTAGATAGGATTAGTAAAATAAGAAGTAAATGTATCTTCATGCGACAAGCAAATTTTTTATCATAATAATTAATATCAAGATTGTAGGCTGTAATACGGATTTGTAATAAAAATGTTACAAAATAAATCTACTTAAAATCTTTTAATAAATAAAACTGCTATTTAAGTTCAATATGGTTGAACCAGCTTGTTTTGGCACAAGTCCTTTAATGGTTTATGTAGTTTCCCTGAAATGAGCCAATTAAAGAATAATGAGCTGACAAGAAGTAGTTGTTATAGGGCAAAAATGTTATTAATGTTTTCCATCTGTTAGGAGAGACTTAACGGCAGCTTAAAAGATAAGATCATTAATCCAATACATCTATTTATCAGATTAAAAAGGAATTGTGAGGAAATAAAACGGGAAAGAACGTAATATAATACGTTCTTTCCCGTGCAGTACTCGGAGCGGGAATCGAACCCGCACTCGCTTTAGGGCGAACAGGATTTTAAGTCCTGCGTGTCTACCAGTTCCACCATCCGAGCAGATGGTTATTTTAAAAGAAATCATATCCGGTGGAAATGCTTAACCTTTTAAAATTTAAATCCCTTCCTTTTCAGGAAGGGATTTGAGCGAAAGACGAGATTCGAACTCGCGACCCCGACCTTGGCAAGGTCGTGCTCTACCAACTGAGCTACTTTCGCATTTTGGTGAGTGCAAATATAGACAGAAATACATTCCTGTCAAGTGATTTTTATTTTTTTAATGTACTCAGGTTAACTTATTGTTATTCAGGATATCAGCAATGAGATCCCGTTCATATCCCTTCATAGCAGCGAATAACATAAGTTTGTACCTGCGCTTATATGGGTCTTTCTCTGTTAACGTAAGCTCTTTTTTATCAATTATTTGTTCCAGTTTCTCTACATAATCATTTCCATCAATTTTTAGTAATGCTTTTGAAATTAATTTTTCAGGAATCTGCTTCAATTTTAAGCCTTGTTTTATTTTTATTTTCCCCCATCCCTTTATTCGGAATTTACCAAGAGTGTAAGTAAAGGCAAAACGCTTTTCGTTTAAAAAATTTTGCTCGATCAGTTCTGAAATGATCAGTTCTATATCCTGTGGATATAAACCCCATTCATAGAGTTTATTTCGCACTTCATATTGAGATCGTTCCTGATATGCACAGTAACTTGCAGCTTTTAACCGGGCTTCTTGTTTGCTAAAAATTTTACGCGGTAAAGGCTCTTTTTCCATGGGGCTATGAAATTCGTAAATACTTAGCAACATTATTAAATTTTTCATCAATTTCGTATAATTATGAATCACATTTTGTATTCAGTTACCGATCTTCAGGAAATTCTTAGTGCAAAAACGGTAATTGTTAAACCAGCTGCTAAAATTCGTACGCTGATAACTGACAGCCGGAAAACTATAGATGCAATGCAGGCTCTATTTTTCGCCTTGAAAGGCCGAAGAGACGGGCATATTTTTATAAAAGATGTTTATGCAGCGGGTGTACAAAATTTTGTGATATCAGAAACTGATTTTAATTATTCTTTATATCCTGATGCTAATTTTTTTATTGTTGCAGATACATTATCAGCACTTCAAAAATTGGCAGAAGATCATCGCCTCAAATTTAATTATCCGGTTATAGGTATAACAGGCAGTAACGGAAAAACAATTGTGAAAGAATGGTTATATCAACTATTAGCGCCAGAATATAACATTATCCGCAGTCCGAAAAGCTATAACTCACAAATTGGTGTGCCGCTTTCTGTTTGGGAAATGAATGAACAAAACAACCTGGCCATATTCGAGGCAGGTATCTCTCAAGCAGGAGAAATGGAGAAACTTGCGCATGTCGTCAAACCAATAATCGGGGTTTTAACTACCATTGGAGAAGCACATAACGATGGTTTTGAAACTTTAGATGAAAAGATCAGCGAAAAGCTAAAATTGTTTAAAGATGCAGATCTGTTTATTTATTCATCCAAATATCTAAAAGATTATAAAGGAGAAATTCCAGGGAAGAATAAATTTACCTGGTGCTATCATGACAAGGCTGATCTTGAAGTTTTTCATGATGAGGTATTAGGTGAAAAATGCACTTTTTTACGAGCTCGGTACAAGGGTAAATATATAGAAACCATAATTCCGTTTACAGATTTTGCATCTATAGAAAATGGAATAATTTGCTGGGCCACATCGCTGGCATTGGGTTATGAACCGGCAGAAGTCAGTCGCAGACTGAAAAAGCTCTTACCCATAAAAATGCGTCTGGAGCTTAAGAATGGAATTAATAATTGTTCTATTATTGATGATTCATACAGCCTCGACCTATCTTCATTAGCCATAGCCTTAGACTTTTTAAAACAACAGAAGCAAAATATAAAACACACCCTAATATTATCAGATATTCCTGGTGAAAATGGGGCACCATCTGAATTATATGAACGTGTTGGGCAGTTATTAGAAAATAAAGCAGTAGACCGATTAATTGGAGTAGGAGAACAGATCAGTAAATATGCTGATCTGTTTCCGGCAGATGTACAGTTTTTTAAAACCACAGATGAATTATTAGGAAATTTTTCGGCATTGAAATTTTCTAACGAAACCATTTTATTAAAAGGGGCCCGTTCTTTTAAATTTGAAAAAATTAGTCAGTTGCTCACTCAAAAGGTACATGAAACTGTATTAGAAATTAATTTGAATGCCTTGGAGCATAATTTAAATTTCTATAAATCGCAGTTAAAGCCGGGTGTAAAGTTAATGGCGATGGTTAAGGCTTTTTCATATGGTAGCGGTAGTTTTGAAATTGCCAATCTGTTAGAGTTTAATAAAGTAGATTATCTGGCTGTCGCTTATGCTGATGAAGGAGTATTACTACGTAAAGCAGGTTCTACCTTGCCAATAATGGTGATGAGTCCGGATGTGATGGCTTTTGAAACCATTATAGAAAATAAACTGGAGCCAGAAATTTACAGCATTCGCGTATTTCAGGAATTAGTAGAAGTTCTTGATCATAAAAATATACAAAACTATCCCATTCATATTAAGCTTGATACAGGCATGCATCGGCTGGGTTTTATGGCTCATGAGATTGATTCTTTACTTAAACTAATAGCCGAAACGAAAGCTGTGGATGTAAAAAGTGTGTTTTCACATTTGACATCCAGTGAAGATCCTCTGGATGATGATTTTACACATAAGCAAATTGGCGAATTCAACCAGTTAGCGCATAAAATGAAAGAAAGTTTAGGATATGCATTTATACGACATTTATCAAATACTTCAGGTATTAGTCGTTGGCCCGAAGCTCAGTTTGATATGGTTCGTTTAGGTATTGGCCTTTATGGAATTGATCATGCATATCCCATTAATTCTCCTTTGCAAACCGTAACTTCGTTGAAAACCAGTATATCACAAATTAAAGGAATTCCGGCAGGAGATACAATTGGTTATAACCGTGAGGGGAAAATGCCTTCGGGCGGTAAAATTGCTACTGTAAAAATTGGTTATGCCGATGGTTATAACCGGGCTTTAGGAAATGGTATAGGTAAAATGTTGATTAAGGGGAAAAAAGTGCCAACTATTGGAAAAATTTGTATGGATATGACCATGCTGGATGTTACGGGTTTAGATGTATCGGAAGAGGATGAAGTGATCGTTTTTAATGATCAGATCAAAGTGGAGGACATTGCAAAACAGCTGGAAACAATCCCTTATGAAATATTAACCGGAATATCTCAACGGGTGAAACGAGTTTACTATTATGAATAAAATATTAGGCGCATTACTTAATTATCTTGTAAAAGGTACACTGGTTATTTTACCATTAGGGGCTGCCTTGTTTTTTATTTACTGGATCATTTCTAAAGTAGATTACGCTTTAAATTTAAGTGACGTAATCTGGGTAGACCGACTCGGTCATCCTGTTTATATTCCAGGTTTAGGAATTCTTACCGTTGTAATGATCCTTTTAATAGCAGGTATTGTGGTTACAAACTTTGTAACAGAGCCTATATACAATTGGTTTAACAGATGGCTCAACAGGCTGCCTATTTTCAATTTCATTTATACTTCTATAAAAGATTTGGCCGAAGCTTTTGTTGGCGATGAAAAGAAATTTAATGAGGCTGTATTAGTTGAGATAAATGATACAGGATTAAAAAAAATTGGTTTTTTAACTCAAAAGGATCTTTCAAAAATTGGCCTTCCGGGCGAAGTAGCTGTTTATTTTCCCTTATCATATTCTTTTGCCGGGCAATTATGTATTGTAAACGCTAATCGGGTAAAACCCCTTAAAATGACCGCCAGTGAAGCGATGAAATTTGTGGTTTCTGGTGGTGTAAGTCATTTGGAACATTAAAAGCTAAAATAGGCTTCTGCTTTCAATTTAAAACAATAAACTCTTCAGGCGAAGAATGGCTATCTAAAGAGACTAATATCTCTCGCATTTTTAAAATATAATTCAAAATACTAATATATTTAGTATCTTGAATTATATTTGAGCATGATCCCAGAAAATTTATTGCGTCATATTGTCCATATAGATCTGGATTCTTTTTTTGTATCTGTTGAGCGAATGAAGGATCCATCATTAAATGGGAAACCGGTTCTTATTGGCGGAGATACAGATCGCGGAGTGGTAGCTTCCTGTAGTTATGAAGCTCGTAAATTTGGCATACATTCAGCCATGTCTATCCGGAAAGCAAAAATACTATGTCCAGCTGCACTAATTATTGGAGGAGATTATTTGGCTTATAGTAGGGCTTCGCATGCAGTAACAGAGATCATTTGTGGCCAGGTTCCCTTATTTGAAAAGACCTCTATCGATGAATTTTATATAGATCTTACGGGGATGGATAAGTTTTATGGATGCTATCAACTTGCATCAGAATTACGCCAGAAAATTATTATGGAAACTGGTTTGCCAATTTCCTTTGGGCTTTCTTCTAATAAAACAGTATCTAAAGTTGCTACAGGGCAAGCTAAACCAAACGGACAATTATTTGTGGAACATGGAACTGAAAAAGCTTTTCTGGCCCCATTAGCAGTAAGTAAAATTCCCATGATAGGCGAAAAAGCATGTAAAATTTTATATGGTATGGGAATTACTAAAGTTGGCGAACTACAGCAACAATCTATTATAAACTTAGAGCGAATCTTTGGTAAGATGGGATTAATGATGTGGCAAAAAGCAAACGGAATTGATCATTCTTCGGTTGAGCCTTATCATGAACGTAAGTCAATATCCAGTGAACATACCTTTGATGAAGATTGCCTGGATTTAAAAGCTTTAGAGGAGCTATTAGTTTCTATGACAGAACAACTTACTTACCGTTTGAGAAAAGAGCATAAATCTGCATCCTGCATAGCAGTAAAAATACGGTATTCAAATTTCGATACATTTAGTCAGCAATTAACAATACCTGCAACAAATGCAGACCATTTATTATTTCCGATCATTAAGGATCTATTTCATCAGCTAAATCAAAAGGGAAGACCTGTAAGATTAGTTGGTGTGCGTTTAAGTCAATTATCTGATGGTTTATTCCAAGCTAATTTATTTGAAGACTATAATAGAAACAGCAAATTATATAGTGCTTTAGACAAGGTAAATAGTAAATATGGCAGTAAAACGATTAGCAGGGCAGCAACCATGAATCATTCAACACGTGAATTTAATCCGTTTAACGGGAAAGCATCCATAGATTAAACAGGCTAGGAAAAGTACATAACACAAAAGCCTCTCATCCAAATATTTGGATGAGAGGCTTTTGTGTTAAAATCAATTAGTATTATAAACTTTGGTAGGTAATTGCAGTAGCAACAGTTGGAGATTGAGAATTATTAACTATTTTGGTTATTCTGCCATTGACATCTTTTGTGTAAGTATTATCTTCAAGAGTTTTTGAAGGCGCAGCTGTTGTAGACGCCTTTAAAAGATTATTTGGATTAAACAGATTTATAAAATCATCGGAGCGGAAATTAAGGCCGTAATATGGGTTGGCGGTACTAGTATCAAATGTAAGGGCTACTCCACTGGCTAAACCTGGTATAAGTGCAGAACTCATATTATTCCCGGTAAAAACAATATTACTAATATTATCCTTATCAGTAGGAATAGAGCCAGGATCTGCTGAATAGACCACTGTTTGAGCTGACAATTTCCCGCCTGTATACGTAAATGTGCGTGTGCGATCATAAGCTATCTCTACATTATTAATGGTAGTTGTTCCTACTTCATGGACAGAAGTTAAAAGGTTGTTTGTATAAGTATAAGTATTTGTGGCTTGAGCGTTGGCATTATCGCCAATGGGAGAACTTATCACTTGCGAAACTTGTCCGTTAACATTATAATAAATGCTATCATGATCAAAATAAGTAAGACTGCCTCCATGTTTGTACTGCACCTCAACTAATTTTTTGCTGCTATTGTATTTAAACTTTCTAACCTGAGTTTGCGATGGATCAGCAGTATATGAGCTGTCTTTGCTTATCACATATGTTAAAGCAGGAGCTGTAGTATCCTTCTTTTTACAAGAAGAAAATAATGTGCCGATAAGTACGACTGAAAGAATGATGTTTGTTTTCATGATATGGGTTGTTTAATAAAAAATTATTTATTTTTTGTTATTACTTAGCAAAATTCTAACCAAAACGAGTAAAAGCCTATATTTAGTATAAATCATTATTTGACAACTTTACTTTTCTCATTGGAATTTATAGTAATAATTGTAAAAGCTATCAAAATTGCAAGAATTCCAAAGAGGACTAGCGATGAACCTACAGTTCCAAATTTAACCCTCCTTTTTCGACGGATTTTGTAAGCAAATCACCGAAGGTTGCCCCAAATGTTGCCGGCAGTCTCGCCTAATGTGGTGGCACATATTTTAATTACCCAGAATGTGAATGTAATTTGAGGTAGTTTATTTATTACATTCATTTCTGAGTTATAAATTTAAGAGTTTCTGCCATCCTAACTAAACTCTACGACTACTTAAAGCTATTTATAAAGGTTACTTTAGGTTTACCTAAAACAATTATTACATTCGGTGATGATCTGCTTTCCATGATTTAATGGCTTCTTTAATTGCTTGACTGTTCAAGTTTTCGTTTTCTGCACGCTTTGCTAATTCAGGAAACTCTTCATCTGAAGCAAAACGTAAAGCAATGATCTGTTCGATTTTTAAAGCAGATGGAATTTGTTTACCCGTTAGGATATAATGCCTGAAGCTTTCTTCCATGCGTATAACTCTATCTTGCGCTTTTATAGGGAATGCTCTTAGGTACCAGGACATCAGAAAACAGCAAATAAACAACAGGACTAATAGACTTGCCAGGTATAAATTGCGACTATTGAAAGACCTAAAAAGATTTACAAGAGATCCTATCAAGCCAATGAATAATAAGCCAAATAGCACTTTGTGAAAACCCGTAACTAAGCGGCTGTGATTTTTGTAATTCTGTTCCATGTGTTAATTTTTAGTGATTTTAAATTCTGTTCTGCGATTGTTCTTTCGTCCCTCTTCTGTTGCATTTTCAGTAAGAGGTTTATTTTTGCCATATCCTTGATAACTCAGTCTGGACGGTGAGATCTTATTCAGGATTAAATTATTATATACTGTTCTGGCCCTGTTCTCAGAAAGTAGTTGATTTGATTTGTCGTTACCAACATTATCCGTATATCCGGAAATTTCTATGGTAACTCTTGGGTTTTCGGTTAAGAATCTAATAAGTTGTTTTAACTCCACTTCAGACTCTGGAAGTAAATCGTATTTATTGGTCTCAAAAAAGATATTATTTAAAACAACCATACTATCTACTTCAATTTTTTGCAAGGGTACCAGAATATGAAATGGCTTATTTACTATAGTATCAAGCGTAAAATTTTGTGAGTAAAACATATAACCCGGTTTGGATACGTTTAATCCAAATGATTTTCCAATAGCCATTGTCGTTAGAAATTCACCTGTTTCATCGTCTGTAACTTCATCAAAAATAACTTCACCTGTAGCCAGATTGGTCATTTGTATTTTAGCATCTAAGGTATCTTTAGTGCTTTTATCAATTACAAGGCCTTTCACATAGGTAACTAAATTGGGGCGTATTTTTTCAGGCAGTTCAAATGAATATATATCCAAACCGCCAAAACCACCTTTCTGGTTTGATGCAAAAAAGCCATGCTGCCCGTCACTGCTAATCGTTAAACTACTTTCTTCTCCATAAGTGTTAATGGGATATCCTAAATTTACTGGCTTTTGCCATTCCGCTTTATCAGAAGAATTTTTTGGAATCTCTCGCCGGCTCATAAAAAGATCTTTATTGCCTAAACCGGGCCAGCCATTTGATGAAAAATATAGAGTTTGATTATCCGGATGTATAAAAGGAGATTGCTCATCATAAGGAGTATTTATAGTAGGTCCCATATTTTCAGGAACTGTCCATGAACCTTCTTTTATCAGTTCAGATTTCCAGATATCATAACCTCCAAATCCACCGGGTCTGGTACTTACAAAGTATAACGTACGGCCATCAGCACTTAAAGATGGCTGAGATTCCCAGCCCATAGTATTTATTGGAGCACCAATATTAAATGGTTTACTCCAATCCTTACCTTCACGTTTAGACACATAAATATCACATTTACCTAAACCATCCGGACGATTACATCCTGTAAAGAAAAGATACATGCCATCCTGAGAAATGCATTGCGAGCCCTCATTATACATTTCAGTATTAATATTTTTGCTCAAATACGTTGCAGTTGCCCATTTGCTGTCTTCCTTTTTACTGGTGTAAAAATCTTCAGCATTATTAGCTTTACGAGTAAAAATGATAGTTTCTTCATCTGCGGTAATTGCCGGAAGATACTCCTGCTCTTTAGTATTAATACCTTCGCCTAAGTTTACAGGCTTGAACTCAACGGGGTTTTTAATGGCTTCTAAACTAAACTCACAATCTTCTATATACTTTAATACTGTTTTTTTACTAACTTCTGATAAGGTATTATAGGATTGATATTTTTTAAAATGATGCAAAGCATTAGTGTAATCACCTGTATTTAATTCACTCCTGGCAATCCCGAAATAGGTGAGGGGAAGAAATTCAGGATTAAGATTTATAACCTTTTGATAATTAATTTTTGCTGCAGAATCATTAGAAAACTTACGGTACAGATCCCCCAATTGCTGGTAAGCAGCAATATATTGGGTGTCTAAATTAACGGCCTGCTCGAGCTGTTCAATGGCTTTATCATATAGTTTTGAAGAAATAAACTCGCTGGCTTTATCGTATGCTTTTTGGGCCTTTTTATGATTTAAGTTTGTATGCTTTTGAGCAAAAGATGTAGTACAAAAACTGCATAAAAACAGAAATAGAAGCTTCTTCATACCTAACAAGCGTAATATTATAGGGTTTAGTTTCGGATGAAGTTAGGGTAATATTTGGAATTAATTAAATTTAGATTCATGCGGAACATGAAGTATAGCTATTTAGCAAATAATTCATTTAAAAATAATTTCATGTGTTCCCAAGAGCGTTTTGCAGCAGTTTCACTATAGGCAGCACCTTTTGAATTATCATTTCCAGCCTCCGGCTGAGTAAATGCATGAACGGCATTAGCATAATAAATCATTTGCCAATCTGCTTTCCCATCTCTCATTTCTTTTTGAAAGTTTTTAATCTCCTCTTCAGATTCGTAGGGATCATCAGCTCCATGCAATACCAATACTTTTGCTTTTACCGGTGTATTACTCCGTTTAGGATCTTTACCTAAACCGCCATGAAAAGAAACTACTCCTTTTACTGGCAATCTGCCACGGGCAGCTTCTATAGCACCAGATCCGCCAAAGCAAAAGCCAATAACTGCAATGTTATCTACATCTGCACCTTGCTTAATCAGTTGATCAATAGCTGCTTTAATTCTTGATTGGTATATTAGATAATTAGTTTTGTAATAACCTGCTTGTTCTCCGGCTTCCTGAGCATTTTTTGGATGAATATCTTCGCCATAAATATCAGCAGCTAAGGTATGATATCCTAAAGCACCAAGCTTGTCAGCTGTAGTTTTTTCGTGCTGAGATAATCCCATCCATTGATGAATAATGACAATTCCGGGAGTTTTACCCTGTTTGGTTCTTGCTTTAACAAAATACCCTTGCAATTTTGTGCTGCCGTCAGTATAATCAAGATTTTTCCCCTGCGAAAAGGCAGAACCGCTAATAATTAAAGTTGCTATAACGGCCATAAAGAGTTTAATTGTTTTCATTTGCTTTATTTTAGGATAAATAAAAGTTCTATGGAATATTGAGGTATTTATGCGTTTGCAATGATATTTCCCATTTGGGATTTTGCTTTACATAATCAATAATCAGAGGAGTAATTACAGATGCTTTTGACCATTCGGGTTGAAGATATAATTTGCAATTTTCTGAAACCAGTTTAGCGTGCTCTTCTGCCCAAATAAAATCACTTTTGTTAAATACAATTACTTTTAATTCTCCGGCTATAAGGCCAATTTCTGGTCGTGGCCCTTTAAATTTTTTAGGAGATAAACATATCCAATCCCATGAACCAGAAAGGGGATAAGCTCCTGAAGTTTCTATAAAAGTTTTAATTCCACGCTTTTGTAATTTGGCAGTAAGATAATCAAGGTTATACATTAAAGGTTCACCGCCGGTAATAACCACTGCCTTTCCGGGATATTGCTCTGCATTTTTAATAATCTGATCCGCTGAAGTTAAAGGATGCAATTCAGCGTTCCAGCTTTCTTTTACATCACACCAATGACAACCCACATCGCATCCGCCTAAGCGAATAAAATAAGCCGCTTTACCAGAATGGAATCCTTCGCCTTGGATAGTATAAAACTCTTCCATTAAAGGTAATAAAGTGCCGTCGGATGGAATTTGATGTGCCATTAAAATAATTAGAAGGCAAATATAGCGAGATTAAAAGGATTGACTACGTTAAATGTGCATTGAGATGCATTGTTAATATTCAACTTCTGTCTAAATGATTTTTTTTATATAGTTACGTAGGGGAAGTGTGTAGTTAGTATTGTCTTACTAATAATATTAAATTATTTATTTTTCACTAAACTTAATTACAATCAAAATGAAAAAGTTAAACATTATGCTCTTCTTATTTTTTGCATTGGCAATAGGATTTACCAGCTGTAAAAAAGACCCAATTAAAGACCCTGCAAAAGTTACCATTCTTGGAAAATGGAATTTTGTAAGTCAAATTGCAAAAAACTATGTAAACGGAGAATTAAAAGGAGAGGTTCCGGATACAACCGTGGGATATGTGGAATTTAAAAGCGATGGTACTTTATTAGCATATGATAATGGCCAGCTTGTAGCTGCAGATGTGAAGTATACTATTTCTGAGGATGGTAAAACTTTGACGTTATTAACTACTGAAAATGGACAAGTTACCAGTGAGTCTACTCAAATAAAACAGCTATCCTCAAGCAATTTAGTATTATATGGGGAATATACAGAAACTTCTCAAGGTCAGGTTTATAAATCAACTACTGAAACAATTTTTAAAAGGTAATTTAGTAGTACATACAATTCATTATTAACTGAATGCCGGGTGTTATATTCGGCATTTTTTATTTATACCTAACCTCACCATTATTAAAAGCTCTTTAATTATAGAAAGGAAGGAATTTTTCTACCTGCTTATGCTGAAGGGTGGGATGAATTGCATTTAATTGTTCACCGTTTAAGACCCTCTCATATAATGCAATATATCTTTCTGCCATTTTTACCGAATTAAAATTCTCAACGGCATATGTATGACATGCTTCAGAACTATAATCAGAGTTTTGGATTGCATGAATTAATTCCTTTTTTGAAGCAGACAGAAATCCAACTTCGGGAGGTACTAATTCAGGGAGAGAACCATATGGAGTGCCAAATACCGGGCAACCGAAGTATAAACTTTCAACTATTGCTATTCCAAAAGGTTCATGCCAAAGCACAGGAAAAATTAAACCCTTGGAATGTCTTAATATTTCATTCTTCTTTTCTCCTCCAATCATCCCATAAAAATGAATGTTAAAATATAGAGTAAATCGAAATCCCATTTTTATATTAAGCCGGTAACCTCCAATAACTCTTAATTGTTTTTTAAGCCTATTGACAATATCAATTGCTCCCCGAACATTCTTCAGCCGCCATGCTGCCTTCGCAAGAAAATGCAAATACTTACGTTCTATACCTAATCCCGGATCGCCATAATCTGAAAAATCTAATCCGTTATACACGTATATATTACTTCCATATCTTTCAGCGTGATTTTGAGATACAAATACACTATTTAAAGGTAATTCTTGTCCATAAGGTATATTGCCATGAATGGTGGTAATTGTGGGCTGGCTAAAATTTTCTTTAGTAATATAATGAGCGTGTACTATATCTATATCTTTCGGAATTTGGCTTTGGATGCTTTTATCCGGATCAAACGTTATCACTTCTGCAAAATCACAGTAAGAACCTTTTTTAACTAAAAAACTAACTTTATGCCCTCTTTTTACCAGCTCTTTACCCAGCCACCACATAATGCGCTCTGTACCACCATATTTTAATGCAGGAATTACTGTATCATTGAAAAGAAGGATATGCATTGTATTTGATTATATTAAATTAGTAGATCTATAGTTATCAAAACTAATTCATTTATTGAAAGCTAAAGTATAAGATTTTTTAGTTTGGGAAAAGTATACTCACCTCTTTTAATATCAATCTAAAACATAATTTTAGTCTTTAAAGGCGATTAATTTTTATTGAAAATTATTTTAAGCCCCAAGTTTAGATTACTTACATTTGCTCCGTTTAAATATTTATTCATTATGAAAAAAAACTGGTGGAAAATACTTGCCTCAGTTCTGGTGCTTTTTTCAATAGTTGGTGGCTTTTTATTCCATGTTCCGGCTAAGCCCATCTTAAATGAATCTATCCGAAATATTTATTTCCACGTACCCATGTGGTTCTCCATGATTATCACTTTACTAATGTCTGTAATTTACAGTATCAAATACCTAAATACTAATAATGAAAATTATGATCTTATAGCTGTAGAAAGCGCTAATGTGGGAATTGTATTTGGTATTTTAGGATTGATTACAGGTGCGGTATGGGCAAAATATACCTGGGGAGAAGCCTGGAGTAATGACCCAAAACAGAACAGTGCGGCAATTGCACTATTAGTATACCTGGCTTATTTGGTATTGCGTAATTCGATAGAAGAAGAGCAAAAGAGAGCTAAAATATCATCAGTTTATAATGTGTTTGCTTTCCCCATTATGGTTATACTTTTATTTGTATTGCCAAGAATGACAGATTCTTTACATCCCGGTAACGGTGGTAATCCTGGTTTTAATACCAAAGATATGGCTCCCGAACTCCGCCCAATATTTTATCCGGCTTGTTTAGGTTGGATACTGATTAGCATCTGGATCACCACTATTCGTTATCGTATTCGTAAAATTGAAAATAAACAACAATCTATTTAAACACATGAGAAGATTATTTCTTACATCTTTTAGTTTACTATTCTTTTATGGCGTAAGTATAGCTCAAAATACAGATGGGGTTGAAATGGCTGATGCTCTCCGTAGTTCGGGAAAGATCTACGTAGTTGTAACAGTCATAAGTGTAATTTTCATAGGTATTATCGCTTATTTATTCAGTATTGATAAAAGAGTAAAAAAAATAGAGCAAAAAAAATAACATTGAAATCCCTCTTAAACTTGCTTGAACCTCATTTTTCATGATCGTATGAAATGTGTATATCATACACTAAGTTTTTTTCATTTGTGGGATTTCTTTTTTTTAACCCAAATTTGCAGCAGGAAAAACAAATATTCTATATAAACCCTAAATATTAGTTATGGCTAAGTCTACAGAAGCTGCACATCTTGAAACCACTTTTTTTGGTGATGTGTGCGAGTTTTTTGATCATGCAGCCCAGTTCACTTCACACCATGAAGGGTTGCTGGACCAAATCAGATCATGCAACAGCGTTTACCGTTTCCGTTTCCCTATACGCAGAGGAAATGGATTTGAAGTAATTGACGCATGGCGTGTTGAACACTCTCATCATAAATCTCCTACTAAAGGTGGTATTCGCTATAGCGAGATGGTGAATGAGGATGAAGTGATGGCTCTTGCATCACTCATGACCTATAAATGTGCGATTGTCAATGTTCCTTTTGGTGGCGCTAAAGGCGGTATTAAAATCAATCCTAAAAATTATACGGTTGCCGAGTTGGAGAATATTACCCGTCGTTATACAGTTGAACTGATTAAGAAAAACTTTATTGGTCCCGGTATTGATGTTCCAGCTCCTGATTATGGATCGGGCGAACGTGAAATGAGCTGGATTGCAGATACCTACCAAACCATGAATCCAGGCCAACTGGACGCATTGGGTTGTGTTACCGGAAAACCTTTGGCATTGCATGGTATTGCAGGCCGCAGAGAAGCTACGGGACGTGGAGTTGCAATATCCATACGAGAATGTGTTGATATCACTGAAGATATGACCAGAGTGGGCTTAACAGCAGGCTTATCAGGTAAGAGAGTGATTGTTCAGGGATTGGGTAATGTGGGTTACTATACTTGTAAATACCTAGCAGAATTCGGAGCAACAATTGTTGGAATGTGTGAATATGAAGGTGCAATTTATAATGCTAAAGGCCTTGATCTAGATGATGTTTTTAACCATCGTAAAGCAACCGGATCTATCCTGGGTTTTGCAGGTGCTGCTAAAGAATTCAAAAATTCTTCAGAAGGTCTAGAACAAGAATGTGATATCCTGGTTCCTGCAGCGTTAGAAAATCAGATCACCGAAAATAATATTGGTAATATTAAAGCTAAAATTATAGCCGAAGCTGCTAACGGACCAACAACTCCGGCAGCCGCAGCAGCATTTATTGAGCGTGGTAGCATTATCATTCCTGATATGTATTGCAATGCAGGTGGTGTTACCGTATCTTATTTTGAATGGTTGAAAAATCTTTCTCACGTAGCTTTTGGTCGTATGGATAAACGTTATGAAGAAACTGCTAACTTCAATTTAGTAAATATGGTAGAGTCAGCAACAGGCGTTACTCTTGATGCAGCTCAACGTAAAATGATCATTAAAGGTGCTACAGAATTAGAATTAGTTAATTCTGGTTTGGAAGATACGATGATACGTTCATACCATGAGATTCGTGAAATAAAAATGAATAACCCTAAGATTGACAGCTTACGTACAGCAGCTTTTGTAAGTTCAATTGACAAAATTGCAGTATCATATATGAATCTGGGTATTTGGCCATAATTCTATTTGTATTATTTATATTTAAGAGCAGTCTAATTATTTAGATTGCTCTTTTTATTTAGAATTATTCTTAATAAAATAACCTTCTTGTTCTTATACTCCTAAAGTATAGTATTTTGTACTTTTGTACCCACATTGATTAAATGCTTAATATACGCGGATCATGAAAAAGAGTTCAATAGCTGGAATAATTATTATAGCAATTGCTATTTGTGTAATTATAAGCACCTATTCTGATTCAAGCACTTACGGCAGCTTTACTGATGCTAAAGAATCGAAATCAGAATTGCATGTTGTAGGTCATCTCGATAAGCAAAAAGAGCTTTTTTATAATCCGAAACAGGATGCTAATTATTTTTCTTTTTACATGAAAGATAATAAGGGACTGGAATGCAAAGTCGTATTTACGGGCACCAAACCTCAGGACTTTGAAAAATCGGAACAGATTGTATTAACCGGGAAAATGGTGGGTACAGAGTTTCATGCTTCAAAAATTTTAATGAAATGCCCTTCTAAATACACTAAAGATAAAATAGAAGTTAATGAAGTAAAGACTTCTAAGCTGTAAAATTTAATTTAATAAATGGATATTCAATTTGTTGGAGAACACCTTCTTCCGGGTAAGCTAGGCCAGTTTTTCATTATATTATCATTTGGTTCGGCCCTTCTGGCAACCATCAGTTATTATTTCGCAACTATAAATAAAAATAGAGGAAAAGTACTTGAGTCTGAAAGCTGGCAAAAGATAGCAAGAACCGCTTTCATGTTAAACCTGGTAGCAATTATCGGTATCGGAAGTTGTTTATTCTACATCATCTACAATCACCTTTTTGAATATCATTATGCTTGGGCACATTCCTCTAAAACATTGCCCGTCTATTTTATTATTTCCTGTTTTTGGGAAGGCCAGGAAGGAAGTTTCTGGTTATGGACGTTTTGGCAAGGCATTTTAGGTTTTGTAATTTTCCGTAAAGCTAAAAGCTGGGAGAGTTCGGTGATGACAACCATCATGTTTTCTCAAACTTTTTTAGCTTCTATGCTGATAGGGATTGAAGTTTTCGGTACACGGATTGGCAGTTCCCCTTTTATTCTTCTAAGAACTGCCATTGATGGTCCCATCTTTTCCAGACCCGATTATTTAAGTCTTATTCAGGATGGTAACGGGTTAAATCCATTACTTCAAAACTACTGGATGGTTATACATCCGCCAACATTGTTTTTAGGTTTTGCATCCATGATAGTTCCCTTTGCTTATGCAACAGCTGGTTTATGGGAAAAAAGATATAAAGAATGGATAAAACCTGCATTACCGTGGGCATTATTTGCTGCAATGGTTTTGGGTACCGGAATTATAATGGGATCTTTCTGGGCATATGAAGCACTTAATTTTGGTGGTTTTTGGGCTTGGGATCCGGTAGAAAATGCTTCCATTATTCCCTGGTTAACGTTAATAGCAGCTGTCCATGTAATTATTGCCTATAAAAACTCCGGTCATTCTTATTTCACTGCTACATTTTTAGTAATGATCAGTTTTATATTAGTTCTCTATGCATCATTTTTAACTCGAAGCGGCATTTTAGGAGAAACATCAGTCCATGCATTTACCGATCTGGGAATGTTTTGGCATCTGGTTATATTTGTATTGACATTTCTATCGCTGTCTGTTTGGTTATTGGTATCACGATGGAAGGAATTGCCCATTACCAAAAAAGATGAGGAAACCTACTCTAGAGAATTTTGGCTTTTTATAGGAGCTTTAGTGTTAACAGTTGCCTGTGTTCAAATTATTGCAACTACATCAATACCTGTATTTAATGCAATTTTCGGCACTAAATTAGCTCCCCCGGCTAATATTATACAACATTATAATAAATGGCAGGTTCCTTTTGCTGTGGTAATCGCTTTTATATCCGCATTTTCTCAGTTTTTAAAGTACAAGAAAACAGATGTTAAAAAATTTTACATCAGTATTTCTGTTTCACTGGTTGTTGCTTTAATTATTGCAGGTATTATCGGTTATATTACAAAAGTGTATGGTAATGCCATGTATATGATATTAACTTATGCTAGTGTATTTTCTATTTTGGCTAATGCGAAGATTCTCGGCGAAGCCTTTAAAGGGAAATGGAAATTAGCTGGTTCTGCTATTGCTCATATTGGTTTTGCCTTAATATTAGTTGGAGCACTTGTAGCTGCAGCTACACATAAAACTGTTTCCATTAATAATACTGGTACAGACTTTGGAGATGAGTTCGCGAAAGCGAATAATCCCAAAGAAAATATAATTCTTTATAAAGATGAACCTGTGAAAATGGATAGATATACGGTTACTTATATGGGAGATTCTGTAAAAGGCGTAAATACCTATTACCGGGTAAATTACAAGGTGATTGATGAAAAAAGTGGAAGCATAAAAGAAAATTTTGATTTATATCCACATGCACAGCAAAATGTAAAAATGCAGCAAATTATTGCTTCACCCGACACCCGCCACTATTTATTTCATGATATATACACACACGTAAGCAGCGTGCCATTAAAGGAGGAAGATCACATGGGAGCTGAAGGTCATTCGGATGATAAAACATACGAAAAACCAGTTATTCATGAAATAAACATAGGAGATACTATACGTTTTCGTGAAGGGTTTATGGTAATAAAAGGTGTTAATAAGGATGCTAAAATCCAAAATATCCCGATAAAAAATGGAGATATGGCCATTGGATTACAGGTTGAAGTTAACCAGAACGGAAAAAAGTATACTGCCGAACCAATCTATTTATTAAAAGGTGGTGTTAAATATGATTTTGGAAAAACAATAGATGAAGCAGGTTTAAAATTGCGTTTTACTAATATTTATCCGGCTAAAAATAAACTGGAGCTTACAGTATATCAAAAACCAAAAGCTGAAAAAACATGGATCGTGATGAAAGCTATTGAATTCCCTTACATCAATCTCTTTTGGGGAGGAACCATTATTATGGTCATTGGCTTTCTCTTATCTATTTTTCGTAGAAATAAAGAACTAAAAACAGCCTGATATGAATATTGTACTATTAGGTAGTGGACATGTAGCCACGCAATTGGGCCGCTCATTTAAAATGGCCGGACAAGATATACTTCAGGTTTGGAGCCGAGATAAAGAAAATGCGGAAGAGCTAGCAAGTTCCTTGGCTTCAGAATCTATAACAGATATATCAGAAATGGTTTTATCAGCAGATTTATATATTATTGCTGTTAAAGATGATGCTATTAAAGATATTATCACTTCATTAACTTTGCAAGATCAACTGATCGTTCATACTTCTGGTTCTACAGGATTAGACATACTGGATGGCGTTTCTACAAGAACAGGAGTTTTTTACCCTCTGCAAACGTTTTCAAAAAAGAAGGCTGTTGATTTCAGGCAAATTCCCATTGCTATAGAAGGAAATACTCCTGAAGTGACTGAGATAATCAGGTCTATTGCCGATAGATTATCAGAAAAAGTGATAGTGCTTCATTCTATGCAGCGTAGAACGCTTCATGTTGCGGCGGTTTTTGCCTGCAATTTTACGAATCATTTGTATGCTTTAGCACAAGAAATATTAAAAGGTCAGGATCTGGATTTTGATTTATTAAGACCATTAATAGCCGAAACAGCCTTGAAAATTCAAACGAATGATCCCACAAGTGTACAAACAGGACCCGCTAGTCGCCATGATAATAATACGATTAAAACTCATTTAGAATTACTTCAATCAAATCCGGATTTACAGGAGCTTTATTCAAAACTAAGTCAAAGCATAGTCAATTTGAACAAGCAATTATAAGGCTTGGTTTAATTTGTTAATTTTGCGGCAGAATGAACATCTATAAAATCCATATTAATTTTGAAGAGGCCGGAAAACAACCTGTAGAACTGTCAATCGCTAAAGGAGAGTCTGTTTTAGATGTGTGTTTGGATAATGGGATTGAACTACAACATAATTGCGGCGGTGTATGCGGATGTAGTACCTGTCATGTATATGTGAACAGGGGCATGGATCATATCCAGGAGATTTCTGATAAAGAAGAAGATTTTATCGACCGGGCAGTTAATCCTCGTATTAATTCCAGGTTAGGCTGCCAGTGTATCCTTATTGAAGGAGATATTGAAGTAACCCTACCCGATCAAAATCAATTTTTAGGGCATTAATATCACACTACTTTATTCTTATAAATTATTACCAGCAGTTTTAAAAATGACCAACGAAAAATTTGAATTACCCATCCATTGGAAAGATCATGAAGACATTGCCATGGGACTATATGAAAAGTTTGGCGATGATTTTGGCGAATCTAAGATATATCGAATCCGCTTTACTGAATTGATGGAATGGGTTTTGAATTTGCCTAACTTTAAAGGAACCCGAGAAGAATGTAATGAAGCACATTTGGAACAAATTCAATCTGCATGGGTTTATGAATGGCGGGATAATCAATAAATATGCAAACTCCTTAATATGCTAATGTGCAAATTCTATATCTTAACATATCGCACATGCATTTTCAAATTCTCAAATTTTTGCATTCTCAAATTATAAGATGTTTCTAGAAAAATTACAACATATAAAAGCATTCATTTTCGATGTTGACGGAGTTCTTACCAATGGACTTGTACATGTTACAGAAACAGGTGAGCAATTAAGGCAATTTAATATTAAAGACGGCTATGCTTTACAGTTAGCTGTAAAACGAGGTTATCACGTTGCTGTCATAACAGGCGGAAAATCAAAAGGAATAGGTTTACGCCTGAAAGGATTAGGTATTGCTGATGTTTATTTAGGAGTAGATTCTAAATTGGAAGTTTACAATAAATTTATAAAAGAGCATCAACTTTCGGCCGAACAAATTTTATATATGGGTGATGACATTCCCGATCTCCTTGTAATGAAATTAGTTGGTTTACCTGTTTGTCCCGCAGATGCAGCAGAAGAAATTAAAGCGGTGTCCCTTTATATTTCAGCAAAAAATGGAGGGAAAGGTTGTGTGAGAGATGTAATTGAAAAAGTTTTAAAGATTCAGCAAAAATGGCACGATGAAGCACCATCAGCGCTGGAAGTTGGAGAAGAATAGAAGGATAGATGGAATAATTTGAGAATTTGAAAATGTGTTAATTTGAAAATGAATGAAAGCTATTCTTCAACATTTTACATTTTATATTCCTTATTTAACTTTCCAACTTTCAACCAATACAACTATGAACAATTATCTATAAACCATTAACCATTCCTATGAACTCCTTTCCTCCCATTGTTTTAGCATCCAAATCTCCACGCAGGCAGGAGCTTTTAAAACTAATGGGAATAGATTTCCGTGTAGTACTTAAAGAAGTAGATGAAAGCTATCCCGATGGTTTAAAACCCTCTGAAATTGCCGTTTATATTGCCGAAAAAAAAGCAAAAGCATTTGATGAAAGTATCAGCAATGAAATAGTCATTACAGCTGATACCATTGTTTGCATCCATGACCAAATACTTGGGAAACCGGATAATGCAGAACATGCTTTTGAAATTCTGTCTACCTTATCCGGTAATAAGCATGAAGTAATTACAGGAGTTAGTTTACTTAAAGATCATCAGATGCATAGCTTTTATGAAGTATCTGAGGTTTATTTTAACGCCTTAAGCCCCGAGCAAATACGATATTATATCTCAACCGGGCAACCTATGGATAAAGCAGGAGCTTATGGTATACAAGAATGGATTGGTTTGGTAGGAATAGACCGGATTAATGGCTCTTATACCAATGTAGTAGGCTTACCAACTCATCGTTTATACCAGGAGTTGTGTAAACTTGCAGATTTGTAAAACAACACATAATTACCTCTATTTTAAGGCTAAAAGTGATAATAATCCGCAATACTTCTGACGTACTATCTAACTAAGTAATGAGTACTAGTAACTAAGTAACACAAACCAATAACTAAGTAACGGGTACTATAAACAAAGTAACGTGTACGTGTAACTAAGTAACTAGTACTATGAACTAAGGAATATGAACTCATAACTGAGTAATGAGTACTATGAACTAAGAAATGCCAACTTGTAACTAAGTAACGAGTACTATAAACTAAGAAACATGAACCCATAACTGAGTAATGAGTACTATGAACTAAGAAATGCCAACTTGTAACTAAGTAACGAGTACTATAAACTAAGAAATGCCAACTAAAAAATGAAAAATCATTTGCTATATATAAAATATTAATTAATTTTATGTTATAATTTAATTTTTTTTAACCTTTTTAATTTATATCTACCAATGGCAAGATTAAAAACATCTTCAAAAACTTATGAAAAGGCATTTCGCCGAATTGCATCTGTAAAAAACATTGATGCTAATTTTGATCTGGGCAACGGCCTTACCGCAGCAGCTTATCAGGCAGCTATCGACTTGGTAAAAAATTCGATGGATGAGTATAATACTCAATTATCAAAAGTAGACGGGCTGTTAAATACTCTTAAAGACAGTGAAAAAGCACTTAATGATTGGAATGAGCGTATTCTTAATGGTGTAGCTTCTAAATATGGTAAAGACAGCAGTGAATACGAAGAAGCCGGCGGGACACGTAAAAGCGATTATAAAAAGCCGGTTAAAAAAGCGAAAGCTGCTTAAGGTTTATTCATCCAATTTTATCCCCCTCCAGACTTCATAAACCTGGAGGGTTTTTGTATTATTGGTGTCGACTGTCTCTAAAAATTAAACTTCCGTTTTAGGTTTCATTTTTTTTGATAAAAAACTAATCCATTTGTCGCCTAAATTCTCTTTATCCGATTAAATTATTAAACTATTTTGAATAAATAGTACCTTTACAACCATTAAAAACAAAAACTATGAACAATCAAACTAAATATTACAACAAAGCAAAATTACTTAGCCAGTATCTATTTATTCTGTTTACAGGCTTTATCCTTATACTGGCATCCTGTAAAAAGAAAGAAGCCATACCTGCAAAAACAGATGATGTATATGTAGCTGGCAGTATAACAATAGCAGGAAAGGACTACCCTGCCTATTGGAAAAATGGCACCAAGGTTCAATTATCAACAACTGAAGAAGGCTATGTATATGCACTAGCTGTAAATGGGGAAGGTGTATATGCTGTGGGATATGTTGCCCCCAATTCTGACCAGATTACTTTATGGAAAAACGGGAAAGCAATTCCGGTAACATTACCTGGTACTCCTCCTGCAGAGGCTTATGGTATTGCTTTATCCGGGACAAATGTGTATGTATGCGGCTATCAATCAGACGGCCTTAATAGCAGTGAAGTTGCTAAATACTGGAAAATAGGAGCAGATGAAAAGCCAATAGCATTTCCCTTAGGCCAGGGGGGGTATATTGGTAAAAATGCAGAGGCTTATGGTATTGCTGTTTCAGCTAATCATGTATATGTTACAGGTGATGTAAATGCTGGAAAAATTGCTGTGCTTTGGGATGATACCGGTACTCAATATACAGGATATAAAGAATTAACAGATGGGACACTTCTTGCTAAAGCTTGGAGCATTGCCCTATCGGGGCCGGATGTATATATAGGAGGAACTGAAAATGAAAGTATAAAATACTGGGTAAATGATGGTAAGCCTGCTAATACTCATGTGCTTGGTGCAGGTGCTTCATATGAATACCTTAACGGTATTGCCGTTAATGGAAATACGGTGTATATGGCCGGTATTGATGCCTCCGGGCTTTTAAAGAAAGCCATGTATTGGAATAACGGCAAACTTTTTCTCTTAACTGGAGGATCTGGATCTGGGGAAAAGGCCTATTCCATAGCGGTAGCCGGAAATAATGTATACGTAACCGGAGATAATGATAATACTAGTGCCAGCTACCTTTGGAGAAATGGCAAGCTTGTAGCCCCATTTGATGGCAAAGATGCTAATATTTATGCTATAGCATTATTTGTGGTAAAAAATTAAGTATATAAAATCATGAAAGAGGCTATCTTAAAGAGGTTAGCCTCTTTTTTTATGCCTTTCAATTAAAACTGCATTCTCACTCTTGCCTACTTAAGTACTTATAATATCTAGAAACAAAACTAATAAAGCATATTATTGTTCCATAATTATTTATTAAGGGGATTAATGCTTTATTGGTATTTATGAAAACTACATTTCAAATTGGCGATCATGTCAGCTGGAATTCTGAAGCAGGATATATAAAAGGTAAAATCATTAAAATACATACAACTAACTTTAATTTTAAAGGATATGTTCGTCATTGTACTGAGGAGGAACCGCAATATGAAGTTAAAAGCGATAAAACCGGCCATATTGCGGTGCATAAAGGGTCGGCATTGAAAAAAGTTGAATAGATTAAATGCGGATCACATTACCTCTCATTTAAAAACTCAAATAGTATCCCTTCTTTTAAAGCATAAGTAGAAAGCTTTATCTGATCCATTTTCAGGAGATTTATAACGTATAATGTTAAAATAGTAGCAACAACGATCATATCTACCCGTACCGGAACAATTTGAGGAGATGCTAGTCTTTGCTGGTGGGTGCTTTTCAAAAGTTGATCGGCCACAATCATAAACTGATCTTTATTGAATATGAATTCGGGTTCGTTTAACAGATCTTTTGGGAGGTTAAATTGATGGCTAACCAGATTGGCAAATGTTTCAAAAGCACCGGCAGAGCCAATTAGTACTAGCGGGTTAAACAAACGGCATTGCTCTGTTAATTCGGTTAAGGTGTTTTGCAGGTGATGATGAATGGCATACACATCCTCCTTTGAAATAGGATCTGAATGATGAAATAATTCCATCAGCTTTGCTGCCCCAATGGGATAACTTTTTTTCCAGAGCAATTGGGAAGCATTACAGAGAATAAATTCCACACTGCCTCCACCAATATCCATAATGAGAGCAGTTTCCTGGCTAAGTTTAACAGCTTCACGTACGCCTTTATATATTAATTCGGCTTCCCTATTGCCATCAATCAATTCTATTTCTATGGCAGTTTCTAATTTTACCTGCTTGATAAAATATGCTCCATTAGAGGCTGTTCTTAATGCCGCAGTTGCCAAGGCTTTTATCTCATTAACCTGGTATTGTTTTATTAGGATATTGAAGTTTTGCATAGCCGAAAATCCCCGTTCAAGGGCTTCATTTGTAATACGGCCATTTGTCATTCCGCCTTCTCCTAATTTAACAGGAATGGTTTCTTTCAATACAATATCCGCTGATCTTCCTTTCGCTACATCAGCAATTAGTAAATGAAAGGTATTGGTCCCCAGGTCTATTATGGCTATTCGTGTATTCATTATAATCAAAAAATCCCCATAAGGTAAACTTACAGGGATTAATACTAACTAAAAAATATATATATTATTCTTTATACATGAACCATTTTGCCAGCTCCTTGAAGCTTACTTTTTTGCCGTACATTAAAATACCCACTCTGTAAATGCGTGAGGCGACCCAGGTGGTAAAAATGAAGCCGCCAATAAGCAAAAATATGGATAAAGCTAACTGCCAGTGTGGAACACCAAAAGGTAGACGAACCATCATGGCAACCGGTGAAGTAAACGGAATGATACTTAGCCAGAAGGATATGGTGCTATCCGGATTATTGATGATAAAGCTGAAGGACATAATATAGGTGAAGAGGAGTGGGAGCGTGATTGGAAGCACAAACTGCTGCGTTTCTGTATCACTATCTACTGCCGAGCCTACTGCTGCAAATAAAGCACTGTAAAGCATATATCCACCCAGGAAAAATGTTAAAAAGACCGGCAAAATGTACCCGAAAGGAATAGTTTGCATGGCTTTTACAACATCCATTCCTACACCATTTGACGGTTGAGAGTTTGGAACTTTCATTTGTTGCGAATGCTGCATTTCAGATTTGATTACATCCATCTTATCTTTCATCAATACTTTTCCGGCAACACTCATCAGTGTGGTAGATAATACGATCCAAAGCAAGAATTGTGTTAACCCAACCATGCCTATGCCAATGATCTTACCCATCATTAATTGAAAAGGTTTTACGGATGATATAACTACTTCTATAATACGATTGGTTTTCTCTTCAATTACACCACGCATTACCTGTACACCATAAATGAATAAAGACATGTAAATTAAAATCGCCCCGGCAAAGCCTACAAACATAGCTGCACCAGAACTGCTGTCTTTTTCGCCTTCGGCAGTCAGCTCTTTAGATACGATGCTTAGCTCGGGTTTGATTCCTTCCAGCGTTTTTGCATCTATACCGGCATCTTTTAACAATTTTGTACGCATTAAATCATTCACCTCGTCTTCAATGGTACTCATTACAGATATCCCTGCTTTCTTTTGCGAGAAGATCTCAATTTGTCCGCCGGAAGCAACGTTTTTAGGAACATGCATCACAAAGGCATCTTCATTTTTTATTACTTCCTTTTTAGCATCGGCTAATGACTGGGTGGATGATTTGAACTTAATAGACTTTTTATCTTTAAACTGGCCTGCAAAAACTCCGCTATCATCAATTACCTGGATGATGGGCGCTTTATCTCCACCCTTAATGGTTAATGCAATAACTAAAGCATACATACCAATCATGAGTGCAGGAACCAGAAAAGTAAGGATCAGGAATGATTTCTTTTTTACCCGACTTAAATATTCACGTTGTATAATGAGTAATGTTTTGTTCATGGCTTATGATTAGTTTTTTACTTGTTGAATGAAAATATCGTTAATACTTGGCACCACTTCGCTGAGCTCGGTAACCTGTACCCGGGAAATTAAAAATTGAAGTAGATCATTTGCTGTATGCCCGCCGTTTATTTTAAGTGTGAGATGATTTCCATCTGCCTGATTTTTTTGATCGATAATAGTAAACAATTCATTAGCCGATTGTTTTAAATCTCCTGAATAAACAATGCGATAAGTGTTATCGCGGTAGGAGTTTTTAATGTCTTTTACTTTTCCATCCAGTATTTTATGAGATTTATGAATGAGGGCGATGCTGTCACATAACTGTTCTACAGATTCCATACGATGGGTAGAAAAAATAATGGTTGCTCCCTTTCTGTTTAGTTCCAAAATCTCATTGGTAATTATTTCTGCGTTTATCGGGTCGAAACCCGAAAAAGGTTCATCCAGTATAATTAATTCCGGGTTATGCACTACGGTTGCCACAAACTGAACTTTTTGTTGCATGCCTTTACTCAGGTCTTCTACTTTTTTATTCCACCAGCTTTGCATCTCCATTTTTTCGAACCAGTATTTAATTCGTTTGGTAGCATCTGCTTTAGACATCCCTTTTAATTGAGCCAGGTAAAGCATTTGATCGCCGATTTCCATTTTCTTGTACAAACCCCGTTCTTCGGGCAGGTAACCAATTTTAGAAATGTGAGATGGATTAAGTTTTTCTCCGTCTATCCATATTTCACCCGAATCCGGGGCGGTAATTTGATTGATGATGCGGATGAGTGAGGTTTTTCCGGCTCCGTTTGGTCCTAGTAGACCGAAAATACACCCTTTTTCAACTTCTAAACTGACATCATCTAAAGCCAGATGATTGGCGTATTGTTTAACAATGTTTCTGATACTTAGCATTTATAAATTTTATGAGTTGAATTAAGTGGGAAATTATAAATTTTTTAGATATTAAATGAGAGTAGTTGTTACAAAAAGAGTATAGAAGATTTGTCCCAGTAGGTTCTCTCGTATAGGAATCTGTGTCATTTATGCAGAGTCCCTTTCAGGAAGACACCACAGGGACAAAAACCAACTCCTATTTCTCTTGTCTATTTTGTCTCACCAACTGGCCAGTTGATTTTTATATACATCGAATACTGACTTCCCATCTTCGGTTTCTATTCCCCAAGGTTTTTCAATATTGATCGTTACTATTTCCTGCTTATTTGAATTAATATAGGTTTTTTCTATTTCCCCTGCGATTACTCCAAATCTAGGATATATTGATGTTTCATGCAGATCTTCTTGCGTTACTACAGGCACTTTTTCGGTCACAAAATATTCAACATTATAAATGTCCTGAAAAGAACATCGCACCCAACCAGGAAAATGTGAATCTATATATTCTACTATTTTGACTTTTATTCCGTCCATAAAATAAAAAATAAGGGGAACCTTCTTACCATCTATAAAAACTTATCAAATTTAATGAATGAGCTTAGTTCATAAGGTAAAATAATATTTCTTATTCAAAATGCTCTTTCATCTTATCGAAAAAGCTTTTCCCAGTTTTACTGAGTTAGGTTTGGAGATCACAAGTAATTTTATGTCTTCATGTCTAAGGCTTATAATTTATATTAAGCCATACTAAGTTTTCAAACTGTTATCTGCTTGTTTGCGTATATTTCAGCAAATTATAAAATATGAAATATCTTCTTTCCGGATTATGCCTGCTTAATTTTTTAACAGCCTGTAAACATGAAAAATCACAGATAGTTAATCCAATTTTTGTGGATAGCCTGATCACTCATTATACCAATTCACCTGCTATAAAAGCGAATGAGGAAGAAATGAAGTTCTGGAAAAATCGGATAGATCCTAAATCACCAGGAATAACGAATGAATCTAAATATGCAGGCACGCTGATCGCACGTTTTCATCAATTTGGTGATATTGAAGATGTAAAAGAGGCTGAAGGTTTGATGCATCAGATAAATAAAACCTATAACGAAAAAGAATCAGGCCCATTTACTGCTTTAACGGGATATGCCATATTACAACATCGTTTTAGTGAGGCCGATACTCTTTTGAAAAGAGCACTGAAAATTGGACTTCAGAGTTACCCGGCTAATACCTTATCATTTGATGTGAATTTTGAATTAGGAAGATATGATATTGCCGCTTTTAATCTCAATAAAATTAAATCGGATATAGATTACGGTTATTTCTTCCGAAAATCAAAAATGGATCATCTAAATGGATCAATAGATAGCGCCATAGTTGCTATGGAAAAAGCAGCGGATTTGGTGAAGACATACTCTTCTTTGTATGAAATTGCCTTATCCAATGCGGCGGATCTATGTATTCATGCTTCGGATTTAAAAAAAGCAAATGATCTATATGTTCAAAGTATCCGGTCTAACAGTTCTGATTTTCACAGCATCATGGGTTTAGGTTGGATTGCTGCTATACACGATAAGAACTACGCTCTGGCGAATAAATTATTCCAATTTGTACAAAGCAAAAACAAATTGCCTGATGCTACATTCAAATTATATCAAACAGCACAGGCTAAGGGAGATGCCGTCGCTGAAAAGAAATATGCCGGAGAGTTTGAATTCAAATCTACCCGGCCTCAATACGGCCATATGTATAATAAATACTTAATTGAACTGTATACAGGTGTTTTAAAAGATTATACTAAATCAGAAGCTATCTCAAAAAACGAACTAAGCAATCGGGCAACTCCCCAAACGTATGCCTGGTATGCATGGAGTTTATTTAAAAACAATAAAAAAGACGAAGCCTATAAAATATTTAGTCAGCATGTTTCGGGTAAGCCTTTAGAAGGGTTAGAGCTATATTATATGGGCAAACTGATGCAGGGATTAGGTAAAGGCTATAATGCGAAGGAATTTTTTAAAGCTGCTGATTCAAACCAGTATGATTTGAGTCCGGCTTTTGCAAAAGACGTGAAGAGCAGTTTAGAAGAATAAACGTTGTATGGTCCAAAAACTGGCTATTAATGCAATCAATATAGATAGGGGAATAACGATATACTTCCTGTAATAAGGTTTATCTCCAAACCATTTAGATAATAAGAAATAGGCGGTTAGTATAACGGTTAACTGACCCAATTCCACGCCTACATTAAACATAATTAAGGAGAGGAGATAAGAGTCTTTAGGTAAACCTAATTGGCCTAAAGCACCGGCAAAGCCCATTCCATGCACTAATCCAAACAAGAAAACCACTCCAATACGAGAAGATTTTAGGCGTGGAGAAAAGATATTCTCTAAAGCCACATATACAATAGATATGGCTATTAAAGGCTCTATAATATGCGCTGGCGGAGTTATAAGATGATACATGGCCAGTCCAAGCGTAACAGAATGTGCAACTGTAAATGCCGTTGCCTGCCATAAAACAGGTTTTAACTTAGGGCTCAAAAGAAATAAACTGAGGACAAACAAGATATGATCAAATCCTAAAGGCAGTATGTGAATATATCCCTGTTTCAAATACACAAAAGCCGCATCCGTTTTGGATAATTTTTCCAGTTCGCCCACTACCACATGTGCATAAACAGGCTGAAAGATAAACGAGAGTATAAATAGAGGGCCTAAGATTTTAAGGTAATACGATGCTGGATTTTTCAAACTTTAGTTTTTGATGATAATAAGTTAGTATCAATAATATGTTTAAATTGGCAATTAAAATAGATAACTGCCATTATCGGATATAAAAAAACCGGATGTGATATCCGGTTTTTTATTCTTCTACTAAATTTATATTAATGAGGAGATGCTAAGTAAGGAAAATTTGTTAAAAATGCTTTGTCATTAGCATTAACATGATCTGATGTTAAAAAAGCATTTGCAGTACCATCTGGTCCACCAAAAATTAAAAGCAACTCAGTATCAATAACGTCATCACCCAAAGCTCTTCCCGTTAATACATTAGTCCCATCAAAAAATGTAGTTTTACCTGTTGTAGATACATTCAAAACATCAGTTGCTAATACACCTGTAAAGGTAGAAGCATCTAAGCCTAAAGCATTAGTTGTATATGCATTTGCATTAAGAGCTTGTAGCTTTGCCTGAAATTTTGCCTGAAAAGCAGCTCCCATGGCAGAAGGGATAGTGGCATTAAAGGCATCTTTATCTGCAGTAGCTACAAATACAGTGTTAATTGCAGGACGTCCAAACTGATCTCCCTGAACAGAGAAAACAACCCCTGTATACGGATCAGCAGCAACGACTGGAGTTTTATCTTTCTTGCACGCACCTAATGTTAATGTAATTGCTGCACAAAAACCAATTACGGTTATATATATGTTATTTTTTTTCATGATCTTAATTTATTAATTAGCCTCTTTTTTTAGTTTCTACCCAAACATTTATTTTGCCTGTCACAATACTACTATTTAGCAATGCTTTTGGCACTTCTACTACAGCGCTTAACACGTTTGTGCCTGCAAATTTATCTACAGGGGCGTTAGTAAAACCAGTAGCTGTACCTGCAATTATCTTTTTATATTGGTCTAAATCAAAAAAGAAGGGATCATCTCTTGGGCCTGCAAAAGCAGTAATGCCTGTTGATGAAGTAGCTGTGATAGCAGTAGATGAAGAGTAAGGAGTAATTCCCACACTAACTGAAGCAGTACCCATTATTGTACTTGAAAGGCCAGTAGTTGCAGGTTTAACAGGACCATAAACATACATTTTACCATCTTTAAACGCACACTGAATAACCAGATCTTCTACATTATCGCCTGTATTATCAATGTTAAATTCAATTAGCGTGTTTTCATCAAAATGAGCGGCAGCTGTTGCACCAGGAGTAAGTAAACCCTGTACATCACAAACAAAAACCATATTAGCAGTGTTAGTACCCTGAAATACGTACATGTCTGTAATATCGGTACTTTGACCGGTTACCAGAGGTGCGTCTATATGATCGGCAGCCCATAAAATACCACCGCCCAACAATAATGCTATGGCAGCAGCAGAAAGAAGTTTCATTTTTTTCATTTTTTAAATTTTTTATGTTTGAGTATAAATACGCAAGTTGAGAGAGGATGGTTTTTAATTGCTCAACTATTTTTTTGACAATAGAATAAGAAACGATTTCAATAAAAAAACCCATTCAATTTAATGAATGAGCTCTGTCTTATTTATGAGACTTTCAGGTTTTTAAAGCCGATCGTTACTGATATTGTATCATTATTCAAAATACTCTTTCATCTTATCGAAAAAGCTTTTCTCATTTTTACCGGGCTGTGGTTTAAAGTTTGGAGAGTTTTGTAGTTTCTCTAAGATATCCCGTTCCTCTTGTGAGAGGGCTTTTGGTGTCCAGATATTGACATAAATTAATTGATCACCGCGATGATATGAATTTACTTCAGGCACACCTTTCGCTTTTAAGCGTAATATTTTACCACCTTGTGTACCGGGATCAATTTTAATTTTAGCTTTTCCGTCAATAGTTGGAACTTCTACACTTGCACCAATCACTGCATCAATAAAACTGATGTGCAGATCGTAAATAATATTATTCCCTTCACGCTTTAATGTTTCATGCGGAAGTTCTTCAATCAGAATGATTAAATCTCCGGGAACACCGCCACGAGGAGCTGCATTACCCTTGCCGCTCATAGAAAGCTGCATTCCTTCGCTTACGCCGGCAGGAATATTTATGGTAATAGTTTCTTCGCCACGTACTAAACCTTCGCCGTGGCAAACGGTGCATTTTGCAGTAATTTCTGTTCCTTCGCCATTACAGGTAGGGCAGGTGCTGGTAGTTTGCATCTGACCTAAAATGGTATTGGTTACTCGGCGCACCGCACCGCTACCATCACAGGTATTACAGGTGTGAACAGATGATTTATCTTTTGCTCCGGTACCGTCACAGGTATCACAACTTACTTGTTTGTTTACCTTAATTTTCTTCTCTGCACCTTTGGCAATTTCTTCAAGTGTGAGTTTTACTTTAATGCGAAGATTACTGCCGCGTGCTACCCGTCGGCCACCATGTTGCTGATTCCCACCAAAAAAACTGTCAAATGGACTGCCACCACCGCCACCAAAAATATCTCCAAACTGGCTGAAAATATCTTCCATGTTCATGTGTCCTTGTCCGCCGCCATTTGCACTACCCGCATTTGCTGCATGGCCGTATTGATCATAACGCTGTTTTTTTTCTGCATTACTCAATACTTCATACGCTTCAGCAGCTTCTTTAAAGTTTTCTTCTGCCTGGTGGTCTCCAGGATTTTTGTCTGGATGATATTTTATAGCCATTTTGCGATAAGCCTTTTTAATCTCATCTGCATTTGAACTACGTGTTACACCCAGTATATCGTAATAATCTTTTTTCGCCATCTTATTTTAAAAAAATCAATGAATGAATAAATAAATGAGAGAATGAGGAGAGGTTTTAAAATGAGATAAAAATTAATTTTTCATCCTTCCATTCTCTACCTTTTACTCATTTATCATTCCTTCCGTCCTTCATTCATTTATTCATTCCTTTTTATGCTCCTATAATTACTTTTGCAAAGCGGATCACTTTATCATTTAAAGAATATCCTTTTTCCAATTCATCTACAATTTTTCCTTTTAAATCATCCGAAGAAGCGGGGATGCTGGTAATTCCTTCGTGAAGATCCGCATCAAATGGAGCTCCTTTAGAGTCCATTTCTTTTAATCCTTTTTGCAGTAAGGTATTTCTAAGTTTATGATATACCAGATTCACCCCCTCTTTAACTGCGTTAATATCTGTAGCAGTTTCCATGGATTTTAAAGCACGTTCAAAATCATCTAAAACAGGCAACATATCAACAATTACATCCTTGCCGGCAGTTTGCAAAAGCTCAATCCGTTCTTTACTGGTTCGGCGTTTGAAATTATCGAATTCTGCGTATAGTCGGGTATACTTATCGTTCCAATGGGCTACTTCTGCTTTTAATTTTTCTTCTACAGGTAATTCCGTATCATTTGTTGTCTCAGCTTCCGTCAAATCATCTTTATCATTTTGGCGGGCTTCATTCACAAACTCAATTTCTTCTGAAATCTCTTTTTGATCTTGATTCTCTTCTGGTTTCATCTTCTTCTTTTTATTCAATATGTCTGAAAAGTTCATGTATAGCGGGAATTGCAAATTTTTTGCCAATAAAAAAAGCAGCCAAGCTGTCAGTATACTATATCAGATTTCGGCTACTTAAAAACGACCTTCAACAGGTTTAAAAAAGAATAAGTGAAAAATGGACCTATTATGGAGCTGGTTTTCTTTCCGGATATTTTTCAAGCTCTTGTTTTAGCTCAGCAGCTATTTTTATAAGCTCATTATTATCAGCCAAACAGTCAACAAAATAAACTTTGTCGTTGGTTGCGGATTTAGGCCTGGATTCAAGATTAAATTTTATTCTGAATTCCTTATGGCTATTATTAAATGAATTAAGTAGCTCAAAAGATAAATTTGGCTCAGTAAATCGGAGTTCCTTGTACTCAGGTTTTTTATTTTGAGATAAGTTCTGAAACCAATCGATCAATTCCTGAAATTCCCCTGTCGTTAAAGAAGGATCAACAACCTGCCAATTTCCCACTTTACTTTTTACATTCAAATAAATATTTAACCAGTTACTATTCTCAAAATCACTCTTTATATTGGTTGAAAATTGATAGTTAGCAATTTTAACTTCTACTGTTTGGTTATCTACACCTTGAAAAGTCATCTTATGCTTGCAGCTGATTAACCAATGGTCGCATCTTCATGAACTATCCCATCTTCACATTTAATAATACGTGAAGGGAAAGTACGAATGATATGATAATCATGAGATGCCATCAATACCGCTGTACCAGACTGACTAATTTGGCGTAACAACATTACAATTTCTTCGGATGTATTTGGATCGAGGTTTCCTGTTGGTTCATCTGCCAAAATTAGTTCAGGATCATTTAATAAAGCACGTGCAATAACTACCCGCTGCTGTTCACCTCCGGAGAGTTCATGAGGCATTTTTTTTATTTTTGATCTCAAACCTACCTTTTCCAAGACATCTAGTATTCGCTCTGAAATCAATTTTTTGTCTTTCCAACCAGTAGCCTTCAGCACAAAATGTAGGTTTTGTTCAACGGTACGGTCTGTTAGTAATTGAAAATCCTGAAAAACAATACCCAATTTTCGGCGTAAAAACGGGATGTTTTTCCCTACCAGTTTTTTCAAATCAAATCCTGCCACATAGCCTTCACCGTTTGTAATATGCAGGTCGCCATATATGATTTTTAATAAACTGCTTTTCCCTGAACCTGTTTGCCCAATAAGAAAAACAAATTCACCTTTATCAATATGTAGATTTACATTGGTAAGCACTAACTGCTTTTGTTGATATACATCAACGCCTTGTAATTTTATAACAGAGTTATCAATCATTTCAGATGTCTAATTTTAGGATTTGCCCAAATGGCATATCTTTAATTTTATTCATAATGTATTCACTTTTATCAGCTAAACCCGCCTTATCTAAGGCTTTTTCTGGCCTGTTTGCCCGAAAATAAGCAAGAAGAGTGAACTTTTCGTCACGTAGTTGAACGTAATCCGGAATTTTTGCGACTCCTTTTACTTTGATGAGATACATGGTGCTCAAAGTTATAATATTTTGATGTACGATTTATTGTTTTGCTATGGGATTATTATAATAATCATTGGTTTTAAACTAATTTCAATTAATCAGGGATGTGGTTAACTAATTAATTCTCTGTAGAAATGACTCCCCCTGCTTTGCTAAAGCACTTATCTAATTTATTATACGAATTCCTCTTATTCAATTTTTAAAATTTTGCCTAAAACGAAAGACTCTTGCTGCTGCAAGAGTCTTGAAATAGACACACAGGAAGAGTAGAGTAAAGTTGGAATAGCTACTTACTTCTTAATAAATTTGATTTGTTCATTGTTAACTGTTACCATGTAAACGCCCGCAGGCCAACGCGATACATCTATTTGTTCTAATGCTTCTCCATGGTACATCACTTGGCCCATAACACTAATAATACTAATTTTAGCCCCTGATTTTACATTACTAAGTGTAATTAAATTTGTAGCAGGATTAGGATATACACTTGCCATTGGACTAGGACCTTTATCTGACAGATTACGGCCTATTCTTTTTTTACCAGAGCCACTTGTTGGATCTGGTGTAGGGACTTTCTCATTGACATTGAGCAAAGCAACACATTGAAGATCATGATCTGATAATTGATTTAAATCATTTGAATAAGGCTGATTTATATAAGAGGTATAATTAGTAAAAGTAGCACCTATGTAGCAGCTATTATTGCTATCTGAAGCTAAACGGCATGTATTTACAAAAAGTGGATAATGAAATATACTGAAATATTTATGCCATGAAAATGCCCCATCTTTATCATATGCAACTAGATAATTAAATTGTTGATTTGGACCAATCTTATTAAATGATTGAAAATCAAAGGTTGCATTTTCGCCATTGGCTCCTGCTATGTAAAGGTGGGGGTTCTTATTATCTATATCTATTGAAAGAGCATCATCATATATTATTCCACCTACAATTTTAGCCCATTGTACAGTTCCTGATTCGTCATATTTTGCAAGAAATGACTTAGCATCGTCATTCGGTATAACTGTAATGCCATCAAAATTAACAGGGCCAGCTATTGATTCTTTATCTGCAATAGGCAAACCATCATTGCCAATTGTACCACTTACATAGGCATTCCCATTTATATCTATTGCAATTGAATTTGGGAAAACACCGGTTTTTTCTGAATTTACATTTTTAATTTGTTGTACCCACTCAAAATTGCCTTTTGTGTCATATTTAGCTACATAACCGTCAAATTTTCCTGTACTTTGTAATATAGTTCCTGCAATGCCTACGTCATCAATATAGAATGCAGCTCCAAAATATGCAACTTTTTTAAAATAACCTGTAAGATAACAATCACCTGAAGGACTGACCGAAACTTTACTATCTGAACCGTGAAATGCATTTTGTTTATCTCCGCATTGATGTACCCATTCTATAAGCCCCAAAGCATTAAACTTTGCTATGTATGTACCTCCTTGACTATAGATACCATCATTTATTACAATACTACCAGCACCTCCATAAAATCCCCCAAAAAAGGTAGCGGTCTCCGGAAAGTTTCCGCTAACATAAGCATTACCGGCATTATCTATAGCTAACCCACCTATATGGCAGGATTCGGCCTTTGTAGATGCAACATTTCGCAAATAAAGACAATTTCCATTCGGATCAAATTTCACAATAAAGTTTGATATTGGACCCAAGCCTATTAGACTAGGGCCACCAACTATAGATAGAATGCCATCATCATATAACTCTCCTACAACATAAGAATTACCTTCCTTATCCACTACTATATTTTTAACATTCACAGGCGTATTGCTAGTTCCCTGTGCCACCCATTTTATATCCCCTTTTGTGCTCATAGGGCCGTATTTAGCCACATAAAAAGAAGCTGTTTCTGAAGATAATATCTTGCCACTTAAATTAATTTCGCCTGCTTTCCAGTCGCCTGTAGTATAATGATTACCAGTACCCATAGGGCTATTGTCTGCTGCAATATCTTTACATGTTAAATGTGTATCACCTCCCCCATCTTTTTCGGCATAGAGCCATGTTTGTGCCTGCAGGTTATTTAGGCCGGCAATGCACATGCTAAAAATAAATACTAAATAAAACTTAATGTTTCTTGTTAGTCTGGCCTGTCTTCCCAATCGTTTGTGTAAGGTGCAATGATGTTGTGAGTTTTGTATAATTTGAATTATAGTCATACTTTAATTAAATATATTTTTCTTAAAATTAAATAAAATATATAGTAATATTGAATTTTAACTTAATTATATCAATATTGTTGCAAAATAATGGAAATCATCTTATTTTTACTATCCTAGTAAGGACTCTCTAGCTTTCTTCAAAAGCGAATAACCAACGAATTTGGGTTTTTAGCAATACTCTACAAAAATTTCATCGTGTTTACTCCATCAGCATAATCCCATAATTGGGGTTGTTGAGTTTGACCAAAATTAACTACATCTATATCAGGTAAAAACTTATTGGATACCACACATTGAATTTGATCTGATTTTTCAAGCAAACTTTTACTAAGAGATATTAGATCTGAATATTCCTCATAATATAAAACTGCAAGGGGAGAAGCTAAACGGTCATCCTTTTTTAGGAGTAGAAAGCCATTATCCAGATGTTTATCCAGGTTCACCAGGAAAATAGATTTATTATAATCATAATTGTTATTGTATTTATGGTGATCTATGATCCCTTTAAATTCTTCAACAGCTTCAAAAAATAAATTGAAATTATAATCTATCGGAACATATAGTTTAGATACATTCCTACACCCTAAGCCATAATAATCAAATATATCATGACCTAAAGCTTTTAGCTGTTGGATCGTTTCATTTCCGGTTAATACCGCTACACTATTCCGGTTTTTGCGAATAATATGTGGAACACGATTAAAATAATATTCAAAATATCGGGAAGTATTATTGCTTCCGGTAGCAATAACGGCATCAAAATCCCTCAATCGGTCTATATATTGAATTTGACGGTCAAAGCCGGGCTCTATTTCAACCAGTTTTTTTAATATATATGGAATTAACTGTTGATCTTGGGATGAGAGTTTAATTAAGGCAATATGGCCAGATGCTAAAACGCAAAGAATATCATGAAAGCCAACCAAAGGAATATTTCCCGCAAGGATGAGTCCTACTTTAAGTTGTGGGTTGAGAGTTGTGGGTTGAGAGTTTTTATCCTCCATCCATCTTTCCAAATCTTCTCGATTAAGCATTTTGCTAATGGATGCTATAGCTTTAGCTGTGCTTTCTGGCGTAAACCAGGCATTATATTGTTTTGCATTTTGTATGAGATCTCTCAATTGCTCATCCGGATTTTGCAGGAATTCACCTAGTTTGGCAAATACATCTATTCGTTTTTTGGGTGTCAAAATTGTATTCATCAAACTAAATAAATTCAAATAATGTTATATTTGTAGCGTTTTAATAGTATTGCAAATATAATCGCGGTACAAAATTAAATTACAAATATACTTTTTAACAGAACATGGCAATTAAAATCACCGATGAGTGTATAAACTGTGGAGCTTGTGAGCCTGAATGCCCAAATAATGCGATATATGATGCAGGAGCAGCCTGGAGGTTTTCTGACGGAACGAGTTTAAGAGGCATTATCGATTTTGGTGACGGAACCACCCTGAATGCAGAAGAAACAAGACCAGCTATATCAGACGAGGTTTATTATATCGTTTCTGATAAATGTACAGAATGTGTGGGTTTTCATGATGAGCCTCAATGCGCTGCGGTTTGCCCGGTTGATTGCTGCGTGGATAATGAAGACGTACGAGAAACCCGGGAAGAATTGCTGGCTAAAAAGGCGTGGTTGCATATGGAAGGGTAAAAATATCAACCTTCTCAAGAGTTTAAAATTTTGAAAAAGTTCGAATAGTTTAATTTGCCTCCTTATTCGGAATTATCAAAACAGGACATTTTGCTCTTCTGGTTACACTTTCTGATACGCTTCCTGATATAAAATGATCAAAACCTGTTCTTCCATGGGTTCCCATGATGATCAAATCTGCTTTACATTCATCAGCTGTAGCTAAAATTTCATCTTTAGGGCGGCCTATTTTACTGTAAGTATATAGGATAATATCCTCACCATATTGCTTCTGTATGCGGTCAAATAAATTTTTGCTGGCCTCCTCCTGTATTTGCATCATTTCCGGAATCATTACAGGCGATTCGTTTAACAATGGATCAGCAATATAAGGCGTGGATACCGGGATTTCATTCACATGCACCAAAGCTATTTCTGCCTCAAATTTCCTTGCTAAAGCAAATCCGTAACTTACAGCCTGATCTGAATAGGGGCTATCTTCAACAGCTATCAAGATTTTATGAAGGTTATCAGGACTAAACATATTTGTATAACGTTTAAATGGTAATGTAGTTTTGACATCTAAATTAAGCATTAATTTAGATGGATTTTGCTCTAAATTTAGTTTATTTGCTGTTATGGATCAAAGATTTGGCATATGTAATTTATCGCTCATTCCTTTAAGAGCTGAAGCATCAGACAAAAGTGAAATGACTTCACAATTACTATTTGGTGACCATTTTGAAATTCTGCAGCAAACTGAAAAATGGACCCGGATCTATATGGCATATGATGAATATGAAGGGTGGATAGATCGTAAGCAATATGTGGCAATTAGCCCGAAAATGTTTGCAAACCTATTTGAAAATACACTCATTAGCGGGCTAAATCTCCAAAATAAACTTCTTAATAGTTTAGAAAATAAGCCGGTAAATCTTGTGCCGGGCAGTAGTTTGCCTAATATGGAAGATCGCATAGTGCAAATTAATGAGAACTGCTATGAACTGAATTTTGAACCGGTAAAACCAGAGATCAATAATTTTGAGGAGAAATTTGAGCACACAGCTTTATTTTATCTTAATACGCCATATTTATGGGGAGGATGCTCACCTTTCGGAATAGATTGTTCAGGCTTTAGCCGGATAGTTTTTAAACAGTTTGGTATACGACTTAAACGAGATGCTTGGCAACAAGCTTTACAAGGAGAAACAGTAGATTTTTTACAGGCAGTGGAGCCTGGAGATCTTGCATTTTTTGACAATGAGGAAGGAAGAATAATTCATGTAGGTATTATTCTGAAGGACTCTCAAATTATCCATGCCTCTGGCAGAGTAAAAATTGATACACTGGATGACCAGGGTATTTATAGTGAAGAATATAAAAAACATACACATAAGTTGAGGATAATTAAACGGATTAAAACCTAAGTCAGTCATCATCAAAATTCACATCCCACACTTTTACTAATTTATCCTCACTCACGGAAATTAAATGTTCATGAGTAGTTTCCCAGATAATTTTATTGATGGACAATCTGTGGCAGTCGTATCCTTTTTCGAAGCTGATTGTTTTCTTTAATTGGTAATCTTTCGATCCCCAAATTTTTATGCTTTTATCTCTGCTGGCTGTAGCAAAATAAGGCTTTTTGGGATGAAATGCAATTCCATAAATGGTAAATAAATGTGCAGGAATGGTTTCAATAAGTGAAAAATCGGAGGTGTCCCAAATTTTTAGGTGCGCATCCCTACTTCCTGATAGCAGCTGTTTTCCATCGGTAGAAAACTCTAAAGCAGAAATGGGCATAGTATGCTCATTCAATTCATATAATAAGCTATAATCCTCTAAATTATATATCCTGATCATGTTATCCTTACATCCAAAGGCAACCTGTTTTTCATCCGGACTGATACTGATCACACGTACAGATTGATTGGATACTTTAAAAGCATATAGCAGATCCAGCGTATGCATATTCCAAACAGATACACATCCATCTTCCGAAGAAACTAACAATTCATTTTTTGAGGATACGGATTTAATATCAAAAACAGGAAGTTTATGATGATGCAATAAGTTTGTGATTGTTTTCTCTTCAAAATTATAAATGTTTATACTGCCATTACGTTCTCCTGCGGCCAATATAGGTGCAGATTTTGGAGCGTGTAAAGCATAAACAGATGATTTTACAGGGAAAAGGACTTTAATAAATGAATTTGTTTTCAAGCTCCATTCTACCACACCTTTATCGTTACCGGCTGTAAAAATGATTTCTGGTTTTTGAGAATTCTCTACAGTGAAGATAGGGTTTTGATGGCCGGATAAGGTAGCTATGGTTTCAACTTGGATCATAGAGGCTAATTATTTATCATCCTGTAAAGAACAAAAAATCTAAAAAATACTGTTTAAGCAAGCATTACAAAGATACTAATGACTGCAAATTCCAGGCTTTTATTTCCTCAATAGAGATACGGCCTTCATAAATAGCTTTGCCAACTACACAGGATTCTACTTTTATTTTTTGAAGGTCTTCAATATCTTCCATCGAACTGATACCTCCGGAAGCAATCAGTTTTATAAATGGTGAATGCTCTAACAGTTTTTCATAAAGCTCTACACCTGCACCGCCAAGTTTGCCATCTTTATCAATATCGGTACATAAAAAACGAAAAAACCCCAGGCTAAGGCAACGATCTATATAACTTCTTAGTTTGATAGGTGAACTTTCCATCCAGCCGGAGTATTTAATCACTTCATTTAACACATCAATAGCAATTACGACCTGATCAGAGCATTTATTTTTTCCGCAAATCTCTTTACTTAAATGTGTGAGGAATTCGGGATTGGTAATGGCCTGAGTACCTACTATTATCCGATGCATCCCATAATCAATTAATTCTTTTACTTTATCAATACTTCGGATGCCGCCGCCGTACTGAACTTTCATATCGGTTTTATGAATGATGTTAAACAGGTATTTTTGATTACTAAAATCGCCCTTTGCTCCGTTAAGATCAATAATATGAATGAATTCTGTACCGTTAGACTGGTATTTTTCAATCATGTCCTCTAATGTTACATCATAAAAAGTAGCTTGTTCGTAGTCCCCTTCACGTAAACGGACTATTTTTCCATTAAGGATATCTATAGCAGGAATGATGTACATAATTTTATGCTTTAGAGTGTTTTTAATTTATGACTAAACCCCAATTTGCAAAATAGAAGATAATGCCATAAAAGTTATTTTTTGCGATGTAAATTTTATTAGAGGTTCTACAAAAGCGGTCATAAATTTAGAATTAAATTCTAAAAAATAGCAATAAACAAAATAAAATGTGATGTGATTTATCATTATAACACCTTTTGCATGAGGATTATTTTATTTCAACCCTGCGAAGTGCAATTTAGTTTTAAATTCAGTAAAAAAACCAAGATTTAAAAAGGTAAGAATGAAGTTTCATCAGTTTTAGATTATCTTCTACTATAGAATATATCAATCATCAATTATGCTAAAATTTATTGAAAGTTCCCTGACAGAACAGTATATTTAATAATAGTATTGCGATATAGCCTGGATGAAATAAAATTAAATTGTGGAAAAATTGCAATATTTGCATCAATAATTGAAAGTATGCTAAATGTGATTATTACAAATATTAGTGCACTTTTAAAAAGTAGGACAAATTATTCGGGCCAACTTTATTGAATTTTTTTAAATAGAGAATATAAAATGCCCAAAAATCAAAGTTTTATAAAATCAGGATTCATTGTAATTCTGGCTCTCATTTTGTTTCAAGGCTGTAAAAATAAGCCTACGGAATTAGCAGATCCATTATTCAAAAAATTTAAGAATAAAATTTTTGAAGAGCTTGATACAGCGGGTTATAATCCTGTTTTTAGAAAAATATTAAAGGAAAAGCATTCTGAATTAAAATATGGAGATATAATAGATAATTATTATAAAAGCCATGATTATCAACCTTTATTTGTTTATAAATTTCTTCCGAAGGATGATTTAAAACTTATTTTAGATCATTATGCTAAAGTCACAGAGCATGGTTTAAATCCTGAACTATTCAACTACACTGAGATTAAACAGTTAGTTGATAAATTTTATAATAAAAAAAGTATCAAAACTCTTGATGAAGCCTATAAAACCATGGCTATTTTAGAGCTAAAATCTGCGGAATCACTGATTGATTATTCTAATGCACTTCAATTCGGCTTAGTTAATCCTCGTAAAATATTCCCAAGGTATTATATGAAAACGCTTCAGCCAGATAGTGCCAGTATGGTAAACGTATTTGCAATCCACAATATGAGAGCATATCTGGATAGTATCCAGCCGAAAAATAATGGGTATAAAATTTTACAGAAGGCTTTGACAGAAAATTACGTGTATCCGGATTTAAGTGAAGAAGAAACCAGAAAAGCCATTCAGCTTAATTTGGAGCGCTTGCGTTGGAAAAACAAACCTACAACAGATCATTATGTTTGGGTGAATATTGCAGATTACACCTTGAAATTTGTGGATAGCGATACTATAAAATTAGCGATGAAAGTGTGTGTGGGTAAGAATACTTCCGGTAAGAATGGCCGTCAAACTCCACAGTTGAGCAGTGAAATTTATAATGCACAGGTAAATCCAATATGGAATGTTCCGGAAAGTATTGTTAAAAATGAGATCTACGGCAAAATGACACATAATCCATCTTACATTACAAACCACAATATGGCCGTATATAACCAGAATGGAAAGAGAATAAATCCTGATTCCATTAATTGGTCTGCTGGTTCAAAAGGGAAGTATTCATTTAAACAAGCTCCCGGCGATTATAACTCTTTGGGCAAAATTAAATTTCAGTTTTTGAATGCAAGTAGTGTGTATCTTCATGATACTCCTGCCAAATCGCCATTTAAATTGACGGTTAGAGCGGTGAGTCATGGTTGTGTACGGCTGGAAAAGCCTTTGGAGTTTGCGAAAGCTTTATTTGGTGAAGGTGCAAAATATAAGCTGATTCAAAAAGAAATGAAAGAAAGTAACCCAACCCCCCGTGACATACCTGTAAATCCCAAAGTGCCTGTTTTTTTAGATTATATGACTTGTTTTGTGGGAGACAGCAGTCAAATTCAGATCAGGCCAGATATATATAAACTGGATAAGATACTGTATTCTAAAATGAAAAGCAGCCTTGCGCCAATAGCACCTAAGTAATATATTTTCGCCAGGTCAATTGTGACATTTGTCAAACCCCATTGTGAAACTGGCGGAAGCGATTGTGAATAATAAAAGCCATTCCAATGAAATTGACTTAATTTTTTTAGCTTTGATTTTTAAATGAGCTTCCTATATCCCGGATTTCTGTTTGCTCTTCTGGCTATCGTCATCCCTGTTATTATCCATCTTTATAATTTCAGGAAATTTAAAAAGGTTTATTTTAGTAATGTTCGGTTTTTAAAATCGATAGAGCAGCAAACCTCATCGCGGCAGCATATTAAAAACAGGCTTATACTTCTTAGCCGCATTTTAGCCATTACTTTCCTGGTGTTCGCTTTTGCTAAACCATATATCCCTGTTAAAAATCAATCTCATGCATTTGGCTCTAATGTGGTGAGCATATTTATTGATAATTCATTTAGTATGGAAACCCTTAATAAAGAGGGTTCTTTATTGGATGAAGCTAAACGCCGGGCCAAAGAAATTGTTTCTGCTTATGGTCTTAATGATAAATTTCAATTATTAACTACTGATTTTGAAAGCAAACATCAACGCCTGCTTAGTTTAGAAGACTTTCAAAATGCTGTAGATGAAATAAAGATCAGCACAAACAGTAAAAATTTAGACCAGATCATCCTCCGCCAAAAAGATATTTTTTTAAAAGAACCCAATGCGAAGAAAACCATTTATATACTGTCAGATTTTCAAAAAAATATACTGGAAAACTTTCCTCCCATTAAAGCAGATAGTTCGGTTACGATTAGATTAGTGCGTTTGAAAGCAAATGCACTTTCTAATGTTTCTGTAGATTCAGTTTGGTTTTTATCCCCCATTCATAAACCCGGCGAAACTGAAAAATTGATTGTAAAGCTCCGGAATAATTCGGATGTAAAGGCTGTTGGTGTACCTGTGAAATTGACTGTAAATAACCATCAAAAAGCATTAGGTAGTTTAACCAGTGAACCTAGAGCAAGCAGAATGGATACGCTATCTTTTAGCGGACTTTTGGCCGGATGGCAGCAAGCACAGATTAATATTACAGATTATCCGGTTGTTTTTGATGATATACTTTATTTCAGTTTTTATGTGCAAAATAGTTTGCCACTATTGGTGATTAATCAATCTGTAGAAAACCCATATATACAGGCTGTATATCATTCTGATCCTTTTTTTAAACCTGTTAGCATGTTAGCTGGTAATATTAATTATTCCCAGCTAAGCAATTACTCTTTTATTATACTGAATGAAATTGATGATATTTCATCCGGTTTAATACAGCAATTAAAAGGTTATGTGCAGCATGGTGGCACTTTAACGATTTTCCCATCATTAAACCCGGATTTAACATCCTTAAAAAATCTGTTGCAGGCATTGGGTACAGATATTCCGGAAAGTATTATTACTGAAGAAACAAAAGTAAGTAGCATTAATTTACAACATCCTGTGTTTAAGGGAGTTTTTGAACGCCAATCTCCAAAAATGGATCTGCCTGTTGCCAAAAAATATATTCGCTATAGTAATCAAAGTCGCAGCAGCAAACAAAGTTTATTAGAATTACCCGGCGGCAGAAGTTTTTTTGATGAATACCTGATAGGCAAGGGAAAAATCTTTCTATCAGCCGTACCTTTAGAGGATGAAGCCGGCAATTTTCAGCAGCATTCTGTTTTCGTGCCTATTATGTATCAAGCGGCCTTATTAAGTATGCGTGATCAGCGATTGTTTTATACTTTAGGAGAGGATCAAAATATAGAGATCCCTAAAATTACATTGAACGCTAATCAAACATTTAAATTAAGAAAAGAAGGTTTTGAGGCTATCCCGGACGTACGCCAAACCGAAAACGGAACTCAATTATACGTTGCAGATCAAATAAAAGAAAAAGGGAATTATCAATTATTAAAAGCAGATAGTGTAATAGCTATGGCTGCTTTTAATAATAATGGTAGCGAGTCTGATTTAACGTATGCTGATGATAAAGAACTGGTTTCTAAATTCCCGAATCAAAAAATAGATTTGTTTAATACTGAACAGGCATCTTTACAAAATGATATAAAATCGGTTAACCAGGGAATGCAGTTATGGAAGATTTGTCTGATTTTAGCTTTATTATGCCTGACTGCAGAAATTTTATTGATCCGCTTTTATAAGAATTTCCAACCTATACTATCATCATAATGGGAAAACTACTTATTCAATCCGCTACTATTCTTGATCCACAAAGCAAGTATCATAAAACGGTTCATGATATTTTAATTATCGATGGGCGGATATCTGAAATCAGTAAACAGATAAATGTCTCTGATAAGGAAACGGTAATAATTAATGCTAAAAGCCACTATCTGTCACCAGGATTTTTTGATTTGAACGTGAATTTTGGCGAACCCGGACTGGAAACCAAAGAAGATATGGAGAGTGGCTGCCATGCCGCCGCCGCTGGTGGTTTTACAGGTTTGGCTTTAATGCCCAATACAGAACCGCCCATACATTCTAAAGCCGAAGTTTTATATATCGTAAATAAAACAAAACATAGCCTGGTTCATGTTTATCCTTTAGGAAGCATAAGTCAGCACCGCGAAGGAATTGAACTGGCCGAATTGTATGATATGCAGCAATCCGGAGCTATTGCCTTTACAGATGGAAACCGGGCAATAGCAAATGCGGGTTTGATGAGTAGGGCTTTGTTATACAGTAAAGGTTTTGATGGATTGATATTCTCTTACGCCGAAGATGCCAGTATAGCCAATAAAGGGAAAATGAACGAAGGTGCCATGAGTACTTTGCTGGGAATTAAAGGCAATCCGGCTTTAGCCGAAGAATTAATGGTGGCACGAGATATTTATTTGGCCGAATATAATGATGCAAAGATTCATTTTAGCACGATAAGTACTGCGGGAAGTGTGGAACTCATTCGGCAGGCAAAGAAAAGAAAGCTGAAAGTTACTTGTGATGCGGCCGCTCATCACCTGGTTCTCTCAGAAGATGAGTTGGAAAGTTTCGACAGCCAATATAAAGTAAAACCACCTTTACGCACAAAGGCTGATATTAAGGCATTAATTGCAGGACTAAAAGATGGTACTATTGATGCCATTGTTTCGCAGCATACACCCCATGAAATCGAATTTAAAAATGTGGAATTTGAAATTGCCAGTTATGGGATGACGGGATTGCAAACTGCCTTATGTCTGGCTATTCAGGCAGGTTTAACGGCAGAAGAGATTGTGGATAAGATGGCTTTTAATCCGCGTAAAGTTTTAGGTTTGCCTGTGCAGGCGATAGCAGAAAATGAAAAAGCTAATCTGGTTATTTTTGATATGCAGGCAGAATGGATTTTTAACGAAGAGACTAATTTTTCAAAGTCGTCAAACTCACCTTTAATGGGAAAAATGCTAAAAGGTAAAGTTAGGCTGGTTTTTAATAATGATCAGTATATTAGATTTTAATTAACACATGGATAAAAAGTTGAAAGATGCCATAAAGAATGCTTTAGAGCAGTTTGGTAAGCGAAATGACTTTAATACAAAAGTGTTTTTAAACACTCTTATTACTGTTTTTGAAGCTGATAAACCCTATCTTGAAAAAGTAGCAGCATTGGATGCCGTATTTGACGGAACACCTGTTTTTGAATCATTACGTGAAATTTTCTTTGATTTATTACTGATCAATTTCTTTACAGAAGATGTTCAAAAACTGGAGGAAGACTATTTAGAGTCAAAAGAATGGGAAGCTATTGAGGAAGAAACTTTAGATCGGGGTACTGAATTATTAAATGTACTACTGTATTTAAAAGAATGTGAAGATGAAGATATAGAGCCCGAGCTTGAAGATTTTTTAAAAGAGTTTCTATTGGTTGAAGAAGATGAATTTCAGGATGAACATCGTATTTATGAAGATATTATAGCAAACCAGATTTTGGTAGAAAGTTCATTGGAGGAAATATCACGTGTTTCTAAAAACATCTCTGAGTTTTCTGAAATTAAGGAATTATTTTATCCCATAATGGGCTTTTTTCGCGACCAGCAACCAAACGAAAATGAATTTGAATTGTTTATAAAAAATAGTTTAAATCCAGATTTCGATTCAGCAGTATATTCTCTTTTAATCACTTATAATCATAAATAATAATTAAACAAACTCAGAATGGAAACAATAGTACAATTTGAAACTGACCCTAAAAAGCTTGCTTTAACTAATGCTTTAATTTGGGCAGCAATTAATATTGCTCTTTTTTTATTGGTTTATTATACGAAGCCAGATTTAATGGGGTCTTTTTGGTTTGCAGGAATTAGCATTGCGATTGCTTTAGGTCTTGCTGTATATTTTTGTATAGATATTCGTAAGAAAATTGGAGGATACTGGTCTTTTAAAGAAGCATTAGGCAGTATATTCATTATGTTTTTTACACAGGCAATAATTGTCCTGTTTTTCTCCACTATTTTCGGTAAGTTCATCGAGCCTTCATATCCTGCAAAAATGAAAGAAATTGCCTCATCAAGTGCTCAAAGAATGATGGAAAAAATGGGAATGGATCAGGATCAGATTGATAAAGCGATGACAGAGACTGAAGTTAAATTTGAAAAACAATTTAACCCAGGTGTTAAAGATCTCCTAATAACTATTGCCACATCAGCAATTATGTATTTTATTGGAGCCTTAATTTTTGCAGCTATATTTAAAAAAGAACAGCCCATATTTGCTTCTACTACAGAAGACGAATAGTGGATTTTTTAATAACGTGCAAATTTTGTCGATTATATTGACAAAATTTGCACGTTTCTATATGAGTTTGTATAGGACTAATCCTGTATCACAATACTCAATACGCAAATCTCATCTCTCAAAATGGATATATCTGTAGTTGTACCTTTACTAAATGAAGCAGAATCTTTACCGGAGCTATGCGCCTGGATTAAGAAGGTAATGGATGAGCATAAGTACAGTTATGAGATTATTTTAGTAGATGATGGCAGTAATGATGATTCATGGGAAGTAATTGAGAATCTCAAGGCAGAGCATAATAATATATTAGGTATAAAATTCCGCCGAAATTATGGCAAATCGGCAGCTTTAAATGTAGGGTTTGAAGCAGCGCAGGGTAATGTGGTGATCACCATGGATGCCGATCTTCAAGATAGTCCCGATGAAATACCTGAACTCCATCGCCGGATTATAGAAGAAAAATTTGATTTGATTTCAGGCTGGAAACAAAAAAGATACGACCCAATAACTAAAACACTTCCTACCAAACTTTTTAATTCGGTTACGCGAAGTATGTCCGGTATCCATAACCTGCATGATTTTAATTGCGGGTTGAAGGCATACAGAAAAGATGTAGTAAAAAGTATCGAAGTTTATGGTGAGATGCATCGTTATATACCTGTATTAGCTAAATGGGCAGGCTTTAAAAACATCGGCGAGCAGGTTGTAGAGCACAGAGCACGTAAATATGGAAAAACAAAATTTGGCTTCAGCCGATTTGTAAATGGTTTTTTAGACCTGCTTTCTATCTTCTTTGTTGGGAAATTTGCTAAACGGCCTATGCATTTCTTTGGTACAATGGGAGTTTTAGGCTTTACCACAGGTTTTATTCTAGCTATTTGGATTATCGCAGATAAATTGATAGCCATTGCTCATGGTGCAAAATTTCGTAATATAACCGATCAGCCCTTATTTTATATTGCATTGGTTGCTATAATTGTAGGTTTCCAATTATTTCTAACGGGTTTTATTGCCGAGCTAGTTTCGCGTAATGGAGTAGAACGTAACTCATATCAGATTGAAAAAACAGTGTAATATGCTAATAAATAAATGTGCTAATGTGTTAATATGAATAGTGTATTACTGGTAAATTAATAACAACTTCCTTATTAAGCACATTAAACAAATAGCAAACTAGCACATTAAATAATCAGCATGTTTTTCTCCATCATTATTCCATTATATAACCGACCTCAGGAAATTGATGAACTGCTGCACACCTTAACGCAGCAAACTTATCCTCAATTTGAAGTGTTGGTTATTGAAGATGGTTCAAAAGTGGATGCCCGTGAGATTGTTGAGAGCTACCGCAATCAATTGGATATTAATTATTATTTTAAAGAAAACGGAGGTCAAGGCTTTGCCCGGAATTATGGCTTTGAACATGCAAAAGGAGATTTTTTTGTAATTTTTGATTCAGATTGCCTTATCCCGCGTAACTATTTGGAAATCGTAAAAAATTATTTGCTTGAACACCAATTAGATGCTTACGGTGGTCCGGATGCTGCTCATGAATCTTTTACACCTATACAAAAAGCAATCAGCTATTCTATGACATCGCCATTTACAACAGGCGGTATCCGTGGAAATAAAAAGCGTATTGGGCAATTTCATCCGCGTAGTTTTAATATGGGCATATCACGTAAAGTCTGGAAAAAAACCGATGGATTTATGTTAACCCGTTCAGGAGAAGATATTGAATTCAGCATTCGTATAAACTCATTAGGTTTTAAAACAGGTTTAATTCCGGATGCAATCGTTTTTCATAAAAGGCGTACAAGCTTCAAACAATTTTTTAAGCAATTGCATTTTTTTGGAAGAGCACGTATTAATATTTATAAACACTTTCCATCAGAATTAAAGCTGGTACATTTTTCCCCCGCATTGTTCACTTTGTTTTTAGGCTTAAGTTTAGTATTAAACCTGTTTAAAAGTCCTTTATCGGGAATTTGTAATTTTTTTCTTGCAGTTTATGTTTTGTTAATATTTTTTCACTCTTGGGGTAAAAATAAATCCGCAAAAGTTGCATTTTTGAGTATCATCGCTGCATTTGTACAATTAACTGCTTATGGCTTAGGTTTCATTCAGGATTTTTGGAAACGCATCATTTTAAATAAGTCATGATAGAATTTTTAAAAGAAAGTACATTTGCGGTAAAGGATGTTTTAAATATATCATCCAGTATACTTAAGAGACATTACTTTTCTATACTAGGCCTTTGTCTATCTATGTTTTTAATATCATTCTTATCGGGTTTAATGGCCAATTTTCTTAACCAATTCAACTTTTTCCTTAGTTTATTAATGGCTGTATTTTTTTTGTTGCTTTATTTCGGGCTTCAACTTACCTTATTTAAATTCACCTTTAGAGTATTGGATTATAAGGATGAAAATATTGGGATTAAAGTAGCTATACCCACAATTAAAGAAGTAACTTATTTTTTTACTGGTACACTTTATTTTGTTTTGTGTATTCTATCAATTTATATGTTGGTTTCTATTTTGTTATTGCCTTTGATATATATGCATATAAATTCTCATAAGGTGGCTCAGATAGCTGTTTTTATAGGAACTATTATCGCTATGATTATCTGGATAAGAATATCATTTTTCCCATTTTTTATTATTGATCGCCATTTAGAACCAAATAAAGCATTGCGATTAAGTTTAGCCATAACCAGAGGTAATTTTACCCGTATTCTGTTGCTTCTTGGTTTTTTTGCCTTATTCAACCTTATTTATTTGTATTTTAATTATAAAGAATATTACATGTTATCCGGTATGGCAACACTTGCAAATTCATTTCTGATCGCACCCTTATCCGCAGTATCTTTAGTTGTAGCTTATCGAAAAATGATGGTAGAATACAAAGGAGAGGAAGATCCCGATATTATTCACCATATAATTTAACCTGTTACATCATGGGAATAAAAGCTGCTTTAAGTAAGCCTTTTGCTGCCTTTGTAGTAAGGCAAATCCGTAAGTGGAAGAATAATGCAATAATAGTCCAAGAAAAAACTTTTCAAAAATTAATAAATAACGCAAAAAATACTGCTTTTGGAGAAGATCATCATTTTAATAAGATCACGTCCTACAATGATTTTAAGAGAAGTGTTCCAGTTGTAGATTATGAAGATCTTCGACCATATATAGAAAGGATGGTTCATGGCGAAGAAAATGTATTGTGGCCAGGCAAACCCGTGTATTTTGCTAAAACATCGGGTACAACCTCAGGTGTTAAATATATCCCTATATCGAAAGAATCCATGCCAGAGCATATCAAAGCAGCTCGAAATGCTTTATTATGCTATATTAATGAAACTGGTAAAGCCGATTTTGTGAATGGTAAAATGATTTTTTTACAAGGCAGTCCTGTGCTTGAAGTGAAAGCCGGAATTTCAATCGGAAGATTATCTGGCATTGTAGCTCATCACGTTCCGGCTTATTTACAGAAAAACCGGATGCCATCCTACCAAACCAATTGTATGGAAAATTGGGAGCAAAAAATAGACGCCATTGTGGATGAAACAATTCATTCGGACATGCGCCTGATATCAGGAATTCCGCCTTGGGTTCAAATGTATTTCGACAGGTTATCCACGAAAGCTGATGGAAAAAAGATTAAGGAAATTTTCAAAAATTTTAGTCTTTTTGTATATGGTGGTGTAAATTTCGAGCCTTATCGTGCTAAACTCGAAGAAAGCATTGGGAGAAAAATAGATGCTATTGAAACTTATCCTGCATCCGAAGGGTTTATCGCTTTTCAAGATTCACAACACGAAAAAGGCTTATTGTTATTGGTAAATTCAGGTATTTTTTATGAGTTTATTCCAACCGATAAATATTATAATGAAAACCCAACACGAATTGCTTTACAGGATGTTGAACTAAATAAGAACTATGCCTTAATTTTAAATACAAACGCCGGATTATGGGGATACAGCATTGGTGATACTATCAAATTTGTTACTAAAGATCCGTACAGAATAATAGTAACCGGAAGAATTAAACACTATATTTCGGCTTTTGGTGAGCATGTGATTGGAGAAGAAGTGGAACATGCGCTTTTATCTATAGCGAAACAGGAAGGAGTGGAGATTACAGAATTTACCGTAGCACCTCAAGTTAATCCGGAAAATGGGGGTTTACCATATCACGAATGGTTTGTAGAATTTGCAAAACCCCCTGTTAATCTTAATGCGTTTAGATTAAAAGTGGATGAGACTCTTCAGAAAAAGAATGTTTATTATCTTGATTTAATAGCAGGTAAAATATTACAACCCCTTGTAATGCATTCTTTAAAAAAAGATGCGTTTATAAGTTACATGAGGTCACAAGGTAAATTAGGCGGGCAAAATAAAGTCCCCAGACTTTCTAACGATAGGAAGATCGCAGGGGAATTAGAACAATATATTCAAAACTAAATTGGGAAGTAGCCATAATTTGAAACAAAAAGTAATTGCCATATTAGGTTCTACAGGAAGCATCGGTACACAGGCTTTAGAAGTAATCCGTCAAAATGCGGAGCAATTTAGGGTTTGTATTTTAACGGCACAATCCAACTCTAAATTACTGATACAACAGGCATTAGAATTTAAACCGGCTTATGTAGTAATTGGTGATGAAACAAAGTGCAGCGAAGTTGAAAATGCTCTGAAATCTTTTAATATAAAGGTTTTATGTGGGATGGATGAGCTGTGTGATGTAGTTACAGATCCAAATATTGACATCGTTCTTACCGCTTTAGTTGGTTTTGCTGGTTTAAAACCTACTATTGCAGCTATTAAAGCAGGAAAAGATATTGCTTTAGCAAACAAAGAAACCCTCGTAGTGGCCGGCGAAATGATTACTCAATTAGCAGAAAATCATAAGGTTAAGATCTTACCGGTAGATTCAGAGCATTCGGCTATATTTCAATGCCTGGTTGGAGAAGAAAATAATCCGATTGAAAAAATATATTTAACGGCTTCCGGTGGCCCATTTTTAGGTAAAGGTGGAGACTTTTTGGCATCAGTAACAAAAACCGAAGCACTAAAGCATCCAAACTGGATAATGGGTGCAAAAATTACTATTGATTCTGCATCCTTGATGAACAAAGGTCTTGAAGTTATTGAAGCGAAATGGCTCTTTAACTTAGAAATATCTCAAATTGATGTTATTGTACATCCACAATCTATTGTACATTCTATCGTTCAATTTCAAGATGGCTCCATGAAAGCACAATTGGGATTACCTGATATGAAATTGCCTATACAATATGCCTTAGGCTACCCCAATCGTATTAAAAATGAATATCCACGCTTTAATTTTTTAAACTATCCTAACCTTACTTTTGAACAAGCCGATAAAAAAACGTTCAGAAATCTGGCTCTTGCATTTGAAGCGCTGGAATCCGGTGGAAATACGCCATGTGTCATCAATGCTGCCAATGAAGTGGTCGTGGCAGAGTTTTTGAATAATCGGATAGGGTTTTTACAAATGAGCGATGTGATAGAAGATTGTATGAATAAAATAACATTTTTACAGAACCCATCACTTGAAGATTATCTGGAAACAGATCGTGAGACCCGAATTTATGCACAGGAATTAGTAACAAATCGTTAATATTAACATCTAATTAAAACATAAAAAATACATATGGACGGATTAATAATGGGAGGGCAACTCCTTCTTGGACTATCAATTTTAATCATTTTACATGAAGGAGGACACTTTTTAGCTGCCCAGGCTTTTGGTATTAAAGTAGAAAAATTCTATTTGTTTTTTGATGCATGGGGATTTAAACTTTTTAGTTTCAATTATAAAGGATGTGAATATGGCATTGGATGGCTTCCCTTAGGAGGCTATGTAAAAATTGCCGGAATGATTGATGAATCTATGGATACAGATCAATTAACTGGTCCGCCACAACCTTGGGAATTTCGTTCTAAGCCAGCTTGGCAACGACTAATTGTCATGCTTGGGGGTGTTACAGTAAATATTGTCTTAGGTATTTTCATTTTCTGGATGCTTACTTTAAAATTTGGTGAAACATATACTCCAAATGAAAAATTGGTAAACGGCATTGCACCAGGAATAATTGGCAAAGGAATTGGCTTGCAAACGGGGGATAAAGTAGTTGCTGTTAATGGTAAGAATGTGGAACGCTTTGAAGAATTGATGAGTTCTAAAGTACTATTAGGTAACACAGAGTTAACGGTGATGCGTAATGGCGAAATAAAATTCATTAAAGTACCCGGAGATATTTTGGAAAAAGTATCTGATTACGGAATTTCAGAATTTGTAACTCCACGTGCACAATTCTCTATTAAAGAAGTAGTAAAAAATAGTAATGCTGATAAAGCCGGCATTAAAGCGGGTGACAGAATTACAAATATAAATGGTAAACCAATCCAATTTTACGATGAATTTCAAGATGAAGTTCAGGCAAATAAAAATAAAGCAGTTGTTTTGACTGTTTTTCGCAAGACAGATTCACTTAAATTAAATACGACCATTGCTGCAGACGGAACCATTGGCATATATGCTGCTAAAGAAAATATTCCTGAAGAAAAGGTAAAATATGGGTTTATTCAATCTTTACCTATAGGTGCATCCAAAGCATGGGGTTCATTTACGGATAATGCAAAGGGTTTAGGTAAAGTAATTACAGGTCAGGTTAAGGCAAATAAAGCATTTACCGGGCCGATTGGTATCGCAACCATGTTCGGTAAAACTGTGAACTGGGTTAAATTCTGGAGTTTAGTGGGTTTACTTTCCATGGCTCTGGCTTTGATGAATTTATTACCTATTCCTGCTTTAGATGGTGGTCATGCTATGTTTCTTTTAATTGAAATGGTTAAAGGAAAACCATTGAGTGACAAATTTATGGAACGTGCCCAAATGGTAGGATTTGTGATTTTAATTACGTTAATGGTTTTTGTGTTTGGTAACGATATTATTAAACATGTGATTCATTAAAAACATCTGTAAGCTGTTTCCTGTAGTCTAACTATGAATTATTTTGATCTGTATCAATTGCCTGTAAGTTTCCATGTAGATGAGACACAGGTAAAAAAAAAGTTCTATGATCTTAGTAAACGCTATCATCCAGATTTTTACGTAAATGAATCAGTGGAAAAGCAACAGGAAATCCTTGAATTATCAACTTTAAACAATAAAGCATACCAGATATTATCAAATCCTTTAAAGCGAATTGAATACATTTTAAGTTTAAAAAATCTCATAGCAGAAGGCGATAAATATCAACTGCCACAAGATTTTTTGATGGAGATGATGGATGTGAATGAAGCTTTAATGGAACAGGAAGTTGAACCGAATGCTTCAACTTTAATTCATATTACACAACAAGTAGATGAAATAGAAAAGAATTTATTTGATGAATTAAAACATCATACTGATACTTTTGATAATCAACCAGAACAGGATAAAGAATACATTTTATTAAAAATTAAAGATATCTGGTATCGCCAAAAATATTTGTTGCGAATTAGGGATAGTTTGAATAAGTTTGCAACCCGTTAACATAATGCCCAGCTGGCGGAACTGGTAGACGCGTCGGTCTCAAACACCGATGGGCAACCGTGCCGGTTCGATTCCGGCGCTGGGTACTGATCCCTCTTTACGTAATGTAGAGGGGGATTTTGATTTTTAAGAATCTCTAATATTCTTCTGTAGCATTTTTTTAGCTTAATTATTAATCAAATTTAGGTTAATATCTAATTTAAATTGTACAGCAACTGTGACATTTTGAAAATGTCAGCGAATAATTAAGAGAATTTAAAAATTAACTTTAGTTATAGTATATGCATAATAATGAATACGCTTAAACAAGAAGAACTATTTCTATCAGTAATTGAAAAGAACAAGGGAATTATTTATAAGATAGCTCTTTCTTTCAAAAAAGACGAAGAAGATAAAAAGGACTTGGTGCAGGAGATCATTCTTCAATTGTGGCGTTCTTTGTCGAGTTATGACGAACGAAGTAAACTTTCTACATGGATGTATCGTGTTGCACTAAATGTAGCCATCACCTCATACCGTAAGGAAAAAAGAAAAAATGAAATGATTGCGCCTATGTCAGAAAGTATCATAGCGTTTATAGATAATGATGATCCAAATGAAAATAACTTACATCTTTTACAACAATTCATCAGTGAATTGAAAGAACTGGATAGGGCTTTGATATTGCTTTATCTCGAAGAAAAAAATGGGAAAGAGATGGCCGAAATATTGGGTTTATCTGAAACAAACATCAGAACTAAAATAAGTAGGATAAAGGAGCAATTAAAACAAAGATTCTCAAAAGTTAATAATTAAAGAAATGGAAGAATTAGATATTAAACAACTGTGGTATGCGTATAATATTAAGCTAGAAAAATCTCTCCAGCTTAATCATAAAATAATTAAAGAAATGCAAACCCAAAAAGCCGAAGACAAAATTAGTTCTTTTCGCAGAAACCAGGTTTTTGGTGTAGTAGTTGGTATACTGTGGATATTATTTTTGATATTTTTAGTATTACAAACTTTAAATAATATTTACTTTGTTACCTCGGTAGGGCTTATTGCTCTATTCAATATTTTTGCTGTTGCTGCCTACATCAGGCACCTTGTAATGCTTAATCAGATAAATATTACAGATAATATAACTATGGCGCAACAAAAACTGGCAGTCATACAAACCTCATTGAATAATGTAGGTAGGATATTGGTATTGCAAGCTCCGCTTTATTGTACCTTTTGGTATAGCAAACAACTAGTTGCTCATGCAGGTGCTACCTTTTGGCTCATTAATCTTACAATAGTTACTTTTTTTGTTGTGGTATCTGTTTACCTGTTCAGAACCTTAACCTATAAAAATATACACAAAAAATGGGTGAAAGCATTCATAGAAAGTTTTGGTGGAAAAAAAATAATCAAGGCAATGGAATTTTTGAATGAGATAGAGGATTATAAAATAGAAAGTTCAAATTAATTCATGAGGCATTAATAGTCACGATCTATTTAAGATATTCTTCTCATTATTTAATTTGCGACCGGAGAAAGTTCGAATTTCGTTCTTACTCCGGTTTTTTGTGCTCTAAAATTGTCAAACTATTTGTAAGAGTAAACTCAAATTCAGTAAACCTTACTTCACACTTCCCATCCTCGACAAGTACTTATAATACCAAGGATCTTTTAAATTGCTTATGATTACTCCTTTACTGCTGGAAGCATGAACAAATTTATCATTTTGAAGATAAATACCTACATGGCTAAATTTTTTGCCCTCCAGATCGAAAAATACTAGGTCTCCTTCTTCCAAATCTTTTTCATCTTTTCGTTTTATCTGATTAGCCATTTGACTGGCGGTACGGGGAAGAGTTTTATTATAAATTTCCTGTTCTAATACAGTTGTAAACCCGGAGCAATCTACTCCGCTTTTGCTCATCCCACCTAAGCGATGAGGAACACCTATCCAATCATTTATAAAAGAATATAATTTTTCGTTTTTTATCTGTCGTTCAGGAACTTTTAATACTTCAGCATAATGTTCTTTTACATTTCCTTTACTTACTTTATGTAGTGTTTTGGAAGAATTAGTAATAATATTTTTTTTACTCTTACAGGATGTAAGAGTAAAGTTTATTAATAGAAATGCCAGAACCAAAAATAATTTATAATACTTTTTTATCATATAAGGCAAGTTATTACATAAAAGATGAAGCTTAAAAAGTAAGTTATACACATTTGTTAAATGAGTTAAAGAGAGAGATGTTTATTTTGCAGTATTGCAATAGTATTCGCCTAAATAAATTACTTGCTTTTTGTAGATTTGAATTTTAATTTATATATGAAACAAGCATGAATAAATTGCTCATGCAAGCTTCATCGCTATTTAAAACAATTTAAACAGATGAAAAATTTCAAAAGCTATTACACCATATCAGCTCCGCCGGAAGATGTTTACTTGGCATTAACCAATCCGCTTACTCTTCTTTTGTGGACCGGCTCAGAAGCTGTAATGAGTACTGAGGTTGGCTCTGAATTTTCTCTTTGGGATGATAGTATTGTAGGGAAAAATATAGAATTTATTGAAAATAAGAAGATCGTTCAGCAATGGTATTTTGGCGATCAACCGGAAGAATCCATCGTAACTTTTATTCTTCATCCTGATAAACAGGGAACTTCTATAGAATTACGGCATACGAATATTCCTGATTCAGATTTTGAGGATATGATAGACGGATGGAATATTAATTACTTTGGATCGTTACAAGAGTTTTATGATAATTAAGATCTAATAGAAATCATAGCATTTACGTGTACTTTCAAATCTTGAATTTTCTCTTCGGCTGGCTATAGTTGTTTGATATCCTAAGCTACCTTCTGAAGTACCACTGGTATTTAAGTAATTAATTTTTGACATACTTGAATCATGGCTAAAACCCAAACGCATTGATTCTTGGTTATCTTTATGAATAAAAATATCAAATATCATAGAAACTACAAATGCATCAGGACTATTCTTCCCATTTGTTCTATACCAAACCCCTGCATTTACTCCGCGTCGCTTAAATTGTAATCCGGCACTTAGAGATTGTGCCTGTGCTTGTTTATAAAATACAACGGACGGAATAAGAAAATTTCTATCTTCGTCCTCATACCGGCTTAGTGGTAACATGTAGCTGCCGTGAATAATAGTGCGTATGGGTAATTCAGCTTTATTACCTGTAAAAGATTCATTTGGTTTGTTTAAATGTGCAAATGATGCCCCAATCATGAAATTATTTAAAATGATATTAGTACCAGCACCTGCATCAAAATAATATTTATTATCAACTTGGGGAATGTCAGCAGAAGTGGAATTGCCCGGCGTATAGCCTATTCCAGGATCAAGCTGATCTGAGAAAACAAGCTTATTGTAATCTATTGTTCTGTTAGACATTCCCCCCTGAAGTCCAAAAGATATTGTCAAATTTTCAGAACCAACACTATAGGAGTAAATACCGGAAATATTATTTTTAGTTAGAAAGGCAGTTCCTTCATTAGAATGTGTAAACATCAGTCCAAAACCGCCTCCAAACTTTGGAACATTGTAATCTATAGATGCTGTCATGTATGCTAGTTTGCCTACTAGAGAAGACCATTGGTTACGGTAAATCATATTGACTCTTATATCTCCTTTAAACTGACCATTTAATGCCGGGTTAAGATAAACAGGCGAATTAAAAAATTGTGAATAAATATGATCCTGAGCCTGTATTGTATTAATCAGAGTGATTAAAAACGTCAAAATGATGATTAGATTCCTTTTCATGGGACTATCGTATTAAGTGAATAAATCCAGTCCTTTTTAAACCAGCTCCATCGTATTTCATCCCTTCCCATTCTAAACCATTTATATATTTAGCAGTAGCTTCCCATATATACACCCCCTGGCTTACTGGTTCTCCATGATAGGTACCATCCCAGAATTCGTAAGGCTCTCCATCTTCATTGAGAATGGTTGATTCAAAAAATACCTGTCCAAATTTGTTAAAAATGCGAATGTGATATGAAAGAAGCCCTTTCCCTTTTAGCTTAAATATCTTCAATTCGGGTGTTTGAGACTCGGGCATGAAAGCATTTGGAATATATAAGTTTCCGGGGGTGCCGCTGATATGTATAAACCGGTATGTACTATCAGAGCAACCTTGTGAGTTATAAATGGTAAGAGTTACTTTAAAAGTGCCGGTGTCTGCATAAGTATAGTCCGGGTTTTGTTTTTTTGATGTTCCTCCATCACCGAAATTCCACTTGCAAAGTACCTGATCATTTGTTGAACGATCTGCAAAATTGAATTTAAAATTCGGAGCCCTAATTTCAGGTGAAGGTCCTACGTCAAATTTAGCTACAGGAGGGATAGCCAACTGTATATAATCTTCCATAATTAAAGTATCAGTACATCCTGCTTTATTAGTAGCTATTAATTTTACTGTATAGCTAGGTTTGTTTTTACCATAAGTATGAATAGGATTTGTATCGGTTGATGTTAGGCCATCACCAAAGTCCCAAAAATATTGTATGGCTGATGTTGAGTGACTCTGGAATTGAATTGGCAATGGCGCACATCCTTTTGTAACAGTGGACCCAAATAATGCTTTTGGTTGCTCAAATACAGTAATTGTTTCTGTAGCGAGGGTGTCAGAACAACCGTTTGAAGCCTTTAATTTTACTAAAAATGTACCTGATTTATTGAAGGTATGAACTACCGTTTCTGGTGACGAATTTGTTCTTGTAGAGTTCCCATCACCAAAATCATATTCAAATAAACTTGCTCCCGTAGAGTTATTAAAAAAGCGAACTGTAAAGGGTGCACAACCAGACTTTTCATCTCCGTTAACTACTAACTTAGGATCTACTGTACTTGGAGCAACCTTAATTTTAAACTCTTGGTAATCAGTTGCACAATTATTAGTAGCTGTTAGTTTAACAGTATAAGTTTTTAAAAGAGAAGTATTAAATATGTGTGATATTTTTTGTTTATTAGTTGTGGTATAAGTTTGTCCATCACCAAAGTCTATTGTGTAAGTTGTATTCTCACCGATGGAAGTATTTGAGAAATTTACGGTTAATGGTGAGCATCCATTAGTTCTATCAGGAGAGATTATTGCTTTTATTTTATATTTAACCAATACATCACTAGTGTAGGTAGTGATTCCACAAATATTGATGTATTTTAATATTACATGATATGTAGTATCCTTGCCGCTAGGGTTTGCTGCAAACGTAACCGGAACAGGTTGTATTGAATTAGAGGTTTGTCCATTTCCAAAATCCCAGTTAAAACTACCATCTGTTAACGAAGAAGAATTATTTGTAAATTTTAATGTTAAAGGCCCACATCCTTGTGTAATATCCTGACTAAAGCTGGCTATTGTTCCTGCTGCGGATTGGAATGTATGTTTAAACTCACTTGAACCACAACCCGATTGGCTACTTACGACTAGTTTGATGACTACACTTTGCGCTTTATCTGAAATAGTGTATCCCGGAAAGTTAACGCCTGTACCAATTTGAATATCGTTTGCAAACCAGCTATATTGTGCGTTTAGATTAGGGTCTACTTGTGCCTGAATATTTTGTGAATTTAAAACAAAAGGGGCACAGCCTTTATCATTTGTAAATTTATAGCTGACTTTTACTTCAGGATTTACTGTGATTAATATTTCATTACTTGTATTTTGCTGAGGACCAGAACAAATAGTTGAACTTACTATACGTCTAAAACGAGTACTAGTAAATAATGCATCGGGTTGGTAATTAATATCTTTTGAACCAAGGATTGCAGCCCAATTTCCATCTCCATTGTTTCTTTCCCATTGATATTTGAAGTTCTCATCTCCACCATTCGGTGTACTACCTGTTAAAATTGTTGGTAACATGCCATAACATATAGTTTGATCTTTAAGGATAGTGTTAGATGTGATTGGCTTTTGAACAATAACTTCTAATATATTACTGTTCGAATTGCAAGTACCGGCATAAACTGTTCTCCTAATAAAAATATTAGATGTAACCTGAATGGTTAAATCTTTTGTAATCTTACCATTTATATCTACCCAATTTGTACCGTCAGTACTACTTTGCCATACAAAATTTGTACCGTCAGTACTACTTTGCCCTAAAGAAGAAAGGTTGTTAGCACTGGTTGGACTCGTTCCCGTGATGATAGCGGATTGCCCTGAACATAGGCCTGTTGTACTTAAACTGATAACATTATTAGAAATAGGTGCATTGTTAATTAATATCATCTCATCATAAGAGGATGCACATGAATTATTTTGTGTAATAGTCCACCTGAAAATATAAGACTGGCCTGCCTGTAATCCTTTAACCAAGGTTTTACTTTGATTTGGAGATGTGATGTTTATTCCTGTTTGACCAGATATTAAAGACCATGTACCGGAAAATGTACCTGCATCATTAGCTTGAAGAGCATATTCAGATTCATTACATATATTGTCATCTGCACCTGCCTGAGCTTTTAGATTTCCAGGTAAAATGCTTCCCTGCACTGTTAGACTAATTGAAGAAGGCTCACCTTCACAACCAGAAGCACTTACCGGAGTAATGATATACGTAACAGATGCATTGCCACTACCAGTGTTTTTTAAAATATCGGGAATAGCATTTACTGTTGAAGCTATAGTTTGTTGTGTATTACCGGTAATGCCAGCGTCAGCAATACTGGTCCATTTAAATTTTATGTTAGCTGCAGGAATACTGGTTGTATTGATAAAAGGCCATGAGATTCCGGCAGGTTGATCGCTGCAAATAACCTGATTTGCCACCTGTGCACTAATAGCAGGTCTTGGACTTACAGTCACTTTTAACGTAAAAGGAGTACCAGGACATAAATTATTAATCGGAGTAATGATATAAGTTAGAAATGCCGGATTTGCAGGGTTAGTATTAACCAGAATATCATGAATATCACCACTTCCGCTCGCTGTATTGCCTTCAATAGATCCAGAACCTATACTGGTCCATATAAAAGTACTTCCGTTAATTGTTGCTATAGGCTGATAATTAAGCTGTGTCTGGGAACAAATGCTTATAGAGGATAAACTAGTAATTGAATTCTTTTTAGCAATGTTTAATATTAAATCATCAGTCACAATATCACATGGTAATGGATTAGATGTATTTGCCTGAATAGTTAATTTAAGAGAAGTGCCAATCTCTGATGGAGAAGGTGTGTAAGTAGGGTTTAAAACATCTCTTCCAGGAGAGAAAGTGCCTGTACCTCCAATCCATGAAATCTTAGTCGGAGCAGGGCCTTTTATTGTAGCAGTTAACTGTATTGGCGAATTATCACATAATGTTTGATCGTCACCTGCGTTTACCTTGATGTATTGATTGAGCTTAATAGTTTGGGTAATTGTTTTAGACGAACACTCGTTTCCGTATGTGAGTTTTACAATGTAAGTACTAAAGTCATCAAAGCTTATTATTGGATTTGCAGAGTTTGCATTTCCAGAAACAAATGAATAAGTGCCACCACTAATATCCCATATATATGCAATGCTTTTTGAATTTACTGCATTAAAGGTAGGTTTATGATTGATGTCAGTTCCAAAATCAATAATTTTTGGCCCAAACTGGCAGTAGTTAATTTCTCCAGCAACAGGAAAGGAAACAGTAGGGTTACCTGCTATTGAAATAGGGTGATCTTTTGTTATTGTGCCACAGGAATTAGAAACTATTAGCCGTATCATATAGTTGCCGGGAGTACTGATTGATATTTTTGGATTTTTATCTGTAGCAGAAGGTGTAAATAAAACTCCACTTATTACGGTGGTATTTGCTGCATTTCGAACCTGCCAAGCATAAGTGTAATCTCTACATATTGCTCCTGGAGTTGTTGTATTAACGATATTAACTGCGTTGGGTAAACATATATTATTACTATTTAATGTAAAATCGGCGACAGCTGATGGTTCTATACATATGGTTTTTGTAGATGTATTTGGGTCACATGTACCATTACTTACTTCAAGTGCTATTTTATATGTTCCTGGTGTTAAAAATGTATAGGTTAAGTTTGCATTTCCATTTGTATTTACAGGAATTTCATTAACATACCAGGTAGATTGTAAAGGATCAGCACATTCATCTCCAACAGCACTACTTGCGGATGTATTTGTAAATAATACCGGCTTGTTTACACATGCATAGGCTGCAAAACTAAATTTAGCAGTTGGCTTGTATAGAATTTTTGCATAAGCCGTTACATTTGGTTCATCGCAACTTGAAGTACTATTTACATATGGGCTTTTTAATCTAATATTGATAGGAAATTGATTCACGTTACTTCCAGAGCCAATTCCACATGATGTTTGGTTATATAAATGCGTTAAATAACCATCTTTTTGAATAATTTCTGCTAATGTGTACTCTTGAGTTTGTCCATCTCCCCATGATAAAGTGTAGGTTATACCAGGAAAGTTTGTTAAAATGGATTGCGGATCGCTAGGGTTGGTATTAATTTTAACCGAAAGATTATCAGGTAAGCATGATCGTAAAGCACCACTGGTACCTATACTTATATTATTTGTAGAATTAACAAGCTGGTATGATCTTGTACTGATAATACCATTAATATCTATAGACTTTGCAGATAAAGTATAGTAAGCTATATTTAAATTGATTTGGGCCACTCCTTCAATAAAATCAATTGCTCTAACAGTATGATTAACTTCATTAGTTAAATTGGCAGATAAGGAAGATCCAGTTGCAGAATTATTAAAAATATTTAATTTCCGATTATCCCCAAGTCCCCTAGTAATGTCTACTCCTGTACAAAAACCATAAATTAAATCATTTTTTAGCACATTATTTGGAGCACTTAATATGACAGAAGTACCGTTAATTGCTTTAATCTCAAAAGTGTTAGACGGATTGCTGGATAATGTAGGATTAGTAGAAACCACTTTTAGCCGATAATTAGCTCCGGCTAAAGTCCCTGCAGGTATTATGCCATTTAAAAAAGACGTATAAAAACCATTTAATTGCCCGATCAGTATTCCAGGAGAAAAATTTCCATTAATATCAGAAAGGTAAAGTTCAAAACGTTGTGTTTTATTATAAACAGTAGAACTTCCTATTTGTACAGGAATTGAAATGGTTGAACCAATACCGTATGGGCCTGCTTCTACAGAGCCCACAGTAATACTTTGCCCGTTTGCTCTCATGGAAATTAAAGCAATTGAAATTAATATAAGGAGGCCGAAACAGCGTTTCATAAAAAAGTTATGAGTTATATTTGTTTTCATATAAATTTTTTGTTGATTCTGAGGGTAGATGATTATGCTCAGAGTCAGTGGTTTAATTAAAAATTATACATGCTTACGTGCGTTATGAGAAAAAAGTTATCCTCTTGCAACAAATGAGTTACACTGATCAATTAGGGCGGGTTATTTCAATTTCTTCTACTAAACGAATTATATCTCTTGTTCCTTCTCAAACTGAATTGCTATTTGATTTGGGCTTAGATGAAGAAGTGGTTGGCATTACAAAGTTTTGTATTCATCCCACAGAAAAATTTAAAACTAAGGCGAAGATTGGGGGAACAAAGAAGTTAAATCTGGATGAGATCCATCGGTTAAAGCCAGATTTGATCATTGGAAATAAAGAAGAGAATGATCAGTATCAGATTGAACAGTTAATACAGGAATTCCCGGTATGGATAAGTGATATTAATAATTTGGATGATGCGATTGAAATGATTGTAGAATTAGGCAAAATAGTAGGCAAGGAACATAAGGCAAATAGTATAGCAAAGGAAATACGTTTCAATTTTAATACTATAAAAATTGCTCCCCATACTTTGCGTATTGCTTATTTTATTTGGAAAGATCCGTATATGGTTGCAGGAGATAACACTTTTATTAATGATATGATATACAGAGCAGGCTGGAAAAATGCATTCGCATTAGACCGTTACCCTGAATTGAGAATAGATGATATTCGAAATGCCTCGCCAGATGTGATTTTGCTGTCTTCAGAACCCTATCCTTTTAAAGAAAAACATATTGAAGAATTTAAAACTATCTGTCCGCAGGCTCAAGTACTTATTGTGGATGGAGAGCTATTTAGCTGGTACGGAAGTCGCCTGCTTAAGACGGTAGCATATTTACAATCATTAATAGATCAATTAATTGCAGGAAGATAATTTAAAAGCATTTAATGTTTGTATTAATGCTGAAAAAGTTTAATTTTGCCCACCTAAAATAAATCCTAAATATTGCGGATGTGGCGTAATTGGTAGCCGCACCAGACTTAGGATCTGGCGCTTCACGGCGTGTGGGTTCGAGTCCCTCCATCCGCACTGATAATTCCCCGGCTACGTAAACCGGGGAATTTTTGTATAAACGCAAACGAATAAAACTCAAAAAATGAATATTACACAGGACAAAGTTGATAACCTGAATTCAGTAGTAACGGTTAAAATTAAACCTGAAGACTACAAGGAACGTGTTGAAAAAGCAATAAAAGACCAGGCTAAAAAAGCAAAACTTCCAGGCTTTCGTCCTGGGATGGTTCCACCAGCACATATAAAAAAGATGTATGGTAAGAGTATTTTAGTGGATGAGATCAATAATATGTTGAACGATACCCTAAATAATTACTTGAATGAAAATAAAATAGAGGTTCTTGGTCAGCCTTTGCCAAAATTTGATGACAGCAAAGATTTTAATTGGGATTTTACGGATGAGTTTGAATTCATGTATGAGCTAGGCTTGGCTCCTGAATTTGATCTTGATTTTTCATCAAAAGATAAATTAACTTATTATAAAGTGAAAGTTGATGAAGAAACTTTAGCATCCCGGATTAAAAATCTACGTAAAAGTTATGGTAAAATGTCAAACCCAGATGTATCGGCAGATGATGATGTTATATATTCAGAATTAAAACAGCTTTCTACAGATGGTTCTGTTTTTGAAGAAGGAATCAGCAATATAGCATCAGTACGCTTAGATCTGATAAAAGATGAAAAAATCAAAAAATCTTTAATCGGTCTTAAAAAAGGCGATGTAGTGGAGTTTGATATCCAGAAAGCTTTTGAAGGTAATGTAGCTCAAATAGCAAAGGTGTTAAATATCAGTGAAGAAGATGCACAGGACCTTAAGTCAAAATTCCAACTAACAGTCACTAATATTAACCGCTTGGAAGAAGGAGATCTAAATCAGGAGTTCTTTGATAAATTATTTGGCGCAGATGTGGTTAAATCCGAAGAGGAATTCAGGGCTAAGATCACAGAAGAATTGGAATCAATGATGGCCCAAAATGCTGATCAAAGACTGCAAAATGATTTGTATCAGTTTGGTTTAAATAAGATTAGTATGCAATTGCCTGATGCATTTTTAAAACGTTGGTTAAAAGCTACGAATGAAAAAATTACAGATGAAGAATTAAATAAAGATTATGATGATTTTGCCCGCAATTTAAGATGGACACTTATTGAAAATAAAATCATTAAAGACAACAGTATTGAAATTAAATATGAACAGGTGTTCGCAGCAGCTAAAAAACGTTTGCAGGCTCAATTCCAAATGTATAGCCCACAACCAGTTTCTGAAGAGCAATTAGGGCAATACACCGTTCAGTTCTTGCAAGACAAAGAAAATGCGAACCGTATTTTTGAAGAAGTAAAAGCACAACACGTTTTTGATTATTTAAAAACCGTAGTTACTTTAGAGAATACAGAAATAACCTACAATAAATTTTTGGAATTAGCGTAGTTGCCATTAATAAAAGAGGATATATTCCTGACAATTTATTATAGATTCTTATGGAAGAATTAGATAAATTAGCAAGAAAATAACAAAATTTTTTAAATCAAAAACAAATCGCGATGCGCAATGCGCTTAGCCCTACACGAAATACTATGAATATTGATAGAAATGAATTCCGTAAATATGCTGTAAAACATCACCGTATTGGTGGCCATCATGTGGATAGTTTTATTGGAAGGGTAAATACTTCTGTTCCGACTTCAATGACTCCATATATTATCGAAGAACGTCAGTTAAACGTGGCACAAATGGATGTGTTTTCGCGTTTGATGATGGATCGGATCATCTTTTTAGGTGATGCTGTTCATGAAGGAATCGCAAATATCATCCAGGCACAGTTACTTTTTTTACAGTCCACAGATGCAAAACGCGATATTCAGATCTATATCAATTCTCCCGGAGGATCAGTTTATGCAGGTTTAGGTATATATGATACCATGCAATACATTACTCCGGATGTAGCAACTATTTGTACAGGAATGGCCGCATCAATGGCTGCAGTATTGCTTTGTGCAGGTACAGAAGGTAAAAGAGCAGCATTGCCTCATTCAAGAGTAATGATTCACCAGCCTTCTGGTGGAGCACAGGGTGTAGCATCAGATATGGAAATTAATCTTCGTGAGATGTTAAAAATTAAAAAAGAGCTTTATGATATCATAGCTAAACATTCAGGCCAAACATATGAATGGGTAGAGAAAGCCTCCGATCGCGATTATTGGATGATAGCAGCCGAAGCAAAAGAATTTGGTATGATTGATGAAGTACTGGTAGGTACTGGAGAAAAAAAATAATGGCTAAAGGGAATAAGGATATAAAATGTTCTTTCTGCGGATCTGGCAAGCAGGATACACTCATGCTGATTGCAGGCTTGGATGCGCATATTTGTGATAAGTGTGTAGCTCAGGCTAATCAAATATTGGCCGAAGAGCTTACGGTGCGTAAAGCGAAATCGCCTCAGTCTTCAGTTACATTATTGAAGCCTATGGAGATCAAAAATCATTTAGATCAATATGTAATTGGGCAGGATCAGGCAAAAAAAGTATTAGCTGTAGCCGTTTACAATCATTACAAACGTCTTAATCAAAAAATAGAGAAAGATGAAGTAGAGATTGAAAAATCCAATATCATTATGGTTGGCGAAACGGGCACAGGTAAAACCCTTTTAGCTAAAACCATTGCTAAAGTTTTAAATGTACCATTTTGTATTTGCGATGCTACCGTATTAACCGAAGCAGGTTATGTAGGTGAAGATGTTGAAAGCATTTTAACCCGATTACTACAAGCTGCAGATTATGACGTGGCAGCTGCCGAACGAGGTATTGTTTATATTGATGAAGTAGATAAAATTGCACGTAAAAGTGATAATCCATCTATTACCCGAGATGTTTCCGGAGAAGGTGTTCAACAGGCATTACTGAAAATATTAGAAGGAACAATGGTGAATGTTCCACCACAAGGTGGACGTAAACATCCCGATCAAAAAATGATCGCGGTAAATACCAATAATATTCTGTTTATTGCGGGTGGTGCATTTGATGGTATTGAAAAGAAAATTGCCAATCGCTTGCGTACTCAAACAGTAGGTTATAAAGTAGACAAAGATGAATTTAACATAGACCTTAAAAATCTATACAAATACATCACTCCTCAGGATTTAAAATCATTCGGATTAATTCCTGAACTGATTGGCCGTTTACCAGTTATTACACATTTAAATCCACTGGATAGGGAGACGCTTTTAAGTATACTGGTAGAACCCAAAAATTCCTTAATTAAACAGTATAAGAAGCTGTTTGAATATGAAAACGTTAAATTAGATTTTGATGCTGAGGTAATGGAATTTATTGTAGATAAAGCAATGGAATTCAAACTCGGAGCCCGTGGATTAAGATCTATTTGTGAAGCTATCATGATTGATGCCATGTACGAAACTCCTTCGGGGAAGCACAGCAAGGAACTTTTCATCACCCTCGATTACGCCACAGATAAATTCGAAAAATCTGATCTCAAAAAATTAAAAGTAGCATAAAGAGAACCCGGAAATTCGGGTTTTTTTGTATGTATAGATAAAATAAAATGAACGAAGAAAAAGAAATAAAACAAGATCCTGAAGTAATAAAAAAGGCTAAAAAAGTTAAAGAAGTAGAAAGTCCGGTTAAAACAGGGCTTAAGAATAAAGAAGATATCGTAAATAATTGGCTGCCCCGATATACAGGGCGCCCTTTAGATCAATTTACAGATTTTATATTACTGACAAATTTTTCAAAATACCTGCACCTTTTTTCAGAGTGGAATGATAATGCTCCCATTATGGGTTTGGATAAACCGATGCAAAGTGTTTCGGCAAACGGAATAACGCTTATCAATTTTGGTATGGGAAGTCCGATGGCTGCTACCATGATGGATTTGTTAACGGCCATTAATCCCAAAGCAGTTTTGTTTTTAGGGAAATGCGGGGGATTAAAAAGAAAGAATGGCATCGGAGATTTAATTCTTCCTATTGCCGCTATAAGAGGCGAAGGAACATCAAATGATTATTTCCCACCAGAAGTTCCAGCAATGCCTGCTTTTGCTTTACAGAAAGCTATTTCAACCACTATTCGTGATCATTCACGTGATTACTGGACTGGTACGGTTTATACTACCAATCGACGGGTATGGGAACATGATAAAGTTTTTAAAAAATACCTCAAAAGTCTGCGGGCAATGGCTGTAGATATGGAAACAGCTACCATTTTTACCACAGGTTTTGCTAATAAAATTCCGACAGGTGCATTATTATTAGTTTCAGATCAGCCTATGATTCCGGAAGGTGTAAAAACTGCCGAAAGTGATTCAAAAGTAACGGAACATTATGTAGAAACTCACTTAAAAGTGGGTATAGATTCCTTAAAGCAATTAATTAATAACGGTTTAACGGTTAAGCATTTGAAATTTTAAATAAAAGGAATAGGTACAATAGTAAGAACCTTCGGGAGAGTTTTAAACTCTGTGAGGGTTTTTTGTTTATGTACTATTAGACGTTTCCCCGGTAGTTAATTCAAAACATCTATTGGTTTACGATGTTTATTTTATAATAAACCCAAATATAATTCTTCTTATAAAAGGCAAACCGAATAATGTTTAAGTTTAGTGGCCTTTTATGATTATATCTATTGCATAAGCCATAATTGTTTAAATTTGCGCCATGTGGTATAATAACATTTTAGAAACCATTGGTAACACACCATTGGTTAAATTAAATACAATTACAAAAGATATTAAGGCAACTGTTCTGGCTAAGATTGAAACTACCAATCCTGGTAATTCTATTAAAGACCGTATGGCAGTTAAAATGATTGAAGATGCAGAGCGCAGCGGAAAGTTAAAACCAGGCGGAACTATTATTGAAGGAACATCTGGCAATACCGGAATGGGTTTGGCAATAGCAGCTGTAATAAAAGGTTATAAATGTATTTTTACCACTACTGATAAACAGTCTAAAGAAAAAGTAGACGCACTAAGGGCTTTTGGTGCCGAAGTAATTGTTTGTCCTACCAATGTAGAGCCCGAAGATCCAAGATCTTATTACTCTGTTTCTACCCGTTTAGAACGCGAAGTTCCCAATTCATGGAAACCTAATCAATATGATAATTTAGCTAATTCACAGGCGCATTACGAGCAAACCGGACCGGAGATTTGGAAACAAACAGAAGGGAAAGTAACTCATTTACTTGTTGGTGTAGGTACGGGCGGAACGATATCCGGAACAGGAAGATATCTGAAAGAGCAAAACCCAAATATTAAAGTATGGGGAATTGATACCTATGGTTCTGTTTTTAAAAAATATAAGGAAACCGGTGAATTTGACAAGAATGAGATCTACCCATATATCACAGAAGGAATAGGAGAGGACTTCTTACCTAAAAATGTAGACTTTAGTGTGATTGATCGTTTTGAAAAAGTAACCGATAAAGATGCAGCATTAATGACCCGTGAGATTGCCCGTAAAGAAGGGATTTTTGCCGGGAATTCTGCCGGTTCTGCGGTTGCCGGATTGCTGCAATTAAAAAATGAATTGAAAGAAGGTGATGTCGTAGTTATTATTTTTCACGATCATGGCTCACGTTATATGGCTAAAATGTATAATGATGATTGGTTGCGTGAACGAGGTTTCCTAAATGATGAAAAACTAACTGCCAAATCTATCTTATCAAAACGTGGTCCGCAGGAAACGGTAACAGTTGATTGCGAAAAAACGGTTTTAGAGGCTATTAATACTATAAAAACACTTAATATATCTCAAATTCCAGTTACCCAACAAGGCATGGTTATAGGTAAACTGACCGAAAGTGATATTCTAAATTCTGTTTTGGAAAATCCTTCATTAAAATCAAGCAGTGTAAAAGAAATCATGACGGCCTCTTTCCCCTTTGTAGATTTAAACACCTCAATAGACAAAATCTCCTCCATCATTAATAAAGATAATACAGCCGTTTTAGTAGAAGATGGACAGGGAAACATTGAGATCATTACTCAATATGATATTATTAATGCAATATCAGCTTAGAACCATGTCATCCCGAACCGGGTGTAAGGTGAGGGAAATATATGATATTACCATTAATCTGTTTTAAACACGAAAGAAGTTTCCTCTTCGTTAGCACTCATTCGGAAGGACATAAGTTTTGTTTTCGAAATGACAGGATTTTGTTTGCTTCCTAAAATCAGTCAAAAGCATCAATAACAGAAGCTTCTTCGGTTTTTACTGAAGTGGCAATCAGCTGGTTGATATGTTTAATTTCTTCAATAGTAAGATAGCGCCATTTTCCAACACTTAGCCCATCCAGGTTGATATTCATAATCCGGATGCGTTTAAGTTTTACCACATGAAATCCCAAAACCTCACACATTCTTCTAATTTGCCGGTTCAGTCCTTGAGTTAAAATAATCCTAAATTTACATTTATTCTCCTGTACTATCTTACACTTTTGAGTGATGGTATCTAAAATAGCTACCCCATTACCCATTTTCTTAATAAAATCGATTGTAATAGGTTTATCAACCGTTACTAAATATTCTTTTTCGTGATTATTGCCGGCTCTTAAAATCTTGTTTACAATGTCACCGTCATTGGTAATAAAAATTAATCCTTCAGAAGGTTTATCTAAACGGCCAATGGGAAATATCCTTTCAGGGTGATTGATAAAATCGATGATATTTCCTTTAATATGTCGTTCTGTGGTGCAGGTAATGCCAATAGGTTTGTTAAAAGCCATATAGATAGGCTCTTTTTTTGATTTCAAGGGCTTATCGTCAATTTTTACATCATCGCCAAGGTTTACTTTAGTACCCATTTCCGGCTTATAACCGTTAAGAGTTACTCTGCCTTGTTCAATGAGTTTATCTGCTTCACGACGTGAGCAAAACCCTGTGTCACTAATAAATTTATTAAGGCGTATTGGATAGTTTTCTGAAGCAGACATGATAAATCAGGCGACAGCCTTACTTAGATTTAGAATTCAAAAGATTTTTATCCATCCAGCTTTTAATTTCCTTGCTTAAAGCGATTCTTTTATCCGTGAAGGGATGATCTGTATTCCATATTTTATATTGAAGTTTTGTTGTTTTAGAATATTTGGCCAGGTAATTATTGTTTTCATGTTCATCAATCACCAATATTGGTTTTGATGAATTTGCAACCATTTGCTCCATATTATATTGTTCTATATTGGCCAGTATATCATTCAAAAATGTGTTGGGATCACAATTTAACATACCCAAAGTTGCCAAATATTCTTTTAAAGAAATAAGGTTACTGGGTGCATCTTTACCTTTAAGCAAGGTATACGGATTAAAAACAGAAATTCCTACTATAGCTTTAACACGTTTATCATTCATCCCGCTAATCATTGCCATACCAGCACCCATGCTATGGCCAATCATCCCTATCCGTGTAGTATCAATTCGCATGGTGGCTGCATGAACAGAATCACATATATAATCTACCACTGCTTTTGCATCTGCTATCCCATTACCAAAGCCGAAAGTTCCCTTGCTCCCCCAGCTTCCACGGTAATCAAAATAAATAACGTTGTATCCTGCTCGTCTTAGGTTTTGGGCCAGATCTAAATTTCGTTCATTTCCAGGAAGGCCATGTAATAAAATAATAGTGGGATGAGGGCCTTTGCCATTGGCTACATATTCAAATCCAAATATGGATGAGCCTGATGATTTAAACTCCAATTCCTGTTCTGCGGCAGGATATAATTTATCCTGTAAACCATCCTGTGAAATATAGGTTTCAATAGTTTTGGATGATTTTAAGAGTGATCCACGCTTACAGGAGGTTAAAGAAGTAATTAAAAATAGAGAGAGGAATAAATAATAGTATATAAATTTCATATTTTATGTGTAATTTAAAATGCCTTGCGCATAAATTGAGCCAAAAGTTAATTTTTCTAAGTTTCTTTTCCGCAGTTGCGCATACTTGCCAGCTGCAATTAATTAGAAACTTTTTATAATGCTGTTATGCAATGTGTGCGGCGTCCAATAACCGCTTGCTATAATACGGCGAATGGTAAATAGGGGATCCTGATCATCTCTTTTTTCTGATAATATAAAGGCAGCAATAAAACCTCGTTTTTTTAATTCGGGGATGGCTTCTTTATTCCATAAACCAAATGGATAAGCAAAATATCTCATCTTCTTACCGGTAATTTCTTCCAGGGTTTTAGTTGGCTTTTCTATTTGGGTAACCCAATCCTGGCCCTGGTATTTTTTCACATTATGATGGTCCCAGGTATGGGAAGCAATAATATGCCCCTCATCAGATAATTGCTTTACCTGTACTCTGCTCATATAATTAGGACGGCCTAAAGAAACCGTCATGACAAAGAATACTCCCTTAAAACCATATTTCTTCATTTCGGGAGCGGCAATAGTAAATTGATCCAGGTCTGTATCGTCAAACGTAAGCATGATGGGTTTACTGGGCAATTTGGCTCCGGTGTTTAAATAATTATAAAGTTGATCTGGCAAAATAGTATGATAACCGCTATCTGCCAGCATTTTTATATCAGCTTTATATGTGGCTATTGGCATAATATAATCCTTTGCAGATTTAGAATCTTTTTCACGCCAATCGCGGATTTGATGATAGCATAAAATAGGAACTTGTGGACGAGTTAAAATAATTGCCGCAGAAGCAGGTTTACCGAGAGTTACTTGCCCTGAATTACGAAATTCTGCTTTATCGGTAGCCTTATCATCGCTTCCTGCTGAATGTGCATCGGTTTTAGATTTACAGGAATAAAGGCTTACAGAAGCAATCAGTATAAAGCCGGCAATTAAATTCTTGATCATTTGTATTAGGAATAGAGTGTAGATGAATATTGTTGTAATGATTTTGTTACAGTACTAACTTGATTGACAAAAGTAGAATAAAAGTACTTTAAATATCAGAATTATCTAAATCATTTAATTACTTCGAAGACTCAATTGTTAACCTTAAGTAAAATATGTTGCACAAGTTGAATATATTTATATCTTTATTCTTTAAATAATATTCCCACTAAAGATAAAACTCACATGAAAGCAAAATTTTACATTTATTGTATTGCAATGCTCTTATCGGGTCAGGCATTTGCAACGCCTGCAATTTCTTCTGTTAGCCCGGCCAGTGCTTTTAAAGGACAAACGGTAAAAATAACCATTACGGGGACAGGTACTTTTTTTAATATTACCACTTCTGTGAGCCTTCAAATGGGTGCAGATGTTATTAAAGCCACCTCTTTTATGGCTCTCAGTAGTACCAAAATAGAAGCTACTTTTACTATCCCATCTAATGCAAAAACTGGTTTGTGGGCTGTGCTTGTTAACTGCCTTAACAATGGAACCTTATTGAAAAATAATATTTTCAATATATCATCAGTCGTTCCACCACCACCTCTAATAATATCTGTTAGTCCTGGAACTATTGTTATAGGTCAGCCCACAAAACTAACTATTATCGGAGCTAATACTCATCTTGGAGAGAATTTTTCTAATGTAGAGTTTAAATTTGGCTCAACTGTAATTATTCCCAATAAATTAAAGCCAATTAGTGATACAAAGTTAGAAGCTATTTTTGATGTGATGCCTGATATAAAAACAGGATTATGTACGCTTACCTTATCATTATCAGGTCAAGTCGATGGGGTATTATCCAAGAGTTCTAATTTAAATGTCCTACCGCCAGTCTTCACATTTAGTCCTAGTACTGCCATTCCTGGGCAAAATATAGAATTTACAATTACACAAGGAGAGGTATGTTCAAGTTGTAAATCTGCACAATTTCAGATTATGAAAAAAGGCGTAGACACCATATCTGCATATAGAAGATCGGATTTTCCTATAGTTGATAAAGCATTTGTGTCTATACCTAATGATGCAGCTCCGGGAGTATATGATTTTGCAATATGGTATTATTATTATCAGGATGGTAGTGGTGGGCCTTACTTATTTTATCCTGTTACAAAAGTAAATTCCTTTACGATTTTGGCTCCGTCTATAACTGTTGCACCTAATACCACCTATCAGAGCCATAAAGGATTTTGGATAACCATTAGTGGAACAAATACTCATTTTAAGGGAGCAAAAAAAATAAGTTTAACAAATGGAATGGATATCATTTATTCCACTGCTTTAAACTTTAATTCAAATACAAGCCTAAGTGCTAGTTTTGATATACCAGTAAATGTAAAAACAGGATTATGGGATATAAATATAATTGGGCCATGGGATCCAAACCCTATAGATGGGTTGAAAAAAGAAAATTTTGATTTGACTAAGGCAGGTTGTATCGTTATTAACCCACAACCTTTAATAACTACCAACATTCCCAATATACCTGTAAAACAAGGAGAAACCGTTAAAGTGGCTATTTCAGGTACCAATGCGCATTTTACTTCAGGCAATCTGCAGGTATCTATGTCACAAGGTGCTTCCATCATTACGGGTACCAATAATATAGTTGGCAACAATAACTCTATGACTTCAACTTTTATTATACCCCTTTATGCCAACACCGGCTTATGGGATCTTAATGTACTGGAATTAAAAGATGATATTATCACTAAAGCCAATAGTTTTACGGTTAATGCGGCCTCCACTCTTAGCCCTGGAAATCTTAGTCCTGGCATTCCGAAAGGGTTGGTTCAAAACAATAGCATGAGTTTGTTTCCCAATCCTGCCAAAGATCAATTTATGCTAAAGACTAATTTTGAAAAGAACAATACATTGTTTACCCTTACTATCACCAATGCACAGGGTAAAGTAGTTTATAGTTTGAAAGAAGCAGCTGCTTTGGGTGCATACCAGAAAACAATCGGGATTTCTGATTGGCCTCTGGGGGTATATTCTATAAATATGAGCTCTCCACAAGGAAGTATTTTACAAAAATTTATTAAGGAGTAGTACATTAGACAAACCAAATGGTTAAACAAACCAAATTATTATATCATTTAAAAAACTCACATGAAAGCAAAATTTAACATTTATTGTATTGCAATGTTTTTATCCGTTCAGGTATTTGCAGTGCCTGTAATATCATCTATTACCCCCAATACGGCTTTTAAAGGACAAACATTAAAAGTAACCATTAACGGAACAGGCACTTTTTTCATGACTACGACTTTAGTGAATCTTCAAAATGGTGTAGATATAATTAAGGCCAATTCTTTTACCGCACTCAGCAGTACAAAAATAGAAGCCACTTTTACTATACCTGCTAATGCAAAAATAGGTTTATGGGCCGTTACTGTGAAAGGCTTTACAAATGGTACTTTAACAAAAAATAATAGCTTTATTATAGCGCTGCCTCCACCCCCACCTCCGCCTTCAATAACCTCTGTTAGCCCCGGTGCTTTTGTTGGAGCAAAGGTAAAAGTAACCATTACCGGAATTAACACTCATTTCATGGGAACTTCTATAGTTAATCTTAAATTTGGTTCGGCTGTAATTAGTGCCAATAAAGACTACCTAATTAATCCAATTAGCGATACAAAGTTAGAAGCCACATTTTATATACCCTATAATGTAAATACAGGGCTATGGACTGTTACCGTAGAAGATAAGTTAGATGGTATTATATCCAAAAACTTTAATTTTAATATCCCATTACGAACGATTACTATTAGTCCCAATACTGCCATTCCCGGTGAAGATGTAAGAACAATAATTATTGGAAAAAATTATGACTTTGCCCTGCATTACATGCTGAAAAAAGACAATGTATTGATTAATAGCAACTATTTTTATAATCACTATCCTGATAGTGTAATAGTTTCTTTCCTAATTCCTAAAGATGCGGCTATAGGGTTATATGATTTGGTGGGAGAAAGTTGGAAGTTTGATGATAATACTACAATTACTAAAGTAGGGACCTTTACAGTATTACTGCCCACAATCACTATTACACCTAATACAACCTATCAGAGCCGTAAAGGATTTGGAGTAGTCCTTACCGGAACTAATACCCATTTTAAGGGCACTAAAAAAATAGCTTTAACTAATGGTAATGGGATGGATAGTATTTACTCCACTACTTTAAATGTTAATTCAAATACAAGCATGAGTGCTACTTTTAATATACCAGTAAATGCAAAGGCAGGATTATGGGATCTAAATATAATGGGGCCAGATTCAAGCCCTATATTTGGACTTGGAGGAGAAAAAGAAGATTTTGATTTAAGTAAAAAGAAATGCATCGTCATAAACCCGCAACCCTTAATATCAACTAATATACCCAATATACCGGTTAACCAGGGAGAAACTGTAAAAGTGGTTATTGCAGGCACTAATACTCATTTCACTTCGGGCAATTTGCTTGCTTTTATCTCGCAGGGCACATCTATGATCATTGGTACTAATACAGTAGCAGCTAATAATATTTCCTTAACTACAACTTTTAATATACCCGCTAATGCTAATACAGGCTTATGGAATTTGAATGTGCAAGATTTAAATGATGACGTGATCACTAAAGCCAATAGTTTTACGGTTAACGCAGTCTCCAATCTTAGCCCGGGTATTCCTGCTGGTTTTCAAAAGGGCTTGGTTCCCAACAATAATATGATTTTATTTCCTAATCCTGCTAAAGATCAATTTACATTGAAGACTAATTTTGAAAAGAATAATACACTGTTTACTCTTACTATCACTAATGCACAGGGTAAAGTAGTTTATAGTTTGAAAGAAGCAGCTGCTTTAGGTGCTTACCAGAAAACAATCGGGATATCTGATTGGCCTATGGGGGTATATTCTGTAAATATAAGTTCACCACAAGGAAGTATTTTACAAAAATTTATTAAGGAGTAGTATTAAAATTTAAATGAATAGGCTGTCTCAAAAGGGCAGTCTATTTTTTTATGCGCTGAATCTTCCTTTAGTGGAAACCTATAATTCCATTACCTTTGCACCAATTAAAATACTGAAATGATACAGAAAGTACTGGAAAATCTAGAAATTACCGCATTAAATGAGATGCAAAAAGCTTCTTTAACTGTGGCTAAAGAAAAAGATATCATCTTGCTTTCGCCAACGGGTTCGGGTAAGACACTGGCATTTTTGTTAACGATTTTAAATACCATCCAGAGCGATAGGGCAGGTATACAGGCATTAATCCTGGTTCCTTCCAGAGAACTGGCTCTGCAAATAGAACAGGTTTTCAAGCTGATGGGAACAGGTTTTAAAGTAAATTGCTGTTACGGTGGCCATCCCACGAAAGTGGAAAAAAATAACTTAATACAGGCACCTGCTGTATTGATCGGTACACCCGGCCGGATTGCCTATCATATCCGTAATGAGAGTTTTAATACAGAATCCATACATGTTTTAGTGTTGGATGAATTTGATAAAGCACTGGAGTTTGGCTTTCAGGATGATATGTCTTTTATCATTAGTAAATTAAAAGGCTTGAAAAAGCGGATTTTAACTTCGGCGACTAAAATGATTGAAATTCCTGCTTTTACAGGAGTAATAAAACCGGTTGAAATTGATTTCTTAAAAGATAGCAACAGCTCGCCCGACCTAAAGTTAAAAGCGGTAATTTCTGATGCAGCCGACAAGCTGGATGCTTTATTTACCCTGATCTGTAAAATTGGAAGTAAAGCCACTCTTGTTTTTTGTAATCATCGGGATGCAGTAGAGCGTATTAGTGATTTATTATGGGATAAGGGTTTGGCCCATGATATTTTTCATGGCGGGATGGAGCAGGAAGATCGGGAACGAGCTTTGCTTAAGTTCAGAAATGGCAGTCACAGGTTGTTAATTACAACAGACCTGGCTTCCCGTGGATTGGATATACCGGAAATTGAATACATCATTCACTATCAATTGCCGCATAATGAAGAAGCTTTTCTGCACCGAAATGGTCGTACAGCACGCATGAATGCCAAAGGAACTTCGTATGTTATTTTAACAGAAGACGAAAAGCCATCTTTTATACCTGATAAAACGGAGGTTGAAGAATTGCCGGAGCAGAATATCCTTCCTCAAAATACGCCTTGGGCAACGTTATACCTGGCAGCCGGTAAAAAAGATAAGGTGAATAAAATAGATATTGTAGGCCTATTGCTTAAAAAAGGTGAGTTGCAAAAAGATGAGTTGGGCTTAATTGAGGTGCTGGATTATTCATCCTATGCGGCTGTGAATCGTTCTAAAATAGATCGTACAGTTACGTTGATTAAAAACGAAAAAATAAAGAATAAAAAAGTTAAAATTGAAGTCTCCAGATAGTACACCATGAGCAATAACGATATAATGAAAAAGCTTCGCGTAGCGCTTCAGTTAAACGACGAAGAAATTGTGAACATTCTTAAACTGGCTAATTTTAATATCACTAAAAGCGAATTGGGAGCCATATTCCGTAAAGATGATCATCCTAACTTTAAGCCTTGTGGCGATCAGATTTTACGAAACTTCCTCAATGGATTGGTAATTTATAAACGGGGGCCTAAACCTGAAAAGGAATAGTAATCGCTATTCGAAGTTTTCAAATGGAATCAGTATAGACATAGTCTTAGGCTACCATAAACAATCAATTTCAATAATCGCATCCAGTTCTCCAGCCAGAAGGCAATCTTATGCTGTGAGTAGGCATTTGGATAAGGGCAGAATTCGTCCGGGCGTTGTAAGTGAGTATTTGGACTCAGTCAATTGGCATTTGGATACTGTGAGCGAGCATTTGGACTCTGTCAGAAGGCATTTGGATACAGTCAATTGGCATCCGGGCGTTGTAAGCGAGCATTTGGACCCAGTCAATTGTCATTTGGGCCGTGTCAGCAGTCATTTTTTATGAAATAAATCGCTTCTGTAGCTAGTTATATAGTAATTTTAAGCTATTGTAGCTGATTTTTGTGTTTAAAAAGTATATTTTGTTGTTTTTTTAGTCTATTGAGGATAAAAAGAGAGTAGTAAAATGAATTTGAATTAAAATGGGATGCAAAATTTATCTCAAAATAAGACCATTCTGCAATTAATCCTTTATTCTTTACTCTTATGTCTTTCCAACAGCTCTAATCCTACTTTTTATTTACCCTTCATCATCGCAACCTGGGAACTGTAATATCTCTCCAGAAAATGGTAAACGATGAGTTCATATTTTCGTTGTTGTGCAATAAACAAGCGATTCATATACATGTGAATATAGCTGGATAAGAGATCAGATAGGCGTTCTTTTAAATTATCTTCCGGTAGTTTAGACAGAATAGCCTGAATAACATCTACGTTCATTTCTGAACGTAATTTAAATACAGTAACGGCTTCTTCAATGGCGTTTTTTGCATCTTCTTCGGCATTCATATGCGAAAAGATCTGTTGTTGCTGCTTCTTATATTTTTCGTTCAGTTGCTTTTGCAACGCAGGTTCTGCTCCAAATTCTTTAAAAAAGCCCGACTGTAAACTTTTAAATAATTCCTTTTTCTCAATCATAGTCAAATGGAAATCATCTAAAAGCATATCTATACCGCGTAAAGCAAAGAACAACCGGTATTCTTCTGCATCTTCTAAGAGATTAATAAATCGTAATACTGAAAGACTGTCGTTAAAAAATAGAATTTCTGCTTCTTCTACCAGATCTGCACCGTAACGTTCCACTTCCCGGTTATAAGTATCCGAAACCACTTTATATAAGGTATTATCATCCAGGAGAGGCTGCAAAACAGTTGAGAATGCTTTTTGAACCTCCAATTGCTTATTAATATCTGTATTATGGAATCGTATTCTGAAATGAGAATGTTCATCATTGTAACGAAGAAAAAAGAATTTCTCAAATAATTGGTTTTCTAAGCCTTCTTCTATAAAAGGTAATACGGTTTCTTTTAATACTTTTTCTGCCGTTTTAGAACCACAGTAAACTTTAAAATAGAGCCATTCGCTATGCAATGAGAACTTCCTTTGAATGCTTTGTTCTGTTTTTTCTTTTTTAGCGGGAAGCGCATCTGTAACAGGTAAATCCCGGTAAACAGGAATAATGACTTCGTTGGTATAAGGATCGCCATGTACATCTTTAACCACGCAATTTTCTTCAGTAAACAGGAATTCGTTGAGTGTTATAGTCTTATGACGTTTCAAATAATGTAAAAATAGCTCAATAGCTTGTGGATGTTCAAAGTCTATAAATAATTCATTATCCTGTTCGGCATAGGTTACTTTTTGTGGAATTTCCCATTTCTTTCGAAAAGACTGGAAATAATCTCCATAATCTTTAGCCTCCTTAGGTAAGTCTTTAATATCTTTTTCCTCAATTTTCCATTGTGCTTTTTGTATGATCAGATTCTTATATACCACTCTTGGCAAATTTTTAAGCGTAGATAGAGATCCCCAATCCCAAACACTCGGGTGAGCAATGCCTTGCGATTGTAAATCGCATAAAAACTTATAAATAGGCAAACTCTTGTACCCGAAATTATGCGCTGTGGTAAGCCTTGGAATGATCCGTTTGTTATGAGTTTTACTGCGCAATACCAGTTTGTTGTTACTTATACTTACCAGGATATCATTTACAGGTATTTGATTCTCTGTGGCAGCTCCCGATTTACCCACATATGGAATTTCATAACCACGCAAAACAGGCCTCAATAGTATGTTGCCTATCCTGGCTTCTGGTAAATGGGCTATCTCTGCATAAATTGCTTCCGGATACTCTGCTTCTTCTGCTTTTAATATTTCCCGGCTATAGTTGCAGAGCTGTTCATTTCCATGTGTAAACCTGCCTAAAAGATTTCCTGCTGAAGGGCCCCCAAAACCCGTTAAGGCAAACGTAAAGTGTTCCAAATTGAGTAAGCCATCCTCCTTCAGCAAACTGCCCATCAGGTACATGCTATTAGGGAAATGGTGATTTTCTACTTCTTTTTTAAAAGCCTTAAGCTCATCCTCATCAATCTCAATAAAAGGCTTTTGGTTTTTTAAATAATCATAATATTTAGATACGGTGTAATCTTGTATATAATCAACAGTACTCATCCTCTCCATTGTGCCACCACCAACAGCCAAATCATCTATCAATTCGCCACCACCAGCTGATCCATCATGCACGCCCGCATAACCTATTCCTAAATCTGCATCTAATGCTATTGAAAGTGGTACTTCAGCATCTTCATATTTGGAATAAAATTTAGTTTTAAACTCATCAAGCTCTGCATTTTTGCCTTTACGGGATAAATACATCAGGTCTTCTGCCTGTTTTACGATGGTATCTGTTAACTCTTTATTTATGCTGCTATTTTGAGTAGATAAAAAAAGATCAACCTGCAAGGTATTTTTAGGTATTTCTTTTACCATACCTAAATTTTTTAATTTCAGTTCTATTTCTTGGTAATAGTTAACTCCTTGCTTTGGATTTTGAATGAGATATTGAATTTTTTTAAGTTGACTTAGTAAATCTTCTACTCCAGGAAATGCTTCTAATTGTATTATTAGCTGGTCTAAAGGTTCTTTTCCTGTAATACAAGGCTCCAGTTCAGGTACAAGCAGTTGGGAATCCCATAAACTTGCAATAAAATCTTTTGCTTCCTCTTCATTTACATTTTTGGTAGTTATAAGCAGCTTTGTTAATTCATCAATGGTTGCCCCGTTTTGTGCACATTTAAGAACATCTTGAATGTAATCTGTTTTCTCAATAGAAGTAAGCTGATAGTTACGATTATTATTTTTTATAAAATATTCTGCGTAACGAAAACTGCCTGGTAATTCGTACAAACTATTATTGGTGAAGAGTTTTAATTGATCCCTTATTTGAGGCAATTGGACCAACTCCTGTAAAATTCCAATCATATAGTTCATATCCAGGCGGGTGCTGCGAATATGCTGAGAACTTTCATTAAGGATAAGGCTTGTCTCCTCTTCTGTAAGAGTTGATAGGAAACTCCCTGCAAAAGTGCCGTAAGGCGTACAACGTGTACAACTGCGTAACCAGTATTTAGCAAATGTAAGCTCTAATTTTGCTTTGTCTTTACCAGTTAGTTCTTCTTTCTTCTGTAATTCATTCCAAAAGTCGGGAGAGGATAAGTATAATCCTTCTTCTAACATGGGTTGTATGTTCTCCGAAAAATGATATGCCTTTTGCAGACTTTGCAAAGGGGAGCGCAATAAGATAAACTGGAAGGGATGAAGCATTATAGTATTTTAGAATAAAACAGATGTACAAGTTAAATGTAAAATAAGTATTAACAATAATAATTTATTTTTTATCAGGAAATCAATTTATAGGAAGCTATCCAATATGAGAAGGGCCGCATGTTACATTCAAAATTAATGTATTCGTAAAAGTATATTAAACAAAAATCCCGGCTACAGAAGCAACTGGGATCATTCAAAATTTGCCAACTTATTTAAAACACATTGCAATAAGCCTTAACTATAGTAGTATCGAATTTATTCTTTAACTACATGGTGCTGAATAACACTTGCTATTTTTTGTTGCTTTAGTTGTACAATTATTTGCTGTTACTACACACGCTGCCTTAGTTTGTATCATCATTGCCTGCCCACCTTGTACTTTGATCATTTCTTCTTTCGTTAAGTTAGAGATCCTCTCCTTTTTTAACTGCAATTTTGTAGAGTCCAAGTTAATCTTCTTCATGATGTTCTAATTTTAGTTAATTCATTATTAAATATAACGATAATTGAATGCACAATGCGAGTATTTTGTAATATTTTTGTTACCTGTGAAATAATTTTTCTTTTAAGATTTATAAAAAATTTAGACTTTCTAACCTTTGAAAAACTTGGACTATAGTATACTAAAAAAGCCTCTCGTGATACGAAAGGCTTTTTTATCTTCAATCTTTTTTGAGATTAAATATTAAGGTGGCAATCATAACCATTAGTTTGGCATTTGCTTGTTCCGCAGGTATTTGTATTAAAACCCATTCCACCTTGTACTTTAACCATTTCTTCTTTTGTTAAATTAGAAATTTTTGCTTTTTTTAACTGCAATTTTGCAGAATCTAAATTAATTTTTTTCATTTTCTTATTAGTTCTAGTTAATTAAAGATTAAATATACATGTAGCTCTCTAGGTAATGAAATCTTTTGTGTAAGTTTTTTGTTACTATAGAAAATAATTTTTTTTTACAAAAAATAATACTTTGATTTTGTAAATAATAGAATAAGAATAGTAAGAAGATAGATAAAGAGTTATAGTTTTTGTCGTTTCTAAAACTAAAAGCCTGGTAATATATTACCAGGCTTTTAGTTTATTAGCAGACTTTTATATGTTGTTAAATTGAATAATTAATAACCTCTTAATGGATTTGGATTAATGTAAATTGTTGCACCTCCTCTTAAACCACAATGGTTACTACAAGTATTTGCTTCAGTTGGACAGGATACATTAGTTCCTGGCGGCTTAACATATCCTCCTTGTATTTTACTCATTTCTTCGTTTGTCAAGTTTGAAATTTTCTCTTTTTTAACTGCAATTTTGCAGTGTCTAAATTAATCGTTTTTATCTTTTTATTAGTTTTAGTTAATCAAAGACTAAATATAGTTGCAATTGAAGTGGCAATAAAACAATTTATGTAGATTTTTTGTTATTATCGAAATAAATATCTTTGATAGTTTTAAGGTGGGTAATAGTTACAATATGTTTTTTTGGAGATTAGAAAATAAAAGTAATAAAGAAGCCTATTGGTTATATAACCAATAGGCTTCTTTATTACTAAAAAAAGAAAAGAATTAGAAACAAATTCTTCGAGAGTTAGAGGTTAGTTGAAGTGCACCACCTTGTACTTTAGTCATTTCTTCTTTTGTTAAGCTAGAAATTTTCACTTTTTTTAACTGCAATTTTGCAGCGTCTAAATTAATTTTTTTCATCTTCTTATTAGTTTTAGTTAATTAAAGACTAAATATAACTGTAATTAAAGTAGAAATAACATTATTAATGTAATTTATTTGTTACTATAGAAAATAATTTTCGAAAAATAAAAATTCTATTAATCATTCAGCATAAGGCAATAATCCCAACTGAAATCGCTGGTAAGGTAACTCAATAACACAAGTCCTATTCCTGCCGCACCCTCCAACAGGCCATAGTCATTTTCAAAAGTGCTAGTAACAGGGTTGTGTTGTTTATATCCTGCTACTCCATCCTCATAAGTGGCAAAATCAAGGGTTTTTTGTATCCAAAAGTCACAAGCCTGTTTAAAAATGGAGTCTTTTGTATAATGCCACATTTTATTATAGATATGGGCAATCCCAGCAGCACCATGGCAAATACTGGCATCCATTACTCTGGCTTCAGCCAGATCTTGCCTTTTTGTAGAATGTACTAATACCTCTAATGAAAAATCTCTTGTTTTTTGATCGTTAAAAAGAAGCCCTGCCTGATATAATACATAACCTATGCTTAAATCGCCATAACACCAGGCCAGGCGGCTTGGCGTATTTATTTCTTTATTAACTTCTACAGAATATGGAAAGTAGCTTGAGCTTTTGTCTTCGTTGGTATGTGTTGTTAGATAATTGATAATATCTTGCGCCATTAACCTGGCTTCTGTAGCACAAACATTTTGCTTATAGCATTGCATACAAAACTTGAGAATGCTGGGTATTCCATGTGAGAGCCCCAAATTAATTTGAATAGGATCAAATTGCTTTTTTTCGGAATCATAATTAGGAATAGTTATTTTTTCTGTGCTCTTATTAGCCAATAAGTTAAGAAGAACAAAAACACGGGAATAAAACTCAGTAAACAAGCTGCTTTTTGCATAAAGCAAATGATAAGCAATGCCTGTTGCTCCATGAAGAAAATCATAATTATCATTTTCTAATAGGCTTAAAGCAGTTTTAGCTAATTCATTATCATCTTCGCATAAAAACTCCCAATCTTCTTTATCTATCAGTTCATTTTTATATAAAAAAGTAAAAAACCAGTTGATACCGGCTTTCCCACTGCTAAAAGTGGGATAAGTATAATTATAAAGAAGTGCATCTTCGGCAATTTGTTGAAGAGTATCTTGTTGAATCTCGTTTTGAGATTCAATATTACTTGTTACACTAAGATATTTTAAGTACATGAAGTTATAGAGAGCCTCACCAGCTTTTCCTCCAATTAAAGATAAAGAGGGTGAGGGGTCTTTGGACAGTTCAGAATAAATTTTACTTAAAATAGGTTCTATGAGTTTGTTCATTTTATTTTAAACTAAGGTGTTATGATATGTGAGCTTTGTCAATTGTTTTCTTCTTAATTTAAATTACACATTTATATCCGTTTCTAATCATAAAACTAATAATTTAGCAAAACACAGAATTGAAAGACATAAAAAAACCCATCGCTTCCGACAGGCTTTTAAATTTTATTGAGTGATGTTCTATTGCACAACAACACTACCGCAACTAATATGGCAACCATTGCTTGTCCAACATATTGTATTACTTGGGCAAGGGTATGTCTTTCCTGGATAAATAGAGCCTCCCACTATCCAAGTCATTTCTTCGTTTGTCAAGTTTGAGATTTTTTCTTTTTGCAACTGCAATTTTGCAGAGTCTAATTTCATTCTTTTCATCTTTTTATGCTTAATAGTTTTGAAAAAAGTTTTTCTTGTATAATGCTTTTTTAAGTATAAAATATAAAAGCCCGCTAGTTTTTATGTAGCAGGCCCTAATATGTTGTTAACATAAATTTAATTAATAGCCTCCTTTTAATGGATTTGGATTGATATAAATTGTTCCTCCATTACGTGGGCAAGCTTGGGTATTACATTTATCATCACCCGTTTGTGCTCGTTCGGTTGTATGTGTTACAATTCCTCCTCCCTGTATTTTACTCATTTCTTCGTTCGTCAAGCTTGAAACTTTCTCTTTTTTTAACTGCAATTTTGCAGAGTTTAATTTAATTCTTTTCATTTTGTAAAGCTTTATCGAATTATTGGAGTTCTTTATAATATAAAAGAACAATTGGAAAATACAAAAGCCTGCTGTTGTATATATAACAGACTTTTAGATTTGATTAACTCAATTGTGATTAATTACCTCCTTTTAATGGATTTGGATTAATGTAAATTGTTCCTCCAACAGCTGGGCAATTATTACTGCATCTTACATTTTCACTTTGTTGTAAGCGATTCGTAACTGTTAAAACTACTGAGCCTCCACCTTGAACATTGCTCATTTCTTCATTTGTTAGTTTTGAGATTTTCTCTTTTCGTAACTGCAATTTTGCAGAATCTAATTTAATTCTTTTCATTTTGTTTTCGGTTTTGTTTGTTAATTAAAGATTAAATATACTTATTCTTTATAATTAGCAATGATTTATTTTGTAATAATTTTGTTACTTAACCAAAATAATTCTTTTGTTCAAAAAAATATTTTTTATGTTTAAACATGCACTTTAGTTAAATTAAATGAGTGTATCGGCTAATTAATATATTTAATCCTGTAATATGTATTTTATTGTTAGTTAATACGTCTTATAAAACGTATCGGGTTTAGGAAGAAAAATATTTTCAAGTAAAGGTAAAAATAGCTAATTGTAAAACTCAAAATCTCTCTTATTATATAAATTTACTTAGTTATCTATTGTAAATTTCCTGTAGCTCTCAGCCAAAAATAAATTAATACAGCAGGAGTTTATCAAAATACTTAATGTAGAAATTTTTATTACTTTAGCTAAATATATATTCTAAAATATTTTCTTTTTGAAAAATATTTGTCTTCTAATTTATATTTTAATTTTCTAAAAAGTTGAATTATATACTATATCCCAAGAGCTACAAAAATGCTACTCCTTTAGATGTATACAATAATGTATGTCTTCTAAATAGTCATGATAAGAGTAATGAAGTATTTTTTAATATGCCAATTACAAGCTCCGGAGCGAGGAGATTAATACCAAAGGACGAAAAGCCGAGCCGTAATCGAATTATAGAAATAGCATTGCAAAATATTAACGTCGCCCAATGCTTAATTACAGCTGCTGCAAAGTATTTGCCTGATTATGCAGCTATAGGTAGCTCGGTTGATTTTGGCTTGTGGGAAGGTTGGGGAGAGATGGAATATATGAAATACTGGTTCTATCATATATCTGGTATTGGGGTATCTGCAGCCAAGAAATTTGAAGATGATATTAAAAATAGAGAGCATATCAATCATACAGTTATGAATGATTATGCACAGTGTCATCATGATAGAGAAGTACTATATGAACAACTCCTCCATACATTTTGCCAATCTATTAAAGATAATGACATAAAAGTTAACCCGGTCGGCCGTATGATAGCATTGCCAGATGCAGTTAATTCACTTGGTTGCCGTACTGAAATACGTTTAGCGCAATTTTTAGGAATTAATATATCCATACTTCAACTTGATACTAAACATGATAAATTCGAGAATTTAGAGTGCCATATTATATGGAACAAAATTTCTGAAGTTGACGATACCTTTTTAATCCCAAAGCTAGAACATGATGGTTCAAAGCTTATACATTTTACAAAACTATCTATGGATTCATTGCAAACAATTAATTTTTGATGATATGAATAGTTTTTAACATGAAAAAAATACCGAGATTATTTATTATAACGGGGCCTACTTGCACAGGTAAAACAGCCGCTGTTAATGCTCTGCTAGAGAGCAATAAAAAAACGCATGTAATTTGTTTTGATTCTTGCCAAATTTACCAGGATTTTGCAATTGGTACAGGAAGAGCAGATGCTTTATTTTCGGAAAGATCCCACTTGTATGGATACCGTGATTCGCGTAAGGCGCTGTCGGTTTCAGAATATATAGAGGATTTACTGGCAAAGTATCACGAAATTATAAACCAAGGTGGACTTCCGTTTCTCGAAGGAGGATCTCGTAGTTATATGAAGGCTTTATGCGAATTAGAAAAAGAAGGAAAAATTTCCTTGGTTATTGTTGGTTTAAAACCACCTAGTGACACATATATAAATACTTGCTTTGTAAGAAGAACAGAGGGATTTGTAGAGGAAGGTATCTTGGAAGAAATAGAGCAAAATATCAACAAGGAAATGGGAGAGTCATTTCTTATGAGGAATTATGAAGTTTATCAGCCATTCGTACAATATTTACAAAAAAAACTAAGCCTGGAGGAGGCTAAACAACTGGTTATACAACGAATGAAAGAAATGCATGAAGATCAATACAATACATTTAGAAGAATGCTTAATATTTCATGGTTAACTGTTACTGAGCCTAATTGCTTAGATATTTTAACAGCTATTTTTGATGAGCATGTTTCAGAGCTATATCAAATTGCTTAAAGATTTTTACATATGAAATCATCGTCAAATATAATTGCAAATAGGAAGAGCGAACATATTGATACAGTTCTTACTAAAAATGTGCAAGCTGTAAAAAGTGGGTTATTTCAGTTTAAGCTTCCTTATAGCACATTGCCAGAAGTTAACTATAATGATGTAGATTCTGGCATAGATTTCTTGGGGAAAAAATTAAGTTTCCCTTTTCTCATTTCCTCTATGACTGGAGGACCAGAGGAAACCGGATTCATAAACAAAAATCTTGCAAGTGCTGCCGAAGAAATGAAAGTAGGATTGGGGTTGGGATCTATGCGTGTTGTTTTAAAACATCCCCAAACCTCAAAAAGCTTTGATGTACGGCAGTACTGCCCTTCAATCCCTTTATTCGCAAATATTGGCTTAGTTCAATTAAATTATGGTGTGGGAGTTGATGAAATCAATTATCTGATAAAATTATTTAAAGCCGATGGTATATTCTTACATGTCAATCCTATTCAGGAAGTTATACAACCAGAGGGTGATACAAATTTCGCAGGCTTGTTAGATAAGCTGGCTTCCATTATTGATAAGATTGATGGGCATGTTATATTGAAAGAAGTAGGAACCGGTTTTGATCAGCAAACTGCTCAACAACTTAAAAATATTGGTGTAAAATGGATTGATGTTTCGGGCATGGGTGGTACTTCATGGACATTGGTTGAGGGACATCGAAGGGATGATGACTTAGGTGAACTATTCAGAAATGAGGGCTATACAACAGTCGAGTCTTTAAAAGCTTTAGTAAAAGTGGAAGGGTTAAATCTTATAGCCGGCGGAGGATTGAGATCAGGGCTAGATATAGCGAAGGTACTCATGCTTGGAGCAGAGGTAGCAACTGCTGGTACTCCTTTATTAAAACCGGCCTTAGAAAGCGTGGATCAATGCATTCATGTTATAAATCAATTAAAAAAAGAATTGCAAATTTCTATGTTTATTGCAGGAGTAAAAACCATTCATGAGCTAAAGAGCAAATCTTTAATTTTCATCAACTAGACATTATTTATTCTTCAATATCTCCTGGTAACTTAGACAATTTTAAAATCTAAAAGATAATTTTTATAATTGACGAAAAGTTGGTGATGGAGTTTGTATAGGCAATTATTTATGCTATTTGTGATCGAAAGCTCATGCAAGCTTCATAATTTTTTGCTCATAGCAAATTAAGCCAATATTAATTCTGCATTAGTTAATACTAACTCTGTATCATTTTTATTACAGTTAATTATTTATCGTTTTTTTGTATTTACTTTCGTTAAGTAATTTTTTGATTCAAAATTTAGAAAACAAATTCCCTTATATCGTATAAATATATTTATTTAAATAAATATATTCTTAATATAATATATTAATTATTATAGAGAAATAAAATAATTTCATCCATAACTTAATTTGCTTTATGATTATAAATTTACTTAAATCAAGAATCAAGAGAAATATTTTTATTGTTTTTGTATTTCTCTTAAATTTTACTTTTTTACCAGATTCAACTCATGCCCAGTTAAGCAAAAGCTGGGATAAAGATTTTGGTGGATTGGCAGGAGGAAATAACGATCAATTTACCACTACTATTCCAACTCCGGATGGTGGATATCTTTTAGCAGGATCTTCTAATTCTAATCAGAGTTTTTTTAAAATATCTAATTGTAAGGGTAATTTTGATTTTTGGATTATTAAAATATCTGCTACAGGTGTTTGGCAATGGGATAAAACATTTGGAGGAACCCAAGAAGATTTGTTGCAATGCATCAGCAGGACAGCGGATGGTGGATATCTTTTAGGAGGTTCGTCTAAATCAAACATACTCGCTCCAGATAAAAGCCAAAATTCATTTGGAGATCGTGATTTTTGGATTATTAAAATTGATGCCAATGGAAACAAACTCTGGGATAAAACCTTTGGAGGAACTGGCGCAGATGAATTAAGAAGTATTGTACCAACAGCAAGCGGTTTTATATTGGGTGGTTATTCAGATTCCAATTCAGGCGGAAGCAAAACCGAAAATAGCAAAGGAGCAACAGACTATTGGATTGTTAGTATAGATAACAATGGTAATAAGCTCTGGGATAAAACTATTGGTGGAAATGGAAATGATTATCTTCTTACAATGATTCCTTATTCAAATGGACTATTACTTGGTGGTTATTCATATTCTAATATAAGCTCTGATAAAAGCCAGTCATCTCGAGGTTTAGAAGGAAATTCAGATTATTGGGTAGTTAAAGTAGATAATTCTGGGTCAAAAATATGGGATATTACTTTAGGCGGCTTTGGCGATGAAACACTAAATGCCATGATAGGAACCCGGGATGGTGGTGTTCTTCTTGCCGGGCATTCCTTTTCGGGAAAAAATGGAGATAAAACAACCGATAATTTTGACCCCAATAATACCGGAGATTTTTGGGTGGTAAAAATCATTGAAAATACTCTCAAAAATGGAGCTATAGAAAAATGGGATAAATCATTTGGAGGAAATGACCATGATCTTTTATATGATATAATAGGAACCAGCGATGGAAATTACCTCTTAACAGGGGCATCAATTTCTGGTGTAAGTGGAAATAAAACGTACACTAATAAAGGTGGCTATGACTATTGGATTGTGAAAATGGACCCTAATGGGAATAAAATATGGGACGTAGGGTATGGAGGTAATAAAGATGAGTATGCACAAAAATTAGTTGCAGTTTCTGATGGTTATCTTTTGGGAGGATATTCTCAAACTGCTATTAATGGAGATAAAACACAAAATAACTTAGGAGGTAATGATTATTGGGTAATAAAGTTATTGCCTACAAGCACATTTAGCCTGGTAAATACCATGTCTGGGATGTCTGGAAATTACTTGGAGCAATATAACCTTAAGGAGACTGCCGATTCTCCTTTGCCTGAAAAGCCACTCCTTTATCCTAACCCTGCCACAGAACAAGTCACATTAGCTGTGAGTATTTTAGAAAACACACTGGTAGATATTTCTATAATCAATTCCATAGGAGTTCCAGTTTATCTCTCTTCAGAGATCGGCAAGAGTAAAAACTATATTAAAACTATGGATGTCTCAGGCCTTGCAGCCGGAACTTATTCTGTAAGGATAGATATGGGCATATATAGTATTATACAGCAATTAATAATTGTTAAATAATCCAATCTCAATTAAATATTAATCCTAAAAATGAAATGAAAAAGTCACTTTTTACAATTGGTATAATAGCTTTAGCTATAAATGGATTTGCAGCTACTCCACCATTGACTAAAACATGGGATAAAGTAATTGGAAGTAGAGGCTTAGACCGGCTACAATGTGCTAATCCTACTAAAGACGGAGGGTTTATTCTATCTGGTTTGTCAGATACAGGTCCTGGGGGAGTTAAACCGTTTAAAGGTTACGGGGGGACAGATATTTGGGTTGTTAAATTGAAAGCTGATAAACAAACTATTGAATGGCAGCAAATATTTGGTGGCATAAATGATGAAGGAACAGGAGGATGGGATTTTCCTGGCTCTTACATAGAACAAACAACTGATGGTGGCTATATTTTTGGGACTTCTTCTGAATCAGGCATCGGGGGAAATAAAACAACTGCTAATAAAGGCAATAAAGATTATTGGATATTGAAGCTAGATCCTTTAGGAAATATAACTTGGCAGAAAGATTTTGGAGGAAATAATTCAGACCAATTTAGTATTGTTCATGAATTAAGAGACGGTTATATTATAGGAGGAAGTTCTAGCTCCTCTGTTGGAGGAGATAAAGGCTCAAGTCCTTATGGTGGAGCTGGGGACACAGATTATTGGGTAGTAAGACTTGATAAATCAGGCAATAAAATTTGGGATTATACTTATGGAGGCAAGCAAGAAGATTACCTGACAAGCATGTTAGTGCTTAATAATACCGGCCACATATTATTAGGTGGAAATTCATCATCACCTGCCTTAAAAGGCAATAAAACAGCTCTTAGCAAAGGAGGATCTGATTATTGGGTTCTAGAAATAGATGATAATGGTGCAATATATTGGGATCAATCTTATGGTGGAAGCGGAGACGAGTTTCTTACAGACATGGATGTGGATTACAAAAACCCTGAAACGGGTGAGGCATTGTTATTAGCGGGAACATCAAAATCCGATATCTCAGGAGATAAAACCGAAAAAAATAGGGATAATTCATTGCAAACAGATGATATATGGCTGCTTAAGTGCGATATATCAGGTGCAATTGAGTGGGATAAAACATTCGGTGTATCCTATTTTGATGATGTTAAAGATGCTAAGTTTATGCCAGACCACAATATTATTGTAGGAGGTAATACCTCGGCTGATGGTGGTTGGGGTGGATTTGAGTGGGGCGCAGGAACTGACAAATCTCAACCTAACATTGGAAGTACAGGAAACACTGATATTTGGATTCTTAAATTAGATGGTTCAACCGGAAGTAAAATATGGGATCAAAGTATTGGTACTACAGGATATGATTTATGTACAGCGATATGGTTAACTAGTGATAACGCTTTTTGGATTGGTGGCTTTACATCTGAAGATAATAATTTTACAAATGCTAATCATGATCGATCGCAAACGCTTTACGGAAGCACAGATTTTTGGATTTCTTTGTGGAAACCTACCAATTTGATAGTAGCTATTCCATGGGATCCTACTGTAACAATCGCTTTCCAGCAAACTGATCCCACGACTTTAAAAGAGCAAAGCTTACGTGTTAGTATTTATCCAAATCCTACTCAATCTGAACTTAATATTGAAACTTTTATATCCGAAAAAGGAGCTTTAGATATTCAAATAATTGATCCATCGGGAAGAGCTATTTATTCAGAAAAGGAAGAAGTTGAAGCAGGTCTTTATCAGCGAACACTAGAAATACGTGATTACCCCGCAGGTGTATATTACCTTAAAATAACTGGTATTAGTGGTGAACGAACTCTCAAATTTATAAAAGAATAGAAATATATAATTGATAGAATACAGATCGTATTCTATCAATTATTAGAAAATGTTACACACAATAAACTCACATTAAAATAAAAAATAATGAAAACGAAACTTACTCTTATCATTTTATTTATTAATCTTCTTTGTCTTTTCACTTTCGATGCCAAAGCCCAATGGCAATGGGTGGATAAGGCTGGCGTTGGTTCTTTAGGTGACAGTCGTACAACAGCACTCGTTACAACTAAAAATGGAGATACGTATGCTATAGGAGAATATAACGACGATATCACGGTGTTCCAAAACTTTGTTCTTAAATCTGCTGGTTATGGCACACGGAGTCCTTATGTTATAAAATATAATACAAATGGAACCGTCAAGTGGGCATCAGGAATAATAACTTCAGGAGTTGGCTATGGTACTGCTATCGCTATTGATGAGAAAGAAAATGTTTACGTAACAGGATCATTTACCGGTAAAGCCTACTTTGATAATAATTTTTGTTTATATAATGCAGGAAATAGTGCAGCCATGTTTATGGCAAAATATGATAAAGACGGCAACTTTTTATGGGCACAAAAACAAGATAATGTTTACCCTTATGGAATTGCAGTAGATAAATTTGGGAAAATAGATGTTACAGGAACTTATTTAGGTCAACTACAAATTCAAAATACTTTTTTATTGTCACAAGGTTCTTCGGATATTCTTGTAGCACAATATGATAATGATGGTAAATTCTCATGGGCACAGGGAGCTGGTACAAAAGCTGAAGATTATGCCCTGGCTATAGCAACAGATAATCTCGGTAATATATTTATAACCGGAAATATTTCAAATGGTATGGCTAATTTTTCAGGACTGTCTTATGATAACTCAAAAGCTAACAAAGCGGCAACATTTTTAGCAAAATATGATTTAAAGGGGAACCCTAAATGGATAAGAACAGCTATAAGTTCAGAACCTACGTCAAAATCAAGAGGAGCAGGAGTAGCATGTGATGAATTTGGAGATTGTTATATAACAGGTAGTTTTAATTTTAATATTAATTTTGGACAAAACATTGTTCTTGCTGGCGATGCTGACGATGATATTTTTACTGCGAAATATTCGACTGCAGGGAAAGTTATTTGGGCAAATTATGCAGGAGGACATACCAATCTTGGTGATATTCAACTGTTGGACGATGAAGGCTTGGGAATTGCCATTGATAAATCAGGTAGCGGTAATGTATTAATTACAGGTTATTTTGAAAGCAATGCGAAGTTTGGAAATCAGTCACTTATTTGCCAGGGAGAACAAGATATTTTTGTTGCAAAGTACGGTTACAATGGAGATTTTAAATCAGTTGTAACAGCTTTTGGTTATTCTATACAAAAGTCTGCATGTATTTCAACTGATGCTTATAATAATTTTTATATTGGAGGGCGCTTCGCTGATGATGCTTATTTTGGATGGTCATTGTATGTTGTAGGTAACCCTGGTTTGTATAATGCATACATTGGGAAATATCATACTTCAAATGAACAAAATCTCCCTTTAATAAATAGTGGAGAAACTTCAAGCAGTATAAGTGCAAGTTCGCGAATAAGCATTTATCCTAATCCTGCACAGTCAGAACTTAATATTGAAACTTTTGTATCCCAAAAAGGAGCTTTAGGTATTCAAATCGTTGATCCATCTGGAAGAGTGGTTTATTCAGAAAATAAAGAGGTTGCCTCAGGTATGTATCAAGAAAAAATACAGATACGAGATTATCCTGTTGGTGTTTATTATCTTAATATAACTGATGCCAGCAGTAAACAAACCATTAAGTTTGTGAAAGAATAAGGTAATTATCGGATATTTAAATAAAAAGCCGTTTTGCTAATTAGCAAAACGGCTTTTTGCTTTTATAAAAAGATCAGAAAGGTAAATAATTGTACCTCTGCCTACTTTTAAAATTTCTTGAAATTCAACAAAAAATAAATCTTGAAGAAATTAGGATTGACAAAAGAATTGATCATTAAAATTTACCAGGAATAATTCTTTTGTAGTACGGGTAACGGCTGTATATAGCCATCTCAAAAAATCGGTATTCATCATTTCATCTGTTATATAACCCTGATCAATAAAAACGGCATCCCATTGTCCACCCTGAGCCTTATGACAGGTTACAGCAAAAGCAAATTTGATTTGCAGGGCATTATAATAGGGATCTTTTTTGAGTTCCATATTACGTAAACGTTTGTTTTCAATATGCTTATAATCTTCTGATACGGCTTCGTATAAACGTTTGCTTTCTAAAGTAGATAAGCTGGGTGTTTCTGTATAAAGTGTATCCAGCATTACTTTGCATGTTAGTGGCTCTTCATCCGGGAAATCGATCAATTCTAAAACAACTTCAGCAAATCTAAAACCATACTGTTCATGTACATTTTTCACTTTACGAACACATGCAATATCTCCATTGGCAATAAAACCTCCATTATTTTCATCAGGTTGCAGCCAATAATAGTTATTTCTAACTACCATAATTAAATCACCACCCGTTAATTCTTCTTCGCGGTAAAGTATCCGATTACGGATGTTTTGGTTAAATGCATTCGCATTTTTATTGGAACGGCAAATGACCAGTGTATTATCCATGCCATATTTGCTATACGAATAATTTAACCCTTCTACCAGACGTTCGCCAGTCATACGGTAAATATCAGAATAGCCTTTGATGTTGAACTTTGGAAAAATCTGTGTTTCTGTACGGATAAGTTCCCTAATTTCTGTCGCATTTTGGAGAATACCAGATTGTTTTTCCTGGCGCACAACATCAGTTAGTTCATAGCTAAATACTTCTAAATCGAAATTCTGTTGTAATACTTTCATATCCAAAGCCGCACTATAAGATGAGCCAACTGGAGGCAGTTGAGCAGTATCTCCCACTAACATTAATTTGCAGTTTTTATCATTATAAACATAACTCACTAAATCCTGCAAAAGACTTTTTCTGCTATATTCACTACTTTGATCTGAAATCATAGATGCTTCATCTACAATAAAGAGCGTATTTTCTGAAAGGTTTTCGCCTAATGTAAAACTCATATCGGGTGTCATCGCTGATTTTTTACGATAGATCCTTTTATGAATGGTAAAGGCTTTTTTCCCCGAATAGTTACTGATCACTTTTGCAGCTCTTCCGGTAGGAGCCAGCAACACAGATTTGATGGCAATTTTGGGCAAAACTTTAACCAATGCACTGATCAGTGTAGTTTTACCTGTTCCGGCATATCCTTTAAGCAAAAAGCATTCATTGTTATTTAATGCCTTTAGAAATTTTTGCAAAATGCCAAAAACCTCTTGCTGCTGTGCTGTAGGAGTTTTGCCAAATTGCTGTTCTAATAAAATATGAATATCATTCATGTTTGCAAATTGCATAATCTGGCTGATGTTGTCTGCACATAAACCAAAAATATTAGATATGTATTCGTACTTAAATTGTAATTTACGCCTTTATTAAAATCATCATTTTAGAATAGAAAATTAAATTGCTTTAATGAATAATACAATCCGTCTGATAGATGAACATTTCGAATCACAGCATTCGGGGAAATGCGATTTGCTGATTCAAGTAAATGCTACTTATATTTCGTATGCGATTATTGATAAAGGGCAGGATCAATTAAGAGTATTATGTCAAACTACTTTAAATGGTGAAGATGGGAATAAATTATCTGTAATTGAAGGGATTGATCAGCTACTACAAACCGAATCTCATTTAAAATATCATTTCCGGAAAATAAAAATCAGTGTTGAAACTTTCAAATTCACATTTATTCCTTCCGAACTTTATATCAATTCAGATCTTCCTGATTATACCAAATTTATTCAATCCATTAGCGAAACGGATGTTTTGGTAACTGATATTAAATCGGCCCAAATTAAGAATGTGATAGCTATTCCGGCAGATCTTAAAAATAAATTAAACTCCAGTTTCTATGAAGTTTATTTGTTTAATCAGGCCAATTCTTTTATTGAAGGAGCAAAAAATCTTCATAATCCATCTGTTCATAGTCAACTATTTTTAAACTTTAGTACAGAAATTTTTGAAGCAGTTTTATTCCAAGATTCTAAACTTGGGTTTTACAATATATTCAATTATCATAATGCAGATGAATTCAATTATTTTCTATTGAATATGATGCAACAATTGGATGTTGATAAAGATAAAACTCTGATAACACTTGCCGGAGAGATTATTGAGAGCGATGAAATCTATAAACGGATTGAAAAATATTTTAGTGAAATAACATTTGCAGATAGTAAACTACTTATTCATCAATCTGATTTATTTAAGGCTATTCCATCTCAACTATTTTTCTCATTAATGAGTCTTAATTTATGCGAATAATTGGAGGAAAATTAAAAGGTTTACGTTTAAATCCTCCAACAAATTTACCGGTAAGGCCTACTACCGATCTGGCTAAAGAAGCTTTATTTAATATCCTCTACAATCAATATGATTTTGAACAGATCCGTGTGCTTGATCTGTTTAGTGGCACCGGAAATATTTCATTAGAGTTCGCATCTCGCGGAGTAAATGAAGTGGTAGCTGTTGATCGTGATTTTGGTTGTTTCAATTACTTAAAAACAGTTGCGAAGCAATATCAATTAGAATCTATAAAACCGTATAAGGCTGATGTATTTAAATTTTTAGAATCAGAGCCTGAACCTTTCGATTTGATCTTTGCCGACCCACCTTATGATTTGCCTCAAATAACAGAAATAGCATTAAAGGTATTTGAACGGAATCTGGTTAAGCCCGAAGGTTATTTAATTGTGGAACATCCCAGTATGAAAAAATTAGATAACCATCCTAGTTTTAAAGAACAGCGTAAATACGGATCTTCTTCCTTTAGCTTTTTTAATGGCTAAATATAAAAATTGTATCTTCTTTTTGCTTGATCTGATCATTCTTTATTTCGTTTATTAAAAAAATCAAAAACATTTTGTATTTCATTTATATATTTAGATATTTGTCTAAATATATAAATGAAATGAATGATATTTTCAAAGCTCTAAATGATCCCTCACGAAGGGAAATCTTAAAAATGCTGCGAAAATGCGATATGACAGCCGGTGATATTGCTGCTAAATTTGATATGACTGCACCAAGTATTTCGCATCATCTTGATAAACTAAAACGTGCCGGACTTGTAACAACTGTAAAGCAGGGACAGTTTGTACTTTACTCCATTAATACCACAATTGTGGATGATTTACTTCAATATATACTAACTCTCAAAAAATAAAACCATGAATAAATACCTTAAAGAATCTGTTTTATGGGCTTTTTTAATATTGCCCTATATTTATCTTATAAAAATTTGGGATCAGTTGCCAGACAAAGTACCCACTCATTTTAACATAGAAGGCAATGCAGATGATTGGTCTAGTAAGACTACTTTCTTATTCATTTCAGGTGCATTAGGTATAGGAATTTACTTTTTAATGCTGATTATTCCTGTTCTTGATCCAAAAAATAAAATTCAGCAAATGGGTGAGAAATATTACATCTTACGTTTTACGATTACATTTTTTATTTCACTCTTAACAATCTATCTCTTACATATAAGTAATACGAGTAGTTTAAAAAATCCCAATATATTATTTGCTTTAATAGGTATGTTATTTGCCATTCTGGGGAACTATTTTCAAACAGTAAGGCCCAATTACTTTATTGGAATCCGTACTCCATGGACATTAGAGAACGAACAAGTATGGAGGAAAACGCATCAATTAGGTGGACGCTTATGGATGGCAGGAGGAATACTTATTGCTATATTTTCTTTTAGTATTAGCAATAATCACATACTTACCATTACGTTTAGCTCCATATTATTCGTTATGGTAATTGTACCTGTTGTTTTTTCTTACACTGAATTTCAGAAAGAAAAAAATCTATTAAACCAATAATGCTACAATATATAAACACATACAAAATGAAAAAAAGTAAAATACTAGTTGCTCTATTACTTATCAATGTTTCAGTAAACGCAGCTATAAAAAATGATAGCACTTATACTGAGACAAAAATTACTTTGCATACTCAAACAGGAGATATATTCGGGGCCTTAACAATACCCAAAAAGTATAACAAACTTCCTGTCGCTTTAATGATTGCAGGTTCAGGACCTACAGACAGAGATGGAAATAATCTAATGATGAAAAACAATTCATTGAAAATACTGGCACTTGAATTAGCAAAAAATGGTATAGCAACATTGAGATACGATAAAAGGGGAATTGCCGAGAGTAAGGCAGCCGGGAAAAGCGAAGCAGATCTCCGCTTTGATGATTATGTTAACGATGCAAAAGAATGGATACAACTATTAAAACAAAATAAGCAGTTTTCACAAGTTGTTATTATTGGACATAGTGAAGGTTCTTTAATTGGTATGATAGCCGGGGCAAGTGCAGACAAATATATTTCTATTGCAGGGGCAGGCCAATCGGCAGATAAAATATTGAAAGCACAATTGAGTACGCAACCAAAAGAAATTCAGGATTTATCCTTTCCGATTCTTGATAGTTTAAAAAATGGGGAAAAGGTTAATAATGTTAAGCCAATGCTTTTTTCACTTTTTAGGCCGAGTGTTCAACCCTATATGATTTCGTGGTTTAAATATGATCCTCAAAATGAAATTAAGAAGCTATCTATTCCTATACTTATTTTACAAGGTACAAATGATATTCAGGTATCAACAGAAGATGCAAAACGACTTTCTACCGCAAATCCAAGAGCACATTTAGTTCTTATTGAAAACATGAATCATATCCTCAGAACTGTTAAAGGTGACAGACAAGAAAATTTAAAGACTTACTACGATGCATCTTTACCAATTTCAAAGGAATTAATAAAGAGTATTTCGGATTTTATACTCAAAGACTAACATACGATATCCGCCATTCTAAACAAATATAGCTGGATTTTTATAAATATATAAGGCTTTTATTGACATATAAAATAGTTTTATAAGCACATAAATTGATTATATAGATATATAAATTAGTTTTATAGACACATAAATTGTTTTTATAAGTATATAGACTGGTTTCATAGACATATAAATTGAGTTTATAGATGTATAAATTGATTATATTGATATATAAGCGGGTCTTATAGACACATAAATTAGTTTTCTAGATATATAAACTAGTTTTATAAATGTACTTATAGACTAATTAAGTATAGTTTAGACCTACGCCAAGGAGGAAAGTCATTTTTATATATAGATATGAGTATTGTGGCATCAGGGTTTAAGTTTTAACTTTACTGTGTGTAATCATGTTTAATTGGAAATTGATGCAAAGAATTTTTAAAATATGCTGATCTGGCCTTCAAATTTGGTTGGAATGGCATTAGCAAATGATAAACAGCTAAACAAAAGCAATTGATGCCTTCTCCCTCTCTTTCGCAGAGGGGTGGAGTGATACTATAATTAAACAGTTAAATACATTCATACTAAATGAAAATAGCCCTTTTCCCAGGTTCTTTCGATCCGGTTACCAAAGCACATGTGGATATATTAAAACGATCTGTTTCTTTATTCGATAAAGTTGTCATAGGTGTCGGATTAAACAGTAATAAACCCGCCTTTTTAGATCCCGAGACCCGAAAAAAAATGCTTGAGGCCGTATTTGCTTATGAACCTAAAGTAGAAGTGTCGCTTTACGAAGGATTAACCGTTGAGTTTTGCAAAACCATTGGTGCATTATACATGATACGCGGCATACGTACCGTTTCCGATTTCGAATATGAAAAAGCCATTGCCCAGATGAACCATGCTTTAGTCCCAGAAATTGAAAGCATATTTATTGTAAGCAAACCGGGCTATTCATCCATAAGTTCTACTATTGTACGCGATATTTTAAGAAATAATGGAGATATAAGTCAATTTATCCCTAAAGAAGCCCTTGAATTTTTATAGTAAATATTCTTAATATTCAATAAACTCAATTAAGTCTCGTATTAATGGAAAAGTATTTTGTTTTACGAGTGCAAAATCACCAGCCGCTAACCAACGGGCATCAGTTATACCCTCTTCTAATTGCGGTGTTAACACTTTCTGATTATCTGCCCTCATCCAATACCAAGTCGTTTTTTTAAGAATTATTTTTCCACGCATTTCATATAGGTGGTAAGTAGTGCAAATTTTATTTCTGGCCTTAGTTATTTTTATACCACACTCTTCTTCCACTTCTCGCACCGCTGCTTTCTTAGTTTTTTCGCCATTATCCAGCTTGCCTTTAGGTAAATCCCATTTACCTTGCCGGTAAATAAATAAGTATCTGTTTTCTTCATTACTAACTAAACCACCCGCAGCTTTAATAAGCTTTAACGATTTTTTTATTCGCTTAAACAATAGCCCTACATTTGCTGTTAAAAGCAAATATGTGGCGGCATTGTTTTTAGTTTTTATATCCTCATAAAATAATTGAAAATCAAAGTTCTGTGTTTCAACTTCCTGGGAGTTCGCTAAATTACCAGGGTCAGATTCTGCAAGGATTAAAACTTTTTCGTCAATATAAATTTTATAAATTTGTTTCATGGTTAATAAAAGTGAGATTGAACAGAAAATTGCTGAATTTTTGCTGCAAATTAAAGCAATTAAATTGCAACCCGCTAATCCTTTTACATGGGCATCCGGATGGAAATCTCCAATTTACTGTGATAATCGTATAACACTCTCACATTCAACCATACGCACTTATATTCGTCAAAACTTAACTTCCTTAGTGCAGGAAGAATTTGGGTCTGTGGCTTTAGTTGCCGGTGTAGCTACAGCTGGCATTCCCCAAGGTATTTTAGTAGCGCAAGAATTGGGCTTGCCCTTTGTTTATGTACGTTCAAAGCCAAAAGATCATGGTACAGGTAATTTGATTGAAGGCGAATTTTTTGAAGGACAACGTGTAGTGGTTATAGAAGATTTAATATCTACAGGGAAAAGCAGTTTGCAGGCAGTTGCAGCTTTACGCGATGCAGGTTGTGAAGTAGCAGGACTTGCAGCCATCTTTAGTTATGGCTTAGATATTGCTAAAGAAAATTTCAAAAAGGCAAAGTGCCCGTATTTTACTCTTTCAAATTATGATGCATTAATAGAATATGCATCAAATCATAATTTAGTTTCTGCCGATGATTTGCAATTACTTCGCAATTGGCGTAAAAACCCATCAGAATGGGGTAACACAATCCAAAAAATAGTTTAATCATGACGATCTTAGAAAGTAAAGTCACTGTAAATAAACCAGTAAATAGCATATATATGTTTCTTGCTAATATGAATAATCACCAGCAATTAATGCCTCCGGATATTCATAATTGGTCATCTACAACAGATGAAGCTAAATTTACCATTCAAAATATGGCTAAATTGGCTCTAAAAGTATCTAATCGTATAGAAAATAAAGAAATTGAAATTAATCCGTCAGAAGCAGCACCTTTCCCTTTAAACCTTAAATGGACCTTATCTGATAATGGAGATGGAACTACAGGCGCCCAACTCACTATTTCAGCCGAACTGAATATGATGATGAAAATGTTGGCCAGCGGTCCCTTACAAAAATTGGCAGATTATCAAACAGATAAATTAAAAATGATCTAAAGAAGATTTTAAACGCCCAATCAACACCTCTTTATTACAAACACTATTCTCCCTTAAACTGTTAATAATTCAAGTTAACCTCCTGAAAAAGAAGCCAATTCGTCATTATTAATTATTTTATATGGCAATATTTCCGATATAGCCTTTAAAATAAGTCTGGCAAATTCTTTGACGGAACGTCAATACTATGAATTTGAACAACTTTACCATCAAAGCACAGGAAGCCATCCAAAAAGCTTCCGAAATAGCTTCCGGCAATCAGCAACAAGCTATTGAAACCGCACATATTTTAAAAGCATTACTGCTTGTAGATGAAAATGTAATCGGATATCTCTTAAAAAAGCTAAACGTAAATGTTAGCCGACTGCAAACCGTATTAGATGCTCAAATAGAAAGTTTTTCTAAAGTTGCCGGAGGCGAGGTTTATCTTTCATCCAGTGCCAATAGTGCCTTGCAAAAAACACAAGCCTATCTCAAAGAATTTAAAGATGAATTTGTTTCTGTTGAACATATTTTATTAGGGGTTTTAGCTGCGGGAGATAAGGTTAGTTCCATTTTAAAAGATGCCGGTGTTAATGAGAAGGATCTTAAAAAGGCTATTATTGAATTACGTGGAAATAGTCGGGTGACCGATGCGAATGCCGAAGCTACCTATAATGCCTTAAATAAATATGCCCGAAACTTGAATGAATATGCAGAATCTGGCAAACTGGATCCGGTTATAGGCCGTGATGAAGAGATTAGAAGAGTTATTCAGATCCTCTCGCGTCGTACTAAAAATAATCCTATATTAATTGGCGAGCCCGGTGTTGGTAAAACTGCTATTGCAGAAGGTATTGCATTTCGCATCATTAAAGGAGATGTGCCTGAAAGTTTAAAAACAAAAACAGTTTATTCGCTGGATATGGGTGCACTCATCGCGGGAGCAAAATATAAAGGTGAATTTGAAGAACGCCTAAAAGCCGTAGTCAAAGAGGTTACGCAAAGCGATGGCGAAATTGTCCTGTTTATTGATGAGATTCATACATTGGTTGGAGCCGGGGGGGGGAGAAGGAGCAATGGATGCTGCAAACATTCTAAAACCTGCTCTTGCCCGTGGAGAACTTCGTGCCATCGGCGCAACAACATTAAGTGAATACCAGAAGTTTTTCGAAAAAGATAAAGCATTGGAGCGACGTTTCCAGAAAGTAATGGTAGATGAACCCGATACACAGGATGCCATTTCTATTCTTCGCGGACTCAAAGAGCGTTATGAAACCCACCATAAAGTGCGGATTAAGGACGAAGCTATTATTGCTGCCGTAGAATTATCCCAACGCTATATTTCAGATCGTTTCCTTCCGGATAAAGCTATTGATTTAATGGATGAAGCTGCTTCTAAATTACGTTTAGAAATGGATTCTGTACCCGAAGTAGTGGATGAAATCGAACGCAAGATCATGCAGCTGGAAATTGAGCGTGAGGCCATTAAACGTGAAGGCGACGATAAAAAGGTAAAAGAACTGAGTGAGGAAATTGCCAATCTGGCTAATGAACGGGATTCTTTACGAGCTAAATGGCAAGGCGAAAAAAATATTGTGGATGCCATCAACACGAAATCTGAGCAAATTGAGACCTTTAAATTAGAAGCTGATCAGGCAGAACGGGCGGGCGATTATGGCAAAGTAGCCGAATTACGTTATGGCAAGATTAAAGAAACACAGGATGAAGTTGAGCAACTGAAAAAAAAATTAGCAAAAATTCAGGGTGATGGGCGAATGCTAAAGGAGGAAGTTACTGCCGAAGATATTGCCGGAGTAGTTTCCCGCTGGACCGGAATTCCGGTTACTAAAATGATCCAAAGCGAACGCGAAAAATTGCTTCATATGGAAGAAGAGCTGCATAAACGTGTAGCCGGCCAGCATGAAGCCATAGAAGCTGTTTCGGATGCCATTCGCCGTTCACGTGCAGGTTTACAAGATAAACGTAAGCCTATCGGATCCTTTATTTTCCTGGGAACAACCGGTGTAGGTAAAACTGAATTGGCAAAAGCATTAGCAGAATATCTCTTTAATGATGAACATGCGATGGTTCGTATAGATATGAGCGAGTACCAGGAACGTCATGCGGTTTCCCGCCTGATCGGTGCGCCTCCAGGATATGTGGGATATGATGAAGGCGGACAATTAACGGAAGCTGTTCGTAGAAAACCTTATTCTGTCATCCTGTTGGATGAAATTGAAAAAGCACATCCGGATGTATTTAACATTTTATTACAGGTTTTAGATGATGGCCGTTTAACGGATAATAAAGGTCGTGTAGTCAATTTTAAAAATACGATCATCATCATGACTTCTAATATTGGTTCTCATTTGATCCAAGAGAATTTTAGCGAATTGGATGAAGATAACCGTGATGAAATCATTGCAAAGACCAAAAATCAGGTGTTTGAATTACTAAAGCAAACCATTCGCCCGGAGTTTTTAAACCGTATTGATGAGCTGATCATGTTCACTCTTCTTAATCGCGATGAGATACGTGAGATTGTACAACTGCAATTTAATAACGTACAGGATACCTTGGCGGAGATGGGTATTCAGCTTGATATTAGTGAAGAAGCTCTGGATTGGTTAGCACAATTGGGTTATGATCCACAATTTGGTGCACGCCCTTTAAAACGTGTGATCCAAAAACGTATTATGAATGAATTATCCAAAGAGATCTTAGCCGGAAAAATAGATAAAGACAGTAAAATTAAGATTGATGTATTTGATAATCACTTTGTGTTTATAAATGTAGATGCTGAAAAAGAGAAAGCTAACATGTAATATAGCTGCATTATATTTTGTTAAGAGCCGTTCTGCCATGTAGGGCGGCTTTTTTAATGCTGCTGAATACTATTTTAGATTTAAATTACCCGTTTGGCCAAAAACAGATCTATTTTGGGCTCCACCTTCTGCCTGATTAAAACACAGACCTGTTTTAAGTTCAAATATCTTGCGTAGCTAAACAATAGGTCTGTTTTAAGTTCAAACTTTCTTGTGTGGTCACAAAACAGATCTGATTTAGATTCAAAATTCTTTCACGGCCAAAAAACCGACCGATGCAAGGCTTAGACTATCTTTTTGGCTCAAAAATCAACTGTTGCAGAAATACGAAAAATTATCTAGTATATCCATTTTATCAATAAATTTAGCCTTGTTAAGAAATAGCCTTATTATGAAATTAAAATTAGCATCACTCTTACTTATTCTATGTTTTACAATACAAGTAAAAGCACAAAATAAGCATACCTATAACCCGGTTATTGATGTACAGCATTATGATTTTAAGCTTTTGTTAAATGATACAAATGATACCTTAAAAGGAAATGCAACTATTATTGTGAAGTTTAGGCAGACGGCATCCAGTTTTTCATTGGATCTTATTAATCTTACTGCATCTGGCAATGGAATGGTCGTTTCTGAAGTGAAGGAAAATGCAAATAATGTATTTTATACTCATAAACAGGATAAACTTCAAATTGAGTTAAAATCGGCAAGTAAGCCGGAAGAAACCAGAAGTTATCAAATTGTATATAAAGGTATTCCGGCAGATGGTTTGATTATTTCGAAGAATAAATTCGGGCATCGTACCCTTTTCGGGGATAATTGGGCTAATCGTGCCCGTAACTGGTTGCCTTGCGTAGATCATCCGAGTGATAAAGCTTCGGTTGAGTTTGAAGTAACTGCTCCTGAACATTACCAGGTGGTATCAAACGGAATCAAAATAGAAGAAAGTAACTTGGAAAACTATCAAAAATTCACTCATTGGAAGGAAGATGTTCCTTTAGCCACCAAAGTAATGACCATTGGTATGGCCGATTTCGCTGTAAATATTGCCGGTAAGGTTGCCGGAATTCCTATATCCAGCTGGATCTATTCTGAAGACAAAGAAAAAGGATTCGTAGATTATGCGCCTGCGACAGAAATCCTTCCCTTTTTTATCAAACAAATAGGTCCATACCCTTATTTAAAACTGGCTAATGTGCAATCGAAAACGAAATTTGGTGGAATGGAAAATGCGGGAGCTATTTTTTATTCGGAAAGATCTGTAAGTGGCAAAAATAAGATACATGGGCTATTAGCACATGAAATTGCACATCAATGGTTTGGTAATTCGGTTACAGAAATGAATTGGCTACACGTATGGCTGAGTGAAGGTTTTGCAACCTATATGGAAAATGAATATTTGGGACATGAGTTTGGTCGGGATTCGCTCATTTTTTTATTAAAAGAGCAACGGAAAAAAGTAATTGATTTTGAGAAGCTACGGTTTACACCTGTTGTTGATTCTTCTTCTGTTACTAATTACATGGATCTGTTGAATGCCAACTCGTATGAAAAAGGGGGCTGGGTTTTGCATATTCTTCAACATAAAATTGGAGATGATTTATTTTGGAAAGGTATTCAATTATATTATGCTACTTATAAAGGTAAGAATGCTACTACAGAAGATTTGCAGTATATTTTTGAACAGGCATCTGGGTTAAATCTGAGCAGCTTTTTTCAACAATGGTTATATACTGCCGGAACTCCCCAATTAACTATTACCTGGAAATACAATCAGCAGAAGAAATCAATTGAAGCAATAGTTATGCAAGAACAAACCGGGAAGCCATTTTCTTTTCCACTTGATTTGAAGATAGGCGATACTATTAAAACTATCCAAATTAGTAATCGGGTTAGTCATATTAGTTTTACAGTTAAAACTAAACCGGCTGAAATCATTATTGACCCAAACACAAATTTATTGTATAGTGGCAGTGTAAAAGGAAATTAAAACTTCATGACTGCTTTTTCTCTGTCATGAAGTTTATTGTTTTAAGTTCAAAAGAGAATTTAGACTTGTGAATTAGCCTTATCAGCAATATTAGTAGCTTTATCAGATAAGTTATCCAACTTATCTTTTACTCCTCTTTTAATAGATTCTCCGGCTTTTGTAGCTTTATCTATTAGATCCTTACCGATCAAATCATGACATAATTCTTTGCCACTTGAAGTTCCGAATAAGTAATAAGCCGCAGCTCCGACTGCCAGCCCGGCCAGCACCCATGAAGCAATTTTAGAGTTATCAGTCATATCTGTAATTTAAAATGTGTGTATGATTATATATTTAGAAATAATCAATTCTATTTAAAATTGTTTTAGATAAATAAAAAAAGCGACTACTCAATATATGAGATGATCGCTTTCTTCAATAAGATTCATTAACTTATTCTTTCACAAACCTGGTAGTTTGTTTACCGCTGGTATCAGTTATTTTAAGATAATAAACGCCAGAAGAATAATCCCGAATCTGTATTTTTTTCTGATAAAGGCCTGCTGCAGCTTCTTCTTTTTCTGAATAAATAATTCTTCCTGATGGATCAGTTATTTGAGTATTTAAGGCTCCTTTTTGAGATACAAAAGTTTCAATATTAAGCTCTGATTGGGTAGGGTTGGGGTAAACCTTAGCTGGCAAAGTTGATTCTTTTTTTATAGTATTAGGATTGGATGTGGCAGTAGGATCAACAGACATGGAAGACTGAGGCAAAATGCTGGATATTAACCTTTCTAATTCCGTAATTCTATCTTCAAGCTTTTTGGTTTTATTGCTTTGTTGTTCAATAATGATTTGTTGCTCTTGTACAGCTTTTACGAGAGGAACTACAAATTCTGCATAACGAATTCCATAAAGAGCATTTGGGTTGGTTGGAACATCCACGCCGCTAAAATCAAAACCGCTCTCTTTGGTTATTTTTTCTACTTCCTGAGCTATAAAGCCGCTCTCCCGGTGTTTGGCAGCATATTCGTAGCTGGCTTGTTTCATTTTCTGTAGTTGAGCATCTTCTGTACCGGAGGCACTTTTCCGACCTTGATCATAAAAATTATCTATACCTGGCACATCAACTATATAGGTAACAGGTCTGAGTTTGTTAATAAAAGCAAGTCCTTCTACATTTTCCTTGACCTCTTTTTTAAAGCGCCCATCACTCAATTTTGTAAAATTCACCGCTCCACTTATTGAAGTCACTGTTGTATTGCCTATTCTTACCTTATCACTGGCATCTACGATGGCTCCAAAGCCAATAGCAGTAGCATTGTTTAGTATAATTTTTTCGTTGGGAATTACATCTGCATTAAATCCTAAAGCTGTATTATAATTGCCTGTAATATTATGATAAAGTGCACTTTCTCCCATAGCTGTATTATACCACCCTGAAGTATTGGAATAAAGTGACTGGTTTCCCTGAGCTGTATTACTACTACCTGAAGTATTATTATACAAAGCACTTACACCTATTCCACTATTATTATCACCGATTATATTATTATGAATTGCATCTTTTCCTTGAGCTGTATTATTATGACCTGTAGTATTAGAAAAAAGTGCATCTTTTCCTTGAGCACTGTTATTGTAACCTGTGGTATTGAATACAAGTGCGGCTCGTCCCACAGCTGTATTGTAATCCCCTTTATTGGAATAAAGTGCCTGATATCCCTGAGCCGTATTGCTATTACCTTTGGCATTTAGAAAAAGTGCTTTTTCTCCCTGAGCTGTATTATAACTACTATTCGTATTGGAAGCAAGTGCATTCTCTCCCATAGCTGTATTAAGACTACCACTCGTATTTAAAGCAAGTGCATTCTCTCCCATAGCTGTATTATACCATCCGGTGGTACTGGAAGCAAGTGCATTTACTCCGAGACTGGTATTATTCGTAAGAGGGTTTATCTCCCCTGCTGGTAAATTATTGACTCTGAATTTTAGGGGAGCATTATCTGAAGTACCAAGGAAATTAGTGGAAGTCGTGCCGCTATTCCCAGTTAAGCTCCAATTTTGTGCATTAGCAAAAGACGTAATTGCAACCGCAATTATTGTGATAAAATAATTTTTCATTTAAGTAGTTGATTTAATAATAACTATTAGTTTATCAAAAATAATAATATTATTTTAAATTGCCTATTTATTATTCTTAGAGATAACAATTAATCGTAAAGAGTAATAATAATGTTACAATTATTACTCTTACCGTTTCAATCCTGTTCTAATATAGAATATGAGGCATAGTAAATTAAAATAGAAGTGGCTACCCCAATTGTGAAATAGCCCTTGCTAAAGTAAGTCCTTAGCTTATTCTTTCACCAAAACTTAATGATTGTTCGGAAATAACGTAAAGTATTCAACTAATTTAACATTCTTTTCCTTCTCCATTTTCCTGATTTGTATTTGACCTTTGTATAGAAGAGACCAGAAATAGATTACCTCCCGAATGTTATTCTTGGAATCTATCCCAAATCATTACCGGGCTTTCACTTGGATTATTCTCTTCCAAATTTTTAGCATCCTAAGATATTTCAGATATATTGGAGGTTCAAGAGATTAAACTATAATTCAAATAACTTTAAATAAAAAATCCATTTAGTATTTATACTAAATGGATTTCATTATTTATTATTAAAAGTGGAGCCGGAGAGATTCGAACTCTCGTCCAAACATGGGACAAATTATGCTTTCTACATGCTTATCTGTTATTAAATTGTCGGGAAGGGGAAGGTTAACCGCTTACCTGTACCTTCTTCCGTAGGTGTTTTTGTCTCGTCGGGTTATCACACCATTAAACCCAGACCAGTTCTGTTGTTCGATGCTCCTGATGCTAAGTAACAGAACAAAACCTAGCGGAACAAAAGCTTACTTAATTCTAAATTAAGCAGCTAAGGCGTAGGTATTTTCGCCAATTATAATGTGAAAGTTCAGATTAAAGCGCTAGACTCACAATGCGCTGCATGCTTACATACGTATCTCCATCCTGTCAATTCCGGTCGGCCCCGGGTTTACTATTTGCATTAAAATGCAATACAAAGATAGCCTAATTTAGGCTATCTGCCAACTTTAGACTGCCAATTAATCTTCCCGGATACTCCTGTAATGCTTTTTCCAGGCAGATCATGGCATTTTTTAAATCTTCTTTATTTAAAACGTATGCCAAACGGACTTCATTCTTACCGGCATTTGCTGAACTGTAAAAACCAGTAGCAGGTGCCATCATTACCGTTTGTTTATTATATTCAAATTTTTCAAGCATCCACTGGCAAAACTTATCCGAATCGTCAATAGGTAATCGGGCTACCACATAAAAAGCTCCACCCGGATTAGGGCAATAAACGCCTTCTATGTTATTTAAAGCCTTAACTAAAATGTCTCTACGCTCTGTATATTCTTTGTTCACAGCATCAAAATAGCTTTGTGGGGTATCAACAGCGGCTTCACCTGCTATTTGTGCTACCATACCGGGACTTAAGCGGGCTTGTGCAAATTTTAAGGATGCTGCTAAAACTTCTTTATTTTTGGTGATCATGCAACCCAAACGGGCACCGCAGGCACTATATCTTTTAGAAACAGTATCCATTATTACCACATTTTCTTCCAGCCCTTGCAAATGCATAGGAGAAATAAATGATTTGCCATCGTAACAAAATTCCCTGTAAGCCTCGTCAGAGAAAAGAAACAAATCATATTTTAAACATAAATTTTTAAGCGCTTCCAGTTCTTGTTTCGAGTATAAATAACCTGTAGGGTTGTTAGGATTACAGATTATAATAGCTTTAGTCTTCGTCGTAATAAGCTTCTCAAATTCGCTAACTTCTGGTAACGCAAACCCATTTTCAATATGAGACAATATAGGTTTCACAACCAGATCACTCATACATGCAAAACCATTATAGTTTGCATAAAATGGTTCTGGAATAATAATTTCATCCCCCGGATTTAAACAAGCCTGCATGGCTATGGTAATCGCTTCAGAACCGCCATTGGTAACCAATATATTTTCAGGACTAATATTATAATTAAGCTTGTTATAATACTCAGTCAGTTTTTTGCGATAAGATAATGTCCCTTCAGATGCTGTATAAGCCCAAACCTTAAAACTTATATTTTTAATAGCATTGAGCATACCTTCGGGTGTTTCTATATCCGGTTGGCCAATATTTAGATGATATACTTTTTTACCATCACGTTTTGCCTGATCGGCATAAGGCGTTAATTTACGTATAGGTGAGGCAGGCATATGCTGCCCTTTGCGGGAGATTTTTGGCATAATGTACAAAAATAAAAAAACCCCTCCGATTGGAGAGGTTTTTACAAAATTTTATTATGATAATATTATCTATTTAGATTTATCAACTGCTGTTACTTTAGTATCTGCCGCTACCACCTCACCTTTAATATACAATAGTTTTACAGGTGTTCTGGCATTTGATTTAACTGTTACAGCTTTTGCAAATGAAGGTTGAACTACCGCAGCATTAAATGTTAATTTAACAAAACCGCTTTCTCCTTTTTTCACAGGTGTTTTTGTGAAATCAGCAATTGTGCATCCACATGTCGGTTCTACTGTAGAAATAATTAAAGGCTCTACACCAACATTAGTAAATTTAAACTCAACACTAACCGGTTTTCCTTGAGGAATTTTTCCGAAATCATGCGTTTCTTTTTCAAATTTAAACTCTGCTTTATTATCAGTTTGCATGGCAGTAAAAGCAATAAAGCCCAAAACTACTGCGCATAATGTTATTATTTTTTTCATTTTTATGATCGATTAGTTAAACAAATATAAACTATATTTTTAAGTTCAAAAACTATTCCAATTATATAATTATAGCCATTGTTAAATTAATATTGGAGTGAATTTATAATTTGTATACTTCATTATATAAATTTTGTTGGCTGTACATGAAATTTTTCAGCATAATCTAAATTTAAACTGATGTTTTGTTATTTTTGGAAACATAAGAAATCGTATGTCAGCAACAGAAGTAAAAGAAATAAATGAGTTTGATTCTTCGGAATTAAGTTTTGATGTTTTCAAAAGCATTATTATCAGTGATTATAAAATTGCCTATGAAAGTCGTCAGGCTAGTTTATTAGGACGGAAAGAAGTTCTGACAGGGAAAGCCAAATTTGGAATTTTTGGTGATGGAAAAGAAGTAGCTCAGTTAGCGATGGCAAAAGCCTTTAAAAAAGGTGATTGGCGTTCAGGTTATTACCGGGATCAAACGTTTATGTTTGCTTCAGGGATGTTGACTATCAGCGAATTCTTTGCCCAACTATATGCAAATCCTGATTTAAATGCAGATCCTTCATCCGCCGGAAGGCAAATGAACTGCCATTTTGCCACCCGAAGTCTAAATGAAGACGGTAGTTGGAAGGATCTTACAGCAATGAAAAATTGCTCATCAGACATATCACCAACCGGGGCACAAATGGCACGTTTGGTAGGTTTGGCTTATGCATCAAAATTGTACCGTAACAATCCTGGACTTGAATATTTAAAGAATTTTTCAGCTAATGGTAATGAAGTAGCTTTTGGTACCATCGGCAATGCATCTACATCAGAAGGTGTATTTTTTGAGGCTATTAATGCTGCTGGAGTTTTGCAAATACCCATGGCGGTTTCCATTTGGGATGACGCTTTCGGAATTTCCGTTCCTGCAGAATATCAAACCACCAAACAAGATATTTCTGAAATATTAAAAGGATTTCAGCGGGATGAAAAAGGTGAAGGATATGAAATTTTTAAAGTGAAAGGCTGGGATTATCCCGGTTTATGCGAAACGTATGGAAAAGCCATTCAGATTTGTCGCGAGCAGCATATACCCGTCATGATTCACGTAATAGAAATGACACAGCCTCAAGGCCATTCTACTTCAGGTTCTCATGAGCGTTATAAAACGAAAGATCGTTTAGGTTGGGAGTTGGAGTATGATTGCATGATTCAAATGCGCAATTGGATGATTGAATCTGCTATTGCCACTGATGAAGAATTAGCAGAGCTTGAAAATGAAGCCAAAGTCTATGTGCGTGACTGCCAGAAAAAAGCATGGGAGGATTTTAATCAGGGCATTAAAAATGAAGCAGAAAGAGCCATAGAACTACTTGCTACAATTCCCAATAATGATGTTAAAGCAATCACTCAAACTTTAAAATCTACTACAGATCCTTCCCGTAAGGATATCATAAGTACAGTTAGAAAAGCAATCAGGCTTTTAAATAATGATCAATCTGATGCTAAATCCGGTTTAATAACCTGGTATAAAGCACAACATGATGACAATTACGATCGCTATAATTCAAAGCTTTTTACTGAAACAGCAGAAAGCCCTTCCAATATCTCGGTAATTGCTGCTGAGTATGATGGAGATTCTAAATTTTTGGATGGGAGGGAAGTGCTTAATGCTTGTTTTGATGCCAATTTTGCACGTGATCCACGTATTGTTGCCTTTGGTGAAGACGTTGGGCAGATAGGGGATGTAAACCAGGGATTTTCGGGATTACAGGAAAAATATGGTAATCTTCGAATTTCTGATACCGGAATACGGGAAATGACCATAGTTGGTCAGGGGATAGGTTTAGCGATGCGTGGATTAAAACCTATTGTAGAGATTCAATACCTGGATTATCTATTGTTTGCTCTTAATATTTTAAGTGATGATTTGGCCACTTTAAGTTACAGAACCAAAGCTGGACAAAAAGCACCTTTAATTATTCGCACCCGGGGTCATCGTTTAGAAGGCATCTGGCATTCCGGTTCACCAATGGGGATGATTTTAAGTTCCTTACGTGGCATACATGTATGTGTGCCCAGAAATATGACACAGGCCGCAGGAATGTACAACACACTTTTGCGTGCCGATGAACCTGCATTAGTGATCGAATGCCTGAATGGTTATCGTCTCAAAGAAAAACTGCCAGCTAATATTGGTGATTTTATGATCTCTTTGGGTAAAGCTGAAATTGTACGCGAAGGGGCTGATATGAGCATTGTTTCCTACGGTTCTACCTTGCGTGTAGTGCAGGAAGCAGCTGAGGAATTAGGAAAATTAGGTATTTCAGTAGAAATTATTGATCCGCAAACACTTTTGCCTTTTGACCAAGATCAATTGTGTGTACAATCACTGAAAAAAACTAATAAGCTGTTAGTGGTAGATGAAGATGTTCCGGGAGGAGCTTCTGCGTACATTTTGCAACAAATATTGGAAATACAAAAAGGATATTATCATTTGGATGGCCAGCCAAGAACACTTACAGCTAAAGCACATCGTCCGCCTTATGGTTCAGATGGGGATTATTTCACTAAACCTTCGGTTGATGATATCATCGAACTGGTTTATGAAATGATGAGTGAAAGCAATCCTGAGAAGTTTCCTAAATATTTATAAGTTTTGTATTAAACACAGATCTTCATTACAGTTTAGCTACTTTATTCCTTAAATAATGATCTGCTAAAACCAGTGCAGCCATTGCCTCAACAATAACCACAGCACGCGGTACCACACAAGGATCATGGCGGCCTTTGCCTTTTATTTCTGCGGTTTCGCCGGATGAATTTACGGTATTCTGATTTTGCATTATGGTAGCAACAGGTTTAAATGCCACTCTAAATGTGATATCCATCCCATTAGAAATTCCACCCTGAATACCGCCGGAGAAATTAGTTAAGGTTTTGTAGCCTTGTTTTGAGTTTTCCCCAGAAGGGATTGGAATATCATTATGTTCTGATCCTTTCATTTCTGATCCGGCAAAACCTGATCCATAATCAAAACCATGAACCGCGTTTATACTTAGCATCGCCTTGCCCAGATCAGCATGTAGTTTATCGAAAACGGGCTCACCTAAACCAACCGGACAGTTTTTTATTATACAGGCGATCTTTCCTCCAATAGTCTCTCCGGCTTTACGGATGTGTTCTATTCGTTCAATCATTTGATTTGCTGTAGCCGGATCAGCACAACGAACAATATTGCTTTCTCTGATTTCAAGCAAATCGATTAATGAATGAAGATCCAAATTAGGAGCATCAATATTTCCAACAGAAGAAACATGAGCGAAAATTTCAATGCCTGCCTGTTTTAATAACAGTTTAGCTATTGCTCCGGCTGCAACTCGTGCCGCTGTTTCACGTGCCGATGAGCGCCCGCCACCGCGATAATCCCGGTTTCCATATTTAGCATAGTATGTAAAATCTGCATGAGATGGGCGATACGTATCTTTTATATGTGAATAATCCTGTGAGCGTTGATCCTCATTCGGAATAATCATTGCAATAGGTGTACCTGTGGCTTTCCCTTCAAAAACTCCCGAAAGTATTCTCACTAAATCACTTTCCTTTCGTTGTGTAGTTATTCTGGATTGACCGGGTTTTCTCTTATCCAGTTCTGATTGAATAACCTTCAAATTAATTTCCAGATTAGAAGGACATCCATCAATGATTACGCCAATGGCTTCACCATGCGATTCTCCAAAAGTAGTAATGCGAAATAATTGTCCAAATGAGTTTCCTGCCATTTTAGATAGATTTGAGATGTGATGAGAGGTGAGATATGAGAAGAAATCTTTTAAAAGATTCAACAAGTTGCTTTGGTTTTAAAAAATCAAAAAGTCTCATATCTCAAATCTAATATCTTTATACTAAATCTAGTATAACTCCTGTATTTATCTTAATTATATATTATTTTTGAAAACAGGCTGAATCTAATAGCCAGTCTGAGTGAGTAGAAACTAAATGTATTTATTCAATCTAAAATTGTGATTAAATTTCAGCAAATAGAATTAAAAGCTAAACGGGATCTTCTGAAGATATCTAAAAATATTATTGCACTTGTAAATAATAAGCACATCGGGAAAACTGTTATTTTATTTAAAACTGACCGAAATGAAGTAAGCATTTCTAGTGAGTTATTGAAGATTTTATCAAAACTTAAAGGCAGCAATACGGAATATCTAATTTTAACAAACAGTTTGACTTTAGAAGGTATTACTATTCTTCATGAAAAGAAAATAGAATATATTACCCGTTCTGATTTTGGCTGGACCGATGAAAGTTATATATCCATAAAAGAGTGAAGTTCATGGCTGAAAAGGAAAATTGGTTAATAGATTGAAAGCATTCAAATAAAATAAATCATACATTTGAAATAATGAATAACATAAGTATTGCTATCGGTGCAGATCATGCAGGATTTGAATACAAGCAAATGCTGCTGGCGTTTTTAAAAGATTATGCTGTTAAAGATTTCGGCACATTCAGTCCCGACTCTGTGGATTATCCGGATTTTGCCCATCCTGTAGCAAAAGCTGTAGAAAATGGTGAGTATAAGATTGGTATTCTCATCTGTGGAAGCGCAAATGGTGTGGCTATAACTGCTAATAAGCATCAGGGCATTCGGGCGGCTATCTGCTGGACGGAAGAAATTGCCCAGCTTGCCCGTAATCATAATGATGCTAATATTCTTTGTATCCCGTCAAGGTTTGTGTCTAAAGAATTGGCGCAAACAATCACTCAAAAATTTTTAACTTCTGAGTTTGAAGGTGGACGTCATGCTAATCGTGTAAACAAAATATCCTGTTAAAAATAACCCGTATAAACATATTAAAGAATGAACAAACAATCAATCGGCTTATTCATTGTACTGTGCATTTCGCTACATACATTTGCTCAAAACTCAACAGCACAGAAATATGCAAGGCAAATAACTGCAGACGGAGCCAGGAAACATCTAAGCATTATTGCTTCTGACGAATTTGAAGGTCGCGAAACCGGGAAGCCGGGTGCCGAGAAAGCTGCAAATTATATAGCTAATGAATTTAAGAAACTTGGTTTAAATGCACCTGTTAATGGCTCGTACTTTCAAGAAATCTCATTAACAGAGACTTCTTCTGAAGTAAAATCATTTTTAGTGAATTCTGTTCCTTTAATTAATGGTAAGGATTTTTATTTTTCCAATATATCGGATGCAAAAATTATTGATTCAAAAGAAATAATTTTTATAGGTTATGGAATAGATGCTGATACCTACAGTGATCTTAAAAATACTGACATTACCGATAAAGTGGTATTGTTGATTAACAAAGGCGAGCCCACAAAAGATGGTATATCTGCCATCACAAAAACAACTGAGGCATCAGATTGGAGTCGCTGCTCTAAACGCATTAGATATATACAAAGCAAAAATCCTGCTTTGATACTGGCCGTAAGCCCAGATGTTGCCCCCTTTCTTGAAAAAAATCCGGATTATGTTACAGTTGCTGGTGGACGTTTATCACTTAAAAAAGATGCATCCACTGTAGCAAAAAAATTGCCTTCAGCTGTGGCAAATATTACCATAGCAGTGGCCGATCAAATTTTAAAGCAAGCTGGTACAACTTACGAAGCTCTCAAAGCCAGTATTGATAATAATTCTGTCCCGCAAACACAAACTATAGAAGTAAATTTCAGTTCCACTTTTGGCCCTAAAACGAAAGATGTAAAAGCTGTAAACGTATTAGGTTTCTTGCCAGGAAGCGATCTTAAAGATGAAATAGTGGTATTTTCAGCTCATTATGATCACCTAGGTTTAACAAGCAGTGGTACAGATAAAGTGAATAATGGTGCTGATGATGATGGCTCTGGAACTACAGGAGTTTTAGAAATTGCAAAGGCTTTTACAGAAGCTAAAAAAGCAGGTAAAGGCCCCCGAAGGAGCATTTTATTTTTAACGGTTGCCGGTGAAGAGAAAGGATTATTGGGTTCAGAATGGTATTCAGAACATCCTGTTTTCCCATTAGAAAAAACCATAACCGATTTAAATATTGATATGATTGGCCGTACCGATACGATTATAAAGGTAAAGCTGATTCTGCAAATTATTGCTATCTGATTGGCTCTGATAAGCTAAGTACAGATTTGCATAAGATTAGTGAGCATGCAAATGCAACCTATACCAAATTAAGAATTGATTATAAATACAATGATCCTAAAGATCCGGAACAGATTTATTATCGTTCTGATCATTATAATTTTGCAAAACATGGCATTCCCATTATTTTTTACTTTAATGGAGTACATGAAGATTACCACAAACCCAGTGATGAAATAAGCAAAATCAATTTTAATTTGCTTGCAAAGCGAGCTCAATTAGTTTTTTATACCGGTTGGGATTTAGCTAATCGCGATCATAAACCTGTAGTTGATGTTAAAAATAATATGTCGGAAAGTAGATAATTATCTATTCTAATCAGAACGAATAATTATGGAATAAGAAAAGGATCCACTATCGGATCCTTTTCTTATTTTCACAGGTAAATATACTTTTATCATTTGCCATAAATAGCACCCTTACTAACAATACGACGTGTACAATATTTAATAACCTCATCAGGAGAGTACTTCCAGTCAGCATCGCTGCTTTTAGTTAATCTGCTTACTACTGTATGATTATTGACATCAGATAGGGTAACTTCACAATTTATAGAATAGGTTTTGCTAACACTACTGCCAATACCCCCAACGTTATCTTTTTCCATAGCCTTATTAAAAATCGAAGTGGCAATTCCAACTCCTAAAGATTCAACATCAGACATGATACGATTTTTCTTAACACGTATGCGAATTACAAGGTCTGCCCCCAATAGTTTTCCTAAACTATCCGCACTCATTGCCCAGCTATTTCTGGTACTAATATTGAGATTACGGAGGCGGGAATTTACCTGATCTACATTAATTAGCTCTGTGGGCTTTTGCTTTTTTCCGGGATTTGTAGAATGATATAAATATTCACTATACAGCATATTTTGTATAGAGATGCTTTCGGTTTCTTCCATTGTCCTCTTCTTCTGTTCGGTATAATCTTTCGGCCAACGGCCAGTATATTCTACCTCTACGGGTAAAATTGCTACCTTTTTCTCTTGCAAATTAGTAGTTTTTAAATAAGGTTCATTATTATAAACTTCATGGCTGCAAGCCTGCATTAATAATAATCCGAGTGATAAGAATAAATATTTTTTCATGTTCTTAATTTATTTGACAAAAACTATTGCTCCAAAGATATGACACCATGAATAAGAGGTTCCCCTATTACCCATTAAAAAAATTAGTATATGCAAAAATCAGCAAAAATATTGTTATTCATTGTAAAACTAAATATAGCTTCTATTCCTATTTTTTTTAAATTCGCGTAATGACTGATTTCGCATCTGATTTTCTAAAAGCATCTCAAACCAAATCATTTGATTTAGCACATCGTAGCATCATCAACAATAACATTGGAAAATATAATGTTGCTGTTGAACGTGGCCTCTCAAAATTTGCTAATCTGGAAAACTCCAAGCGAAAAGCTCATGTAGTGAAATGGAAAGTGATGGAAAACCTGGATAAACTTTTACCGGAGTTTGAAACGAACTTCCAGCGCAAAGGCGGGAAAGTAATTTGGGCAAATGATGCTGGAGAAGCTAATAAAGAGATTCTCAATATTATTAAAAAAGCAGGTGCAAAAACGGTTATAAAATCTAAATCAATGGTTACTGAAGAAATTCATTTAAATGAATTTCTGGAGCATAACCATATCGAAACTTTAGAAAGCGATCTGGGAGAATATATTGTTCAATTACTCGGGCAAAAGCCATATCATATTGTAACACCAGCTATGCACCTCAGCAAGGAGGATATAGCTAAACTTTTTCATGGAAAATTTGGTACCTCTATTGATGCAACACCAGAACAGCTAACACTTAAAGCCCGTGAGTTATTAAGAGAGAAGTATACATCTGCTGATATTGGAATAACCGGAGGCAACTTTTTAATTGCCGATAATGGAAGCATTGCGCTTACGGAGAATGAAGGCAATGCCCGTCTTACTACAACTTTTCCCAAAATTCATATTGCCATTATTGGAATTGAAAAAATTATCCCATCAATAACTGATCTCGATTTATTCTGGCCATTATTGTCAACACATGGTACAGGCCAGAATCTTACGGTATACAATACTATTCTGGGCGGACCTCGTCAGGAGAATGAAACAGATGGGCCGGAAGAGATGTATGTTATTTTATTAGATAACGGACGTACAAATTTGCTTGCAGAAAAAGATCAGCGACAAGGATTATACTGTATCCGTTGCGGTGCTTGTTTAAATGCCTGTCCGGTTTATAAGAATATTGGCGGACATACGTATGAAACTACTTACAGTGGGCCCATTGGATCAATTATAACTCCCCACATGCAGGGCATGAAGGATTTTAAACATCTGAGTAATGCTTCCAGTTTATGCGGAAAATGCTCTGAAGTATGTCCGGTAAAAATCGATATTCATAAAATGCTACTGCTCAACCGCCGTGATGCTGTGACAGATGGTTTAACAACCAAATCAGAAAATATTGGTTGGAAAGCCTGGAAAATGGGAATGATGAAACGTAAGATGATGGATATGCTTGGCGGAAACTGGAAGATGCGTTTAATAAAAATATTTTTTAAAAAGAGCTGGGGGAAAAATCGAAACCTTCCGCTAGTAGCCTCAAAATCTTTTAGCAAACAGTGGGAAGAAAAGAATAAAGGCGTAATTACTATTTAAAATAATACATCAATGATGCTTAAAGGACTAAAAACCATTATTTATCATGTAAATGATTTGGAAGCTGCAAAGCTATGGTATTCAACTATTTTTGATATTAAACCCTATTTTGATGAACCATATTATGT
>JANXOD010000017.1 GCA_025353765.1 Sphingobacteriales bacterium
GGATATAGTACTGGATCTTCGAACCGGCCACATCGGCCTTGGTCGCCCAGTGGAAAGCAGGACCCCAGGGGTAAGGCGTCTCGATCTGGGCCTGATCAATATCTCTCCCATCCGTTACAAACGAACGGACGTCTGTACCCAGGCCTAATTGGGCCTTTAACTGGGCACATTCGGCAGCAGTTTGGCCAAAATGGCAAACATCAAATCCGATTGTACGTACCCGCCAGTAATATTTGGCATCTGTTTGCAAGTTTATTGGAGGCACCACCAAAACGAGTGAACCTGGCTTAGCTCCTGGTTTGGTATTGCTATTTTTGGTTAGAGTTTCGGTGTGAACCTTAGAACCAGCCCCAAATTTTTTGTCCGTAGAAATATCAACTTCCCATTCACTCTCAAAATCCGGATAAAGGATTTCTTTTTCTAGCTTAGCTGGCCAAGGGTTTACTTCTACCTCTTCATCTTTAGGGATAGATACCAGAGATTGGGCGGCCGAAGGGCCAATTCCAATGGCATAAAAAGCATCCTGAACCGCATGTAATTCCGGGGCGGTTGTTGCTGCACCCTCAGCAGCCTGTCGTAAACTCAGAAAATCTTTCACTTCGTCCTGCGGCGAGTTCATTACGGCAGTCCAGAGTATCTCTTCGGCTTCATCTTTGCCAATCCCTAATACTGAATACATAGGCTTAATAGGATTATCATCCAAATGGCCTGTTTTCCCTTCAGATAAAATATAAAACCAGTAATTCAACAGGCTCGCATTGTTTCCGCCCCCACTTGCTACAAATCCTGGAATAAAAAATTTGCCATTGTAATAAGTGGGCTGATTCCTGGACTTCGGATCCGAAAAGCTTCGCAGGTAATCATTGCCGTCAAACAGATTTTCACCCATGGTCCATACCGCCGGTTTACCTTGGTCTGTAAGCTCTTTATTCTTTATTTGAAGGCCCAAAATATCCCCAAATCCTTTACAAATAGATTCAAGTTCGCTTAGACTTTCGTCTGGGAATAATTTTAGCCAAGCCACTGAATGACCAATTTCTGAACCCACGAGATCCAGGCTTATTTCCAGAGGGTTATTAGAACCATCATAATGAAAACTCAGATCGAGTGGGTCAAACTTGCTGCCATTAACTAGCTTAGCTTCTTTTTCAGGAGATACTTCACCAATATAGGAACTGATACCTGACACCTTACCATCTACACCAATAAAGCTATGCTTAGCATATAAATAGTCTATTGCTTTTTCACTACCAAAGTGTATAGATACCGCTGCCTCTGAAAGACCCTTATTGTTATTTAGATTGTATATATTATCTCCATCTGTATCAACTGCAGGTTCAGTATAGCCTGATTTACCTTCGTAGCCAGTCTCAATTGATGGACGAATAACAGTAGCACATGTTTTTAATTGAAAGACCGGATGAGAAACATTGTCTACAATTCCTTCCAACTTGCTCACATCAACACTTACAGGGCTATTGAATGTAGCTTTTACATTATTTTTCTTAAGCTGGCTGATTAGGCAACCAGGATCAAATAGGCCATCTTGTACTGTAGACTTCCTTAGCCCTACAGCATGCCAGGCATTGCAGATAGAATTATACTGAGGGCTGCCATAGCCATAAATTTCACTTGCACGGTTTTCCGAATATTCTGCAACATCATGAAGGTCATATATTTTAGGACCATAAACAGGATCAGTATAAGTTTCAAAAAGGAGTGTACAGGCATCTTGTAACGCGACATAAGGACTTGATGGAGATAAGGCACGCTGAACATCATACCAACCATTATCCAGATTTTCATCAATACGCCCCTCCGCACCATTACATACCTTATCAAGCCAACTTAAAATAACCATCCCATTTTTTTCATAATTATAGTTTGCATCGCCATAATTTGTATAGTTTTTCCCTTTGTAAGTAGTTGGGAATTGAGAATTTTTTAGATCCTTGATAGAAACTACTCCAGGGTATTGGTGTTCCATCATTAATTCCCAAGACGGTTGAGACTGAATTTGCTTATTACGATAATTTTTGGCCATTAAGCCCATTGCATAGGTTAGACCTTCTTCAGCTTCTGCTACCGGAGTAAAAATAGTCTTCCCATTTACAACGATACTATAATCTTTATTAAAGGGTGAATTATAGAGCATCCCATGGGCTATTTCGTGCTCAATAATTTGTAAGTCAACATAAGGAATTCCTTTATTTACTGAAAAATTAAGGCTCTCATCATCCCTGCTAAAAAAAGCATTTGCAGTAGGTATTTCTGACCTGATAAAAGAAGTAATGGGCAGATTTCCTCCCTCATCTAAACCATCATAAGCAAATATAGCTTTATTTAGATCTCGTAGGTATTGCATACCCCAATAAACATTGACCGCCATTTCACTAGTAACGGGAGGATTCTTTACAGCGTCCCAGATAGCGTCTGTAGATATAGCCTGTTTAAAGGATCTAGTGCCATTAAACGGCCAAACTGGAAGAATAGGATAAGGAGTAAGTCCCACATAGTGTACAAATGTAGTTGGAGTTTGAGGTGTAAATTCGACATCTACTGTCATTCTTGGATATCCCAGGTCATATTTTTTAGAACCTCCTCTGTATAATGTGAGTCCATAGTTGTTTGGAATAGGTGAATTAGGGGGTGCTGGGGGATATATGGAGTACTGATATCCTTTCATCGATACTTTACCTTCATAATAACTATCCGCATTGAAAGTAATAAGCTGGGGATTATACATTTTTCCAAATGAACTGTAAAATATTTGACCATATACCTGAGTATTAGAGAATAAACAACTAAGTGCAAGCAAGAAAGCAAATATTCCTTTTTTAAAGGATAATAGGGGAGTAAAAAGTCTTTTCATACTAGATTAACTAAAACTAATTAAGAGCAATGTAAGTTAAATAAAATTATTTAGTTTAATAGAAAAATTAAGTGTCAATTATATCACTTTAAAGCAAATATTACTATTTTAAATTAAGTTTATTTATAATAATGCTTATAACAGTATCAGAAAGCAATTTTATTTTCTGCTTGTAACAATATTTTTACAAAAATTTTATTTTATAAAAGTAGATTGCTTTACATAAGTGATTTATAAGATGAAAAATGAGCCTTTTTAAATTATAGAAATGAAGGATAAAAGAGCTCTTTTATAAGATAAGATTAAATAAGCGGTGTATTGGCTTTTCATCTTACAAGAATTTCTATTTGATTAAATAGATCGATTTTATAATAAGAACACTACGATCTGTATTTATTTTTAGATTGCTATCTATGCTTAATGTCATTTATAGTATCTTTAGAGCATATAGTTAATGTGTTTATACTACTATTTCTTTTGTCTTTTAAAGTTAATTAAGAACGCATTACTCCCATAGCATTACCTTTCCAATCCGGAAATAAAATAGGGTTATTATTGATTTTGAGGTGCTTATTTGCTACTTCACTAAAAACACTCCGGAAGTCAGTTGTAACGGCCAGGTCTCTTCCATCTTCCAGATTTTCTATCGCTAAAGGCTTGATATTGCCATGCACAATACCTCCTTTTACATCATTTCCCAATATGAAATTACAGGATGCTCTTCCATGATCCGTTCCTCCGGTACCATTTTGTTTTACAGTACGGCCAAATTCAGTCATGGTCATTACGGTAACATCATCCTGATAAGAACCTATATCAGTCCAAAATGCCATCATGTTATTACTTAAATCGGCTGCGTTACGGGCGAAAACACCATTGGCAGTACCTTGGTTTACATGGGTATCCCATCCTCCTGACTCTGCAAATCCCACCTCCAGACCTACATCCATTTTAATGAGTTGGGCAATTTGCTTTAATGAATTTCCTAATTGTGAATTCGGATAAATAGCATTGTTTGCAGGTTTGTAATTTCGAGTATCTGTTTTTTGAAGCATTTTAACGGCTTCGAAGCTTTCTTTACCTGTTTCCTTTAATAAGCTGGACGAGGTTTGATCATATAGATCCTCAAAGCTTTTAGCTGCTATATTAGCACCCATTTGATTTCCTTTCATCTGAATAGCAAAATCCTGTAAATTATTAATGGTTACTGTAGCATTGTCTCCATAAAAAGAACGTGGCATAGATGATGTTAAACTTACCGCCTGAAACGGTGTTGCAGCTTCATGTCCCAGTAAACCTACTGCCCGGTTTAACCAACCACTGGAAGTGCCTTTGTTGAAAGGTGTACCTGATTCCATATAATCCTGGGCATCAAAATGTGAACGTGTATTATTGGGCGAGCCTATACCATGAACAATTGCTAAACGTTTTTCAAGAAACATAGATTCAAAAGCCTTCATAGACGGATGTAATCCAAACTGTCCATCAAGATCAATTAATGGATTAGTATTTCCGCCTTTGGCGGCCGACATGAATAAGGTTGGCCTTGCTGCTTTTAAGTAATTATCCGTAAAAGGTGTTACTGCCATTAGTCCATCCATAGCACCACGTTGGAAAATGCAAACCAGTATTTTATTACGTTTATATGGACTAATAATTTTATTACTTTCTGCTGCTCTGGCTAAAAAGGTAGGGAAACCTCCTAAGCTAATCCCAAATAATGCCAGTCCTCCGGCTTTTATAAATCCTCTTCTTGATGTCATGATTTAATTCTATTAAAAATGAACATTTATTTGCGCTGAAACTCGGGTGATCCAATGATTACACCAACCACTCGGGCTAACATGGTATTATTATCGGTTACACTTTTTGCTAAAGCTGTTTTAGAAATTTTTTCTTTTTGATCTTGCATTTCATCTGCTATCATGATGTCTTCATTATTGGTTACATCCATAGTTTGTGACTGCTTACCGGCAGCCGCATCTACTTTTCTTACCAGTTCCGGGTCATTGAGCATAGGAGTTAAGCGTTTAATGGTTTCATCAATATTGCGCTCCGGCATGATGAGTTTACTATAAGTGATAAGTGCTGCCTCTGCACTTTCAGGTTCATGATTATTGTTAATCGCAGCAAGATTTACCTTAATTCCCGAGATCTGTTGTGAAGTAATGGCTAATCCAAAATTCATGCGGTTTAATAAAGAGCCTGTATTGATCCAGTATTGTCCCTTATCTGGAAAACCGGTTGGAGCCTGGTAATAATATAGTTTTTGTCCCATCTTGGTAATCCAGTTATATAATTGATAAGGTTGTTTAACATCCGCACCCAGACTTCTTACCGTGCTAATGGCAAGTTCAAAAGGAGATTTTGTTTTTTCTCTTAAAGATTCTTTGCTCCAGAATTCCGGTGCGTTAACCATAGTCAGTAATACTTGTTTAATGTCCCCATCTTGGTCTGTAAATGTTTTGGCCATTTTATCAATCAAAGATTGTGAAGGATGGTCATTTACAAATCGGATTGCTAATTTTGTGCAAATGAATTTTGCTGTGGAAGCGTGATGGGCCAGCATATTTAACAGGTCAACACCTTCCTGATAGCCGCCGTTGGCAGGAAATTTTTTCCCTAAAACTATTTTTTCCTGATTATTATGACGGCTCGGGACAAAAAGAAAATCTCCATCATGTACAAAACCTCTTTTTTCTAAAGTTCCTTCGCCTGCTTTCTCTATTATATTTTGGAGAGTGCTACCATTATCTCCCATAGGATATACGGTCCAGCCGGTTAGCACTTTAGCGGCTTCTGTCACATCCTCCTGCGTATATCCACCATCAACTCCTAAAGTGTGTAATTCCATCACTTCACGGGCATAATTTTCATTTAAACCCTGAGTCTTTTTAGCTTGTTGCAGCTTTTTTATGAATTGTGCTTTTTGAGAAGTAGAATCTTTCATTGCAGCCTGCATTCTTCCATCTAATTGAGAATTCCTTTTTTTATTATTGTTTTCCAGGTTGGTATTGGTACCAGAACTGCTAAAATTATCTAGGTAATAGAGCATAGCCGGAGATTTGGCAGTGGCAATCAGCAGATCACTAAATTTGCCAAACACATTTGGACGGATTACATCTCTTTCATAGGCGGGAATAAACTCCGCACACTGATTTTTGGTAATAGATACATTAAAATGATTGAACCAAAAATCGGTCAGAATTTCCTGGGTTTGATTGTTAGTATAACTTGCTCTTAGTATTTTTTGATTGATAAACTGGCGGAATAATTCCTGTTGTGGTTTGTAGCCATTTTTTCTCATGTAAGCAGCAATCTGATCTTTATATTCTTTTTTGCCCGCAACAGCAATGGAATCTTTATTAATGATGCCCTCTTTAATGGCCATTTTAATTAACTGTCCTCCTTTAGGATAGGTATTGGATACCTCAGTATTACTCAAATGAATTGCATCGTAATTAATGAGCCTCTGGTTTAAGGCATCATCATTTAATTTTCCTGATAACTGTTGTTGCAACCATTTTTCTAATCCTATGCTAACCACTTCATCAACCTGTCTAGAAGTAGCCCCATAAGTAAAACGACTTAATAAATGTGCTGCCGCTTGCTTTTCGGTTAATCCGGCCTGTTTATAAGGAAAAGATATTGTTCGTACGCCAGGTTGGTTAATATAGGAGGATAAAAATATACCGCTGCTAACTATTAAAATAGTAAAAATAATTTTGACTGTTGATTTCATAATGACATTCTTTATAACAGAAGTGATGATATGACTAAGGATTTAACAAGAAGTTTAGTTGAGGCCTTATGGAAATTTAATACTTTTTCATACAACTCAAGCTGCTAGATAAAAAAGGATAAAGGAGCAAGCACCATTTTTTACTCCGATTTTCTGTGTGACAAAACATTTGTCGGCAAATTGTAACAAAATAGACTGGTAATATGCTCTTTTATAGCCTTAAAGTAGTTGAAAGAAAAATTACCTTCTGAACATTTAGTAATCTAATAGTAATATAATATTAGATACTTGTTTAAACACGAATTACTAAATAGATTTGGCTTAACAAACTAAAATTTAATTAATTGAATACAATGGATATATTAAAAACATTAAACTGGCGTTACGCAACCAAGCGTATGAATGGCGAAAAAGTATCGCAAAAAAAAGTAGACCTAATCTTAGACGCTATTCGTTTATCAGCTTCATCGGCTGGTTTGCAGCCTTATACCATCTTAATTATTGAAAATCCGGAACTAAGAGAAAAGATAAAAGCAGTGGCTTATAATCAGCCTCAAATAACAGAAGCATCACATTTACTGGTGTTTGCTGCATGGTCTACTATTACCACAGCCCAAGTAGATGAATACATCAATCAAATTGCAACCGAACGTAATACAACTATAGACTCGTTAAAGGCTTTACATGATATGCTATTGAACACGGTAAAGAATAATACAGAGGAACAGAATTTTAATTGGGCTGCACGCCAGGCATACATTGCTTTGGGAACTGCATTAGTTGCAGCTGCTTCTGAAGAAGTGGATTCAACACCCATGGAAGGATTTGATGCCGCAGGGTTAGATAAATTATTAGGATTAGAAGAGCAGGGCTTGAAGAGTTTAGCCCTCTTGCCTTTGGGTTATAGAGATAACGCGAATGACTGGCTGGCTAACCTTCCTAAAGTAAGAAGGAAAAAAGAAAAGCTCTTTATTTTAAAGTAAAAACGCAGTCCGGCTATAAACCGGACTTTTTTATTAGAACAGAATTATCCTCAATATCATAACCGGCTTAATCAACCAATTTTTCACTTATCTTTTGAATCTCTACCGTGATATTATTCACAAGTTCTAACTGTTCTGTTAATAAACGAGTGTCATAATCTTGCTGAATTAAATTGGGGTTTCTAACTTCCGGGATAATTATTTCTGTCCCTTTAAATTCTGTAGAATTATATTGATCCATTTGGCGGATACTCTCATTTAAGGCATATAAAGATTTCCTTAGCAGCTTAATATGCTCGGGGTTTATAAACCTGTTTTCCGTTTGTTGAAGGAGAGAAATTAATGTGGCGATATAGGATGACAGAATATGGTTTAACACCACAAACTTATGAACGTCTTTTATATTTCGTTGCTTACTCTTTGGTTCAGAAAGCATCCGCTGAAAAGCACCACCTACGTTTGCAGAACTTACATAGACCTCTTTACGGGCCAATTTATATGCTGTAATATTCAGGTTTTTACCCGTTAATCCCTCGGCCACTTTAAGCAAATACTGATAATTTGCAATTAATACTTCACGCATGAAGTTTTTTGATTGATGATATTCCCAACTGGGTAATAAAAAATAACTGGCAACTAAAGCAATGACACAACCCACCAAAGTATCTATAATACGCTCTTGTGCCAGATTTAAATTATTGGCTCCTAAGAAACTATACATAATAAGTACGTACGGTGTGGTAAATAATACGCTTACGATATAGTTTAAACGTTGAAAACTGTACGATGCCACCATAAAAAGGAGGAGTAAAATAAAGCGTGCGGTTTGGTCTTTTATAAATATAAGAATACAGGCACCCACAATTCCGCCAACCAGCGTGCCTATTAAGCGTTCAAAATTGCGTTGTTTGGTTAAACTAAAACCGGGTTTGAGGATAACCAATATGGTCATTAATATCCAGTAACTATGATGACCAAATGGGAAAAGCTTAGAAACAAGGTAACCTATTAAACATACCAAAGCTACACGTATGGAATGCCGGAATGTTACCGAGTTTAGCGTGAGATTATTTTTTAGAATCTTAAGATCAAAATCCTGGTGAGAAACAAACTTTTGAAGATCGCCCTCACTTCGTATATCCTGTGTGGCTAATTGCTTAGGATTAAAATACAGATATATTTTCTGTATCCGGTTAACCATACTTCTAACATTTACTAAAATCTTTTTAAGCACAAAGTTACCCAGCTTTTGATTTTCTTCTACATCATCAATAGCGGCTTTTAATTTCTCCAGATCAGGTTGAAAATCATGTAACCTATAAGGTTTAGTATTACTGATGATGCAATACCCCAAATTATCAAGTTCTTCGGCCAGTTTTAATAGAATCCGGTTAAATTCTTTTAATGCATTGGTTTTACCATACGTGTTCCTTATTTTTTCATAATCATAATAAGTAGCCATGGCTTGTTCAAAGAGATCAATTGTATCTACAAATACCAGGATAAGTAAACGTCCGGTATTGGTAGATTCCTTCACCATCATGGGACTTTTAAACAAGATCTCTCTAATCGCATCCTGGTGTTCATGGACGGTAACCTGTTGAGTTATTAACTTCTTATAATTCTCATCATAATCACTTTTAACATCGTAAAAAGCAGCTTTTAAACGAAGGTAACTAGCTACCTCTTTAATACATTCTCCCAAAGCCTGTTGCGCCAAGCGGTAAGGCCTTATCTGTGCAACCGAAATACTTAGTATAAAATACCATAAACCGCCTGCCAGTATATACAATGACTGCTCCAATGCACCGATAACCGTACGTTGTTCGTCTATGCTAAAAATCATAATTAACAAAGCAGCAGTACCAATGGCCGAAGCACGGTTCCCGTAAACGGAAAACATCGAAAAGAAAAAGCATAATGCAACGATCTCTATACCAACCAGAACAGGGCTTTTATTAATTAAACCGGTTAAAATGGAGGCTAAAAATATAAACAGAGTACATATCAGCATTCCATTGCGCTTATGGATTACAGGACCAGGATTATCTGCAATACTTACGCATAAGGCGCCTAAAGAAATAGTAATACCCATTTCTAAGCGACCAATTTGAGAAAAAACTAAAGAGGGCAGAAGTACGCCTAAGGTAATGCGGAGCCCATCAGAAAAATAGTGACTAAAGATGAAGGATTTAATTTCCCGCGATTGTTTCATGTAGGTTAGAGTTGTAACTATTGCGAAGTTAAAAACTCTGAAATTGTTTTAAGATTTTATAGGATAAAAAACTCTGTTCAATCAAATTATGACTTTACTGTAAGCCTGATAAATTGCCAAAATCAGAAAGTAAAAACACCTTAAACCTCTTAGGAGTTATATAATAAAATAACAGGCAAATGAAAGTAATCCTGACAATAGAGGAGATGAAAAGTATAAAAGGAGGACAATCTAAGAATGGCTATATATATTGCCTGAATAAATCTGTACGATATCTATGTGGGAAATCTACTATGTTAGCCTGTGTGGAGGAGTGTATTATCTTACACAAAGATAATTGTGGGGGATGTGCCCCATTCCCACACTTAGCATAAATATAAACAGCCTAGGGCAATTGGATAAATGTTACTTAAAAAACTACTTATAGGATCATCAAATCTCATTTTCATAAAGTTCAATAGGTAAATTATCGGGGTCAAAAATAAATGTAAAGTTTTTGTTCGTGAATTCATCTACCCGAATAGGTTCTGAAATTACATTTTGCTGTTCTAAAATTTGAATGGTGTCTTTCAGGTTCTCCACTTCAAAAGCAATATGTCTTAACCCGGTTGCTTCCGGCCGGCTTAGCCTGCCTGGGGGCGATGGAAATGAAAATAATTCTATCACATAATGCCCGTTAAGTGATAGATCAGCTTTGTACGATTGCCGTTCCTGCCTGTATACTTCCACATCAATGTTAAATCCTAAAACTTCAGAATAAAATTTTAGGGATTTCTTATAGTCGCTGCAAATTATGGCGATATGATGTAGTCTTTTAATTTTAATCATTGGTATAACGTCAACCAGGATAGTGTTTTCTTTTGTATTCAATAGAGTTCTTTACCATTTTAATTAAAATAGAGGTGTCAGCATCCTCCAGTTTTTGAATATGAACACAACCGCCGCTTACTTTATGTTTTCCAAATTTCGATAGTAGCTCTTCTCTATTATCGAAACCAAATCCAAGATATAAAGTAATTGAATTAGCTCTTGATGCAATCCCTAAAAGAGCAGCATCCCCTTCGTGTCCACTTTCGTATTTATAATAGTAACTTCCAAAACCCACAATACTTGTTCCCCACATTTTGGGTTCAAGTCCGGTATGTTCTTTTATTAAGTTAATGATTGCCAAAAAGTCTTTGCGTTTTTTCTCGTCAGTAATTGTCGTTAAAAAGTCGACAATGCTATTTTGAGTTTCTGTTGTTTTATTTTTTGCCATCATTTATTGAATTAATTCAGCTTTGGCGCTAGCTTGCAACTCCTACATTAGTTATTTCAATACAAAAGTAACTGATGATTAATTATCAACATATTAAAATATTAGCAACAAAATCCATTTCTTCTTTCTATCCAATATTTCTACAGATTGTGATCCTAATATAGCCTTAAATAAATTAGATAGCTATTATGTTATACGCTCAAAAGGTAAATGGATTAATTTTTTTAATGATTGCATTTTCTTCCTTAAATGCATTTTCTCAAAAAAAAACAGATTTCCATATTGTGAAAAAATATGCCATTAAAAGTAATGGTGGCTGGGATTACGTCACTGTTGATGCTGTAGACAAAAAAATCTACGTATCGCATGGTACTCAGGTTAACATATTAAGTACCGTTAACGGCGATTCAATCGGAATTGTTTCTAATACTAATGGCGTGCACGGTATTGCACTTGTTCAACCATTAGGCAAAGGATACACGAGCAATGGACGAGATAACAGCTCTACAGTATTCGAACTGAAGACTAATAAGGAACTATATAAGATAGCAGTCGGTACAAATCCTGATGCTATTTTTTATGATGAATTTTCTAAAAAGGTTTATGTTTTTAATGGCAGAAGCAATGATGCATCTGTAATTGACCCGGCTACTGATAAAGTAGTTGCTACCATTCCATTGGGTGGAAAACCGGAGACTGGTGTTTCTGATGGTAAGGGTAAAGTATTCGTAAATTCAGAAACCACTAATGAAGTAGTTGTTATAAATACGAATACCTACAAAGTGGAAAACCGTTATAAAATTAATGAAGGTGATGAGCCATCAGGACTTGCCATCGACCGTACTACCAACCGTTTGTTTATTGGTTGCGGCGGAAATCAAACAATGGTTATAATGGATGCTACTAATGGAAAAAACCTGGCTAAGTTTACCATTGGTAATTGTGACGGTGTAGCATTTGACCCAGTATTAAAAACAATTTATTCATCAAATGGAGAAGGCACAGTATCCGTAATTAAAGAAGTGGATGCTGACAAGTTTCTATTTGTAGAAAACATTGACACTGAAAAAGGAGCACGTACTATTGGTATTGATGTACTTACACATCATTTATTTTTACCAACTGCTCAAACAGAAGCGGTTGCGCCTACAGCAGAGAATGCTCATCCCCGTCCTAAAATGGTTCCGGGTACATTTCATGTAATAGAATTAAGTAAATAAAAAATATTAAAATTTTCATATCAGATCTATTGAAAAAGATCATCATTTTATTGCTTAGCATTGCCTCATTTACCGCTAATGCCCAAATTATAGATACAATAAGGCAAGATTCGGCCAAAATTAATGCTTTACCGGATACCGTAAGGCATTTAGAAAGTAAATGGCCATCTTATATACCGCCACTTGTATTTATAACCTATGGCTCACTTTCATTTGAAATTAAAGCCATAAGAAATTTGGATTTTAGTGTTTATAATGACTTGATTAAAGATTATCCCAATTTTCATTACCATATCGAAGATTATTTTCAGTATGCTCCTATAGCATTAGTTTATGGTTTAAATTTTGGAGGTATACATGGTAAGAATACTTTTATTGACAGAACTATCTTGTTAGGTATGTCTGAAGGCGTAATGGGTTTGGCCATATATGGATTGAAGCATACAACAAAGCGTCTTCGGCCTGATGGTTCAAACCTAAATTCATTCCCTTCAGGGCATACAAGTACAGCTTTTTCCGCAGCTGAATTTATGACACAGGAGTATGGTGATAAATCGCCCTGGTATGGTATAGCCGGTTATTCCTTTGCAACAGCTACTGCCGTACTAAGAGTATATAATCGTGATCATTGGTTTAGTGATATCATAGCAGGTGCCGGTTTTGGTATTTTGTCAACCAAAGCAGCTTATTTCATCTATCCCTTATTCAGGAATAAGCTTTTTCATGATAAAAACTCAAATAAAACTACATCCATTATGCCAACCTATCAGAATGGCACAGCTGGATTTACATTTGTTAAACAGCTATAATTAAAGCTTAATAACACCTTTTACTTTATCTCAACTTTACTAAATGTGTGGTTGCGATAGAATATCCGAATCATACTTGGCAATACAATTAGTAATAAAGGCAATGCTGCTAAAAATCCGCCTATAACTGCAATTGCTAATGGTTGATGAAGTTGGGCTCCCGCTCCAATACCAAGAGCTAAAGGCATTAAAGCGATTATGGCACCTAAGGCGGTCATCAGTTTAGGACGTAGTCTCGTAGATATAGAATAAACAATAGCATCGTCTACTGTACTTTCCCTGGCACTTTCCCTAAACTGCCAGAAGGTAAAAATGGCGTTCTCGCCTATAATGCCCACAATCATGATCAGGCCCGTATAGCTTCCAACGTTTAGTGGCGTATGGGTTAAAAATAAAGCGAGCAGGCTGCCGCCAATTCCTAATACGGCTATTACCAGTATCAATAAGGCAATTCTAAACTGTTTAAAAAGGAACAAAATCACACCAAATACTAATAAACTTGATGTAATTAAGATCAATAAAAGCTCTTTGAACGACTGCTGTTGCTCAGCATAAGCACCGCCATATTTTACATAATAACCGGGAGGTAGATTGACCTTTTGAGTAATATTTTTTTGTATAGCAGGTATTACCGTTCCCAAGTCACTGTTGTCAAGTCGTGCACTAATAACGCCCATTGCCTGTAAATTTTCTCGTTTAATCTCTGCATCACCTGTACGTAGCTCTATACTGGCCAGTTGCGTTATGGGTATCAAGCGACCATCGGATAAAAATAAATTTAAACGTTTAATACCTGCAACGTCCAGCAAACGGTTGCCGGGATAAACCATACGGATAGGCGATTGTTGTTCTTTCTCAAATAAATTACCTATTACGTTGCCTTCCAATGCTGATTGTACCTGCAGCTGCAAAGCAGTAGGGTTTAAGTTATATTGAGCCAGTCTGGTATAATTAGGAATAATATCTACAGAAGGGCCGGCAATTACAATTCCATCGAACACATCTGCTGTACCTTTAACATCGGTAACGATGTTAGCAACTTGCTTGGATAGCTGTTGTAATTTTGCCTGATCGTCACCAAAAACCTTTATTTCGATGGGTTGGGTTGAAGTCATCAGGTCGCCCAGCATATCGCCGATCACCTGTCCAAAATCTACTCTTAAAGCAGGTTGCGAAGCTTCTATTTTTGAACGCAGATCGCTGATCACTTCCTCAGATGTTTTGCTATGGCCTTTTTTTAATTGTATCAGGTAATCACCCGTATTGGGTTCGGTAATAAAGAAACCCATTTGTGTACCTGTGCGGCGTGAATATGCCGCTACATCAGGCTCCTTAATAATAACCTTCTCAATTTCCCGTAACATACGGTCGGTCTCTTCTAAAGAGGTTCCCGGTGGCGAAGTATAATCCAAAACAATACTGCCCTCATCCATATCAGGCAAAAAGCCAGTTTCTAATTTTGATGGGATGATAATTATCACGGCAACTAACACAAATATCAAAACGATACTTACAAAGGGACGCAGGATAAAGAAGGATACCCAGCGCTGTCTTTTAACTTCATGGACTTTTTCCTTTTTTTGCAGTCTACTGGTTTCTGTATTTCGGGTTAGCAACAGGTATATCACCGGCAAACCTATCCATGTTACAAAGAAAGAACAAACCAGGGTAATGATCATGGTATTGGTCATCACTTTAAAGTATGCGCCTGCTACACCTGTCATCAATAAAAAAGGGATAAATATAACAATGGTACTAATGGATGAACCCACCATAGCCGGGAACAGGTAATTGATAGCCTTTTGTAATAGTGTTAATGTTGGCTCTTCGGGATGTTCCTCATGTGTACGGTGTATCTGTTCAACCACCACAATGGCATCGTCAATTATCAATCCGATGGCTGCGGCAATAGCACCAAGTGTCATGATATTTAATGTATAGCCTATAGCATATAAAATGATTAATGTAAGGCCAAGTGTAACTGGGATGGTTATCAGGATGGTTGCACTTGCTTTTAGCGATCTTAAAAAAATTATAGCAACAATAATGGCCAGTGCTAAACCTATCCACAAACTATCGTTTACACTTTTTACAGATTCATTTACAAAATCTGCCTGAACGTAATAGGGTTTAATACTTACACCTTTAGGCAATACTTTTTGCAGCTCTGTTACTTTAGCGGTCATTGCGGCAGAAAGATCAACCAGATTTGAGTTGGGCTGCTTAATCACTGCTATCAGAACTCCTTCGTGACCGTTTGCATTTATCTTCGTATATTCTATACCCGGGTTTATTTGTATCTCGGCAATATCTTTTAATTGAATTACCCGCTTGCGGTTATTGCTGATCACCAGATTCTCCAGCTCTTCGCGGGTATTCACGCTGGCATCAATTACTGTCAAATACAACATTTTATAATCAGACAAATAACCATTGGATTTGATAAATGCTGCCTGGGTGAGCGTATTAGTTATTACATCAGGTGTTAACCCCAGAGCACTCATCTTTTGGCGGTTAAGCACCAGCCAGTATTCCTTGGTTTTGCCGCCGATTACCCTTATCTCCGATACACCATCCACCTGCGAAAGAAAGGGTTTTACTGTATAAGTAGCCAACTGTTTCAGCTCAATGGGTGATAGATTGTGGCTCTCCAGTGTGTAACCACTCACCGGCAGTATAGACGGATTCATTTTCTCAACTGAAACACTAACCTCTGGCGGAAGGGAACTTTTTATTTGTGCTATACGCGATTCTATCCTTTGCTGACTTAGGTCGATATCTGCATCCCAGTTCATGTAGGCTGATATTTCGCAACTGCCTCGACTGGTAGTACTGCGTACATAATGCAGGTCTGGCACTTGCTTTATGGCATTTTCCAATGGCTTGGTTACGGTAACCATCATTTTGTTCACGGGTTGGAGACCCGCATCGGCAATGATTTTAATTTTAGGAAAAGTAATCTCGGGGAATAAAGAGGTTTGCAACCGCGAATAGGCAAATCCTCCACACAAAAGCACAATAAACAGCATTAAGCTGATGGGTTTTTTATGCGTAATAAAAAAATTATTAAGGTTGTTCATGGCTTAACAATTTTAACTTTAGCCGTATCTGCCAAACCGTAGTTGCCACTCATTGCTATGCGCTCATTAGGATTGAATGTAGGAGATAATATTTCTACACGTCCGCCTGATTCAATTCCTTTTTTCACCACTATTTTAACAGCAGTTGTATCATTAATCAATTTCATCACCCAAACTTCAGTTTGTGTCTCGTTAGACAGTATTGCAGATTTTGGCAAGGATGGGGCACTAGTTTTGGCTGTTTTTATAATGAGTACTCTGGCAACCAGGTTTTCGGGTATAGGGTGTGTATTATTTACTTTGATGACAATGCCCTGCGTTTGTGAAAGCGTATCAACGGATGGCATAATAGAAGCGATGTGCCCGTTAAGCTTTTCGCCATCTGGTAAAGTGAGTACCATGGTTTGATTATTGGCAATTACTCCTCTTAGTTCATATGGCAACTGCAGAACAAAGGCAAAGCTTTGCTGGTCGCTGATGATGGCCAATTGTTCACCATCCTGTACGTAATCGCCAGCCTGATGCAATAACTGGGTTACAAAGCCACTTCGCGAAGCACGAATGCTGTTAATGCCCGAGAATTTAAAAGTGGGATCTAATACGTTTATAGTATTGCCAATGCTTTGCGCCTCCTTAGTTTTGATGGTAAATATCAACTGGCCTTTTTCTACATAGTGCCCAGGCTGTATATTTACTTTTTGTATGTACCCTATGGCATTTGCTTTTACATAATTTTTTTGCATGTAGGATGATGTGGCATTCAGTTCAAGAGAATCTGCCAATGCACTATTATTGATGGTAGTTATCATCACCTGGGTTTGAGAATTTGCGGCAGCATCTTCAGCAGCAGGCTGGCTACCTCCACATGAATAAATCATTATAAGTACCATGCAGGCTAATAATAGATTTAAAGGCTTGTAATATAGTTTCATATTATCTGCTCCAGTAGTTATATTGGTTAATGAGTTGTAACCTGCTAATTGTATTTTGGGTGAGCAGGTTTTTTATATTGAGATAGCTGTTAATAGCTATTAGTAAATCTGAAATTTTCAGGTCTCCGGTTTGCAGCAACTGGATATTCACTTTGATCAGGCTTTCTGAGTATTTAAATTCATCATTTATTTCAGCTATCAGTTTATCATACTCATCTATTTGTTGATTAAGCTGGTTAATTTGTTGGGCGTATTGATTATTAAAAAAGGCCTTATAAGTACGTTGCGTTTCCTGCTCTAAAGACAATTTTTTATGCAATAGCTTACGCTGACCACTATCATAAATAGGCATGCTAATGCTAAATCCTATACTTGTACCAAAATTCTTATAGTATTGACTAGTTAAATCAGAATTGTAACCACCATCAGCAAAAACATTAAATTTTGGTCTGTAACTGTAATCTATTAGCTTGTGGCTGTTTATAAATCTTAAACTGTCCAGTTGATATTGTTTTAAAAAGATACTGTTACTGTGGTCATAATAAATAACTTTCTGCAGTTCAGGTTTTGTAATCTCTGCTATAATAGTATCAACCACACCAGATAGATAATTGAGTGTAGCATAGTCTGTTTTGTATTGTAGTTTGGTTTGTGACAGTTGCAATTGTGCCTGCTTTAGAGCAACCAAAAATGTTAGATAATCACTTTGGCGATATACATTACTCCGGGTTAGCCGTTTCAGCAGGTCTTCTTCTTTGCTTAAGAGGTCAACAATTTCCTGGTTAAATTTTTGCTGCTGTAAACTGCCATAAGCGGTAATATATTGGCTAATAATGCTTTTGCGCAGATCCTGCTCAGATAGTTTAATGCTGTTACTTAAGGAATCTTTTTGTAAGCTTATACTGGCAAATTGAGCATTTACATAATCTTTGCTAATGAACGCTTTACTAATTGTAAGTAATCCGTTAAGTGATTGGCCATTAGTTATAGCAGATGAGTAACCATATCCATTGATCACCGGTGCATATAAACCACTACTGCTGGCAGTTACCTGTGGTTTAAACCCCATTTTTATACGCACACTATCCAATTGGGCTGAAAGTATCTTGTTATTCAGATCCTTTAGCAGCGGGCTATTTTTAACAGCTTGTTGCAGATAATCATCCAGGGTTTTATTTTGTCCAAAACAAGTTATGGTGATAAAAAGAGAAATAATTAAAGCAGCTAAACATCTCATTATGTATAATGGCAAGAATACTGGCCCCGGTAAAACAGAAGCCAGCATTCGGAATATACAATTAAATGTAATAATAACTAATCGGTTAATCTTTAACCGATTTTATATAGGTTCCTTTACTGTTAAACAACAGGTCTTTACCATTCACTTCGGCCTCGTAGCTCACTTCGCCATCCGTTTTTGTAATTTTCGCAGCCTCTTTTATTTTGGCGCCTTTGTAATGTTGCTTCACATAATCAAGCACTGGTGCAGGTAATAAAGTCGTTTTTATTTCCATTTCAGATTCTAACGGTGTACCATCGGACTTAAACAGTGCGGACATTGTATTGTCACTCTGCTTAAAACCTGCTTCAAAGTTGCCCTTTTCTTTTTCCCATTTAATTGTTTTTACTGCCGGATATGCAGTTGCAAATGCGCTTCTTACCACTATAGGAACTTGGGCTGAATTGATTTTTTGAGCTATGGCTGTTATGCTCATAGATATGGCTATCAAAATAGCCGCTGAGGTTTTAATAAGTTTCATCTTCGTGTTTTTCACTAATCTATTCATCAATTCTGTATTCATTTTGGAATAAATCAGAAATTTACAGAAAAAGTGTGCATTTCATTAATATAATGATATTGCAATTTAAAATCGTAGTTATCACAAATTTGATTACAGATAGTTAAACCTAATCCGATGCCTTCGGATTCATTTGACTTTTGGAATCTTTTTAAAACCTGGTCAATATCAAAAGTGCTTTTACCCGTATTACTGATAATTAATTGCTGCGGTTGAAGTGTAATAGTTATTTTGCCATTAGCATAATTGTGCCTTAGTGCATTACTTATCAAATTATTCAGCAATACTTCCATCAATAGCTTACTTGTATGAAGCTGCTTATCTTGTAAATCTGCAATTAAATCAATATTTAAGCTCTGGATGATCTCTTCATGCTGGTAAAGGCATTCTTCTACTATTTCTTTCATATTAACATCCTCGTCATCCCGTATCATCCGGTTCTCAATTTTTGCAAGTAAAAGCATAGATTTATTAAGTCTTGTTAATCGTGCCACTGTTCCATATATGTCATTCAGCAATTTACTTTGCTTTTCTGTAAATTGATCTGTTTGCACTAAAGTGTCTAACTTAGAGTTAATCACTGCAATGGGGGTCATTAATTCATGAGATGCATTTTCTGTAAAAGCCTTTAAGCTTTGGTAGTCATTTTTAACACGCAAAGTCATAGCACCTACAGCCTGATCAAGGTCAATGAACTCTTCAATAGTTGATGAAACATTATGGATGGGTTTATGATCAGCCAGATTAAATAATTTTAGCTGTTCTAGTATCTGATAAAATGGTTTCCATATACGTCCAAGTATTAAACGGTTTATAATTAATAGAGCCATTACCAAAATGGTGATCAAGCCAATAGTGATTATAAATATTACTTCAATAAGGTCTTCCGTTTCAACCCTGGATAGAATGACCAGAATTTTATAGTTTTCCCCGTTTACATTAACTTTAGAAATAATAGCCCGTGCAGGTTCCAGCTCATTTTCTTTCTGATCAAGAAATGTGGTATCTATAAATTGTCTTGTTACGGGTTGCCTGGCAATTGTAAAGTTTATTTGCTGATGATTGCTTTTAAAAACTTGCGGCAAGTGCTTATTAAGCTTTACATAATTAAAAACCTCGTTTTCTTCAACGAGTAATGCCTTGTCTACTTGGTTAGAAAGAATAGACCTTATAGTGAAATAATATATAATGGCCGCAAATCCCATTATAATAACAGTGACGGTTAGGTTGAACCAATTATATTTTGCCAGCAGTTTCATGCCTCGGCAAATTTATAACCCATACCATAAGTGGCTTGTATATAATCATTGCTGCCGGCTTCTACGAGTTTCTTGCGAATGTTCTTAATATGCGAGTAAATGAAATCAAAATTATCTGCAATATCTATACTATCACCCCATAAGTGTTCAGCAATTGCATTTTTTGAAATCACCTTACCTTTGTTCGCAATAAAGTACAGCAATAAAGAATATTCTTTACGGGTAAATTTAACTGGCTGAGCATTGATCTTAACCATTTTCCCAGCCAGATCTATATAGATTTCATTAAAAATAAGTGCGTTGTTTCCGTTAAAAGATTTACGCCTGATAATTGCCGTAACTCTTGCCTTTAGTTCAGAGAGGTGGAAAGGCTTTGTAAGATAATCATCCGCTCCAAGATCAAGACCTGTAAGGCGATCATCCAAAGAATTTTTTGCTGAAATGATTAAAATACCATCGTTGTATTGATTAGCTTTTAAATGCTTGATAATATCAAGCCCGTTACCCTGTGGTAATGTTAAATCGAGAATTATACAATCATAGCGGTACACACTAACTTTCGCTAATGCTGAATTAAAGTCACAGGCAGTTTCACATATACAGTCAACTTCGTCAAAATAGGCTTCTATGCTATCCCTTAAGCCCGTTTCGTCTTCTACTATAAGTATCTTCACTGCTTTTTGTGTAAAGTTAGAAGTTAAATTTGGAGAAAATCTGTGATAAATCGTTGCATTTACCAAACAAAAACAGAGATAGTTAGTTAAATTAAAGATTTCTCACAAAAGAGAGAAAGAAAGCAGGAGATAAATTTCTTAATGAAGAGCATTCAGTACACCTGCCTGGCATCAGTAATAGCTATCAACGTTCATTATTAATATATTAAGTATTAGTTTTTTCTAATCTTTTTTTAATTCGACCAGCAGTTTTTTTCACATTCCTTTGAAATGCTCCAAAGCTTTTTCGTTTTCATTATTGTCTTGTAATAATGAAACAAGAATTTCATCTCCTCTTGGATAGTTTGTAAATAAGGGTATAATAATTTCAGGAACATCCGGAAGTCCTGCCAGGGGGCTGAAGTGTGAATATTGGAGTATTTGTTCTGTTCTATTTTAAGAAATTCTCCTTTATCCTCGTACGGTTTTTCTTTCCATATCCCTTTCCAAATAATGGCGCTTCCACCCTTCCAGTCAGAATTAGCTGTACTCTGTTCCTGTAATCACTAATTAAATTGAAATTAGATCGATAAGGCGTGTAATGACACAGGCTTCGGAAAAAAACAGTGCTCCTATAATATTAGAATACCCGAAATGAATTGTAATCCGGATTATAAATTATTAATTTCTCATCTATTGACTTTACGTTTATAAAATATTCAATTATATTAGCAATATTTTATGAATAGAAACGATTTAAAATTTGATCATTCTACCGCTGTTCAATTATTATTTTATGCAATCATCATGATATGCTTATGGCATATGGAGTTAATTTTCAGGCCAGAAAGTCTAAAAAATAAGTGGCGGCATACTATTTTAAATTCCCAGTTCATTATAACTGCTTTGCTTATACAATTGCCTCTCTCCATTCTGGTCTTCAGGATGAGCCAATGGTCGCTAATGCATCATTGGGGTTTGCTTTACAAAATTCCCTTCTCTACGCATTTCCTGTTAAAGGTATTGACAGGATTGATTTTGCTAGATTTTTTTGAATACATTTATCATGTATCCATGCATAAGATAGGCTGTTTATGGTCTTTTCATCTTGTGCATCATATAGATATCAAGCTTGACGTATCTACAACTGTTAGGGAGCATCCTTTGGAAACCTTTGTAAGAGTAAGTTTTATGATCATAGCGGTCTATATCATAGGAGCTCCTGTTTTAATTTTATTGATAAGGCAATTTATACAGAGCTTCTCCAACATAGCTGCTCATACCTCATTACACTTACCAAAAAAAGCAGAGAAAATTTTGAAATATCTATTCATTACTCCGGATCTGCATAAAGTTCACCACCATTACAAATTGCCTTATACCGATTGTAATTATGGTGATATTCTAAGCATTTGGGACAGGCTTTTTGGAACCTATAAAGAGCTTGATCAATCAAAAATTATTTTTGGACTAGATACGGCTAACGTAAATCATATCAATACTTTTATTAGTCTGCTTAAATACCCTTTTAAAAACACTTTACGGAAGAATGAATAATTATGAAAACGTTTTATTCAATGTATTTAATGTTTCTTTTTGTCTATTTGCCATTTGACTTAATTAGGCTGGAAGGGAATGCAGAGGATCAAATATTAGGCAAATGGATATCACTTGAAGGTAACTTAATTGTGTTGGTTTATAAAGAAAGAAGTGATTTTAAAGCCAGGGTATTTTGGTTTGACGATTCGGATGATAAAACTAACCCCATGAATTTACGAACCGATTCTCATAACCTCAATCCAAAATTAAGAAATAGAAAAATAATTGGTATGGAGGTATTGCATGACTTAAAATATCATTCATCCACTAATTCATGGGAGGACGGTATTATTTATGATGCCAACAGTGGTAGAGAATGGAATTCATGCGTATCTTTAACAAAAGATGGCTTACTCCAGGTAAAAGGTTACTGGCATTTTAAATTCATTAGCCAAACCATTACTTTTATCAGGTATAAGTCATAACCAGCTAGTATAATAATAGGGCTGCGTATTTGTGTCAAACTGAGGAAAAAAGCTTAAAAATAGCAGGCTAAAATTTCGTACAGTACTCCCTCAACCCAGAAATGCCAAGCTAAAATCTCATACAGTACTTTCTCAGCTAAGAAATGGCAGACTAATATTTCGTACAGTACTTTCTCACCTGAGAAATGCCAAGCTGGGATTTCATACAATATTTTCTCAATTAAGAAATACCAAGTCTAAATTCCGTACAGTACTTCCTCGGTTGAGAAACCATAGGCTGAGATTCTGCATAGTATTTAATTCATAAAAGGAAATAAATTATTATAGTATTTTTAATATTTTTGATTCTATTTATAATAATTTATTTTTTAAACAATTAACTATTTAAAACATGAAATTTGAAAGATTAACACGTAACCTGTTTGCAGACAGACAGTACAGCAGAAACGAGCTGAACCTATTTACTTCTGATTTTATTAGCAGGTATAAGAAAACCGCTAACCCAGTGCTGACCTTAGAAGAAATGAACATATTGGAAGCTGTTTACCAAAAATTTAAAGATGGCCTGGGCGATCTGAGCACAAAAGGCGCTTATTAAAAAGGAGGGACTGTGAGCAAGCAGGATGCCTATGATGATGTATTGGATTTCATCCGCACGAAAGAAGGCATTATTAAAGGCACTTTTAAAAAAGGCAGTCCTGCCTATACTGAGTTTTATCCGCAGGGTTTAACCCAATATAATAATGCTTCGGTAGAGGGAATGAAGGTTTTACTGGTAAGTTATGTAAGTGCAGCAAATAAATATAAAGTCGAGCTGGGTGCCGCTTTTATAACAGAACTAACCGATCTGCAACTGGCTTATATCAACGCCAGAGACGGGCAAGTAGATAAAAAATCGGAAAAGGCAAGCGCCCAAACCCTTTTAAGAGAAAGCAGGACAGAATTAACGGCACAATTAAGTAAATGCATGTTATATATAGCTGCAAATACTATTGATAATGAAGCCGCTTTTAAAGGTTATTTTAACTTCGGTTTATTAGAAGTGGATAATGATAAAACCATCTCGGAACCGGTGTTGGTATAAGCCTGCCTAATAAGATTTCATCATTACATAAAATGGCTGGTTCTCTCATGAGAAACGGCCATTTTTATTGGTGAATATTCTTTTAGCATTATACGGTTACTGAGAATACCACTGCATAAAAATGTGTCATTCTGAGGGTATTTTGTAGAATAAACTCGCAAACTTGTGATAAGTTATCTAACCACCTCCGCCAGCGGAGGACAAGCCTTTTTCTCCTCCGCTGGCGGAGGTGGATTGTGGAGCGGAGCAGAACAAGACGGAGGTGGTAAAACTCTAATGTTTGATTATCTAAAAGAGTAATTGGACAATTATATGATTACATATGAAGCTTCAACTCTACTCAGCCCCAAAACCCACTTATACAGCCGTTACCCTTGCTTCAATATTACCACGGGTTGCTTTAGAGTAGGGGCAGGCACGATGTGCTTTTTCTACCAATTTTTGTGCTTCTTCGGGCGGTACACCCGGTATATGAACATCCAGGTCTGCAGAAAGGGTAAATGCATTTCCATCTTTATTAAAAGAAACCTGAACATCTACGCTCGCCTCGCTTACATCTACTCCGTCGTTTTGGGCAACTGCATTTAGTGCGCCTAAATAACAGGCGCCCCAGGCAGCGGCAAATAATTGCTCCGGGTTGGTTGCTCCACCCTGGCCACCCATTTCACGGGGTTTATGAAGATCCATATTTAAAATGCCATCAGATGATTTAACATGGCCATCACGTCCGCCTGTTGCAGTTACTACTGCGGTATATATTTTTTCCATTTTCTGTTTTGTATAAGTAGTAAAAATAACAAAAATTGATCCACTAACATATTTTGTTTTACTAATATAATTAGTAATTTTATTGCATGTCTGATAGAGTTCGGGAAAAACTACAAATATTAGCTGATGCAGCTAAATACGATGTTTCATGTTCCTCCAGCGGGAGTAATCGCAAAAATCATAATAAGGGTTTAGGCGATACCGGAAGCGGGATATGCCATACGTTTACAGAAGACGGGCGCTGTGTTTCCTTACTTAAAATACTGTTCACAAACGTTTGCATTTATGATTGTGCCTATTGCGTTACCCGTAAAAGTAATGATATTCAGAGAGCTGCCTTTACGGTACAGGAAGTGGTGGATCTAACCATGAATTTTTATCGTCGTAATTATATCGAAGGCTTATTTCTAAGTTCGGGCATTTTCAAAAATGCAGACTATACCATGGAACGGCTTGTTCAGGTAGCAAAAAAACTCCGTACAGAACATAAATTTAACGGATATATTCACCTGAAATCTATCCCGGGAGCCAGTGACGAGCTGATGCATGAAGCCGGTTTGTACGCCGATCGTTTAAGCATTAATATTGAAATGCCTACCGAAAATGGTTTAAAGCTTTTAGCTCCTGATAAGAACCGGAAAGATATGATCCAGCCCATGAATTATATTAAAAATGAGATCATTTTACATAAGGAGGAAAAAAAGATATTCAAGAAAACGCCCATATTTACCCCGGCCGGACAAAGCACGCAAATGATTATCGGGGCAACTAAAGAAACCGATAAGGACATTATGTATACCGCCAGCAGTTTGTACAAAGGCTTTAATTTAAAGCGGGTTTATTATTCCGGGTATGTGCCTATTAGTAATGATACACGCTTACCCGGATTAGGAACTGCGGTCCCGATGGTGCGTGAAAATCGCTTATACCAAACCGATTGGTTAATGCGGTTTTATGGGTTTAACATTCAGGAATTATTGAATGATGCCAATCCGCACCTGGATCTGGATATCGATCCTAAATTAAGCTGGGCATTGCGCAATCTAAATCAATTTCCCATTGATATTAACAAAGCCGATTTGCAGTTGATATTACGTGTACCGGGAATTGGGTTAAAATCTGCTCAAAAAATAGTAGGTGCCCGAAAGTTTCAACAGTTAAACTGGGAGCATCTCAAAAAAATAGGAGTGGCTATTAATCGTGCTAAATATTTTATTAGCTGCAATAGTCGTCAGCATGAGCGCCGTGATCTGACTGAGATGAAAATTAAACAGTTCATCTTGGCCGGCTCCGGAAGTAAATATTTAAAGAATAATCCGCAACAGTTAGTCTTATTTTAAAATGGGATACCATTCCGTAATTTATGAAGGGACATGGCAGAGCTTTCTTACCGCCATATTTGAAATATATGAACGTAAGTTAGATCAGGTTACTATTTGCACCAAAGAGCGTTTTCAGCCCGGAGTTTTTGGAGATCAATTAGTTATTCATGCGGATGAGCAAAAAGCAAAACGGGTTTGGATGGGTTTAAAATCAAAACTCTCCAAGGAGGGTTTAAATAAAATTTTTGCCTGTTATTTATCCGAATTAGATGGGATAGAAAATATTCTTCTGGCTTATATCCGTTTGGTTTTTTCTAATGATCAATCTATAGAGCAGGCTTATGGAGATGCTGCGGTATTACGTGTTTCCCAGGTAAACAGAATAGTCCATCGCGAAAAGCATAGAATGGAAGCATTTATTCGTTTTAAGCTTACACAGGATGATATTTTTTATGCGGCTATTGAACCTGATTTTAATGTAATTCCATTAATTCTGGGTCATTTTAAGCGCAGGTATGCCGATCAAAAATGGATTATTTATGATCTAAAGCGCAAATATGGTATTTACTATGATCTGCAAAAGGTAGAAGAGATCACTTTTGCATTTACACCGGATGCAAATATTTGTGATACAAATACCATCTATTTTAAAGAAGATGAAGCTCTATACCAGGCTTTATGGAAAGATTATTTTAAGCATGTGAATATTGTATCCCGAAAAAATACCAAGCTGCATTTGCAATACGTACCTAAGCGGTATTGGAAATATCTGGTAGAGAAGTATTAAAAAATCCTGATTTTACATCTTAAAAATACCTCTCAAAAACGTATTTTTACGCCTTTAAATTTCCCAGCGTACGAATGAGTATTCCTAAAACATATAACCCGAGAGCAACTGAAGATAAATGGTATCAATACTGGTTAGAGAAGAAATTTTTTCGCTCTGTACCCGATGAACGTGAGCCTTATACCATTGTGATGCCGCCACCTAATGTAACCGGGGTATTGCATATGGGTCACATGTTAAACAATACCATTCAGGATGTTTTGATACGGCGGGCACGGATGCAGGGAAAAAATGCGTGCTGGGTTCCCGGAACAGATCATGCATCTATCGCTACGGAAGCGAAGGTGGTAGCCATGTTAAAAGAACAGGGCATTGATAAAAAGGATATCAGCAGGGAAGAATTTTTGAAATATGCCCACGACTGGAAAGATAAATATGGTGGGATTATTTTAAAACAATTGGAAAAATTAGGTGCTTCCTGCGATTGGGATCGTACCCGTTTTACGATGGAAGAAGATCTTTCAGAAGCCGTTATAGATACTTTTATTCATCTCTCTAAAAAAGGCTTGATCTATCGCGGTATCCGTATGGTAAACTGGGACCCAAAAGGCAAAACAGCTGTTTCTGATGAAGAAGTAGTTCGTAAAGAGGTAAATCAGAAATTATATTATATCAAGTATCAGGTATCAAGTATCGAGGATCAAGATAAGTCTGAATTTTTGACCATTGCGACAACACGGCCTGAAACAATCATGGCTGATGCAGCGATTTGTATCAATCCGAATGATGAGCGGTATATACATCTGAAAGGCAAAAAAGTATATATTCCCTTAATAAATCGTGAAATACCAATCATAGAAGATGAATATGTAGATATTGAATTTGGTACAGGTTGCTTAAAAGTTACTCCGGCTCATGATCTGAATGATTATGAATTGGGTATAAAACACAATCTTCCGGTTATTGATATTTTAAACGATGATGGAACGCTGAATGAAAAAGCCGAAATTCTCGTTGGTGAAGATCGTTTCGCAGCCCGTAAAAAAATTGCAGTCTTATTAGAAGAAGCCGGACACCTAGAAAAAGTAGAAGATTATAAATCACAAATTGGTTTTTCTGAACGTACAGATGCTGTTATTGAGCCAAAATTATCTATGCAGTGGTTTTGTAAAATGGATGAAATGGCTAAACCGGCTTTAGATTATGTTTTAAATGGTGAGGTCAACTTAATCCCGGATAAGTTTAACAATTTCTATCGCCGGTGGATGGAGAACGTAAAGGACTGGTGTATTAGCCGTCAGTTATGGTGGGGACAGAGGATCCCAGCTTGGTATTTGCCAGATGGACAATATGTAATTGCAAAAAGCAGAAATGAGGCTTTCGAATTGGCTATAAATCTCAAATCTCAAATCTCAAATCTCAAACCTGAGGATTTATCGCAAGACGAAGATGTAGTTGATACCTGGTTTTCATCCTGGCTATGGCCGATTTCTGTATTTGATGGTTTTAAAGATCCGGATAACGCGGATATAAATTACTACTACCCCACTAATGACCTGATAACTGCACCCGAAATATTGTTTTTCTGGGTAGCTCGTATGATTATGGCGGGGCACGAGTTTCTTGGAAAAGCACCTTTCAAGAATGTGTATTTAACAGGAATTGTCCGGGATAAACAAGGCCGGAAAATGTCTAAATCATTAGGCAATTCACCAGATCCGATTGATTTGATCGGAAAATATGGGGCTGATGGTGTACGTGTAGGAATGTTGCTATGTTCACCTGCCGGAAATGATTTAATGTTTGATGAGAGTTATTGCGAGCAGGGTAGGAATTTCGCTAATAAGATATGGAATGCCTTTAAACTGATTGATGGCTGGGAAGTAAATGAAAAACTGGAAAATCCGAATAAGACCGCTATTGCCTGGTTTGAAAACCGTTTTAGCGAGGCATTAAGCGAAATTGAAGAAAACTTCAATCAATACCGTTTATCCGAAGCCTTAATGACTACCTATAAATTGGTTTGGGATGATTTCTGTGCCTGGTATTTAGAAATGATAAAACCCGCTTATCAACAACCTATTGATGAGGAAACGTATATAATTACCATTAGTTATTTCGAGCGTGTTTTGGCATTATTGCACCCGTTTATGCCATTTATTACCGAAGAACTATGGCATGAAGAATTGTTCGGTAAACGGGATGAATTAGATTGTTGTATTGTGGCTGCCTATCCGAACATAGGAGAAACGAATCAGAGTTTGTTAAAGGATATTGATATCATAAAACAAGTAGTTTCTGAAGTTAGAAATATTCGTAACGCTAAACAACTTTCTCCAAAAGATGCTTTGCCCCTGGCTATTAAATCTAATTCGAACATTAATTATGATGATTATTTAAACATCATTTTCAAACTGGCAAACATCAGTCAAATTGAATTTGTAAACTATAAAATAGCTGGCGCTACTACCTTTATGGCTGGCACAGATGAGTTTTATGTAAGCTTAACAGAAGATATAGATATCGATGCAGAACGTGAACGTTTAGAAAAAGAGATTGAATACTTAGAGGGATTTTTAAAATCGGTAAACGCTAAACTTTCTAATGAGCGCTTTATTCAAAATGCTAAGGCAGAAGTAATAGAAAATGAACGTCAAAAAAAAGCGGATGCAGAAGAGAAAATCAATATTCTCGAAGAAAATTTAAATTCTTTAGAAGGGTAAACAAACTTAAATAAATGAAATGTAGTTCTTAGCTCGCTACAGATAAGCGATCTATATGAGCAATTTTATGGATCATTTCTTTAATTTCCCAGCGTTTCTTTCCCTGTGGTATCATACCTAAATCAATACAATGGATATACTCATTGGTATGTATTCTTAATTCGCAAAAACGGGTGGTTATCTTTGTAATATCATTTGCATCAATAGTTATAATTTCTCCCCGTTCTCTACAAAAATATTCCATTTTATCATCTTGTATTTTTATAAATGGGATATTAGTTTTATAGCTATTTATATATAGTAAAACCACAATCAATAAGAAACTCAAAATAGTATTTACTCCGCTTAATAAAGGTAGTGTAAGGTTATATGCAACTGCAATCGTATTTAAAAGCAATAATATTGTAAATGCTCTGGCATAAATCCAAATGGTGGCATTATCCAGATTTCGGCTGTAATAAAAAAAGTTTAATTGATAATTCATAACTCAAATTACTAGTGGTGAGGTTTTTTACGTACACTAGTATAAAAAGGTTATAGTAAATTCAGAAGATCAGGCGTTTACATAAAAAGGTATATCATTTAAGAACTGGTATGATTTATTTTCTATGTTGATGTCACAACAAAAGTGTTGTAATCCATTACTTACAACCAACCATTTTACACGATGTATAGAATTATAACGAGCTACTTGGTCAAATGCGGCCTGGGTAATTTTTACAGAGGGAGCCTTACATTCTACAAGCATTATTTTTTCTCCCAAATTATTAAACAGTAAAATATCCGAGCGCTTTTGCAATGAGTTTAATTTAAGCCCGCCTTCCAGTTTAATTAATGATTTTGGATACTGCTTTTCGCGGATAAGATATTGGACCAGATGCTGCCTTACCCACTCTTCGGGCGTTAGAACCAGAAATTTCTTACGTATCTCATCAAAAATAGAAGTTGTCCCGGCTTCCTGTTTTATTCGGAAAGGGTAGGACGGAAGATTGAGTGGAATGGGCTTAAACATGAAGCGCTAATTTCATGATTTCATTCTGCCTGTACAAATTATAATTTTGTACTTTGCTGCACCCATATGAATATTAACGACCTGGTTAAGGATCTCAAGAACCGCAAGTTTAAACCTGTGTATTTACTGCATGGAGAAGAATCTTATTACATCGATAAGATTAGCGATTATATTGAAAAAAATGTGCTTACAGATGCCGAGAAAGGCTTTAACCAAACCGTTTTATATGGTAAAGATACCGATGTAATGACTATTCTTAATTCTGCTAAACGTTTTCCAATGATGAGCGAACACCAGGTAGTATTGGTTAAAGAAGCTCAGGAATTGAAATGGGGAAAAGATGGAGATGATGATAAGAAAGCCCAGGATCCGTTATTAGCTTACCTGGAAAACCCGCTTCAAAGCACCATACTTGTTTTTTGTTTTAAGTACAGCAAATTTGATAAACGGAAGAAAACATATAAGGCAATTGAAAAAAAAGGACAGGTTTTTGAATCGGCAGAAATTTATGACAATAAAGTTTCGGCATGGATAGAAGATTTTGTTCGGGATAAAGGATATCGCATTCATGCACATGCATCTGCTTTGCTGGGAGAATACTTAGGGAATAATCTTTCTAAAGTAGCTAATGAACTTGAAAAATTAATGCTCAATGTACAAGTAGGGCAAGAAATTACAATAGATGATGTTCAGAATAATATAGGTATCAGCAAAGAATACAACGTTTTTGAACTGCAATCTGCTATAGCCAAGCGTGATGTTTTAAAAGCAAATCAAATTATTAATTATTTCGGAGCAAATCCAAAAGCAAACCCGATGGTACTGGTTTTAGGCACTCTTAATACTTACTTTACCAAAGTGCTTAAATATCATTATGCGAAAGATCGTTCTCCGCAAGGTTTAGCTAAAGAGTTGGGCGTAAATCCGTATTTCGTAAAAGATTATGAGCTGGCCGGCAGAAATTATGACAAAGCAAAACTCTTTAATGTCATTAGTTATTTAAGAGATTGCGATTTAAAAGCCAAAGGAGTAGACGCAACCGGCAATACAGAAGATATAGAGTTAATGAAAGAATTACTATTTAAAATAATACATCAATGATGCTTAAAGGACTAAAAACCATTATTTATCATGTAAATGATTTGGAAGCTGCAAAGCTATGGTATTCAACTATTTTTGATATTAAACCCTATTTTGATGAACCATATTATGT
>JANXOD010000005.1 GCA_025353765.1 Sphingobacteriales bacterium
TGACCAAATCGAGAAATATTTCCTTGCCAACAATTCTGAACTAAGTTCCTGCTTTTTATAATAATCCTTAGTGCCCTTTGGAACACTAAGAATAGCTAATATTAAAGAATTTAAGAAAAAAAACAATTTTAATTTACAAAAGAAATTCAAATTCTCTAATACAAAGGTGAATTCAAGTTACAAATGCAACATTTTTTTCTAAAAGATTTAATTCATTAAAAAATAGTTCTTTTGGGCTTTTGAAACCGTGTCTTTTTCTAGGTCTATTGTTTAATTCATTTTCAACAAATTTCACATACTCATCTGAGATGGTTTCAAAATCGGTTTTCTTTGGAATATATTGTCTTATTAATCCATTAGTATTTTCGTTTGCCCCCCTCTCCCAACTGTGATATGGAGTGGCAAAATAAAAATCTATTTTTAATTCCTTTTCTATATCTTTATATAAAGCAAATTCTTTCCCATTGTCAGAGGTGATAGTTTTTACAAAGCCCCAATCAGATAAAAGGTTTAAAGTAGCCATTTTTACAGCCTGAGCATTTTTGCCCTTTACCTTGCTTATTTTAACCATACCCGTTTTTCGGTCATTAATAGTAACCAGCGCACCTTTATGGTTCTTTCCTATTACTGTGTCAATTTCAAGATCACCTATCCTTGCCTTTTGATCGACAATAGCAGGGCGTTGGGATATATGTTTCCTGTCAGGTATAATACCCCTACTATCTTTTAATGAACCACGTTTGCGGTAAGGTTTTCCTCGACTTCGCAAATGAGAGAAAAGTTGCCCACCCTTTTTTTTGTCCTCCCATATATATTGATAAATCCTTTCATGGCTTACCATTTCAATTCCTTCCAATCTAGCCCGGCCAACTATCTGCTCAGGGCTAAGTTTGATAAATAGCTTTGTATCAATATAGGCCTGAATAGCTTTGGAAAAGCGTTTCATTTTTCTCTTTTCCCTACTACGTTCCATACACTTGCGTTGAGCAAGGTCAGACTTATATTCAAGGTTTCTTTTATCACAATTACGATTAATCTCTCGTGTGATAGTTGACTTATCTTTGCCTATAATTCTGGCAATATCATTCTTCTTTAAGCCTCTTTTCAATAACACAGAAATAGTATATCTTTGCTCTTGGGTTATATGTTTCATTTACAACTTACTTTGGACGGTCGGGGGTAAAAGTACAATATTTTCCATTCAGGGAGAAGGGGCAGTTTTACTGTTCCTCTCTTTGAAAAAATATAATAATTTATCATTCCAAAAAGTTGCATTTATAACTTGAATGCAAGTGATTTATGTTTTTAGTTATTCTTATAATCATTTCTTTACAAGTGAAATGATTTTA
>JANXOD010000044.1 GCA_025353765.1 Sphingobacteriales bacterium
CACATCCCCCGACCGCCGATCGACTCATGCGGGCACGCTACTCGGCGTTCGCGCTCGGTGACAGTGCCCCTTCTGAAAAAGCAACCAAGACGTATGTTGATGCTGCTTCTGCCAACGGAGCAACCGCTTTAGCGACCGAAGTAACCCGAGCTACAACCGCAGAAGGTGCTTTAACTACAGATTTAGCAACTGAAGTGAGCCGTGCCACTACTGCCGAAGCCACAAAAGAAGATGCAGCCAACAAAAGTACAGACGGAACTTTCGCATCCAATTCGGATGTACTTTTCCCTTCTGAAAAAGCAACCAAAACGTATGTGGATGCTGCTTCTGCCAACGGAGCAACTGCATTAACCACAGAAGTTAGCCGGGCTACTACTGCAGAAGGTACGTTAACCACAGATTTAGCCACTGAAGTAACCAGTCGTACAAATGCAGATGCGACCTTAACTACCAGTTTAGCCGCCAAAGAAGATGCAGCCAATAAAAGTACTGACGGTACATTAGCATCCAATTCTGATGTCAAATTCCCTTCTCAAAAAGCAACCAAAACTTATGTCGATGCTGCTTCAGCCAATGGAGCAACTGCATTAACCACAGAAGTTAGCCGGGCTACTACTGCAGAAGGTACGTTAACCACAGATTTAGCCACTGAAGTTAGTCGTGCTACTGCCGCCGAAGCGACGAAAGAAGATGCAGCCAACAAAAGTACTGATGGAACTTTTGCATCTAATTCCGATGTGAAATTTCCCTCCGAAAAAGCAAGCAAGACTTATGTCGATGCTGCAATCGTAACAGATGCCGCAACTACACAAGCCGCTTTAAATTTAAAAGTAGATAAAGTAGCAGGTAAAGGTTTATCGACCCAAGATTATACAAGTGCAGAGAAAACAAAATTAGCAGCTATTACAGGTACAAATACTGGTGATCAGGATATCTCAGGGATTGCTACCAATACCAGTAAGATAGGTGATTTAAATAGCTTAACAACAACAGCCAACTCAAATTTAGTAGCTGCAGTTAATGAACTTGAAGCAGGTAAAGCAAATTTAACATCTCCAACCTTTACAGGAACGGTAAATGGAATTGATAAAACGATGGTAGGTTTAGGAAATGTAGATAACACGAGCGACGTGAATAAACCGATTTCCACTGCCACACAAACAGCATTGAATTTAAAAGCAGATCTGGACTCGCCAACGCTTACCGGAACACCCTTAGCGCCAACTGCTACTGCCGGAACAAATACTACACAAATTGCGACTACTGAATTTGTTACTACTGCTGCATCTTCTGCAAATTTCATGGATTTAACTACTGATCAAACTATTGCAGGTATAAAAACATTTAGTTCAGATTTAAGTGCTAATGGTATTACTGTAGGCCGTGGGACTGGAAGTATATCTTCTAACACAGCGGTTGGCTATCAAACTTTAGCATCAAACACCACCGGGTTTTATAATACTGCTTTTGGTATTTCATCTCTTTTTACGAATACTGATGGTGCTAGAAATACCGCAATTGGTAGTCAAGCATTATACACAAATAATGGATATGACAATACTTCAACTGGGTACTTAGCATTGCAAAACAATACGACAGGTAGTTACAATGTAGGCATAGGATCAGAAACTCTTATTTCTAATACTATCGGAGGGTATAATACCGGATTAGGATCAGGTGCATTGAGATCTAATATAGATGGAGCAAATAATACGGCAACTGGTTATAATTCTTTAGCAGCTAATATTTCAGGTGGGGGAAATACCGCAGCTGGTTTTAATTCTTTGCCAAATAATATTAATGGTACTTATAATTCAGCTTTTGGTGTTCAATCTTTAGAACAAAGCACTGCAGGTAACGATAATACCGCCATTGGCGTTGCTGCAATTGATAGAAACACAACAGGTAGTAATAATACGGTTTTAGGGGCATTTGCTGGTCGTTATATTAGTGATGGGTCAACCTACAATACCTTGATAAATAACTCTGTATTAATTGGGGCAGATACTAAGCCGAATGCTGATAATGAAACTAACCAAATAGTAATAGGATATGGCGCAAACGGAAATGGTTCTAATACTGTACAGTTAGGAAACACAAGTATCACGGATGTAAAAACAAGTGGAAATCTAACTGCTGCTGGATATAAAATCCCCAGCGGCACATCTTCACAGTTTTTAATGGCTGATGGTAGTATTTCAACTGGGGCTGCTGCAGTTAGAGAAGTAGCTGATGAATTTACGGCTACATCCTCTCAAACAAGCTTTACATTAACCCAAACCAAATCAATTAATAGTACCGTAAAAATGTATATTAATGGCATTAGAATAAGTAATACAGCATATAGTACAAGTGGTACTACGCTAACCTATAATCCTGCTAATAATGGATCTTATTCATTATTGTTAAACGATAGAATTCAATTCGATTATTATTATTAATCTACTTATCAATAATGAAACAATTTCTTATTATACTTCTGGGTATAGTTATTACGAATACTGCTACGGCTCAAAACGTTTTAAATAATGTGGGACTTTCTGCTAGTACACCTGCCGTATCTGCATATTCTTTAAGATTATTGAGTAGTAGTTACACGGGCTACGCTATACAGGTTACCCGTAGCAGTGATAATGCTGTACAAAATATTGGGTTTACAGTCAATGGTGATTTAGATGTTACTGCGTTAACAACATTTGTAGGTGCCAGCAATGGCTATGTATCAATTTGGTATGACCAAAGTAACAGCAACAATGCACAGGGTATTACGGCTCCTTTAATTGTAAATGCAGGAACTGTGAATACTTCCAATAGTTATCCCAGCATCTTATTCAATGGAGGTAACACTTTTATGTATACCACACTTCCTTCATTGCAAAATGGTACACCTCATACATTAAACTCAGTTGCTGCTGCAACTACTGGAGCTATTGTAGCCTTATCTTCTACACAGGGAGCATCTGCAACAAACAAAAATTCTGTGTTAGGTGCAGGCTTCTCCAACAATGGATCTGCCTGGTACGGAGGATTTAACCAGAATGGAACTTATGCAGCAGGATCTACAAATTCATCATTAAGCATTCGTTCAAAAATATATTCATCAAATAATATCGTGGGGTATTTTAATGGTCCAAAGATTTTCTCAACATCTGTAACGTATAATTTAACGTCTTCGGATATATTGATAGGCTCACAGAATTATAATAAAAACCAGTTCTTAAATGGCTCTGTGTCCGAAGTACTTGTTTTTACATCAGCACTCTCCACTTCAGCACGCAGAACTTTAGAGAAAAACCAAGGAGCTTATTATAATATCCTAATTACTAAAGAGCTATTGGGCATATATGGATCAGTCGCAATTGCTTCATCCAATTATATAAATAAAAATGGAGCTCTTGGAGCATCGGGTTTAACAAGTAATGGAGAAAATGTTTTAAACACACCAATTCTTGCAGCCACCACAGCAGTATCTTCAATAGCAAGTAACACCGCTACATCCGGAGGGAATGTAATATCTGATGGCGGCGATCCCATAACATCTCGTGGTGTTTGTTGGAGCACTGTTACAGGTCCAACTATAACCAGTAGTAAAACAATAGACCCAGGAACAACAGGTAGTTTTATAAGCAACCTTACCGGTTTGGCAACAATCACCACTTATTATGTGCGGGCATATGCAACCAATAGTGTGGGTACATCTTATGGCACTGAAGTAAGCTTTACTACCACACCATAACTATAATTATCAATATTATAATATTGACTTACTATGCAGATTAATAGTTGCAGCATTTTATGAAAGTACTGCAAATCAAATAAGATATAATGAAAACAGGATTTAAACCATTAAAAAACATAATCACAGGATCTGTTATCCTGCTGATCTTATTATTTACTACTCATGCTCAGGCCCAGTTAACCCCTTTGGAGGATATGTATTTTGCCAATCAGTATCTGGGCAATCCGGCTATGGCAGGATTTGAACAGGGACTAAACTTAAATATGGGTTACCGCAAGCAATGGTCTTCCATTCCGGGAGCACCCAAAACGCAATCCATTACTGCGGATTATGGTACAGGCAAGAAAGTTGGCTTGGGTTTAAATATCAATACAGACGAAGCGGGTTTAATTAGGCGCACCCGTGTAATGGGAACTTACTCCTATCAACTTCCTTTGAGTGGCGATAATCAGAAATTACGTTTTGGTATCTCCTTCGGCTTTATGGATGCTAAGGTATTAAATGAAACTATTACCGGCGATCAGAATGATGGTTCTGTAAGTAAATTTAATGCAAGAGAAACCTATTTAGATGGTGATTTTGGAGTAGCCTATACCAGTAATCATTTAACCATCCAGGGTGCTATTCCTAACATGAAGGGCTTTGTTAAAAAGGATAACGTGAATGATGGGGCCGACCGCTCTACTTTCTTTTCTGCGATAAGCTATACCTTTTATCTTCCTAAAATTTTAGACGGGATTGGCGTAGAACCTAAGCTTGTCTACAGAGGTGTAAATGGTTTTTCTAACATACTGGATGTAGGGGCTAATTTTACAATAGTTAACGGGAAGGTTAGTCTAATGTCAATGTACCATAGTTCACAAAGTGCTACCTTTGGCATGGGGGTTATCATCAAAGATTTTGGCTCTATAACTTCTAATTACACTACTCCAACTTCGGCGTTAAGTCCTTATACCAACGGTATTTTTCAGATAGGACTTAAACTTAATCTCTTTCAAAAGAAAATTGATCAATAAATTTTAGGGAGGTACAAGTCTTTTTATATTAACGATGAGTGTTTTTGTATTCGCTTGAATCTTTTTATATCAACGATGAGTGTTTTTTATATTCGCTTGAATCTTTTTATATCAACGTTGAGTGTTTTTTATATTCGCTTGAGTCTTTTTATATCAACGTTGAGTGTTTTTTATATTCGCTTAACAGTTTTACTGTCAACTTGTCACATAAAAGACCGAGCCGATAATAGTTTTGCTCAGTTGGCTTTGGGTAATCTTTAAATTCATGAAAAAAGCCAGTACTGTTATTAGTACTGGCTTTGTATTAAATATTCGTAATCTAATTATCTGCTCAATTCTGCAAAATATTTATGAAATAGTGGTATAGTTTCAATTCCCTTATAAAAATTGGCTATATCATATTTCTCATTTGGAGAATGCAAATTATCGCTATCCAGGCCAAAGCCCATAAGTACCGTCTTTATTCCTAACTCTTTTTCAAAAAGTGCTACAATCGGGATACTTCCTCCTCCCCTTGTGGGTATTGGTTCTTTCCCAAATGATTCCAGAATAGCCTTCTGCGCAGCTTTGAAAGCTATACTATCTGTTGGTGTAACCACAGGCTCACCACCATGATGTGGTGTAATTTTTACTTTCACACTTTTAGGTGCAATTTTTTCAAAATGTTCTTTAAATAGTTTAGTGATTTTATCTGATTGTTGATTAGGCACCAGGCGCATGGATATTTTTGCACTTGCTTTGGATGGCAAAACAGTTTTAGCACCTTCACCAATATAACCACCCCAAATTCCGTTCACTTCCAACGTTGGACGGGTACCTGTACGCTCTAATGTTGAATACCCTTTTTCTCCCCACAATTCATCAACTCCCAGATCAATTTTATATTCATTTTCATCATAAGGTGCTTTGTTCAAATCCTCACGTTCTTTTTCTGTTAAAGCCAATACATCATCATAAAATCCGGGAATGGTAATATGATTATTTTCATCATGCATGGAAGCAATTAATTTAGCCAGAATAGTTGCCGGATTAGCTACAGCTCCCCCATAAACACCGGAATGCAAATCGCGGTTTGGCCCTGTAACTTCTACTTCCACATATGATAATCCACGTAAACCTGTTTCCAGGGATGGATTTTCAAGACTAATCATAGATGTATCAGAAATTAATACCACATCTGCCTTTAAACGTTCTTTATTCTCTTTTACAAAGATGCCCAAGTTATTAGATCCTACTTCTTCCTCTCCTTCTATCATAAATTTGATGTTACAAGGCAAAGAATTTGTTTTCATCATCAGTTCAAATGCTTTAACATGCATATAAACTTGGCCTTTATCATCACAAGCGCCTCGGGCATAAATTTTTCCATCCCGAATGGTGGGTTCAAACGGGGGTGTTTTCCATAATTCCAAAGGATCTGCCGGTTGCACATCGTAATGGCCGTAAACTAATACGGTTGGTTTAGTAGCGTCAATTATCTTTTCTCCATAAATTATTGGATATCCGGCTGTCTGACAAATTTCTACTTTATCAGCACCCGCATCCTTCAATTTCTGGGCAACATAGTCAGCCGCTTTCAATACATCACCTTTATATTTAGGGTCTGCGCTTACTGACGGAAAGCGAAGCAATTCAAACAATTCGTCTAAAAAGCGTTGTTTATTTTCACTAACATATTTTTTTATCTCTTGCATCTTCAATTGGTTATGAAGCAAAGATATAAATTAGATGTGGAGTGAAAAATTGTAAAAAGTCAAAAACAATGATACTCCCCTATTCCCAAAAAAAGGAAGAAATAATAAAATACTGGTTATAAGCAATAGTCTCCTATTAATCATAACTGGCCAATTCTTTATTGCTTTTCCCAATAGATTGCAGGTTATCTGATTTCACATTTTCTACCGGTGCATTTTTATTTTCAACCTTAGAAATTGATACTTCTGCTTTTTCAGTTGTCTTGTTTTTATTAATTAAAGTAAATCCTAATGAGATAAAACCCATAACAGCAAATATTACTGTTGCTAATGCTAACTTTTTCATGATTTTAATTTTTATGTTTTTAATTGAATGTGATTATTTGTTTTCTTGTGATTTTGTTTAAGATCAATCGTAACTTCCTAAGTCTCTCTTGTCTGCTACTTTTACGGTTTGAGTTTTAGAACTTGGTGTAGCACTTTCTTCTTTTTTGCAAGAACTCATGCTGATCATTCCTAAAGCGATTACTGCGATTACTAACTTTTTCATGTTGTTTTTGTTTTATGATTTAATTGAATGTGATTATTTGTTTTCTTGTGATTTTGTTTAAGATCAATCGTAACTTCCTAAGTCTCTTTTGTCTGCTACTTTTACGGTTTGAGTTTTAGAACTTGGTGTAGCACTTTCTTCTTTTTTGCAAGAACTCATACTGATCATTCCTAAGGCGATTACTGCGATTACTAACTTTTTCATGTTGTTCATGTTGTGAGTTTTTTATGTTAACTTAAGCTTTGTTTTGGTTAATTTTAATTTTCCTCATTAATTAGAATTAATTTTTTGTGGTTAATTAATAATAATACATTTACTATAATTAAATTATTTCGTATTCCCATTTTTCTTTTGCCACATTTTTGTTACATAAATATATTATGAAATTTCCAATTTTTTTATATTTTCTCTTTTTGATGGCATTAAGTTATCCACAATTTGTTTTTGGGGAAGGCGATCAGCAGCCTAAGGAATCTCCACCGGATACTAATCAAGTTATCAATCTTAATAAATTAGGCTATAATAATAGGTTAGTAGATGCCAAACAGACTATCATATATGCTGAAAGAGCATTGTTAATATCTACGCAACTTAATTACATAAATGGGATTGCCGAAGCCTATAGAATAAAAGGAATTGGAAAATATTATTCTAACCAAAACGATAGTGCTATTGCAAATTATCTACATGCTCTGAATTACTTTAAGCAAAGTAAAAGCCTTGAAGGAGAAGCCAAGGTATATAATAATATTGGGAATTTATATAGAGATGTAGATTATGATAAAGCACTCGAATATTTGGACAGATCACTAAAAATTGCTGATAAACTACATAATCAGGAGCTAATTGCGAGTTTGTATGGGAATATGGGGAACATTCATCAGAAAAAAAAGAAATACACTTTGGCGCTTTTAGCTTATCAAAAAAGTAATGCATTATTTGATAAATTAGGCAATTTAACCGGATTGACACAAGGTTTACAAAACATAGGAGTAGCCTATTATAATTTACATGAATTAGATAAATCAGAACAGTACTTACTCCAAGCTATTAAAAATGCCAAAGAAAATGATCTCAATGGAATTGTAGCTGCATCAAATCTTACTTTATCATCTGTGTATATAGCCTCTAGTAGATTTGTAGAAGCAGAGAAATCAATTAATGAAGGTATTAGTTATTCTAAAATTGTTAACGACCCAAAACTACAGTATGATTATTTAATTACATCCTATGAATTAGAGGATAAACGTAAAAACTATCCAAAGGCCCTGCAATACCTAAAACAAGTTTACAAGCAAGACAGTTTAAGTTATAAGAACAATGAATCAGTAAAAATAGATTTATTACAAGAGCAATCACGCCAGCGGGAGAAACAAATAGAAAGTGATAAAACTATTTTACAACAAAAATATACTAAAACTCTTTTTTGGGCAAGTACCATTGTTGCTGGTTTGGCATTTGTTGTGATATTACTTTTAATAAATAGTGTTAAAAGATCAGCCAAAACTAATAAACAGCTAAAGCGGCTTAATCTTGAAGTTTCTAAGCAAAAGGAAGATTTGGATAAAGTGAATCATAACCTCGAAGGAATTATTGAAGATCGGACGAAGGATCTAATTATTAAAAATAAAAAGCTCTCCGAATACTCATCTCATCTTTCACATCAAATTAGAGGCCCAATTGCCACTTTAAAAGGTTTAATCTTATTAGAAAAAGATCATTTAATAGAAAAAGATGAATTAATGCATCAAATACAAACCTGCGTTTATGATATAGACGATAAGATCGTAAATATCAATGAAACACTCAACAGTGAAAATAAAGAAAGTCTATTTAAAGAAGAATAATTATCTATTAAAAATAAAACAGCTCATCTTGTAATGATTTATCGGGTTTTATTCACATAATAGCCCGATTCTCCATCTTGTTTTTTAATTTAGCATCTAGAAAGACAGGAGATATTTTGGATTATTTACAAGGATTAAATCCTTCGCAACAGGCAGCAGTATTACAAACAGAGGGGCCGGTGATGATAGTAGCCGGAGCAGGCTCGGGCAAAACAAGAGTAATCACCTATCGTGTTGCGCATCTCATTCATAAAGGTGTTGATCCCTTTAATATACTGGTATTAACTTTTACCAATAAGGCAGCCAAAGAAATGCGTGAGCGCATTATGAAAGTGGTTGGACCCGAAGCCAAAAATATATGGATGGGTACTTTTCATTCTGTCTTTGCAAAGATTTTAAGGATAGAAGCCAATAAAATAGGCTATCCAACTAATTTCACCATTTATGATACCGATGACAGTAAAAGCCTCATACGAAGTATTTTAAAAGAAAAACAGTTAGACGATAAGCTCTATAATGCAAACTTTGTATACAACCGAATTTCTTCCTCAAAAAACAACCTGGTATCCGCCGCAGAGTATATACAAAATGAGCATATCCAGGCAGAAGATTTCTCGAGTGGCCGAGGTAAATTAGGCGAAATATACCAAACCTATACCCAACGTTGCTTCAAAGCAGGTGCTATGGATTTTGATGATTTGCTTTTTAAAACCAATGTTTTATTAAGAGAGCATCCGGATGTGCTTTATAAATATCAAAATAAGTTCAAATACCTGATGGTAGATGAGTACCAGGATACTAATTTTTCTCAATATTTAATTGTAAAGAAACTGGCTGCTATCCATGAAAATATTTGCGTGGTGGGCGATGATGCACAAAGTATTTATGCTTTCCGCGGAGCAAATATTCAGAATATTTTAAATTTCGAAAAAGATTATCCGGATTTGAAGGTGTATAAACTGGAGCAGAACTATCGTTCTACCCAAAATATAGTGAACGTTGCAAATAATATCATTGCAAATAATAAACATCAGCTTAAAAAAACGGTTTATTCAGAAAATGAGACGGGCGACAAAATAAAAGTTTCTCGGGCTTTTAGTGATAATGAAGAGGGAAAAATAGTTGCCGAAGCTATTGCCCAGGAAAAAGCGAATAAAAGTTCAAAATATCATGATTTTGCTATCCTTTATCGTACCAATGCGCAATCAAGAGCTATGGAAGAGGCTTTGCGCAAGCTGAATGTTCCTTATAAAATATATGGCGGTTTGTCTTTTTATCAACGTAAAGAGATTAAGGATCTGATCGCTTATTTCCGCCTTACTTTTAATCCAAATGATGAGGAAGCCATAAAGCGGGTAATTAATTATCCCCGTCGCGGTATTGGAGATACTACAGTGGACCGCATTATAATTGCCGCCGATCAGCATAATTTAACCATTTGGGATGTTATTTGTGATACTCCAAAATATTTAGATGCCCGCAGTTCAGCTTCGGTTGGAAACTTTGCCGCCTTAATTCAGAGTTTCCAGGTGATTTCTAAATCTCATTCTGCTTATGATACTGCTTTGCATATTGCCCAGCATTCGGGCTTATTAAAAGATTTATATGAAGATAAATCCATTGAAGGACTAAGTCGTTATGAAAACATACAGGAACTGTTAAATGGGATAAAAGAGTTTAGCGAACGGGAAGATATTGAAGAAAAAGGGCTGGATGTTTTTATGCAGGATATCGCTTTGCTTACTAATGATGATAATGATAAAAACCCAAATGCAGATACCGTTTCCTTAATGACCATCCATTCTGCCAAAGGGTTAGAGTTTGATAATGTTTTTGTGGTTGGATTAGAAGAAAATCTGTTTCCTTCGCAAATGGCATTAAGTTCTCGCACTGATCTGGAAGAAGAACGGCGTTTATTTTATGTGGCTATCACACGGGCTGGCAAAAAGCTAACCTTATCTTATGCTACATCCCGTTATCGTTGGGGAACATTAACCAATTGCGAACCCAGCAGGTTTATTGATGAGATTGATGCGCAATATTTAGAACTTGATTTTAAACCTCAACTTAAAAACACAGGAAATCCATTTTTTGACGATGAACGTTCCACTTGGCAGCAAAAGGAAACTTTTTCTAAACCTAAGCCTGCATCAGTAACAAAACCAAAAATAACTTCTATTTTACCCAAAGCACATGTACCAAGCGAGGGCTTTGCCCCTTCGGATACCTCCAAACTACAAGTGGGCATGGAGGTAGAACATGAACGCTTTGGCTATGGCAAAGTAATTAATCTGGAGGGCAATAAACCCGATATAAAAGCAACTATATTCTTTAAAGAATTAGGGCAGAAACAATTGTTGCTTAAATTTGCTAAACTTCTCATCGTAAAGTAATGGCTAAACTCAAACCAATGGAATTTTATGACAGGATAATATATGTTGTTCGTAATTTTGTAGTATATAATCAATATGATAAAGATTCTAAAAAAGCCGCAAAAGTAATTCATAAATATTTTCCTGAAAAAACAATTGAGGAATGTACCAGATGCTTTAATGAAACATGCAAAGCGTATGATGACGCTATTATCTTTATAGAGGAAAATAAAGACTATTACCGGGACTATTTCGAAAAACTACGTAATTATCTCCCTGTATCACCTTCCCAAAACCAACTAGCTTTTTTAAAGAAACATAGCCAAGTTCCTTCAGAAATAATTGAAACCATACTTCACTGGGTCTTCAACTGGTATCAGGACAGATAGTTAATATTATTTGATCATACTATCCTACTTCTATAGCTGCTATAATTTCTCTTACGGATTAAAGCCTAAGACTTAATTTATTCCATTAAGTTAATTACAAAACAGTAAATTTGTCCTTTAGTTAAGCCCAAAGGGCCATTATTATGAAAAAAATATTTATGTTAAGTTTTGTAGCATTAATGAGCTTTAGCCTACAATTCTGCAAAAAAAGCAAAATTGACCCAACTCCTGTTCCTGGCATTACTGCATCCATTACAGATTTTAATCCAAAAACAGGTATTGTAGGAACTATTGTAACTATTACAGGAACTAATTTTAGTAGTACAGCGGCTAATGATATTGTAAAGTTTAATGGTGTAATTGCAATTGTAACATCTGCATCAGTTACACAATTGGTAGTAACGGTTCCTTCAGCAGCAAGCAATGGTAAAATAACAGTAACTGTAAATTCAGCAACAGCTACCTCACAAGCTGATTTTACACGAGTACCCAGCACTTACGTGAACTCACGTATAAAAGAATTGCATAAAAATGGACTCGAAAATATGCGGTTTGTTTATGACAATACAAACCGATTAATCCAATCTAAGATTATTGGATTACAATTTAATCCAAATATAGGGCAAGACGTTTATGCAGTAACACATTTTACTGATTATATATATGATGCAAATGGTAAGGTGATTAAAGCATCTACAACTGATAGAGCAGCTAAATTTGGAGATCCTGATTCTGATTTAAAATCTGTTGAAGATTATACTTATAGTAATGGTCTTCTTCAATCTTTCACTTCGTCTACTTTAGATGTATCAAATCCAGCTAACCCTGTAACAACATTAAACAGCTCCTATACTCTTAATTATCAAAATGCTCAGGTTAGCCAGTCTATTATCAAAAATGAGAAGCAAAATAAAGTAACTTTAACTACTTCTTACCTATATACTACTGTAAATGGAGACCCACAAGTCAGCACTCATAATATACCCGATATTGGTTCTGCTTATGATTCTAACTATATTTATTACGCTAATATCAATGATCCAGATCCTTTAATTTTACCCGGAAGTCCCAATAATTCAGTTTTTGTACTAAAAGCATTTCAATTTAATGGCGATCCTATTTATACTATTACTTATGTTATAGACTCTGATGGAAAGATAGTATCATATAGCCAAGTTTATTCTGATCATACAGATGTGTATACATATATATATGAACCAAAAATTTAGGTTTTAATTTTAGTTATCCAGCTTTTTATGATTATGAAGAAGGGACTATTCCAAGAATGCAAAAAGTATCAGAAAGAACGATACAAACAAAAAAGCCAGTTGTTAGACTGGCTTTTTTGTTTGTATAAAAACTTTATACTAACTGTTTATTCAATTTTTCTGCTAAAACAGATTTAGGTACAGCGCCGATTTGTTTATCTACAATCTCGCCATTTTTAAAAAATAATAAAGCAGGAATATTACGAATACCAAATTTGAGAGATATTTCTGGATTGCTATCCACATCTACTTTCCCAATAATAGCTTTACCATCAAATTCTTTAGCTAATTCTTCTACTATCGGGCCAACCATACGACAAGGGCCACACCATTCTGCCCAAAAGTCTACCAATACGGGTTTATCTGATTTTAATACAAGCTCATCGAAGTTTGCATCTGTTATTTCTAATGCCATAATAATTGATTTTCAAAATTTATAATCAAATATACTGTTCAATATTACTGCCACAAAATAGGAATGCCAATGTGACATTCATTAATATATGCAATTATTAAAACAGAAAAAGTATCTTAAAATTCAAACCATTTAATACGGTATTTGAAGAAAGATTGAATTCTGTACTGGTATTTGTAGTTTGGGCTGCAGGACTTCCTTTTTCATCTTTTTGATAAGTAAGTCCTGTAGAGAGCACTGTACTTTCTAAGGCTATATGCTTAGATAAAAACCAGGCAAAACCTCCATTAGCCTGTAGTTCGTAAAAATTTTCTTTGTCCGTTTCAACAAGAACTCCCGTACTTTCAACTCTTGCTTTAGCATAAGTATAGCCCATTGTTCCTCCTCCAAAGGCATAAAATTTTTTCAATAAACTATAATATTTCTGATAATAAAGATTAGCTCCATATATTTTAGCATTTTCGTGAAAATCAAAAGATGGAACTGAGCTATTAATGCTAAAAGCCCCATAGTTCAGCTTTACCCCTATTTTAACATTATTTTGAATAAAACGTCCATATCCTATGTTATATATATTTTGTCCTTGTTTAACATTATATTGTGAGCTTACTACCCCTTTCAGATTTTGCATATCTAAACCAAGCTCTATGGAATTAGTTTCTTTTATTTGCGCCTGCGCAAAAAATGCGGTGGCTGTTAAGAAAAAAGCCAGTATAAAAAATTTCATTACTCTAAAAATTAATTGAATTTAAATTCTGTCTATTATTATCTCAAAAAATTAAAATAAAAGAAATACGCGAAAGCCCAAACCTGTTAAAGTACCACTGGAAGATAAATTAAATTTTGTAGAGCTACTTGTAGAAGGATTTGCAGATGTCGTATTTTCTGCTTTAGAATAAGTGGCGCTCACATTTAAAAGATCTGTTTCTAAAGCTATATGCTTAGAAATAAACCAGGCAAAACCTCCATAGGCACTTAATGAATAGTCATTGCTAGTGATAGTTTCAACACTATTTACAGTTTCCTCTTTAGAATTGGTATAAGCAGCCTTAACTCCCCCAAAAGCATAAATAGTTTTAAATAAACCATAATATTTCTGGCCGTAAATACCCCCACCATAACTTTTGGTGTTAGATTCAGCAAGTGTATTGGTATTTTTAGTTAAAGTAGTATTTTTAGTAGTTTCATAATTTACATCTACTCCAATCTTTACATTGTCACGAATAAAATATCCGTATCCTATATTGTAGGTATTGTCTTTGGTTTCTTTGGTTGTCGTTTGAGAATCATCCGTGGTAGACTTTGTATTTAAACCAAGTCCTATTGCATTTGTCCCTTTTGTTTGTGCTTGTGCAAAAAATGTTGCAGCTGTTAATAAAACAGCGAATAAAAACTTTTTCATTGTGAGGTTTAATTAAGTTTATATGTGATATTATTTATTTCACAAAGATGCTTTAAAAATTCATTACTCGGGTATATTTTCAGATTTTTAGATGGCATTTCTAAGGAAATAGTATCTTCATAATCCATAACCATAAATTTAAGTTGACAGTTCCTATTGGCATTTTGTTCTGCATTTATTTTTACGATTTCATCCATTTTACTCAGAAAATCATCAGAGATTTCAGTTAATGGTAATTGAATGGTCAGGCATTTTGACATTTTATCCCGCAGTTCGGATAATAATACCATGCTATTCACTTTAAATTCCCAGTTATCTTTTTGTTTAAAGCGTTCGCATACATTCCCTTTTAGCTGCAGGAAAAATCCGTCATTCAAATATTGTTTTAGTTTCACATAGTCTTCGCCAAAAAGAACCACTTCAAACGTATCGCTATAATCTTCGAGCATAAAAGATCCGAAAGGTTTACCAGTTTTTGTAGTACGATGATTGCACATAGAAATTAAACCACCAATAACCAGATCCCGGTTTTTTATCTTATTAAATTCTTCCTGATCTTCGGAAGAAGCCTCAGCAGATTTCATCCGGTTAATTAAGGTGAGATGTTTAACCTGGTGCGTGCAAAAATGTTCCAATTCAAACTTATAATTATCTAAGGGATGCCCCGTTAGATAGATCCCAATAGACTCCTTTTCGTATTTTAATTTTTCTATTAATCCCCATTCTTCACATTCGGGCATTTGCGGTTCTACTATTTGGGCATCATTAGTACCTCCAAATAGAGATGACTGTGAAGAATTTTGATTATTTTGATAATCATTGGTGTATTTCACTAAGCGCTCTATTCCGTTATATAATCCGCCATCTGGCTTGCAAAAGAACTGGGCACGATGAAAACCAAAGCAATCAAAAGCGCCACCAAAAACTAAATTTTCATATACTTTTTTACTTACCGCCCTGGAATTTATACGACGGGAAAAATCATATACAGTTTGATATGGGCCATTTGCAAGACGTTCTTCCACGATACTTTCTACTGCCTTCTCTCCCACACCTTTCATCCCAGACATTCCGAAACGCACTTCCCCTTTTTTATTGACAGTAAAACTCAATTCAGATTCATTAATATCCGGACCCAAAACCGGAATGCCCATGCGTTTGCACTCTTCCATAAAAAAAGAGATTTTTTCGATGTTGTTCTGGTTATTTAATACCGCAGCCATATATTCTGCTGGGTAATTCGCTTTTAAATAAGCCGTTTGATAGGCTACAAATGCATAACAGGTAGAATGAGATTTGTTAAAAGCATATTGGGCGAAGGCTTCCCAGTCAATCCAAATCTTTTCGCAAACCTTTTCATCATGGCCTTTGGCTTTACAACCTTCCATAAACTGTGCTTTCATTTTATTAAGCACATCCAGTTGCTTTTTACCCATTGCTTTACGCAAAACATCGGCATCGCCTTTGCTAAAACCGGCCAGTTTTTGGGAGAGCAACATCACCTGTTCCTGGTAAACGGTAATTCCGTATGTTTCTTCCAGATATTCTTTCATATCTTCCAGATCGTAACTCACCAGTTCACGGCCATGCTTACGAGATATAAATTTCGGGATATACTCCATCGGACCAGGACGATAAAGAGCATTCATCGCAATAAGATCTTCAAACTTATCGGGCCTTAAATCACGTAAATACATTTGCATTCCGTCACTTTCAAACTGGAAAGTTCCGTTAGTATCGCCTCGCTGGTAAAGCTCAAATGTTTTTTGATCGTCAAGCGGGATGTAATCAATTTCTATACTTACACCATGATTTTGCTTGATTAATCGTAATGCATCCTTAATAATGGTTAGGGTTTTCAGACCCAAAAAATCCATTTTAATAACTCCGGCATCTTCAATTACACGGCCATCAAACTGGGTAACTAATAGACTCGATTCTTTTGAAGTAGCTACTGGAATAATGTCAGTTAAATCATAAGGGGCAATAATAATACCCGCAGCATGAACACCCACATTACGAACAGAACCTTCGAGAATCAGCGCTTCTTTCAATACTTTAGCATGGATAGTTTTTCCTTCAGCTAGTATATCACGAAGTTTTTTTGCATTTTCAAAGTCTTCGGGATTTAACTCTTTCTTAATAGTATCAAGCGGTGCAGTCATTACCTGGACTAAGTTTGTACCCGGCCTATCCGGAACTAATTTAGCCAGCATATTGGCTTCAGAAAGTGGCAGATCCAACACTCGGGCAACATCTTTAATGCTTGATTTTGCAGCCATAGATCCGTAGGTGATGATTTGGGCTACCTGGTTTTTGCCATATTTATCCACTACATAATCAATCACTTTCTGGCGGCCTTCATCATCAAAATCGGTATCAATATCGGGCATTGACTTACGATCCGGGTTTAGAAAACGCTCAAAAAGGAGATTATATTTAATGGGATCTATATTGGTAATTCCGGTACAATAAGCCACAACAGAACCAGCTGCCGAACCACGGCCCGGACCAATGAAAACTCCTACATCCCGGCCATGTTTTATAAAGTCTGCAACGATGAGAAAATAACCGGCAAACCCCATTGTACGGATAGTAAACAGCTCGAAATTTAAACGTTCTTCTACTTCGGGTGAAATATCTTTATAACGTTCCTTAGCTCCGGTAAACGTTAAATGCTTTAAATACTCCCATTGATTTAAGTTTTCGGATTCTGCACCGGTATGTATTTTAAATTCATCAGGAATAGGAAAATTAGGAAGCATAATATCCCGCTTCAGCTGAAGGATTTCAACTTTATCTACAATTTCATTGGTATTATCTAATGACTCGGGAAGATCATGAAATAGCTTTCCCATCTCTTTCTGAGTTTTAAAAAAGAACTGATCATTAGGGAAGCCAAACCGAAAGCCTTTTCCGCTTTCTTCATCCGTTGCTTTGGGTGTACTTTGCATATCGCCTGTATTCACACATAATAAAATATCATGTGCATTGGCATCCTGTTGGTCTACATAATGTGAATCGTTAGAGCAGATTATTTTTACATTGTATTTTTTAGCAAATTTTAAGAGTACCTCATTTACTATATTTTGGTCGGTGATATCATGGCGTTGCAGTTCGATATAATAATCTTCTCCAAACAGATCCAGCCACCATTTAAATTCGATTTCTGCTTCGTCTTCTCCTTTTTTAAGAATAGTTTGAGGTACAGATGCGCCCAAACAGCAGGTTGTTGCAATTAAGCCTTTATGGTATTGCAGTATGAGCTCTTTATCAATACGTGGCCATTTGCTATATAAGCCTTCCATATATCCCAAAGAGCAAAGCTTTACTAAGTTTTTATATCCCTCTGCATTTTTAGCTAATAAAAGTTGGTGAAAACGCTGATCACGTTTCTCCTTGGTGAATTGTTTAATATGCCTGTTATCAACCACATAAAACTCACATCCTACAATGGGTTTCACTCCATGTTTACCTGCTTCTGCCACAAATTTAAAAGCTCCAAACATGTTGCCATGATCAGTGATGGCCATGGCCTTCATCCCATCTGCTTTTGCTTTTTTAAACAGGCGTGAAATATCAGCGGCGCCATCCAACAAGGAGAATTGGGTATGTACGTGTAGATGAGAAAAATCCGGCATGTATTTAATTTTTGAAAAGAAACCAAATTTATCCAAAAATTAGATTCTAATCCGGAATTGTTGAAAAATTATACAGATGTATTATCTATACCTAAATAACTGAGAATAAAATTTCCATCTTTGGTCTTCAGTTTCGTCCAGATTTTCAGTAACCGACCACTCATATCTGTGATTTGGATAGTCACAATCAAGGTGTATTTTGAATTACGGGGTTTGCAGAATGGGTAATTTTGAGATTTTGAAATGTAGGCGTAAAAATGATAACCGTCATATCACTTTCAGCCAAATTCTCGTCCGCATAAATTATTAATTCATCATTCGCAATTTTAGTTTTTATTTTGTTTACGTTATATTTTTGCTCTCCTTCTCCTAAAAGCCGCACTTCATATTGATCAGCAGCTCCATTTTGCAAAGTTAATTTGAAGGGTAAGCGATAATCAATGGATGAGAATGAGCCTAAAGTTCGTATACTTTCACCCGGGGAAGGAGAAGTGTTCTTATCTTTTTTACAAGAACTGACGATGGCTAATAAAATAAATACTATTAAGCCATACTGCTTTAAATTTTCCATTGCTATTTCTTTATTGTAGATAAATGATTACTTGCTTCTTTAATACTATGACAAGGCCAAAGGCAATTGCCCCTATGCCAAGCAAATAATATATTCATAAAGAAAAAAATAGTAGGATGTCAGGGAGTTGTTGGCTTCCATGTACGATTTGGAAATCTTGGGGGTAATACCTTTTTAACTACTTAGGGGGCTTGTATAAGTACATATCTTTGATAGCATCCTGCTTGCAACTTTCATCGCTTGGGATCATATTAAATTATATAGTCTCTTTACACTCCCAGTTCTATGAGTGCTCTCGCCATACTTTTTATATCAAGCGCCATAAAAATGCTCCGGCTGTTGGCCGGAGTTTTTTTTGCTTTGTTTTCATTTATAATGCAAAACCCTCCGGGAATTTCAAAACTCACGGAGGGTCATTTTTAATTTTTATACTTTATTTAATCTACATGCATCATCTTACCTGTACCTGTGCTATTGGGGTCATATGTTGCAATTGCATCTCCTTTAAAAATTACACTTCCTGTTCCGTTTATTTTAACATCTAATTTGGAGGAAACATTACACTCCAGATTGCCGGAGCCTAATATTACAGCCTTAGTATTGGCCGCTTTTAAGGAAAACGCATGTATAGCGCCTGCGCCATTAATTAACGCATCCAGATCCGTTTTTACAATAGCTCCCCCGGATATATTAATATCACCGCCTCCATAAACCTTTGCAGAAATTTTTGCTACTTCTAAGCTGGTTATGGCTGTAATATTACCAGATCCCGATGCTTCTAATTCCAAATTTGTAGCAGGATCAAAGTTATACTCAATTACTGCTTCTCCCTGGCCTTCATTCTTTAATTTTTTGAATGTGGGTGCAATAACTGTAATATCCAGATCATTTCCAGACACATTATTGTCTGCATAAATAATTAACTCTCCATCAATAACTTTAGTTTTAGCTTTATTAGGAGATTTGCCTTTCTCTTTAATTTGCACTTCAAAATGATCTCCATTTTGAACTTTTAATTTCCCTGGTAAACGGTAATCAATCGCCGAAAAATCATCAACCTTTTGTTTCAGGTCAGAAGTATTGTCCTTTTTGCACGAACTGATAATTGCCATTAAAATAAGTGCCATTGCACCATAACGTTTCACATTTTTCATTGTCATTTTTGTTTTTATTTTATTAGTTGTTTTAAGCTAAGACAACACTAAAGGAGCTTACCCCTATTTGTTAAAGAAAAAATATTTTATCCTTTAATCTTCTACAAAAAGCTTTCTAAATTGCGTTTGATGTCTATTTAGCTTGAATTGATTATACGTTTTAAGCGATTGCGTTAACGATGGAAGCGGCATCCTTTTTGGCACTTTAGCTTCTGGTTAAGCACATGCTTTCTAAGCCAAAAAGATATAGCGTACAGCGTGTAAAACGCCCAAAATTTAATTTTTTGCAGTTGCTGTTATCTATTTTATTAATAGATTTTAATTATTAATCTTGGGTGTATTTAACATTACTTTTTAATTTCTGTTTAATTATATCCCGCAAAAATTCCTAAGCCTCCTTCTATATTAGAATATGGATTAACGGCGTTTCCTCTCAATGGGTCGGAATCAGTTGATGGATTTGACTTGTGGAATTTGTAATATTCTTCGCTACAGGATATGAAATAGGCGGTGTATTTATTAGTATAGGTTGAGGGATCAACATTGCTATAATAATTAAATTCTAGTATACGATCAAACAGGCTTCCGCTAAATTCTATATCTGGGCCAAGATAAAGTTCTTCGGAGCCGCTTGCCACAGGTGTGGATTGAAATTGGGCATAGCGTTCGGCATTGAGGTATAACCGGTAATAATTTATTTGTGTGCCATCATCTGTGAATTGAAACCGAAATGTTTCTATAGTTCTTTTGGCTGTTTGTTTGAACTCTATAAAATTAAATGAGGGGTTTATTACCGGGTTTGGAATGCTTGTTTGGGCGGATATTTGTTTCCCGTCTGTGGTTTTAACTTGCAGAGCATATGTTTTACCTGTGGAGATAGGAAAATCGCTCTGATCTAATTCAAAATCACGGAGTTGTGGATTCCATGCTAATTGTTTTTGGGTATTGCCATCAGAAATAAGGACTGTTGCATACTTTAAATTAAGGTTTGCTGTTGTATTATCTGACCCATAAAAAGGATATGATAAACTTAAACGCACTTTTATTTTGGGATCTGAAGGAGAAATAAAAGAAGTGACAACTATTTTCTGTTCCACTGGTTTCATGTTTGTTAATTCTTTTTCACATGAAGTAAAGATGACTGCTGCTACAAGGCAGCATAAAAATTTAGAAGGATTCGTTTTCATGATTTTAAAATTTATAGGAATAAGAAATAGAAGGAATGATAGGAAACCCGAATTTGCTTAGTTTTTGAGGCTGTTTTCCGAAATTCGGACCAGAATTTGAACTGCGGTCATAATAAAAAGGATTTATCCGGTTATAGGTATTATAAAAACCTATTTCCCAAGTACGTTCACCATATTTTTTCTTTTTAATAAATTGGGCTGCAATATCTAAACGGTGGTAGGCCTCAGTTCTAAAATCATTCTTTTTACTATATTCTTGTATTTGCTGAGTGCTTATACCAATTGCAGATGGGTCGTGTTTTTGAAAATCGTAATTGGATACCGGTAAAATTATGGGAGCACCACTGGAATAAACCCATGAAAAAGATAGTTTAATTTTTGGAGAAACCTCGTAAATTCCAACCAGGGATAAATCATGCCTGCGATCTTGTTTGGGGTAAAATTCTTTTCCTTGATTCAAGTCGGCAAATTGAAATTTTGCCCAGGAAAGAGTATATCCTATCCAGCCGGAAAGTCTGCCTGTTTTGCGTTGCAATAGCATTTCAACACCGTAACTTTTTCCATTTCCGCTGGTTATGCTATTTTCCCAATCTAATCTTTTCTGGTTATTTGCGTTCCCCTCCGTATCACTATTATCTAACTCTAAAAATGTAGCATTATCTTTATAAGTTACCATGTGCGACATTTTTTTATAATAACCTTCTACTGATAGGGTGAGTTTATCGTCTAACAAATCTTTAGCTAAACCTAATGCATACTGATCTGAGCGTTGTGGCGATATTTTTTTAGTAGATGGTATCCATAAGTCTGTGGGCAAACCTATTCCTGTTGATGAAAGCAAATGTGTGTACTGATTCATACGAGCATAAGAGGCTTTTAATGCTAATTCTGGTACTAGCATAACTTTTCCTGAAATGCGTGGTTCTGCATTCATATAGGTTTTCCCTTGAGTTGTGTATGTTGAAGCTCTTAGCCCTGCATTTAAAGCCAGCTTTTCATTAATATGCCAGTCATCTTCTATAAAAAGATTATTTTCAAAGGAATTAATTCGATCACTCTTGGATGAATTCTGATAATCAGATGACCCTTTGGTTACTAATGCGGAAGGTACAAAATGGTGCATAACTGACCGAACTCCCATGCGTAAAAAATGCTGGGTGCCTAGGGTATAGTCCACATCAAATTTTGCTCCTACGTCTGTTATAGATGAATTGTGAATGGAACTATAATTAGTGGTTTTGGTCTGATCACTTAATTTCATTTTTAAACTGTAATCACTAAAAATGAGTGAGGTATTGCTGAATATTTTATTATTGAAAATATGATTCCAGCGGGCGGTGAGTGTGGCATTTCCCCAGCCTAAATTCGTTTTAAATGTGTTAGTATTATCATCATTTGCATCTGTAAAATATAATTTGTCTCGCCCAAAATAGCCGCTTAAATAAAGTCGGTTCTTTTCATCAATTTCCGTATGGTATTTAGCATTGAGGTCATAAAAATAATAACCTGCTTTTTTATTTTTGGCTAAAAATGGTTGTGCTAAAACATCTGCATAGGTTCTACGGCCCGAAATAAGAAATGAAGATTTTCCCTTTTTTATTGGCCCTTCTAATGTAAACCGTGAAGATATTAACCCTACTCCTACTTCACCATGCAACTTCTCTTTATTACCATCTTTCATATTTACAACCAATACGGAGGATAGGCGCTCCCCAAAACGTGCCGGAAAACCACCCTTTATGAGTTGGACATTTTTTATAGCATCTCCATTAAATACCGAAAAAAATCCAAAGAGATGGTTTGCGTTATATACTACGGCGTCATCCAAAATAATGAGGTTTTGATCTGGTGTGCCACCACGAACATAAAACCCACTGCTTCCTTCTGTCCCTTTTTGTACACCCGGAAAAAGTTGTATTACTTTAAAAACGTCTTTTTCTCCCAATAGAGCCGGGGCATCTTTAATTTGATTGATGGGAATATCAACAGAGCTCATTTGGGCAGTTTCGGTAATCTTTTCTCTACGAGTAGCATTTACTACTACTTCCTCTAAAGCTGCGGATGGTTCTAGTTCGATATCCATTTTTTTAGATTGGTTTCCTGAAATTGGCTGAATTGACTTACTGTAACCCACAAAAGAAACTTCCAGGGTATAGTCTCCCGGACTTAAGTTAATGCTATAAAAACCATAGTTATTAGTGACTGCTCCACGTTTGAGTTCTGGAATATATATTGTTGCCCCCGGTAAGGATTCTAAAGAACCTTTTTCGCGGACAATACCAGAAATACTGATCGTTTTCTCTTTTTCAGCGGCAGTTTTAGGCTTTAAAATAATTTTATTATTTATCACGTGATATTCTATTTGTAAAGGAGCAAACAGTTTATCTAAAATTTCTCTCAGCTTTTTTTCTTCTATGGATAAGCTGATTTTCTTTTCCAGGAAAACCTCATCATTGGAATACGAAAATTTAAAACCTGTTTTCTTTTCCAAGTCCTGGAGAACATCTATTAATTTAGTTTGATTGTAGCTAACAGAGAGCTGTTTACCAAGTGGATCTTCTTGTGTATATCCATTAAAATACAGACATAGCAATCCCATTAAAATCAGAAATAATTTTTTCATTTCATTTTTAGTTAACGATTAGATATTAGATAGGTTTAGGTCCGTTGGTTTTTCTTATATAAGTTTTTTTAGATATTTAAGGTAAATGATGATTACAAAATTTTTAATAATTAATTACTTACTACTTTAGTTTGATTGTACCCTGCAAAAATTCCTAAGCCACCCTTAATATTTGAATACACATTAGCATATTCACTAAATGGATTTGCACCATAATTTGCAACAACAGCAAGACTATTATAAAATTGAGCATATTCATTACTGCAGACTATAAAATAGCCTGTGTATTTTTTACTGCTATTTGGATAAGAGTCATAACTATAGGCACGAAATTGAATTATTTTCTCGAACAAACTCCCATTAAAATCTTTATCCGCTTGAAGATAATTTCCTCCCTGCTCATTTAGAGGATAGTTAAAGTTAGGATCGTTGTATTCAATTTCAGTATAGAAACGATAAGAATTTGATATTGCACCGTCATCATTTAATTGATAAAGGACTGATAAAATAGTTGCCCCTGTAGTACTATTATTTTTATAGCCTAAAAATTTAAATATTGGGTTTATTACCGGATTCGGAATTGTTGTTTGGGCAGATACCTGCCTGCCGTCTTCTGCCTTAATATCAAGGTAATAGGTTTTACCCGCAATAATGGGAAATATGTTTTGGCTCAGTTCAAAATCGCTATGAAGGTCATCCCATATTAATTGCTGTTGAGTGCTCCCATCAGAAATTAGTACAGTAGCATTTTTTAGCTTTAATGCTGTATTCTCAGTGTGATTCTGAAGGCGATAATAAGGGCTGGATAAGGTTAAGGATACCTGAATATTTACATTTGCAGGAAGCGTTTCTGACGGAGCAATAAAGGAATTAACTACTATTTTTTCATCAATAGGTACTAAATTGCTTACCTCTTTTTCACAAGAGCATAGGATAATAGCTATTACCAAGAGTTGCAAAAATGTATATAATTTAACTTTCATTATTTAAAATTTATAAGAGTAAGAAACTGAAGGAACTATAGGGAGCCCTGCTTTATTTAGAGTATTAATACTTGTAGCCCCATCATTCGATATGGTGAAATCCTTTGAATTTGGGTAATAAATAAAGGGGTTTATATGATTATAAACATTATAAACCCCTATTTCCCAAGTACGTTCTCCATGCTTTTTCTGTTTAGTAAATTGGGCTCCAATATCTAAACGGTGAAAAGGGTCGGTACGAAAAACTCCGTTTTGACTATATTCAGTGACTTCTGTATTGTTTCCATAAGATGGAACAGGCCCTTGTGTTTGAATAGTATAATTTGAAAATGGTATATTAAGTGGGGCTCCGCTAGAGTATGTCCAGGAAAAAGATAATTTCATTTTAGGCGAGGCCTGATAAATTCCCACAAGAGAAACATTATGCCTGTGGTCTTGCTGGGGGTAAAATTCTTTCCCATCATTCAGTTCATTAAATTTAAATTTTACCCAGGCAAGGGTATAGCCAAACCATCCTGAAAATTTTCCACTTTTTTTTTGAAGCAGAAATTCAGCTCCATAACTCCTGCCATTCCCGATCGTAATATTATCTTCCCAACTAATAGGTTCTGTAGTACTAAAATCTTCCTGATCTATCTCATCACCGGGATTATATTTTCCCAAAAATGAAGCTCCTGGTTTATAAGCTATAATATGATACATTTTTTTATAATAGCCTTCTATAGATAAAGTCAATTTTTTTTCTGAGAAATCCTGATCTAATCCTATGGCAAATTGATCTGCACGTTGAGGAGAAATTTTTTTAGTAGCTGGAATCCACAAATCTGTAGGAAGCCCTACTCCTGTATTGGAGAGCAGATGCATATACTGATTCATCCGGGAATAAGAAGTTTTTAATGCCAAATCTGGAGCTAGCATGGCTTTAGCAGAAAGGCGTGGCTCTGCATTTATATAAGTCTTTCCCTGGGCAGTAAAACTGGAGGATCTTAATCCGGCATTTAAGGCAAGAAACTCGCTGATATGCCAATCATCCTCCATAAAAAGATTATTTTCAAATGAATTAAAAGGATTTTTCTTTGATACATTTTGATTAGCCGCAGAACCTTCAGTTACTACTGCGCTGGGTATAAAATTATGCCAAACGGTCCGGGCTCCTACACGGAAATAATGTTGAGTGCCTAAGGCATAGTCTACATCAAACTTTGCACCCATATCTGTTATGGATGAAGTATATCTTAAACGATAAAACCCATCCTGATCTTTATCATCCTGGCTAATGCCTAACCCATAATGGCTATAGATAAGTGATGTATTGCTGAATATTTTATTATTAAAAATATGATTCCAGCGGGCAGTAAATGTTGCATTCCCCCATCCAAAATCATTTGCTGTTTCGCTTTTTGTATCTACTAAAGAAATATTTTTTAAATACATTTTATCCCTTCCAAAATATCCGCTTAAATAAACTCGGTTCTTATCATCAATTTCGGTATGATATTTCGCATTCAGATCATAAAAATAGTAACCCGCTTTAGTATGTTTAGGAGCAAAAGGCGTTATTAAAATGTCTGCATAGGTTCGGCGACCTGCAATAAGAAAGGAGGATTTATTTTTTCTGATGGGCCCTTCTAAGGTAAAGCGAGATGAAAGCAGGCCAATTCCAACTTCTCCATGAATTTCCTCTTTATTTCCATCTTTCATGTTTAATACCAGTACAGAAGATAAACGTTCTCCAAAACGTGCCGGGAAACCACCTTTTATGAGTTGGATACTTTTTATAGCATCTCCGTTAAAGACAGAGAAAAGTCCGAAGAAATGATTTACATTATATACTACAGCATCATCTAAAATAATCAGGTTTTGATCCTGGTTACCGCCACGTACATAAACACTGCTACTTAAATCCGTACCCTTTTGTACACCCGGAAGAAGTTGCAGAACTTTAAATACATCCTTTTCGCCAAAAAATCCGGGGGTATTTTTAATCTGGCTAACAGGGATATCAATGGAACTCATTTGAGTGGTTTCAGTGATTCTATCATCCTTATCAGCATTTATAACCACTTCCTGCAAAGCTGCAGATGGTTCCAGTTCGATATCTATTTTTTGAGATTCATCACTTGATATTGGCTGAATCGCTTTTGTGTAGCCTACAAAAGAAACTTCCAGTGTATATTCTCCGGGATCCATGTTAATACTATAAAAACCATAGTTATTAGTTACGGCTCCGCGTTTTAATTCTGGGATATAAATTGTTGCTCCGGGTAAAGATTCTAAAGAACCTTTTTCACGAACAATACCTGAAATATTCTTGTTTTTAGCCTTCTCGTCAATATTATCTTTTTTAGACTTTAAAATGATCTTATGATTAATAAGATGATATTCGATTTGTAAGGGTGAAAATAGTTCATCTAGTATTTCGCTAATTTTTTTGTTTTCTGCCGCTAAGCTGACCTTCTTTCCCAGCAAAATCTGATCATTGGCATACGTAAATTTCAAATCGTATTTTTTCTGCAGATCATCCAGAATGTCTCCTAACTTAACCTGATTATAGCTTATAGATACCTGTTTATCAAGTATATCCTGCTGAGCAGATACGCTTAAAGACAAACATAGTAATCCCATTAAAAATGTAAATATTCTCTGCATATTGTATTTCTTAGACTATTTCTTAGGTTGAATGAGATATGAATTATTGGCTTTTGTTATTCGAACGTCAAGCAGATCTTCGAGCAAAGTGATAACCTGATCAAGTGAATCACCGTCGAAATAAGAAGTGATTTTACGGGAAGCAATATCAGGATCTTTCAATATAAATTTTACCTTGTAATGTATTTCAATATCTTTCAGAACATCGGCAACTGCCATATTATTAAATTCCAGCTTTCTGCTTTTCCAGAACATGAAGTTAGTGTTCTGGTAATGGGATTTGCTAATGGAGCCATCCTCTTTATACTCGCCTTTATCACCAGGTAATAATATAACTGCCTGCTGAGGTTTGTCTATTAGTTTAAAAGAAACTCTGCCGGTGAATACGGCAACAGCAACATTTCCTCCTTCAGAGCATGATTTAACATTAAATGAAGTACCTAAAACTTGCGTTTGAGTTTTGCCAGCTTTAATAATAAAAGGCTTTTTAGGATTCTTTGTCACTTCAAAAAAAGCTTCACCTCTTAGTTCAACGTGTCTTTCTTTCTCTTTATTAAAATCGGGTTCATAAGTTAAAGAACTCTGTTCATTTAGCCATATTTTAGAACCATCCGGCAAGGTAACTTCTTTATGCTGGCCTTTAAGTGTTGCAAATTCAATGGTATCATTTTTAATTAGTTTATAAAAAACTACACCCATAACGCATAAAAATGCGATAGCAGCTGCAACTTGAAAATAACGGGTAATGGATTTAGCCGGGCGTAGATTTTTAACAGGACTTTGTAAACGTTGTTCCACATTTTTCCAGGCAAGAGTAATATCAGGATCAAAGTCTTGCCCATAAGTTTTGGAGTGCTTCCAAACCTGCTGCAATTCTTTAAGCATATCAGCATGTTCATTGTCTTTATCAACCCATTGCATGAGCTCTTCAATCTCAGACAAAGCGATGTTATTAGACAGGTATTTGCTAATCAATTCCCAATACCGTTCTTGATTTTCCATTTATGCAATAATCATACTTACCATTCGTAAAATATCCTGAAGTTCATCCAATGTATAGTCGCCTGATGATACTTTTTCTATAGCTTGTTCTAAAATTTCCTCTTCCATAACTCAAATTTATTGCTCTAATGATATGACACTATGCTTAAAGAGTTCCCCTATTGAAGGAAGAAAAAAAGCAACAATATTTTAATATAAACTTTTAAATGTGTTCGCAAATGTTTCAAAGCTTTAACCATTTGATTATCTACAGTTTTAGGTGATATTCCTAAATGTGAAGCAATTTCTTTATAGCTGAGATGTTCAAAACGGCTTAATACAAATACCTTTCTACAGGCATTGGGCAATAAATCAACTGCTTCATTAACAAGCTCCTGAATTTCTTTTACGGCCATTTGGCTTTCGGCATTACTTTCTTCTTGCGATGAATGCGAAGAAACGAAAGCATTTTCACGCTCATCTGAACGTTTCACCTTTCGGATGTTATTTAGAGAATGATTGATGGTACTTTGATAGAGATAAGACTTTAAGGAAGTTGTAATGTGTATCTCTTCTCTTTTCTCCCAAAGCTTACAAAATATATCCTGTACAATATCTTCTGCAATGTCTTTATCATTCACAATACGAAATGAAGCCCTTGCCAGAGCTTTATAATGTAGTTGGAACAATTCTTCAAAAGCAGAAAAATCTAATTGCATATTTTTTTGTGTAAAAACTCCTATTAGTAAAACATTCTACGATATATATTATTATAAATAATCAGCAAAAAGAATCACAAATCTGGATAAAAAAAATTAAAAAGGTACAATATTTGATTTAAACAATTTGTTAGCTTTTTAGCTTATTATTATAAAGTATACTTAACATATATAAAATATACTTTCTGTTTAACAATTATTCAGCAAAAATGTTTTTAATATAATCCTTTGAAAAAATATTTTTTAATAACCAGAAATATATTTGTTTGGCTGATTGTCGCAATCATTACATTACTATTGCTTGTATTCATATTTATACAAGTACCTTATGTGCAAAATATTGCCCGAAAAAAAGTGGTTACTTATCTTGAAAATAAAATTAAAACCAAGGTTGAAATTAAAAAGTTAAGCTTCGACTTTCCCAAATTACTGGTATTGGAAGATGTATATTTTGAAGATCGAAATCGGGATACCTTATTAGCAGGTGATACACTTAAGGTAGACATTAGTTTATTCAAACTCTTAAAAAAAGAGGTACAAATTAATGACATAGATTTAAGAGGGATTCGTGCTAACATTAATCGAACTATGCCTGATAGCATCTTTAACTTTGATTACATCGTCAAAGCTTTTGTCAGCGAACAAAAAAAAGAACCGAAACCTCAGGATACAACAGCGGCTATGAAATTCTCATTGGATAAAATTAATCTGGATAGAATTAATATCAGCTACAAAAATGCCGTTACAGCAAATGATGTAGATTTTCATCTTGGCCATTTTGATACCAGAATTAAGAAGTTTGATTTAGATAAAATGAAATTCGCCATTCCTAAAATGGTGATGTCTGACGTGAATGCAAAAATAATACAGCGGAAACCTCCACTTAAAAATGAAAGCCCTGCAAAAGTTGAAGCAGATAGCAATAAGCCTTTTAATCTTGATTTAAATTTAGGAATTATTGATCTTAAAAACATTCATCTCAATTATCAGAACGATATTTCTGCATTAAAATCAGATATCAATTTGGGTAAATTACTGGTAGAAGTAGACTCCATAAACCTGAAAAAACAACGAATAGCCCTCAAAAATCTATTGCTTAATGATAGCCGTTCAATCATCGTCTTAGGCAAAACTATGGCAGCTAAAATAGTAGCTAAGCAAAGCAAACAAGAAGTTAAAGCTCAATTAAATAATAACTGGCGAGTAAATATTAAACATGCAGATTGGAATAACAATAACCTGAATTTCGATAATTTCAATCTCCCACAGCAAAAAACAGGATTAGATTATGCCCATTTAGGAATATCAGATTTGAATGTTAAGGCAGAAGATTTTTACTATAGTTTAGATACTATATCTGGCAATATCGGCAACATTAGCTTCCGCAATAAAAGTGGTTTTATTCTTAATGAGCTAAGAACTAATTTTTTGTATGGACCAAAAGGAGCTTATTTAAATAAACTCTATATAAAAACTCCGAAAACCCGCCTACAAGATTATTTAAAAATAAGTTATCCGTCGCTTGAAAGCATTTCTAAAGATCTGGGCGCAATAAGTATCCAAGCAAATCTGGTTAATAGCCAGCTAAGCCTTAAAGATATTTTAACTTTTGCTCCCAATTTGGCTAATACAGATCCGTTTAAACGAAACCCTAATACCGTTATAAAAATTAATAGTGTTATTAATGGCAAAGTATCCGATCTTAATATTCCTAAACTTCAAATTTCGGGATTATCCAATACCCGCATAAATGCTTCTGCCCATATTACCGGATTACCGGATATGAAGAAAGCGAATTTTAATGTAAAACTTGAAGAATTTTCATCTTCCGCAAACGATATAAATAATCTGGTATCCAAAGGAATGATCCCAGCTACTATTCGTTTACCCGACTCCTTTAATTTGGTTGGCGCTTTTAGCGGGATGACAAGCAATTTTAAAACCTATATGCTATTAAGCTCCCATTATGGCTCTGCTAAAGTAATGGCCCAAATGAATGGAAAATATAAAGGCGCAGAAACATTTAATGCCCGTATGCAGTTCACCGATTTTAATATAGGGAAGTTAATGAAACAGGAAGCTAATCTTGGGCACATAACAGCCAATGCTCAGTTAGCAGGAACGGGAACTGATCCAAAATACATGTCGGCAAATTTTAATGCGATGGTACAAAGCATAGAATTAAAGGGGTATAATTATAAAAACACAACATTTAAAGGAACCCTCGCAAAGCAAAATATAACTGCTTTTGCTAAAATGAACGACCGAAATCTAGCCTTCAATCTGAATGCAAAGGCAAATATTCAAGGAAAATACCCATCAGTCAATCTGACTTTAGATGTAGACAGCGCTAATTTTCAAAACCTAAAATTGTATAAAGATGATCTCCGCTTCTGCGGAAAAATTACAGCTAACCTTCCTTCTACAAATCCAAACAGGTTAATTGGAAATATTGATGCAAGCAATCTGCTTATAGTATCAAAAGGAAAACGATATCAATTGGATAGTATACATGTTGCAGCAACAGCAACCGGTGATCAGAAAGATCTTCGTATTCGCTCAGAGTTTTTATCTGCGAACTTAACAGGCCAATATAATCTCACAGAAATTGGTAATGTGTTTACCAATGAGATTAATAAATATTTCAAAATTGCAGATGGAAAACAGCTTCCTGTTGCAACAGAAAATCACTTTACCTTCGGACTAAAGATTATTAACCGTCCAATTCTCCAATCTTTTATCCCGCTTTTAACCAGGTTAGATACTATTAAAATAGGCGGAAGTTACAATACAGAAATTCCCGGTTTAAAAGTAGACGGCTTTGCTCCTCTTATCGTTTACAATGGAAATACCTTAGAAAATGCCCGATTTAACACCAACACTTCGAATGATGCTTTAAACTATTCCTTAAGTCTCGACCGGATTATCACGCCATCCTTGCAGATTAATAAAACGTCACTTGATGGCAAAGCTCAAAATAACCAATTAAACCTGAATTTAAATATAAAAGATAAGAACGACAAAAATAAATATCGCCTTGCGGGATTGTTTTCTGTACTCGCTAATCAATATCAGTTTAGTTTCAATCCAGATGGTTTAATGCTCAATTACCAACCCTGGACTCTGGCTTCTGATAATAATATACAATTTGGTAAGCAGGGGATTTTAGCACACAACTTTGAATTATCCAGCGGTGGACAAAAGCTTTCTATAAATAGCAATCCGGCACAATTAAATGCTCCTTTGAAGGTAGATTTTACCGATTTTAAAATAGCAACCTTAACAGCAATTGCACAGAAAGATTCTCTATTAGCAGATGGTCTTATCAATGGAAATGTGCTGTTCAGTAATCTGAATACAAATCCCGTTTTTGTATCAGACTTGCTGGTGAAAGATTTTACATTCCGGGCAGATACTGTGGGAGACCTTGGCATTAAAGTGAACAACAGCAAAACAAATACCTATGCGGCTCAGGTTAACATTACCGGAAAGGGAAATGATGTTTTATTAGATGGCGAATATTATATTAAACCGCAAAATACCAGCAGTTTTGATTTTGATCTTCATATAAAAAACATCAATCTGGCTTCTATAGAAGGATTAACCATGGGAAATTTGAAAAATGCCAGTGGTAATATAAATGGTGATCTTAAACTAACCGGAACAGCATCTGCGCCTAACATCCGCGGAGACGTAAATTTTAATAAGGCAGCTTTCAATATTGCCATGCTCAATGCATATTATCGCATTAATGATGATAAAATCTCCTTTACCAATCGTGGAATTGAATTGGATAATTTTACATTAACTGATTCTATCGGAAATAAAGCAGTGATTGACGGAGCAGTTTACACCACAAATTACACGGCTTATAAATTCGGACTGAATGTAAAAACTGATAATTTTAAAGTGTTAAGCAGCAGCAAAAAAGATAATAAACTATTCTACGGTAATGTATTTTTAAATAGTGATTTACGCATTCGAGGAGATATGCATAAACCTGAAGTTGACGGAAGCATCAAAATTAACGATAAAACAGATTTTACGGTTGTTTTGCCTCAAAGCAATCCCGGTATAGTTGAGCGGGATGGAATTGTAGAGTTTTTTGATGCAAGTAATCCTAAAAACTCAACTGCACTCACATCAGGATTAGATACACTCAATAAATCTGGTATTTCCGGTTTGGATGTAGCTGTAAATATTGAAGTAGATTCAAATGCCGTATTTAATATTATTGTGGATGAAGGGAATGGCGATTTTTTACGTGTAAAAGGTGCGGCTCAATTGACTGCCGGAATCGACCCAAGCGGAAAAGTAAATCTTACCGGAACCTATCAGCTTTCCCAAGGCTCTTATGAATTATCTTTCAATTTTATCAAACGGAAATTCGATATCCAAAAAAGAAGCACTATTACCTGGACAGGCGAACCAACTACGGCAGATATAAATGTAACTGCCATTTATGTGGCCAATGCAGCTCCTATAGATCTGGTGCAGGATCAAATTGATGAACCCGCAGCATCCTTAGTAAGATATAAGCAAAAACTACCTTTTGAAGTTTATTTAGCTATGGTTGGCCAGCTTTTAAAACCAGAAATTACATTTGACATTTCATTGCCTACGGATAAAAATTACAATGTTGCCCGGGATGTGATTGATAACGTTCAAGCCAGGTTATCTCAATTAAAGTCACAACCTTCAGAATTAAACAAACAGGTATTTGCTCTGTTATTACTTAACCGGTTTGTGGGCGAAGATCCATTTGCTATTGATGGCGGCGGCGGCGCAGAATCATTGGTACGTAGTAGTGTCAGTAAGATATTATCCGAAGAATTAAATAAACTGGCTGGCAATCTGATTGAAGGAGTAGACTTAAATTTTGATCTGGTATCTACAGAAGATTATACCACAGGAGCTTTACAAAATCGAACAGATTTAAATGTTGGCCTGTCTAAACAATTATTAAATGATCGTTTAAAAGTAAGTATCGGAAGTAATTTTGAATTGGAAGGTCCCAGAAGTTCTAATCAGGCTCCAAGTAATATAGCCGGAAATATTGAACTGACTTATCAATTATCAAAAGATGGCAGATATATGCTGCGTGCCTATCGAAAAAATGAGTTTCAAGGTGTGATTGATGGATATATCATTGAAACTGGTGTAGGCTTTGTGATTACGCTTGATTACAATAAGTTTAAAGATATTCTACACCGTTCTGAAGAACAAAAGCAGGCCAAAAAACAGCTAAGAGAAAACCAAAAACTGGAAAAAGAAGAGAAAAAACAAATCCCAAGTATTGAGAACTAATGTTTAAACAAATTACATATTACCTGTTAACCCTTAGTTTGCTAATAATGGCTTCATGCAGCACTACCAAATATTTGCCCAAAGGCGAAAAATTGTATGTTGGTGGAGATGTTAAAATAAAAGGAGATAGGATTAAAAGAAGCGAGGCTAAAGCTTTACGTGCCGAATTAACCGGCTTACTTCGCCCAAAACCAAATACATCTTTTTTGGGATTACGCTATAAACTTTTTGCTTATAATATTGCCGGAACTCCCACAAAAGAAACAGGTTTTAGGCATTGGCTCAAATATAAAATTGGCGAACCACCGGTATTAGCCAGCGATTTAAATCTTCAAAAAAACCAGGACATTCTGCAAAACAGGCTTGAAAATAAAGGCTATTTTCAGGCTGCTGTAACAGGCGATACCACGTCCAAAAATAGGCATGTAACCGCCCATTATACTGCTCAAATGGGCCCGCAGTATAAAATTAATGCCGTTATATTTCCCACTGATAGTGGCGTTTTAGAAAAAGCTGTAACCGCAACATCTGCTAAAACATTACTTAAACCAGGAGAAGCCTATAATTTTGATGTGCTTAAAGGCGAAAGAAACCGGATTGATCAGACCTTAAAAGAACAGGGTTTTTACTATTTCGGACCAGGTTATTTGTTAATTCGTGCCGATAGTACCATTGGTAATCGTAAGGTTAATTTATATGTTACAGTAAAACCTTCCACACCTAAACAGGCAAGGCAAGTTTACACCATAAACAATATCTATATCTATCCTAATTACAGTCTTACTCAAGCTAAAGCAGATACCTTAAAAAGTGATGCTGCTTTATTTGACGGATATTATGTAATTGATAAAGACAGCACATTTAAACCGAGTGTATTTAGCAGGGCTATGTTCTTTAAAAGTGGGGACATCTATAACCGAAAAGATCATAATTTATCCTTAAACCGTTTGGTTAGTTTGGGTGCATTTAAGTTCGTTAAAAATCGTTTTCAGTTTGTTGAAAGTAATGAAAAACCTACACTGGATGCTTATTATTACCTTACTCCATTTCCTAAAAAATCCTTACGGGCAGAAATTTTAGGAACCAGCAAATCCAATAATTTAACAGGTTCAGAACTATCTCTAAGCTGGAAGAATCGTAATACATTTCGTGCTGCAGAGCAGTTAATTATCAGGGCTTACGGAAGTTTTGAAGTCCAGATAGGTGGCACACAGCCAGGTTATAACACCTACAGAGTGGGCTCAGAAGCAACTTTATCTATCCCACGTTTCATTACTCCATTTTTTAAATTTAATACTACAAGCGCATTCGTACCTAAAACAAAATTTAATATAGGTTATGAGCTATTAAATAAACGCAAATTGTATTCCCTTAATTCATTTAAAGCCTCGGCAGGATATAACTGGAAAGAAAATATCCGTAAAGAACATGAATTATATCCGGTAAGCATTACCTATGTGCAACCGCTAAATGTAACCCAACAATATGCGGATAGCGTGGCCAAAAATCCAACCCTTGCTAAAACAATCGAAAAACAGTTTATTATAGGATCAACCTATTCGTTTACATATAATAACCAGTTGGAAAAAACCCGCAGAAACGGGATGTATTTTAATGGGAGTTTGGATATTGCCGGAAATATTTTAGGTCTGGCAACAGGTGCAAATTATAAAACAAATGATACGGTAACCATTTTTAGAGCTCGTTTTGCACAATATGCTCGCATCGATGGTGATTTTAGATATTATTATAAATTAGGCCGGAACTCTCAACTAGCAAGCCGCATAATTGCCGGTTTTGGATATCCTTATGGCAATTCATCTGAATTGCCATTTATTAAGCAATACTTTGTAGGTGGAAGTAATAGTTTAAGAGCTTTCCGGTCACGCTCTGTAGGTCCCGGAACTTACAGGCCATCAGAAGTAAGTTTAACCAATTTCCTGCCCGATCAATCTGGAGATATTAAGCTTGAACTGAATACCGAATATCGTGCAAAATTAACAGGAATTGTAAATGGAGCTGTATTTGTGGATGCCGGAAATGTATGGCTTTACAGAGATAATCCTGATCCTGCTAAACTTAAACCCGGGGCACGATTCAGTAAAGATTTTGTAAATGAGTTAGCTGTTGGCACAGGAGTCGGTTTACGTTTCGATCTTTCTTTTCTTATTTTACGTACCGACCTGGCCTTCCCTATCCGTAAACCCTGGCTTCCAAAAGGAGGTCGTTGGGTATTTGATCAAATTAATTTTGCTGATAAAAAGTGGCGCAGAGAAAACCTGATTTTTAATCTGGCCATTGGGTATCCGTTTTGATAATTTTCTGTCTAAAGACTGACTTAAATCACCCTGTTAAGCTTCAGTTTAAAACTAAAGCTACAAGCATTAAACTGCATTTGTGGTCAAATCATTCTATTGTTAAAAATGGTTAAAAATTAGCTGGAAAATACTGCAAACAATACCTTTGCAGTACACACCGATAAACACCATGAAAAACATTCTTTTTTTTTTACTATTGTTAACAATAACAATAAACGCACATGCACAAAAAGGCTTTCCTAAATATTATGAATACGTCACATTAGCTCAAAAAGGCGACTCATTATATCAGGCTAAAGATTATAAGAATGCAGGTTTAGCCTATCTGGCAGCCGGTAAAATTCAGGTGGAAAAAGGAATAGAGGTTTCTGAAATAGATATGTATTATAATGCTGCCTGTTCGCTTTCACTTTCTCCTAAAGCAAATGAGGCCTTTAATTGCCTGAACTTTATTGTCGCAAAAAACTACAGCGACTATGATAAAATAGCGTCCGACTCCGACTTTCTTTCTATTCACAAAGACAAAAGATGGCAACAGATCATATCCCAAGTAAAAATAAACAAGAACAATAAGGACAGAAAAGAATTGCTGATTAAACAACGAACTACAATTTCACCGGAAAATCGAGACATCTTATTTTATCCATATACAGATTATGCAAAGACCTTTCTTGAAAATGACACACTTTGTTTCTTATCTGCAAATTATGAGAATTTCAGATTATTTTTTACAGGCAACTCCTACGCATTACAACATATAAATGATCTCAAGCCAGAATTATCCGTTGCATTCAATAGAGCCCTATCCATTTTAAATGTTAAAAGTTACAACCGGGGCATAAATATTCTTTTAGTTGATTCTCCGGAAGAACTTAAAGAATTAACCGGAATTTGGGCTCGTGGCGGAGTTGCCAGCATTGGAAATGATTTGGCTTTCTTTCCTTACAATAAACAGCGCAGGATACAATTCAAACATGAAATTTTTCATTTAATTTCTAATAATGTATGGGGCATTACACAATCTAGATTATTAAATGAAGGCAGTGCTGTTTACGCTGATAATGAATGTTACTATGATAATCCACTTTATGCTATTGCTTCTTATCTATTACAATCTAAGAAAACTTTCCCATTAAAATCTTTAATTGAAGAATTTGATAACAAAGCCCGGGAAAGTGATGTTATTGCTTATTTACAAAGTGCTGCCGTTTTTAAATATCTCTATGAAAAATATGGGATTGAAAAAATGAAATTATTGTGGATAACCGGGTTTGAAAACTTTAAATCTATATATGGTTTAACCATCGAAGATTTTGAAAAGGAATGGACAAATTATATAAATACCATCCCTGCTCCTAAGGATATGGATGAAAAAAAATTACTGACACAAGGTTGTGGGTAGAATAATCTAGCAATTAGATCCCTTTTGATATTTTAATATCTGCAACATATCTGCCATTTTGGTTGATTTTATTCTAAACCAAAAGATAAGATGCAATGTTTATAAATTTTAATAAGATTAAGGCATATCCAAGATGCTCTTAAGTATAGTTGTATATGATAAAGCTAATAGGAATATTACCTGTATAAAAATAAAATGAGTGAAATGGCTTTTAAAATAACCTTTGCAATATTGTGGTTTATTTATATACTAATTCGGGTTCAATTCGATAAGAAATACAAACAAGTAGAAAAGATTAAAGCTGTAAATTCAACAACCGAGAGGCTCTTGATCTTCCTGTTATTAGTAGGCTTGATCTTAATACCATTATTTTGGTCATTTACTCCGTTTATGGATAGTTTTAATATAGGGTTACCTATTTGGCTTCGACTGCTCGGAGTTGCAATATCAATACTTAGCTTATTTTATTTTTGGTGGATTCATAAAACACTTGGAGCAAATTGGTCGCCAACATTAGAAATTAGAAAAGGCCACGAACTTATTAAAATTGGGCCTTACAAAAGGATCAGGCACCCTATGTATACTCAAATTTGGCTCTGGGCAATAGCACAAACTTTAATTATTTCGAATTTAATTGCGGGTTTTTCCGGAATAGCAACTTGGGCAATACTCTATTTCATACGAATTCCAAAAGAAGAAAAAATGATGGTAGAAAATTTTGGCAACGAATATATTAAGTATATGAAACAAACGGGCAGGTTATTACCCAAAATTATCCGGTTATAAGCATAAGTTTTATAGTCAAATTAAATCCTGTTGGACTCCACTTGGATTTACGTTTTGATTTTCTGTTCTGATTTTACGTGGGTAAAGCTTGTCTCCCAAGAGGAGGCCAGGCCGTTGGGTATTGATCAGATTAATCTTGCTGATAAAAACTGGCACAGAGAAAAGCTGGTTTTCAATCTGGCACTTGGGCATCCATTTTGATGGTATGTTATTGAAATAATTTTGCTTTTTCTAATATTAAATACTCAGAATAGAGCATTAAATATTCATTATTAAATATCAAAACTCTATACTCAAATATTAAATATTTGTTTTTAAGTATTTAATATTCTATTGCAAATATTAAATGCTTGACACTAAATATTCAAGCTATGTATCTAATATTAAACCTTCATTTTTGAGCATTAAATACTCGGCACTAAATATTAAGGCTTCATTTTTCAATATTTAAAAATGGCATCATAAATTTAAGATTGATCATAAGCTGTCCGATTCTCCGACTTCGGATTTCATATGCAGAAGAGTTTCGTATATATTTGTAATGGACAACTGGAAATTCACAGCTAAAAAACAAACACTATGATATTATTACAAATTTTCGGGTTTATCATCCTAATCCTTTTATCAGGATTTCGTATTGCACAAGAGTATCAACGAGCCATTGTATTCAGGCTTGGACGATTTCAATCTGTAAAAGGCCCGGGATTATATTGGATAGTCCCTTTTATTGATAGGCAACAACGTGTAGATATCCGTACCAAAACAGTTGATCTGGAACAACAGGAAACAATTACAAAAGATAGCGTAACCATTAAAGTAAATGCAGTACTTTGGTTTAAAATAATAAATCCCGAAAATGCCATTATTAAAGTGGCCGATTATAACAAAGCGGTTTATCAATTTTCGGTTACAGCCTTACGAAATATCATCGGCCAACATTCACTGGATGAAGTACTAAGAGAGCGGGAACAAATAAATGGAACACTTCAAAAAATTGTAGATACCACTACTGAACCCTGGGGAATTAAGATTGAGATGGTGGAGATGAAAGATGTGGAAATTCCGGAAGCCATGCAAAGAGCTATGGCACGTGAAGCAGAAGCTATCAGGGAAAAAAGAGCTCGAATTGTTAAAGCAGAAGCAGAGTTAGAAGCATCCATAAAATTAACTCAGGGCGCCAAAGAAATGGAAGGGAGCCCGATTGCATTGGAGTTAAGGCGGATGCAGATGTTATCTGAAATTGGCATTGATAATAATACCACTACTGTCATTCTAATGCCTTCAGACTTTACAAACGCGGCAAAAAGCTTTACAGAATTGGTGAATAAAAAGAAATCAGATAAATAGTAAGCTCTCTGGTAAAAGCAAAATGTGAGATCGGCTGGAAGCTAATACCTAATTCCAGCTTGTTTAAATACAAAATGCAGAAGCCAGATAGGGCCAATCAGCAGGAATTTGATATCATCAAAGAAAGATGGTTTTTTACCTTCTATTTTATGTCCGATGAATTGTCCCACCCACGATAGCACAAAAATAGCCAGACAAACCTGCCATACAGCAGGCCAGCCATTATTGCTATGCAGTTTTTCTAATCCTACAATGGCGGCTGAAAAAGCGAAAATAATCAACAGCATTCCATAAGATAAAACGGGTGAAAGTTTATAATAATAATATATCGCGAAAGCGATAAGAAATGATGCCCAATTTATAAAACCATTATATTTCCCTAAAAATTCGATATGCGGAAAGGGTATTGACCAAACCAAACCAAATAAACTAAATACGATCAGAGGAACACAGATCCAGTGAATAAGTTCGTTGGTATGATTTTGATGACTTTCTGAATACTTATTAAAATAAGCATCAACCGGACGTTTAGCAACTTGTTTTGGCATCGTTAAAAATACATAAACTTCGGCAAATGAGAAATATATCCAAAAGAATGTCTTTAATTTCATTCCGGTACTTAAAAGACAATTAAACCTCGAATTTGGGGTTATCATTTAGGGTTGTAATGGTCACCATGATTAGAGCCGTTTTATTTGATTTTATTGGAACAACAGTTAAAGAAACTGATCCGGAAATCATTAATAAATGTTTCGAAAAAGCATTTATCGACAATAACCTATCCGTAGATATTTCATTATTTAAAAAAGACAGAGGTAAAGACAAAAAAATTATTATTGAGAATATTTTAAAACAGCAACAGCTTCCGTTGTCAATTGCATCAAGCATTTATGCATCATTTAAAATAAACATCGCAGTCAGTATTCATAATTTTTGTGAAAACGATGGAGCAAAAGAAATATTTTCATATTTACGAAACAAGGATATAAAAACCGGTTTAGGAACAGGTTTAGATAGGGAGGTTTTTGATAAAATTTACCATTATCTTAAATGGAATAATTTGCATTTTGACTATATCGGAATAGCAAGTGAAATTGGACGGAGTAGGCCTTATCCTGATATGATTTTAGACATGATGAATAAGATAGGTATTTCTTCTGGTACGAACGGCTTTTTAAAAGTTGGAGACACTGTTGCAGATATTCAGGAAGGCAAAAATGCAAAAGTATTAACCGCTGTAATTTTATCCGGAACACAAAATAAGAATGATCTATTAAAAGAAAAACCAGACTTCGTTTTAACATCGTTGGTTGACATTAAAAAAAATTATTGAAGAAGCCACTGTGTAAAATGGAGTATTGCTGAAAGAAGTATTGTAATAGTATCTTCTGAATCCGAAAGCAGATCAGATTTAAAATCTGACCCGCTTTAATATTTTGTTATAAGCCCCCTCTCCTTAATAGAGAGGGTCAAGATTTTTTATTTGGCGTATGCTACCGATCTGGTTTCCCTGATCACTGTTACTTTAATCTGGCCCGGATAAGTCATTTCTGTTTGTATACGATTAGAAATATCAGCAGCTAAAATTTCAGCAGCAGCATCTGTAATGCGTTCACTTTCTACCACTACACGCAGTTCTCTACCAGCCTGGATCGCAAATGTTTTTTCAACTCCGGGATAGGACAGGGCCAAGGATTCCAATTCTTTTAACCGGCGGATATAACTTTCTACTACCTCACGTCGTGCACCCGGGCGTGCACCTGAAATAGCATCGCAAGCCTGAATAATCGGTGAGATCATCGAAGTCATTTCTATCTCGTCGTGATGTGCTCCAATGGCATTACATACTTCCGGATGTTCCTTATATTTTTCGGCCAGTTGCATTCCTAAAATAGCATGTGGCAATTCCGGGTTATCATCAGGCACTTTACCAATATCATGCAGCAAGCCGGCACGTTTGGCCAGTTTTACATTTAATCCAAGTTCGGCAGCCATGGTTGCGCAGAAATTAGCTACTTCACGGGAGTGTTGCAATAAGTTTTGTCCATAAGACGACCGGTAACGCATCCGGCCAACCATACGAATTAACTCCGGGTGTAAACCATGAATACCCAGATCAATTACGGTACGTTCGCCAATCTCTACAATTTCATCTTCAATCTGCTTTTTGGTTTTAGCAACCACCTCTTCAATACGTGCGGGATGAATACGACCATCAGTTACCAAACGGTGTAAAGCTAAACGGGCAATTTCACGTCTAACCGGATCAAATCCTGACAGGATAATCGCTTCGGGAGTATCATCAACTATAATTTCAATACCTGTGGCAGCTTCTAATGCCCGTATATTACGGCCTTCACGTCCAATAACTCGGCCTTTGATCTCGTCATTCTCAATATTAAATATAGAAACTGTATTCTCAATAGCGCTTTCTGTTGCCGTACGCTGAATGGTTTGAATAACCACTTTTTTGGCTTCCTTACTGGCTGTTAATTTGGCTTCATCCACAATATCCTTAATCTGGATCATGGCTTTGGTACGAGCTTCTTCTTTCAGGGTATCAATTAATTGGTTTTTTGCATCTTCAGCAGATAGGCCAGCGATGGATTCTAATTGTTGTACATGCTGATTTTTAATGATATCTACCTCTTGCTGCTTTTTTTGTGCAATATCAGTCTGTTTTTCCAGGTTTGTTCTGACACCATCCAGTTCCTGCTCTTTACGGGTTATATTTTCAAGCTTCTGATTAATGGATTGCTCTTTTTGCTTAATTGTATTCTCCCGCTGATTAATGGTATTATTTTTACTGCTAATCTCCTGCTCATGATCGGCCTTCATCTGCAAAAACTTCTCTTTAGTTTCAAGCAATTTATCCTTCTTTAAAATCTCCGCATTATTTTCTGCTTCTTTAAGGATTTTTTTAGCCTTAGCCTGAGCAGCTACTTCCTGGCCTCTGAGCAATTTCCGTAATAGAAATCTTCCTATAACTATGCCTGCGGCAAGTCCTAATAAAATGTAAAGTATTTTGTCCATCGTTTCTAATTAATAAAAAACCGCAATTAAATTTAAGTTTCATGTATTGTAAAAGCTTCATCAGGAATGCTTAGAGTCTTGATCATAATCAGGTGCATATGCAAATGATTTATCTGATAACTCTTCTGATACTGAAGCGTTAAGCTTTAAATAGTGAAACTTAAAAATTTAATTGCGGTTAAATCTTTAATTGCTCTGTTTGTACAAAGAACGATATTACTTTGAGAAGAAGTCTGTTAACAGTTGATCCAACTGATAAACTTTTTCGGCCACTTCTGTGTCTTCATTCATTACTTTTTTCTCTGCTTTCAGCGTAGCTGAAGCGTAATGTAATACACACATGGATAACAAATCCTGTTTATCCCGAACCGCATAATTGTCCTGATATTCTTTTATCCGGTCATTTATTAGTTTGGCTGCCCTACGTATTATTTCTTCCTCCTCCATGTTCACCTTTAAAGGGTAAACTCTGTCTGCAATATTTATTTTGATGGAGATTTCTCCCATTTGAGCTTGTTTCACTATGTATTACTTCTTAAGCAATACAATACATTTATCTATTTCGCGTACAAATTCGCTAATTTTTTGCTTTATGTCAAGAGTTTTTTCATCTGTATTCAAATCAGTTGAAGAAATTCCTTCTAACGACCGGGCTAAAGTAAGTACTCTAACCTTCTCTCCAAGCTCAATAACCTTGTTTTTACTGGTATCTAAGGCTACTTTTACGGATTGATTTTCTAATTTTAACAGGTCATTTTCTTCCTGCAAAGCAGCATACAAGTCTATAAGTCTTGCCGTTTTATCTACTACTTTACTAAGTTGATCTGCTACTTGTGACATTATTGTGGGTTATGAGTTGTGAGTTGTGAGTTGTAGGATTATCACAAGATTTTTTGTTTAAAAATCCACTTACAACCTGCAACTTAAAACCTACAACTATTTTCTAATCTCTGCTCCCGCTTCTTTCTCGAAATTAAGAATTAATTTTTGCATAATGCCGTCTATCTGCTTATCCGTAAGCGTTTTTTCTTCATCCTGCAAAATAAAACTTAAGGCGTATGATTTTTTTCCTTCCGGAAGTTTATCGCCTTCGTATACATCGAAAACATTCACTTCTTTTAAAATTCCCTTTTCAGTTTTTTGGGCAATTTGTTTTAACTGATTAAAGGAAACTTCTTTATTGAGCAGCATGGATAAATCACGACGAACGGCCGGGAATTTTGAAATTTCTTTATATGCGATCCTATTATTCCGGATTGCTTTGAGGATTACATCCCAATCAAAATCTGCATAAAATACTTCACCTGATATATCCAGTTTTTTCAATGCTGATTTAGATACACTACCAAATTCCACTAAGTTCTTTTCGCCTTTACGATAAGTAATGCCTAAAGATAAGTTTGCATTTTCGGTATCAACAGAGAGGAAACCTGGTACATTTACCCGACTAATGATGGCATCAACTACAGCTTTTAAATTATAAAAACTAGCATTTGCTGACTTGACATTCCAGTTTTCCGAGCTATTATCTCCACTTATAAAAATCGCTAAATGCTGATTTTCCTTAAATCCCTCGCCATCCAGATTATAGATCTTACCAAACTCATACAGCTTCAAATTGGCATTTCTGCGATTTTGGTTATAAGAAATTGCTTCTAATCCCGAAAAAAGTAAACTTTGGCGCATTACATCCAGATCACTGCTTAAAGGATTTAAAATTTTTACAGCCTTATCGGGATCGGAAGAATAAGATAGTTTGGTTAAAGAGTTGGATAATATTTCCACAAATCCATTAGCAGTTAACATATCTGCAACCTGATTTTGAACCACTTCCTTGTCAGGCTTAGTGCCATAATTAAGCGAAGCACGTATTTGTATTGGAATTTCTACATTATTATATCCATGGATCCGTAAAATCTCCTCAATAATATCTACTTCGCGGGTTACATCCACTTTATAAGCCGGTACTTCAAGCACCAGACCTTCTTCTGTCTCTTTTGAAATAGTAATTCCAAGGCCTGTTAAAATAGATTTAATCTCGCTATGCGGAATTGACTTACCAATTAAACGATCCACATTTGTATAACTTATGTTTACTTGAAAAGGAGAAACAGGAGCAGGATAAAAATCAGAAATGGCAGAAGAAATAGATCCGCCAGCTAACTCTTTTATTAATAATGCGGCTCTTTTTAAAGCTATAACCGTCATTTCCGGATCTGTACCGCGTTCGAAACGGAAAGAAGCATCTGTTTTTAAACCAAAACGCTTAGATGTTTTTCGTACCGATACGGCATTGAACCAGGCACTTTCTAAAAACAGATTTGTTGTACTTGCTTTAACTCCGGATGTTGTTCCACCAAAAACTCCTGCTATACACATGGGCTCTTTTGCATTACAGATCACTAAATCATCTGCTGATAATTTTCGTTCTACATCATCCAATGTAGTAAATGGCGTTCCTTCAGCACATTTTTTAACAATAACTTTCCCACCTGTTATGGCGTCAGCATCAAAAGCATGCAAAGGCTGACCAAGATCATGCAATACATAATTGGTTACATCTACCACGTTATTAATCGGGCGAATGCCTATTATATTTAATTTATCCTTTAACCATTCTGGCGATTCTTTGATGGTCACCCCGCTTAGGGTTACTGAAGAATAACGCGGACAAGCCTGCTCATCTTCTACAAGAACCGGAATGGTTAGATCTTGATTATCTGTTTTAAAACCTGAAATATCCGGCATGGTGATGGTAGTTTTTAAATATGCGGCCAAATCACGTGCTACACCTAAATGAGAAGCAGCATCTGCACGGTTTGGCGTCAGGCCAATCTCAAACAGATAATCATCTTCCAGTTTAAAATAATCTTTGGCTTTTGATCCAATTTGAACATTCACATCCAAAACTAAAATACCCTCATGATCTGAACCTAAACCAATTTCATCTTCTGCACAGATCATTCCTTCGGATACTTCACCCCTGATTTTTGATTTAGTAATTTTAAAAGGCTCTCCTATTGTTGGATAAACGGTGGTATTTACGGTTGCTACAATAACTTTCTGCCCGGCCGCTACATTATGTGCACCACAAACTATCTGAAGATCTTCTTCAAAACCAACGTCTACTTTAGTAACCTTTAAACGATCTGCATTAGGATGCTGACTACATTCTTTAACATACCCAATCACCAATCCTTCCAGTCCGCCGGGAATGCTTTGCACTTTTTCCAGGCTTTCTACTTCCAACCCGATATTGGTTAATATAAGTGAAATTGCTTCGGGAGTTTTATCGGTTTGGATGAATTGCTTCAGCCATTTGTAAGAGATCTTCATGCTAAAAAATGATAAACGGCAAAGATAGAAAGAGATTTGAGATAATAGATGTGAGATGCAAGATTGGGGTATTGAGTAATGCGTATTGCGATGTAAAAATGTAAGATAAGAGGTGCGAGATGTGAAATGTAGGATTTTTACTAACTGCTACTGCCAACTGCTAACTTTCCCGACTACAATATTCCTTCATCAGCAAAGCTAAAAAAACCATTATCTGAAATAATTAAATGATCTAAAACAGGAATATCCAACAACTGGCCGGCAGATTTCAGTTTGCTTGTTAAGTTCAGATCAGCCTGGCTGGGCTTTAAATTACCTGACGGATGATTATGAGCCATAATAATATAGGCTGCATGATTTTCCAGAGCTACATTAAAAATAATTTTCGGATCGGCTATCGTCCCTGCCTGTCCACCTTTACTAATCAAATGCTTGGAGGTGATTTTATTAGCACGGTTTAAAAGCAATACCCAAAATTCTTCATGATTAATATCTTCAAATTGGGAGCCAATAGCCTGATAAACATCTTTACTGGATTTCACTTTTACCTGATCAGGTGCAATAGCATCCTTTCTTCGCCTTCCCAATTCAAGGGCTGCGATAATGCTTATTGCTTTAGCTTCACCAATCCCTTTAAATTTAGAAAGCTCTTGTATACTTAGTTTCCCAAGCTGGTTGAGATCATGATTACAGGCATGCAAAATGCGTTTGCTCAGTTCAACAGCACTTTCATTTCTGCTGCCCGAACCAATCAGGATTGCAATTAATTCTGCATCACTCAAAAATCGTCTTCCCTGTTGTGATAATTTTTCTCTCGGACGATCTTCTTCCGCCCAGGATTTGATGGTTAAATTTTCAACATATATTCCCATAGATAGGAATAAAAATAAACAAAATCGGGCAGAAACTAAAAAAGGGCTTTGATACTATCAAAACCCTTTTTCAATACATTTTAAATATTATTTCAAGCTGTTAACGTACTTAGTTAACTTTGATTTATTGTTTGATGCTTTGTTTTTATGGATGATATTCTTTTTCGCCAAACGGTCAAGCATAGAGATCACTTTAGTCAAAAGTGGGGTAGCTTCAGATTTCTCTGTGGTAGTACGTAATCTTTTGATAGCTGATCTTGTAGTTTTTGCCTGATAACGATTACGTAAACGCTTAGCTGCGTTTGATCTTATTCTCTTGATCGATGATTTATGATTTGCCATTTCTTAGCTTGTTTTTTCGTCTTATTTTAAGGACTGCAAATATATACCGATTATTTTAATATCCAAAGGGCTTTTTAAAAAATCATTCATAAGATGTAATGACTGTTCCTATTTCTTCTCACAGCGTAAATTTATTACTATCTTAATAGCTATTTATAAGCTATGAACTTTCTCTCGCATTTTTATTTTGACAGGCATACTATAGATCCTAATCAGGTTTTAGGAACAGTATTGCCAGATCTGGTGAAAAATGCACGAAAAGATTGGCATCTTCATCCTCAAAAGCATAAAGAATATTTTCAGCATTCGGAGACGATGTGTTCTATATTTTCTGGCTGGAAACGTCATCTTGAAGTAGATTTATACTTCCACTCGTCGGATTTTTTTACAGAACATACCAAAGCTATTCGCTTATTAATAGCACCTGTACTTGAGCATTCTCCGGTAAGGCCTTCGTTTTTAGCTCATATTTCACTTGAAATTATGCTCGACAATATTTTAATAACTGAAAAGAGGGTCAATGTGAGTGATTTTTATGAACAATTAAAAAAATCAGACCGACCTTCATTAACTCAATTTCTAAGTTTAAGTATGCTGGATGATGGTCCGCATTTCTTTCGGTTTTTTGACCAATTTATGAAAACAGCTTATTTACATAGTTATCAGGAATCCGGCAATATGATCTATGCACTCAATCGTATTTGCATGCGGCTCTGGAAAGATCCGCTTAACGAAACACAGAAATTAAAGCTTACCATAATTCTACTAAACTATAAGGAATATCTGCAAAACGTTTTTATGAGTATCTTTGAGGATATCGAAAGCCGCCTCAGTTAATGCGCCAAAAATATTTTTTTCTTCTACTCTTGACTATTCCTTTTTTTGCATCGGCTCAAAAGCGCAAATACAGTAATGAATTTTTAAATATTGGGGTAGGTTCCAGGGCATTTGGGATGTCGCAATCTGTAGTGGCATCTGTAGATGATGTGACGGCAGGATATTGGAATCCGGCAGGTCTGACAAGCATGAGGACCAACTCCGAAGCAAGCCTGATGCATTCGGAATACTTTGCCGGAATAGCTAAATATGATTATTTAGGTTTTGCAACCGCTGTTGCGGATAATACAGCCGTTGTGGGTGCAAGTATTATTCGTTTCGCAGTGGATGATATTCCGGATACTTCAGAACTGATAGATGGCGATGGTAATATCAATTATGATCGCGTAAAATCATTTTCTGCTGCCGATTATGCCTTTATTTTTTCGTATGCCCGCAAAAAAACTAAAGCAGGTGATAAAAGAAGTTTATCTGCAAAAAGAAATGAAAATGGCCTCAGTTATGGCGCAAATGTGAAGATAATTCATCGCATCATTGGTGAATATGGTAAATCATACGGATTTGGAATTGATGCCGGTGCCCAGTTAAAAAAAGGTCCATGGACTTTTGCAGCCGTTGGCCGGGATATTACCACAACCTTTAATTCATGGAGCTATAATGTGGATAAACTATCCACCGTTTTTACAGCTACTGGCAATGAAATACCAAAAAACTCTACAGAAACAACTTTCCCAAAAATCATATTAGGAACTGCGTACAAACCTGTTCTTAAAGGCAATTTCGGTTTAACCACAGAAGTAAACCTAAATTTGACAACAGATGGGAAACGAAATGTACTAATAGCAGCCAATCCGGTAAGCATAGACCCCACGTTTGGTTTTGAATTAGATTATAAACAAATTGCTTTTTTACGTGGAGGCGGAGGAAATATCCAAAAATCTACTGATTTTGATGGCCACAAAGCGTATACCTTTCAACCCAACATGGGTGTTGGAATACACATTAAAAATTTTGCCTTAGATTATGCCTTGACAGATATTGGCAATACATCTGATGCGCTATACAGCAATGTATTTTCTATACGGCTTGAGTTTGGGAAGTAAGTTTCGGCAAATTGTTAATAGCTTTGGCACAGTTCGATGAACGCTCGCATAATCACAGAATCACTTTAGCAAATAGCCGAACTTAGTTTCACTTTTAAGAGAACTAGTTTAGCAAGTAGTAGAACTACTGGTTAACCTTACTAGTTGAACTGATTGAACAAAAAGCAGAACTTAGTTTCTCTTCGAAGAGAACTAGTTGAGCAAATAGTAGAGTTAGTTTTCTTCCGAACTGAACTGGTTTCCTGTCAGTAGAAACACCTGCAGCACATAAAAGAAGATTGCCTATATACATTTAATATCAAAATTTCTGAAACCATTCTCTCATCCTTTGCTCACTCTTTCATTATATTATAAAACTCCTATCTTCGTTTCATGTCAATTTTTGAGATTAAAGAGCACATGGATGCCTTGGTTAAAGAGCTTAATCAGCATAATTATAATTATTATGTATTAGCTCAGCCTGTTATCTCTGATTTTGAATTTGATAAAAAATTAGAAGAACTGGAGGATCTGGAAAAGCAATATCCGGAGTATCAAAACCCGGATTCACCTACTCAAATAGTTGGCGGAGGGATTACTAAAGAATTTCAAACCGTAAAACATAAATGGCCCATGCTATCTCTGGGCAATACGTATAATGAGCAGGATCTGAAAGATTTTGATGAACGTATTCGAAAATCCATTGGTGATCAGTTTGAATATGTTTGCGAACTTAAATTTGATGGCCTTTCTATCAGTTTAACGTATGAAAATGGCAAGCTTGAAAGAGCCGTAACTCGTGGCGATGGCACTCAGGGAGATGATGTAACCGCGAATGCAAAAACAATACGTACTATTCCTAAACAATTAAAAGGAAGCGATTATCCGGATAATTTTGAAATACGTGGTGAAGTGTTTATGCACAAACCTGCTTTCGAACGCCTGAATAAGGAACGAATTGAACTTGGCGAAGTGCCTTATGCCAATCCAAGAAATTTTGCCGCAGGTACTTTAAAAATGCAGGATTCGGCTGAAGTTGCCCGCCGCCCCCTGGATTGCTTTTTATATTTTTTATATACTGATAAACGCCTTTACAATACTCATTGGGAAAGTTTACAGGCTGTAAAAACCTGGGGATTTCATATTTGCGAACATAATACACTTTGTAAAAATATAGATGAGGTATTAGCTTTCATTCATTCCTGGCAAGATAAGCGATCTAACCTTACCTATGATATTGATGGTATTGTTATTAAAGTAAACAGTTATGCACAACAGCATGAACTTGGTTTCACCGCAAAATCTCCACGTTGGGCCATTGCTTATAAATACAAAGCTCAGGAAGTAGAAACCGTTTTAGAGCGTGTAACATACCAGGTTGGGCGTACCGGAGCAGTAACTCCAGTAGCTAATCTTAAACCTGTTTTATTGGCTGGAACAACGGTTAAGCGTGCTACGTTGCATAATGCGAATGAAATTATCCGTCTGGATTTACATGAAGGTGATACTGTTTTGATTGAAAAAGGCGGAGAAATCATCCCCAAAATCATTGCGGTAAATACAGAGAAACGAAAACCAGATGCAAAAAAAGTTTCTTACCCGGATGTTTGCCCTGAATGCGGGAGCAATCTCATCCGTAAAGAGGGCGAAGTAGCTTTTTATTGCCCGAATGATGAAGGTTGCCCGCCGCAAATTGTGGGTAAAATTCAACATTTCATCAGCCGTAAGGCGATGAACATTGATGGCCTAGGCCAGGAAACTATCGAAGCATTTTATCGCCGAGGATTGATCGAACATATTAGCGATCTATATACCCTATATGAAAAAAGCGATCTGCTAAAACAACTGGACCGGTTTGGCGAACGCTCTATCACCAACATGTTAGAAGGCATAGAAAAATCTAAACAAATGCCCTTTGAGAAAGTTCTTTTTGGATTAGGTATTCGATATGTGGGCGAAACAGTCGCCAAAAAACTGGCTGCTCATTTTAATAATATTGATAGTTTAATAAATGCCAGTTTTGAAGAATTAACTTCGGTAGATGAAATTGGAGGCCGTATTGCTGAAAGTTTGATTGATTATTTTAAAGAGCCAAAACATCTGCAACAAATTGAAGAATTGCGCAATCATGGATTACAATTTGAATCAAATCATACAGCTATTGAATTTGAAAGCAATAAGTTAGAGGAAAAAACTTTCATTATATCCGGAGTTTTTGAACGTTATAGCAGAGAAGAATTAAAAGATTTGATTGAAGCACATGGAGGTAAGATAGTAAGCAGTATATCTGCCAAGCTTAATTATTTAGTAGCCGGTGATAATATGGGGCCATCTAAATTAGAGAAAGCCACTAAACTTAATATCCCAATAATTTCTGATGATGAACTCTTGGAATTAATTAAATAATCTTAACATTACATGATATGAATAAGTTTCACGGTACTGGTGTAGCATTAGTTACTCCTTTTAAAAAAGATGGTTCTGTAGATTTTCCAGGACTTAAAAACGTAATTGATCACACTATAAATGGTGGTATTGAATATCTGGTATCATTAGGAACTACAGGTGAAACAGCAACATTAAGCAAAGACGAAAAAAAAGCAGTCTGGGATTTTACTGTAGAGAGTGTAGCAGGAAAGGTCCCATTGGTTGCAGGTATTGGAGGTAATAATACGCTCGAAGTAACTGAAGCTCTAAAGCATTTTAACAGCGCCGGTTTTGATGCTATACTTTCTGTTAGCCCTTATTATAACAAACCTACCCAGGAAGGTATTTACCAGCATTACAAGGCTATATCAGAAGCATCACCTCTTCCCATTATTTTATATAATGTTCCTGGCCGTACAGGAAGCAATATATTGGCTGAAACAACGCTGCGTTTGGCTCATGACTTTAAAAATATTATTGCGATAAAAGAAGCTTCAGGAAATTTTGACCAGTTTAATAAGATCATTAAAGATAAACCGGAAGGATTTTTATTTATCTCAGGCGATGATCCTATTACCTTACCGTTAATTGCAATGGGAGCTACAGGAGTAATTTCTGTGGTAGCCAATGCTTTACCTGGGATTTTTTCAACTATGGTGCGTATGTGCCTGGATGGAAAATTTATTGAAGCACAGCCTTTACACTATAGTTTGATAGAAATTACAAACCTATTTTTCGCGGAAGGTAATCCGGCTGGTATAAAAGCTGCTTTAAAATTACTGGATGTATGTGGTGATGAAGTAAGATTACCATTGGTAAACATTAGCCATTCAACTCATTTAAAAATCAAAAATGAATTAAGCAGTTTAAAATTGCTATAATCTTCAGCAAGGTGTAAAAGCTTTAAAACTTAACTAAAAGAAAAACCCGTTATAAACTAATTTATAACGGGTTTAAAATAGCTTTAACTAAGATTATTTTTTCTTAGCAAGTTTAGCAGCTTCTTTGTTTTTCATGTCTTGAACTTCCAGACGAATAGCTTGAGCTAAGTTTTTTAAATCCTGCATTCCTTTTCTAACACGGGTACCAGCAGCGCTGTTAGCTTTGTTGTAGAATTTGTCTGCATCACCTTCTAGTGATTCGAATAAATTTTTGGCTTCTGTGAATTTTTTCATTTTTAATTACTCCTTTTAGTTTTTGTGAAGGGTTAGCATTGATTACTATGAGCTAATGTAGATTCTTTTTTTGTAAAAAAAAACTTTTCAAATAAATAAAATGCTTCAATTTCAGCGTTTTTTTCCACATTCTACCGCATTTTACACAATGACCCATGTATTTAGTTATTTAAACAATTAAAATTCAACTACTTACACATTAATATAACAAAAAATGCCTTCCATAGCTTGTGGAAGGCATTTTTCATAATTCATTAAAAAAATTAGACGTTAGCCATTTTTTGCTCTTTATAATGACCTTTTTTTAGTTTTTCTGCCAATTCACTGTAGGCATCTAACGTACGATTTACATCTTCTAACGTGTGCATTGCTGTTGGGATTAAACGTAACATAATTAATCCTTTTGGAATTACAGGATAAACAACTATGGAGCAGAAGATACCATAGTTTTCTCTCAAATCCATTGTGATTGCTGTAGCTTCAGCCAATTCTCCTACCAAAAATACAGGAGTAACCATGGTATTCGTTATGCCAATATTAAATCCTCTCTCCTTTAAACCATTTTGCAAAGCGGTGGCAATTTCCCAAAGTTTTTCACGTAACTCAGGTTTGCTTTTTAGCAACTCTAATCGTTTACGCAATCCTATTACCATTGGCATAGGTAAAGATTTTGCAAAAGTTTGGGAACGCATATTATAGCGAAGGAAATTGGTTATTTCTTCTGTAGAAGCTATAAAAGCACCAATTCCAGCCATTGATTTTGCAAATGTACCAAAGTAAATATCTACGCCATCAATACAATTTTGAGCCTCATGAGTACCTGCTCCTGTATTTCCCATCGTACCAAAGCCATGGGCATCATCAATCAGTAAGCGAAATTTAAATTTCTTTTTTAAATCAACAATGTCTTTCAGATTACCTTGAACACCAGACATGCCAAATACGCCTTCAGTAATTACTAGAATTGCTCCACCTGTAGTTTCTACCCACTTTGCAGCACGCTCTAACTGCTTCTCCAAGCTATCCATGTCATTATGGGAATAAACAAAGCGTTTGCCCTGATGTAAGCGGACACCATCTATAATACAAGCATGAGATTCTGCATCGTAAACAATTACATCATGGCGGTCAACTAGTGCATCAATTGCTGACATAATACCCTGATAACCGTAATTTAAAAGAAATGCATCTTGTTTTCCTACAAATTCTGCCAAGTCTTTTTCTAAGGCTTCATGATGGTTGGAATTACCCGACATCATGCGGGCACCCATAGGATAAGCCATGCCATAATCGGCTGCTGCCTGTGCATCAGCTTTTCGCACTTCCGGATGATTAGCTAAACCTAAATAATTATTAAGGCTCCACACTAAATGCTCTTTTCCGCGAAATATCATGTGAGGAGAAATTTCACCCTCCAGTTTTGGAAAAGCAAAATAACCATGTGCCATTTTCTGATGCTGGCCTAAAGGCCCCATATTTTTAGAAATCTTGTCAAATAAATCCAATGCTATAATAATTAATTGTTATCGAATGAAGGTTTCAAAGTTAAGTTTTATGAGCCTGATTATCAATAGACATAAAAGCCCAGTTAAAAATTTGGTTTAAATATTACGCAGATATTATAAAAAAGCCCTTATTCTTAATTGAACAAGGGCTTTATAATAAGTTTTAACATGCGTTAATCTACATTATCATGCAAAAATGAGTTGTTAGGCCTTATTTCAGTAATTCCATCTTCATTAGATAAAGTAAACCGGGATACTTGTGATTCTGATGAATGTGGAACCTGTTGTAAGGACATTTGCTTACGTTTATAAGCAGGTTCATTCTCCAATTCCTGTAAACCATTAGTAGTACGTAACTTCATACTCAAATCCTTTAATCTAAGTATGCGTTCTTTTGATTTGCGCAATTGCTCTTCAATAGATTCATCGCTTCTATTCTCATCCAGATTAACTGCCTGAGGTTCTGGAATTGGTTCAGCTTGTTTAACCTCTTCTACCGGTTTTTCACTATAAAAAGCTTCAGCATCAGCTAGTTTCATTTCAAATTCAAATGAAGGTTCATCAGTTTTAATCTCTTCTTTCTGACTTTCTTCTGCTAATGAATGGCGGACCAAATCTGAAACTACAGGTTGGTTTTCTTCTGTTTTAGGTTGGCTTTGAAAATATCCTGCAAACAGGTCAACCTGACTTTCTTCAGCTTTAAGAACTGGTTCTTCTACTGAATATTCTTCTTTTTTATTTTCTATAAAAGTATTGGTATTAACCGGTTTAACCATTGGAGCTGAATCCGGTGTTAATAAGGAAACTTTACGCACCTGGCTTTTTTCAACCGCACGTTCTTCCATCGTTTGGAAACCGGTTGCAATAATAGTTACTGATAATTTTTCTCCCAGAGATTCATCGGTACAATTACCCCAAATCAAATCTGCCGCAAGGCCTGCTTCCTGCTGAATAAAATCGGTAATAATACTCACTTCATCCATAGTAACTTCTTTTGCACCAGAACTTATGTTTAGCAAAATATACCGGGCACCTTCTATTTCGTTATCTTTTAACAGCGGAGAAGCCAAAGCACCTTCAACGGCCCGTAAAGCACGGTTTTCTCCTTCGGCAGCATAACTTCCCATGATGGCAACTCCGCTTTCTTTCATCACGGTACGTACATCTTTAAAATCTACGTTGATATAACCCGGAATAGTGATAATTTCTGCAATTCCCTTAGCAGCGGTTGTTAATATATCATCTGCCTGAGCAAAAGCTGAACCCAAGGTTAGATTACCAAATATCTCGCGTAAACGATCATTTGAAATAACGAGGTAAGAATCTACATATTTTTTAAACTCTTCTAATCCTTCTTCGGCCTGAGTTTTTCTGCGCTTGCCTTCAAAAGAAAAAGGTGTTGTGATGATACCAACTGTTAAAATATCCAATTCTTTAGCAGCTTTTGCAATAATTGGGCTTGCTCCGGTACCAGTACCACCGCCCATTCCGGCAGTAATGAAAAGCATTTTTGTATTGCTGCCCAGCATTTGCTTAATATCTTCTATATTTTCTATAGCCGAATTTTTGCCTACTTCGGGTATTGATCCGGCTCCCATTCCTTCGGTTAAACTTGCACCCAGCTGTACCTTATTTGGAATAGGGCTAAGTTCGAGCGCCTGCGCATCGGTATTACAAATTATAAAATCAACACCGGTTATTCCCTGGCGATACATATGGTTAACGGCATTTCCACCACCCCCACCAACACCAATCACTTTTATGATTGATGATTTTTCTTTTAACATTTCAAACTGCATATCCTTAATTATCAGTTGGGTAAATTTTAACTATCCTGGAATAGTCTTGTTGTAATAATAGTTATTTTTCCACATGAGTTTTCCACAATTGTTTATATGTTGAAAAATCGTTTTTTGTGGATAATTAATGTATATAATCTTCATCCTTAATATCGTCTTTAATAAATTTAGCTCCTGTTTGCAGCAATTTATCAAATAATCCAAAGCTCTTTTTAGCCTTATCAACCAGTATTACTTTTTCTGCAACAGCTCCCGAACGTTTAGCTGATTCCTGCAATTGTTCGGCTTTTTGAATCCCTTTAATAAGTAAGCCGATACCGGTTGCAAACATTGGACTCTTCAAATCATCATAAATATTTTTTGGCAGTACTTCATTTTTTGCCAAATGCTCATTAGGATACCCTATACGACTATCTAGGCCGGTAACATATTCTACCAATTGAGGTAAATGTTTCAATTGAGAACCACCGCCAGTAATTACAATCCCGGCAATCAGTTTCTTTTCGTAACCGGATGACTTTATTTCATAATACACATGTTCAATAATTTCTTCCATGCGTGCCTGAATAACATAAGCCAGATTTTTTACAGATATTTCCTTAGGCTCACGTCCGCGTAAACCCGGAACACAAATGATTTCATTATCCTTATTTTCATCGGCCAAAGCAGAGCCAAAACGTGTTTTAAGCAATTCTGCCTGGTTACGCATTACAGAACATCCTTCACGGATATCTTCTGTTACACTATTCCCACCAAAAGGAATAACGGCTGTATGGCGTATAATCCCTTCATGAAAAATAGCAAGATCTGTAGTACCACCCCCGATATCAACCAGTACTACACCAGCCTCTTTTTCTTCATCACTTAAAACAGATTCTGATGAGGCCAAAGGCTCTAAAATAAGTTCTTGTGTTTCTAGTCCCGCATTTCCAACGCATTTCAGTATGTTTTTTACGGCACTCACATGTCCGGAAATGATATGAAAATTAGCTTCCAAACGAACGCCTGCCATCCCGATAGGATCTTTAATTCCAGGTTCATTATCTACCGTAAATTCCTGCGGAAGCACGTGAATAATTTCTTCGCCAGGAGGCATAACCAGCTTATACATATCCTCTATCAGCTTGTCGATATCTTTACGCTGAATCTCTGTATTTAATTCTTTACGGGTTAGAATGCCACGATGCTGCAAACTTTTTATATGTTGCCCTGCGATACCCACATTCACAATTTTAACATCTACATTTGATTGTGAACTAGCCTCTTCTACAGCCAGCATGATACCTTGAACTGTTTTTTGAATGTTTGAAACCACACCACGGGTTACACCCGCAGACTCGGCTTTACCCATGCCTAAAATCTCAATTTTGCCATGTTCGCTACGGCGGCCAACGGTAACGCATATTTTTGTTGTACCGATGTCTAAACCGACTACAATTGGTGAGTTTTTTGCTGATGTAGAACTGCTCTTTTCCATAAATTTTGTATCTATTATAATATTTTAGTGAACTTTATTTCTATTGCTTATTGTCTTTAAACCAACCCGTTAATGTTGATTTATCATTGCTATAGGCTATATCTTGTATTTTCCAAATTTTATTTCTTTGTATTAACATAAAAATTAGGTCATTTTTCTCATCGTAATTCTCAAAAGTTACATGAAGGGTTGCTCTTTGACTTTTTATTTTAGCTGTACCAATGTTAAAATTTTTAATTTTAACATCCTGTGAATTATAAAGCGGATCGCCATCAATTACTCCTATGTCGCCTTGGGGCATTTCATTTGCATCCTTCCAGATCATATCTGCTGTTCTTTTATCAAAATATTTATCTAATAATGCCCTGTTCTTTGTTTGGAAAAAGGGGCTTTTATTTGCCTTATGCTTTTTATATAGATCAACTATTAATGATCTGGGAGAAAGGTTTGGATTTTTTGCAGGTTTCTTTATAAGATTACTGTCTAAATTTCTTCCTAAAGCAACAGTTGTGAGAAATACGACAATGATTAGTGTAAGTAATTTCATTATATAAGTAATTTTATCTGATACTATCTTTTTCATGATTGTTTTCTTTGTTCCCAATAAGTTTTAAATCTGGTTTAGTATTAAGTGTATCTATTTTATTGGGTATTATGCTTTTTACATGTATTGTATCCATTTTTTCGCAAACAATTTGGTTAGCATATTTAATATTGATGGTTTTATAGGTATCCCAACCTACTTTGGGTAATGCTTTTTTATAAAATACCCGTAAGTTTCTAAACTTTGTTTGCAGGGAGTCTGCATCACCTAAAATAATTTTTTGATTTCCTACACGAGGTACGAGTTCTATCTCACTTTTATTATTTACATATAATTGCTCAATCTGGTCATTCCAAAGTGTATCCTTTTTAATGAATACAGCTATGTTGAACAGATCTTTTGCCAGTTTGCTTTTTAAGGTATCTATCTTATTGCTGAAGTTCTCAGGAATAAAGCCATTAGCCACTAAAACATTAGCTGTGAAATTACTTGACATGGGAATTTTTAACCCATGCTGATCTATATAAAAATCCTGGTTATTCATATTCAAAACCCTTAAAACCGGTTCACGTTGTTTAATCTCAACATGTATTATACCATCCATATCAGCAAATACTTTTGCATATTCAATAAACGGATTTGCCTGCAAAGCTTTTTCTAGCTGGTGGATATTAATCTTATTCAAATCCCGGCCAACTAATGGTTCATTATTGGCGAGTAATATGCGATCTACTTCGGCACGTTCTATAAAATTTCCACTACCCGGTATTAGCACTTTTACATCTTTGCATTGTAAATCATTCTTTTTAACCTTTATAAAACTCATAAGCAATCCCAATCCGGCCAGACAAATTGCCCAGGTGAATGTGTATAGTATCGCTTTCCAGTTTATGTTTTTAAGCATGTTGCAAAATGTTTTTTAAAGGTGTAACCAACGTATCAATATCACCTGCGCCAACCGTTAAGAGTAATTCTGGTTTTTCTCTCCTTACATATTCTATAGCTTCCAGTTTTCCGCATAATTGCTGATGAGTTCCGCTTATTTTATTTAAGATCATTTGCGATGTTACACCATCAATGGGTAATTCTCTTGCCGGATAAATATCAAGCAGGATCAGTTCATCTGCCATAGTCAGTACTTCGGCAAAGCCATCTGCAAAATCACGGGTACGACTGTATAAATGCGGCTGAAAAATAGTAGTCAGTTTCTTATCAGGATATAAACTCTTAACTGCCTGAATACAGGCTCTTAATTCTTCGGGATGGTGAGCATAATCATCTATATAAATATGATTCTCGCTTTTTACAATATATTCGAAACGGCGCTTAACTCCTTTGAAACTTGCTAAAGCCTGTTTAATTTTATCTGCCGGGATTTCTAAAAGCAAAGCAACTTTAATTGCTGCGATGGCATTTTCAATATTATGTAATCCCGGAAGACCAAACTGAATATTTTCTATAATTTTTGTTTCGCTTTTAAAATCAAAAAAGAAACTATCCTCTTTAATATGAATATTTACTGCCTGAATATCGGCCACTTCATTTGCGGCATAGGTATAACCCTCATTTAATGCTAAACCTTTACGATAAATAAGTTTTCCGCCATGTTTTAGTTGGGATGCAAAAAGCTGAAAAGACTCCGTCAAATGTTCTTTATCACCATAAATATCCAGGTGGTCGGCATCCATAGAAGTGATGATTGATATATCCGGATGAAGGGTTAAAAAAGAACGATCATATTCATCGGCTTCAACAACTACTGTATTATTATTGCCAAAAAGAATATTCGAATTATAATTGGTTGCAATGCCTCCAAGAAATGCAGAACAATCATAACCGCTATCTTTTAATATATGTGCTATAATACTAGATGTGGTGGTTTTACCATGTGTACCTGCAACGGCAATAGTAAACATGCTTTTGCTGATAATACCCAACACTTCTGAACGCTTTTTAACTACAAACGAATTGGATATGAAATGGTTAAGGATCTTTGAATTCTTAGGAATAGCTGGAGTATAAATGATCAATGTCCCAAGGCTCTTTTCTTGGAAATTAAACGGAATATTATCTTCATTATCATAAAAAACAACAGGGATTCCTTCATTCATCAAAGAATCTGTGAGAGCGGTTGGTGTTTTATCGTACCCACAAACTACACAACCGCGTTTTTTGAAATAACGGGCAAGTCCACTCATCCCGATACCACCGATGCCGATTAAGTATACTCTATGTATGTTTTCTAATTCCATATTAACCTCAATTAGCCTTTTAATTTGCTATTCTTAACACTTCATTTGCAATAATTTCATCCGCATTTGGCAAAGCCATTTTGCTGATATTATTACTCAGTTCATTGCACTTATTTGGATCGTTCAATAATTCGAGAACTTTATCAACCAGTTCTTGTTCTGCTACTTTATCGTCCACCAGTAATGCAGCTTTATTTTCAACCAATGCCATTGCATTTTTAGTCTGATGATCTTCTGCCACATTGGGAGATGGAACAAGGATAACCGGTTTTTTTATGACACATAATTCGGCTATTGTTCCGGCTCCTGCACGTGAAATGATGATATCGGCAACGGCATAAGCTAGATCCATTTGCTGCAAAAATTCAAGTACTTTAATGTTATCATTTTGTTTATTTGCCAGGTGTTCTGCAATAGATTTGTAGTAAAACTTACCTGTTTGCCAAATCAACTGTACATCTGCCGCAATAATTTTTTCTAAGCCGGCCATTATGCTTTTATTTAAAGTGCCAGCTCCAAGACTTCCACCTGTCACTAAAATTGTTTTTTTATCTGCTGAAAGATTAAAGAATTCCATAGCTGACAAATGCTTACCTTCAATATCTACTGCATCTTTACGAATTGGATTACCAGTAAGCCTGATTTTTTGTGCAGGGAAAAACTTATCCATTCCATTAAAAGCAACACATATTTGTTCTGCATTTTTGCCCAACCATTTATTAGTCATTCCAGCATACGAGTTTTGTTCCTGAATGAGGTAAGGAACATTCATTCGGCTTGCGGCATATAATAATGGACCAGAAGCATACCCGCCTACACCAACAGCTACATCAGGCTTAAAGGTTTTTATAATTGACCTCGCTTTTAAAACACTTTTGAACATTTTATATGGCAATAACAGGTTCTTAAATAAAGATTTGCGCTGAAACCCCTGAATATCCAAACCAATGATTTGATATCCGGCTGCCGGAATTTTTTCCATTTCCATCCGCCCCTTAGCACCTACAAATAATATTTCAGTAGCGGGTTCAATTCGCTTCAACGCATTAGCAATAGCAATAGCAGGGAAGATATGTCCTCCTGTTCCGCCACCACTAATTATTACTCTTTTTGCGCCAGTCATTTTTTATGCCATTGCAGGAATTTCACCTACAATTACTTTTTCTTTATTCTTATCTGATATTTCTTTTTTCTCATCAATATCTCTGCTTACACTCAATATAATTCCAAATGCAACACTTGTAAACAAAATTGATGTTCCGCCCATACTTACCAAAGGCAAAGGAACTCCTGTAACAGGGCCTAAACCAACTGCTACGGCCATATTTGCAAATGCCTGAATAGTTAAACTAAAGCTCAAACCTGCTGCAAGTAAAGCTCCAAATGCTTTAGGGCTTTGCGTTACGATTAATATACATCGGTAAAGAAATATGAGGTATAGAATGATGAGTAAAACCCCTCCAATTAAACCATATTCTTCAATAATTAATGCATACACAAAATCTGAATAAGGATGTGGAAGAAAATTTCGTTGTACACTATTACCCGGACCTTTTCCAAATATGCCGCCTGTTGCTATTGCGATTTTAGATTGATTTGACTGGAACGACTTATCCGGATTTACCTTTTCGGGATGCATAAAGGCTTCGATACGGGAAACGTATGTTTTTCGACGTGGGCCAAGCAAAACAACTCCTGTAAGCAATATTAATCCCGCAAGGCAAACAATAGCGATTTGTTTAATACTGATACGGCCCATGATAAGCAATAAAATACTTACACCAAAAAGCATTAAAGCCGTGGAAAGATTAGCCAGTGCTATTAATATAAAAACGGCACAAACTGAGCCCATTATTGGTAAAAAAGCTTTTTTTACATCTTTAATATTTTCCTGTTTTTTAGTTAACGTACGAGCCAGAAATGTAATTAAGGCCAGTTTAGCTAAATCGGATGTTTGAAAAGTTTGGTTAATTATAGGAATAGTAACCCAGCGACTTGCATCATTCACATTAGCTCCAAAAATTAGTGTGTATAACAATAAGGGAATCGTAATAACCATTAATATTTTTGAAATACCGGCATAATAACGGTAATCCAATAAATGGGAAAAATACATGAGTGCTAAACCGCCAATAATCATCACTAAATGCTTGATTAAGTATTGCTCGCTGCCCACTCCTTTCTTATATGCAAGCGTTCCGGTTGCACTGTATACAGCCAATAATGACCATACAGATAGTAAGATCACAATGAGCCAGATCCAGCGGTCTCCTTTTGTTTTGTTAATTATTCTTTGCATTTATTTACAATTCTTTTACAGCTTGTTTAAACTGGTTACCGCGATCTTCGTAGTTTTTAAACAGATCAAAACTGGCACAAGCCGGCGATAATAAAACAGTATCTCCTTTTTTTGCCAAATGGTAAGCGATCTCTACAGCTTCACGAGCTGAAAACGTATTCACTATTATTTCAACGTCGTCTTCAAAAGCTTCATGAATACGTTTATTATCTTTACCCAAACACACAATACTTTTCACTTTATTTTTAACCAGGTCCTTCAGCATATTGTAATCGTTTCCCTTATCCACACCACCCAGAATAAGAACGACCTCACCCGGCATACTTTCTAATGCGTACCATGTTGAATTCACATTTGTAGCTTTAGAATCATTAATAAAATCAATTCCGGATATTTTGGCCACATGTTCCAGTCTGTGTTCAATATTGGTAAAGCTTCCCATGCTTTCGCGGATGGATTCATTTCGTAATTCCAGCACTTTGGCAATGATGCCTGATGCCATGGAATTATAAATATTATGCTTGCCCTGTAAAGCTAATTCGGTAATTGACATGCTGAATGGTTTTTGATTGGTTTGGTGTATATCTATGATGATGTTATTATTTTCTAAATGGGCGCCTTTTTCCACTAATTTTTGAATAGAGAATGGATAAGCTTTCGCCTGAATTTCATGTTTTTTTAATCCTTTCAGAGTTTCATCATCATCTGCACAGTAAATAAATACATCATTTCCTGTTTGATTTTGGATGATTTTGAACTTGGAGTCTGAATAATTCTCCATTTGATATTCATATCGATCTAAATGATCCGGCGTTATGTTCAGCAATACTGCGATGTTTGCTTTAAACCGGTACATATTATCCAGCATGAAGCTGCTGATCTCCAATACGTAATAATCAAATTTTTCGAGTGCTACCTGCTTGGCAAAACTCTTCCCAATATTCCCGGCTAAGCCTACATTTAATCCTGCATTTTTAAGGATATGATATGTCAGCATAGTGGCAGTTGATTTACCGTTTGAACCGGTAATACAAATTAGTTTTGCATCGGTATATCTTCCGGCAAATTCAATTTCAGAAATAATAGGGATCTGTTTTTCAGCCAATTTTTTAATGATTGGCGATTTATCAGGAATACCCGGGCTTTTTACTACTTCTGAGGCTGACAAGATTTTTGCTTCTGTATGCTGATTCTCTTCATATACAATTCCAAGTTGATCCAGTTCCTGCTTGTATTTATCTGCTATTGAACCAAAATCTGATACAAAAATTTTATAACCCTTCTGCTGAGCAAGTATAGCTGCTCCAACACCGCTTTCACCTGCACCGAGAATCACTAAAAGTCTCGTCTCATTCATCCCCGAAAGGGAGGAAGCTTTATTATTTTCTATATTTTTATTATTGTTCAACATTATCTTTATTTCCTCACCTTTCGGGATGGAGTTATCTCAATTTTAAAGTCACAATGGTTAAAATAGCCAGTATTATCCCTACGATCCAGAACCGGGTTACAATTTTAGATTCATGAAATCCTTTTTTCTGGTAGTGATGGTGTAAGGGAGCCATTAAAAAAATCCGAATGCCTTCCCCATATCTTTTTTTGGTGTATTTAAAATAGAATACCTGTAGCATAACAGATATATTTTCTATCAAAAATATTCCGCACAATAAAGGAATAAGTAATTCTTTGCGAATCATAATAGCAAAAGCGGCGATAATTCCGCCGATAGCTAAGCTCCCGGTATCACCCATAAAAACCTGCGCCGGATAAGAATTATACCATAAAAATCCTACACAAGCTCCCACAAAAGCACCTGCAAATATTACCAGTTCACCAGAATTTGGGATGTACAGGATATTTAAATAATCTGCAAAAATTGCATTACCGGAAACATAGGCCAGGATAGCCAGAGTAATACCAATAATCGCTGATGTTCCTGTAGCTAAGCCATCTATTCCATCAGTCATGTTTGCACCGTTTGAAACAGCCGTAATAATCACTATGACAAAAAGGAGAAAAACGACTAAAGAATATTTTTCTAACCCTTTGCCAAAAATACTTAGCACCTTCGAATAGTCAAATTCATTATTCTTATAAAACGGGACATTAGTAATAGTAGATTTAAGGTCCTGAGTATAATAATATTCGTTTCCTCGTTGATGCACTTCTAATGGCGCTTTTACTAATGCGGGTAAAGTAACCTGCTGCCGTACTACAATGTCGGGATGAAAATACATCGTCCAGCCAATAATTAATGCTAAACCAACCTGCCCCATGATCTTAAAGCGTCCGGCAAGGCCTTCTTTATCTTTTTTGAAAACTTTGATATAGTCATCTATAAAGCCAATTACACCCATCCAAACGGTTGTGACCAACATTAGTAGTACATAAATATTTTCGAGTTTGGCAAATAATAACGTAGGAACCAGAATACCCAACAAAATGATCAAGCCACCCATAGTTGGAGTTCCTTGTTTTTGCATCTGACCTTCTAAACCTAAATTCCGTACTGTTTCACCTACCTGCTTAGCTCTTAAAATTTTAATTAACCTACTACCATAAACAGTGGTTAAAAAAAGCGATAAGATCACAGCCATACCAGTACGAAATGAAATGTATTGAAACACTCCGGCTCCGGGGAAATTATAGCGATGATCAAGATATGTGAATAAATAATACAGCATCAGCTCATCAGATTTAGTAATTCCGTTAAAATCATTTTATCATCAAATGGGTATTTTACTCCTCCTATTTCCTGATATTTTTCATGTCCCTTACCCGCCACTAAAATAATATCACCGGCTTTTGCTAAATGGCAAGCTGTACGTATGGCTTCTTTTCTATCCGTAATTGATAATGCTTTTTTCTTATTATTAGGCAAAACTCCTGCTTCCATATCACGAATAATTTTTTCAGGCTCTTCACTTCGTGGATTATCTGATGTAAGGATTACTTTATTGCTCCAATCGCAGGCAACTTGGGCCATAATGGGGCGTTTTGTTTTATCGCGATCGCCGCCACAACCAATTACAGTTATAACCTGTTCTGTTCCAGTACGGATATCCTGAATAGTACTCAATACATTTTGCACGGCATCCGGAGTATGAGCATAATCAACAATTCCAATAATCCCGTTAGGAGAAGTGAGATAATCGAAGCGGCCTTCTGCCCCATTTAAACGACTTAAAAAAGTTAATACTTTAGTACGATCCTGATCAAGCAAAAGAGCCGTACCATATACAGCAAGCAAATTATATGCATTGAAAGTACCAACCATTTTAAACCATACTTCTTCATTATCTATATTGAGAAGCAAACCGCTAAAATGATTTTCGATGATTTTGGCCTTAAAATCGGCGATACTTTTTAAAGCATAGGTTTTTTTATGAGCACGTGTGTTTTGCAACATTACCATCCCATTTTTATCGTCTGTGTTGGTTAATGCAAAAGCAGATTTATCTAATGCATCAAAAAAGCCTTTTTTAGCTTTTAGATATTCATCGAAAGTGTGATGAAAATCCAAGTGGTCATGTGTAAGGTTGGTAAAAATCCCGCCTGTAAAAGTTAAACCTCCAATCCTATATTGGGCAATTGCATGGGAACTTACTTCCATAAAGCAATAATCACAACCGCTATTAACCATGTCATTTAACAAACTGTTTAATGCAATAGGATCTGGTGTAGTATGGATTGCCGGAATGATCAGATCATTAATGTGATTTTGAACAGTTGATAATAATCCCGTTTTATACCCCAAATCACAGAATAGTTGGAATAACAAAGTTGCAACTGTGGTTTTTCCATTCGTGCCGGTTATACCAATTAATTTTAGTTTTTGGGATGGATTATCAAAAAAATTAGCTGCAATAGTAGCTAGTGCTTTTGATGAGTTCTCCACTTCAATATAGGTTATATTGGCCTGCAATTCTTTTGGCAATTCTTCACAAACAATAGCTATTGCACCCTGAGTTATAGCCTGATTAATGAATAGATGTCCATCTGAAGTGGTTCCTTTAACAGCTATAAATAATACCCCTTGTTTAATCTTACGGGAATCGAAGTAAATTCCGGCAACGGGTATATCTGTTGAGTTTACTACCTTTTTAAGAGATACGGTATATAAAATATCTTTTAGCCTCTTCATTATTCTAGTTCTAAAACAATAGGATAACCTTTACCAACTATCAATCCGGCTGCTAAGGATTGCCTAACTACCTTACCACTACCTTTTACACTTGGCCTGAGCCCGGAATTGCCCATCAGATATAAGGCATCTTTCAGACCCATGCCGGTTACATTGGGTACTGCCCCTTCTATAATTTTCACTTGTAGCTTAGCTGTCCCAAGATTTGAATCCACAGCATTCACATATTCTCCGTTTGCAATAAAAGATGATTTAATACCAAACGCTTTATACACATTTTGCGTTGCCTTTTTTTCACCAGCTTTGGCTTGTGGCATTTTAGTATTACTTGCAAACTTTTGATCTTTCAAAGCATCAAACATTTGCACATCACTTGCATATACTTTATCTGCTACTTCCCGGAATACCGGGCCAGCAACTAAAGCAGCATAATAAGCCCCTATAGGATTATTAAGCACAACGATCATCGAATATTTTGGATTATCTGCCGGAAAATATCCGCAGAAAGAGGCCTGATAAGATTTTTTACCCTTATAACCTAAAGAACCATTCGCTACTTGAGCTGTTCCTGTTTTGCCGGCTACTTTATAAAACGGATTTTTGATCACATCTTTCCCCGTACCTTCTTCAACAACTCCTTCAAGCATTTTTTTTAGCTTGCCCAGTGTTTCATTCGAGCAAACTTTTTCATCTATTACACGAGCATTAAAGTTTTCTACCGTATTGCCTAATCTGCGAATTTCACGAACAAATAACGGGGCAATCATCTTCCCATTATTAGCAATGGAATTATAAAATGTAAGCATTTGCAAAGGCGTCATTTTCAGTTCATATCCATAAGCCATTTGTGGAAGCGTCAATCCGCTCCAACTTCTATTTTTCTGATTTTTAACTAATGGAGTTCCTTCACCCGGTATTTGGAGGCCTAATTTCTCATTTAAATGCAGATCATATAATTTGTCTGTGAATTGTTTAGGGTCTGCTTTATAATTTAAATAAACCAATTTAGCTACGGCAACATTTGATGATTCTTCAAAAGCCTTTTTGACAGTTAACACACCATTACCCAAATGAGAATCTTTAATAGTATGATTCAATATTCTGTATTCCCCTCCTTCACAATTTACCAATGAACTTGTATCCACTTTATGCTGATCAAGTAAAGCCATGTAAGATGCTAATTTAAAGGTCGAGCCAGGTTCTGCGCTTTCTGCAATGGCATAATTGAATTTCTCCTGATACTCTCCCGGGGATACTTTAGTAAAATTGGCTATTGCACGGATCTCACCAGTTGCAACTTCCATTAAAATCACACAGCCATAATCTGCCTGACTAGTAATAAGTTGTTTTTTGAGAGCACGCTGAGCAACATCCTGCATGTTGATATTAATTGTTGAAATAATATCGGCACCATCTTTTGGGGCAATCTCTATATCTTGATTTACTGGCATCCAAACTCTACCAGCAATTTGCTGCATGAGTCGTTTACCACTTTCCCCATCCATGTATGTTCCATAAGCTCCTTCTAAGCCAACCGGCTGAACATTTTTATTTTTATAACCAATAGTTCTGGCAGCAAGAGTATTGAACGGCATGATCCGTTTATTTTGCTGCTCAGCGATCAAACCACCTTTGTATGTGCCTAAATTAAAAATAGGGAAAGTACGTATTAGCTTTAATTGCTGATGAGTAACATTCCGTTTTAACAGTACATAACGTCCACTATCTTGCCGGGCCTCACGCAACATGCGGGAATATTGCTTTGCAGATTTATCTTTAAAAAACTCGGAAAGTTTATTGCTGAGTGAATCTACTTTTTCATAGAAAACTTCATTCTTTTCAATTCCTCCGGCAAGCATATCCATTCGCAGTTCATATTCTGGTACCGAAGTAGCTAATAAGCTACCATCTACTGAATAAATATTACCACGGGCTGCTTCTACATTCATGAAACGAGTAGATGATTTATCTGCCATTGCACGCCACTTGTTTCCTTCTATAAATTGAACATGACATAGTTTGAATAAAACTGCAAACGCAAAAAGTACAATAAGCCCGAAAGCTATGTACACTCGCATTAATATGTCAGTTCTTATATTCATGTGCCTCAGTCCTGATTTTTGGGGTTTTTATCTATTAAAATTCATCCTCTGTTATCACTATTTTTTTAGGTGGCTCAATGGGTTCTTTCAATCCTAAAGTGTCTACCTGTTTTGCTACTTCTGTTTGTGTACTTTTTAGCATTAAGTCGGCTTTTATTGTTTTAAAATCCCAGCTTAACTCTTTAACTTCTTTATTTAATTTATCAATATTGCGTACATTATTTTCTGCAAAATGCTGGTTGCTTATGTAGATCATCGCTAAAAAAGCAACATAAATAATGAACGGCAACATATCTGTTGCTGCTTCTTTGGATATAACTCCTTCAGTAAACATCATTGTGAAAAAGTTCTTTGGAATTTCTACCTTCTCTTTGCTCTCGGGCTGAATTTCCTGTTCTACTTTATCCTCAACTATTTCATTTTTAAATTGGTTACTCATTAGCCTCAATTAACTTGTTGGCAAACAACACATTTTTCATTTGCACCTTAGTTTTTTACTGCAATCCTAAGTTTAGCGCTACGTGCCCTATTATTTTGTTTTATTTCATCATCTGAAGCCGTTATTGCTTTTCGTGTTATAGCTTCCAAGGGCTTAATTTGATTTCCAAAAAAATCCTTTTCTACTTCACCTTTAAATTTCCCCTTGGCGATAAAATTCTTGACCAATCTATCTTCCAGGGAATGATAAGACATCACAACCAAGCGTCCACCTGATTTTAACACATCTACAGATTGCTCTAAGAATTCTTGTAAAGCCTCTAGCTCCTGATTAACTTCAATGCGCAATGCTTGAAAAACCTGGGCCAGATATTTGTTTTCTTTTCCTTGGGGGACTAGTTTTTGAATTGCTGATTTTAAATCAATTATGGTATTTAAAGGCTTATTTAAGCGAAAAGTAACCAAAGTACTGGCCAGTGTTTTTGCATTTTGTATCTCTCCATACATACCAAAAATGCGATGAAGCTTTTCTTCACTATAGGTATTAACCACTTCTTTTGCAGTAAGGGATGTGGTTTGATCCATTCGCATATCCAAATCTGCATCAAAACGAATAGAAAACCCCCGTTCTGGCCGGTCAAACTGATGTGATGAAACGCCCAAATCGGCCAAAATACCATCAGCGGCAATAGCATTCTGCAAACGACAATTGTTTTTTAAATAGCGGAAATTCTGATCAATAAAAGTTAAGCGATCATCTTTTTTTATATTTTTTTGTGCATCGGCATCCTGATCAAAAGCAATTAATCTGCCCTTCTCATTAAGATGCTTTAATATTTCTCGTGAATGCCCGCCGCCGCCAAAAGTTACATCTACATAAACTCCATCTGGCTTAATGGCTAAACCTTGTATACATTCGTGCAACATAACCGGGCTATGATAATCAGACATCTGATTTCCTCCCTGCATTGCCCATTACTTCTTCAGCAAGATTCGAAAAATTTTCAGGCTCATTATCTAATTGAGAATCATAAGCTTCTTTAGCCCAAACCTCAATTTTATTAAACTGGCAAGACAATACAACTTCAGATTGGATGCCTGCATAATCCATTAATGATTTTGGGAAAAGCACACGATTGGCAGCATCTAATGTCAATTCTGTTGCTCCACGGGTGAAGTAGCGGATAAATTCACGGGTTTTCTTTTCATACTGATTGAGCTTACTTAACTCATCTGTAATAATATCCCATTCCTTTTTAGTGTAAACTACCAGGTGCTTTTCAAAGCCACGATTAATCACCAGCCCCTCACGCTCAGCTTCAGGAAGCTGCTTCTTGAGGTTAGATGGAATCATCATCCTGCCTTTAGCATCCAGTTTACAATCAAATTCTCCTAAAAAGTGTGACATCAGTTTATTTCACTCCATTATTATAGAGTAAAAGTAAATAATTTACCACTTTTTACCACTAGTTCCCACCAAAAAGTTTTCCACAAGTTTATTACTCCTTAAAATAGCAAAATCCCGCACGTTTAGAGGTGCAGGACTTCTTAAAGGGATAATGAATTTCGCAGGGAACTGATTTCTACAATTAGATCAAGAGTTTATAGCTTTTACACCGGGTAATTCCTTGCCTTCCATGTATTCCAATAATGCACCACCGCCGGTTGATACATAACTAACATCATCACTAAAACCAAATTTGGATACAGCGGCTGCTGAATCACCCCCTCCAATCAGAGAGAATGCTCCATTTTTGGTGGCTTTAACAACTGCTTCAGCAATTGCTTTTGTTCCTGATTCAAATTTTTTCATTTCAAACACTCCCATAGGACCATTCCAAAGAATTGTTTTTGAATTTCCGATAATATCACCAAATCTTTTGATGGATTCCGGACCAATATCTAAACCCATCCAACTCTCTTTAATATTGTTATTAGGTGCAATTTCTGTATTTGCATCATTTGAAAAAGCATCAGCAATGACGGAATCGACTGGAAGAATTAAATTAACACCTTTCTCTTTTGCTTTGGAGATGAGATTATTAGCCAGATCTAATTTATCTTCTTCTACTAAGGATTTACCAATTCTGCCACCTTGCGCTTTTGCAAATGTATAGGCCATTCCGCCACCAATGATCAGATTATCTACTTTTTCAAGCAACTTTTCAATTAGTTCGATCTTATCAGAAACTTTAGCTCCGCCCATTATTGCTGTAAATGGTTTTTCTGCATGATGGAGTATTTTTTCTGCATTTGCCAATTCGCTGGCCATTAGATAACCAAAGTATTTTGCATCAGGGAAAAATTTTGCTACAATTGCTGTAGAAGCATGCGCTCGATGAGCTGTACCGAATGCATCATTTACATATACATCACCTAATTGAGCTAGTTTTTGCGCAAAAATTTCATCTCCTTTTTCTTCTTCCTTGTAAAAGCGTAAATTCTCTAGTAATAATACTTCGCCGGGCTTTAGAGCTTTAGATTTTTTCATAGCATCTTCACTGATACAGTCATCAGCAAACTGAACATCTCTATTTAATAAAAAAGAGAGATGTTTGACTAAATGTTTAAGCGAATATTTTTCTGATGGGCCATCTTTAGGTCTTCCAAGATGAGACATTAAAATTACGGAACCTCCATCATTGAGGATCTTTTCTATGGTCGGTAAAGCTCCCTGCATTCGATTATCATCCGTAATATTGAATTTATCATCTAAGGGTACATTAAAATCTACGCGAACTAATGCCCGCTTTCCGGAAAAATTTAAGAAGTCTATGGTTTTCATACTTGATTGTTGCTATTGTACAATAATATTGCATTTAACATAAATATTGTTGAATTGCTTGCATTTAAAATGAATGATTTAAAAACTACTGTATTTTTAAGTACATAGTTCGATGAGGGCCAATATTTTCTATTTCAAATTCTTCTGAAATAAATTCGAACCCAATACCCTGATAAAAATGATATGCTGTTTTACGGGCATTGCACCATAAATAACTGGCTTTTTGGCCTCGAAGATAAATGATAGCAAAATTTAAAATTTGGTTTCCAATACCTTTCCCCTGATGATTTGGCAAAGTTGCCATCCCGCGTAATTGATAACCTGTTCCTGTAAAATCTTTCCTATTTTGAGGATAAAAAGTAGCTATGCAAACTAGAAATTCATTATCATAGTAACCTAAATGAAAAGATCCTTCTTTTTCATCTCCCTCAAAATGACATAATTGATTATTTAGGTTATCACGCAAAACGGCACTGCGTATGGGTAGTGTATCTTTACTTGTTATAAATTTTATCACTAGTTTTTAGATATTTTTTCAACCAGATCTGCTAACCTGCTTGAATAACCGAATTCATTATCATACCATCCTACTACTTTAACTAATCCACCTACAATGGATGTTAATTGCGAATCAAATATGCAGGAGTGAGGATTATCCAAAATGTCAACCGAGACTATCGGATCTGATGTATATTCTAAAATATCTTTTAAATATCCTTCAGAAGCTAATCTAAATGCCTTATTTATATTTTCAACGGTAGGCTGGTTTCTTAATGTACAAGTAAAATCGGTTAATGACCCGTTTAAAACAGGGACTCGTATACCTGCTCCTCCTAATTTCCCTTCCAAATGAGGAAAAATAGCTGTTATGGCTTTTGCAGCCCCCGTACTTGTAGGAATAATAGATGCAGAAGCAGCTCTGGCTCTTCTGAGATCTTTGTGTGGTGCGTCATGCAAATTCTGATCGCCAGTCATGGAATGAACTGTTGTGATATATCCATCAATAATACCCCAATTATCATCTAAGACTTTAACCAGTGGAGCTACATTATTGGTAGTACATGATGCATTAGATAAAATTTTAGAGTTCAGATTAATATGCTGGTCATTAACACCAAGCACAACCGTTGGTATATCTTTATCTGGCGATGGTGCTGAAATTAGCACTTGCTTTGCTCCTGCCTGTAAGTGTAAACCTGCTGTTTCACTTGTCAAAAATTTTCCAGTTGCTTCAATAACAAGATCAATCTCTAATTCCTCCCATGGAAGATTTGCAGGATCTCTTTCTGTAAATACTCTCATACATTTATCATTAATAACTAATTGGTCACTTTTTGCAGTTACAGAACCTTTAAATCCTCTGTGCACAGAATCATACTTAAACAAATGCGCCAATGTTTGGGTATCTGTTAAATCGTTAATTGCAACAACTTCAATACCTTTTTTCTGAAGTAAGGTTCTTAAAGTTATCCTCCCTATCCGACCAAATCCGTTAATAGCTATTTTCATTCGAAGAATTATTCATTTATATTTTATTTTTATTGATAGTCTCCTTAACCATTAAGCAGCTCAACCATGTGTTTATGTTTTGTTTTTTATTCATATTTTAGGAGAAGCCAGCTGTGAGATAAACTTTGCTAAGTTTATTTTTCATGAATTGTTGTTCACAATAATTTTATATTATATAAAACATGCTCAAAGTTATCTTAAATCAGCATCAAAAAATATAATTAAATTTTTATTGAATATTTTAAATAATTGGTGTATTAATTGCTGTAGAAATAGATTAAATAATTTAACAGAATAAAGGCAATTATTTAATAAGCGCTTAATTTAATGTCAGGTACAAAATATGCGATAATTAATATCAAGCATATTATGATGCCGTACATTCAGTAATTAGGACATTAGTTTTCTCTTACCAAACAAACCCATAATAATGATATTGATAGTTGATGATCATGCTGAAAATATTTTTGCTTTAAAGAAAGTACTTGAAATAAATAATTTTTCAGTTGATACAGCCCTATCGGGAGAAGAAGCTTTAAAAAAAATTCTTAAAAACTCATATGCTTTGATTATTTTGGATGTTCAAATGCCTGTAATTGATGGCTTTGAGGTTGCTGAAGCAATTTCTGGATATAGTAAATCTAAAGATATTCCTATAATCTTCCTTTCGGCAGTTAATACTGCTAAAAAATTTATCACCCAAGGTTATGCTAAGGGAGGTATTGATTATATCACAAAGCCTGTTGATACAGATATCCTTCTGCTAAAGGTAAAAACTTTTTATACGCTAAGTGAACAACGAAAGGAATTGAATGAAATGCATCAAACCTTGAGAAATGAGATTGATTACAGAACACGGACTCAATCAGAATTAAACGACAAAGTGAAGGAATTAAGATCTATTTTAGAATCTATCCCCCAGATAGCATTTACTGCCAAGAGCGATGGTACCATAGAATTTGTAAATGATAAGTGGTTTAGGTATTCGGACTTACAAAATGATTTTCCTGAAACGCATCCCAAAGACAAGGACTTATTAAAAAGCTGGGAGGAGGTGATTAAAACAGGTAATACATTGGATGTCGAGGTAAGGCTAAAAAATCCTCACAAAAATATTTATAGACATCATTTATTACGTGCTATTCCTGTAAAAGAAGACGATATAATTGTAAAGTGGGTTGGAACTTTCACAGATATTGAAGAGCAAAAAAGAGCGGAAATTAAAAAAGATGAATTTATAAGTATTGCAAGTCATGAGCTTAAAACACCTTTAACCAGCATTAAAGGTTATATGCAGCTTTTGGGAAGATCGCTCGCTAAATCCAATAATGATATTGCTCTCAATTATTTAAATAGAACTCAAATACAGGTAGAAAAATTAAATCTGCTTATTGCCGACCTACTAGATATTTCCAAAATTGAAAATGGGAAATTGGAATTTAATTACAAGGAATTTGAGCTACAAAATATGCTTACCAATGCCATTGATGTTGTTCAGCAAACGCAGGAATGTACCATCATTACAAAAGGTACTTTAAATGCTGTGATTTTGGGTGATGAAAATCGGATAGAACAGGTTATTATTAATTACTTAACCAATGCTATAAAATATTCTCCAAAATGTGAGGAAGTGCATGTAGATACTTCTTATTCTGATGATAAAAAATCCATTATTGTAAGTGTAACAGACTTTGGCATAGGCATTTCTAAAGAATTGCATAATAATATATTTAAAAAATTTTACAGAGTAGAAGAGTCGTCAAATCGCTTCCAAGGCTTAGGAATTGGCTTATTTATTTGTGCCGAAATTATCAACAGACATGGAGGAAAATATGGAGTAAACAGCAATCCTGGTAAGGGATCTGAATTTTACTTCACCATACCAATCTACAAACAGATTTAAATCGAATAAGAATTTATATGCAAAAAAAAACTACCCATACACGGAATCTAATTTTCGGTTTCGGCCTTTCTCTATTCCTATTAATAATTAGTTCGGTTACATCGTATATAAGCATACAAAATTTATTGCAAAGCTCTGGCTTGGTTAACCATACCAATGTGATTATACGTGAGTTGGAAACAGTTATATCAACCATGAAAGATGCGGAGACGGGGCAGAGAGGTTATCTTCTTACAAATAAAGTTGAGTTTCTTGAACCCTATTATGGGGCCTCCAGCAAAGTAGCTAATCTTTTAAAAACCATCAAACAATTAACTGCTGATAATCCAACACAACAGGTTAGTTGCAATCAACTTAAAAATCTGACTGAAAAACGATTGAATCTTCTTAAAGAACTAATTGATCTTAAAAAATCTAATGCAACACCCAGTCTCTCTAATTTTAATGAAGGTAGAATCTATATGGATGAAGTCCGCCAGATGGTGAAAATCATGCAAAATAGGGAAGAACAATTACTTCGTATCCGCACTGCAGCTATGAGCAAATATGCAAGTTATACTCCGATTTTAATAATAATTGCTGCCATACTTTCTATACTAATTACTATCTTCTTTTTTGTACGTGTGACAAATGATTTTGAAGAAAAAAACAAACTCCAAAAAGATTTAGAAAGAAAAGATGAAGAAATTCAGAATCGTATTAATATCATAGAGGGCCTTGCTAATAAAATATCTAATGGAGATTATACGATTCGTATTAATGATAACGAAAAAGATGGCCTAGGAAGTCTCTCTTTCGCATTAGATAAAATGGCGCAATCTTTAGCGTACTCCTTTGGCCTTTTATCGGACGAAGAATGGCTTCAAACAGGTATCGCAAAGCTAAATGAAACTATGGTGGGAGAAAAAGACCTTCCAATATTAACGTATGATATCATTGAATTTATTTCTACATATATTCATTGTCAGGTTGGAGCACTTTACTTATTAGAAGGTGATTTCCTTCATTTACAAAAAGGCTATTCATTAGTTCATAATAAGGACCGGGATAAAATTAAGATTGGAGAAGGTTTAGTAGGACAATGTGCCCTAAGCGGGAAACAAGTAGTTCTAAACAATATAGAAGAAGAAAGCATTTCCATAAGTTTTGCCACAGGAGAAGCGAAACCAAAAAGCATTATTACTTTTCCTTTTTACCATGATAATACAATAAAGGGAGTGATAGAATTAGCTTCACTTAATGAATTCTCATCCAATGACCTAGCCTTTTTAAAAAATATTTCCAGCAACATTGGAATATCGATAACAAGTGCGCAAAACAGAAAAAAATTACAGGAATTACTAGAAGAAACCCAAGTTCAGTCAGAAGAATTACAATCGCAACATAGTGAATTACAAGGCCTAAATACAGAGCTTGAGTCACAAGCTCAAAAACTACAGGCATCAGAAGAAGAGCTTAGAGTGCAGCAAGAAGAATTATTGCAAACCAATATAGAGGTTGAAGAAAGAAGCAGATTATTGGAAGAAAAAAACCAGGTTATAGTAGAAAGAAATCTGGATATATTGCAAAAAGCAGAGCAACTGGAACTCAGCACTAAATACAAATCAGAATTCCTAGCTAATATGTCTCATGAATTACGTACACCGCTTAATTCTATCTTATTATTATCCAGGCTTATATCCGAAGATAAGCAACTGAGTAAAGAGTTGATAGAATATGCTGAAGTAATTGAGAGTTCAGGGAATGGATTATTGAGTTTAATTGATGAGATTCTGGATTTATCAAAAATTGAATCCGGCAAAATGACTCTCGAATATGAATCCGTTCCTATAGAAGATATCATAACAGATATGCGTTCATTATTTGGCCTTATTGCAAAAGAAAAAAAGCTAGAACTAAAAATAAATAAAGAAACTGGCTTGCTAAGTATCCTACAAACAGATAAAATGAGGTTGGAACAAATCTTAAAAAATCTCATTTCTAATGCACTTAAATTTACAAGCCAGGGTTCTATAATATTGGATATTTCACAACCTGCCAGAGGTAAATTTATACACTTTTTAGTGAAAGATACAGGCATTGGAATAGCTCCGGATAAACAGCAATTAATATTTGAAGCTTTCCAGCAGGAAGATGGATCCACGAAGAGGAAATTTGGCGGCACTGGTTTAGGACTTTCTATAAGTAGAGAGCTAGCTAAACTTCTTCAGGGAGAAATCCAACTTAAAAGTACACAGGGCAAAGGCAGTGAATTTTTGTTAATTATACCAATATCGCAATCTGTTGCGGCTGCTATACCAACGCCTCCTATAATTCAAAATAATGAGCCGGAGGAGCCCGTAAAAAAGGTTGCTATTAAAAATACTGAAAGTTTTGTTGTGTCTGTAATACCAGATGAAATTCTGGATGACCGGGATAATCTTGCAGAAGGCGATCAAACAATTCTTATTATTGAAGATGATACACGCTTTGCGAAAGCACTTTTAGATTTCGCTCATAAAAAAAAATATAAGGGTATTATTGCTGTACGTGGCGATCAGGGAATAGAAATGGCATTAATATACAATCCATTTGCTATTATGCTTGATATCCAGTTACCGGTAATGGATGGGTGGCAGGTCATGGATGAATTAAAAGCTAATCCCAAAACCCGCCATATTCCTGTACATATTATGTCATCTATGGCAGTAAAGAGGGAAAGTTTAATGAAGGGTGCTGTAGATTTTATTGATAAGCCCGTAGCTTTAGAGCAAATGCAGGATATCTTTAAAAAGCTCGAAGATGCACTTAGTAAGGGGCCGAAAAAGGTGCTTATTATAGAAGAAAATTCCAAACATGCCAAAGCGTTAAGCTATTTTCTTTCTACCTCTAATATAAATTCAGAAATAACAGAAAACGTGAATGATAGTATTCATTTACTTCACAAAAAAGAGGTAGATTGTGTAATACTCGATATGGGCGTATTAGGTAAAGAGGCTTATTCAACTTTAGATATTGTTAAAAAAAGTAAGGGATTGGAAAATCTTCCTATTATTGTTTTTACAGGAAAAAGCCTCTCTGTATCTGAAGAAAACCGCATAAAGCAATATGCAGATTCTATTGTTGTAAAAACAGCTCACTCTTATCAACGAATATTAGATGAGGCAAGTATTTTTTTACATTTAGTAGAGAAAAATAAAAAACAAAATATAAAAATTACTGGGTTAGAAAAACTGGTTAAACTGAGAGAAGTTCTTAAAAATAAAACTGTACTTATTGCAGATGATGATGTCCGTAATATTTTTTCCATTACAAAAGCTCTAGAGCAGCATAATATGAAAGTAATATCTGCTACTGATGGCCAGGAGGCTATTAAACAGTTAAATAAAAACCCACAGGTAGATATCGTATTAATGGATATGATGATGCCTGAAATGGATGGATATGATTCTACCACAAAAATACGGCAAAATTCTGCATATAAAAATCTTCCCATTTTAGCTGTAACTGCCAAGGCAATGATGGGCGATCGTGAAAAATGTATTAGTGCGGGTGCATCAGATTATATTTCCAAACCTATAGATATTGACCAATTGATCTCACTTTTGCGTGTGTGGTTGTATGATAAATACATGTAATGCTTATTAAATAGTTGCTGATATGGAATTTAAAACCAACAAAATTCTTATTGTAGATGATAATAGCTGCAATATATTCGCCTTGAGGGCCGTATTGTGTACACGTGGATTTAATTGTGTTTCTGCTACTGGTGCTCGCGAATGCATACTTATGCTTTCTGAAGACACCGAAATTGGTATTGTATTAATGGATATGATGATGCCTGATATAAATGGCTACGAGGCTATTGCTATGATTTTAAAATCTGAACAGTTGGCACGTATTCCCATAATTGCTGTCACTGCCCATGCTATGGTGGGTGATAAAGAAAAGTGTCTACAAGCTGGTGCGGCAGGCTATATCTCCAAACCGGTAAACATAGATATATTGTTAGCCTTGTTAAGTAAGCATTTAAAATAAAAATGTGAGTGGCAATTCGGTTAATGATGACGAGATAGAGATCATATTGAATGATCTGCTTGAAATTTATGGATATGATTTCAGAGGTTATTCCTCGGCATCTCTAAAAAGGCGAATTAACCGATTATTTTTGATCGACAAATTTACAAGTTTTGCCGAGTTTCGATATCAAATTAAAACAGAAGTAAACTACATAAACCACTTTATAGAACAGCTTACAGTAAACGTTACTGAAATGTTCCGTGATCCGGAATTTTATAAAATTATACGCGAGGAGGTTTTGCCCCGCTTAGGTACTTACCCTTTTATTCGAATATGGCTGGCTGGTTGTTCAACCGGTGAAGAAGCTTATTCATTAGCTATTTTGCTGCAGGAAGCTAATTTACTTCATAAATCGTTAATATATGCCACAGATCTAAATCCAGATGTTTTACAAAAGGCTAGCAAAGGGATTTTTCCATTAGCAAATATGAAACGTTATTCGGAAAATTATAATCTTTCGGGCGGCAAAAAAGAATTTTCAAGCTATTACTCCGCCAATTATGATCTGGCAAAGTTTGATGAGAGCTTAAAAACTAAAATGATATTTTCAACCCACAATCTGGTATCAGATACCTCATTCAATAAATTTCAGCTTATTTTGTGCCGCAACGTGCTTATCTACTTTGATAAAAATCTTCAATCACGAGTATTTAATTTATTTGATGAAAGCCTTGAAAATCTAGGGTATCTGGCGTTAGGATCTAGAGAAACCTTGCGTTTTACAGTCATCGAAAATAAATTCTGCCAGTTAAACGGTGAAAAGATATGGAGAAAAGTATAACAAGATCTTTTTGCCCTCTGGTAGTTATTGGTGGTTCTGCCGGAAGCTTGGGTGTAATTCTAAAAATATTGCCAAATCTTGATAAAGACCTTAAAGTAGCACTGATTATTGTATTACATCAACAAAGTAGTAATCGAACATCTCTAACAGATCTTTTATCACATAAAACACAATTAACCGTTAAAGAAGCTGAAGGGAAGGAAGCTATTTTACCAGGTATAATCTATATTGCTCCTCCAGATTATCACTTACTTATTGAAAAAGATGGCTCTCTCTCTTTAGATTATTCTGAAAAGATTAACTACTCCAGGCCTAGTATAGATGTATCCTTCCAAACTGCAGCAGAGGCTTATGGCACATTATTAACTTGTTTGCTATTATCAGGTGCTAATATTGATGGCACAGCAGGTATGGCAATAGTAAAATCTTGTGGTGGTATAACTGCAGTTCAAAATCCGGCGACGGCCGAAATTCCTTTTATGCCTTTACAAGCTTTAAATAATACACAAATAGATTATATTTTGGATGACAATAAGATGGCAGAATTTATAAATAGTTTAGCTACTAAAACTAATTATATCTAAATTAATAAGCTCCATAATCCATTCTTATAGGAAATGTTGATTTATCAGTCAGTCTTTCACAATACTACGTGATTACCAAAACAAATTTATAAGTTTATATGATTTGCGCTCTTTCGAGCGGATTAAATAGCTTAAAATTATATTAAAAAGTATACACATTATAAAAAGTATTCCAATTAATACAAAATTCCCTAAATACCTTAACTCAAGAGCCATGAATATAATGAGCACGTTAAATATCATTAATATAAATGTTGTTTGCAAATGATTGAACCTAAGTTTTAAAATACGGTGATGAATATGATTATTATCTGCAATAAAGGGAGATCCTTTTTTAATGATGCGCAACACAAATACTCTAATTGCATCAAAAATAGGGCCTATTAATACAGCAACTGCAATAGATGGTGCTGCATTATAATAGACGAGGTGACTTCCATCTGTTTTATTAAGTTCAATAAACTGCAGACTAAGTACTGCAGAAACCAGGCCAATAATAAGAGAGCCTGTATCGCCCATAAAAATTTTTGCAGGTGTAAAATTGTATCTTAAAAATCCTATAAGAGCTCCAACCATAGAAAAAGCGATACAGGCAAAAGCAGGTTGGTTCATATGCGCAAACATGAAACCAAATGTCAAATTTGCTATAACAGCAGTAATGCCAATAAGCCCATCAATACCATCTATCAAATTAAAGGCATTAGTAAGAAACATAATGATCAGCACAGAACAAGATACACTGGTCCAATACGGTAATTCGTACAAATTAAATACGCTGTACATACTTGTTAATCTAACATCACCCAGCAAAACCATAATTAGAGCTACCAATAATTGTATAATAAATTTAGTATTGGCGTTTACTCCTGTCAGATCATCTTTCAAACCCACAGCAAATAACATAATACATGAAGTAAGCAAATAAGCAGAGTGCTGATATTCATTTATGCCTGAAAATAGAAGCGAAGTAATAGTAAAGCTGCAGAATATAGCTACACCTCCTAAACGTGAAATCCCGTAACTGTGACTTTTACGATCAACATCTATATCATCAAATAAAGACAGTTTATTAGCTACATGAATAATGGATGGTATAATAGATAAAACAAGCAGTAAAGAAAAAGTTGCAATACTAAAATAATAGAGGGGGTTATATGATAAAAGTTTCTGGAACATAAGCAGGTTAATGTTTATATCTTTAGTCTAAATTCTTAATATTGAATTAACAAACTAAGTTAAATAAATTGCATTATTTTACGAATAGGTTTCAAAAATATTGCAACCCATGGCCATCGAATCTCATTTAACTGCATAGCTTTCAAGTCGCTTAAGTTTGCAGAAATTCTATTTTTTAAAGATTTATTACTCACCCCACCAACTCTCATTTTTACAAGCAGATAGTCTATAAAAACAGATTTGGTAGTATTTTTATTCATAAAACGTAACATTAGCTCATAATCAGCTGCGCTTTTAAAATCAATATTATAGTCTCCATAATGTTGAAAAAGTTCTCTGCGGGCATAAAATGTAGGATGAGCTGGCATCCACCCCCATTGAAATAAATTTTCTGTATAGGGTTTTGATATCCACTTTCGAATCACCTTCTGTAGATTATTGCGAGCAACATACCACAAATTTCCATAAATTATATCTGCATTAGTTTCTACAAATTTTTCTGCAATACGTTCAAGTACGGTATCATCTGCAAAAAAATCATCTGCATTTAATATCCCAATCACATCTCCTGTGGCGAGTGCAATCCCTTTATTCATGGCATCGTAAATTCCTTCGTCCTTTTCAGAAATTAAAGTTGTAATTCCTTTTTTGAATGTTTTAATAATAGAAAGGGTAGAATCAGATGAATTTCCATCAATGATTATATATTCAACATTTTTATATTTTTGGGTTAAAACCGAGTTAATACATTGAGCAATATATTCTTCTGCATTCCGGCATACCGTTATAAGTGATATTTTCATTTACAAATCACAAAAAATGATTAATTTGTTCAAAAAAGCTCTATGTTTGAGAGTAAGCTTTTTTTGACGAATTTAACCCGTTTTCTAATATTGCAAAGAATTTATAAATGATTAAATATAAACAGAAAAAAAATTGCATTCTAATCTTGTCGGGATTTCTGCTTTTACTTTCATCCTGTTCAACACGTCATCGGAATGCATTATTTACCAGTAAATCTGATTTAGTGACAGATACTATAAAAACAGTTTATGTTGTTAATTCAAATGAAGAAAAAGTTGAGCAATATCATATTAAGCCCAATGATGTTTTAGCAATCCGTAATTTACAGGACATCTCTCTCATTACGGTATCAGAAAGCAAACAGGCAGCTTCTCAGGCAACTACTTTTCGGGTAGAAGAAGACGGCGGTGTCGCCTTACCCGTTATAGGGAAAGTTGCTGTATTAGGACTATCACGTAAGGATGCTGCAGATAAAATTCAAGCATTATATAAACAGAGTTTACTTAAAGACCCCATTATTGAGGTTACAGTTGTAAATTTAAAAGTTACCTTATTGGGTGAATTTACAAAGCAGGGGAATTTTCTATTGGATAAAGAGAATACTTCTCTAATTGATATTATTGGAGAAGCAGGTGGATTAACTCCAAGAGCCAATCCTAAAACTTTAAAGATCATCCGTGGCGATCGTTCAAATCCAGAGTTGATTTATGTGAATTTAAAAGACATTAACAGCCTGGCCAGTCAAAAATTAATTTTAAAAAATAATGATATTATTTACATTGAAGCTCAAGGGATTTACAATACATCAGATAGGCTTCAATCTGTTTCTTCTATATTTCAACCGATATTAATTATTCTGAATACCGCATTAATTATTTATAGTTTTACCAGGTAATGAATCAAGGAATTTCTACAGAGCAAAATTTACTGGCCAATCAAAATATTGATTATTTCAAAGTTTTAAAAATCCTCTGGAGCCGCTGGTACTGGATAGCAGGATGTGTGATTACTGCCCTGCTAATTACCTATCTTTATTTGTGGTATACTCCACCCGTTTATTCAACCAATGCCTCGCTAAAGTTTGATGAGAAAAAATCAGAAATATCAGAATTACTCAAAGTAAATAATGTATACGACCGAACCAATAAAGTACAGTCAGAAACCTTTGTTATTAAGTCTACTGAGGTATTGATGAATGCGGTATCGAGGCTAAACTACAAAATATCTTATTACTTAAAAGGCAGGATCAGAACCACAGAAACATATCCTTCTATTCCTTTTCCAATTGAAATTGTATCACAAGATACTACCAATTTTTATCACGGATTATTAGACATTCAGAATTCAGAAAATAATGAGTTCAAATTAACTTATCTAGATGGTAAGAATGTCATTAAACATAGCTACCATTATGGCGATATAATACATATACCTGGAATTGTTTTCCAAATCAAAGAGAACTTGGGTGCAAAAAATTCTGATTATAGCTTTAAATTTAATACTAAAGAAGATTTTATATCACGTATTTCTTCAGGCCTTAGTATGCGGGAGGCAGCTAAAAGCTCAAACATCTTAATATTAACTTATACAGACCCCAACCCGGTATTTGCTAAAGACATTTTAAATGCTATAATTCGTGAGTATGTATCCTTTGACGGAAATCAACGTAGTTTATCAGCCTCTCAAACCATTCAATTCATTGAAGATCAACTAAAGTTCTTATCCACTCAGGTTACTCGGTCAGGCTCTGCTTTACAAGAATTTAAGCGAGACAATAAACTAATCGATCTTAATACAAATACTCAACTTAGCTTAAACAAATTAACCCAGGCGCAAACACAAAAAAATATATTAGAAATAGAAGGCTTGGCCATTGATCAATTAGAGCAGCAAATTATTAATAATAGAGATGGAGTTAACCTAAATTTCAATCTGGAAGGAACAGTTGGGGGGTTATTATCTAATTTAATTACTCAACTGAATGCTCTTATTGCAGAGCGGGAAAAAAAATTAAGTCAATTCAATCCTGACTCTCCACCAGTAATTCAAACCGAAAATCAGATAGTTGAAATTAGAAAAGCTATTATAAACAATATCAAATTGATGCGTGAGCGTAACCAAAAAACGCAACATTATACAGAAAATCAAATTTCTCAGGCTCAGCAAGGTCTAAATTCTCTTCCAATTGCAGAACGGGATTTAATTAATCTGCAATCTGTTTTTGATATCAATCAAAAAGTTTTTTCTTATCTCTCAGAAAAGAAACTGGAAGCACAGATTAGTAAAGCAGCTGTAATCCCGGGTGCAATTATTGTTAATCTGGCAGAAAATGGCTCTATTATCTCACCCGTACCTAATAAAATTTATACATATGGTATATTTTTGGGAGTATTAACTGGCCTTGGCCTGATCATATTGGTACGCATATTAAATCCATACATATATGATAAAGAAACTGTCGAGAGCTTAACAACTATGCCAATTCTAGGTGTTATCAGACATTTCCCTGGTTATATTGATAAAGATAATCATCAAATACTCTCTCTAGAAAAACCAAAATCTATGTTTTCTGAATCAGTACGTTCAGTACGTACTAATCTCAGCTTTTTAGCGGATGAAAAGCAAAGCAAAGTAATCTGTATCACTTCAGAAATCTCTGGTGAAGGGAAATCCTTTGTCTGTATTAATCTGGTCAGCACATTAGCTCTTATCGATAAAAAAGTGATCCTTATTTCTGCAGATTTAAGAAAATCTAAACTTCACCAAACATTCAATTTAAAAAACAATGATGGCTTATCTACCTACCTTTCCAGCCCTGAAAAAGATATAAATACTATTATCCAGCATACTCATATTGATAACCTTGATTTTATAGCATCAGGGTCTGTACCTCCAAATCCATCCGAGCTTCTTCATTCTGATGCCATGAATAAATTGATTGAAGAATTGAAAGACATGTATGATTTTATAATGATTGATACAGCTCCTATAGGATTGGTATCTGATGCTATACCCCTTATCAGAAAAGCAGATATTAATGTTTTTGTAATTCGTTCGGGTATTTCGAGGTATAATGCGGCAACAATACCTGATCGTATGGCGCATGAATATGGCTTAACAAATGTAGTTATCGTCCTCAATTCATTTGATGATGATATACTGCACAGTCGTTACTATTCAACTAATTATGCTACTAGCTATTACAATAATTACTACTACTATTCTGATTATTCGGGATATTCTAATTCGGGGTATTATGATTTAGATGGTGCTAAATCAAGTTGGTGGAAGTTCTGGGAAAAATTTAAACGCTAAAGATTCTTTTATAGTCGTGACGATAAGTGAGCAATACCAATGGTATCCGGTATACACTAACCCGAGAGCTGAAAAAACATCTCAGACTCTTTTAGCTAAGAAAGGTATTGAAGTTTATTTACCTCTTCAAAAGCAACTTAAAACCTGGAGTGATCGCAAAAAGTGGGTTGAAGAGCCTCTTATCAAATCCTATGTTTTTGTAAAAATATCAGTAAAGCAGCAGCCGGAAGTATTAATGACCAATGGAATTTGCCGTTTCCTTTATTTTTCAGGAAAAATAGCTTCCATGCCTGAGAAACAAATTGACCAGTTAAAATTGCTGATGGCCAATGAAGCAGAATTGGAAATATTGGATTACTCCTTTAAAAAAGGCGAAGAAGTATATGTCAAGGCAGGCCCTTTACAAGGAATGAAAGGAGAATTAATTACATTTCATTCTCAAAAAAAACTATTATTAAGGTTCGATCATATTGGGCAATCAGTAATTATACAGGTTCCACTGGCCTTTGTAGAACCCTTATAAATTTTTGTTCTGCTTTAGGAACGAAAATTGTTCAGTTGGTCATATCAAAAATAAAAGATGTGACTGACGTGGCGAAGCTGTATTTGGTCTATCCAAACTTAAAAAATCAAAATTCTACACCTTTTTAAATTAGCATGTGCCGTATAGCTGGAATAATTTCTAAACACTCATCTCCGAAAAAATTAATCGCACAGGTTAAAGCTATGTGTACTGTTATGAGAGATGGTGGTCCTGACGATGAAGGAATATATGTAGATAAGGAAGGCAACACTTGTTTCGGGCATCGCCGCCTTTCTATACTGGATTTAAGTTCTGCAGGTCATCAACCTATGCTTACAGATGATAAAAATCTGTGTATTAGCTATAACGGAGAGATTTATAACTTTAAAGAGCTAAGAGCAGAACTGAGTGCTGCAGGTGATAAATTTTATTCTGATACTGATACTGAAGTTATTCTAAAAGCTTATAAACGCTGGGGAACAAACTCGTTTAAACGATTTAAAGGAATGTTCGCCTTTTCACTTTTTGATACGGAAAATAAAAAAACGTATTTGGTAAGAGATCCTAATGGAATAAAGCCACTGTATTATGCCACACCTAATCACGACCTCATATTTGCATCAGAAGTAAAGGCATTTAATCAAACTTCTTATTCTCTTACTAAAGATGAAAATTGGAAAATTTATCTTCTGGCCTTTGGGCATATCCCTGAACCTTTTACAACCTTTAAAGAGATTAATAGCCTGGCAAAAGGAAGTTTCTTAACCTGGGATCACCAAACCTGCACCAGCTCAATAAGTACTTTTTATAATTTTCAATACCACCAAACCATTATTGATCCGGCTATAGCTATAGAGCAAGTTAAGTCACATCTTATCCAATCAGTAAAGCGGCATTTAATATCTGATGCACCAATTGGAGTGTTTTTAAGTGGAGGAATTGATTCCAGCATTCTTACTTTAATTGCAAACGAATTTCAAAAGGAAGACTTAGAAACTATTTCCGTAAATCTGGCAGAAACAGATTATTCAGAAGAAAAATATCAACAAATCATAACTAACTTAATTGTAGGAAAACACAGCGAATATTTATTTAAGTATAAAGAATTTGCAAATAGTTTCGATACTATTATCTCTGCTATGGACCAACCTTCTACAGATGGAATAAATTCCTGGTATGTGAGCAAATGTGCTAAAGAAAGTGGAATTAAAGCTGTACTATCGGGCTTAGGGGCCGATGAATTATTTGGAGGTTATCCCTCTTTCCAGCGTATGGAAACTATTGCTTCTTTAAAAAAACTTCCTAAAAACGTTCTTAAACTGGCAGAGAAACATCCTAACCTCAAGTATAAACGGCTTTATTATTTAAGCTACGATAATCCCATTGGCGAATATTTATTTCTACGTGGATTTTATACACCCACGCTTATTGCAGAAATTTTAGATGTTGATCGAAAAGAAGTTGATCAGCTCCTTTCTGGTTTCTCTATGAATAACGAGTTGAATACTTTGAAAGGTGGTAACAGAGCAAGCTGGCTTGAGACCAATTTGTATATGCAAAATCAATTACTGAGAGATACAGATTATATGAGCATGAGCCATGGTATTGAGGTACGGGTTCCATTTTTAGATCAGGATTTGGTTGAAACTATTTTATCTATACACCCTGATGTTAAATTCAGTAAAAATCAGAGCAAAACTTTATTAATTAATGCATTTAAAGATATATTGCCTGAATCGATATGGAAACGAAATAAAATGGGCTTCACTTTTCCTTTCCAGGAATGGATGAAAAAATTTGATGAAATATCAAATCCTGAAAATTATGGCAATAAAACATCCAAAAAATTGATGGGCAATTTTCGCAATGGGCAATTACATTGGTCATCTGCTTTTGCCTTGTACCACATTAATAAGGCAGAATAATTATATAAATGTCTAACAAGATTCTCTTTCTTACATTAAAAACATTCAGTTTAACGGGAGGTATAGAAAAAGTATGCCGCATTTTAACCCGTGCTTTGTATGATATAGACTCTTCCTTAAAAAATATCCATGTTATTTCTTTGTATGATAAAAGTACCGATCGCGACTTAAGATACATTTGCAAAGATGAGTTTGATGGTTTTAACGGACATCGAAAAAGATTTATCTTATCGGCATTTAGAAAGGGGATTCGTTCTGATATTGTCATATTAAGCCATATCAATCTGCTTTTTGTAGCATTGCTTATTAAAACATTTTCACCTAAAACCCGCATCATTGTTTATGCTCATGGCATAGAAATATGGCGGACTATTAAATCATGGAAACAGAAATTTCTCAAGAATAAATGTGAGTTATGGTCCGTAAGCAGGTACACCGCCCAAAAACTAATTGAACTTCATCACGTCCCCGCAAAAAATATTGCCGTAATTCCTAACTGTTTAGACCCCTATTTGGAAATTCCCTCCGATTTTGCAAAACCAATAGAATTATTGGAAAGATATGGCCTAACATCTCAACAGCCGATACTATTTACATTAACCCGTTTATCATCTACCGAGCTTTATAAAGGTTATGATTTGATTATCGACATATTACCGGAACTAATTAAAGTTCATCCAACTATCCATTATTTACTGGCAGGCAAAGCAGATCAGTATGAAAAAGAACGCCTACAAGCTCTGATTCTAAATAATAATCTTTCTCAACACGTTACCTTGCTTGGCTTTTTGCCTGATGAAGAACTTACAGAGCACTTTCTTTTATCCGATATATTTGTAATGCCCAGTCGTAAAGAAGGTTTTGGTATTGTATTCATTGAAGCTGCTGCATGCGGATGCAAAGTTATTGGGGGTAATCAAGATGGTACTATAGATGCTTTACTAGATGGGGAATTGGGGACTTTAGTTCATCCAACAGATAAAGAAGCTATTTACGAAGCTATTATTAGCAATTTAAAGCACCGAAAATCAGAAAAATCTTCGCAGGCTATCCAATCACTTTGTCTGGAGCATTTCAACTATCAAACTTATCTCCAACACATACAACAATTAATTACTGGTGAATAAAACTAACATCAATTGGGAAATTAAACCCCAAAGCTCTCTATTTGATCTGAAGCTAAAAAGTACTTGGGAATACCGTGATCTGTTATGGTTGTTGGTAAGAAGAGATTTTGTGTCTTTTTATAAGCAAACTATATTAGGACCGCTATGGTTTTTTGTACAGCCGGTTCTTACTACCATCATGTTTACATTTGTATTTGGTAAACTGGCCAGAATTTCAACAGATGGATTGCCTCAGCCGCTATTTTACATGGCAGGTATTACCGCATGGAATTATTTTGCAGATTGTCTGACTAAAACCTCCACCGTTTTTAAAGATAATGCCGGTATTTTTGGGAAAGTCTATTTCCCCCGATTAATTATGCCGCTCAGTATTGTGGTATCAAACTTGGTTAGATTTGGTGTGCAGTTTTTATTATTTATAGTTTATATGGCCTATTATTACTGGGTTGTAGGCGCAAGTTTTGCTCCCACTATGTACATTCTTTTATTTCCCATTCTATTACTTCTAATGGCAGCAATGGGCTTGGGTGCTGGTATGATAATTTCTGCAATGACTACCAAATACCGAGATCTGGCATTTCTGGTTACATTTGGTGTACAATTATTAATGTATGCTACAACGGTAGTTTATCCGCTTTCAACTGCAAAAGCAGAGTATAAATGGATTATTGAAGCCAACCCAATGACGGCCATTATAGAAACCATGCGTTATGGCTTTTTGGGCAAAGGATCTTTCAGCTGGACATCTTTAGGATATTCCTCCGGGATTACTTTTTTACTGCTGGTTTTCGGTGTAATAATTTTTAATAAAGTAGAGAAAAATTTTGTAGATACCGTTTAGATGCGCTGTATGTTTAATTACTGAATCGGTTATCTGCAAGTTATTTAGAACTCAGAAATCAGTTTAGCGAATTAACCAATAAAAACTGAACACCCTTAGAAAAGCCGAATTGAAAGGTTAAGCAAATACACAAACACAAACCCTTAATGAGCAACATTGCCATCAAAGCAGAAAATCTCTCCAAAGCCTATCAATTGGGCGAAATTGGTACAGGTACTATTTCACGCGATCTAGAGCGCTGGTGGGCCAAAATGCGTGGAAAAGAAGACCCCTTTTTGAGAATTGGTGAAACCAACGACCACAGCAGCAAAGGTACCAGCAATGTCGTATGGAGCCTTAAAGATATCAATTTTGAAATTGAGCAGGGTGATGCCGTTGGTATTATTGGCCGTAATGGAGCAGGTAAAAGTACCTTGCTTAAAGTATTAAGCCGGGTAACTTCTCCCACTACAGGTACCATAAGCGGTAAAGGGCGGATTGCCAGTTTATTGGAAGTTGGTACGGGTTTCCACCCCGAGCTTACAGGACGTGAAAATATTTTTTTAAATGGCGCTATTTTGGGAATGCGCAAAAAAGAGATTACCCGCAAGTTTGATGAAATTGTAGATTTTGCCGGTGTAGAACGCTTCATTGATACGCCTGTAAAACGCTATTCATCTGGCATGTATGTACGCCTGGCTTTTGCGGTTGCCGCTCACTTGGAATCTGAAATTTTAATTGTGGATGAAGTTTTAGCTGTGGGTGATGCGGAATTTCAGAAAAAGTGTTTGGGAAAAATGAATGATGTAAGTAAAGGGGAAGGAAGGACTGTGCTATTTGTTAGTCATAATATTGTTTCAATTAAAAGTTTGTGTGATAAAGGCATTTTATTAGAAAATGGCAAAGTGAAATATTTAGGAGAGATTAATCAAACAATTGATTCTTACCAAAATACTTTCCCATCTAACCAAGAAGCTATATTTAAAGAGATATCAGATATTGATAAATCTGTTGGATTTTCTTTCTTAAAGATTGAAATAGTATCTACAGGATTAGAGGGAAGTTTCCCAATTGACGAATTTATCGAAATCAAAATTCAAGCATATCAAAATATTAAAATTGATTCATTAAACATAAATATTTTTTTTAACAGCCCGGATGGCACTAACATTTTCGTAACAGTCACTGATCTCCTTTATCTTAATGAAGCAGGTATTATGGAATTCTCTTGCCATATACCACCTAATATATTAAATGATAATTTATATGTATTAGACATAATGGCAGTTAGAGGAGGGGTAACAGTTATAGAACATATTAAGGATGCAATATGCATTCAAGGTGTTGAATCTTTAAGAACGGGTGTTTGGCGTGATAAGTTCCCAGGGCAGATCAAACCAAAGTTTAAATGGTTAACTAAGAAACTAAATTAAAATGATATTTAAAGACCTTTTACAAAAAAGTATTGAACATAATTTTGAGAATAATTACTCAGATAATTACGATCAGTATCGCTTTGGATCTGAAACAGATGATGTTAAAGAAAATACCAACTTAATAACTAAACTATTTAAGCAAGCATATCACCAAACTGCTCTTTCCAAAAAGAGAGCGTTAAAATCATATCAAAATTCAATAAACTATATTTCAAATGAATTCGATTATCTATATGAGCATTTAGATAATGAGGAATCCAGGGAACTTTTAATTGATATTGCTGCATTTAGAATTCTTGGTTATAAGAAAGTAAAATTGCCTTTAAATACTCCTAAGTTATGGGCTGATCTAAATCGAGTCGACGAAATGAAGGGATTAGAGACTATTGATCCTCATTTTATGAATTTCATTTTAAACGAGTTCGACTTACATAGTCTGGGTTATCCAATAAAATTATTTTTTTCTACTATAGGAATAGTAATAGACTTTATCATTAAACAGTATGAGTATAGAGGCAATAATATATCTATTAAAGCGGAAGAAGGAGATATTGTTATAGATGGAGGAGCATGTTGGGGGGATACTGCTCTATATTTCGCAAACCAGATAGGTTTTCAGGGGAAAGTCTTTAGTTTCGAGTTCATTCCGGGTAATTTGCAAATCTTCGACAGGAATCTTAGCCTGAACCCCAATTTAAGCCCTGTTATCGAAAAGGTAGAACACCCAATAGGCGAAAAAAGTGGCGAACAGATGTATTATACTGATTTTGGTCCTGGAAGTACCGTATCTTTTGAAAGATTATCGGAGAAACAAGGAGAAGTATACACCAAAAGTATAGATGATTTAGTTTTAGAAAAAAAACTTAGTAAAGTGAACTTCATTAAATTAGATATTGAAGGTGCGGAACTAGCTGCATTAAAAGGAGCGGAAAAAACCATTTTAAAGTACAAACCGAAGATCGCTGTAGCCTTATATCATAATATTGAAGATTTTAAAACCATACCCCAATATCTTAAATCTCTATTACCAGATTATAATTTTTATTTATCTCATTGTACTATTCATAGTGAAGAAACTATACTCTTCGCACAAGTTGTAAATCAATGATTAATGTAACAAAACCATTTTTACCACCAGAGCAAGAATATGCAGCACTGGTTTCTGACATTTGGAAACGTAATTGGCTTACTAATAACGGGCCGCTAGTAAACGAACTGGAGTTAAAGCTTAAAGAATATTTAGATATACCACATTTACTATATTTAAATAATGGAACGGTTGCATTACAAATTGCTATCAAAGCTTTAGAGTTATCAGGTGAAATTATAACGACTTCTTTCTCTTATGTAGCTACTACCAGCAGTATTGTATGGGAAGGTTGCAAGCCTGTTTTTGTTGATATTGATAAAGAAACATTTAATATTAATGCCGAAAAAATAGAAGCTGCTATTACTCCAAAAACGAGTGCAATTTTAGCTACACATGTGTTTGGAAATCCTTGTAATATTGATGCCATTGATGCCATAGCTCAAAAACATAAACTTAAAGTTATTTATGATGCCGCTCATTGTTTTGGTACTCAATACAAAGGCAAATCGGTATTTGCGTATGGCGACATCAGCACCACCAGTTTTCATGCTACCAAACTATACCATACTATTGAAGGTGGAGCAGTAATAACTAATAGCCCTGAGCTTACTCATAAAATGTCGTATCTACGTAATTTTGGGCACAATGGGCCGGAAGCATTTTTTGGAATTGGCATTAATGGCAAAAATTCAGAGTTCCATGCAGCAATGGGTTTAGTCAATCTAAACTACATTAAAGCTATTTTGGCAAGTCGTAAAAAACAAAGTTTGTATTATAATGATCGCTTATCAACTTTAACTACACAAAAAATTAAAATACAGGCATTAACTGATTTTAACTATGCTTATTATCCTATTGTCTTTAAAACTGAAGATACTTTATTAAAAGCACAGGCATTATTGGAAGCAAATTGGATAAACCCGAGGCGTTATTTCTATCCTTGCTTAACCACATTAAATTACGTAAAACCTCAAATCACACCTATTGCTGAAGATATTAGCAAAAGAGTATTGTGTTTGCCCTTATTTCATGACTTAACAACTGTAGAACAAAATTTCATTTGCCGTTTACTTTTACGGGCTCAAAATAATAAATAGTGAAAGTAGCAATCATGCAACCGTATTTCATGCCTTATTTTGGGTATTTTCAATTAATAAATGCTGTTGACAAATTTATTGTTTATGATGATGTTAATTTCATTAAACAAGGGTGGATTAATCGTAATAAAATTCTCTTAAATGGGAAGGATTTTGTTTTCACTATTCAGTTAAAAGATGCAAGTTCGTTTAAGCTGATTAAGGACACTGAAATACATGAACAATTCTACAATAATTGGAAAAACAAATTCTATATAACTTTAGAACAGGCTTATAAAAAAGCTCCACACTTCGACACTGTTTTTCAAATAATTAAAAACACTTTAGAAAGTGAATGTATAAATATATCTAAGCTTGCAGTAAATAGTCTTAAATCCATTTGTAGTTATTTAGATATTAGAACTACTTTTTTAGACTCCTCCATTATCTACCACAACACAAATTTGTCTGCTCAGAGTCGGATAATTGATATTTGCAAACAAGAAAACGCATCCACGTATATTAATTTAGAAGGAGGTATGAAACTTTATTCAAAAGCAGATTTTGCTATGAGTAATCTTACTCTAAACTTTATAAGTCCAAAACCCATAATTTACAATCAATTTAAACATGAATTTGTCCCCGGACTTTCTATTATTGATGTGATGATGTTTAACACGCCACTACAAATAAAGGAAATGTTGAACCAATATGAATTGATATGAATGAAGTTGGAGGATATTTTGGCCTGGAGCTAAAAAAAGGGAAAGAATATCACCTTAATTCTATTAGACTCAACAGTGGTCGTAATGCACTGCAATATATTTTAATAGCAAATAATTATACTAAAGTTTACTTGCCCTATTATACTTGTGATGTTTTACTACAACCTATAAAAAACCTAAACTTAAAGTATGAGTTTTATTCAATCAATGAAAGTTTTGAGGCTCATTTTGATTTTGAAAAAATAAAAAATACGGAAGCATTCTTATATACTAATTACTTTGGGTTAAAAGACCAATATATTATTAAGATAAAAGAAAAATGCACCAACTTAATTATTGATAATGCTCAAGCATTTTTTGCTCTACCACATAATGGAGTAGATACTTTTTATTCTCCAAGAAAATTCTTTGGTCTTCCGGATGGAGCTTATCTCTATAGTAACAAATTAATAGAAAAGGAATTTCCTCAAGATATTTCTTATAATAGATTTGAACAGATTCTAAGAAGATCCGATTTAGGGGCAGAAAATGGTTATTCCTATTTTACACAAAATGAAAATTCCTTAAATCATCTCCCGATTAAAAAAATGTCTAACCTAACTAAAGCTATTTTACAATCGATTGATTATTCTGATGTTGCTAGTATTCGACGAAAAAACTTCCAATATCTTCATGATTCATTAAATAAAATTAATCAAATCAAGTTTGATTTGATTAATGACCAAGTGCCAATGGTTTACCCTTTTTTAACAGATGATTTAAGCTTAAGAAAAAAATTAATAGCTAATAAAGTTTACATCGCACAATATTGGCCTAGCGTGTTAGGCCTGGTTAATAATTCAAGCATTGAATATCAATATACAGAAAGACTTATTCATTTACCTATTGATCAAAGATTGGGAATTAATGAGTTAGATAGGATAAGTAGATTAATCAAATGAAGAACGTTGTCTTTATTGGAAATAGAAAAAACGTTCTTTTAGAACTTCTATCTAGAAAAGCTAACTATGATATAAAAAAGATTTACACACTTGAAAACTCCCCTTTACATAAGCATTTAAAAGATGGTAATATCCCTTATGAATTATTCTCAAATACTAAAAAATCAAAATTAGAAATTACTGATTTTTTAACAAGAGTACCTTTTGATTTATTAGTCTCTAATGGATGTCCTTTTATTCTATCAATATCAACTTTAAAAACAACAAATTCTGGAGCGCTCTTTATTAATACTCACCCCTCTTACCTACCGCATTTAAAAGGTAAAACACCCCTCAATGGAGTATTATACTTAGGATATGAATTCATAGGCGCTACTACTCATTACATGGATGATGGTATTGATACTGGGAATATTATAGCTCAGAAAAAAGTACCATTAACTCCCGATATCGATCAAGGTTTAATTTATTTTTTATCATTTTATTTAGAAGGCGTAGTTTTTAAAAATGCTCTTAAAATATTAGAAAAAAATAATTTTTTATATCCTGGGAAAGTACAGAAAGAAACTGGATCTTATTTTAATAGAGACAATGAATTATTTGGCATAAATCTTTTAAAAGATAGTGATGATGATATCATAAGAAAAGTCAAATCAGTTGGGATAATAAATCAAGGTTTAAATATTGAAATTATGAATAAGCTATATACAGTTTTTGAAGCTGAGAAGATTTATAATTCTTATTTATTAGACCTTTTTAAAAAAGCACAACCGGGTTTTCTTTTAGTGGAATACAGTAATAAGATATTGATTAAAACTATAAGTGGAATTATAAGATTTTCTTATGTTAGAAAATAATTATACCCCTTTGGTAAGCATTTTTATGATTACTTATAATCATGAGAAATATATTTCACAAGCATTAGACAGTATCCTGATGCAGGTAGTAAATTTTGATTATGAGATTGTAGTTGGAGAAGATTGTTCAACAGATAGTACTAGAAAAATACTATTGGAATATCAAACTGTACATCCTGATAAACTTAAACTTTTATTGCATAAAAGTAATATTGGGGCAATAAGTAACCAAATTACAACAATGAATGCCTGCATTGGCAAATACATAGCAATACTTGAAGGCGATGATTATTGGACAGATTCTCATAAACTTCAAAAACAAGTAGACTTTTTAGAGGCTAATCCAGAGTATAGTTTATCATTTCATAATGCCAAAATTATATCAGCTAATTCTGAGCGTATTTACCATGCATCTCCCATTAAAAGTTGTCTTAAAATAGAAGATTTACTTTCTTATTATGGGAATATGATTCCAACAGCATCAATAGTATTTAAAACTAAATATATACAGCAATATATAGATATAATAAAAAATCAATATATAGGAGACTGGTATGTACAAATTATATTCAGCCAACATGGAAATTTTAAATATCATGATGAAGTAATGAGTGCATATCGAATGTATAACTCGGGTGTATGGTCAAAGCTTGATTTAATACAAAAAAATATAGTGTTTTACACTTATTACAAGCATGTGTACTCTTATTTTAAGGAGAAAAAGACATATCAAAAATTAATAAAACCGCATCTAAAGAAGATAACCTGGATACTTTTAAAAAGCTATATAAAAAATATAGATTTTAAAAAGTCTGTGTTTTATTTTTCTGAAAATTTAAAATTCAACATCTAATGAATGGAGTTTCAGTAATTATTTGTTGTTATAATAGCAGTTTCAGGTTACCTGAAACATTAAAATATCTTTCATTACAAGAAGGAACTGAGAATATCCCCTGGGAAATTATTATAGTTAATAATGCTTCAACAGATAATACTGTTATAGTTGCCCAAAATGAATGGGACCAATATACTTTACCTCATACTATTGGGTTTAACATTGTAAATGAAACAAGGGCAGGACTAAGTAATGCGAGAGAAAAAGGTATCAAAGAATCTAAATATGAATACCTTTTATTTTGTGATGATGATAATTGGCTTAATCCAAACTATATTAAACTAGGATTTGAGATTTTCAATAATAAACCTGGAGTAGCCATAATTGGTGGATTTGGAATTGAAGCACCTGAAATTAGTCCTCCAAAATGGTTCGAAAAGCACAAATTTTCTTATGCAATTGGAGCTCATGGCCCTCAATCTGGTGATATTACGATTTCCAGAGGAGACGTTTACGGTGCTGGGGCATGGTTCAGGAAAAGTATCTTAATACTGTTATATCAAAATGGATTCAAATCAATTTTATCTGACAGGAAAGGGAAAGACCTCACATCCGGCGGGGATAATGAATTATGTATTTGCATTAAAATACTCGGCTTCAAGATATGGTATTGCGAAGATTTAAAATTCCTTCATTTTATACCCAAAGATCGGTTAACATTAGCCTATTTATTAAAACTCCAAAAAGGTATTGCTAAAAGTTTTTGTTTATTAAGGCCTTACTACTTTATACTTAATCCTAAACTTTCATTTGATAACAGGAAAGGATTTAAAAAAACATGGCAATGGTTTGCAATTTCCAGGTTGATTAGCTTCCTATTCTCGAAAACTCTCTTCAATAGTATTTATTTTAAAATGACAAATAATATTAATGATGGGGTTATAGAAGCTGAATGTCAATTGGAATACTTGAAAACTCTTATTGACCAAAAAAATAAGGTAGTAGATAATTATGAAATGCTAAAAAAAGCAGATTGGTATAAAAATAGAATCCAGTTATTTGAAGAATAGAAAAAAAACAATCAAAATTAAATTCCAAAACGGATTAACTGAAGGAATTGCATTAAAGGAAATTCTGAATGAGCTAACTGCTGAATTCGATTTTATTGAAAGCGAAAAGCCAGATTTTATCCTTTTTGGCCCCTATGGAAATGATATACCACCAAAAGGAGATTATATAAGAATTGGCTACTTCTGCGAGAATATTAAACCCGACTTAAACATTTGCGAATGGGCATTTGGTGTTCCCCGAGAGCAAGAGGTTAATAACTCCCATTATAAACGAATTCAATGGCATAATTTCAATCCCGAAAATCTTATAAAAAAAGAATTGAATGTAGAATTTATTCTTTCCTCTAAAACAAAATTTTGTAATTTTCTATATTCACATCCTGTTGCATACAGGGAAGAATTCTTCCGCCAGCTTTCTAAATATAAAAAAGTAGATGCTCCGGGGAAAAGCATGAATAATATGCCTTCTATAGACCATCTTTATAAAGGTGACAAATGGGGCATTAAACATCAATTTTTATCAAGTTATAAGTTTACTATTGCGTTTGAAAATTATGTTTATCCAGGATACCAAACCGAAAAACTATATGATGCTATGCTTTGCCAGAGTTTACCCATTTACTGTGGCGATCCACATATTGGGGAGATTTTTAATACAAAAAGCTTCCTAAATGCAGATGATTTTATAAGCACCAATCATTCAGCATCTGTTCAATTTTTAGAAAAAAGATCACAATTAAATTTTATAGATATGCGCCCCGGATTTTATAAATCTCCAAAAGATCGTATACAACGAAAGTTAAAATCATTGGGAAGAAATTTAAAAATGAAATTGCAATTTAATAAGTTAGATTTTAGTGATTTAATCGATCAAATAATTCTTATTGATAAAACCCCGGAACTGTATTTGCAATATTTAAAAGAACCCTGGTTCAAACAAAATCGTATACCCGAAAATCTATCAAGCAAAAGCAGATGGATAGAGATATTTAATAGCATTTAATTTGCATCCATTAGTTTCCATTATTATTCCTGTCTATAATTCTGAGAAATATCTCTCAGAAACTGTAGAGTCTGCAATAAACCAAACTTGGCAAAATAAAGAAATTATTATTGTAGATGACGGTTCAACAGATCATTCCTTATTAGTTGCCAAAGGTTATGAGAATGAAATGGTAAAAGTTTTTCAACAAGAAAACAAAGGTGCCAGTGCAGCCCGAAATAAAGGATTACGAGAAGCAAAAGGAGATTATATACAATTTTTAGATGCTGATGACCTTTTACATCCTAACAAAATTAAAAATCAAGTCAAATTGTTAAATGGTGAAACGGATAAAATAGCATTGGGTCCCACAGTGTATTTTTATGATGGTACAGATCCTTATTCCATATTAATAAAACATGAATGGTATAAAAAAGGATCGTCTGATCCAGTTGACTTTTTAATTAAATTATATGGCGGAAGCATTATTGGCCCTTCTTATGGTGGAATGATTACTATTCATTCCTGGTTAACTCCACGTAAAATAGTAGATAAAGCCGGTGCATGGAATGAGGATCTTAGCCTGGATGACGATGGTGAATTTTTTTGTCGGGTAATATTAGCCTCCAAAGAAATCGTTTATAGCGACAATTCTATTAATTACTATAGAAAATATAATAAGGGAAGTAGTTTAAGTGGCCAAAAAACACATCAGGCATGTAAAAGCGCATTAACCGCCAACTTATTAAAAGCCAGTTATTTATTATCAAGAACAAACCAGCCGGTAGCTAAATTAGTGATGAGCAGGTATTTTTGGGAAAACGCATTCACATTTTATCCTTATTTTAAAGATTTGGCACTTTTGGCAGAAGAGAAAGCGAAAGAATTAGCGCCTGAATTTAAATATAAACCTTACTTTCAAGGAGTGAAAGGGCAATTAGCAGATTTGACAGGATGGAAATTAATAAAAATACTAGAGAAAATCCAAACTAAACTATGAAACAAGAATTTCTTATTCCTATTAAAGGTGCCACATGGAAACACCGAATCCTGGAACGAATTGCTAAATCTAAAGAATTCCCTACCCGTTTACGTTTATTCCATGGTTTAAAAAGTATTCTTCATATAGACTTGTTACTTCGGAAAACTCCCTCAAACGTTAATTTATTGTTAGATGTTACTGATTGGGTCCAGTCACAGATTTATTTTTATGGGAATTATGAAAATGACAGTATTTCTTTGTTTAAAGAATTAGCCATTAAATCTCATACTATTTTCGACATTGGTGCTCATATTGGCCAATATGCTTTAGAAGCTGCAAAAATGGATGTGGAAAAGAAAAAACAAATATTTGCAATAGAAGCCAATCCAAAAACCTTTTCCTATTTGTTAAATAATATTCAACTTAACGATTCTTATCAAATCACACCCGTTTTAGGAGCGGTAGCCGAAAAACATGAATTAGCTAATATGAATATTCCGGCGTATTGGAATATGGGGAATACACAGCTAGGTCAGCCATCAGAGAATACTACTATTGATAATTATTTAATTTCAACATTTAACTTTAGAACACTATTACAAAAATATGAGATTACAATTATTGATCTCATTAAAATTGATATTGAAGGACATGAGTATGGATTTTTCAAAGATTTATTTGAACATCAGTTATTCCCAGAACACATTCTATTTGAATACATTCCAGAGGTTTTTTCGCAAGCCCATGAATTAGTAAATTTATTAATAGACCATAAATATCAACTCACTGATATTTATGGGAAACCTTATCTAGATAATCAAACTGTACCTGAACAAAACTTATGGGCAAAGAAACTATGAGCTTGAATCAAAAAAGATCAATTAGTTTAGTCATATTTACCTGTCAGGGAAGAGAACACTTGTTAAAAAGATGCTATGAATCATTCTTTACGGTATGTCACTTTAAATTTGATCAGATTATCCTGGCAATAGACGGGCCAATAGACCCTGAAATTATTAATATCATTTCTCCCGATATTCTCATTCAACATATTCAACGGAAAGGCTATGTGAATAATATTCTACAGGCATTAAAAGTTATCAATACACCTTACTTTTTTTGGCTGGAAGACGATTGGAAATTTCATATGGATCTTCAACTAACCAGGTTTCTGACTGATATGCAGCAGCATGTCGATTGGGCGCAGATTATTTACAGCAAATATGGCCCCTTGGAAGAGCATTTTAAGCAATTTCCGATTGGCGATAATTTGTATGAAACTACTTTTGGCTTTTCTGCTAATCCCTGCATTTGCAATACCCAACTTATACAAACCGCCTTTACAGCATTGGAAAAAGGCCCCAAAGGAGATACATTAGGCGAAGATGGTTTTGAGAATTTTTTAACCCGGTACTTTTTACAAAACCATATAAAATGTGTAATACACAATCCCTTAGACCACGCCCTTATTTCTCATGAAGGTTATCTAGAAAGTACTCCAAGAAATTGGCACATGACCAATTCACTTGAAAAGAGAACAAATAGCCATTTACTTACCATACCTAAACCTTCTTTTGTTAGAAAAACAGGACTTATTTTTAAGTTAAGCCTAGCTTTTTTACGCTTATCTATAGGGCTGATGTTCAGCAATAAAGTATATGAATTCTGCTTTCGGATAATTGCTTCAGCAAAAACTATACGTAATGCTGAGTAACCAACGTCATATTTTAACTATTGCAACTGGCAAAGAAATTTATATTAAACTGGCGGTTAACCTGGCTCGTTCTTTCAAATGGTGGCATCCAAATACAGATATTCAATTTCATTTAGTTACTGATCAGGAAGAACGGGTTCCGGCTGAGGTAAGAAAATACATTAACATTAAAAAAATTACACCGGGTGAATTAGGCCAAGGTTTTTCGTCAAAGCTGCATTTAGATCAATTAGCGCCTGAAGGTCAAACGCTCTTTATTGATAGCGATTGCCTGATATTTGGAGATCTTAGCCACCTTTTTGAAGCATTTAAAGGATATCCGGTTTCTGTTATTGGAGGTTATATTGCAGAAGGCGAATGGTTTGGCGATGTGGCCAAAATTTGTCGGGATTTTAACATCCACCACCTGCCTAAATTTAACGGCGGCATTTACTACATAGAAAAAGGACCTATAGCTACGCAATTGTATGAGAAAGCCCGAGAACTTGAGAAAAAATACGATGAGATTGGCTTTATCAGGTTAAGAAACCGGCCAAATGACGAAGTGCTTATGGCATTAGCGATGCAATTGTACAATCAAGTCCCTATCCCCGATGATGGCACAATAATGAGTGACCCGCAAGCTTGCCGGGGAATCTACACATTAGACATCATTAAAGGTAAAACGCTCATGACTAATCCTCCTTATCCCAGTGCTAATCATCAAAGCTGGTATCCGTTTGAAAAAGTAAGTCCTCTAATTGTACATTTTTTAGGTTCTTATACTCAAGATTTTCCATACCAGTTGGAAGTTTACCGCCTAAAGAATGCCTTATCTGGCTATAAAGGAATTTATATTGATAGTTACAGTAAACTAATTATTAAATGGCCCCAGCAATTAAAAAAATTCTTGAAGAATAATTTAAGAATTCTATATCGCTATTTTTTCGGGCTTAGACGCATTAAAAAATCAGAAAGGTTATGAAAATTTTCATAGATATAGGCGCTCACATTGGTCAAACTATACAGGCAGTTTTAGACCCAAAATATCAATTCGATAAAATTTATTCTTTTGAGCCTGTTATTACACTTCATGAAAACTTAAAAAGAATAGCAGAAAAAGATCAGCGTATTACGTTATTTAATTTTGGATTATGGAATCAAAATTGTACCAAAAATATCTACTCACCAGAAAGCTTGGGAGGAAGCTTATATGCAGATCATGAAAGTGTTTCACAAGCAGACTATATTAAATGCCAGTTCAAAAATGCTTCAGAATGGTTTGCTGAGCATATCAAAAACACTGATGAAGTATATGTAAAACTAAATTGTGAAGGTGCCGAAATTGAAATACTATTAGATTTATGCGCCTCTGGAGAAATTCATAAAATCACTAATGTAGCTATTGATTTTGATTCAAGAAAGATTCCTTCGCTAAAAGATAAGGATCAATTAATCCTCCAAAATTTTACTCAGATAGGTTTTACCAATTTTTCATTGGTAGAGCATATCATGCGAGGCCCTACCCATCTGGTCAGGATACAATCTTGGTTAGATCAGACTTCTGCGATTAAAAAGTCTTTTTATACTTCAGTAAAGCAATTGGGATATGTTACTAAAAGCGTAATAAGAAATAAAAGGCCGGGATTTAGCTGGGAATTAAAGCATTGGATTAAAAAGTATCTTCCAACTCCCTTACTAACTATGCTGAATGCCAGAAAAAGCTAAATAAAATGGATGTTTCTGTTATTATTCCTGCATACAATCGTTTATGGTGCTTGCCAAGAGCCATTGAAAGTTGCCGTAATACTTTATGTAATACTGAAATAATTGTAGTAGATGATGGAAGTACAGATGGAACCTGGGAATGGTTACAAACCCAACATGACCTTAAAAAGATTCGCCAGGAAAACCAAGGTCAAACATATGCAATAAATGCAGGGACCTCCATCGCAAAAGGCAAATACATTAGATTTTTAGATAGTGATGATTTTTTATCCCCTCAGACAATTGATCTCCAATTTAAAAAAGCAATAGAAACTAGTGCAGACTTAGTGTATTCACGGGTGGATAACTATGAGCAAGCTACAGGTAAAATTACAGTATGTTCCCAATTAGATGTATGGGATGATTTTCTGGAACTGCAATTAAGCAATCGATATGGAAGTCACTTTTTAGGAATGTTATTTCGTAAGAACCTGATAAAACAAGTACCCAGAAGGCCTGATTTTGCACTCAGAGAAGATCGAATGTTTTTACTAGAAATAGGCTTACTAGACCCGAAACTTGCACTGGTAGAAGGCTGTGCCGGTTATTGGGTACAGCATGAGCAACAAATGCAGGGAAACTATACTGGCTTGAAAGCTCAAGTAACCAACTGGCAACATCTAAATATTTACAAAAGAATATTAGGAAACCTTAACAATAAAGGGCAGTTAACTCATACTCGTAAGAAAGCAGCATGCACCATTCTCTGGCCCTTGGCACATTGGATTGCCAAGCAACATCTACTTGAAGCCAAAGCAGTAGTAAATTGGATTTATGAACTTGATCCAGAATTTAAAATACCTGAAAAAGGTCTGTTAGGAATGTTCTACAAAACTTTCGGCTTTGCATTCACAGAGGAAATATTACAAATTAGAAGAAAAATTATATTTCATTGAATCCTGAAAAGCCTTTAAACATTTTTTATGAAGAGCCGGACCCTGATCGTTGGTTTATATATGATCGCTATCCCCGTCGACTAATCCGGAATATTCTTCGTCGTAAGCCGCCCAGGCCCGGGGGTGTAAAAATGGTAGCATTTGAACTGATGCGGGGCTTAGATAAATTATGCATCTCCTACCGGTTTAACGATTACGCATATATTAAAAAACATCCGAAGGAAATTGCTTGTATCATTGGTAAACCACATGTACTTTTTAAATGGGAATTATCTAATCCAATTTTGTTTGGAGCAGGTATATTCTCTCATCCTATTGATTGCCCCGATCTGTTCATTAAATATCCCAATGTTAAAAAAATACTAGTTCCTGGTAAATGGATGCTAGATATGTTTAGACCCTATTATGGTAACCAGGTTTTATCCTGGCCGGTAGGTATTGATACTGAAAAATGGAAACCAGTTATTAATGATACTGAGATAACTACTGATTTTTTAATTTATGTTAAGATATTATGGAATTATAATGAACAAGAAAAAGCTGTACTTAACCCTATAATACAAGAATTAAAAAAGCAGAATTTAACTTACACTATTATAAAATATGGTAATTATACTCATACTGATCTAATTGATAAGCTTAAAAAATCTAAAGCCTCTATATTTCTTGGCGAACATGAAACGCAGGGTATTGCTTACCAGCAAATTCTTGCAACTGATACCCCAATATTAGCTTGGGATTCTGAAGGATATTGGAAAGATCCTACTTATTATCCGGATAAGGTAAAATATAGCCCTGTTAGTTCGGTTCCTTATTGGGATGAGAGATGTGGCCTAAAGTTTAAAAATATCGAAGAATTTCCTAAACGTTTACAGGATTTTATAAGTAGCCAAGTAGAGAAAAAATTCTCGCCAAGATCATATATAGTCGAAAATCTTAGCCTGGAAAAATGCGCTATGAAATATGTGGAAATAGTTAAGGACGTGATTAAAGAACTACCATGAAAATTTTACTAATCATGGATCCGGGTATTCCTGTTCCACCATTACTTTATGGAGGCATTGAACGTATCGTGTTTCAACTGGCCGAAGAGTATACAAGCTTAGGTAATGAAGTTACTTTATTAGCCGGACCAGAATCTTCTATTAGCGGCAAAGTTGTAAGCTTTGGAAGTAATAAGCTCATTAAATCAAAATTGGAAATGTTAACAGAGAGTTTCTTTGTTTGGAAATACTTATTACTACATCACAAACAATTTGATTTAATACATTCATTTGGCCGTTTAATCTATCTTTTACCTATCCTAAATAAACGGACGAAAAAAATAATGAGTTACCAACGGGACATAACTATAAAAAGCATCCAATCTGTACATAAATTACCCCATAAAAACCTCTATTTCACTGGCTGTAGTAACTATATTTCACAAAAAAAAGGACTAACAGGTAAATGGTATACAGTTTATAATTTTATAGATACTCAAAAATTAACTTTCGTAAATAAAGTTCCACAAGATGCTCCATTTGTTTTTTTAGGTCGTTTAGACAGTATAAAAGGTTGTCATAATTGTATAGCTCTATCGAAAAAAACAAACCGTAAGCTTATTATCGCAGGGAATATTTCGGATCTGCCTCATGAAAAAGCCTACTTTGAAGATGAAATTAAACCGCAAATAGATGGTGATCTGATTCAGTATATCGGCCCTGTTAATGATGTTCAAAAAAACGAGTTATTAGGAAAGGCATATGCTTTTTTAATGTTAATTGAATGGAATGAGCCATTTGGAATTGTAATGGCAGAAGCCCTGGCCTGTGGCACTCCTGTTCTAGGATTTGCAAAAGGTGCAGTTAAGGAAGTTGTTAAGGATGGGGTGAATGGCATCATTATAAATTCATTAGAATCATATACAGAGCAAATTGAATCCAGGCTAAATAAGATCAAAAGATTAGATTGTTATTTATCAGCATCAACTCAATTCAACATAAAACATATCGCACAAGAATACCTCAGTATCTAATTATGGGACTTATTAACACTTTTGGTAAACTGTTATCCAATCAAAAAAAAGAAAAACTGTTGCACAAACTGGGTGCTCCCCATATGTTTTGGAGCATTAGAAATTTAGCGAAGCTTGGATTTCAACCTAAAGTAATTTTTGATATTGGTGCATACAAAGGTGGATGGACTGAAAGAGTAAATGAAATATTCCCGGAGGCTGCTTTTTTTATGTTTGAAGGTCAAAAATCCAAAGAGAATGACTTACAAAGAATCAAAAATAAAATTGGTAAAAAAAGCAATTATTATATTGGTTTATTAGGTGCAGAAAATGGAAAAGAAGTTTTTTTTAGTGAGATTGAAACGGCTAGCAATGTTTCATCCTCTCATAAAAATATGCCTAACCAAACGCTCTCATCCCTAAATGTTTTAGTTCGTAAAGAAAAAATTCCATTCCCTGAGTTTATAAAAATTGATGTTCAGGGTTATGAATTAGAAGTATTAAAAGGGGCGACAGAAATTTTAAGTCAAACAGAAGTGATACTTCTTGAGATTTCCTTGTTAGATATTGGAGATAATAATACACCATTATTAATTGATGTACTAAATTTTATGTACTCATTAAATTTTGTGGCTTATGATATTTGTTCTGTAACCACAAGACGCCCATTAGATCAAGCATTATGGCAAACAGATATTTTATTTGTAAAGGAAAATTCTAAATATAGAGCATCTAAAGCCTACAATTAAACTTGAAAAAAATTGTCTTAATTACTTCAGGCCAGCCCTCTTTAAATCCAAGATTAGTAAAAGAAGCCGATTCCCTATTCAGTGCCGGCTATAAAGTCACTGTTGTTTATCAGTATTGGAATGATTGGGGAACAGAGATGGATGAAGAATTATTAGCAGGCAAAAAATGGAAAGCTATTTGCGTAGGAGGAAGTCCCAATAAACAGAAAATTATTTATTGGATCACACGGTCTATCCATAAAACAGCAATCTTACTGGCTAAAAATTTTGGATTTAAACATGGTATTGCTGAATTAGCCATTGGACGCTGTACCTGGTTGCTTTATAACAAAGCAGCAAAATATCCAGCCGATATATACATTGCGCATAACCTGGCTGCATTACCGGCTGCTATAAAAGCAGCAAATAAAACGAAAGCTAAATACGGTTTTGATGCTGAAGATTTTCATCGTAATGAAGTAAGTGATAATCCTGATGATTTTGATGTACGCATTAAATCATTTATTGAAGAAAAATGTTTCCCAAAAGCTGATTATATAACTGCAAGCAGCAGGCAAATAGCATTAAAATATCAACAATTATTTCCTTCAAAAAGAATAACCACATTGTTAAATACTTTTCCAAAAAATACCATTGCAAGAATGGATTCTGTTAAAAAAGATGAGGCATTAAAGCTTTTTTGGTTTTCACAATCTGTAGGTTTAACACGAGGTATACAAGATGTATTATATGCCTTAAAAATCCTTGAAAAAGAGAACATTGAATTTCACATACTGGGTAGCCTTAAGCCAGAGGTGAAGATAGAACTTGATTATATAATTAAATATCTAAGCTTTGAATTGAAACCGCACATATTTTATCATAGACCTATTCATCCTGATGCTTTAGCACAATTTGCTTCTCATTTTGATATTGGATTAGCCCTAGAGCCAGGGTTTTCAATCAATAATAACATCGCATTAAGCAATAAGTTATTTACCTATATCAGTGCAGGTTTGGCTTTAATTAACAGCGATACAATTGCACAATCTGAATTTATAGAGAATTATCCGGCTATTGGAAAAATTTATAAAAAAGGAAATCCTGTATCACTGGCTAATGTGCTACTTGATTATATTCAAAATCCTCAATTATTAAAAAGTACAAAGGACGCTTCCTATCAAGCTGGGCAGAATTATCTGAACTGGGAAACTGAAAGTAGGCATTTCTTAGAAGTAATTCAAAATACTCTATCTTCTTGAAAAAAGCACTTATCATTTCTCCCTATTTTCCTCCCAGTAATGCTGCAGATATGCAACGAATACGAATGAGCCTACCCTATTTTAAAGAGTTTGGATGGGAAGTTGAAGTGGTATGTGTAGATGAGAAGCATTCGGAAATGGTTAAAGATCCTTTATTTTCAGAGAGTATTCCTAAAGATATTAAGATTCATATTATTTCTGCATTTTCAAAAAAATGGACATCCAAATTTGGCTTAGGCAGCCTGGCTCTGCGTTCCATGTGGTTTTATCGTCGCAAAGTAAATCAGCTACTCAAAACAACACATTTTGACCTCATCTATTTTTCTACTACCCAGTTTCCAATTACCATTTTGGGGAATTACTGGAAACGAAAATTTGGAATACCTTATGTAATTGATATGCAAGATCCTTGGCATTCTAATTACTATCAGGATAAACCAAAAGATCAGCGTCCGGCAAAATATTGGTTTTCGTACCGTCTTAATAAATACCTTGAACCATTGGCAATGAAAGAAGTGGGTGGCCTGGTTAGTGTTTCTGAAGCTTATATTAAAACGCTACAGGAACGCTATTTTAGAATCCAAAATATTCCAACAGCAGTTATTACTTTTGGCGCCTTTGAAAAAGATTTTGAAATCGTTGATCAACAAAGAAGTACTTTAAAACCTGCATTTGAAAGAAAAAATGAGAACATTCATATTGTTTATGTGGGACGCGGAGGGCATGATATGGAGAATTCGTCGGATTTATTATTTCGCGGGTTCAAAAAAGGATTAGTAGAGAATTCGGGATTATTTCAAAAGATACGGTTTCATTTTATTGGTACCAGCTATGCTCCGGCAGGAAAAGGAAAACCAACTATTTTACCTATCGCGATCAAACTAGGCTTATCTGAGTATGTTGATGAACAGACAGATCGCATTCCGTTTTATCAAGGTATTAGAACGCTTCTGGAAGCAGATGCATTATTAGTGCCCGGCTCCAATGATCCTCAATATACGGCCTCTAAGATTTATCCATACATCATGGCAAAAAAACCACTTCTGGCTATCTTTAACCCTTTGAGCAATGCTTCAAAAATAATACAGGATTGTAACGCCGGAAAAGTTGCAAATATAACTGACCCGAAAAAAGCGATAGATGATATTTATTCTTTTCTTTTAAGCCTAACCAATGATATTCCTAAACTAAATCATACAAACTGGAAAGTTTTTAAAGAATTTACTGCCGAAAGCATGACCCGGAAGCAATGCGATCTGTTTAATAAAATTATCAATTAAAATTCAACCATTGTGCCCTTGAAAAAGCTTGCAATAATTAGTACTCATCCTATTCAATATTATGCCCCCGTATTTCGCTTATTATCTGAAAGAGGAAAAGTTGAAATAAAGGTATTTTATACTTGGGGAGAAGGCTCTCTCAAAAAGCATGATCCCGGTTTTGGCAAAACCATTGAATGGGATATTCCACTTTTGGAGGGCTATAACTATGAATTTTTAACTAATACTTCTGCTGAACCTGGTTCACATCATTTTAAAGGAATAAAAAACCCTGACCTAATTTCAAAGGTTAAATCATTTAATCCTGATGCCATTTTAGTTTATGGCTGGGCCTACCAGAGTCATCTAAAATTAATGCGTCATTTTAAGGGCAAAATTCCTGTATGGTTTCGAGGGGATTCTACTCTATTGAACTTCCCTAGAGGATATATAGAAAAGGCAAAAGCGATTATTAAAAAGATTTTTTTAAAATGGGTATACCAACATATTGATAAAGCATTTTTTGTAGGAAGTAATAACAAAGCCTATTTTCTGAAATATGGCCTAACAGAACATCAATTAGTATTTGCTCCTCATGCTATAGATAATAACCGCTTTCAGAAAGACCGCAGTGAGGAGGCTTTAAATTTTCGACAAGAACTTAAATTAATTGATACAGATATTCTGATACTTTTTGCAGGTAAATTAGATAATAATAAAAATCCTTTTTTATTATTGAAAGCCTTTATAGATCTAAAAATATCTGGTGCATATCTCCTATTTACAGGTAATGGAATATTAAAGAAAGATTTAGAATTAAAAGCTTTAGCTCAGCCTAACATTCATTTCTGTGATTTTCAAAACCAAAGTATTTTACCTGTTCATTATCAAGCTTGTGATCTGTTTTGCTTACCCTCATTAAGTGAAACATGGGGTTTAGCAGTAAATGAAGCCATGACTTGTGGCAAAGCTGTATTAGTTTCGGATAAAGTAGGTTGTGCAATTGATCTGGTTAAGCAAAACCTAAACGGGGCTATTTTTAAAAGCAACTCATATATAGACATTCATCAAAAATTAGGCGATTTAATTAAGAAAAAACGTACAGACTTACAATTAATGGGGCAGGCCTCCTTGCATATTATCCAAGATTGGACATTCCAAAATCAGGTGAAGGCTATAGAAAACTGTTTAAGTAAAATCGCATAGCATATTATATTAAATTTTTTAAAGCATTTTAACCCTCTTTAATAAGCTTAATGTTTCAATTCAAATATGAACGATATTTAATACTTTTTATCCCCTGGATATTAAGTCTGCTTTTTATTAATTTTCCTGAACTGTCTTATTTGCTGGCATGGTTAGGATCATTCTTCATATTTTATTTAAGCATGTCTGGTTACATCAAACCTATACCAAATGATCTAAGTTTTGCTGAGCAGATCATGCGTCCCCTATTTCTTACGCAATTCATATTTGCAGGCTATATGTGTATTACCTCCATATTTTACTTCCTTAATACTTTTTTAAATTTTGAGGAAACACTATCTCCTGTCAATATTCATCAACTGGAGCTGGTAGCCCAATGTCAGAGATTTTACTGCCTTGCACATGCTGCATTGGCAACAGGTATTTTAATGGTTATGAAGTACCCTATTAAGCCTGTATATAAAATAAAATATACATACATGCCTACCTTTTTAATCAATACGGCACTTTTTTTACTTCCAATTTCTTTTTTATTTAGTATAATACCCGGATTAAACCAACTTTATTACCAAGTAACTTCCTTAAGTTTTATTGCAGGCACACTTGCCTTAGCTTTAGCATTAGGCATACCCACAAGAAAAACCGGTAATATGGTATTATGTGGATTTTTATACATGTTTAATTTTTACCAGGCCTTAATAACAGGCTTTAAAGAGCCTATTATCATTAATATTTTAGTATTGGGTGTGTTTTTATATCCTTTTTACAAAAAAGCAATCCTGTTAATTTTTGTCCCATTGCTAATTCTCTTATTTTTATACTTACCAACTTACAACCGAGTATTTCGTGAAAGAGCATGGACTGGAGAAGAAAGTGTAGAGGATGCCACACAGGCAGCATTAATAGCAACTACTAATGATGGGAATGATGGGAATGATGATGATGATGATTTTGAAAAAACAAATTGGGAGTTTTTAACAGGAAGATTTTCTGAAATTAGCATGTTTACACAATATGTAAAATCTACTCCAGATATGGTCGATTATTATGGCCTGGGGATTATCAAACAATCTATTACTTTAATTATACCCCGAATATTATGGCCTGAAAAACCTATTACAGAGCAATTATCAATGGAACGTGTATACAATGCCGGTGTAATAGAATCATCCTCTAACGTATCCGCCAAACCTGCTGTTATAGTTGATGCCTATTTATCAGGGGGGAAATTTGGTATATTCCTAACTTTTTTGATTTATGGTGTGCTTGCACAATATATTTCTTCCAAAGCAGAGAAATTATTTGGAGGATACCTCTTGGGAACGGCGTTAATTTATTCAGGACTCTTTCAGGTTTTTTGGCGGGGACTTAGCTTTGAGTTTCTTATCAATTCAATATTCTGGAGCTTTGTTACTATGTGGGTTATTTTTGCATTATTACGACTTACTAAAATTCTAAATAAAGTTGCATAATCTCTGATTACTCCGACCTATAAATAATTACAAACAAATAAATTATTAAAAATTAAACAGTCAATCTATTTCCCACACGAGCGATATCTGCTTCTTTTTATCCCATGGATATTAAGCCTGATATTTAGTGCAGATCCCATCCTATCTTACCTGATAGCATGGATCGGCTCTTTTTTCATATTCTTTATGAGTATTAGTGGGCTAATCAAACCAATTCCAAATGATTTAAAATGGAGTGAACAATTAATGCGGCCTATATTTCTTACACAAATCATATTTGCAGGTTATATGTGCTCTACATCCATATTTTATTTTATGGATGTGCTCGGCTATATTAACTTTCAATTACCCGCTGTAGGTTATTCGGTAGATACAGACCAATTAGAACTGGTAGCAACCTGTCAGCAATATTATTGTTTAGGGCATGCAGCTCTGGTTACCGGTATTTTATCACAAATGACATATTCTGCAAAGCAGCAGTATTTTATAAACCCTGCTTCAATTCCAAATTTCTTATTAAGTTTAGCCATAATCTCTTTACCTGTATCCCTATTATTTCGGCTTATACCGGGTTTATCACAATTTTCACTCCAATTTATAGCCTTAAGTTTTATTTCAGGAACCCTGGCCCTTGCCTTTGCTATTCCATTAAAAAAAATAGGCAATACGATTTTATGTTTATTTCTATATGTATCCAACTTCACTCAGGCGTTCCTTTCCGGATTTAAAGAACCAATTATCATAAGTATATTGGTTTTAGGAATATTTCTATATCCATTTTACAAAAGGATTGTTTTTTTTGTTTTTTTACCAATACTCTTTCTCTTGTTTTTATTATTACCAACTTATAACCGGGTATTTAGAGAAAATGCATGGTCTGATGGTGAGAATACTTCTATTGCTTCAGATGCTGCAGTAGAAGCTTTATATAACCAAACTAAAACAGAAGAGAATGAAACTAACTGGGACTTCTTAACAGGTCGCTTAAGTGAGATTGGTATGTTTACGACATTTGTTAAATCAACACCAGACAGAGTTGATTATTATGGCTTGAAAATAGTTAAACAATCGTTTTTGGCCATTATTCCACGCATTTTTTGGCCTGCTAAACCTATAACAGAAGAGCAGGTAATGGAACGTGTATACGATGCAGGAGTGGTTGAAACAGGCTCTAAAGTCTCAGCAAAGCCTGCAGTTGTGGTAGATGCCTATCTCTCTGGAGGCACGCTTGGGGTACTCATAACTTTCCTTATTTACGGTGCTGCCGCTCAATTTATTTCGTCAAAAGCGGAGAAGTTATTTGGTGGTTATGTAGTAGGTACCGCATTAATTTATTCGGGTTTATTTCAGTCCTTTTGGCGTGGCTTGACATTCGAATTTATGCTAAATACTATATTTTGGGGTTATATCTCTATGCTTATTATTTTCAGAGTGCTTAAAGCAACCCATTTTTTGAAAGAGTTCAAGTAATGCATATCTTTCAGATTAATGCGTCATACAAGCCCGCTTATATTTACGGTGGCCCTACTATGTCTGTTTCCAAACTGAGTGAAGAACTGGTAAAAGCGGGACAAGATGTTAGCGTTTTAACTACCACTGCAAACGGACTAATCGAATTAGATTTAAAGCCAGGAGAACTTCAGTTGGTAGATAATGTACCCGTAATTTACTTTAAACGCCTAACTAAAGATCATTCCCATTTCTCTCCTGCTTTATTTAGTCATTTATTTAAGAAGCTTAACAAATCAATAAACCAGCAAATTATTCACATCCACGCCTGGTGGAATTTAGTATCTATGATTTCCTGCTTTATCTCTTTGTGGAAACAAAAACAGGTAATACTATCGCCACGAGGAACATTAAGCAGCTATTCTTTTAAAAATAGAAGTAGTATATTAAAGAATACCTTCCATACCCTGGCTGGCAAACACCTATTAAAACGTTGCCATTTTCATGTAACCAGTGAAAAAGAAAAACAAGATATTCTCAATCTGTTAATCCCAAAAAGCATAACAGTGATCCCAAATTTTGTACGGTTAGAAGCTGAAAGTGCTATTTGTAAAACCGAACAAGTTTCACAAAATGAATCTCAAATCTCAAATCCCATTAAACTTCTCTTCCTATCCCGCATTGAAGAAAAAAAAGGATTAGATCTTCTGTTTAATGCATTGGTAAACTTTCATATCCCATATACGTTAACAGTTGCTGGAAGTGGCCATTCAGAGTATATCGTTCAACTAAAACAGCTTGCTTCAAAATTGGGTATAGACCAACATATAGCGTGGATTGGCCAACAGGGATCAGAGAAAAAATTCAGTATTTTACATTGCCATGATCTGCTTGTACTTCCTTCTCATGACGAAAATTTTGCCAATGTGGTGATTGAAAGTTTATCAGTAGGGACTGCTGTACTCATTAGCAAAAAAGTGGGGCTTGCAGATTATGTAGCAAAACACGATCTTGGGTGGATAAGTGATATTACTGCAGTTGAATTAAGACAAACAATTGATATCGCCAGCAAAGATTTCGAGAAAAGAGAATTGATCCGGCAGAATGCTCCACAAAAAATCAGGAATGACTTTAATGATGATCAATTAGTTAAACGTTATATAGAAATGTACGAAACAGCACTTGCTAATTCTTAAATTATTATTACATATAGTTACTTAGTTCATCTAAATCAATAAATGTCTGATTATCGCGATTATGGTTTTCCCGGAGAGGAATCCACTCATGCACATGCTTATTTACAGCAGCCTTTAGTGCAATTGCTAAATAAGGATTTAAAACCATGCATTCTCGACCTTGGTTGCGGAAATGGATCCTTAGTGAGATTTTTATTAAACAAGGGCTTTGATGCATATGGAACCGATGCTTCTGAAGAGGGAATCCGTATTGCCAAAAATCTGCATCCTGATCGTTTTGCATTACAGGATTTATCTACAGATGATCTGCCATCTTTATTAGCTGATATTTCTTTTAATACAATTATTTCCACGGAAGTGATTGAGCATTTATATAATCCACGTAAGTTTATAACCTTTTGCAAAACAATACTCATTAAAAGCGGTGGCGATCTGATCATTTCCACACCATATCATGGATATTTAAAAAACCTATCTCTTAGTCTTATCGGTTATTGGGATAAGCATTTGGATCCGCTTTGGGATGGAGGGCATATTAAAATGTGGTCAAAAAACACCTTAACTCTTTTACTGGAAGAACAAGGATTTAAGGTTAGCAATTTCATTGGCTGTGGCCGTTATCCCTATCTTTGGAAATCAATGATGATTAAAGCAACTTTAGCCCATGCCTGATTTCTCTTTCATTATTTTAACCTATAATGAAGAGCAACATCTGCCCCGCTTGCTCGAATCTATAAAAATACTTAATGCTAATACATATATATTAGATTCCGGCAGTACGGATCAAACCTTAACTATCTGCAAACAATATGGAGTTCATATAGCATATCACGCTTTTGAAAATCATCCCAAACAATGGGATACTGCTTTAAAAATATTTACCATAAATACCCCATGGATTATCGGACTCGATGCTGACCAAATTGTAACACCTGAATTATTGGTACAGCTTCAGAATTTCAAAACTGAAGATTATTCAGATGTAAATGGTATATACTTTAACCGGAAAAACTATTTTAAAGGGAAGTGGTTAAAATATGGTGGTTACTACCCTAAATATTTATTGAAAATGTTTAGATATGGCATAGGATATTCGGATCTGAACGAAAATATGGATCATCGGTTTATTGTTCCCGGTAAATCCATCATTTGGAAAAAGGGGCATATTCTGGAAGAAAATCTGAAAGAGAACAAGATCAGTTTTTGGATTGATAAACATAATCGCTATAGTGATTTGGTGGCTGATGAGGAAATAGAACGTTTGCTAAACAACCGAAATCAAACTATTGTACCACGTTTTTGGGGTTTACCCGATGAACGGATTGCCTGGCTAAAAAGATTGTGGTGGAAACTTCCCCATTTTTTACGCCCCTTCTTATACTTTTTTTACAGGATGATTTTCCAATTAGGCATATTGGATGGAAGAACAGGTATCTTATTCCACTTTTTACAGGGATTCTGGTTTCGCATTATTGTTGACGTAAAGATTGCTGAGAAATTAAAACAAATTAAAAGCCATACTAAAATTAATACCTGAACTAATACAGGTTTGAGAAGTAATTTCACTTAGAATATTTAACTTGCTCCCATTATCTAAATGCCTTGAACAAAATCCTATACTGGTATAAAAATCCAACATACCGCTTTCTAGTCTTATTTTTGACGGGATTTTTATTGCTGTATTATTTCAACCTCTTTTTCATCGGAATAACTTCACCAGGGAATTACTATAGTAGTTTTTTAAATCAGCATTTAAATTATATTCGTGGATTGAGGGATCTGTTGCTACAAATCATATCAAAAATATTAACGATACAGGGTTATAAAGTTTATACTTCAGACTATACCCTTCATGCGATGAATATAGGAGGCTTTAATATTGTTTACAGCTGTTTAGGCTTTGGGGTGATGAGCTTTTTTACCGCGTTTGTAATAGCCTGGCCTGGCAAACCTGTTAAAAACAAGATTTTTTTTATAATAGCAGGTATTGCAATTATACAATTGCTAAACATTACAAGGTTTATATTAATTACGTTATATTTTAATAAAATTTTGTTTTTAGGAATAAACCATCATACTTTATTTAATCTTATTTTATATTTCATCCTTATGGTGGTGATATATGTTTGGATAAATTCTCCAAAAAAGAAACATAATAATTCTCCTGATGTTGAAGCAAACACAGCTCAAAAAAAAATTTAACACAAAAGACTATAGCATCGACGCTTCTGCCTTTAAAATAGCATCCTGGTATTTTGTGAGTACACTTTTTTTCCGTTCCGGCATTATACCCTTCAGTACTATTCTTGTAGCTATTCTAAAAATGTATGGTGCAAAAATTGGTAAAGATGTTAGGGTAAAGCCTTATACCAATATAAAGTATCCATGGAAACTTATTGTTGGTGACCATACTTGGATTGGAGAACATTGTTGGATTGAGAATCTCGCCATGGTAACACTCGGTAGCAATGTATGTCTTTCCCAGGGATCTATGTTATTAACCGGCAATCATGATTACAAAAAAGTATCATTTGATCTCATAACGCAACCTATAATTATAGAAGATGGCGTTTGGATTGGCGCTAAAGCGATGGTTTGTCCTGGCATACATGCAGCCTCACATGCTATTTTATCTGTTAGTTCTGTGGCAACTAAAAATATGGATGCTTATTCCATTTACCAGGGAAATCCGGCTGTTAAGGTTAGGGACAGAGTTATTGAATGAAAGAAGTATGAAAGGAGGAAATGATCTAATTAGCTCCCCCAATAATTCAACACACAACATCACTCATTAATTACCTTCCAAAGCAAATCTTTTAGTCCAAGTAATCCTTTCTGCGCAACTGATGAAATAAAAATAGCTGGTATTTCAGGAAGATCTTTTTTCATTTCATCTGCTAACTCCTCATCCAGCAAATCTGTTTTTGTAATAGCCAAAACACGGGGCTTATGCATTAGTTCGGGATTATATTGCTCCAGTTCATTTAATAATATCCCATATTCTTCCCGTATAGTTCTACTGGTATCTGCAGGAACCATAAATAATAAAACAGAGTTTCGTTCAATATGCCTTAAAAAACGAATTCCTAATCCTTTACCTTGCGATGCTCCTTCTATAATTCCCGGAATATCCGCCATTACAAAAGATTTATTATCCCGGTAGGAAACAATGCCCAAATTTGGAACCAGCGTTGTAAAAGCATAATCTGCAATCTCTGGTTTTGCTGCCGATAGTACAGAAAGCAATGTTGATTTGCCTGCATTTGGAAAACCTACCAAACCTACATCAGCTAGGATCTTTAACTCCAAAACCATCCACTCCTCTTTTCCATCTTCACCAGGTTGAGAATAACGCGGCGTTTGCTTTGTGGATGTTTTAAAATGCCAGTTTCCTAAACCGCCTTTACCGCCGGGAGTTAGTATTTTAGTTTCTCCATCTTTCGTGATCTCGAAAAGTATTTCTCCTGTTTCGGAGCTTCTGGCAATAGTGCCCAGAGGTACTTCTAATATTTCATCATTCCCTGTTCTGCCAGATTTCTGCCCACTAGAACCAGGAAAACCATTCTCTGCAATAATGTGTTTGCGATATTTTAAGTGTAGCAGTGTCCATAGCTGGCTGTTCCCTTTTAATATCACATGCCCCCCCCGACCACCATCTCCACCATCCGGGCCACCTTTAGATGTTAAAATATCCCTATGCAAATGCGAGGATCCTGCACCGCCATGCCCCGATCGACAGCATATTTTTACATAATCTACAAAATTAGAACCCTGAGACATTTTAATTGAATTAAGTTGGCGTGCTTACAAAAATAAAAAAGCGGAAGATAAATCTCTGCCGCTTTTCTGGATACTTTAAAATTTGGTTTAAAACTGGTCAATCACATTACCAATCGATGAAAATATCTCATCAATAGTTCCTATGCCATTTATGCTTGTGAATTTATTCTGCTCTTTATAATAATTGGCTACCGGAGTAGTTTTGGAATTATATTCAACTATACGATTATGTATTACTTCCGGATTTGCATCATCAGGGCGGCCTGATTGCTTACCTCTCATAAGTAAACGCTTTTCTAATTCATCATCATTTACCTCTAAAGCAATCATTCCTGAAATGGAAGAAGATTTTGTTTCTAAAAGTTCATCTAAAGCTTCTGCCTGTGCTACTGTTCTGGGAAAACCATCAAAAATAAATCCCTTAGCATTCGGATTAGAATCTAGTTTATTGCTGATCATGCGAATAACTACTTCATCCGGCACCAACATTCCCTGATTCATCAATTTTTTAGCTTCACCGCCCAGAGTTGTGCCCTGTGCAATTTCACTTCTAAGAATATCACCTGTAGATAAATGAACTAACTGATATTTATCAATTAACTTTTGTGATTGTGTTCCTTTACCGGCGCCCGGAGGGCCAAACAATACTAAGTTCAGCATTCGAATTATCTTAATTTTTCTTATTGATTTAGGCAATAAGGTATGGACAGCTTCAAAATTTTAAAAGCCTTTCCGAAAAGGACGAAAAGGCTTTTTGTTTGTGGTGCACGCGAAGGGAGTCGAACCCCTAACCTCCTGATCCGTAGTCAGGTGCTCTATCCAATTAAGCTACGCATGCTTTTTAATGGACTGCAAAAATATGTTTTCTTTTGAAACTAGCCTAACGTTTTTTGAAAAAACTGCCTTTTTATTTAAGATTCTATTTTAGTCTTTAATTGTTTATCAATTATAGCTAAACCTTCCCTAAAAGAATGTGGGTTATACTCAAGGTCTCGCATAGTTTTATCCAGAATAAATCCTGTTTTTTTAGGCCTTTTTGCAGTTTGATTTAAGCTATCAGACGATATCGGGTTGATCAATGATTTATCTAAACCCCAAAAATCTGCTACCTGTTCTACCAACTCCACAATGCTCATCATATCTTTGCCCGATGCATTATATATGCCGCGAGCATTATGTTTTACGGCTAATAAACAGCATTCGGCCAGGTCTTCTGCCAGAGTTGGCATTCGCCATTGATCGAATACTACATTAATTGGATCACCTTTTTCTAATGCACCTTTGGCCCATAGCACAATGTTGGTACGACTCATATCATTCACTATTCCATATACAATGATGGTACGCAATATAACCCAGCGGCATGATGATTTCTGTAAAATATGCTCTGCTTCCACTTTGGTGAGGCCGTAATAACTTAAAGGATTTGGTTCATCTTCCTCTGTATAAGGTCCATTTTCACCATCAAAGATAAAATCTGTTGATAGGTGCATCAATTGAATATCAAGTTCCTTACAAACCTCAACGAGATTTTTTACTGCATTCACATTTAAATCATGGCAAAGTTCTTTATTATTTTCACAAGCATCTACATTGGTCATAGCAGCAGTATGAATTACGGCATGAGGATGATACAACTCTAATACCTGTTTCACTTGGTCTGAATCACAAATATCAAGTTCTGCATAGGTATAACCATTTGCATGAAAATACCTGTTTGCACCTTTAGATGTGGCTATAAGCTCAAAATCCTGCCTCGCTAAAATTCGATCAGTTAACTTCTGCCCCAGCAATCCATTACTTCCCGTAACCAAAATTCTTTTCATGCTTCAAATAAGCATATTTTCAAGGAAGCAAACAATAAAAAAGGCAATTATCTTATCGCCGGATATTTTTATCGCTACGTATTACATTTTTCTTATTCCGCCACTTCCCGAAAACTCCTTATAATAAGTAATCCAATAATTACTGCCCAGAGCCAGCCTTGTTCATACCAATTAGTAGTAGTTATATGTTTATTTAAACCACTATCTGTTGCATTTTGAGCATAAGCTTGGAATGTTAGTAATCCTAAAATAATTAAGCTATTCCCAACCCATTTTCCAATAGATAACACTAGTTGTTCGATCTTTCTTTTCATGTGCATTCTTCTGATATATGATATCCAAACAATTTCTACATGATTTAGTTCTAATATATTTAAATGATATAATAATCTTGGCTTTTGCTGATTTATATTGGTTGGAATATTGATGACTAATGGGTAATATTTAAGAAATCCGTTTGGAAAATCAATCCTTCATTCATTTCTGTATTCTCTCCTTCAATTCTTCTCTCCTTCCTATTTTAATTGAGACATAAAATACTTTTCATTAAGTGTTTGATTTTTGGTGATAAAACGTATTTTTGCAGACCCAAATAGCCTCTATAAAATAGGTGCAAATTTTGATTATATAAGTATTACCTCAAAATAAATTATGCCAAACACTGGAAAAATAGCACAAATCATCGGACCGGTAGTAGACGTAAGCTTCGCTGATGATTCTCATCTGCCTAAAATTTACGATGCCCTTGAAATTATTAAAGATAATGGACAAAAAATCGTCTTAGAAGTACAGCAACATCTTGGTGAAGACCGTATTCGTGCTATCGCGATGGATTCGACAGATGGTTTGGTGCGTGGTATGAAAGTTACAGATACCGGTTCTGCTATAAAAATGCCGGTTGGCGAAAAAATTAAAGGTCGTTTATTTAATGTGGTTGGCCAGGCTATTGATGGTATTGATACCATGGATAATTCTGACGGGTATCCTATACATAATACTCCTCCTCCTTTTGATCAACTATCAACCGAAACAGAAGTTTTATTTACTGGAATTAAGGTAATTGATTTGTTAGAACCTTATGCTAAAGGTGGTAAAATTGGTTTGTTTGGCGGTGCGGGTGTAGGCAAAACCGTATTAATTATGGAGCTGGTAAATAACATCGCGAAAGCTTATGCAGGTTTATCTGTATTTGCCGGAGTTGGTGAACGTACCCGTGAAGGAAATGATTTATTACGTGAATTTATAGAATCAGGCGTTATAAATTATGGTGATGCATTCCGTCATTCCATGGAAGAAGGCGGTTGGGATCTGGCTTCAGTAGATAAAGAAGCACTTAAAGAATCTAAAGCTACCTTAGTTTTCGGACAAATGAATGAACCTCCGGGTGCACGTGCACGTGTTGCTTTATCCGGATTAACGGTAGCAGAATATTTCCGTGATGGTGAAGGCGAAGGACAAGGAAAAGATATTCTTTTTTTCGTAGATAATATCTTCCGTTTTACACAAGCAGGTTCAGAAGTATCTGCTTTATTAGGCCGTATGCCATCTGCGGTAGGTTATCAGCCAACTCTGGCAACAGAAATGGGCTTAATGCAGGAACGTATTACTTCTACCAAACGAGGTTCAATTACATCTGTACAGGCGGTTTATGTGCCTGCTGATGATTTAACTGACCCTGCACCGGCAACAACATTTGCCCACTTAGATGCAACAACTGTTCTTTCACGTAAAATCGCCGAATTAGGTATTTATCCTGCGGTAGATCCTTTGGATTCAACTTCACGTATTCTTAACGCTGCAACTTTAGGCGATGAGCATTACGGAACTGCTCAACGTGTAAAAGAGATCTTACAACGTTATAAAGAACTTCAGGATATTATTGCCATTTTAGGTATGGATGAATTATCTGAAGAAGATAAATTAGTCGTAGGCCGTGCACGTCGTGTACAACGCTTCTTATCTCAACCATTCTTTGTAGCTGAACAATTTACCGGATTAAAAGGTGTATTGGTTGATATTAAAGATACTATCAAAGGTTTCAATATGATTATGGATGGTGAAGTAGATGAATATCCAGAAGCTGCATTCAACTTGGTTGGTACTATTGAAGACGCCATTGAAAAAGGTAAAAAAATATTAGCAGAAGCAAACGCATAATTAGTAGCAAGTATTTAGTAGCAAGCCCTAAGTATATAAAAACAACTAACAACTATGGCCTACAAGCAGTCTTGATACTTGATACCAGTTACTCGATACCCAATAAAAAATGAAATTAGAAATATTAACTCCCGATAAAACAGTATACGAAGGTGAGGTTACGTCGGTAACCGTGCCAGGTACAATGGGTGCATTTGAGGTTTTAAAAGACCATGCTCCTATTATATCTACTTTGGAACATGGAAAGGTAATGGTTAGAGCAAGTACTGGTTTTGAAACCTTTATAATTAAGGGTGGTGTTGTTGAAGTATTAGAAAATAAAATTATAGTTTTAGCCGAAGGCATAGAATCTTAAGCTAATTCATTCCTTTTTATTAAACGCCTGGCAGGTCCAAAATCTGCCAGGCGTTTTTGTTTAAATCTTGCCTGAGTACAGGATATAAAATATTCTACATATTCTTAAATAAATAGTATTTTCAAGCTGTTATTTATTCATGTCCATATGAAACAAGTTAAAGAAACCATTCAGGATGAAATAAAAAGGGAGTTTCAACTGGAACGTATGATCTTATTCAGCGATGCCGTTTTTGCTATTGTAATTACATTAATGGCTATTGAAATTCATATACCTCAATCAGTGGGAATAAGAACTAGTGAGACGTTTTTAAAGGATTTATTCCATGTTCTGCCTGCAATATTAGCCTATACTATCAGTTTCTTTTTCATTGGTATAATATGGTCAAGGCATTTATGGGTCTTTAGTTTTTTAAAAGATTATGACAATGGTTTAATATTTAGAAATTTGCTTTTGTTATTTTTTGTCGGCTTATTCCCTTTTAGTGCATCATTAATCACACGATATGGAGGTATCAGCGGACCATATATTGTGTATATGTCTGTAATTGTCCTATGCTTAACTGCCCAGTTAATACTTCAAACTTATATATTTAAGAAACGTCCAAATTTAAGATATCCAGTTTCTGTAGAAAAGGAGCTTTTTCATTTATCTCAAATGAAATTTAATATTATAATTTTAGTAACAGGCGCTGCATTAACCTTTATAACTTTCAATTACGTTCAACAAGAATATAAGGTATATACATTCATTTGGCTTTGGACGGCTGCAATTATAATGAGAATAAGACAAAAAATAGTAAAAACAAGGCATAAGAAATTAAACCCAGAAATTGCAAAAGATTAACCTTTAATCAAACTCTAAAAACTGGTTTAATATAACTTGCACACCCTGACCTTTTTTATAGGAACCGGGATTAAGATTAATAGCCCGTATTTTTACTTTTGCCCTTTCCAATAGTAGTTCCTCATAAAACCCTTTAAAAAAAATATCTTTAACAATATATTTTTTACTGGTCCAGCTATTTTTAAACTCCACCCATTCCGGGTAAATCATCACATGTTTCTTTTTTGATCTGAGGCCAATATTACGAGCTTCATCAGCAGGCAAAACAAAAGCATTTCCTAATAAGCTTGCCGTGTACATGTGTAATGGATTAGCATAAATAGCACCGGGTTTGCCAGATTCGATCACTTTGCCGTCCTTCAAAATGATCATTTCATCGGCTAATGTCAATCCGTCAACAGGATCATGCGAAACTAGCATAATGGTAATTCCTAAATAATTAGATAAACGTTTTAAATCTGCACGAAGCTGATTCTTCAACACTGCATCCATTTGGCTGAATGGCTCATCCAGTAATAGAACTTCGGGTTCTGTAATAATTGCTCTTGCCAGAGCCACACGTTGCTGTTCTCCCCCACTCAACTCCACAATACGCTTATCTGCCAGTTTATCAATACCTAAGAATTCCATCATCTCCCAGGTTTTCTGCTTTTTCCCCTGTACATCGTCATTAGAAAGCACACTCGCTATATTTTCAAATACCTTAGCATAGATGTTCAGATTGAAATCCTGGGTAACCATCTTCATCGAATCATTCCCTGGTATCAGTTTTTCATGCGGACCGTCAAGATGTGCACCTTTAAAAAGAATCTCTCCTGTATTAGGAGCCAGTAATCCGAAGATCAATTTTAACAAGGTACTTTTTCCGCTTCCGCTTTCGCCTACAATAGCTACAAAATCACCTTTCTTGATAGATAAGTTTACATTGCTGACTCCGGAATTATTCTCAATAGAATAATGTTTACTCACATTAGAGAGCGTAATGAAAGCAGTTTTATCCATCACCAAATATAACAAAAAGGGAATCCGTAGATTCCTTTAAATTCTAAATCATAATACCCAATAGTTAAAACCCAAGCATCAAACCGAAAGAAAGATTTTTAAGCTCTTTAGGTCCTTGTCCTTGGGCGAACACATCATTGAAGTAATACTTAGCATAAATACCTACATCGCCATAACCTAATCTGGCGAAGGCACCGTAACGGAAAGGTTCTAAATTATAATCATCTTCAAACTTGTCTTTGCCCCGTTCTTTGCTTATTTGTTTTACTTTCCCATTTAACAGAAAGCCAACTTCCGGACCGAAAACAAAATCTATTTTATTACCTTTTTTGTCATCATTACTACGTAGTTCAAAAGATAATGGCAACCTCAGGTAACGGCTTGAGAAACGATTTTTCTCAAAGTTTATCGGCTCTGTAACGTAAGTTAATGTTGGTTGATTCTTTTGAAAAGTAATATTTTGTTTTAACCGGATGTGATTCCAGTCTAAACCGGCAGCCAGATATACCTTAAAGTTGCTATTGAAACGATATCCCATCTGGAAAAATTCAAAACCAAAATTGCTACTTTTCCATGTATAGTGCTCCAGGTATGAATTATCTGGCGATAAAGTATAACTGCCATGATCTGTATAAGTACTTAATCCTAAATCAATACGAGCAAGAGTTAAGCCTATTGAAAATTTAGAAGATGGCTTTATAGTTTTACTGCTATCTTTTTTCCCAACGTTGAAACTAAAAGTTGCTTTTTTCTTACCATTTTGAGCTTTGGTACTATCCACTGTAACTATGAGTACAGTATCTTTTTTAGTGGTTACCTGTGCATAACTTCCTGCTATATAAGCACAAAGTATGGAGCTTAATATTAATCGTTTCATATTTCTAATTATTTTTCCCTTTAAATTTTACTATCCCTAAATTAATTCCCGATACTTCCGAGCCATCATCATCATCTTTAAACTCAATGATCTTGTCTTCCCGTTTGTCTACTTGAGCTATTACAAAATTCACCAGGCTGCCAATGCTTCTTATTCTTTTGCGAGGGGTTTCTTGCTTAGTTTCTATTTTAGGATCTTTGTTATCAATGTTTGCAAGCAGCATTGGTTTTATTTTATCGCTTAAATTAACATCTGTTTTAGTTTGTGCAAGTACTTCTGTATCCTGTTTAACAAGTGCTATTACACTATTTCTCTTAATTAATTTCCTATCAAGATTCATTGCATTTTGATGATAAAATACAATTCGCTTTTTCTGTATTTCAACTGATTTAACCGGGATTAATCCATTTTCTTTGGAAACAGGATTTTCACTTGCATTGGATGATGTCTCATTTGCAGATTTAAGTATCGTTTCATCTGGTTTAACAACAGCCATTTGATCGTCTGCTGTTCCATGAAGTTTAATCACTTCAACCGGCCTGTAAAACCATAAACCTGCACTAATTATGATCACAATACTTGCTGCAGCCATCCAAAATAAAGGATAAGCTTTTTTCTTCGCCCTTTTACCATCCAGTTGATTTGCTATTGCATTCCACACATCACTGTTTGGTTCTGTTTCGAATGTGTCAAAACGTTTTTTAAATAATTGATCTAAATCTTTATCCAACATGGCTTTCATAATTTGATCCCTCCATTTTAATTATTTTCTCTTTTAAAATTGCCCGTGCCCGGGATAACTGCGATTTTGAAGCACCTTCGGTAATTCCTAAAGCTGCTCCAATCTCTTTATGTGAATACCCTTCAATTACATACATATTAAATACTACACGATACCCGTTTGATAACTCCTGTATTAGGTTCAATAAATCTTTAGTTTCCAGCCCGCTCATATCAAAAGTGGTTTGCGGCTGATCGTACACTTCTTCAATATCTACAACATTAAGTGTTCTCAAATTTTTACGATAAGTCTCAATAGCGGTATTCACCATAATTCGTCTTATCCATCCTTCAAAAGAACCATCACTGCGAAAATCTGACAATTTCTGAAAAACCTTTATAAAACCCATCTGTAATACATCTTCCGCTTCCTGCCTATCTTTAGCGTAACGCATACAAACGCCCATCATTCTGGATGATAATGTACTATAGAGCATTTCCTGTGCTTTACGTTCACCGCGTTTACATCCTTCCAGTAAACTATCAATTGTAAAAGTATGCTCCAAATTCATTGTCTTTTAGTTAAGATGAAGATAAGCAAGGTTTGGTTGCATGGGATGAAAAAAATTAAAGCTGCAATTATGTAAATATCTTCTGAGAGAGTATAAAAGAGAAATTAAAATCATTTAAATGAGTAAGAATCATGTTTTGATAACGAAGCGTTTATTATTCTAAATCAAAAAAATCCCCTGTATTTGGGGAGTTAAATATTCCGGATCACCTGCTTATGTCAGCTTTTTATTGGGATTTGCTTTTAAGTAATATTATAAATCTTTAAAATGCTTATCCACAAGAGCCTTTACTTCCTTTTGCATTTCTTTTTTATTTTTAGCTTCTTTTAAAACCAAAGTTCCTTCATTTAAAAATACTTTTACCGAAGTATATATTTGAGTGGTTCCTCCATCTAACTGATAAAACCACTTATCCCTTTTTTTAATTAAAGTTGTTTTCTGACTCATGGCCACTCCGTCGGTACTTTTAGAACTAACCGTAACATCAGCTTTATTGCCTTTTATAGTAATTTTTCCAGACTCAGCTGCTTTTTTATAATCCGGCGGGTTAGCCAGGCCATCTAAAATAAATTCTCCGTAAGATAATCCATCATTAAAATCATCCATTCCGTATTTAGCCCGACCTTGTTGCAAAAAGGTTTTTATAGAAGAACTTAATTGCAACAGCGCAATAGTAGATTCTAATTCCTGTTTATCTTTAGGAGTAGTGGCCGAATAAAAAGTCTTAAATTGATTATAATCCTTTTTCTGGATGGCCTTTGCAGATTTTTGCAACAGTTCTTTTGGCGTATTTGCACCAGGTTGAGCCTGCAAGCCGGAAAAACTCATAACCGTTAATATGAATATAAAACTCTTCTTTAAAATCATAACCCTTTAATTACCAGATTCAATTATCATCCCAAACTTGATCATTTTTACGAATAATACCTAATGAATTTTTTAGTACACTTCAAACGTTCTCTAAAAATTCAATTAAAATTGTACCTTAATGCCATGCAACTAATATCTAAAATACTGATCGGCTTCGTAGCTATTGAGCATATTTATATCCTTTGGCTTGAAATGTTTGCCTGGACCACGGCCGGGAAACGGACTTTTAAATCTATCCCCGCAGATATGTTTGAGAAGACGAAAACTTTAGCAGCTAACCAAGGTTTATACAATGGCTTTTTATCTGCCGGATTAATTTGGTCTTTACTCATTACGAATGTTAACTGGGCTCATCATGTAGCTATATTCTTTTTAAGTTGCGTACTAGTTGCAGGAATTTATGGTGCAGCCACGGCACAACGCTCTATTTTGTTTGTACAGGCTTTGCCCGCAGCGATAGCCCTTGCTTTCTTGTTTATTTTATAAAAACCGAACTCAAAGTAATATGTGATATATTATTTTCTTAAACAATATATCTAGTTTTTCCATTTTCATTTAAAAGTATATACACTCAACATGGCTTTTATAGATTACTATAAGGTTTTAGGCATTGATAAAAATGCAACAGAAAAGGATGTTAAAAATGCTTATCGCAAATTAGCCCGTAAATTACATCCGGATGTAAATCCTAATGATAAAGATGCACAGCGGAAATTTCAAGAGATTAATGAAGCTAATGAAGTTTTAAGCGATCCGGAAAAGCGAAAAAAATATGACCAATATGGCAAGGATTGGAAACATGCTGATCAATTTGAAAATGCCCGTCAATCTCAACAATCATCCTATGGAAATTCGGGCGGCGGACAACCCTTTTCGGGCGGCGGATTTGGAGATCATGATTTTTCCGATTTTTTTTCATCCATGTTTGGCGGAGCCTCTCAAAGTTCGGGCAGAAGCCGGACTAAATACAGAGGGCAGGATTTAAATGCAGAGTTAAATCTGGATTTAAAAGATGCTTATATCACACATCAGCAAACCTTAACGGTAAACGCCAAGAATATACGCATCAACATTCCGGCAGGAATTGAAAACGGACAAACTATTAAAATAACCGGTCATGGCAGTCGGGGAGTTAACGGCGGACCAAACGGAGATCTCTATATTAAATTCTCCATAGCTAATGATCCTAAATTTAAACGTGCCGGAAATGATTTGTATTCCACGATAGATTTAGATCTGTATACCGCTATTTTAGGTGGTGAACTTATGATTGATACTTTAAGCGGGAAAGTAAAAGTGCCTGTAAAGCCCGAAACACAAAATGGAACAAAGGTTAAATTAAAGGGCAAGGGATTTCCCCTTTATAAAAAAGAGGGACAATTTGGAGACTTGTTTATTACCTATTCCATCAAGATTCCAACCAATCTCACCGAAAGACAAAAAGAGTTGTTTATTGAATTATCTAAATATTAATTCAAAATTGTTATGTCCACAGAACATTTAATACCAGCCGATAAATTTTGCATCTATCATAACATAGAGTTTTCATTTATCCGCAATTTGCAGGAATTGGGACTACTTGAAATAACTATCATTGCAGGCATAAACTATATTCCGGAAGATCAGCTCGAAAAGTTAGAGCGCATGTTGCGTTTGCATGACGACCTGGAAATAAATTTGGAAGGGATTGATACCATTACCCACTTGCTGGGACGAATAAACAAGATGCAGGCAGAGATTAATGCATTGAAAAATAAACTTCGCTTGTACGAGGATAGCGAATAAGGAGCAATTTATTTAGAGTAATCTGTATTCGCTAAATTATTTATGAAGCTCCAACAACGGGATAAATCTCAGTAGAGAAAACCAGATATCAATTATAGATTTTACAACAATTTATCTAAGATGCTTTCACAAAAAAGCCTTTCGGATGATTATCCGAAAGGCTTTAACTATTATTGAAATTATTATTTCTTAACTTTAGGAGCTGGAGTTACAGGTTTTGCCTGAGGAGCCGGAGCTACAACCGGGGGAGCTACAGAACCAGGTTTCTTTGGTATAACATTTACTATTTCAACTTCAAATATTAATGGCGTAAATGGAGGTATTCCTTGGTTTCCCTGCTCGCCATAAGCCAATTTAGATGGAAGTATTAATGTAGCTTTTGTTCCTTTTGGAAACAACATTAATCCTTCATCAAATCCGGGGATAGAACCAGCAACTCCAACAGGAATTTTTAATGGCGCATAAGGCCGTTGCGGATTAAATGTGCCTGCTTTTTTAGCTACTTCGGGGTAACTGGTATCAAATACTTTTCCACTTAAAAAGCTACCAGTATAATTTACCTGAACAGTATCACCAGCGGCAGCTTTTATTCCACTACCTTCTTTGGTAACTACATAGTTTAAACCCGATGCTGTTACAACAGGTTTTAAACCTTTAGATGTGATATATTTATTAAACTTTGAAGCTTCGCTATTTTTAGATTTATCAGCTTCTACTTTTAAATAAGCTTTAACCTGGCCATTAAATAAGCTGTCATTTAGCTTTCCTTTCGGAATAACTTTATCAATTTTAATGGTGTATACCAGGTATTTACCTTTTGTATTTGCTGGTTTTGGCCTACCCATTTTAGCTACCATAGAATCGATATTGATTTTAAAAGTTGCGCTATCTCCTTCACTTAACATACCTAAAGCAGCATAAAGATCTCCTTTAAAGGCCGATTTTTGTTTTTGCAACATCGCCGGACGGTCAGCATCATACGAGTTGCTTAATGTAGAATCTTCTTCTGTTTTTTCGATGAAGTTTAGAGCCACAAAATCACCATCTTTAATGGTCTCTCCACTTTTATCTATGTGGATTTTGTACATCATATCTCCTTCACCTTTTTTAAATTGTTTACAGCTGGCTAATCCAAGTACTGTAAGACCTAAAATGATACTGATTTTTTTCATCTGATTGTATTCTTTATGTGATTTCTATGTTATTGAATTAATAGTGTTTTATACTCTGGTAAAATTGCTTTGAATTGAGAAACCACAGTTTCCAGCTTTTCTTCAGAAAAGCCTCCCGCAGCATTACGATGACCTCCACCGTTAAAATATTTTTTACATATTTCATTAGCCGGAAAATCTCCCGTAGAACGTAAAGATAGTTTTACTTTGTCTGGGCGCTCGATAATTAAAGCAGCTAAACGTATGCCATTAATAGATAAAGCATAGTTCACAACTCCTTCGGTATCGCCGGTTGTGGTTTGATATTGTTTTAACTCTTCTTTGGTAACCGTTATTAGGGCAGCATTATACTCTGTAAAGATTTCCATTTTATTGAGCAAACAATGACCAAGAAAGCGTAAGCGACTTTCTGAAAAATTATCGTACACCAATTGATGTATTCGCGAATTTTCAGCCCCTAAATTAATTAGATCGGCTACTATATGGTGTACTTCTGCTGTAGTGGTAGGAAAACGAAATGAACCTGAATCGGTCATAATTCCTGTATACAAGCAGGTAGCTACATCTTTATTAATCAGTTCACACTCACCCATAATATTGACGATAAAATCGTACACCAACTGTGCTGTTGCGCAGGCATTGATGGTCCAATGACGATAATCATCAAAACCTTCGGGTTCTAAATGATGATCAATCATTACTTTTGGAGCTTTAGCCGCACGAACAAACTCGCCAAGTTCATTTATCCGTGATAACCAATTAAAATCCAGGCAAAAAATCAGATCGGCAGTAGCCACTAATTGTTGTGATTCTTCAGGTTTTTCAGTATAAATAATTACTTCGGGGTTATTAGGAAGCCATTGCAGAAAAGTAGGATAATCAGTTGGAGTAATTACACGTACCTGGTGGCCTTTCTGAATTAAATAATTATATAAACCTAAGGACGAACCCATTGCATCACCATCAGGTTTATGATGAGTAGTAATTACAATGTGTTTAGGTTGAACTAATAATTCTTTTAGCGAGGCTAATTCTAACATCTATTTTAAATAGGATTGCAAATCTATTAAAAATAATTACTATTTAGGAAACAGAATATTGAATTAGGTGGTGTTTAACAAAATTTAACACTCTCTTATAGGTATCTCCGCTATACTCTTTCATTTTTAAAATGTAGGTTTGCACTGATTTTGAAAAATTAAGATGATAACAAACAGAACTTTTACAATGATTAAGCCCGATGGTGTAGCCAATGGCCATACCGGTGCTATTTTAGAGGATATTATTAAAGGTGGATTTAAAATTATAGCCTTAAAATACACTCGCCTAAGCAAAGAAATTGCCGGCCAGTTTTATGCGGTTCACAGCGAACGTCCTTTTTATACTGATTTGGTTAATTTCATGTCATCCGGACCAATAGTTGCTGCTATCTTAGAAAAAGATAATGCAGTAGAAGATTTCCGTACGTTAATTGGTGCAACAGATCCTTCAAAAGCTGATGCTGGTACCATTCGTAATAAATACGCTAAATCGATTGATGCTAATGCAATACATGGTTCAGATTCTGATGAAAATGCACAGATAGAAGGTAGTTTCTTCTTTACTGCATTTGAGCGTTTCTAAAATAAGCTAAACCCCCTTCCCTTTCCTTCTGGAAAGGGTTTTTATTTTAAATGAAGATCTTCCAAACCCGCTACATTATATTCTTTATCTGGATGATGATCATTCCGGCGGCTGTTTCCTATTTTGGTGGCTGGGATAAGGATATTAACCTTTTGTTTTTCGGAAGAGCGTTTGCCTTGGCATTTTTCACTACGGTTTTGTATTATATATTAGTGAAGCGATATAACGAAAAAAACTCTAAACCTTAATTATAAGAAAATAATTTCATCAATTATTTTGCTTCCTGCACGTTCATTCATTTTATCAATGATATTGGTACGCATCATGAGCAACTCGTTTTTAATCACGGCAGATTCCATTCGAATAAATAACTTCCTGTCCCGGATAAAAATATCTTTCGTTCTATTAGCAATGGCTTTTCCCATCATTTCAGGCCAGGCAACCACCAAAGAAGTTTCATCAAACTTGCGCTTTAGTTTATAAACATTAAGCATTTGTTCTATGGCTTCTTTTAAAGATTTATCATTTGTGCGGCCCATGTCTGTTGTAAGTTATAAGTTGTGGGTTGTAAGTTTGATATTATTATAATGTAAGAATTCTACTTGATACCTGATACTAAATACTTGATACTAAACCCTAACCACTCCCTTATCCACATCAAAAATCTCTACGGGAACACCTATTTCCTCAAATATTGTTTCAATTCGCTTACGACTGGTATCTGTAATAAAAATCTGTCCAAAATCTTTGTCCGAAACCATTTTCATTAATTTGGTTGTGCGATGATTATCCAGTTTATCAAAGATATCATCAAGTAAAAGCAGGGGTTTAAAACCTTTTTGCTGATTCAGAAAAGCATATTGAGATAATTTTAAGGCAATTAAAAATGATTTTTGCTGTCCTTGCGATCCGAATTTTTTAAGTGGCATGCCTTGTATGGTAAATATCAAATCATCTTTATGAATGCCGGTTGTGGTACGCTCTAAAATACGGTCACGTTCTAAATATCGCGTAAGCAAGCTAGAAAACTCATCCTGCAATAAAGGCGAATCATAAACCAGTTCTACCTGTTCTGCCCCATCACTTAAATACTGATAATGTGTGTTAAATATCCCCATAAAAGCCTGCATAAAGGCTTTTCGTTTTTCAAATATGAGTTTACCAGATGTGATTAATTGTTCATCAAAAATCTCCATTAAAGCCGGGTCATATTTGCCTGATAAAGCTACCTGGCGAAGCAAAGCATTGCGATTTAATAGGCTTCGGTTATAGCTAATCAGTTCGTCGAGATATAAATTATCTGTTTGGGAAATTACATTATCAACAAATCTTCTGCGCTCTTCACTCCCATCTGTAATAATGCTGTTGTCATTAGGAGATATCATGACCAGGGGAAACAAACCTATATGATCTGCCAGGCGCTGGTATTCCTTTTTATTACGTTTAAATTGCTTTTTCTGAGTACGCTTTAATCCGCAAGAGATTGTTTCATTTTTTTTGTCTTTTTCAAAAACCCCTTGTACCATAAAAAAATCTCCACCATGCCGTATTTGTTGGCCATCGATAGGATTAAAGTAACTTTTACACAACGAAAGGTAGTGAATAGCATCAAGCAGATTTGTTTTCCCTGCGCCATTATTTCCGGTAAATGCATTTACCGTTTGAGAAAAATTTAATTCTGCCTCGGGATAATTTTTAAAATTGATTACAGATAACTTTTGAAGCCACATAATAAGATTTCAAATTTACTCTTTTCGACGCCGTTTAGCTATTCCAACAAAAAAAATCAATGAGTTAAATTTAAAGTTGATACTTAGGACTAAAAATGTATTTTTGCATTCTCCAATTTTTTAATACAAATGTCAAAAGATCAAAAAGATAAAGTAACAGAACCAAGCAACCCGTTTGGCAATACTAGCAAATTTGTACAAGAAAACACAAAAAGCTTGGCGGTAATAGGTTGTGCCATTATAGCGCTTGTATTATTATATTTCGGATATCAGAAATTTTACCTTGCGCCAAGGGCAGAAAAAGCCGCTAACGAAATGTTTAAAGCTGAAGAATATGCAGCGAGTGATTCATTAGCCGATAAAGCAATAAAAGGAGATGGTTCATATCCTGGATTTGAAAAAATTGCTGAGGAATATTCAAATACAAAGTCAGCTAACATTGCAAATGCCTATTTAGGCGGGTTATATTTAAAGAAGGGTGAGTTTCAAAAAGCGGTAGATGCTTTGGGCAAATATAGCAATACCGGCAGTCCTGTTATTGATCCTTTAGTTTTAGGGATGCTTGGAGATGCTTATAGTGAATTAAAAGATTACAATAAAGCGATTACCTACTATAAAAAAGCTGCAGATAAAAATCAGAATTCATTTACAACGCCCATATATCTTAAAAAATTAGCTTTGGTTTATGAAGAGCAGAAAGATTATAAATCTGCAGTAGAAGCATATAAAAAAATTAAAACTGATTATTCGGATAGCCAAGAAGCTTCGGTAATTGACACCTACATTGCACGTGCAGAAGCACGATTATAATTTACAAAACGTTATAACGTTATAGTTTACAAATGGTTGTTGGTAAAAATCAGCAGCCATTTATTATTTTTGAGCAATGGCAACACAACTTAAAAGTTTATCAGATTTTTCACATATCGAAATACCTTCTGCACAACCTTTCCGTTTTGGAATTGTTGTAGCTCAATGGAACTCTCAAATTACAGAGGCTTTATATAAAGGTGCCCATGAAATACTTCTTAAAAATGGCGCATTACAAGAAAATATACTGACCATACAAGTTCCCGGTAGTTTTGAGTTAACCTCAGGAGCAGATTTATTACTTAGTTTTAAGCAAGTTAATACAGTAATTTGTCTTGGTTGTGTTATTCAAGGCGAAACACCACATTTTGATTTCATTTGCAATGCAGTAGCCAATGGAATATCAAATGTTTCGATTAAACATAACAAACCTATAGTATTTGGCGTATTAACTACAGATGACTTACAACAAGCTATAGACAGAGCTGGAGGTAAACATGGAAATAAAGGTGAAGAAGCTGCGGTTACTGCTATACAAATGGCACAACTCCAGCATTGTTTGGCTGTTTAATCCATTAACTATTTCATTTTCATTAAAAAAATCATATTTTTATAAAAATCAATCTCAATATGAAGCGCTTAGCAATAGCTATTTTAGCATTATTTTTAACTGTAACAGTACTAGAGTCTTGCTCATCAACCAAACTCTGTCCGGCGTATAGTTCAAATCCAAAATCAAGAAGAGGATAGGCAAATTTCTTCATTGAAAACCATTAGTTATTCACTTTGTTACTTCTTTCAGAGTTCCAGATCATAATAGCTGTTTTTCAGCCGGAATTTGTTATCATCCTAAATAATAAAAGTTTTAACTATGATGAATTGGATTTTACTAACTGATCAACAACAGTTGCAGGATATAAAAACATCAGCTGGTTCTAGTGTTATTTTTAAACACAGTACACGTTGCTCTATCAGTATGATGGTTAAAAAGAAATTTGAATTGGATTGGGATGCTATCCCTAAAAATACGCCTTTATATTTTCTTGATCTGCTTAACTATCGTGATATTTCTAATGCTATTGCGGATGTATTTCATGTGCACCATCAATCACCGCAAGTTCTTTTAATAAAAAATGGGGAATGCATATCTGAATCTTCACATGGAGAAATATCTGCAGAGGAAATAGCTGAGCAGATTACTTAGGCAGATTAATTTTTAAAATTAAACACCAAACTTTCAACTAAATCCGGATGCAAACTTTTTGAAACCGGACAGGTATGAGCCGCTCTTTCTAAAATAGTTTTCTGTTTATCCGAATAATCACCAGAAGGGAAATTAAACGTGATTTGAATTTCCCCAACTCTTCGCGGATCAGCTGCCATTATTTTTGTGATAGAGCAGGTAGTCCCGTCTATATTAATACCCTGTTCTCGTGCAGCAATACCCATTATAGTAAGCATACAACTCCCTAATGCTGCCGATAGCAAATCAGTAGGTGAAAAGGCTTCACCTTTTCCCTTGTTATCAAGCGGTGCGTCAGTAATTATTTTATTTCCCGATTGAACATGAGTTGCTTCCGTCCTTAAATCGCCCAGATACGTAGTCTCTATAGTTGCCATGTCTGCTAATATTGTAAAATGTACATCTAAATAGAACTTAAACCAATATCTATCATATTGTGATAAACGGCCTGCACATCATCGTCATCTTCCAATTTATCTACCAGCTTTAATACATCTGCAGCCTGTTCTTCAGTTACTTCGGTTGTAGAAAGAGACACCCGTTCTAGCTTGGCGCTTATTACGGGGATATTTTTTTCTTCTAATGCTTTCTGCATTTTACCAAAATCTTCGAATGAAGTATGAATTACACCCACATCTTTCCCTTCGGCATCTTCTTCAACATAAAGATCTTCTAAACCTGCATCAATTAATTCAAATTCCAGTTCATCCAAATCCATTTCTCCCGGATCGAATCTAAATACGGATTTGCGGGTAAAAATAAAATCTAAGGAGCCTGTTTTCCCTAAAGTGCCGCCGCATTTTGTAAAATAACTGCGAATATTAGCAACTGTTCTGTTGGTATTATCAGTAGCTGTTTCAATTAAAATAGCAATGCCGTGTTGCGCATAACCTTCGTAAACAATTTCTTCATAATTACTTTCATCTTTGTTAGATGCTCGTTTAATAGCTGCTTCAACAGTATGTTTAGGCATATTTACAGCCTTCGCATTTTGCATAGCTGTACGCAAACGTGAATTAGCATCCGGATTTGAACCACCGGATTTTACAGCCATTACAATCTCTTTACCTAAACGGGTAAATTGAACTGCCATTTTAGCCCATCTCTTAAATTTTCTTTCTTTACGGAATTCAAATGCTCTTCCCATATCTTAAGTTTTGAGTGTTAGTAGAATAATCCATTATCTCAGATTTATTTATTTTTAATCTTATAACCCTACAGTTCTATTTATTTAAAAGAAATACAGCATCGTTTGGTATTACTTTTTCAAATTATTAAGCATATCCTCAGTCATTCGGGCCAGATCAAATTGAGGCTTCCAGTTCCAGTCTTTTTGGGCATAATTATCATCTATTGATGCCGGCCAGCTACTTGCTATTGCTTGCCGAGGATCATAAGGAGTATAGCTCAATTTAAAATCGGGGATATGATTTTTAATTTCTGCTGCTAAGGTTTCGGGGGTAAAGCTCATACCTGTAAAATTATAGCTAGAACGAATCGAAATCTGTTCGGCAGGCGCATCCATTAGTTCAATAGTTCCGCGTATAGCATCGTCCATATACATCATGGGCAACTCAGTTTCTCCCGACAGAAAGGATTGATAGCTTCCTTTTTTTAATGCATCATGATAAATATGAATAGCATAATCGGTAGTTCCGCCTCCTGGAGCAGCTTTCCAGCTTATTAATCCCGGATAACGGATACTGCGCACATCTAAGCCATACTTTTGAAAATAATATTCACACCAGCGTTCTCCGGCCAATTTACTGATTCCATAAACCGTATTAGGATCCATCACACAATACTGTGGCGTGTGATTTTTGGGAGAATGAGGGCCAAATACAGCTATTGAACTTGGCCAGTAAACTTTATGAGTTTTATATTCAAGTGAAAGATCCAGAACATTAAGTAGTCCGTTCATATTCAAATCCCAGGCGAGTTTTGGATTTTGCTCACCTGTGGCAGAAAGTAATGCAGCCAGCAAATAAACTTGTGTGGGCTTATATTTTTGGAATATATTTTTGAGTACGTCTTTTTCAAGAACATTAACAAACTCAAACGGAGCAGCATTTTTTATATCATAATCCGGCCGGCGGATATCACATGCAATTACATGACTATCATCATAAATTATACGCAATTTGCTTACTAATTCTGTCCCAATCTGCCCATTAGAGCCAATCACCAAAATTGTTTCCTGCATTTGTTATTGGTTTTGGGCAAAGGTAAAAAAGATGTTCAGATTTATATGGAACGAATGTATGATCTCATCTTACTAATTCAATTTTGAAGCCAGAACACAGGCTTTTTTGAATTTTTTCAAGTTCCCATCTAAATCAAAAAAATCAGCATAAATAATGTATATACCTGTTGTGGCACGCTCACTAAATTCATTTAATCCATCCCAGTTAAAAGCTCCATCGGTAGTTACTGTGGTACTTTTTACAAGTTTACGAATAAGTACTCCCTGATCGTTGTATACAGTTACATTAGCTATTAGTCCGGGTTTATCAAAATGATAGTTTATCTGTAATTCATCTTCAAATCCATCATTATCAGGCGAAAATGTTTTAGAAGATAAGAAGAATTGTTCTTCGGATGTGATATCGTCTATATACTGTGAATTTTTATACCCCGGTGTTGCAAATCCAACTGAAGCAGCAGCTGATCTAAAATTTCCGGGATCATTCGTAGGCCGTTTAAAACTTGAACGCTCAAGCGATACTCCTTGAGGATCTTTAAGCAATTGGAAATGCATTTTTGAAGTATAATTGAATTGATCTATCAATAAACTATCTCCTCTTACTAATACAACTGTTCCTGAAGCATCACTAAAAGAGGGCATGGACGCTAATTTTAAAAAAGCGTTTGGGTTTTCAGTTTGATATTCCTGCTTAATATTATCCGGGCTGGTAGTTAAAACTCTATACTCTGTCGGTTTTATCAATGATTGAACTGAAGTAATCACTTTTACACCACTTAGTGTATCTTTTGCAATAGTGGCTATTCTTAGATCTTTAAGATCAAGTATATTAGCAGAGTTATTATATACTTCTACAAAGTCTACACCATTAGGACGAGGATTAAATAATACTTCATTAATTAAAAGATCGCCTTTTGTAATTTTATTGGGGAATATAAAATCAGCGGTATTAGAACCATCTGCAATAAGAGTCCCGGCACAATCTGTTACATTATTTACTGTAAGTGTATAGGTATTATTGCCCCGGGCAAGTGGTGGTGCAAATTTTAGAGTATCCTGATCGAAATTGGGTGAAACAGGCAAAGCAGCAATAGGATTTGCTACACCATTATTCAACGTGTAATTTGTAGTTTGAGCCGCCGATAAATTATTTGTAAAATGATTGAAAGTAACCAATAAGGTTACACTATCAATTACTGAAGCACTTAATACCTTTAATGGGTCTGTAGTAGCATTTATGTTATATACTGAATTTTGCTTGCCAGGTGTGCCGCCGGAAGGATCAATACTGGCAGTCCAATTTTGAATACCAGAGCAAATAGCAGTAGGATTTATTAATTCCAGCGACCATCCGCCTTGTTTCTTTACAGCATCTTTATACCAGGTATCCAAATAGTTTACCATATTAATGGTAGTTCCCTGCTCGTTTTTTAAGATCAAATTATCTCCCGAATTATTTAATGATGGCCAAGGAGAAAGGCCTATAACTGTACCAAAGCTTTGAAAATTTGCAACATCTGCTACAGCACATAGAATGACATGTTCATTTGCATTAATAACCTGCTGAGTGAATTTAAATGTGGAAGTCCCATCACTATATATCCAGTTTTTAAGCGGAATGGCAATATTTGTAGTATTCCATAATTCGATAAATTCTGAGGTGGGTAAATCAATCTGCGGACTAGGATCAGCAAAAATTTCGTTAATAACTATATCATTGGGGATAGCCAGGTAGGGTTTAACATAATTAAAGTTGGCAGTAGTATTTGTGACAGTATTGCCGCTTTTGTCTGTTATATTATTTGCAGTAAGAATATAATTAGCCGTATTAAGGCTATTGCTAAAGGTGAGGAGATATTTAGATGGATCTGAAGTAGTGGCTACACTTACAGGACTTCCCACGCCATTATCTACGGAATAGTTGGCTATCATTGTAGCCCCTACATTATCAACTGCCTCATTGAAATCTGCTTCAACAGTTAAGCCGTCAATAGCAGTAGCAGAAAGGAGTTGTGGAGGTGTAGTATCAGGAACATAAACATCAATCTTAAAATCATCAAAAAAATGCTTTTGTTGAAATGATGCAGTAGATTGCTGAATATAAATTCCAAAAAAAGAAGAAGTAGTTATAGTTGCATCTGTTACGCTGCCCTTATTAAAATAAGATGAGCCAGTACCTGTCATATCGCGTTCAAGTATAAATAAATTGGCAGCAGTTCTGGTAACCTTAATTTTAATAAGATTATTTGTTGAACTTGCCACAGAACCGTCTATCCCATCTATTATTTTAATACTATTTGCTTTTGCTCCTGTTCTTTTATATAAGCATATATCATCTTTAGTATCTCCAATTCGAACAAAGTAGCCATTAATATTTGCGGTTTGTAAATTTGCTTGGTCTGATGTTAAGTATATGTCTACATAATTTGTTGAAGATGTAGCGAATTGTAAATTGCACCAAAACTCCCAAGTACAGGTGGTTGCAAGTGTGTTGGGTGTACTTAAATAAAAATTGGTATTTAATGCTATAGAATTTGAACGTAGTTGATTAGCTACAATGGTAAAATCATTGCTGGCATTACTTCCTGACCAAACGGTACCAGTTGTAAAATCTCCATCAGAGAAATCATCATTTAATTGTGAAAATGCACAATTCCAACTCAATAGCAGGAATATCACTAAACTATTTTTCATATTTGTCTTAATTTCGCTTCCAAGTTAAAAATTTTATAATAATTAATTTAATATAAATGAAAATTGCAGTAGTGGGTGCTACCGGCTTAGTAGGTTCGGTCATGTTAAAAGTTCTGGCAGAACGAAATTTCCCTGTTAGTGAGTTAATTCCTGTAGCCTCAGCAAAGAGTGCCGGAAAAGAGGTTGACTTTAAGGGAAAGAAGTATAAAGTCGTAACTATGCATGATGCTATTGCGATGAAACCAGATTTGGCTTTATTCTCTGCTGGTGGAAATACTTCTTTACAGGATGCACCACGTTTTGCTGCAATTGGTACAACGGTGATTGATAATTCTTCTGCATGGAGAATGGACCCCAGCAAAAAGCTGGTAGTTCCGGAAGTGAATGCCCATGTACTGACAGCTCAGGACAAGATCATTGCAAATCCTAATTGTTCAACTATACAAATGGTTGTAGTTTTAAAGCCGCTTCACGATAAATATAAAATTAAGCGGGTTGTAGTTTCAACCTATCAGTCGGTAACGGGTACAGGCGTTAAAGCTGTAGAGCAGTTAATGAACGAACGTAAAGGCATAACAGGACCAATGGCCTACGCTTATCCTATTGATCTGAATGTAATTCCACAGATTGATGTTTTTCAGGATAACGGTTATACCAAAGAGGAGATGAAAATGATTCTCGAAACAAAAAAAATCATGGGTGATGATTCTATTCGTGTTACAGCGACTACTGTACGTATCCCTGTAATGGGAGGACACTCAGAAGCTGTCAATATTGAATTTGAAAAGGATTTTGATTTGACGGAAGTTAGAAGTTTACTGGAAGCAGAAGAAGGTATTATTGTGATTGATGATCCCGCAAATTTAAAATATCCTATGCCTAAAGATGCTCATAATAAAGATGAGGTTTTTGTAGGACGCATCCGTCGCGATGAATCTCAGGAAAATACATTAAACTTATGGATTGTTGCCGATAATCTCCGAAAAGGTGCTGCAACTAATGCGATTCAAATTGCAGAGCATTTGATGTTAAAAGGTTTAATTTAATTGAGGAATAATTCAATGAATTACCCCTACTTGATGATCCCAAATAAAATCTCCATCCAATTTTTTCTATTTTTACAGCATGAGATTATTCATCATCCCAATTTTATGTTTTTCTACATTAAACATATCGGCTCAAGCCTTAAATCAAAATATAAAAAAAGCCTATTCTGAGTTTGAGAAAGATCCGCAGTTAAAATATGGCATCAGTTCATTAACAGTTCTAAATGCCGAAACAGGTGAGGTTGTATTTTCCAATAATGGGAGTATAGGCTTAGCATCTGCATCCACACTTAAAACAGTAACATCTGCCACAGCTTATTACTTGCTTGGTCCGGATTTTACCTGGGAAACTAAATTAGGTTATTCTGGCACTGTGTCTGCAGATGGTATTTTAGATGGTGATCTTATTTTAATTGGAAGTGGCGATCCTACTTTGGGAAGTTGGAGGTTTGATCAAACAAAAAGTGATGTATTAATAAAGGAATGGATTGATGCGATAAGCCAGGCCGGAATAAAAAAAGTGAACGGCCGTATCATTGCAGACGATAGTTTATTTGGTAGTCAAACATTACCTCAAGGTTGGATATGGCAGGATATTGGAAATTATTATGGTGCTGGTCCAAACTCTTTAACCTGGCATGAAAATCAATTTGATTTGATATTTCGTCCCGGCAAGGAACCCGGTGATCCTGTTGAATTAGTTCGCACAGAACCTAACATGGCTTATTTAAAGATCATTAATGAAGTGAAAACCGGCAGGCCTGAAAGTGGAGATAATGTATACGCTTACTCGGCACCTTACTCGGATGTGATTTACCTGCGTGGAACGTATGGTATTGATCTGAAAAAAACAATATCTGCTTCTGTTCCAGATCCTGCTTTTGAAGTAGCTTATCGTATCCAGGATACATTAAAACAGATAGGAATTCAGGTCTTTAAAACTGCTACAACTACCCGGAAATTGCTTGCAGATAAAATGCCTCTTATACCGGGATTAAAAATAATTTCTGTTCATACATCTCCAACCTTAGATAAGGTGATTTACTGGCTCAATCAAAAAAGTATTAATCTGTACGCCGAACATTTAATTAAAATGTTAGTCTGGAAAGACCAAGCTGATATTACAACTGCCGATGGTGTTCAGATAGTGAAAGATTTTTGGAGCAAGGAATTGGGTATTGATGATCGAGAACTGAATATGTATGATGGCAGTGGTCTTTCACCCGGCACTCGTATAACAACTACGGCAATGGCTAAAATACTACGAACTGTTAAAAAGGAGCCTTGGTTTAAAGGCTATTACGATAGTTTCCCAGTTTACAACAACATGAAAATGAAAAGCGGGACTATTAATGATGTATTAGCTTATGCCGGATATCAAACATCATCTTTGGGTAAATCCTTAGTTTTTTCATTTATCATCAATAATTACAATGGAAGTTCTGCTGAAGTAAAACAAAAAATGTTTAAGGTATTGGATGTGTTGAAATAATGTACATCAAAGTTTTTTCTTTTCATATTCTCTGTAGTAACTGCTATGCCTAAAGCCATCATTATCGGTGCAGGTATTGCCGGAATTGCTTCTGCTATTCGTTTAGTTATTAAAGGATATGACGTTGAAATTTTTGAAGCCAACTCCTATCCGGGAGGAAAACTTTCAGAAATTGAACTGAATGGTTTTAGATTCGATGCCGGCCCTAGTTTATTAACTATGCCCCAATATATAGATGAGCTTTTTACTTTAGCCGGCAAAAATTCCAACACGTATTTTCAATATGATAAACTGGGCGTAGTTTGCAAGTACTTTTATGAAGATGGAACTCAAATCAATGCCTGGGCCGACAAATATAAATTTGCGGATGAGATTGCGGCAAAAACATCAGATAGTTCAAAATCTGTTCTTGATTTTTTAGATAGAAGCGCCCGTATTTATAAAATTACTAATCCTGTTTTTTTAGAGAGATCTCTGCATAAAATTAGTAATTACCTTCGTTGGGGAACATTAAAATCTTTTTTGAGATTTTTTCAAATAGACTCTTTCAAAACGATGAATAAGGCTAATGAAAGCAGTTTCCACGATAGCAAAATCATCCGTTTTTTTAACCGTTACGCCACTTACAATGGCTCAAACCCTTATCAGGCTCCTGCTACATTAAACATTATTCCGCATTTGGAGCATCGCTTTGGTGCCTTTTTTCCAAGAGAGGGAATGTTTAGCATTACAAAAGTTTTGGTTAAACTTGCTGAAGAACTGGGCGTAAAGTTTAATTATAATTCTTCGGTTGATGAGATAATTGTTGAAAGAGGGAAAGTAAAAGGAATTCGGATAAAAGACGATGTGATCAAAACTGATCTGGTTATTTCAAATATGGATGTTTGGTTTACTTATCAAAAACTGCTAAAGAATCAATCGCAGCCAAAAAGAACTTTACAACAGGAAAGGAGTAGTTCTGCATTGATTTTTTACTGGGGTATTAAAAAAACATTTCCTGAACTTGATTTGCATAACATCTTTTTCAGTGAAGATTACCAACAGGAGTTTGATCATATCTGGAAAGAAAAAGATATTTATCATGATCCAACCATATATCTTAATATCAGTTCAAAATATAAAGGGGATGATGCTCCGGAAGATTGTGAAAACTGGTTTACCATGATCAATGTTCCGGCAAATACCGGACAGGAGTGGGATATGCTCATCGCCCAAGCAAAAGAGAATATATTGAATAAACTATCCCGTAATCTGGGTGAAGATATTGCAAGTTTAATAAGCTGTGAAGCTATTTTAGATCCTCGAAGTATTGAAGCTAAAACATCTTCCTATAAGGGTTCTTTATACGGTACAAGTTCTAACAATCAGTTTGCTGCATTTTTGCGCCATGCTAATTTCTCCTCAAAAATTAAGGATTTATATTTTGCTGGTGGCAGTGTTCATCCAGGTGGCGGAATTCCGCTGGCTTTACTTTCGGCCAAAATCGTAAGCGATTTAATTGAATGAACATTTGATCAGTCTTTAATCAGAATTACAAACTAAGTTTTGCAATTGATATCTTAGCAAGATGCTCAGACCTCGTCAAAATAAACTCATCTACAACTTTTTTGCCTGGTATATTAACCGGATTATTAAGTCAGATTTTAAGCAGTTTAAATTTAATAAAGTTGAGTTTGATGCAGGTCGTTCCATTTTACTTTTGGCTAATCATTTTTCATGGTGGGATGGTTTTATACTATTTCAACTAAATCGATTGTGTTTTGGTAAAAAATTCCATGTAATGATCACAGAAGATAATTATCGCAACGTTTGGTTTCTAAAATATTTAGGTGGTTTTTCGGTTAATACAAAATCGCGAAGTATGATGGAAACCTTAGAATATGCCGGTAAATTGTTGAATGATCCTCAAAACCTGGTACTCATCTTTCCACAAGGAAAACTGTATTCAAATCATGTGGATGATATTGACCTTCAAAAAGGATTAATGAATTTGATCAATATGTCTTCTAAAAAATTTCAATATTTTTTTGCGGCACTTTTCGCTGATTATTTTGAACATCGCAAACCATCAGTAACCTGTTATTTACAAGAATGGGAAGGTGCCGAATTTACCAGTTTGCAATTGATTAAAAGTGCTTACAACAAACATTACGAAGCATCGCGACAACAACAGGCTGTCATTACCGTTTAAAATATGATCTTTATATACCTGGCTTTTTTCTTTCTTATTTTAAGGTTTACAGTAACTCTTTTTAATTTTATTTCTAATCCAAAGCTTACCCCAACAAGTCGGAAATATCATGAATTAGTATCTATTTTAATACCAGCACGAAATGAACAGGAAAATATTATTCCTTTGCTTCAATCCATACAATTGCAAAACTATCAGCAGTATGAGGTATTCATTTTAGACGATAATTCAACAGATGAAACTTTTAAACTTTGTGATGCTTTTTCAAAAAATGACAATCGGTTTAAAGTTTTAAAAGGAGAAGATTTGCCCCAAGGCTGGCTGGGTAAAAACTTTGCATGTTATCAATTAGCTAAAACTGCCAAGGGAAAATACCTCATGTTTTTAGATGCCGATGAAACAATCGCCAGCGGTTTAATTGACAATGCTATTCATCGCATGAAAATTTACCATTTAAGTCTGTTAAGTCTATTTACAAATCAAATTATGTTAACAATGGGTGAACGTATGGTTGTACCATTAATGCATTTTCTGTTATTAAATCTCTTGCCTTTACGATTAGTTAAGCTTAGTAAAAATCCTTCATTTTCAGCAGCAAGCGGGCAATTCATGCTTTTTGATGCTGCAAATTATCATGTTAACCAATGGCATGAAAAGGTTAAAAACAAGGTAGTGGAAGATGTAGAAATAATGAAACTGATAAAAAGTAATGGGTATACAGGTGAAGCTTTATTGGCAAACGGCTATATTTTTTGCCGGATGTATAAAAATTTTAATGAAGCTATTAACGGTTTCAGCAAAAATATATTAGCTGGTTTTAATCATAATATATGGGGATTGCTCTTCTATTTAATTCTGGTAGTCGGCGGACCAATTAGTATTGGCTATATATTAGGAATTCAACCCTTGCTTTTTGCTCTATCCTTAATAGTTTTAAGTCGAATCATGATTTCCTTATCTTCAGGTCAAAATGCATGGCTTAATGTATTGCTTCATCCTTTGCAAATAGCCGCTTTGGTAATTATATCAGTAATGTCCATAATAAAGCATTTCCGCAAAATCACATCCTGGAAAGGACGAATTATACATTCCACATGATTAATAAAAAAGTAATCTGTATAATACTCATTATTCTATTTCATGTAGTTGGCCTCTATGGGTTTTTAACACATTCCTTAAATTCACTTTTCATACAATTAGTTCCGTTTCATTTGCTGCTGATGTTGGTTTTATTGATACTATCTCATCCGGATAAAAATCAAAATTATTGGCTTTTTATGCTAGCTATATATATTCTAAGTTTTATTGTCGAAGTTTTGGGAGTAAGAACTGGGGCTATTTTTGGCACTTATTACTACGGGAAAACACTAGGATTTAAACTGGTCAATGTTCCTTTATTAATTGGCATTAACTGGATGACCTTAATTCTTTGTACCGGTATTTTAGTAAAGAAGCTGAATATAAAAAGACCCATATATTCCTCTATTATTGGCGCATTAATCTTAGTATTTATGGATATACTTATTGAACCTATTGCCATTAAATATGATTACTGGAGCTGGGCTGGCTCACTCATCCCATTAAAAAATTATGCGGCCTGGTTTATTGTTTCTTACATTCTCTTGCGTTTGTTTTTTACGATGGAATTTAAAAAGGATAATAATGTAGCCATAGTTTTATTTTTTTCTCAAATCGCATTTTTTGCAGTATTGAATATTTGGGCTTTCCGATAAACAATTTTGTATTTTTACATCTTATTGAGATGTTATTTAAATAATAAAATTAACATTGAACTTTCATTATGAATTATAATCTTCAGGTTTCGATAGATCGGGATTCCGGTTTTTGCTTCGGCGTGGTTTACGCTATTGATATGGCCGAAGAAATTTTGGACGAAGATGGCTATTTATATTGTTTAGGTGATATTGTTCATAACGATGAAGAAGTAGAACGCTTAAAATTAAAGGGATTGCGCATTATTTCGAATGATGAGTTAAAAGAAATTAAGAATGAAAAAGTACTCATCAGAGCTCATGGCGAAGCACCTGCAACCTATAAATTAGCTCTTGAAAATAACATTACTTTAATTGACGCTTCATGTCCGGTAGTATTAAAGCTCCAAAATCGCATCAAAAATTCATACGATGCCAATGAAAAGATTCTGATTTTTGGTAAACATGGGCATGCCGAAGTGATCGGTTTACAAGGACAAACCAGTAATGATGCATTAGTTTTTCAGGATATTGCAGAATTGGAAGATGTAGATCTTCCGAAAAAATTTACGCTCTATAGCCAAACCACAAAAAGTACAGCTAAGTTTTACCAGATTAAAGATGAATTGATTAACCGGGGCTATGATATTAAAGCTAATGATACTATTTGTCGACAGGTTTCTAACAGGTATGAAGAGTTAAGAAATTTTGTAACCGATTTCGATAAAATTGTATTCGTATCCGGAGTAAAATCATCTAACGGAAAAGTTTTACATGATGTTTGCAAGCAATCAAATCCCAATACCTACTTTATTTCAAACTCCGAAGAATTAGACCCGACGATGTTTAATCCTAATGATAAAGTTGGAATTTGCGGCGCCACGTCTACTCCCATGTGGTTAATGGAAAAAGTGAAAAGCACTTTAGAAAACTACTAATAATTCAGTTTATTACGATGTATAAGGTTCCCCCATGGGTTGGTATTTTGCTTGCCTTATTTATGATAGGAGCATGGGTTATCGGTATTGTTTCCTTTATGCAATTGAATGTAAATTTATTGAACCCTCTCACCTACCTGTTTATACTGGTTCAAATGCATTTGTATACTGGTTTATTTATCACTGCTCATGATGCGATGCATGGTACAGTTTCATCTCATAAAAAACCAAATAATTTTATCGGACAAGTTTGTACCCTATTATATGCTTTATTCCCTTTTAAAAAGTTGTTCACTAAACATCATAGACATCATCAATACGTACATACTAAAGATGACCCCGATTATAATGAAGGCAGCTTTTGGTCCTGGTATTTTAGTTTTATAAAAGAATACATAAGCTGGTGGCAAATTGTATTGATGGCTCTCTTATTTAATGTATTAAAACTATGGGTAGCCGAATTAAACCTGCTTCTGTTTTGGGTTGTTCCATCTTTATTAAGTACACTTCAATTATTCTATTTTGGTACATGGACTCCTCATCATGGCGAGCATAATAATAAACATCAATCGCGTACACAACATAAAAACCATGTTTTAGCCTTTTTCTCCTGCTATTTTTTCGGCTATCATTATGAGCATCATGATTCACCTACAACTCCATGGTGGCTGTTATGGAGAATGAAGAACTAAATTTTTTGTTTTTTTTAAGTCAAATACCCTATTAATATTCATTCTGAGAGCTCCTAAGATTATATTTGCGATTCGTCTATAAAGATAAATGAGTAAAAAAGGAGTTTTATTAGTCAACCTGGGTACCCCGGATAGTCCCTCAACAGCGGATGTTCGTAAATATCTGTCTGAATTTTTAATGGACGGCCGGGTGATTGATATCAATCCCATACTCAGGGCACTCTTAGTAAAAGGTATCATTGTTCCCTTCCGGGGACCAAAATCTGCCAAGCTCTATAAAGAAATCTGGTCGGATGAAACCGGATCTCCGCTTATGTATTATAGTTTAATCCAGAAAGATTTACTTCAAAAACGTTTGGGCGATGACTACCAGGTAGAATTAGCCATGCGTTATCAAAGCCCTTCTATAGAATCTGCTTTGAATAAATTAAAAGATGCCGGAGTTAGCAGTATTAAAGTACTGCCCATGTTTCCACATTATGCTTCTGCCAGTACAGGTTCTGTGCTGGATAAAGTGATGGAATTGGTACGTAAATGGCAAACTATTCCCAATATTTTCTTTATTAATTCATTTCATGATAATGAAGGGATGATTGCAACTTTTGCAGAGAATGGAAAGAAATATCATCCTGAAAACTTCGATCATATTTTATTCAGTTTCCATGGATTGCCGGAACGCCAACTTAAAAAATCAGACCATTCCCAACAGCATTGTCTTCAGGTTAAAAACTGCTGCGAAATACTTAACGAAAATAATAAGTTTTGCTATTCGGCACAATGTCATGATACGGCTCGTTTAATTGCAAAAAAACTGGATTTACCCAAAGAAAAATATACTGTTTGTTTCCAATCCCGCTTAGGAAAAGATCCTTGGGTACAGCCGTATACCAGCGAAGTAATTAAAGACTTAGCTCAAAAAGGGATTAAACGATTATTAGTTTTCTGTCCCGCTTTTGTAGCCGATTGCCTAGAAACCGTTTATGAAGTGACGGTAGAATATGGCGATGAGTTTAAAAAATTAGGTGGCCAGGAAGTCCAGTTGGTAGAAAGTTTAAACGGTCACCCCCTATGGATTGAAGCTTTGGAAGGTTTGGTTAAATCCTGAACAGAAAATATTAAACCCGTGTAAAACTTTCCAAGGAATTTAATGAAATCATAGAAGATATTTTTTCTTTTGAGAATTAGATCAGTATAAAAAGGGTTCTTCTCTCACTCCTTCACAATTCTCATCACTTTTATAATTCCCTGATATTTCATGGAGCAGAAATAGATGCCTGGTTGAAGCTGGTTACCCGATTCATCTTTGCCATCCCAGCTTATGAACTGGTTTCCCCTGGTCTTTACCTCGGTCCAGGTATTTAGTATCCTTCCGCTCAGATCCGTAATTTG
>JANXOD010000013.1 GCA_025353765.1 Sphingobacteriales bacterium
CAGAGATTATTAATGATGCTGATAAACTGAATGAGGAACTCAGCCGGTACAAAGACATACCTGTTGTGTCCAATGTGACCCAACAGCAGGTGCTTGATAATTACTACCAGGTGAAGATGGAAGTGAAACGGTTGATTGGAGAGGAGGTGGAGAGGCTGAAATCTTTAAATTAACTTTGTTAAAATTAGTAATCAATAAAAGCGTAATGCAAAAAGTAGGAAGAAACGAACCTTGTCCTTGCGGGAGTGGAAAGAAATATAAAAACTGCCACTTGAAGACAGAAAATAATTCTGTCGGATCTGAAAAGAAGCCTGAGCAACGCTTACCTAATGCAAATACATTTAGGGAACTGATACAAAATTATAATTGTAACCAAATCCTTAAAATTATTGGTGTACTTCAACTTCAGCCTGCTAACCATAAAAAATATTTAAGGCTCGAACAAATGGCACGCCTGACCCTCATTGAATTAAAAAACAATCAGGAACGGAGATACTATGCTTATTGGGATCTACTGAAAAACGCCATATACTCTTTCACTGAATATAATTATTTGGAAGAAGACCCGCCGACATTATTTACAGAAAATGTAGTTTTTCTTCACGGTAATTACATTGTTTATCCTGGTTTCAATGTTACTGCCACTAAAATATTAAATGAATTATTTGAATGTATTTTTTTGGTAGAAAATAAGCTGGATGAAAATTTTAAGACCCTTGTAAAAAATGCAGCAGGGCTTTTGCTGCTGTTAAGCAATTCAACGGCTGATTTCATCGATCACAAACGTTTTTTATATGATGCAGCACGGGAGGAACAACTATTATTTCCTGAATACGACGATCTTTTTAAATACCTTGATGCGATCTCTTTCTCTAAAGAATTTCTGCAGAAAAATTCAGAATATTATATGTTTGATCGCTCCATATTGAAGGAGTTTACCATTAGCCCTGATAATGAAGAATTAGAAAACGAAGACCCGGATGAAAATACGGCTACGCTATTCCCGCTTATCGAAATTGAAGGAGAAATGATATTGT
>JANXOD010000020.1 GCA_025353765.1 Sphingobacteriales bacterium
CAGTGCAGCGGAACAAGACGGAGGTGGTTAAGCATTAAACTAAATCACCTTCCTTCCATCCAATCCTCTAAAACCCCAATCACTCCATTTATATCCTCTAGAACTTCCTCATCCTTAAAACGGAGAACAGTAAAACCGATGTCCTCCAAATCAGCTTGCCTTTTCAAATCTTTTTCAAAAACTTCTTCCCAAGTATGGGTGATGCCATCTACTTCAATAATCAGCATCAATTCTATGCACATGAAATCAGCGATATAATTTAACATTGATCTTTGCCTTCTAAACTGATAACCTCGCATTTGCCTGGCTTTTATAACATATTTCCACAAACACGCCTCTGCTCTAGTCATTTGTTTTCTCAGAACTGATGCCAGAGGCTTTAATTTAGAATTGTAAGCATGAAAGTTGTTTTTATTGGCTTTTTCCATTACAACAAATTACATATATTTTATCGTTTAACCACCTCCGCCTCCGGCACCTCCGCCAGCGGAGGACAAGCCTTATTTCCTCCGCTGGCGGAGGTAGTTAGCAGACTGTTATATTAAATCAAAAAATAATTTAAAATAAATTTGTGCAATCGAATCATTGCGCATATATTTGCAATCAAACGGTAGCATATAAATATATAAGACATGAGACGAGATGTATTTCAGGCAATTGCAGACCCAACCAGGAGGGAGATCATCAGCTTGATTGCTCATCAATCATTGACACCCAATCTGGTGGCCGACAAATTTAACATGAGCCGGCAAGCCATCTCTAAACATATGCAGATTTTAACCGAGTGCGGACTTCTGACCCTTAACATCCAGGGCAGGGAATATTACTACAGTATTCAACCCAAAAAGTTAAACGAGGTTTATGAATGGTTGGAGCCTTTAAGGGAACTGTGGGATAAACGATTTAACCAGCTTGATCAATTATTAGAAAATAAAACAACCCCTAAAAACCAAAAATTATGACAACAAAAAAAAGAACAATGGTGACAAAAGACATGGCTAATAAGAAGCTTTTTACCGTTCGGGAATTTGATGCTCCACGGGAGAAAGTATGGGAATACTGGACTAAGAGTTCTTTACTTGATTTGTGGTGGGCTCCAAAACCTTGGAAAGCCATGACTAAATCCATGGATTTTAGGGAAGGCGGCCTTTGGTTCTACTGCATGGCAGGCCCGGAAGGGGAGCAACATTGTGCCAGGTTAGATTACTTAACCATTGATCCCGGGAATTCCTTTACTGCCCAGGACTCGTTTTGTGATGAAGCAGGTAATAAAAATGCTGACTTTTCAGATGTACATTGGGCGAATAGATTTTATACCACACCAACAGGCACCAGGGTAGAGGTAGAGATGACTTTTAAAGATGAAGCAGATATAGCCAAAATTCTTGAAATGGGCTTTGAAGGAGGCTTTACCATGGCTCACGGAAACCTTGATGAGTTGTTAGCCAAATAAATCTGGCAACAGGGAAAAAGAAAAATTAGCGAACCGTTAACAGTGGATTTGTAAACTGGGGCTGATATGCTTAATTGCACGTCAACCCTTTTATGTAGTAAACCGACACAGTTCTGTGAACGATTCCAAAGCTCCGGCCAACGGTCGGAGCTTTTTTATGACGGCTTGACAGTAAAACTGTCAAGCGAGTATGTAAAAGATACAACAACGTTGATATAAAAAGTATGGCGCTTGATATAAAAAGTATGGCGCTTGATATAAAAAGTATGGCGCTTGATATAAAAAGTATGGCGCTTGATATAAAAAGTATGGTGCTTGATATAAAAAGTATGATGCTTGATATAAAAAGTATGACGCTTGATATAAAAAGTATGAACGTTGATACTAAAAGTATGGAGCTTGATATAAAAAGTATGAAGAAGTACTCCCTAAAATTTGACGGTGGCATTTCTAAGGTTGGGGAAGCAGTAGACCCTTTTGCAGGTACGCCGGCAGTAAAAATAATATCTTAATTTTCTGTTTACTGGTTAAAATTTATCATTGATTTTAATTGATATATTTGGGATTAAAGGAAAAAAAATTCTTCTTTAGGTTTGTAATCAGCAAATATCGCAAGGACATCAACCTATAAACACAACCATGCAATATGAATAAAGATTCCCTTATTACTCATCTCCTTGATAAACACGACTCGCTGAAAATAATTTTATCTCAAGAAAAAGGTTCCTATATCAACAATGGCTTTGATGTTAATAAAACTTTAGTGACTGCTCTAATAGGTGCTGTAATTGGACAAGTACTTATTTTCTATATCACTTGGATAAACAACAAACGCACTCTCAAAGAAAAAAGGAAATTGATAGTCGCTGATTTAGCTCATCAATTAAAAGTACTTGCTCGCTTAGTGATAAAATTAAATGACCTTGATGAAAAATTCGAAAACAAAGACACCTTAAATAATACTTCGGACGCATTTCAAGATCTTCAAACTGACATTTATGAAAGTGTGCCAAAACCTGATCTACACAAGATATTCAAAAACGATATTTTCAAACTTGTAGACATTTATAAATCAATAAGATTTCTTCAAGATCATTCAATTATATATCTATACGATAATTACATTAGAAAATTGGAAATTCATCAAAAAGAAAAACAAGGCGATCCTGTTCACGACTTTTTTTGTGCCACACATCTCCGTTTTATTGAAAAAGTTAGGTCTCAAATAAAAGAGAATCTCAGCGGAATAACGGACATTACTAAAGAAATGAATAAATTAATTAAAGTATACAGTTAAGCTTCTGTGTATACTTATCCCAGACCGGAGTAATTTAAACCTACAAGCCCAACAAAAACATGGATGAACCCTGGATTGAAAGATGGAATGATAGATATAGTAAAGAGGAGTTTGCTTATGGCGAAGAACCTAACAACTATTTAAAAGAACAATTAGAAAAGCTAGATATTGGTTCAATACTTTTCGCGGCAGAAGGCGAAGGACGTAATGCCGTTTTTGCAGCCAAATTGGGTTGGAGGGTTTCTGCATTTGACATCAGCGTAGAAGGGAAAAATAAAGCCTTAAAACTTGCAGAAGCTAATCAAGTAAGCATTGATTACCAGCTTGGTGAATTGCAGACCTTAGATTATAAGCCCGAACAATTCGACGCCATTGCACTCATTTATGCACACTTTCCGGCAGACATTAAATCCGTATATCACAAAACACTTAATAACTATTTGAGAAAGGGCGGATTAGTTATTTTTGAAGCCTTTAGTAAAAACCACCTGGATTACATCGCTAAAAACCCAAAAATTGGCGGACCAACAGACCTGGCAATGTTATTCTCCATCAATGAAATAAAGGCAGACTTTGCGAATTATGACATCATAGAATTAGTAGAAAAAGAAATTGAATTGAGCGAAGGCCTGTTTCATAATGGAAAAGGTTCAGTCATACGGTTTGTAGGAAGGAAAAAGTAAATTGCCAAAATGAACGACTGCCAATAAAGCAACCCGAAGAAATAGGTACAAGTCTGAAGTTACTATTCGCTTTTGATCTGACTTTGCATTATCTTCAAATAAATTAATCTGCATAGAATAGAGGAAACAATGAAGAGCAGACAAATATGTTTTATACTGGTATTTTTCACAAGCTTTACATTTGCGCAGAAAAGCAAATCAAAACAAGCTGATAGCAGCAAACCTTTTGTGCTTGGTGTGATTGACGAAATTCAATCAATAGAGTTAGGAGAAAAACGGATTTTGAACATTTACCTTCCTGAAGGGTATGATAAAAACGATACCATTCAATATCCAGTTACTTACTTACTGGATGGTTCGGCAGATGAAGACTTTATTCACGCTGCTGGACTATTTCAGTTTAACAGCTTTTCATGGATAAACAGGGTTCCAAAATCTATTGTAGTAGGGATTGCCACAGTTGACAGGAGAAGAGATTTCACTTATCCTACAAGCATTGAAAAGGATCAAATAAAATATCCGTCAACAGGACATTCAGATAAGTTCATCGCTTTTTTGGAAAAAGAATTACAACCATTTATAGAAAAAAAGTATAAAGGAAATTCTTCAAAAACTATAATAGGCCAATCTTTAGGAGGATTATTACTGACGGAAATTTTATTTAAGAAGCCGGCTCTTTTTAATAAATACATTATCATCAGTCCGAGTTTATGGTGGGATAACGGCTCGCTGTTAAACCAAACACCTGCTATTTTAACGGAAAGCTTTGCTCATAATACGGACGTTTATATTGGGGTTGGCAAAGAGGGGCTTACACCCACGGATATGGCCCGTGTAATGGAAGTGGATGCCAATATACTGGCAGAAAAAATAAAGAGCACAAAAAGTAAAAGTGTTCATGTTTATTTCGACTATTTACCAAACGAAGATCATGCAACCATTATGCACCAGGCTCTTTTTAATGCACTAAGAACCTTGTATCCTTCAGCAACCACCAACTAATAGTATATGAAAAGGATTAAGTCTATAGATGTTGTTAGAGGAATTGTGATGATCATAATGGCGCTTGATCATGTACGGGATTTGATGCATGTGAATTCTATCACACAAAGTCCCACAAATTTAGAAACCACAACTCCCATATTGTTTTTCACCCGGTGGATCACTTATTTATGTGCCCCCACTTTTGTTTTTTTAGCAGGAACATCAGCCTGGTTATCATTAAAAAAGAACGGCATTTCTCAAAGCCGGAGCTTTTTGTTAAAGCGTGGACTTTACCTGGTTATGCTGGAATTCATTGTGGTAAATTTCGCTTTGTTTTTTGATCCCGCTTATCATACATTATTTTTTGAGGTTATAGCTGCGATAGGATTCGGTTTTATTGTTATTGGATTATTATTAAAGGCACCGCTAAAATGGCTGGGCATTGCCGGTCTTGTAATCATATTTTGTCATAGCCTGGTTTCTTTTCTCCCGTTTGCAGAACATTCAATGGTTAAAACTATACTGATGCCATTTTTTACACTTAGCGTTTTTCCCATGTTTTCAAACAGAGTTTTTGTAATGGCTTATCCGCCGGTGCCTTGGTTAGGTATTATGCTGGTAGGTTTTGCTTCTGGGAAATTCTTTGAAATGGCAAATGAAAAAAGAAAAACCTTATTTGTAAAAATTGGTTTAGGTGCCCTGTTGTTATTTATCTTTTTGCGGTATTTGAATATTTATGGTGATCCGGTAGTATGGTCCGCACAAAAAAGTTCTGTATTTACTTTCCTGTCATTTATGAATATTGCCAAGTATCCGCCTTCACTTTTGTTTTGCCTGGCTACCTTAGGTATCATGTTTATCATGCTTGATTTGGCAGAAAGGGCAAAGAACAAACTATGGGAAATCGTGTCTGTTTATGGAAAAGTTCCCCTGTTCTACTTTCTTGCGCATTTTTTTCTTATTCATATTTTAATGCTGGCCATGATGTTTTTGCAAGGATTTTCCTGGTCACAGCTTGATTTTGCTGCAGGCAATTTCGGCAGATTAAAAAACGTAGAGAGCGGCGTACGGCTTTGGGTAATTTACCTGATATGGATAGGTGTAGTAGTTATTATGTATAAACCTTGTGTTTGGTTTGGAAAATATAAAGCAGAACATACATACTGGTGGCTGAAATATATTTGATTCTATAGGTCAGCGCTGATTAAATCTATTAATTAACTCAAGGATGTGCCTTCTATGGTATATCATTTTTTGTATACTCTAATAAATCCCCTGGCTGGCAATCCAGTGCTTTACAAATAGATTCCAGTGTGCTGAAACGAATGGCTTTTGCTTTTCCAGTTTTAAGTATGGAGAGATTAGCCAGTGTGAGATCCACTTTTTCCGAAAGTTGATTTAATGACATTTTACGTTTAGCCATCATGACGTCGAGGTTTACAATGATTGGCATGGCTTATATAGTTAATTCGTTTTCAGATTGGATTTCGATTCCTCTTTTAAAAATTTGTGCAACCACAAAAAGTGTAACGCCCATAAATATCCATACATCAGCTCCGGCTAAATGCAGTTGTTGTATATCTGGCATTTGCACACCTTGCTTTATAAACCAATTGGCATATTTAATGCCCCAAAAAGAGAATAGGCCAATTCCCAAAGCCAAATAAGATATATTAAAAACAAAACGCCCTACTTCTTTATTGAAAGGCTGAGACATGTTTAGTTTTTTATTGTGCAAAATTTTCACAATCAAATAAAACAGGCATGCTTTCATTACTGCTGCAATGCTTATAAGCAATATTTCTACAAAGAAATAACCATGATCATGTTTAAAAAGTTCTGTCAAATTTACCTGCTCCCAAAGGTTTGTGGCATTAGGGTTTATAACCAGTTTATAAAAAGCATTGAATATAAAACCGCCTGCTTCAATGCACAAGCCAATAAATATTATCCATGAAACAACATACAATACTTGGAGTATTTGTTTGGTACTAATTTTAATTTCCATAACTGTTTTATTTTTGAATGACGATACAATTATAGATAAATATTTATTGAAAAAAAATAAATATTTATTAAAATAATGAAAATCTCCTGTTTATTTCTAATTAGCCGGTTTTTAATTAAGAACTATTTTTAAGTAAAAAATTCGTTCCTTTAATAATCAACAGTCAAATTGAATTAGTATTAAATAATGAGTCAAAAAATAATTTCTATAAGGCCATTTATCGGGACTGGAAACTTTGAATTATCCAGAAGCTTTTACAAAGAATTGGGATTCCAGGAAAGCGTTTTATCTCACAATATGTCTTATTTCTCGAATCAGGAACTGGGTTTTTATTTACAGGATGCTTATGTGAAAGATTGGGTAGATAATACCATGATTTTTATGGAAGTGGAGAATGTGGAAGAATATTGGAAGGAGCTTAATGCACTAGATTTAACTACTAAATATGAAGGAGTAAGGCTAACAGCAATCCGTCACGAATCCTGGGGCAAAGAGTGTTTTGTTCATGACCCATCGGGAATTCTTTGGCATTTTGGGGAGTTCTTTAAAACCTAAAATATACTTTCGTCGGCTTTCTGTTAAACCAAGACCTCTTTATTGTATTTACTTCTGTATTCCAGTGGAGACATTCCTGTAATCTTTCTAAATACTTCCCGAAACGCTTTTACATCTGAATACCCAACCTCATACATGACTTCATTAATGGTTTTGCGACTGGTTTCAAATGCTTTTTTTGCCGATTCAATTTTCACTCGTTGCGAATATTCAACAGGGGTATTTCCGGTTGCTTTGATAAATCTTCTGTCAAAGTTTCGTCTGCCAACAGAGAATTTGGAAGATAACTGTTCAATGGATATTTTATCCTGCAGATTACTTTCAATATAGGCTTGTGCTTGTTGAACCACTTCATCTCCGTGCAACTTCTGTCCTGTAAATATGGTAAATGGAGATTGACTATTCCTGTCCATTTCAATCTGAAAAACTTTGGAACAATAAATAGCAGTTTGCCTGTCATAATATTTCTCTACCAGATAAATCATCAGGTTCAGGAAAGAATAAGCACCACCATTGGTATAAATTCCATTTTCATCCGTGATCAATTTATCCGTTTGTAAATTCACTTTTGGAAACATACTTCTGAAATTGTCTGCAGCAGTCCAATGAGTAGAGCAACTTTTTCCATCTACCAAACCAGTTGACGCCAACAAAAATGCACCGGTGCATATACTTGCTATTTCCGCACCGTCTTTATATTGTTTCTCAATCCAATCAATTAGCAATTTGTTTTCCTTCAGGGCATTTGCATAATTATGGTTCAATGAAGGAATAATGATGAGATTAGTTTTGGTTATGGCTGAAATATGGGTGTGCGGTTTCACAGTAAACAAACCCTCATAAAAACCGACTTCTTTTGAAATACCGGCCAACTGAATAGTAAACAATTCTTGTTTGGCGGTTTCCTGCCAGTGCGCATTGGCTCTTGTAAATATTTTGTAAGCACCTACTATGCTGCTGAGATTATTCTCTCCGTCGGGAACTATTATGGTCAAATGTTTCATTGAAAATTTTTAGTAAAGATAGAAATCTGCTCTGTCCAAATCAACCCACTAAAAGGTCTATTTTACACCCTTGTCAAATAGTATTTAGGTAATATATTTATACTATAAATTTAAAAGAATTAAAATGGCAAAAATGACTGTGGTTTACAAAACACCAAAGGACAAAGAATTTTTTGAAAGACATTATTTTGATGTGCATGTTCCATTAGCAAAACAATTACCCGGTCTGATAAAGTATGAAATAAATGATGGCCCAATTGTCTCAACTACCGGACATTCAGAAACCTATCGCATAGCCAATTTATACTTTGTTTCACTCGAAGCAATGATGAACGCTTTTCATTCAGAAATAGGACAAAAATGTGCTGCTGACAGAAAAATTTTAGCGCCAAATAATGGAGACGTTCAGATTTACTTGTATGACATAAAAAACACCTAAGTTGTTAATTATTCAATATCAAATAAATTCATTTTTGATTGTATTGATAATTCAATAGTTTGGCAGACAATCAACGAAACACAAAAACCAATTAATCCGGCAAAAACAAAGTCTTGACAATAAATTTATAGGATAAATTTTATAACAATTAAAAACAAAAAAAATGGAAACAAATCAAACAATGGTTAAAATGATGTTAGACAGCTGGAATACACTCATAAAACAATTTGATACTGCTCTTGACTCCTTCACAGATGAAACTTTGCAAAAAGAAATTGCCCCAAATAAGAACAGGGGAATATATTTGTTAGGGCATTTGATAGCTGTACATGATGATATGTTGCGGTTATTAGATTTAGGAGAAAAACTATTCCCCGAATTGTATGAACCTTTTATTAAGTCCCCGGATAAAACAATCGATGAAATTCCTTCGGCAAAAGAATTAAGAGCATGCTGGAAGAAATCAAATGAGGTATTAACTCAAAAGTTTGAGAGGTTACAGCCAGAGGAATGGTTTCAAAAACACACTGCTGTTTCTGCCGAAGATTTCAGCAAAGAACCACACCGCAACAAATTGAACATCTTAATTACCAGAACTTGTCATTTGTCTTACCATCTGGGGCAATTTGTGTTGCTGAAATAATGTCCAACAAAAAATAAAACCATGACAACACAAGACTTTACCACTAGCCTATTGGTAGACCAAACTCCAAAAGAAGTATTCAATGCCATCAATAATGTTCGCGGATGGTGGTCTGAAGAAATTGAAGGCAATGCAAACCAACTCAATGATGAGTTTACGTATCATTACGAAGACGTCCATCGCTGCAAAATGAAGATTATTGAAATAGTTCCAAACAAAAAAATAGTTTGGTTTGTGTTGGATAACTATTTTAAATTCACTAAAGACAAAACCGAATGGAAGGGCACAAAAATTAATTTCGAAATTGCTGAAAAGGATGATAAAACGCAACTCATTTTTACTCACCAGGGTTTAGTTCCCGAATATGAATGTTATGAGATTTGCAAGGAAGGATGGACAAATTATATACAAAATAGTTTACAGAGCCTTATCAGCACCGGTAAAGGCAAGCCGAACGCTACTGGCAAACCCCAAACTGAAAAGAAACTAGGGGTCTACTGAAGGGTAATAAACACCTGGAAAATGAAAGAATCTGCTGTTCGATATGTTCTGCGAGGCATGTCGAACCTAAAGATAAAGAAGGATTTGAATCTCTTTCAGTGCTTTCAGGTATCTCTACCTTGCAGCACATTATTTGTTTATCTTGCATCAGATCAAGCGACTGTGTAAACATTAAACAGTAGAGTAATGAGCAAATTTTTAGTACTTCTTTTCCTTGCAACTTTCGGATTGACAAGTTGCAACAACAAGACACAACATTCTTCGGATAAGGATTTGCATTCTGATACCGCGAATAAGAAAATTGAAATCGTAAAGATTGCGCCAGATATCAACAATAAAATTGGTTTCGCAACTTCAAAATATCAAGGCGTTTATTCCTTTGGGAATGATGCTAAAAAGGAAGCTGTTGGTAGTATCATTGTTTATCCAGAATCGGATTCGACTGTTTTATTTCACCTTGATATTTGCAAAGGGCCTCCTTCATATAATCTGGGAGAATTGTTTGAAAGATTAGTAATTAAAGGAGATAGTGCATTGTGTTTTTATAAAGACAAGTTTGATGAAAACGGTTGCAAATTGAAAATGCATTTTAAAGGCAATAAACTAATAATAGAAACTGTTGAAGGGTTTAAAGAATGCGGTTTTGGTGTCAATGTATATGCTGATGAGATGTATTACCGCCACAAGAAAAAAATTCCCCAATATTTTATCACTTATGAAGGTGACACCATTCTATTTAAGAATATGACTCCTGAGAAATATACACCTGGAAGTATAAGATATACTAATTAATGTATTCTGATGCAGCTATGTGGATGGAGGAAAGAGGATTTGAATTCTTTCCATGATACTTGTGCTATTATAAAAGTTTGTAAACTTGTAACAGAATTTTAAACTAAAAATATAATTTTTTTAGATAAAGCCAAATCCCCACAATAACTTTGGTAAGATGAATACAAAAAGAATAGACAATTTAAATATAGTATTAATTATTGCTTCGCTTTTTTTAGCAATAATACTACCCTTTGAATTGTTTTTATTTTCCTATGCAATTTTAGGCCCTTTACATTATTTAACTGAAATTAATTGGTTAAATAATAAATCTTTTTTTATAAAAAATGCAAATTGGATTTGGGTTTTTATAGTATTAACATTTTTAATTTCGCTACCAGTAGTACTAGAATTCTCAATTTTTAATAGTTTTCGTGGAACAGAATTAGGGACACTGATAAATCAAAATTTAGAAGAAGGTACAAACGTATTCATCCTAGTGGCATTTCTATTTGCTATTGGTATTTTACACCTTGAAAAACGGACAAATATTTTTTTGTTTCTAATTTTTAGTATAATCATAAGTGTATTAGTACTAAATTATGTTTCATTCTCAACTATAATTATTGGTGCTTTTCTACCGACAATTATACATGTTTATGTATTTACACTTCTTTTCATGCTATTTGGCACATTGAATAACAGAACTAATTCTGGAATACTTGTGATAGTATTGTTAGTTTTTAGTCCTTTGTTAATTTTTGTTTTAAACATTGACACAACAGGGTATGTACTATCTGAAACTACGAAAGCAAATTTTGATGCTACCGGTTTTTCAAGTTTATCTGTGATTATTGCAGAAATGTTAGGATATGGAAGAGAGCAATTTGATTTATTGTCGCGGATTGGCATTAAAATTCAAAGTTTTATAGCATTTTGTTATACATATCATTATCTAAATTGGTTCTCAAAAACAACTGTAATCGGTTGGTATAAAACCATTACTAAACCAAAACTTTATGGGATTATCATTTTTTGGATCACATCGGTATTATTGTATTGGTATAATTACAAAACAGGTTTAATGGTGCTATTCTTCTTAAGTTTTTTACATGTTTTACTTGAATTCCCATTAAACATAGTAAGCATAAAAGGGATATATAAAAAAATCAGAAATGAAAAAAGCGAAATGGCAACCACTAACAGCGGTTTGGAAAAAGTTAGCTAATATTCTATAACAGTTTATGCTTAATCAAATGGAAGTACATTTAGTGAACTTTAGAGCTAAAATCCTCCCTGTTAGGTATAAATGCCCAATAAGATCCATATCTCACTGCTTTTAACGCCAGGCTTTATATTGGTTAATCAATCCATTGGTAGAAGAGTCATGATCTGAAACCAGTTTATTATCCTTCAATTCCGGTAAAATTTGTCCAGCTAATTGTTTACCTAATTCTACTCCCCATTGATCGAAACTAAATACGTTCCAAATAATTCCCTGCACAAATATTTTATGCTCATACATCGCGATAAGCGAACCCAAAACCTGTGGAGTTATTTTTTTAACCAATATAGAATTGCTTGGGCGGTTGCCTTCAAATACTTTAAAAGGAGTTAATTTTTCAATCTCTTCCTTACTTTTCCCTGCTTTCTGTAATTCTGAAACTACTTCATCCTCTGTTTTACCATTCATCAAAGCTTCGGTTTGAGCAAAAAAGTTAGATAGCAATAACCGGTGATGATTTCCTAATGGATTATGGCTTTGTGCCGGAGCGATAAAATCACATGGAATAAGCTTGGTTCCCTGGTGAATTAACTGGTAAAAAGCATGTTGCCCGTTAGTGCCGGGTTCACCCCAAATGATTGGCCCGGTTTGGTAATTCACAGGATCTCCTTTACGGTCGGTAGATTTTCCATTACTTTCCATATCCCCCTGCTGGAAATAAGCCGCAAAGCGATGCATATATTGATCGTAAGGCAAAATAGCCTGACTTTCCGCTCCGAAGAAATTATTATACCAAATGCCTAATAAGGCTAGTGTAACGGGAATATTCTCCTTGAAATCTGCATGACGGAAATGTTCATCCATTTGATTGGCACCAGATAAGAGATCACGGAAGTTATTAAAACCAATACCACAGGCAATACTTAAACCAATAGCACTCCATAAAGAATATCGTCCGCCAACCCAATCCCAAAACTCAAACATGTTCTCCGTATCTATACCGAACTCTGCCACACCTTTTTCATTGGTGGATATGGCCACAAAATGTTTGGCCACATCTTCCTGCGTTCCTCCGGTTTCAATAAACCAATTACGTGAAGAAAAAGCATTGGCCATCGTTTCCTGCGTGGTAAACGTTTTAGAAGCAATCATAAATAGCGTCGTTTCCGGATCCACTTTCTTCAGCGTTTCCGCGATATGCGTTCCATCTACATTAGATACAAAATGTAATTGCAGATGATTGCAGTATGCTTTTAATGCTTCGGTCACCATCACGGGCCCTAAATCAGAACCGCCTATCCCAATATTTACAATATGCTGAATAGATTTACCTGTATAACCTTTCCACTCTCCATTAATAACCTGGTTGGAAAATCTCTCCATTTTATCAAGTACCTGGTGAATATCTTTCAGGATATCTTTTCCATCTACATTAAATCCACTCTTTTTGGGATTGCGTAAAGCAGTATGCAATACCGCCCGGCATTCTGTTTCATTAATCTTTTCGCCGGTAAACATGGTTTCCATAGCTTCATATACACCACATTCATTGGCGAGTTCAATTAACAGATATTGTGTGGTTTCGTTAATGCGATTTTTGGAATAATCTACTAATATATCGCCAAAGCAGATAGAAAATTGATCAAAACGCGAAGGTGATTCAGCAAAAAGATCACGCAGGTGTTCTCCTTTGATCTTATTAAAATGTGCTCTTAATTTTTGATAAGCTTCGGTGGATGTGAATTTTTGTCTGGGTAACATATCGTGTAAATCGCTGTTAATCATATTTAATTGTCTAAAATTAAATTATATCTGCTAATTTGGGCCTGGTTTTCCTGTAAACTTTAAAATAAAATTAAATGAAGAAATTGTTTGTCCTTTTGGTGATGGCATGGAGCATTCCAATTTTTGCTCAAACTAAAGCCGATGATGTAAAAAGCTTTACGTTAAAGAATGGTATGAAATTCCTGGTATTGGAAGATAATTCTATCCCCAATGCCAATATGTATTTCTTTTACAAAGTTGGTTCCCGCAACGAGCATCCCGGAATAACCGGATTATCTCACTTTTTTGAACACATGATGTTTAACGGCGCTAAAAAATACGGACCAAAAATGTTTGACCGTACTATGGAATTTAATGGTGGTGCAAATAATGCCTATACTACCGAAAATGTAACCGTTTACACCGATTGGTTTCCCACTTCAGCATTAGAAACGATATTTGATTTGGAAGGTGACCGGATAGCCACATTGAGTATTGATCCTAAAATGGTAGCCAGCGAACGTGGTGTGGTATCATCCGAAAAAAGTACTGGTCTAGAAAATAGTCCTTGGGAATTGCTAGGCGAACAGGTAGCTGCCACAGCTTTTGTTGAGCATCCCTACCATTGGCCGGTTATAGGCTATGAAACAGATATAAAAAACTGGACCAAAGAAGATCTGGAAAACTATTTCCATACCTATTACGCTCCGAATAATTGTGTAGTAGTAGTTTCCGGAAACGTAAAATTAGAAGAGGTTAAGCGTTTGGCCGAAAAATATATGGAGCCAATTTCAGCAAATACTCCACCCAAGCCGGTTCATTTAGTAGAACCTCCGCAAATGGGAGAACGCCGGGTGATGGTTCAAAAGGAGGTGACTACTCCTTATATGATCATTGGATATCATGTACCGGAAGCGAAGCATAAAGATTATTATGCTTTAAATATTCTGAGTTCTGTTTTATCATCAGGTAATTCTTCCCGTTTATATTCTGCATTAATAGATAAAAAGCCATTGGCAACTTCGGTTTTTACGGATTACAGCGATAGTTTTGATCCCACCTTATTCCAAATTTATGCGGTTACCGCTGAGGGAATTAAAGAGGGTGATTTAGAAAATGCCATTTACGCTGAACTGGAAAAGGTTAAAAAAGATGGCATTACTGAGCAGGAATTGCAAAAAGTGAAGAATCAAAAGCTGATGGAGTTTTATAGCCAAATTGAAACCATCAATGGCAAATCTAATAATATTGGAACGTATGAACTCTTCTTTGGCGATTACAAAAAGATGTTTGATGCTCCTGCGGAATATTCCAAAGTTACCACAGAGGATATAAAACGGGTGGCTAATGAATATTTTAAGAAATCAAATCGTACAGTAGGGATTTTAAAAACCAATGTGGAGGAATAAAGAAATGAAAACGAACATCAAATATATATTTACAGCATTGGTTGCCATTGCATCCGTACAATTAGCTATAGCTCAAACTAAATCTGTTGCTTTTAAACTTCCTGCTTATGAAAAGTTTACACTGCCAAGCGGATTAACTGTTTATTTAATGGAGCAGCATGAGGTTCCAACCATAAGTGTTTCAGCCATCATACCTGCGGGTGCAATTTATGATGGGGATAAAGCCGGGGTGGCATCATTAACAGCTTCCGGTTTACAATACGGAACTAAAAGTTATTCGAAAACCAAGATTGAAGAAGAACTGGATTTTATCGGAGCAGATTTGAATACATATGCCTCTAAAGAATCGGCTGGGTTAACCTCAAAATTTGCAGCAAAAGACCAGGATAAAGTATTGGCCATTGTTAAAGAAGTATTGGTGGATCCTGTTTTTAATAAAGATGAGTTCGAGAAAGAACGCAAGCGGGTACTAACCGGATTAGATCAGGCGAAACAAAGTCCGCGAAATGTAATTAACGCTTATTGGGATAAATTTATTTACGGCAATCATGTATATGCAAATGCCGTGAGCGGAAGTCCGGTTACAGTAAGTAAATTGGGAATAGATGATCTTAAAGATTTCTATAAAGCCAATTATTTTCCGCAAGGTTCTGCCATTGCTGTGGTGGGAGATTTTAATGCGAAAGCCATGAAATCAAAACTGAGTAAACTATTCTCCGATTGGAAAAAGAATAGCCAGACTCAAAAGAATATGGCGTCCCAAACGGTTAATACCATAACTGCAACACGTGTTTTGTTAATTAATAAAGATGATGCCCGTGAAACTACATTTTTAATCGGCGGCTTAGGTATTCGCCGTGATAATCCGGATTATGTGGCTATTGATGTGGTAAATACTGTTTTTGGTGGCCGTTTCACGTCCTGGTTAAATGATGAATTGCGTGTAAACTCCGGGTTAACGTATGGTGCTAACAGTCGTTTTAATCCTTTGAAAAATTCCGGAACATTTGCTATTTCTACTTTCACTGCAACCAAAACTACCGAACAAACCATTGATAAAGCCTTAGAAGTATTAGATAAATTACATACCAAAGGTATTGATGATGCAACATTAACATCTGCTAAAAACTATGTGAAAGGCCAGTTTCCTCCAGATTATGAAACCTCTGGGCAGCTTGCCAAGTTGCTTAGTCAAATGTTTTGGTATGGATTTGATGAATCATACATCAATAACTTTCAAAGCAATGTAGATGGGTTAACATCTGCGAAAGCAAAAGAGATTGTAAATAAATATTTCCCAAAAGACAAACTGCAATTTTTGCTGGTTGGGAAATCGGCCGATATTAAAAAGATTGCCGAGAAATATGGTCCGGTAACAGAAAAGCAGATTAAAGCAGATGGGTTTTAGAGCTTCCATTAACGTAATGATGGAATAAATACAGTGTTTAAATATAAAAGGCATTAGGTGTCAGACACTTTTTGAAGTGTCTGACACCTTTAAATCCTAATTAAACTTAAATCGCATGAAATATACATTCACATTTATTTTATCTATTGGCCTTCTTCTATGTGCTTGTCGTGAGAAAGATAAAGAGTATGCTAAAACAGGCTTAGCAAAATTTGATTCGAAAGACTATAAAGGAGCCATCGCAGATTATGATAAGGCGATAGAAATTAATCCCAAAGATTCAAAGGCTTTTTATAATAGAGGTTTAGCAAAAGATGCTTTGGAAGATTATACCGGAGCGATGGCAGATTATACTAAAGCTATAGAAATTAACCCTGGAGATGCAGATGCTTATTATAATAGAGGAAGTGTGAAATCATTCTCAAAGGATTATAAAGGAGCCATCGCAGACTTTACTACATGTATAGAGATTGATCCTAAAGAGGCAGATGTTTATAATAGCAGGGGAGCGGCTAAAGAGGAATTGCAAGATTATAGTAGCGCTATAGCTGACTATACTAAAGCGATAGAAATTAACCCGGATTATGCAAAGGCTTTTTATAATAGAGGGAAAGCAGAATATAAATGAGGGAAAAAAGATGAAGGATGTTTGGATTTAAATAAAGCCAAAGTCTTAGGATTAGATAGTGCTGTTATAGCTGTTAAGCAATTTTGTAAGTAAAGGCAAAAAATGATAAAACAGGTGATTTATTTAAGTCGTGAATAATTCTTCTCGCCAGGTATCAGACACTTTTGAAAAGTGTCTGATACCTAAGATTCCGAGACCAAAGCTGATCGGTGCAAGGCTCAAAATTCTGGCCTAGCCAAAAAATAGGCCTGTTTTTTGTTTAAACTTTCTATGTGGCTAAAAAATAAGTTTATTTTAGACCCCGGCTCTATTATTTGGTTAAAAAAACAAACTGAATATAAATCCGAATGTTAAATTCATAAACCACATTTTTAATAAATAATACCTTAAACATATTTTTAATCTAAAAACAATGAGCAACCACACCAAATTATCGCAAAAAACGAAATCAATTAGTCATTATATACTTCTAATATTAATGGGCATTAGCCTTTTTGTAAGCTCCTGCAAAAAGAAAGAAGCCGCACCTGCTGCAAAACCCGATGATGTATATGTAGCCGGATTCTTTACTTCTAAGGGTGGAAGCCAATACCCGGCTTATTGGAAAAATGGAAATTTAGTTCAACTATCAACATCTGAGGAGGGTATTGTGAAGGCTATAGCCGTAAGCGATAAAGATGTATACTGTGTAGGATATCTTTATACAAGCCAAAATCAGATTGTTTTATGGAAAAACAAAACACTAATTCCAGTAACTCTTAATACTGATCCAGAGGCTTCGGCTTATGGTATTGCTGTATTAAATGGTGAAGTATATGTAGCAGGCTATCAAATTGATCCCACTAATAATAATCTTGAAGTTGCCAAATACTGGAAAATAGGCATAGATAATATACCACACGGAACACCCTTGGGTAAAGGAAGTAATGGTAGTAACAATGCTGAAGCTTCTGCTATTGCCATATCAACTGATCATATATATGTAACAGGTTATGTAATAAGTCAGGCTACTGGCCATAGTATTGCGGTATTATGGGAAAATGGACCAATATACACATCATACCAAGAGTTAACGGATGGCAATTTTAACGCATATGGTAATGGAATTGCCATAACTGGTACAGATGCATATATAGGTGGGGGAGAAAATGGTACTGTAAAATACTGGAAGAATGATAAAAACCAAGTCACCGCTGTTGGTTCGGTGAATCATTCGGCTGCCAGCTATAATTGTATTGCCCTAAATGGGAATAAGGTATACATGGCCGGAACTGATCATTCGGGAGTTGTATATAAAGCGATGTACTGGAATAACGTGACACCTGTTCCATTAAATGGTGGTAATGGTGTTAATGAGTACGCCTATCAAACAGCCGTAGCTGGCAATAACGTATATGTAACCGGAGGTAATGATATTAGTAATGCAAGTTACCTTTGGAGAAATGGCAGCCTTGTGCCTCCATTTGACGGCAAAGATAAGACTATTTCTGCTACTGCCTTATATGTGGTTAAGAACTAAAACTATATAAAAATTACAAAGTCACGGGGTTTCAGGGGTCGTAAGATATTGATGCCGAAGTCTTATTTGTGGTAAAGAATTAGGGGAAATAAAACCTGGAATAAGAATTTATAATTGGCGGCGCAACTGAATACTTTGTGCCGCCATTATTATTTAGCCTAACATAATGGCCATTAATTATTCACCTTATTATACATCCTTACTAAATCAGTTAAATTACTATAAGAGTTTTTGCTTGGATGAGTTTTCATATATTCTGAAAACGGTGGAGCGGAGATGCTGAAGAATGATTTAAACGTATCAGCAAAATTAGAATTTGAAATTAATACCGGGCTTTCAGTACCTTTTGCAATTAAATAAGATTTTAAGGTTCTATCGGGACTTTCATCAAGTTTCTGATTATTGAAGATCATATTCCGTGCATCATAATACAACTTAATCTTTCCATCTGCCAATAGAGGATAAAATACTTTTTTCCCATCTAGCGGAGAGGTATAACTATCAAACACCAAAGGAATATTGTTTACATATTTTACAATCCGTTTAATATCCTCACCTTTTAAATTGATTTTATGGCCATCTGGCATAATGAAATTAGCTTTATTAATAATACCTAATGACAGGCTAGATGCTCCTTCCATTTTAAGATTTCCTTTTAATATATCCCTGGAGTTTAAAACCACATAATCTGTATTAATAGCAAATAAAGATCGGTCTGCCTCCATATTATAAAGGCCAGTTACTCTCAATAAATTTGCAGGAGATTTCATTATGTGCTCCCTTTTAACGGCCTTTTGCACCTCTTCCGAATCTCCGAAGACTGTACTAAAAAAATCTGTACTTGTATAGTCCACATAAACCAGCAACGATGGATTGTTAGATTTAATGATGTAATAATCAGCCATACGTTCAGGGTCTGCGTACAATGTTATTTTCCCTTCCACCAGGCGTTGAATAAATTTAACCTGGTTAGAGGAGCTGATATGTTTACTTTCAAAACAAGACCAACCATTATAAGTAAGCTTTTGTAATAAATGGATATCCTCATATAAGTATTTTTTTGAGGAAGTAGCATGAATACTTTTCCCCGGATTTAAACCATTATTATCAATTGGCGGATCTAACTCTACTACCTGCTGTTCAACATAAGAAGATTGAAAACCAAAGGCTTTAATATCTTCTGGCAGTAAGATTTGCTCCTTGTTATTTTCTAATCCATCGGGCAGAAAAGCAATTTTTTTCAATTCTTCCCCACTTGTGGGTTGAGTATCCGCATTTTTATTCCAGTCTGGTGTGGCTAAACTCCTCAAGGTCTCTCCATTCTTAATTTTACCAATGATGGTATCGCCTTTTAAATTAACGATATACCCCATTCTGTATGAATTAGTAGGTGGCGCATCCACATAATCAGTAAAATAAATACTTTTTTGTGCGAAGCTTGTCTCTATCCCCATAAGGGAGATGAATAGTATAAGGGCATTAATTTTTTTCACTTTGTCTTTTTAACAGTTGATCTATGCGTGTATGAAAGTCAATTTTGGCTTATTTAATTTTCGAATATATTGCTTTTACATAAGTAGAAATGCAACAATTTAGTATCATTACGACAATAATTTAACCGGTATGGGGGAATTGAGTTTATCGTGGTGTCTTAGTAGTTGATTATAATGTAGTAATCATTTAAATTATGAAAACATGAAAATTTATATTTGGACCCTAATCTTGGGTTGTTTATCCGTGTTAACTGCTTGTAAAAAAGACAGTAATAATGTTATTGTTCCTACTCCGGTATTAGAAAGTAAGATAGTTACTTATGAAATTTTTAGTGACCACGATTATACCGGACCTGAAGGAGATAATAAGTTCGTAGAAATAAAATTGGGTCTTGGTAGAATAAATAAAAAAACAGGCATTACAGAAATTGTATTTGATACTACCTTGACTATGCAACCTCTTCGTAATTTGCCTTTGGAAGAGCACAAATTATCTATACAGAAAAGCATTCCTAATATAAATAATGATCTGGAATTGCTTCAAGTTAGTTATAGTATTAGGACAATAGTTAATGGCTTTACATCTACATATGCTGAGGGTGTACCTATGAATGAAAAGGAAACATCTAAAATGGTAACAATAAAACTATAGTCTACTACATATAAAATTACCAGGTGATCATCAAAGATGATCACCTGGTTTTAGGTTTCACCTTTCAACAACAACAATCTTATCCAAAATAACATGAAATTTTTACCTTTGCTTTCATGACTAAGGAAAATATCCAGGATTTAAGAGACAGAATAACGTCTCTGAGGAGGCATCTTTGACATCGACAAGAAGCTCGATGAACTCAAAAATGAACAAGACATTGCTTTAAGACCGAACTTTTGGGATAATCCTAAAGAAGCCGAAAAAGCGCTCCATTCTATCAATAACAAAAAAAAATGGACTGATGCTTACCAGGATGCCGACGCAACCGTGGAAGACGCAACCGTTATGCTTGATTTTTTTCAATCCGACGATGCTTCGGAAGCTGATTTAAAAGAACAGTTTGAACTGGCCACGAAAAAGGTAGAAGAACTGGAATTTAAAAATATGCTCAGTTCTGAAGAAGATCAGTTAAATGCGGTGATGCAGATTACAGCCGGCGCCGGCGGTACAGAAAGTTGTGATTGGGCTGCCATGCTTATGCGTATGTATATTATGTGGGGCGAAAAACATAAGTTTAAAGTTTCTGAACAGGATTGCCAGGAAGGAGAGGTTGCCGGTATAAAAACAGTTACCATTCAGTTTGAAGGTAATTTTGCATACGGGTATTTAAAAGGCGAAAATGGAGTTCATCGCTTGGTCCGCATATCGCCATTTGATTCAAATGCCAAACGCCATACTTCTTTTGCTTCTGTATATGTTTATCCCTTGGTTGATGATACGATAGAAATTGATGTGAACCCGGCTGATATCGAATTCGAAACTTTTAGATCAGGAGGTGCAGGCGGTCAGAATGTAAATAAAGTAGAAACTGCTGTTCGTTTATATCATAAACCTTCAGGGATTATTATTAAAAATCAGGAATCAAGATCACAATTGCAGAATAAAGAAAACGCTATTCGCTTATTAAAATCTCAACTATACGAAGCAGAAATGCGTAAACGCAGAGAAGCTTCTGCCGCTGTTGAAGGTAATAAGAAGAAGATTGAATGGGGTTCACAAATTAGAAACTATGTATTGCATCCTTATAAATTAGTAAAAGATTTGCGTACTGATTACGAGACTTCTAATGCCCAAGCAGTGTTAGATGGTGATCTGGATGAATTTTTGAAAGCGTATTTGATGGAATTTTAAGGTAATTCTAAAAAATCTGTTTTCAAATTATAGATCTTCAGTAGTATTAAAAATAGATAATAGCTCTTGTAGTTCATTCGCTTTTTCAATAGCAGAAAGTTTCTCGTAAGAGCTAATCAAGTTTCTAATCACACGTTTTACAATCTCCACATTGCTGCAAGGTTCATAAAAATGTTTATCAGGCTTTAAGTTTAGTTGTTTTAGAAATGAATCTACATCATTACGTCCAAAAAGAAAACCTTTATTAAATGCGTTAATATAAAATAGAATACCGCCTTCGTAGTTGCTTCGCTGACTTTCATCAACATAAGCCAGAATAAAATGTTGCGGTAGATTTACACCATAAATAGGTATATCCAGTTTTTGGGCAATTACAGAATAAATAACTGCCAATAAAATCTGGTTTCCCTTTTTAGATTCAAGAACCTGACTGAGATATGAGTTTTGCGGATCCTGATGATTACTTGTGTTTCCGGAAAAGCCATGATTAATATACAGAACTTGATTTATTAGTTTAACTTTTTCCACCGCACTCATTTCATAAAGCAGCTGCATCCAGATATCCCGTTTAATGGCTTCTATTTGATTAATGATTTTCTGTTCATCCAGATCGGGATACTGATATTTATTCAGGATGATAATTCCTTGTAAGAGATCAAAAGAGCCACCCAAATACCATAATTCGAGTTCACGTTTAACATTTTGGAACTGAATTTTATGAACCAGATTTTCAATACGCTCTTGTAAAAAAGCATCGAAAGATTGCTCCCAGGCATTTTCCAGATATTCAATTATATCATAACCATAAGATAATAGCTTGTTTTCTACATGAGTAGATACCTCATTATCCGGGTCATCCAGTAATTTAATTAATGCTTCAATCTCTTTGTTATCCATTGGAATAGCTAATTTACCATTATTCTTACAAACCTTTGTCTATTTTTGCCTTTATGTTAAACATGCAACTGGCACTAGATTACGTGTATCATCGCCTTAAAGCAAAAACGCGTCATGGTGTTCATTCTCCCTTTGTTTACCATTTGGTTGACGAAATAATTTACGATTTTCATGCCAAAAAAACCTACATCGATATAGAACAATTGCGTAAAGACTTATTAAAGGATAAACGCTTTATAACAATCACAGATTTAGGAGCTGGCTCGCATGTTAATAATAATAAAAAAAAGAAGGTAAAAGTCTTAGCTAAAAATGCACTTAAACCAACCCGCCTAGCACAACTTATCTATCGTTTAGCTCATTATTTTGCACCGAAAAATGTTATTGAATTAGGTACGTGTTTAGGTATTACAACTGCTTATCTGGCAAAAGCTGCTCCATTAGCAAGAGTTATAAGTATTGAAGGTTGCCCCGAAACAGCCGAAATTGCCAAAGATAATTTACAAAAACTCAACATACAAAATGCGGAGCTTTTAACAGGAGATTTTGATACTCTATTGCCTGATGTTATAGCCCAATTGCCAGAGCTTGATTTTATTTTTATTGATGGTAATCACCGTAAACAAGCAACATTAAATTATTTTGAATGGTGTCTTCCTAAGCTTAGTAAAAATTCAATTATGATTTTTGATGATATCTATTGGAGTAAAGGCATGAAAGAAGCATGGCAGGAGATTAAAAATCATCCGAAAGTTACCCTAACCATTGATCTTTTCTGGATCGGCTTGGTATTTGTTAGGTCAGGCCAGGCGAAAGAAGATTTTAAGATTAGGTTTTAGAAATAGTACTTTTGCAGATAAACTTTAAAAATAAAAACCATGAAACACTTAAACAATTTAACTCCAAAAGCAAAATTACTTAGCCAATATATGGTTATCATACTAATGGGATTTAGTCTTTCCATTGTATCATGTAAAAAGAAAGAAGCTAAACCTATAGCTAAAATTACAGATGTTTATGTAGCCGGATCTGTTATATTAACGAATGGTAATAAAGCATATGATACACCTGCATATTGGAAAAATGGCACCCAAAATCTTCTTTCGCAATTAGAAGCTGGTAGTGTAACAGCAATAACAGTACATGGAAATGATGTGTATGCTGTTGGATATCTTTATGCAAATCCAGATCAAATTGTTTATTGGAGAAATACTGATAAAGGAGTTGTTATAGCCGATGCTAATATGGCCTATGCCAGAGGAATTGCTGTATCATCAGATGGCCATGTGTATATAGTCGGTTATGATATTAGTGAAGGCACTCATTTTGCCAAATACTGGAAAGATGGAAATCTAATGCCACTTAGTGCCGCTGCCTCAGAAGCATATAGTATCGCAGTATCTAACACAAATGTTTATGTTTCAGGTTATGAAAATAATAGTACTTATAACATTGCTACCTACTGGAAAATAGGAACACCTGCTGGTACAGTATTAGCAACAGAAGATACTCCTACTAAAAATTCATACGGATATGGTATTGCTGTATCTGGTACAGATGTTTATGTATCTGGTAGAGAGGGTAGCACAGTAAAATACTGGAAGAACAATAAGACTAATGTTTTTTCTATTGGTACCAATACATCATATACCTATTTTAATGGTATTGCTGTTAAGGGAAGTGATGTTTATGTAGCTGGATATGATTTCGATTTTGTAGATTTTAAGCCTAAGTATTGGAAAGGTACAGCAGAAACCTTCCTTACCGCAGATGCTCAAACTACTACTACAGCTTCTCAAATAGCGGTAGTCGGAAATGATGTATATGTTACCGGACTAGAGGCTACTAATAATACGAGTTACCTTTGGAAAAATGGCGGTTTAGTAGCACCATTTAATAATGGAAATACAACAATTAATGCAACTGCCCTTTGTGTAGTTGAGAAATAAAATAATAGTGGTTGCAGAACTTTATGTTCTGCAACCACTATTTTAAAATGCTTCCCCCAAACTCACATAAACTCCACTTTGTCTTTTTTCATTGCTCCGTTTCTCACCAAGGCCATAATCTATACGAACACTTAATCCGCGTTCTATATCAAAGAAATATCTAAAACCACCACCGTATGAGGGTTTAATATTATGTAGATTAAAGGCTCCACTGCTATAAACCATACCTCCTCCTAAAAATCCAACAATCCCTAAACGCGGATTAAACCGGTAACGAATTTCGGTTTGCAGGGCCAGCAAATTCTCATCCCGATATCTGCCGCTATAATAGCCTCGCATCATTTGATCATTTCCTAATTGTGGCATCAAGTAGAACGGAGGATTATTTCCCTGCAAGGTTTGATAATTAGCATTTATTCCTAAAACAGTGGTATTGTTAAAACTTTTAAACGTTCTGAAATCCAGTTTAGTAAAACTGCCTTCAAAACTATCATTGCCAAAAAAGTTGGGAGCGTAAGAATAATTCAATTTCAGGTAAGTTCCTCTGATGGTATATGTATTAGAATTCCGGCTGTCTATAATTTGTGATAACCCAATAAATACTACTTTGCCACCATTTCTTCCATTTATAAAGGAGCTTGTAGAAAAAATACCCCCAACTTCTTTATCTTCAAACTGGTAATCTTCAAAGCTTATATTCAAACCTGTATAAGATATCTTCCCCATTTGTTTTTCAATTTCCGTATTCAACCGAAATTTTTTCTGAATAATTACATCTTCATCTGCCTGAAGGGTGTTATTTCCAATCCCGTAAAAATTAAATGGGAAGCTTTTATAGCGTATTTCGCCTATATAATGATATTTGTTTTGAGGAGCCCACACATCCGCTTTAAGCTGGAAATTAGATTGATTTTTTGTGGTGAAAGTTGCTAAACCTGTAATGGAAGAACTTCGGATTAACGGGTCTGCTTTATCAGTATAAAAAGAATATAAGCTGAGTGCACCAAATTCAAAGCCAGTTTCTTGTGCATATCCAAATACCGGCAATGGTAAAAAACTGCCTGATCGTGTGGTATCTTTTTTTGCTGAGACCAATTTTTCTAATAATTTTTTTTGTGCGAAACTGCTTTCGCAGAGAATAAATATCATGAAGATTAAGAGAGCATATTTATTTAGCATAGATCACAAATATATATACTCTTATGTTGGATTTTAAAAGCACGTACGATCATAAGTTCGAAATAACTACTTTTGGCATTTAATTTTTTGAATATGAGTATTGAAAGAGGGCCGATATCACGGTTTATAGAAACAAATTATTTACATTTTAATGCCGCAGCACTGGTTGATGCAGCTAAAGGCTATGAAACCCATCTGGATGAAGGTGGTAAAATGATGATCACCCTGGCAGGTGCTATGAGTACAGCTGAACTGGGTATTTCACTGGCAGAAATGATTCGCCAGGATAAGGTGGCCATCATATCCTGCACCGGAGCTAACCTGGAAGAAGATATTATGAATTTGGTTGCTCATTCTCATTACAAACGTGTTCCTAACTACCGTGATTTAAGCCCACAGGATGAGTGGGATTTATTAGAAAATCATTATAACCGGGTTACCGATACCTGCATTCCGGAAGAAGAAGCATTCAGAAGACTACAAAAGCATATTTATAAAATCTGGAAAGATGCCGATACTGCCGAAGAGCGATATTTCCCGCATGAATTCATGTATAAAATTTTGTTAAGCGGCGAGCTTGAACAATACTATGAGATAGATTCTAAAAACTCATGGATGCTGGCTGCTGCCGAAAAGAATTTACCAATTGTAGTGCCGGGATGGGAAGATTCAACAATGGGTAATATTTTCGCCTCATACGTGATGAAAAAAGAATTAAAGGCATCCACCATGAAAAGCGGGATCGAATATATGGGTTGGCTGGCAGACTGGTACATTAAAAATTCGTCAGGGAAAGGAATTGGGTTTTTTCAAATAGGCGGGGGCATTGCCGGAGATTTTCCGATTTGTGTAGTACCTATGCTTTACCAGGACATGGAGATGCAAAATATTCCTTTTTGGAGCTATTTCTGCCAGATATCCGATTCCACAACTTCATTCGGGTCTTATTCCGGGGCGGTTCCAAATGAAAAAATCACATGGGGTAAATTAGATATACATACACCTAAATTTATTGTAGAATCTGATGCAACTATTGTAGCTCCGTTGATCTTCGCTTGGGTATTGAAACAGTAAAAAAAATTGCAGTAAAATAAAAAATGTTGTGTAGACTAATTTTGCATTGATCTCAAAAACGTCTTTTACTTTAATTTATTGAGCGTTTTTTGAATAATTTAGAATGATTATAAATTGTTAATATTGGTCAGCTAAATGTCACCGTTATTCGAATAAATTTTACTTTTGTCAACCCAAAATGATGATAAAAACTATTCTGTCATTATTTTGAAAAGTTCACATTTCAAATTTTTAGCATAAATACTTAATATGAGAAGCATCTCATTGTTTTTTAGAAGTGTTGCAAAGTCTTTAATCTTAATCTCCTCTCTTAGTATTGCTGCTATTTCTGTAGTACATGCACAAGATGCCGGAGCAGGAGCTGCGATTTTTAAGCAAAAATGTACTTCTTGCCATGCTATTGGTAGTGTCGTTATAGGCCCCGCCTTGAAAGGGGTGAATGATCGTCATGACCAGGCCTGGTTATTAAAATGGATTAAAAATGCTCCGGCAATGATGGCATCCGGAGATCCGAAAGCTAAAGCATTATTCAAGCAATATAAGCCTGCGGTGATGACGGCTTTCCCTGAGCTTTCTGATAATGACATAAAAGGTATACTTGCATATATTAAAGCAGAAGGTGATAAACCTGCTGCATCTGCTAACTCAACAGCCACTGATGCTTCAACAGGAGGAAAATCTGGTGATGTAAGTGATTTCATGTTGGCGGGTTTAATAGCTGTAATTATTATCGCATTTTTGGTAATACTTGTTCTAAACCGCGTAATTAGTACGTTAGAACGTATTTTATTGCAAAAACAAGGATTAGCAGAAGAAAAAGAAGTTGAAGAGGGTGATAAAGACCGGTTTGCAGGATTAAAGAAGCTATCTAAAAATAAGAAGTTTATATTTTTTGTAGTGCTGCTTGCGATCATCTTCTTAGGTTCTGTAGGTTGGATGGGCATGTGGGAAACAGATATTCATCAGGGGTATCAACCAGTACAACCTATTAAATTCTCTCATCAGTTACATGCAGGTATCAATAAGATCGATTGTCAGTATTGCCATACAGGAGCCTATAAATCTAAAAATGCATCCATACCATCTTTAAATGTATGTATGAATTGCCATAATTATGTGCAAGCGACAGATAAATACAACGGGGAGATTTCACCGGAGATTCAGAAAATCTACAGAGCGCTGGATTATGATCCTAAAACCAAACAATACGGGCCTAATACCAAACCTGTGGAATGGATCCGAATTCATAACCTGCCAGATTTTGCTTATTTCAATCACTCTCAACACGTAGGAGTGGCCGGAGTTAAATGTCAGAAATGCCATGGTCCGATTGAAACCATGCCCGAGGTTTATCAATACTCTCCGTTAACCATGAAATGGTGTATCAATTGTCATAAAGAAACAGAAGTAAATCATAAGGGCAATGCTTATTATGATAAACTGATTGCTGCTCATGAACAATTGAAAAAAGGACAAAAAATGACTGCTGCTGTTTTAGGCGGTATTGAGTGTGGTAAATGTCATTACTAAAAATAATTATTAAGAGAATATACGTATACCGTTATATAGCTTAAATGGAAAGCAATAAAAAATACTGGAAAGGTTTAGAAGAACTGCAAAATACAAAAGAGTTTGTTGAATTAAACAAACACGAATTTGCAGAACCACTTCCTATTGAAGAAGTGTTAAACGAAGCTGGTTTAAGTACCATAACTCCACGCCGTGACTTTTTAAAAGCATTGGGTTTTGGTTTAGGTGCAGTAACACTTGCAGCCTGCCAACCAGCTCCTATACATAAATCAATTCCCTATTTAATAAAACCTGAAGATGTTGTTCCGGGAATTCCTAATTATTATACTTCGACTTTTAACGGCCATAGTATTTTAGTGAAAACCCGTGAGGGAAGACCCATCAAAATAGAAGGCAATCCAAACTGTTTACTTAGCAAAGGTCGTTTAAGTGCAAGAGGACAAGCTTCGGTTTTAGATCTGTATGATGTATCCCGGCTTAAAGATCCCATGTATAATAATAACAGTACAACATGGGGAGAAATAGATCAATTTGTTAAAGCAGAACTAAACAAAATTCAGGCCGGAGGTAAAAAAATCCGTATCGTTTCATCAACTGTTAATAGCCCTTCAACAAAGAGTGTAATTACTGATTTTATAGCTCAGTATCCAAACACTAAACATGTTCAGGTTGATGCGGTTTCTTACACAGGTATTATTAAAGCGAATGAAAATAGCTTTGGTAAAGCGGTTTTACCACGATATCATTTTGATAAAGCAGACTTAATTGTCAGTTTTGCTGCTGATTTTTTAGGTACATGGATATCTCCGGTAGAATTTAACCGCCAGTATGCTTCAAACAGAAATAATACCTCTTTAAAAAATAAAAAAATGTCCCGCCATATCCAGTTTGAATCTGGTATGAGCTTAACAGGCAGTAATGCAGATACACGCATCCCGCTAAAACCATCAGAAGAAGGTATTGCCCTGATCAATTTATATAATGCATTAGGTGGAAATTTATCAGGAGGTAAAAAATTAACCAACAATCCCAATGCAGATAAAGCAATAACATTAGCTGCTTTAGAATTATCAAAAGCTAAAGGAAGGGCTGTTGTGGTTTGTGGCTCTAATGATGTTTCAATGCAAATACTTGTAAATGCTATAAATTCCCTTATCGGAAGTTATGGTACTACCATTGACTTAGACAATCCATCTTATCAATATGCAGGTAATGATGCAGAATTTGTAGAATTTATTAATGAGATGAATCGCGGGGAAGTAGATGCGGTATTCTTTTTAAATAGCAATCCGGCCTACAATTATGTGAATGCAAAAGAATTTACAGATGCATTAAGTAAAGTAAAATTGAGAGTATCATTTGCAGATCGCCAGGATGAAACAGCTTCGCTATGCCAGGTTATCGCACCCAATCATCATTATTTAGAATCCTGGGGTGATGCGAATGCATTTGAAAACTATTATACCATTGTACAACCTACCATAAACCCGGTTTATAACTCACGTAATGCAGAACAGGGTTTATTGATCTGGTCTGATAATGCTGTAAAAGATTATTACCAATACATCCAAAACAACTGGACTAAAAATATATTTTCCCGCTCAAATACCACCTGGAAAGATCTTTTGCAAACAGGATCAGTTTATTTGGGCGAAAAACCAGCAGGCACATATTCATTCACTAAGGATTTAAATGCAGTAGCTCAAACGATAGTTAATGAAAGTAATGCATTGGCTAAAGGTGGAGATAATGCGGTTGAACTACATATTTATGAAAATGTAGCCATTGGTGATGGTAAAGCTGCAAATAATCCATGGTTGCAGGAATTACCCGACCCGGTTACAAAAGTAACCTGGGATAATTTCGTAGCTATTGCTCCTAAATATGCCGAAAAATTAGGCATCGGCGAATTTGACCTGATTGAAGTTAAAACTGGTAAATACAAAATTACGCTGCCTGTTTTAATACAACCAGGTCAGGCAATTGGAACGGTTTCTATTGCTGTAGGTTATGGTCGTACAAAAGCCGGTCAGGCTGGTTCTGATGTGGGTAAAAATGCTTATCCATTTATAAACTTTTTGAACGGTACTTTCCAAACCGTTTCTTCTGCAACAATCAGTAAAGCAGGTGGTTCATATGAGCTTGCTCAAACACAAACTCACCATTCTATTGAAGGTAGAAATATCATCAGGGAAACCACATTAAAAGATTATTTAAAAGATCCGTCTTCAGGTACGGGTCACCGCCATGAAAATAAATTTGATCTTTGGAACGAGTATGATCATCCGGGACATAACTGGGTAATGGCCATTGATTTAAATGCATGTACCGGTTGTGGTGCATGTGTGGTAGCCTGTAATGCCGAAAATAATATTCCGGTAGTTGGCCGTGATGAAGTTCGCCGTCGCCGGGAAATGCATTGGATTCGTATTGATCGTTACTATAGCTTTAATGAAAATGGGAAATCTATCACCAAAGAAAAAGAGCTTAAGCATTTAGATAATATGGATAATGTATCGGTGGTTTACCAGCCGATGCTTTGTCAGCATTGTGATCATGCTCCATGCGAAACCGTTTGCCCGGTATTAGCAACAGTTCACTCTTCCGAAGGTTTAAACCATATGGCTTACAACCGGTGTATTGGTACACGTTATTGTGCAAACAACTGTCCTTATAAAGTGCGCAGGTTTAACTGGTTTAACTATTGGAATGATTCTCGTTTCGATAATTATATGAATAACGAGTTTACACAATTGGTATTAAATCCTGATGTAACTACCCGCTCACGCGGAGTGATGGAAAAATGCTCGATGTGTATTCAACGTATCCAGGCTGGTAAATTACAGGCAAAAATGGAAAAACGTCCGTTGAAAGATGGGGATGTTAAAGTTGCCTGTCAGCAAACATGCCCAACGAATGCGATTATTTTTGGAGATGGTAACGATCCTAACTCTGAAGTTGCACAAGCATTAAAAAGTGAACGTACTTACTATGTATTAGAAGAAATTAATACAAAGCCAGGTATTGGATATCAAACAAAAGTTAGAAATACGGTAGAGGTTTAATAAAAATTTCACACATAGAAATTCAAAAAAGATATGTCATCTCATCAAGAATCTATACTTAGAGAACCATTAATTACCGGTAAAAATATTACCTATTCAAAGGTTACTGAGGATATACTGGTTCCGGTAGAAAATAAACCCAACAAAGCCTGGTGGATTGGTTTTACTATTGCCAGTTTAGGAGCCCTGCTTTGGGTATTTGCCGTTAGTTGGACATTTTGGTTTGGTATTGGCGAGTGGGGATTAAATAAAACAGTAGGCTGGGCTTGGGATATTACGGGTTTTGTATGGTGGGTAGGTATTGGCCACGCAGGAACATTAATCTCAGCAGTATTGCTTTTATTCCGTCAAAACTGGCGTAATTCCATTAACCGTTCTGCCGAGGCAATGACCATTTTCGCCGTTATTTGTGCAGCCACGTACATTATATCCCACATGGGCCGTCCATGGATGTTTTATTGGGCTTTACCTTTACCGAATCAATTTGGATCATTATGGGTAAACTTTAACTCACCATTAGTATGGGACGTATTTGCGATCTCTACATACTTCTCTGTTTCATTAGTATTTTGGTACACTGGATTACTGCCAGATATTGCCACCATACGCGACAGAGCAACAGGATTACGTCGTCGTATTTATTCTGTGATGTCTTTTGGATGGAACGGATCTGTAAAAACATGGCAACGATTTGAAATGGTGTCTTTAATACTTGCCGGAATTTCTACACCACTAGTACTTTCTGTACACACTATTGTATCCATGGACTTTGCAACATCAATTGTACCGGGATGGCATACCACTATTTTCCCTCCATACTTTGTTGCAGGAGCTATATTTTCTGGTTTTGCCATGGTTCAAACACTTTTATTGGTTGCCAGAAAGGTGATGAACTTTGAAAACTACATTACCATGTTCCATATTGAATCGATGAATAAAATCATCATTCTTACGGGTTCTATCGTAGGTGTAGCCTATTTAACAGAACTATTTATTGCCTGGTATTCTGGTGCAGAATATGAGCAATATGCATTCTTAAATCGTGTAAGCGGGCCGTATTGGTGGGCATATTGGAGCATGATGACCTGTAATGTAATCTCACCACAATTGTTTTGGTTTAAAAAAATCCGTACTAGTATTGCGGCCTCCTGGATTTTATCTATTGTGGTAAATATTGGTATGTGGTTCGAGCGTTTTGTAATTATTGTTACATCCCTACACCGCGATTATTTGCCATCAAGCTGGGTAATGTTTTATCCAAGTTGGGTTGATGTAGCAGTTTTTATAGGTTCAATTGGTGTATTTTTCACCTTATTCTTATTGTTTCTTAGAGTATTACCAGCTATAGCAATGGCCGAAGTAAAACTTCTGTTAAAGAGTTCCAGTGATCAGGTAAAGCAAAAGCAGATCAAAGAAAAAACAGTAGATAAAGATTATGCAGAATTCTACGAAGAGTCATTAAATAAGTATGATAGTGTTTCACAAGAAGCGGAGTACGCAAAATTTTAAAAAATGAGTAACACGAAATATATATTAGGCCATTTTGAAGATCCGGACGATCTGATGCATGGAATAGATAGGCTTCAGGAAAATAATGTAAGTATCTACGATGTTTTTACTCCCATGCCTATTCATGGTATTGAAGATAAATTAGGTATTAAACCCTCTCGTTTAGGATATGTAGCATTTTGCTTCGGAATAACCGGAACATTGACTGCATTTTCTATGATTTATTATATGCTTGTATATGATTGGCCTATGAATATCGGCGGTAAGCCTTCTTTTGCTTTTCCTGATTTTGTTCCCATCATGTTTGAATTAACCGTATTGTTTTGTGCCTTTGGGATGGTTGGAACCTATTTTTATTCCAATCACTTATTTCCAGGACGTGCACCACGTGTAATGGATTTTCGTGCCACAAACGATCGTTTTGTAATTGCTATAGATGCAAAAGAGAATCCATATCCCGATAAAATAGAAGACCTTTTAAAAGAAGCCGGTGCGGTAGAAATTAAGTATAATGAAAGGAAATATGTTAGTTATGAATAAGCTCAGAATAGTAAGCGTTATTTTTTTAGCTGCTGTATCAATTGCAGTTATCTCTTCCTGTTCGGATAAACGTAGTACTGGCTGGCAATATGCTCCTAATATGTACGAACCGATTGCTTATAATCCGGATCAGCCAAATAAAAATTTCAAAAATGGACAAACAGCTCAAACTCCTCCGGCAGGAACAGTACCGGTAGGTTTTGATCCTGTAGATGTATATCCTAACACAGCCGAAGGTTACCAGCTCGCAAGCCAGAGTTTAAGTAATCCTTTGCCGGTTACAAAACCAACTTTAGAAGAAGGAAAGACTTTGTTTTTGCATATGTGCTCGCACTGTCATGGTTTACAGGGTCAGGGAGATGGGTCAATTATAAAACTGGGAAAATTTCCTGCTCCGCCATCTTATTCCAAAGGAACATCATCACGTGGTGGTGCTATGAAAGACCTTACGGACGGAAAAATTTTTCATACAATTACGTATGGCGTTAATCTGATGGGGCCACATAAATATCAGCTAACTCCTACAGAACGTTGGAAGATAGTGATGTACGTTCATGAATTACAAAAATTACAGTAATCAATTGCTATAACTAAATGGGAACTCACAATCATAACCATACTCCTGATTTAACAGAACGATTCGAATTTTCGGGCAAAGTTAAAACCTGGAGTTTAATAGCCATACTTATTGGTATTGCAGCCATAGCATATGGTTTTTTAACAGATCATACAGAACGCACTTTCGCTAATTTATTGCTAATGGCTTATTATGTAACCTGTGTATGTGCAGCAGGTACATTCTTTTTAGCTGTACAGTATATTGCACAGGCTGGTTGGTCTGCAAGCTTATTACGTATACCACAAGCTTTTGCTAAAGTATTGCCATATGCTGCTTTAATACTTATTGCTATTTGTATTGCCGGATTATTTACTACTCATACGGTTACTGAAGAAGGTAAAGAAGTAGTAGTACCGTATTTGTATAAGCATTGGGCAACACATGGCTTGGCCGAAAAAGGTTCTGAGCACTACGATGCAGTTATTGCAGGTAAATCCGGGTTTTTGAATATTCCATTTTTTCTAACCCGTTTGTTCATATTTCTAGGCTTATATAGTATCTTTTCTTATATGCTTACTAAATATTCTTACAATGAAGATATAGAAGGAGGATTAGCGAATTATAACAAAAGCTTCAAATGGTCTGCCGTATTTTTAGTGATTTTTGGTTTTACAACTCCAATCTGGGCGTTTGATACTATTATGTCTTTAGAAGCTCATTGGTTTTCAACAATGTTTGGATGGTATAATTTCGCTGCTATGTGGGTTAACGGTTTAACTGCTATAGCCCTAACAGTTATTCTGCTTAAAAAGGCAGGTTACTTTAGTTGGATAAATGAAAATCATCTGCATGATCTGGGTAAGTTTATATTTGCTTTTTCTATATTCTGGACATACGTGTGGTTTGCACAATTTTTACTGATTTATTATGCTAATATCCCGGAAGAAACCGTTTATTTCTATAAGCGTTGGGAACCGGAATATCTGCCATTGTTTTGGTTAAACATCATCGTTAACTTTGTATCGCCTATTCTTATTTTGATGACACGCGATGCAAAGCGTAAATTGAATACCATGATGTTTGTTTGTATTATGTTATTGTGTGGTCACTGGTTAGATTATTATATGATGGTTATGCCGGGTACTGTTGCAGAACATCGTGGATTTGGCTTAATTGAAATAGGAACATTTATTGGTTTTGCAGGTTTGTTTTCTTTTCTGATGCTAACTCAACTAAGCAAGAAATCTCTTGTTCCTGTTCATCACCCTTTCCTGGAAGAGAGTTTGAATCATCAGATATAATTAAATAAATAGCGTAAGATTACGGCACAACGTATTATTCGATAAAAATGAGGTTGAGAAAAATTAATATTATCAGATCAATATTCATATTCATAGTCATCTGTATTTTGGTTACGAATATTAAAACATCTTTTGCACAAGCAAAAGATAGCACTATTGCTTCCATAACATCCGCTGTTGATACCGCAGCAGCAAAAACCACAGCCAGCTCTGTGGATGCACATTCCTTAGCCTCAGAAACTCTGATAAGTACAGCTGTTGATACTTCGGCGTATGCACAAACGGCACTTTTAAATAAACCGGAAGTTGATAAATCTCCGATGTTTAAATCTGCTTCTTATTATTTTCTATTATTCTTTCTGGGATGCATTTTCATAGGAATTATTGGCAAAATACTTAAAGTGTATGAGTTAAGCCGTGAGATGCAAGGAAAAACAACACCTTTCGACTGGAGGAAAGTTCAAGGTATATTATTTGCGATTGCATTAGTTTTTGGATTATATGGAGTTTACTGGTGTTATACTGTACAAGGGCCAATGGGTGTTCATGAATCTGCTTCAGTTCATGGAGAGCAGATTGATTTCATGTTTAAGATTACGCTAATTATCACAACCATTGTATTTATTCTTACCCATATTTTATTATTCGGGTTCTCATTTAAATACAGAGGTTCTGAAAAGAAGAAAGCCTATTTCTATCCGCATAATAATGCTGTTGAGCGTATATGGACAATTATACCTGCCATTGTTTTAACTGTTCTGGTTTTACTTGGCTTCTTTACATGGCGTAGCATTACAAACGTATCGGAAGCAGACCAAAAGAAAGCCTTGAATATTGAAGTAATAGGAGAGCAATTCAAATGGAATTTACGTTATGCCGGTAATGATAACCAAACCGGTATGCGTAATTATAAATTAATTAATCCAACTAATGGCTTGGGTATTGATTTTAAAGATAGAAAGAGTTGGGATGATAAGCTGGTTTCGGAAATTGTAATTCCTGTCAACCATCCTATAAGAATAACTATTGGTTCTAAAGATGTATTGCATAGTTTTTATTTGCCTGATTTCAGAGTTCAAATGAATGCCGTCCCGGGAATGCCTACTTACTTTCAATTTACACCGCGTTTAACCACTCAACAAATGCGTGATAAACGGAATAATCAAAATTACAATTATACCTTGTTGTGTGCTAAAATATGTGGTGCAGGACATTATAATATGCAAGCTAAGGTAACCGTAGTGAGCGAAAAAGAATATGAAGCCTGGATTGCCAAACAGCCATTATTTTATAATGATGATGTGAAAAAAGAGCTTCAAATGGTTGAGCAAAAGAAAGCTGCTCAAAACAATAAGGTAGCATTAAATACTAATATTAACAGATAAGATTATGGCAAGCATAGCATTACACGATACAGCCGTACTGCATGATCAGGATCACGGTCATCATAAAGAAACATTTATAACTAAATATATTTTTAGCCAGGATCATAAGATGATTGCAAAGCAATTTCTTATTACCGGCATTATCATGGCGGTTATTGCCATGTTTTTATCGGTGCTATTTCGTTTACAATTAGCATGGCCTGATAAATCTTTTCCTATACTCGAAACATTTTTAGGAAAATGGGCAGAAGGTGGCCGTATTCGCCCAGAGTTTTATCTGGCTCTGGTAACTATTCACGGTACAATGATGGTATTTTTTGTATTAACGGCAGGTTTAAGTGGCACATTTAGTAATCTTCTTATTCCATTACAAATAGGAGCACGAGATATGGCATCGCCATTTATCAATATGTTATCATATTGGTTTTTCTTTACAGCCTGTATGATTATGATGGGCTCTTTCTTTACCCAAACGGGTCCGGCAAGTGCCGGTTGGACTGTTTATCCACCATTATCAGCACTTCCTAAAGCTATTCCCGGTTCCGGTATTGGTATGACCTTATGGTTAATCAGTATGATTCTTTTCGTGGCTTCCTCTTTAATGGGTGCTTTAAATTACATCAGCACGGTTTTAAATATGCGCACCAAAGGAATGGATATGTGGAAAATGCCATTAACTATTTGGGCATTCTTTTTAACAGCTATTTTGGGCGTTTTATCGTTCCCTGTTCTGGTTGCAGGAGTTGTATTATTGATTTTTGATCGCAGTTTCGGTACAAGTTTTTATTTATCAGATATTGTTATAGCCGGACAGGTTTTGCCAAACCAAGGCGGAAGTCCCATTTTATGGCAGCATTTATTTTGGTTCTTGGGCCATCCCGAAGTTTATATTGTAATTATGCCTGCTTTAGGTATAACATCAGAAGTTATTGCTACCAATTCTAGAAAACCAATTTTTGGGTATCATGCCATGGTCTACTCGTTAATAGGTATTACTGTATTGTCGTTTATTGTTTGGGGACACCATATGTTTATAACAGGTATGAATCCGTTTTTGGGTGGTGTATTTATGATTACCACGTTAATCATCGCGGTGCCATCAGCAGTAAAAACCTTTAACTATCTGGCTACTCTATGGCGTGGAAATCTTCGGTTTACACCGGCAATGCTTTTCGCAATTGGCTTGGTATCATTCTTTATCTCTGGTGGTTTAACTGGTATATTTTTAGGAAATGCCGCATTAGATATTAATTTGCATGATACTTATTTTGTAGTTGCTCACTTCCACCTGGTTATGGGGTCTGCCGCTATATTTGGTATGCTATGCGGAGTTTATCATTGGTTTCCCAAAATGTTTGGCCGTATGATGGATGAGAAATTAGGTTATCTGCATTTTTGGTTAACATTTATTGGTGCTTACCTAGTATTTTTCCCGATGCATTTTATGGGCTTGGATGGTGTACCCCGAAGATATTATGCTTTCACAGAATTTGAATTCATGAAAGAATGGTTAACAGTGAATGTATTCATTACATGGGCTGCTATAATTGCAGCTTTAGCACAGGTTGCATTCTTATGGAACTTTTTTTACTCTATATTTTACGGTAAAAAAGCAACACAAAACCCATGGCACTCCAATACTTTGGAATGGACTACAGCAGTTAAACATATACATGGCAACTGGCCGGGAGATATTCCAACTGTTTATCGTTGGCCATATGATTATAGCAAACCTGGCCATGCGGAAGATTTTATTCCTCAAACTACACCGTTTTCAGAAACGATGAGTTCTAATCTTCCGCATGATTTTGAAGGAAATCCGGAAGCAGAATACATTCAGGAAGAATGGATAAAGAGCCATGCTTCAGAACTTCAAACAGAAGAAAAGGTTTAGTTAGAATTGATCTTATCTTAATATAGTTTTTTAGGGGTATCTGTTTAAGGTTAAAACTTACAGATACCCTAATTTTTATCATAGACTTAGCATACATGTATCCCTCAAGTGAAAAGAGATTTCTGATGGTAAATAGGATTACCATCATCACTCTTTTTGTTTTGATATTAGCGGGAGGAGTGGTGAGAAGTTCAGGCTCCGGAATGGGATGCCCGGATTGGCCCCGATGTTTTGACAGTTATATTCCTCCAACCAATGCTTCTCAATTACCGGCAAATTATGAAGAAAAATTTGTGGCGCAACGGGTGGCTAAAAATCAAAAATTTGCTAAAATGCTGGATGTGTTTGGATATGGCGAATTGGCAATCCGGATACGAAATGATGAGACTATACTAAAACCCGAAGAATTTAATGCAGCGAAAACCTGGACGGAGTATATTAATCGCTTAATTGGGGTGCTTTGTGGTTTCTTTTTAATGGGATGTGTTCTGCTATCCATCACGTATATTAAATCGCGAAAGCGAATTTTCTTTTTAAGCTTATTGAATTTGGTATTAGTGGGTTTTCAAGGTTGGCTAGGCTCTATCGTAGTATCAACAAATTTGCTGGCTTGGGTAGTTACCGTACACGTGCTACTTGCATTAGTCATATTGGCTATAAGTATTTACACGTATTTTCAAGCTCGTATTCTTAGAAATAGACAGATTTTGGCTAATAAGTCTGCAGGTAAGCTTAAAGCATTATCTATTTTTGCAGTAGTCTTAACAATTATACAAATAACATTAGGCACAGAATTGCGTGAGCAAATAGATGCTATTGCTGCTGTAATGAATCATTTAAACCGATCTGAATGGATAGCTGGAGTTGGATTAAGTTTTAACATTCATCGTGATCTGGCTATTTTAGTAGCTTTTGTAAATGGACTATTATTTTTTATGGTTAGAAGAAGCTATGTATTAAATGGCTACCAGTTCAAATATATATCACATGCAATAATGCTTATTGTAATGCAAATTGTAACAGGTATAGTATTAACTTATCTTGCTTTGCCACCAGTGGCTCAATCTGCACATATTATATTAGCATGTTTATTATTTGGTTCCCAATTCTACTTTATGCTGTTGTTGCAGAAAAATAAAATGTATAACCGGAAAACAGTGTGAAGAATTTTTTATCAGATTTTAATAAACTCATTAAGCTCCGGCTAACTCTTACCGTTGTTTTTTCTGCATCCATATCTTTCCTTATCGGAAGTAAGGTGCAAGGTGAAATTAACTGGATTAATTGGCTGATATTAACTGTCGGAGGTTTCTTGGTTACATCAGCAGCTAACGGATTTAATGAAATAATAGAAAAAGACCTGGACAAATTAATGAAGCGTACTATGGATAGGCCTATTCCATCAGGAAGAATGACTACTGGTCAGGCTTTGGTATTAAGCTTATTTATGGGAATAGCTGGGACACTAATTTTGGTAAAGCTCAATTTTTTAACAGGTGTCCTATCTGTTTTTTCTATTTTTCTGTATGCGTTTGTATATACCCCTTTAAAACGAAAATCTCCTATTGCCGTATTTGTGGGTGCTATACCCGGTGCTTTACCTCCGCTTATAGGATATTTCGCAGCTTTTCATAATCCTCAAATCTCCTGGATACCTATTATTCTCTTCCTGATTCAATTTGTATGGCAGTTTCCACATTTTTGGGCAATTGCATGGGTGCTTGATGAAGATTATAAGAGAGCAGGTTTTAGATTATTGCCAACTACAAAACCTGATAAAACCAGTGCGTTTATAACTTTGTTATCAGCTATAATGCTTTTACCCGTTAGTATGATGCCATTAATATATAGTTTTGGAGGAACTATTTTTACTGCTGTATCTATTCTTGGCAGCTTATTTTTTTGTTGGCAGGCATTGCAATTATATTTAAAACTAGATGTAAATGCAGCAAAAAAACTGATGTATACTTCTTTTATATATCTGCCTGTTGTACAATTAACATTATTGTTTGATTTTATAGTAAAGTAAATTAATATGGTACAAACATCCGCAGATCAGGATAGAATAAATTTAAGAGCCAGAAAGTTTTTAATGTGGCTGTTTATTATCTCCTCATTTATGCTTTTTGCGGGATTAACAAGCGGATTTATTGTTTATACCGCCGGTAGTGTAGAGCGAGGATTAAAAATATTGTTACCGCAAGCTTTTATGTATAGCACTGCTGTAATTATTATAAGCAGCGTAACCATGCATTTGGCCTATTTATCCGGTAAAAGATTGCAGTTCAATAAACAAAAGTTATATCTCACTTTAACTATTCTGTTAGGCATACTGTTTTTTATTATTCAGTTATCAACATGGCGCTGGTTTATAGCCCATGGTGTTTATTTTGTAAATTATAATGCCTCGCAATCATTTTTGTACATATTTACAGGAGCGCATTTATTACACGTTTTTGCCGGCCTTATCATGCTTATATATGCTTTGTTAGGATTGAGGAAAAATATCCCGCAAGTGCGCAATTTATTTCGCCTGGAGGTTACTTCAATATTTTGGCATTTTATAGATATACTATGGATTTATCTATATGTTTTCTTACTTTTGAACCAATAAAAATTAATATACCATCACTTAAATGAGTTCTACAATATCACAAATTGATGAAATAAAAACCGACGCCTGGAGTGGCGGAAGGTCTCCGTTTAACGTGGAATACGGTAAGCTGATGATGTGGTTTTTCTTACTTTCCGATGCATTTACCTTTTCTGCATTTCTTATTTATTACGGAGCACAAAGGTTCAGTAAAATGACCTGGCCAGATCCAGATCAGGTTTTTCAATCTATACCTGGTGTGGTAAATGAAGGATACCCACTTGTATTTGTGGGTATTATGACTTTTATCCTGATCATGAGCTCGGTAACGATGGTATTGGCTGTTGAAGCCGGACATCGCAAAGCAAAAAAAGAAGTGGTTGGCTGGATGATAGCAACCATCATTGGAGGCTTAATGTTTCTTAGTTGCCAGGCTTTAGAATGGAACCACTTACATCATGAAGGATACTGGTGGGGAAGAATTCCTGAGTTTTATGCAGGTATTGATACTGTTGGTGCCCAGCAATTTGCAAATTTGTTTTTTACCATAACAGGATTTCACGGATTTCACGTATTCACCGGTGTTTTAATTAACGGTATTATTTTAGGAATGACCTTAGGGAACGTTTTTGAAAAAAGAGGTAGTTATCTTATGGTAGAAAAGGTTGGTTTATACTGGCATTTTGTAGATCTAGTTTGGGTATTTGTTTTTACATTTTTCTATTTAGTTTAATAAATAATGGACGCCGAACAGCAACATACAGAACACGCAGAAGTGCATGAAGAAACCATGACCAAGAAAAAAATCTGGCGTGTATTCTTTTATCTTTTGGGAATTACCAGCGTAGAGTTTTTTATTGCTTTATACCTCCTTCCTAAGGGAATTATAGGTCATGGTATAGGGAATTTCGCTTATATCATTTTAACATTGGTAAAAGCCTTTTATATCGTAGCCTATTTTATGCACTTGAAATTCGAAAAGCTTGCCTTAAGAACTGGTATAACTATCTCCTTAGTATTTATAGTTTATTTTATTATTCTTATGCTTACGGAAGGATCTTACCTCCATATTCATATGAATAAATGAACAACACCTCTTTCTCATTAAAAAAAATATTAATCCTGGTAACTATTCTTGCAGTACCGGGATTTTTATATTATTTACTTCAGGAGAAGGGGAAAAACAGGTACAAACCATTAGGTAAATTTGGACCTAAAGAAGTTGCAGCTACTTTTCATACTGTACATGGAAAACAAATTCCGGATACGATTTATCATACCATAAGCGATTTTCAATTAACTAACCAGGATGGCAAACTAGTTTCTTTTCATCGGGATAGTAACCAAATATCGGTAGTCAATTTTTTCTTTACCCGCTGCCCGGCTTTTTGCCCTGCGATGAATAGAGAAATGGCCAGGGTTGTTAAACTATATGAAAAAAACCGGATGTTGCATTTTATGTCTATCACGGTAGACCCGGATTATGATACACCCGGAGTACTTAAACAATATGCAAAACAATACCATATAAATAGTAATAAATGGAGCTTCTTAACCGGACCTCAGCCACTTATTTATAAACTCGCTCAAAAAGATTTTCTGGTAGATGCTCTAAAGGATACTATTCAGGCGAATAATTATATACACAGCTCCATGTTCATATTAGTTGATCCTCAAAAGCGGATTCGCGGTTATTATGATTCAACAGATAAAGAGCAGGTAGATAAATTAATTGACGAGATTAAAGTCTTAATAACTGAAGAATTAAGAAACGTTAGAGACCGTTAATCTTATTTAATCCAACAATGAACGATAAACTTATTTTTAGACTAATCGCAGGCATTTCAATTTTTGTTTTTGTAGTTGTAATCGTATTGCAGAGCAGAGTAATTACTATTTTCCCTGATAAAAATACAATTCCATCTTGGGTATTTATCTTACCCAAACTGAACGCCTTATTGAATGGGACTTGCAGCATATTATTGTTGGTATCGCTTTATTTCATTAAACGGAAAGATATTGGAGCTCATAAAAGAATTAATATTCTTGCTTTTATTTTGTCATCACTTTTTTTAGTATCATATATTATTTTTCATGCAACCGGCATTAAAACTACTTATGGGGGTGTTGGTATTACTAGGAGTGTTTACTATTTTATATTAATAACTCATATCGTACTTGCAGCAATTGTTTTGCCCTTAATCTTACTAAGCTTTCATCGCGGATTACAAATGCAGGTAGCAAAGCATAGAAAGCTGGTTCGCTGGGCTTATCCTATCTGGCTATATGTAACTGTAACAGGTGTTATTGTTTACCTGATGATCTCTCCATATTATACTTTTTAAATGTAAAGAAGCCCTCCTTTTATACATTAAACGTATATTTGTCATATGAAAGCGTTAAGATTAATTGTTGTAAGTTTTCTGTTTGCATTCATCAGTTTTGCTTCTATAAATGTGTTTGCACAATGCGCTATGTGTACCTTAAATGCAGAGAATTCAGTAAAAAATGGGAACACTCAGGGTAATGGATTAAATGCTGGTATTTTATATTTACTGGCAGCACCTTATTTGGCAGTCGCCGGAATTGGTTACCTCTGGTATAAAAAATACCGCCGTAAAAATGTGTCTATCAATATGAAAGACGAGAAAATAAATTTGAACTGATTTTGATTGATTGCTTTCCAGCTCAACTTTTTCTCTAATCTTAAATGTGAGTAAATCAAACCTGTAAAGCTCAAACTCAAATATGCCTCCTACATCAAAAATTAACGCAATAATACATGCAAAATGTCCTAAATGCCGCAGAGGGCCAATTTTTTCCGGATCGATGTATGGCTTAAGTTTTCAAAAGACAAATGAGTTTTGTTCCCATTGTGGAATGCGTTTTGAAGTAGAACCGGGTTATTTTTATGCAGCCATGTATGTAAGCTATGCATTTGTGGTAGGTCAAATGTTAACTATTGGGATGCTAACCTATTATATTACAGGCAATGATAAATCTCCCTGGTTATATATCACAACAATTTTAATTTCCATCCTATTGCTTACACCTATAAATTACCGATATTCGAGAGTTATTTTATTGCATTGGCTATCACCCAAAATAAAATATAACGCCTATTACGATACGAATGATCAAATTAAGCACGTTTGAATTTTTAACACAGTTAGCCGCCAATAATAATCGGGAATGGTTTCAGGCGCATAAAGCCGAACATGACAATGCCCGTGAAAATGTACTTGAATTTACAGCAGCTTTAATTTCCGGATTATCAAAAATTGATACTGCTATTCCATCTGATCTGGATCCAAAAAATTGCGTAATGCGTATTTATCGCGATGTGCGTTTCAGCAAAGATAAAACCCCTTATAAAAATAATTTTGGCGCAGGGATTTCTGCAAATGGTAAAAACTTTAATGGTCCGGGTTACTATCTGCACATTAGTCCCGAACAATCATTTGTAGCTGGAGGTTGCTGGATGCCAGAATCCGATATGCTAAAAGCTATCCGGCAGGAAATTGATTACAATGGATCAGCTTTTAGAGTTGTAGTGGAAAATAAATCATTTAAAAAGTATTTTGGCCATTTAAATACAGAACACAAACTTAAAACAATACCAAAAGGTTATCCGACTGATCATCCGGAGATAGAATATTTGAAGCTGAAAAGTTTTACGGTTAACCATGAAATAGCCCCGAAAGACTTATCTAAATCTGATGCAGTAAAAAAAGTTGTAGAAGGTTTTGCAGAGATGTATCCATTAATTATTTTTTTGCGAAATTCAATAGTATAATTATAAATTTGAAACCATATGAAAAAATTAACACTCTTTGTCTTTATTGCAGTACTCATAGGCTCTTTTAGCTCGTGTATTGTACTATCTCCTAAAAAATATAATGCTTTATTAGCTCAAAAGGACTCCTTATCATTAGGGTGGGAAGCTGCCCGTATCAAGATAGAGACCCTTGAAGAGGAAATAGCCAGATTAAAAGCAGATACTTCTCAAATGAACAGTCATATTGCTGAATTAAAAAGTAAGGTAGAAGGATTGGATGCCAATTATGCATCGTTACGATCTAATAGTTCATCCGAAATCAATAAGCTTTCTGATAATCTTCAAAAACGAGAAGCTCGTTTAAAAGAGGTGGAAGAAGCCTTGCGAAAACGCGATGAAGCAACAAATGCCTTAAGGGATAAATTGCAGAAAGCATTACTTGGTTTCAAGCAAAGCGGATTATCTGTTGATATTAGAAATGGTAAGGTATATGTTTCTTTAACAGATAAGCTTTTATTTGATACAGGCAGTATTATTATTGATGACAAAGGGACACAGGCTTTGCAGGAATTAGCGAAAGTTTTAAAAACCCAACCTGAAATTAATATTTCGGTAGAAGGACATACCGATAATCAACGTGTGAATAATCTGGGTCAAATAAAAGATAACTGGGATTTGAGTGTATTACGTGCTACATCGGTAGTACGGTATCTTACCGAAGTACAAAAAATAGAAAATAGCCGCATTACTGCAACCGGTAAGGGAGAATATCAGCCATTGGTTACCGGGAATACTCCGGAAGTAAGAAGCCGCAACCGCAGAATTGAAATTGTGTTATCTCCTAAGCTGGATGAATTATATAATTTGATAAAATAGGATTAGAATTCTTAGCATTTAAGCCGCTTAATTTATTGAGCGGCTTTTTTTATTTGCTTCTAAAAAAATCAAATATCTTCCAAGAAGGTATAATTTAACACCTATCAAACTCCAGCCTGCACATATCAACTAGCAACTGCGCCAATCAAAAAAGTGTTATAACATACACTTTAAAGAAAATAAAATTTATTTATTAATAATTGTAAGTCAGTTACTTAAAGCATAAAGTCTAAAACAAGCCAAATAATTATAAATCATTCGAAAATTAATTTCATAAATTGTATACGGTAACATATCCCAACTTATCCCGTAAAACATTGCATGAACCTAATATCGATATTTTATGGTTTTAGCCATACACTGTTAAAAAGACAGTTATTCTATCGATACTTTATTTATCTACCTTATTCCGCATTATTCATACTAATTCAAACTAATTAGTATGAAGGCCCTACTTAAACATAAAAGCTTTTTAAATCTGGTTTTATTCCTGATTTCTTTTTACGCTATAGATACCACTAATCTGTATGCTCAAAATTTCCAGGTGCGTTTTCAGGCAGGCCAAAGAGGCGGTATTGTTTATGTATCTAATAGTTCTTTAACCCGTACCGATGGTTATACCGCAGTAAATGATCTCCCACCGAGTGGCACCGGAAATGGAAACAATAATGATCATCCCATGGGTTATATTGATGTGGATGGTAATGATCCGGATGCAACATTCAGTTCAAGCTCTGCCAATTTAAATCTGATAGCCTGCTCTCAAATCAGCTTTGTAGGTTTGTATTGGGGAGGCTCTGCCGATCATGCGAAAAATATCAATAACGTTAAAATCAAGCTTCCCGGTGCAGCGGCCTATACTAATCTTACCTCAGATATTACCCCTTTTAATTTTAATGATGGCACTCATGAATATTATCAATCCTTTAAAGATATTACATCCTTAATAACCGCACAAAGCATAATTAATGGAACTTATACTGTTGCCAATGTGGTAGGGGGTGCTGATCCCACTGCCCGAATGGGTGGATGGACCATGGTTGTAGTATACCAGAATGAGAATAAACCATTTAGAAACCTCACTGTTTTTGATGGTTTTAAAGGCATGGCTTCTTCAGGCAGTCCTTTAGATATAAGTATTTCCGGCTTCCTTACCCCCCAAACCGGTCCTGTAAATTTGGAACTCGGGTTTGTTTCTTATGAGGGCGACAGGGCAACGGTGGGTGATTATATGAACTTTAATACTAAACCGGTAAGTGATGCTTCTCATATTGCAAATAACATGTTTAATAGTTCTATTACCTATAACGGGTCGGTAGTAACTACCAGGAATCCGGCATATAGTAATACGTTGGGATATGATGCCAGCATCGTATTTCTGGATAATAGCGCTTTCGGATACATAGGGCATAACCAAACCACTGCAACAGTACGGGTTGGCACAAACGGAGATGGATATGCTCTTGGCGTACTTACCACAGCCATTGATGTAATATATCCTTACTTCACATTTACCCATTCCTATACTAATAATACAAGGCCGGGATTTACTCCTGATGCAGGTGATGAACTGGAACTGATGTACGAAGTGAGCAATATTGGTAATGATGATAGCCGCCTTACTTATATAGAAGATGAATTACCGCCTCTTTTACATTATGTGAACAATTCTCTTGAGATTGAAACAAGTCCCGGAGTTTGGGTTTCTAAAACAGATATTGCCAGTGATGATCAGGCAGAATTTAGTTTGAACGGACAGCTTGAAAAAGTAAAATTTAGAGTAGGAACCGGGGCTAATGCTACCTTAGGAGGAAATGTGGCCATTGGTCAAACTTACCGGGTGCGCTGTAAAGTTAAGATAACCGCAGATTGCCTTGAACTTAAATGTGCAAATGGAACCATCAGTAATGATGGAAGTGTCTACTATTTCGGCGTTATAAATAGTACAGATCTTAATCAAAATTTCTCAGGTCCTCCTCCTGTTGGAGGTGCATGTCCGCACACAGGCCTCATGGATATTGCTGTAAATGTATCAGCATCCTGTTTAGTTCCCTATCCTGATTTAGATTATACATCTGCCTGTAAAGTAATATTCGATCCATTAAGCTTGCCCACAAGATTTCAGGTTTATGCTCCAAATGATTTCAGCTTTTCAACGCCTCTTACAGAAGCGATTACCAGCGGACAATATGTTGCCCGTCGTACAGTTGTAAATGGCTGTCCTTATACATTTAAGATCAACATCACCATCCAGCCATTGGCATTAACGAATGTGATGATGACGCCGATCCTTTGTTCCGGCGGAACTTCAACGGTGACTTTAGCAGCAACGGATGGCACAGGTGCTTATCAATATAAACTGGATAACGGAACCTATCAAAACAGCAATGTCTTTACTAACCTGATCTCAGGCTCTTATACCTTCTGGGTAAAGGATGGCAATGCTTGTGAGAAGGATTTTCCGATCAATATCAGTCAACCTGCTACACTTAGCTTAAGCGGTAATGCCAGTCCGATCCTTTGCAATGGCGGAACTTCAACGGTGACTTTAGCAGCAACGGATGGAACAGGTGCTTATCAATATAAACTGGATAACGGAACCTATCAAAACAGCAATGTCTTTACTAACCTGATGGCCGGAAACTATACCTTCTGGGTAAAGGATGGCAATGCCTGCGAGAAGGATTTTCCCATTTCTATCACTCAACCTGCTACACTTAGCTTAAGCGGCAATGCAAGTCCGATCCTTTGCAATGGCGGAACTTCAACGGTGACTTTAGCAGCAACGGATGGCACAGGTGCTTATCAATATAAACTGGGAAACGGAACCTATCAAAACAGCAATGTCTTTACTAACCTGATGGCCGGAAACTATACTTTCTGGGTAAAGGATGGCAATGCCTGCGAGAAGGATTTTCCGATCAATATTAGTCAGCCTGCTGAATTAAAAAGTACTGTTGAGATTATTAATACGCTATGTAAAAATTCTGCTGACGGTAGTGTAATCTTGAATGTTACCGGTGGCCTTCCACCTTACAAATACACCTGGAATGATAATTCAAATCTTAATCAATCTTCATTAAAACAAATTGTTGCCGGCACTTACGGAGTTCGCATTAGAGATGCTAATAATTGTACTCTAATTCTAAAAAACACTGTTTTATCAGGAAACTGTAAGCCATTAGTAGTTAATGATGAATTTTCTGAAAAAGAGAATATACAAATAGCAGGAACTGTAGCGTCTAATGATCTTGATCCGGATGGTGATCTTCTTACATTTTCTATAGTTACTTTACCTAATAATGGTGATTTAGTTTTTAAATCTGATGGTACTTTTAATTACACTCCACCTTTAAATTTTTATGGGAAAGTAGAATTCAGCTACCAAGCTTGCGATCAGCAAAGCTTATGTACCAATGCAGTAGTAACTATTAACGTAACTGCGGTAATGGGAAATAGCCCTCCGATTGCTAATGATGATCGTTTTTATGTAAATGAGAATATAAATTATCCGGGTACTGTAATAGCTAATGACGATGATCCTGATAAGGACATTCTTACTTTTAATGATCTTACCCAACCTGCTCATGGAAGTATCCAGTTTAAGGCAGATGGCAGTTTCATATATACACCGAATAAAGATTATAACGGTACAGATCAGTTTAGTTATAAAGCCTGTGATCCTTCCGGCAATTGCGATGATGCTATGGTTACCCTTATAATAGAACCTTTGGTAACTGTAAATTTAACACCGGCTAAAGGAGATGTGACAGAAGGAAGTAAGATTAGCATTACGGCTGTTCTTACTAAAGCATTACAGGAAGATGTTTTCATAACACTTAAATACGAAGGTATTGCAGAGCAAGGAAAAGATTATTTTTTGTTGGATAGCTTTAAAACTATAAGAATACCTGCTAAACAAACTACTACGGAAGAGAAACTAACAGTTCTCTCTCTTAAGGATGATATTAGCGAAGGTGATGAAAATGTTTTAGTTAGTATTCAAAAAGTTTCATCCAATTTTACTCTTATTGGAACAGGCTCCGATGTTACCATATTAAATTTGGAGCTTAAACTGCCGGTTATCGGGAAAAATGAAACTCCGGACATTATTACCGTTGATCCTTTTATTTCGCCAAATGGAGATGGGAAAGGAAACGAGAGCCTATTAATTTCTAATATTTCTTTGTATCCCGATAACGAGATTACTATTTTTAATAGATGGGGCAATGAAGTATTTACAATGAAAGGATATGATAATGACGATCATGCGTTTAAAGGTGTAGCTAACACAGGAATATTTACTAATACAAGTAAAGAGCTACCAGATGGAGTTTATTATTATGTGATTAACCTTTTAGATAATGGTACTAAAAAAACCAGAAAAGGGTACTTTATTTTAAAGAAATAATTTTAATTAATCCCGTTTTAAAAAGAATTAAAAACCTTATATTGTTTTACGCGTAAAAAATGAAGACGAATTACAGGACATCTTTATAACGACTAATTTTAGGAATTCTCTTTACTGTAAAACGTGTCTGATTAAGTAAAGAAGAAATGAATAAATGTGCAATTCTTTTTATTTTATTCTGCAGCCTTTGCTTAAGATCCATAGCTCAACAAAAGGCTATGTACACACAATACATGTTTAATGCGCTGGCCATAAATCCCGCTTATGCGGCAGTTGATGAATATATGGTTGTTACTACTTTAGCAAGACAACAATGGGTTGGTTTTGCGGGCGCACCCAATACTCAAACTATTTCTTTCCATACGCCTATAAAGGAATCCAATACTTTTGTAGGTGCCCTGCTTATTAGAGATCAGATAGGGGAGGTATTGACAGAAACAGGTGGGTATGTAACCTTAACACAAAGAGTCCCCGTTGGTGAAAAATCGTACTTTGCAATAGGCTTAAACGGTGGAGTAAGCAGTTTTCAGGCAAATTATTCGCAAATGTATTCGCAGAGTTTAAGCTCTGGAGATGACCCCGTATTTATGAATGAAAATAGCATAAAAGGAAATTTAGGTATGGGAGTAATGTTGTTCTCTGATAAATATTATATGGGAGTTTCTTCACCTCATTTTTATTCTGGTGATTTAATTAAACTGAATAAAAATGCAACATCAATATCTTATCGCCCGCATTATATGTTGCAAGCCGGTTATCTAATGGATGTTAGTGAGAACCTTAAATTAAAACCAAATTTGCTAATTAAATATGTAAATGGTTCACCAATCCAATTCGATTTGAATGCTAATTTATTAATAAAAGAAACGGTATGGATTGGTGGTTCTTACCGCTCTTTAGATTCTTTTGATGGATTACTTTCTATCTTTATTACGCCTGAAATGCAAGTAGGATATTCCTATGATTTTGCCACTACACAGCTATCTGGTTTACAAAAAGGCTCCCATGAAATCATGTTACAGTTTCGTATCCCGGTAAAAGGAAGAGATCGTATGGCTTGCTATTTCTAATATAATAGAAACAAGAATGGCTTTCCATAATTGAAAAGCCATTCCTATCTATTCTTTATTCTTTCTTTAATATGTCCACAAATCGTGTTCAAAGTTAAGCAACTCTTTCTTTACACGTTCAGATTCATATAATCGGTCTATCCCTTGCGCATAATCCTTAATTCGTAAGTCTTCAGGATTGGACTCCTTTACAATATAACTCGCAAACAAACGCTTCATGAAAACATCATCATAACTTAGTCCTGTTGCATCATTTTTACGGTTAGCAACTTCCTTGGTCGCTAATAATGGACGAGCTTCCGGGAAATATATCCAGAAAGCAGGTTGTTCATCAAAAGATTGTCCAGCCGCTTTGATTTTAATCATTGGCGCAATACCTACAATACGGGGTTCAAAAACAGAGCGTTGTTTGTCAAAAACCCAGTCTTCTTTAATACGAAATTTAACAACACTATCAGGATTAAACTCTCCGGCTTTTACTTGAGTACCCGTTTGTTCACCTGTTTTTGGGTCAATAATCGGAACCAAAACACTATCAGCAAATCTTGATAATGCCTGTTCTGGTTGTAAAACTGATGAAAATTCATCTCCATTAACATCACCTTTAGTGCTCGAAGCATCGTAAGCTGTTAATTCACCCGCTGTTATCGCATCCATTAAGATATCTATTAAACGAGCTTTAGGCGATGCAAATATCATGTTCATCTTTTCACGCAAATCTATTTCACGCCATACACGCTTACTAAACATCACGTCAACTTCCCGCAAATTGGCATAAGGAGTAACTTTGGCGCTTAAGAGATTCGTTTTTTTATAATATCCATCTATCGGTTTATCAACCGGTTTTGGCTTAGTATCATTTGTCAGATTAGGTGTCTGTGCAAGTGCAGCTCCGGCACTTACTATTAAAACGATCAGCGTGAATAAATTTCTTTTCATAACAAATAAGTTTAATTAAGTGGGAAAACCATTCCATCCAATTGTCTGGGTGTTCCATCCGGACCAACGGCCACTATATTATCAAAAATTACACGAGTACCCGGAGTTACGCTCGCCATTGCAGCTCTCATTTGTGCGCTTAAACTATTTCCGGTAGTTGAGTATATAGCTACATCTGCACGAGGTTTTGCAATTACTAAGTTAAAACGAGTAACATTAAATTTTGCATCAAAATCAAAATTATCTAATATAGCGAATATCGCATTTTGAGCTTTGGCTGATACAGAACTCATGGATCCTCCTGTTTTACCTGCAAATTTTGCTTTTGGATCTGGTATACGTTTTATACGGAAATCACTGGTTCCAATGTTTTGAATTTTCCCATTTATTTCTGCAGATACATTTACTTTAGCCGCTCCTGCTGAACTTACATTTACTATGTATTTCCCATTTGCACCTGAAATTCTTCCTCCCGTCATGCTCACTCGCAAATTTTCTTTAGGAATACCTGGAGCAGAAACAGATACCGGATTGGGAACTCCAATATAGAATACATTCATTTTATCGGGTGAAACTACCGCAGAGGGGCGAGCTACCTGGTATTTTTGTTCGGGAGTATGATAATCCTGAAATGTACCATCCGCCTTTTTCACTCTTACTGTTCCTACCCATGTAAAAACACCTTCAGAACCGGTATTAACGCTGTAAGTTCCCTTACCATCCTTAACCTGAAGACTTGAACCACCAACAGTAATAGTTGGATTAGCTTGAGAATCATAAGCCGTCAAAAATACTTCGGCGGTATATGGCTGCCCTTGTAGGACGTATGAAGTTGGTGCTACTGCAACTGCTGCAAATTGGTCAAGGGTTACAACTGCCTGATCCATTTTACCAAAAATCTTCTTCACCACATCTGATTCTGCATTTTTAGTATCTGCTTGTATTTTAGTTAAAATTGTCATGGCGGCTGTTAATGGAGTTCCCTCACCAAAATTAATTTCCTCCCAGTCTTTTTTGCCCTCTACCGCATTAGCAGGGTCTTTAGCTTCCAATGAAAATGTAAGGCTTAAGCGCTCTTTTGGATCAAGAAGATTAATTAATTTTTCGCGGGTTTCATTAATTTTAGCCTTAAGTTTTTCGCCTTCTTTTTGATTAATCATGATGCCTGTTGCGATATCCAAGTTGGCTCTTTCCACTAAATCTCCTGTTTCTTTATCGTATCCCTGACCAGCAGTTATAAACTTTTGTTTTAATCCTTCAATGTAATCGTATAAATCTTTTGAAATAGCCTGAGCTTTTTTAGCTTGTTCATAAATTGGCTTGGCTCTCACTGGCTCATCTTTTAATTTAGTATTTTCAAATGTTGAAAATAATTGGGAAACACTACCATTTATATTTGATGTGGATGTTGCTAAACTATCATTTAAATTTTTAAATGCATTTAAAATCGTATCAGACACATTCAAGGCAAGCATCGCTAACAATACCAAATACATGATATTGATCATTTTCTGCCTGGCTGATTCTTTACCTCCTGCCATGTTTTATTTTCAGTTTTAGAGTGAAATTATTAATAATAAACCAGATTAAACTCTTGGCTGATACATTGCTGAAAGCATATTTCCGTATATGGCATTTAAAGATGAAAGGTTTTTAGCTAAGTGACCCACTTCTTCTTTAAACATTTTAGAATCTTCCATGGATTCATTAAAGTTTTGCATTGTGAGAGAAAGATTTTGATAAAATTTATTCATGGATTTTAAATGCGCACTAGAATCTTGCAACTCAAGCTCGTATACTGCATTTAATGCGGATAGATTTTTAGCTAACGAATTGACCTGATCGTGATATGCTTTAGAATCGGTATTGCTATCAGCCATTTCTGACAAGCTTGAAGTGGCTCTATCAAAAGCAATATTCAAATTATCAACATTTCCTGATGCGGCTTTTAATTTGCCTGTAAATTCTGTAGTTGCTGTTGAGGCATCTGCAATATTTGAAATAGTAGAGACCTTTTCACTAAACGTTCTTAAGCCGGAACCAAGGCTTTCTATTAATTCGGGTCCAATTTTAGCATCAGTCATCATTTGATCTAACGCTGATGCAGGAACAGGGCCTGATGAATGCGTAACAGATCCATGTAATTCGCCCGTATAGTCTTCTGCAAGTTCAGGATATACTTTAGACCAAGCAGGATCTTTTGGAGGTGGGAAAAATCCAGTTAGGAAGAATAAACATGCCTCAACACCTAAACCGGCACCAATCATATAATTACCATAAACTCCACCCAGGTGAAGAATTTTGAATAATGCTCCAACAATTACAACACTTGCACCCCATGAAATTGAAGTATGTAGCCAGTCAAATTTTTTGTGTCCTGCCATAGTAGTATAAACTTATATCTTTTAGATTTCTTTATTTTAAATAATTATTTTTTGTCTTTAATATCTCTACCCTGGAACTTAGTTATACAACGAAAACCAATATAAGATTTTGCAGTGTCTTGATATTCAAATGTACTTACAGAATTTTGCAGAAAATATCCTATATCTTTCCATGAACCACCTCGTACTACTTTTCGTTTTAAAACTTCTGGGTCATCTGCTTTAGCTTCATAATTGAATGTTGGATTCATATCATGAGTAAATGTAGATGCAGATTCATCATATGCAGATGAAGTCCATTCAGCAACATTTCCGGCCATGTTATATAAACCAAAATCATTCGGATAATATGCCCTAACATTTACGGTAAAAGCACCTCCATCATCAATGTAATTACCACGACCTGGTTTAAAATTAGCCATTAAACATCCTTTTGCATTACGAATATATGGGCCACCCCAAGGATAAGTTGTACCAATACGACCACCACGTGCTGCATATTCAAATTCTGCTTCGGTAGGCAGATCATACTCTGACCGCTTAGGCAAGTGAAGTTTTTCTCTATAAGACTCATTATATTTAGTTCTCCATACAGTAAATGCACGAGCCTGTCTCCAAGTTACACCAACTACAGGATAATTAGAAAAAGCAGGATGAGAGAAATATCCTTGTACCATTGGCTCATTTTGTGCGTATGCAAAATCAGAAAGCCATACTAAGGTATCCGGATAAATTGCAACAGTATCACGCAAAATAAAATCTGATCTCTTTTTAGTTTTATCATTACGGAAGTTAGAAGCTTCACGTAGCTTCATGATGGCAAAATTATATTTTAACAATCTTACATCTAATTCATTACGGTCAAAAACGCGATCTTCGCCCTGGTAATACATGGCTTGCAGTTTTGCAGCGTTAGCTGAGGTGCCTTTTTTAGAACCCCAAATATTACTACTATGTGTTTTTTCTATTTTAGCCCAATCTATTAATTTTTTGCTCGAAGCGCTTGGATCTACCTTTCCTTTAGGTTTAAGGTAAAATTTATCATCCTGCAAATAATTTGTAATTGCAATAGAATCTCTTACCCAATTTACAAATTGATGATACTCACTATTGGTAATTTCAGTTTGATCCATCCAAAATGCCTGAACGGTAACTTGTTTATTTTGCGAAATTTGGGCAAAAGTGATATCCTGATCAGTTTGCCCCATTACAAAACTCCCTGAAGGTATGTAAACCATGCCATAAGGGACTTCCTTATTTTTGAAGCTTTTGCTTGCAACTCCTACTAACTCTCCGTTAGTACCCCCTTTACCACAGCTACCAATTAATAAAGCTATAGCTGCAAGAGCAATAAAGTATATTTTTCTCATTGTTTGCTTTTCAATTTTGCGCACTTTTTAAATTATTTCGAATATAATAAAAAAAGCATTGTTCACCTATAAATAAAAGTAGAATATTTTAATATTAAAAATAATCAATTACAAGATTAATGCTTTTAAATGTGTCTAAACAATAGTTTAATTTCCATTAATAACTACTTAAGTTCTTTTTTATTACGAGTGCTAGTATAATAAAGTTTCTTTTAAAATACACAATCTTAATATATTTCTCTTATAACTCTGTAAAGATAAGAGCTTTAAATTAATTTTAATTTTGTTATTTTTCTATCTGTTTAATGTATTGTTCGATAGCCATAGTCATGCTTGGGGCATTGGGTGTTGGCGCCGGTATATCCAATATTAGATTATGTTCTAAAACAGCTTTGTGCGTACTTGCTCCAAAAGCGGCAATACGTGTAGCATTTTGTTTAAAATTAGGAAAATTGATGAACAACGAATGTACACTCGAAGGGCTAAAAAAAGCGATGACATCATAAAATACCTCGGCTAGATCAGATAAATCACTACATACTGTACGGAAGAGAACCGCAGGTTTAAAATCATAGCCATTATCCTGCAAAAATTTTTGAGTTTCTTCGGCGGCTACATCGGAACAGGGATAAAGAAATTTTTCTGTGGTATGCTTTTTTAAAACTTCTGCCAGATCAGTTGATGTTTGTTTTCCGAAAAATATTTTCCGTTTACGATATTGAATATATTTTTGGAGATATAAGGCAATCGTTTCGGATATACAGAAATACTTCATATCTGCGGGCACTTCATATCTCATTTCTTCAGACACTCTATAAAAATGATCCACTGCATTTTTGCTGGTAAATATAATTGCTGTAAAGTCTGCCAGGTTTATTTTGTCCTTACGAAATTCTTTAGCCGGCACTCCTTCTACGTGAATGAATGAACGAAAATCTATCTTTAGATTATTTTTTTTGGCTAAATCAAAGTATGGTGATTTTTCTGTTTCTGGCTTAGGCAGTGTTACCAAGATACTCTTCACTCTTCTATTTCTCGTGTCTGGTATTACTTGCATATAGTTTTCGGATTAGAACCTAAGTACTTTAAGTAGGATTAATAAAGGGCAAATTTCGAGGGCACAAAGATAGATAATTAAATAAACTTTAGGAAACTGATAGTTAGATAAAATATTTAATCCTACACGCAAAAATTGCCATAAAAAAATAACTATTAATAACAAAATAGCTAAATAGATATATATACCGGCATAATGATTAGAAGTTAGGCTAAAAGCGATGACAAGCGGCAAGAATATAATCGCCAGATTGAAATAGCTTAAATACAAAACAGATACATATTCCTTCACTAGCTTTTGCGTCCCAAAGAAAAACCCCAATAAGCGAAGTGCGATTATTTTTAAGGTAAATAATCCAATTACTAAAGCTGATAAGATTATAAACCACTCGAAACCACTAAACTGATATTCCAATTTAAAATATCGCCCGGAAAGGTATAGGTACATTCCAATAGTTAATCCAAATAAGAGGTAAAGAAATAGAAATGGCCAGGAACTAAACAGATTATCTTCTTTATTAATTTGACTAAGCATCCGATTACTGTAAAAAGATTGAAGAACAGCTAAGAGTTCTTTGGAAAAGATGCTTTTTATAATGGAGAAAAATATTGTTAAAAACAATATTACAGCAATTATCCATGATTCACCTTTTGGCCTTGGTTTGCCTTCATTATATTGACTCATTTTTTTAGGAAGCTTTTTAGACCAGGAAGTGAAGTCTAATTTTTCAATCTTGCATGTATTAATGATGCTATCTAAAAATCTATTTGGCCTTTTGGGATCCGGTGCTTTTATCCAAACAAATGCAAGCGAATCACCAATGTTTTTAAGAGAATCTTTAATTGCTTTATTATGAGCCAATGAAACAGAATCTAATATCTTGTAGCGATCATGGTTTAAAACGGTATCATACTTTATTGTACTTTGGGATGTATCTGTTTGAGCAAATACTGTTGTTTGAGAAAGCAAGAATATACCCAGAAATACAAAAAACAATTTTATCATTATTAGAATATGGTAATTATGCCGAAGTGTATTTTCCCACGCTGCAAATTTACCGTATTATTTTGCTGTTTTCCTAATGCATAACTAAGGGAAACAATTCCTGCTTTTGTTTCAAAATTAATGCCTGCACCAAATCCCACAGGTTTATCTTTAATATTTTCTTTTCTGGTTTTTAGATTTACAACCCCCTGATTTATAAACGCAAAAAGAAATGAATTGCGCTCTAATAAATACCTGTATTCTGCATTAAATATGGTGTATTGATTTGCTAAAATACTTTGCTCATCAAATCCTCTTAAGGTACGAAATCCACCAATGCGATAAAGCTCATTTTTAAAAAGATTTTCACCAAATAGAATCCCTGTTTGATTTGCCACTGTGAAAACGCTTCGTTTTCCTGAAGGAATAAAAAAATCTGCATAGCTTTCTATTCTGTATTGTGATGATCTTAAAGTGATCGTATCATATAAAATTGCAGGTAAGCCAGAGTTTCGTTTAATTTGTTTATTTCCTACACTTGCATCAAGCCGTACACTATACCCTTTGGAGGGGTTAAAGCGATAATCAAGCTTTTCCCGAGTAATTCCTAATCCATAAAGTGTTGTATTAATATCAGCAAATGCAGGTAATTGAGTTGCATTCTTATACGGATCTACAGAAATCAGGCTACTGGAACGGCTATCGATAAAAAATCGCAATGTATTATTTCCCGAAAAAGTATAATTAAAACCTAAACGTTTATTTACATTTTGGTAAGATGTATCTTGTTTAAATAGTTCAAAGCTAATATCTAAACCTAAAGGTGATTTAAATAGATTAGGAATATTTACAGCCAAACCCAGTTCACGGCTTTGTTTTGGCAATCCTTTAAAATTAAAATCAATACGCTCGGCACGTCTGAATACATTTTGTAATTTAAGTTTTACATCGCCAGTAATTTGTACTTTCCCGTTCTCGCTATTAGGTGCAAAACCCAGTATCCCATCAAATTGATTCGAGTTTTTTTTCTTTAAAAACAAGGTGATACGTGCCTCATCACTAACAAAATTCACTTCCGGAGTTTTTGCTGAGCTTAAAAATGGTAATTCTTGTATACGATTACTTATATTTCTAACAGCCGCTTCATTATATGCTGCATCTTCTTTAAGATTTAAGTAGGATTGAAGAAACGTATTTGAAACTTTAGCATCTCCCACAATTTGCAAGCTATCTAAAACAAAATATGGATTAGGAACTGCCAATAATTGTGCTGTTATCTGTTCTTTTCTAATACTAATGCTATCTAAACTTACTACTGCAAAAGGGTAACCGGTATTTTCATACACTCGCAAAATGTTTTTGAAGAGAGTCTCTAACTGAAAAGGATTATAAGCAACATCTGTAAATAATTTATCGCGATAGCCTGCCTGCCTGAGTATAACTTCATCTATATTTGCATTCTTAAGTTTAACCAGCTTAAACAATTCATTCAGTTTTAAAGTTGCCTGGAGAGTATTATTGTCCCATTTTATATCTAATGTTTCAGCCAATAAATATCCTTTAAATTGGGCAACCGAAACTATTCTATCTAATTCATGAAATAAAGTAACTGTATCGGGATAAGAGTTTGCTATGTGCAGCGATTTTAGTAGTGAAGGATTATCAACACTTAAATGTAATTCAAGTTTATACGTTTTCTGAGCTTTGGAGCTAAAGAAGCATAGCAAAAAAAATAACGATAATAGATATCGAAGCATTTCAATGATTTCAGGTGATGAAATTAAGTAAATTTGTTAAACTATGGCCGGAATTTATCTGCATATTCCTTTTTGTAAACAAGCGTGTCATTATTGTGATTTTCATTTCAGTACATCATCACAATATAAAAATGAGCTAGTTGCTGGTTTATGTTCTGAACTTTTTTTGCGTAAAAATTATTTAAAGGATGCACTTGTTGAAACCATTTATTTTGGTGGCGGTACGCCGTCTTTGTTGGCTGCGGATGAATTACAAATGCTAATTTATGAAGTTACCCAACATTATAATGTGTCTAAGGATGCCGAAATTACGCTGGAAGCAAACCCCGATGATTTAAATCCTCAAAAAGTAAAAGAATTAAGGCAAACCGATATTAATCGTTTTAGTATTGGCATCCAGTCATTTTTTGAAGAAGATTTAAAATGGATGAACAGGGCACATACATCCAGCGAAGCTCAAAGTTCTGTAAAACGTGTTCAGGATGCAGGGTTTGAAAACATTACCATTGATCTGATTTATGGTTATCCGCTTTTAGCAGATGAAAAATGGTTGTCGAATATTCAGCAGGCCATTGAACTGCAAATAGCACATATTTCATCTTATGCCATGACGGTTGAGCCCTCAACAGCATTGGCTTCATTCATCAGCAAAGGAAAACAAGTGCCCATGAATGAAACGCAAAGTTCTGAACAATTATTAACATTGATAGAACAACTGAAAAATGCAGGTTTTGAGCATTATGAAATTTCAAATTTTGCTAAGCCAAACAGGTATTCCCAGCATAATTCTAATTATTGGAAGGGTGTTTCCTATCTTGGGATCGGGCCATCTGCCCACTCATTTAACGGAGAAACACGTCAATGGAATACTGCAAATAATGCCCGTTACATTGAATCAATAACTAAGAAGATAATTCCTGCTGAAATTGAAATTTTAACTATAGCCAATAAAATTAACGAGTATATCATGACGTCGTTACGCACCAGTTTGGGGATGGATCTTAATAAGATTAGCAAATTGTTCGGGCCAGATTATACTAAAGCAATTGAGTTAGGACTTGAAAAATTCCCAGATAAAAGCTGGTTGATAAATAAAGATCAGATTATTACTTTAACTACTAAAGGAAAGCTATTTGCAGATCATATAGCTTCTGAGTTATTTATATCTGAAAAAGATGAACATTATTAAGCTACGGAAATAAAATTACCCAGATGTAGGTCAGCCTATATTTCAGGAATACAAAATTCAAAAAATGAGGCTATTTGAAATAATTTAAAAAAGTTTCATTCTCTCAAAACCAAGCTTAGATCTTTCTCGTACTTTCTCCTGATTACAAATTAAATCTTAAATCAAAATGAAGAAAATTTTTATTTTAGCAATTGCATTAGTAGCTTCTGCAGTTAGCACCCAAACATTCGCACAAACTAAAATGGTTGGTGGCGCTGCAATGTATCCAACAAAAGACATTGTTGATAATGCAGTAAACTCTAAAGATCACACCACATTAGTTGCAGCAGTTAAAGCAGCAGGTTTAGTAGAAACTTTAAAATCTGCTGGCCCATTTACAGTATTTGCACCAACAAACGCGGCATTTGACAAACTTCCTGCAGGTACTGTAGCTACTTTGCTCAAACCAGAAAACAAAGCAACATTAACTAAAATTTTAACTTACCACGTATTGTCTGGCAGATATAGTGCTGATGATATTATGAAAGCTATAAAAGCAGGTAAAGGCAAAGCAGAATTTAAAACCGTTAGTGGTGGTATGTTAACTGCACATATGATGGGTAAAAAACTTATGCTAATGGATGAAAAGGGCGGAATGTCTACAGTTACTATTTCAGATGTATTTCAAAAAAATGGAGTTATTCATGTAATAGATACCGTAGTATTACCTAAGTAATTATCTAAATATAAATTCACATTTGAGTTTATTAGTCCCGGTATGATATTAATCTGCCGGGATTTTTTATGATATTATGATGCTATAAAATTCACTTTTTCATATAGCATAAGGCTAACAATTTTAGGCAAATGCTTTTCAAAGAAATCTGGTATTTAAAAAAACAATTATTCTCTTTATGCAGTTATAGCTAAGTTTGCATAAAGATTAAATTACTAAGCTAATAAAGATTCTAATTCCTCAAATATAAAATAGATATGGGTTTTATACTTAGTCCCGTTGACACTGTTAGCACAATTGACCCTGAAGATTTCAAAAAAAATTATCTTAAAGCACGACGGCCAATCGTAATAAAGGGACTAACTGAAAACTGGGCTGCCCGAGAAAAATGGACAACTGATTATCTAAAAAAAATAGCAGGACATCTGGAAGTTCCATTGTATGATAATTCTAAATCAGATCCTTCAAAACCAATTAACTCTGCAGCAGCACATATGTTATTTGGAGATTACCTTGATTTAATTAAATCTGAACCTACCGAACTTCGGATTTTTTTCTTTAATATTTTTAAACATGTACCAGAACTCCTTAAGGATATTGAATTACCTAAAGATCTGATGAGTGGTTTTCTGGAAAGCATGCCTGCCATGTTTTTTGGTGGTTCTAATTCTGTCACTTTTTTGCATTATGATATAGATCTTCCGCATCTTTTTCATACCCACTTCGGGGGACGAAAACATGTGATTCTGTTTGAAAATAAGTGGAAAAGACGTTTATATTGTATCCCAAATGCAACATATGCACTTGAGGATTATGATGTTTTAAATCCGGATACTAAACGTTTTCCTGCATTAGATGGGGTAGAAGGGCAGCAGGTTTTTTTAGAACATGGCGATACTTTATTTATGCCAACGGGCTATTGGCATTGGATGAAATATCTTGGCGGATCTTTCTCTTTAAGCTTACGAGCTTGGGATGCATCTATCTTAAGAAAAGTAGAAAGTTTATATAATTTAACTACAAAAGGTGGCATTGACAGTATTCTAAAAATGATTTTAAAAGCTCCTTATGCTAAATATAGAGAACGATTAGCAATTAAATGGGCAGAGAAAGCACTGGCAAATAATGAACCTAAATAAAAGGCTTAATTGAACCTACCTCTTACTCTTTTCTCTACTCCTTCACCAGTTTCATTATCTTAATGCTTCCTTTTTTACAAATGAAATGGCTTAAAGAGGAAGCCCAAATTCAAAATAGATTCGAGCTTATTTAATATTTTATCTTCTTAAGAGGAAGGCAGAAGAAGTTTCTATCCTTTAGATAATGCCGCAGCACCACTCACAATCTCTGTTAATTCTGTAGTAATAGCAGCTTGGCGAGCCTGGTTGTACGAAAGTTTTAAAGCTTTTAATAAATCACCGGCATTTTCGGTGGCTTTATCCATGGCAGTCATACGTGCACCATGCTCAGAAGCATGTGAATCTAATATGGCTTTGTACACTTGGGTTTTAATTGATTTTGGAAGCAATTGTTCTACTATTTCTTCCTGCGAAGGCTCTAAAATATAATCTACTTGTGTGGCAGAATCAGAACCATTTTCAGAGCGTGGCACAGGCAATAATTGTTCTGTAGTTAAAATTTGGACAGCTGCATTTTTAAATTGGTTGTATACCAGTTCAACTTTGTCGTAATCACCATCAGCAAAAGCTTTCATGATGGCTTCGGTAATTTTTGATGCATTTTCAAAGGTCAGCTCACTATATAATTCGTTATTATTCCCAATAACATTGTATTTACGTCTCTCATAAAAATCCTGAACCTTTTTACCAATAGCAACTATGTGAACATGCCCTTGACGATATTGCTCAGCATACTTTTCTGAGATCAAATTATTTGTTTTTTTGATCACGTTCATATTAAATGCACCTGCAAGTCCGCGATTTGAGGAAACAGCAATAATCAAAACTCTAACCGGTTCACGCTCTTGTATAAAAGGAGAATTTGACTCTTCTAAACTGGCTGAAAGATTAGCCAATATTTCCTTCATCTTATTAGCATAAGGCCGCAATTGAACAATTGCGTTGGTAGCACGCTTCAACTTAGCTGCCGAAACCATCTTCATAGCCTTGGTGATCTGCTGAGTTGAACTAACAGACGCTATACGGTTTCTTACTTCTTTTAAATTAGCCATTCTTTTGAGTATCAAGTATCACAAGTATCAAGAGCAATTAATCTTGATACTTGGTACTTGTTTCCTATTTAATACTTTCCTGCCAATTCCTTAGCTACGGTTTCCATTGCATTAGTGATCGTATCATCCAATTTACCGGCTTTTAAACCTTGTAAAACTTCTGGATGACGCTGCTCTAATTGCTGAATATACTCTGCTTCAAAATCTTTTACTTTATTAACCGGAACATTACGCAATAAACCTTTTGTTCCGATGTAGATCATAGCAACCTGCTTTTCTACCGGAACCGGAGAGAATTGGCCTTGCTTAAGGATTTCTACGTTACGTGCTCCTTTATCCAACACAGATTTTGTAGCGGCATCCAAATCAGATCCGAATTTAGAGAAAGCCTCTAATTCACGGTATTGTGCCTGATCCAATTTTAATGTACCGGCTACTTTCTTCATTGATTTAATTTGAGCGTTCCCTCCAACACGAGATACCGAAATACCTACGTTAATAGCCGGACGGACACCTGCATTAAATAAGTTAGATTCTAAGAAGATCTGACCGTCTGTAATCGAAATTACGTTAGTTGGGATATATGCTGATACGTCACCTGCTTGGGTTTCAATAATCGGCAAAGCTGTTAATGAACCTCCACCTTTTACAATAGAGCGAATAGATTCCGGCAGATCATTCATCGCCTGAGCGATTGAATCATTAGAATTGATCTTAGCCGCACGCTCTAACAAACGACTATGCAGATAAAATACATCACCCGGATAAGCCTCACGGCCTGGTGGACGACGCAATAACAAAGACACTTCGCGATAAGCAACTGCTTGTTTCGATAAATCATCATAAATGATCAATGCCGGTCTTCCAGTATCACGGAAAAATTCACCAATTGCAGCGCCTGCAAATGGAGCATAAAACTGCATTGGAGCCGGATCTGCCGCCGAGGCTGCAACAATAACGGTGTAAGGCATAGCGCCTCTTTCTTCCAATGTTTTTACGATTTGCGCTACGGTAGAATTTTTCTGACCAATAGCTACATATATACAAAACACGGGCTGCCCTGCTTCGTAAAATTCTTTTTGATTGATGATAGTATCAATACAAACTGCGGTTTTACCTGTTTGACGATCGCCAATAACCAATTCACGCTGACCACGCCCAATTGGGATCATCGCATCAATTGCTTTAATACCTGTTTGTAAGGGTTCGGTTACCGGCTGACGGTAAATTACACCCGGAGCTTTACGCTCTAAAGGCATTTCATACGTTTCGCCAATAATCGGGCCTTTGCCATCAATAGGCTGACCTAATGTATTAACCACACGACCCAACATACCGTCACCTACTTTAATGGAAGCAATTTTGCTGGTACGTTTTACGGTATCACCTTCTTTAATCTCATCAAAAGCACCTAACAATACCACGCCTACGTTATCTTCTTCCAGGTTTAATACAATACCCTGTAATCCGTTATCAAACTCAACCAACTCTCCTGATTGAACTTTTGTTAAACCGTAAACACGGGCAATACCATCACCCACTTGTAATACAGTACCAACTTCTTCTAATTCGGCTTCAGATTTAAAGCCCGACAATTGTTGTCTTAAAATCGCTGAAACTTCATCTGGTCTTACTTCTACCATAGTTTTTATTTATGAGTATTCTATTGAAAATCTTTTGTTATTCGTTCTTTTGTTTGTTCTGCCCCGCTTTCCACTTCAAGTCCTCGTTTTAGCTCCGGGCTTTTCGCTACAATCGGGTTTACTGTTTATGACCTGTACATTAAACTAATTGTACAAATTCCTTATCAGGCAACCACTTTTTGTTCAAACTCTTTTTTCAGTTTATGCAACTGGCTTGATATGCTTGCATCAAATTGTTTATCGCCTACTTTTAATATAAAACCGCCTATCAAATTTGAGTCTACTTTTGCGGTTAAAATAACTTCACCTTTTGTGGCCTGTTTTACTACGTCTTCAATTTGCTTTTTATTTTCTTCACTTAAAGCAACAGCCGAAGTTACCGTAGCTTTCACTATATTTTTGCGGATATTATATTCGTTTATAAATTCTTTAGCTGTAGCGTATAGTATCTCTGAACGACCTTTTCTAACTACGATCTTAAAAAAAGATAGTATCATTATATTCAACTTATCGCCAAATATTCCATCCAGAATATGTGCTTTTTTATCCGGCCCGATAATTGGATTTTTTAAAACTGCTTTTAAAGTGGGATTTGCACGACAAGTTGCTATGAAAAGTTCAATATCTTTTCTAACCGGTTCTAAAGAGTTTTGCTCCTGAGCCAGATCAATTAAAGACTTTGCGTATCGTGATGCTACTTGTATTTCAGACATATTTTCAATTTGTCGATTTTATTGATTAGCCTATTTGTTAATGGTTGGCTAATCAGCAAACTAATTTAGTTTTACTTCCTTTAATAGATCGTTAACCAAGGTTTGTTGTTTGGTTTGATCTTCAAACTGTTTGCGTAATACTTTTTCTGCAATTTGAAGAGATAAAGTCGCAACCTGATCTTTCACTTCTGCCAGTGCAGCAATTTTCTGATTGTTAATTTCTATGCGTGCTTTTTCAATCATCTTTGCACCTTCTGTTTGTGCAGACGTTTTTGCATCATTCACAATTTGATCTTTCAGTTCTTTAGCCTGTTTTAGTATCTCATCACGTTCAATACGAGCTTGTTTTAATAATTGTTCATTTTCACTGGTGAGTTTAGCCATTTCTTCTTTGGCCATTTCTGCTTTAGATAAAGCATCTTCAATAGAGCGCTCGCGTTCATCCAATGCTTTCACAATGGGTTTCCATGCGAATTTGCTTAATAGAAAAAACAGAAGTAAAAAAGCAACCGTCGACCAAATGAACAATCCCGGATCAGGACTAACCAGAGGATTTAATGCCAATATTGTCATTTATATAAAAATTTTATGATTCAATTCGATTGAAAATAAAAAGAAGACTGTTGCCAATCGCAACAGTCATTCTTTATTACTTTGTTCCCAGGAAAGCTACAACTACACCAAACAATGCTACCGCTTCAACGAATGCTGCTGCAATTAACATAGCTGTTTGAATTCTACCTGCTGCTTCTGGTTGGCGAGCCATACCTTCCATAGCTTTTCCACCAATTTGTCCGATACCGATACCAGCTCCAATAGCAGCTAATCCGGCTCCAATACCTGCAATACTTCCAGTTATCATTACGTGATTTTTAAATTATATATTAAACAAAAAAAATAAATTCATATTAATGTTCGGCATGCTCCTGTACGGCCATACCTATAAACAAGGCAGACAGAATAGTAAAAATAAATGCCTGTATAAATCCTACCACCAGTTCGATCACACTAATGAAAATCACAAACGGAACGGCAATACCTGCAACCATTACTGATTTCAAAATGAAAATCAAAGAGATCAAACTTAAGATCAGAATATGGCCTGCAGTAATATTTGCAAACAACCGGATCATTAAAGCTATAGGTTTTGTAAATAATCCAATGATCTCAACCGGAATCATTAACGGATATAACCACCAAGGCACATGAGGCGTAAATACATGTCCCCAATAATTTTTGTTCCCATTTATGGTGGTTAAAATAAATGTACACAATGCCAGCATCATGGTTACTGCAATATTACCTGTCAGGTTTGCTCCTCCCGGGAAGAATGGGATTAATCCCATCAGGTTATTTAACCAAACAAAAAAGAATACTGTTAATAAATAAGGCATAAATGCAGCATAACGATAACCTAATTGTGGTTTTGCAATATCATCACGTACAAATAATATAATAGGCTCCAAAATAGATTGTAATCCTTTAGGCGCTTTCCCTTCTCGTTTTTTGTAGGCCTTTGCAATGCTTGTAAATATGATAAGCAACAGAATTACAGAAATAAACAGGGAAACTACATTTTTAGTGATAGAAAGATCCAATGGTTTTGCATTGGTTGGAACTGCATTTTCATCCAGTTCAACATAAGCACCTTCGGCATTTTTTACCGCATTGGGATAGTAATATTTGCCATGATAATTAATCAATTGCTGACCTTTTTCTTCAAAAATCTCTGTTCCATGATCGTTATGATCATGTTTATTTGATAAGAAAGTAACAAACCCATTATTAGTCCATAAAATAACAGGTAATGGAACCGCTACCTTATTTTCGCCCTCACCCCAAAAATGCCATTCGTGTGAATCGGCAATATGGTGTAAAATAGTTTGTGAAATATCTTCTTCTTTTTCTTCATGCGGAGCATTGATTTCCGACTTGGTAACATGCGGTTCTTCTGCTTTTTTGGTCTCTTGCGCTTGTGCAGAGAAGATCATGGCAGTAATAAAAACAGCAGAAAAAACTATATTTAGTATTTTTTTTGAATTGAAAATATGGCTTAAATCCATTTATTACAAGGAATTTACTTTAAAATTTGGTTGCGCAAGTTACATAACAAACAATAAAGTTCAAACACTGTATGAAAGAAATATAGATAAAAAAAGTTAAGCAAAAATTTAGACGGATCAACAGTGTGATTGCTTAGATAAATGAATGCCATTACCATACAGGTAAGCAACTTTATGGTCACACTTCCTAATAAAACCTGGCCGGATGCTTTGTTGCTAATACCCATTCTCCAATAGGCAATAAGATAAATAAACAAGGTTAAAGTGCTGAAAATTCCAAAAAGGGCCCCAAAATCAGGAATCAAAAACCATTTATCAGGATAATATACTTCAGCAATCCCGGGAGGTAAAGCTAAGAGCAAATTAAAAATAAGAAAGAGAACAATAAAGCGTGTAAGTTTCAAGGTTTAAGTTGCCTGATAGTTTGATAAATAGATAAGCAAACGCCTAAAACACAAGTCAAAGCTGTTACCCATTGTACTTCGTGATGATAGTATTGATCAATTTTGAACCCTATAAATGCAGAAATCCCAATAATAGCCATCATTTGAAATGCCACTCCGGTATATTTGGCATAACTGGTTAATGCTTTTTTTTCATCATTAACTTCATCTTCATTATCTGGTTTATCTGGTTCCATGAATTTAAAAGTCTGCTTTATAATAATTGCAAATTTATTAAATTATAACAGGGTAATGATTTTGTTAAAAAAAATTCTAATATAAGTAAGGCTGTTATCTCTGGTCCCTTCGGAGAGAATAAATAATAGCATTTATCAATTTAAAGTTGTTTCGGGATGAAATCTTATCTTTACCCAATTTTTTATTGTTCTGTTTAAAATATTTTTAAGCAGATGCTGTTATTGTAACAATCAAATCCTGTCAATTTGAAATTGCATATTTCCCTTATCATTCGTAATAAACTAGTTTTATTCGGATTGTTACTTATTGGAGCAGTTGCCTGTAACTCCCAAAAAGAAACAATGGTAAGTCGCGGTATGCAAAATCTCACAGCACGTTACAACATTCTTTTTAATGCCACACAAATTGTTAATGAAAGTGAACATAATATACAATCTGCTTATCAGGACAACTTTGACGAACTTATAGCTGTTTACAAAGAGCCTAACGAAACTCTTTCTCAATCAGAAATAAAAAAACTTGATGATGCTGTATTTAAGGCACGTAAAGTTATAAATGAGAAAGATCAAAGTATATATGTTCCAGAAGCTTCTTTTTTAATTGCAAAGGCTAATTATTTGAAATCTAATTTTTTCAATGCAGCAGAGTTCTTTACCTATGTCTATAAAGCTTATCCCAATGAAAAAGAAATAAGTCAGCCGGCTCTGACTTGGGAAGCAAAATCATTGATACAATTGGATAAATTTAAAGAAGCAAAAGTAATTTTAGATACCGCATTAAAATATATAGACACCGACAAAAAATCCATGTCTGATATTTATGCTGTCCATGCGCAATGGTATCTTCATTCTAATTCGTATGAAGATGCTATTGAGAATTTAGGAAAAGCAATCAAATTTTCAAAAAATAATCAAAATACCATACGCTGGAAATATTTACTGGCCCAGTTATTAGAAAATGCTGGCAAACCGGATTCTGCATATATTTATTATACGACAATTGCTAAAAGCAATGCACCCTTTGATATGTCCTTTAATGCCAATTTAAATCGCATAAGTATTGGTATTAAAAAGAAGAACGGGAAAGTAGTTAATAGGACTAAACAGCTAAAATTATTATTAAAAGATGATAAAAACACTGACTTTATTGACCAGATCTATTTCAAGGTAGCTAATAGTTATGCTGACTCTAATGATGTGGAAAACGCTATTAAAAACTATAATTTATCAATTAGAAAAAGTACCAGTAATAGAACTCAAAAAGGCAGGTCTTATCTTAAGCTGGCCGAAATTTATTTTAAACGAACTGATTATGTAAAGGCTAAAGCTTATTATGACAGTACCGTAAATTCATTGCCAACTACTTATCCTGACTATAAACAACTCAAAAAGAAAGCTGGAAGTCTTGAATTATTAGCCAATCGCCTTACCATCATTGCCCATCAGGATTCTTTACAGGCTTTGGCAAAACTTCCGGAAGCTGAACGAGTAATAAAAGTTGATTCATTGGTGCATGAGCAGGAGAAAAAAGCTTTAGAAAAGGAATTGGCATTAGCTGCTGCAAAAAATAAGTCTCTTTCAGGTACAGATAAGGGACAAAGCAATGCCGTTAAAAATGGCAAATTCTATTTCAATAATACAACAGCTTTAAGTCAGGGATCTGCTGAATTTAAACAACACTGGGGCAGCAGAAAACTGGAAGATAACTGGAGGCGCAGTCAAAAATCTGCTGCAGATATAGCTAATGCACCGCCAGATAATCCTGATGCTCCAAATGTAAAAACCACAAAAAATAGTACTAAAAGCGTTAAAACTACCGATGATTATAAACAGTCACTTTTAAAAAGTATTCCGCTTACTGAAGAGAAGCTTTTAGCATCCGATAAATTGATTGCTTCTGCCTATTTTGATATCGCAAATTATTACCGGGATGTGATGAATGATGAAACCGAAGCAATTAAAACGTATGAAGAACTGTTAAAGCGATATCCGGAAAATAGTGACAAGATGGCTGTATACTATAGTTTATACCGGTTATATCTGACTTCAAATCCCGAGAAATCGGCTTTTTATAAAAAGCTTGTTTTAGAGCAATCTCCAGATTCACCTTTTGCAAAGATCATTGCAGATCCTAATTATAATCAAAAGAATGATATCATTGAAACAGAGCTAAATTGTGTTTACAATGCAACATATACCTTATTTATAAGCAGAAGGTATGGTGATGTATTCCTATCTGCTTATGATGCAAAAACCATATATGGTGTAAATAAGCTTTCTGCACAACTGGCATATCTTCAATCTTTAGCATTAGGGCATTTGCAAAAACTACCAGAATTTGAGAATTCTCTGAAACAAGTTGCTAAGGATTTTCCAAATGATAAACTAATTGCGCCTTTAATAAAACAACATTTGGCTTATATTGATAGCAATCGCACCATGCTGAGTAGCAGAACATTCGCCTTGTTAAATTACGATTCGAGTGAACCCAAATTTATTGAAGAACCTGTAGCTGAGACTATAAAAGTTACTCCGACTACTGTAATTACCAATGATAAAACAGCAATCGATAAACCAGGAACTACCATTACGAAAACCGGGAAATCGGAAAATCCCATTACTAAAATTGAAAAGCCAGAAAATAAAGAGTCCCTTAAATCATCTGCATCTACTATATCGGATCAAAGCTTCTTTAGCTTGGCTGATTCTGCTGAATATTATTATGTAATTAATGTACCCGATCCTGCGATTAATTTAAGTTCTTCCCGCTTTGGGATTGGCCAGTTTAATCGGGCTAATTTTGCAGGCGGCGGAATAAAGCATCAATTAAAAAGTATAAATAACCAAAATCAATTGATATTTGTAGGCATATTTTCAAGTACGGGCACGGTAGACAATTATTTAAAAAACGTAACCTCGGTTTTGCCTCAGATTATGAAAATACGGCCAGATAAATACAATACATTTTACATCAGTAAACATAATCTTGATAAATTAAAAGATCGCGAAACAATTGACCGGTATATCGAATTTTTTAAGAAGAATTTTCAGCAATAGCTTTAAAAAACAAATGAATAACCAATTATCTCAACAAGATATTAACCGTTACACCCTCCGTTTCTGGAAATGGATCATTGGTTTTATTGCCTTTGGAGTCATCCTTATATTTAGTATTGGTTTAGGACTGTTTGGTAGTCTACCTTCCTTCCGGGATTTGGAAAATCCAAAAAGCAACCTGGCTTCCGAAGTAATTTCTGATGATAATGTAGTTTTAGGTACCTATTATGTACAAAACCGTTCTAATGTGCGATATGATGAAATTTCGCCGAATGTGATAAACGCTTTAGTTTCTACAGAAGATGTTCGTTTTTACAATCATTCCGGTATAGACTTTAAGCGCACGTTTACCATCATTTTGTACAATTTAACGGGTAATAAACAAGGAGCCAGCACCATTACCCAACAATTAGCCCTTAATTTATTCTCAAAAGAAGGAAGATCCAGTAATTATTTAAAACGGGTAGTTCAAAAGCTACAGGAATTAATCATAGCTGTAAAATTAGAACGCAACTACACGAAGGAAGAGATCATCACTATGTATCTAAACACGGTAGATTTTGGATCATATAATACTTTTGGGATTAAATCTGCTGCCAGAACATATTTTAGCACTACACCCGATAAATTGGAACCTCAACAGGCTGCAATTTTAGTAGGAATGCTAAAAGGCCCTTCGTTATACAACCCTCAACGCAATCCGGAAAGGGCACTGGCACGCCGTAATACGGTCTTAGAGAATATGAATAAGGCTAGCTTTTTAAGCAACGAAGAAACGGAGCGCTTAAAAAAAACGCCTATGGGTCTGGCTTTTAATCCATCCGATACGAATGAAGGTTCGGCCCCTTATTTTCGTGCGGTTCTTAAAAAAGATATTCAAAAAATATTTGAAGAAGGATCAATCACCAAAGCAGACGGAACTCCTTATGATTTAGACCGCGATGGGTTAAAAATCTATACCACCATCAACTCGCGTATGCAAAACTATGCCGAGCAGGCCCAGCGTGATTACCTTAAAGATTTGCAACGTCAGTTTAATGTACAATGGCGTGGGCGCAATCCATTTAATTCAAAGGAATTCAAAGAACTACTCACACAAGGTATTAAGCGCTCCGACCGTTATCATCAATTAATAGAAGAAGGAAAATCGGAAGAAGAAATTGCTGAAGATTTTCGTAAACCGATTAAAATGTCAATTTTTAGCTGGCATGGAGATATGGACACCTTAATGCGTCCTATTGACTCCGTTAAATATTATAAACTCATGTTGCGCAATGCGTTAATGTCTATGGAGCCGCAAACCGGATATGTACGTGCCTGGGTAGGAGGGACGAGTTTCGAGCATTTTAAATACGATCAGGTAAAAATGGGGACCCGGCAGGTGGGCTCAACGGCTAAACCATTTACATACGCAGTCGCCATAGGAAGTGCCGGTTATTCGCCATGTTATACGGTTGCAAATGAACCTGTAACGGTTGAAGGCTGGACACCAAGAGCATATAATCCTATACCGGGATATATTACTCTAAAAAAGGCATTAGCCCATTCGCAAAACTATGTTACCGCTTATATGATGAAACAGGTTGGTGCTACCGCTGTAGCAACCTTAGCTAAAAATATGGGGATAACCAGTGATGTTCCGGCATATCCTTCTATTTGTTTAGGAACATTTGATGCTTCGGTATATGATATGACCGGAGCTTATTCTGTGTTTGTAAATCATGGTATATGGACGGAACCGCTATACTTGCTTCGTATTGAAGATAAAAATGGCAATGTCATTTATGAACGTAAGCCTAAAGTTAAAGTAGTTTTAGATGAACAAACTGCTTATGCCATGACGGATATGCTGAAAGGTGTAGTTCTGGAAGGAACAGGAAGCCGGATGCGATCTAAGTATGGGCTTTTAAATCCCATAGGCGGAAAAACGGGAACCACCCAAAATAATTCCGATGGTTGGTTTATGGGTATCACCCCTCAATTAGTAACCGGAGTTTGGACAGGTTGTGAAGACCGAGCCATCCATTTTGCTTCTACCAGCCAGGGTGAGGGTGCTAATTCTGCATTACCAGTTTTCGCTTTATACATGAAAAAGGTCTATGCAGATAACAAATTAAACTATTCAAAAAAGGATTTTGAACTTCCAAAAGGCGGATCTAAGATCATATTAGATTGCGGAGCCTACACTAAACAAGAATCTGGTACAACCGAGGTAGATAAAAAATTAGGGTTTTAATGATTGGGGAAGTACTCCATAAAATCTAACGATGCCATTTCTCAATTGGGGAAGTACTCCGTAAAATCTAATGATGCCATTTCTCGCCTGAAGAAGTACTGTGTAAAATCTGACGACGCCATTTTTCGATTGAGGAAGCATTCCGTAGAATCTGACAATACTTCAGTGATATGATATGGATTATGAAAAGTCAAAATAAAAATTACTATAATAAATGATGATATAAAAATTGAAACGTAGATTAGCAATAAAACCGTTATATATTCAGTATCTCATACCTATTTACCTAGGCCATGGAAAAGTTCGATCATCGCATAGCTTTAAAAAACATACCTCCCAAACCGGGTGTGTATCAATTTTGGTCTGCAGATGAGGAGCTTATTTACATCGGCAAAGCCAAGAACCTTAAAAACCGGGTTTCTTCCTATTTTAATAAAGATACGTATCGCGTAAATGCTAAAACACGGGTACTGGTTAGTAAAATTAATGCCATTACGTTTACCATTGTGGATACTGAGATTGATGCCTGGTTATTAGAAAACAGCCTGATTAAAAAACATCAGCCACGCTATAACGTGCTATTAAAAGATGATAAAACCTATCCATGGATCATCATCAAGAATGAGCGTTTCCCGCGTATTTTCTGGACCAGAAAGATTATTAAAGACGGATCAACCTATTTTGGGCCGTATGCTTCTATTAGTATGATGCATACTATTTTAGGAATGATCAAAGAAACTTACCCTCTTCGTACATGCAATTTGCCCTTAACACCAGAAAACATTGTAGCAGGTAAATTCAGAGTATGCCTGGAATACCAAATTGGAAATTGTAAAGGCCCTTGCCAAAATTTCCAAACTGAAGAAGATTATCACCAAAGTATTGAAGAGATCAAAGACATATTAAATGGTAAAACAAGTGCAGTGGTTCGTAAGCTTAAAAACCAATTAGATAAATCAGTTGCTGAATTGAACTTTGAGTTATCACATCGTCTTAAACACAAATATGATTTGCTGGAACGCTATCAAAGTAAATCAACCATCGTAAATTCTTCTATAACTGATGTAGATGTATTCAGTATTGCTACAGATGATAAACATGCCTTTATTAATTTTTTAAAAGTAATGAACGGCACGGTGATACAAACGCAAACCTTAGAATTAAAAAAGCGTTTAGATGAAACCAATGAAGAGTTGTTAACCATTGCCATATCCGAATTCAGAACCCGCTTTAATAGTCAATCTAAAGAAATCATTGTTCCTTTTGATATAGAACTGGATGATCCGCGAATACGTTTTACCGTCCCTAAGCTAGGAGAAAAGAAAAAACTCTTAGAACTATCGCAAAAAAATGTAGCCTACTTTAAACGCGAAAAACTGGATCAGTATGAAAAGTTAAATCCCGAAATCAGGACTGACCGTTTGCTTAATCAAATGATGAAAGATTTAAGGCTCAACCAGCTTCCGCGACATATAGAATGTTTTGATAACTCCAACTTCCAGGGTAAATTTCCGGTTTCTGCTATTGTAGTTTTCAGAGATGCCAAACCATCTAAAAGAGATTACCGGCACTTTAATGTAAAAACAGTAGAGGGACCGGATGATTTTGCCACGATGGAAGAAGCCGTTTTACGTCGCTATAAAAGAATGCTGGAAGAAGGAGAAGGATTGCCACAACTTATCGTGATTGATGGTGGTAAAGGTCAGCTTTCTTCAGCTATTAAAAGTTTAAAGCTATTAGGTATTGAAAAGCAGGTGACCATCATCGGCATTGCCAAGCGCCTGGAAGAGATCTATTATCCTGATGATCCATACCCAATGTATTTAGATAAAAAATCTGAATCACTAAAAATCATACAACAGCTTAGAGATGAAGCACACCGATTTGGCATTACCTTTCATCGCAATAAACGCAGTAAAGCGGCCGTGGCAACAGAGTTAGAGAATATTCCCGGTGTTGGAAGAACATCAGCAGATAAACTCTTAAGACATTTTAAATCTGTAAAAAAAATACGCCAGGCAACAGAAACTGAATTACTGGAAGTGCTGAACACTAAACAGGTAAAAGCTATCTTGGCGTATTTTGCAAATATAAACAATGCTAAAATTTAATCAGGGTTGGTTTGCATTTCTTACTTTAACCAGTAGCAGTTAATATGTCTCCACAAAAGACACCTGAATCAACCCATTTTCTGGTGTAAGAGTAAAATGGATGAAGCTTTTATTCCCATCATATGCATGTTCGAATATGAAATATTTTTGATCTTTTACAAATTCATGTTCTGTAGCATATTGATCCAATATTTTAAGTAGCTCTTCTTGCGTAGCTCTGCTTCTATAAATAATACCTTGTGCAGGTGGCTTAGGGCCATCTCCGCAACTACTATAGTAGGATGGTTCTCCTACCATTTTTGGTTTGGGTACATCTTTTATTAATTCGGAATTAATTGTTAAATAATAGCTCAATGTCCCTTTTTTAGTATATAAAGCTTCATCAAACCCTATACTCAATGCATACCATCCACTGAGCAAGATTAGTACGATTAGACCTATAAGGATACTAGTTTTTCTTTTTTTGGTATATGTTGACATAAGTATATAGCGTAATGTCAGAAAGAAACGGAGAGAAGACAGGCTCTCTTTTAGTTTAAAACGGACTTGAAATATGTTTTAATCGGGGGAGGAGTTTATCCTTTTCTGATAATATAACCTCCGTAGGATTTATTTTCCAATCGATGTTTAAATCCGGGTCATTCCATAATATACCACCTTCAGAAGCTTTATTATATAGGTTACTTACTTTATAAGTAAAAATAGTTTGGTCTTCTAAAGTTAAAAAACCATGTGCAAAACCAGGTGGAATCCAAAACATAGAATGGTTTTCAGCACTTAATTCAATAGTCATATGATCTCCGAAAGTTGATGAATTTTTTCGCAGATCTACAGCCACATCTAATACTTTCCCCTGTATTACCCGTACCAATTTTCCTTGGGCAAAAGGAGATGCCTGAAAATGCAATCCTCGTAAAGCTCCTTTTTGTGATAAGGATTGGTTATCCTGTACAAAATCAGCATCAATTCCTGCATCATGTAGGAGTTCCCGACTGTAACTTTCAAAGAAATATCCCCGTTCATCTTCCCAAACTTTTGGTTGGATAATGAGCAAATCCTGAATATGGGTTTCTATAAATTTCATTTAGGTAATATATTCCATAACAGTTCTAAAAACAACAACCTTATTAATGAATTGTGTAGGTACATCTGCTTGTAATTGAGCTGCAAATTTCTGCTGATATTCCTGATATTTATCCATAGTATCAGCAATATATTGAATACAATACGTTACTCCTTCATTGGGAGAATCAAGAACTTTTAAAATGCGATTGGAGATGAAACTGTCAGTTGCCATTACATCGGGAATATGCTGCATTTGCATCCAGTTTAACCAGTCTTCTTGGATTTCTTCATCCAAAATTATGGTAACATTATATAAGATCATGTTGCGAAGATAGGAATTTGACAGAACTGCTAGCCCAGTTTATCACCTCTAAGATGACGAAACCGCTTACGTGATTCAATAACATATAAACTGCCCGGATAATCTGTAATAATTTTTTGATAAAGCTGTTGTGCTTTTTCAGGTTGATTAAGCTTTGTTTCATAAATGTCTGCCAGCATAAATACGGCATCATCTCCCCAAAGGTCAAAAGAATAATTGCCTATAATTTTTTGAAGTTGAATAATAGCTGTATCTATCTCATTGCGTTTTATATAAATGTGTGCTTTTGCCATCAAAATATCATCTGTTAATGAGTTTTTTGGAAATAAACTATTTATACTATCTAAAACAGAAAGCGCTTGTTCTGTTTCATTTTTGTAGATCAGTAGATCCGCGTAAGAGAATTTTTTGAGGGCATTGGTGTCTGTTTCGCTCTGTAAATTATCAGAAATAAGCAAGCTTAAATTGAGCGCATCATTTGAAAATAATTGAGATGTAGCACTTTTTAACACGTCCAATTGAGCTTTAGCCCAGTCGAAATCGCCCTGATAATAGGAAAGCTTTGCATTTCTGAATTTTGCTTCCTGCCCGATAGGCTCATTTGCAAATTGTTTTTCAACTTGCCCATATATTAATGCTGATTCCCAAACTTCTCCTGTGAGAATGTAAATATCACCAAGCTCTAATTTTGTTTGTCCGATTGTTGTTTGCGGTAAGCCGGATATTTGGAGTAGATTCTCTAATTCGCTTTCTGCATCTTTGGTTTTATGAAGATAAAAGGCCTGCAAATTTGCCAGTTGTCTGACAGCAAATGAAGTGCTTGGGCCTCGTCCAAATTCTGATAGTAGAGATAAATAATCTTTTTCTAGTGCCATAAGATCTGCTATGGTGTACTTGTTATCAGTAATCAGTTTGGATTTGGTATTTATCAGATCAATTTTTGCAGGAATATAGTATGGACTGCCCGAACCTTTTGCAATCAGGTAATTTAATGCCTCAATGGCCTGATCGTACGCATTATTAGCAACTAACAATTGTGAAAGCTCATATATACGGTCGCCATCCTCTTTTAAGCGGCGATCTAAAGCCAAGGTTTGCTTCAGTGCCATATCAAACTGCTTCTGTTGAATAAACTGCCAGGTTAGAAACTCTGTATAGGATATATTTTGAGGATCTTTTTGTAAATGGCGGAGTAAAGCATCTTTCAAAAGATCATAATCAGCATTGTCTTCAAAAACGGCTGATAACGTATTTTCAGCTTGTGTTAAGGTATTTGGGTCTGTAGCCAGTAAGTTTAAGTATTCCTGAACGAGCATAGCTTTATCTTTTCTATAACGATACAGGCTGATTAGATCAAAGGCAAATGCATTTTGATCATTCATTAATTTTCGCCCGGCAAGCAATGTTTTAATAGAATAATCAAAAGCTTCAGCCCTGTAAAAGGCATTAGCCAGATCCCTGATATCAAATTCAGATTTTGGCATTTTTATCAAATTTGTGTACCACTTATCCGCTTTTTCCTGTTGCCCGCGTTCCTGGTAAATTCGTCCAATATCAACAGAATAAGTGTAATTTTCTGGATAGTTTTTGAATGATATTCTGGCGAGTTCCTCAGCCTCATCATATTGTTTGCTGCGTAGTAATGAGGTAAAATAAGGTTCGTAATAATTGGTGCTTTTAGTTTTAGTAAACAGTTTTTTATAAAGGGTAGCAGCTTTTTCAAATTCGCCAACTTGAAAATATTGGGATGCTAAAGCCTCATCGCTACTTGGCTGCCCAAAACAGATTTGCGAGAGAATTATTAACGTGACAAAAAGCACAACTTTATACATAGATTTAAGAGTAAAAATATGAATAGCAGATATAGTTAAAGGTACCGATAAGAAATTATTTTTTAATACCTAAGAATCAGGTGTAATAGCTTAACTTGGGATACGAAATTAAATAAATATTAAAATGTATTTTTAACTATTAAGATTATGTATATCTTTTTTTGTACGAAATTATTAATTTCGTTTAATAGGGTAACAAAATATTAAATAGCTAACAGATTGTCTTAATTTATTGAGTAATAATTTAGTTGCAATTGAAGTATTAATCACTTTTTTCCAATTTTGGATGTATAATTGATGAAAATAAAGGAATTATAATTTAATGCAGATTTTTAGAAAATATTTCTGGCTTTGCGGATTAATAATTTTAGCCTCCTGTTTTAAAAACAAGCAAGTTAGAATAATCCCTATAGAAGATTTTTTCAAAAATCCTGAAAAGACGGCTTTTGCTATATCTCCAGATGGAAAATATATATCATACTTGAGATCATATAAAAACAGGCTAAATATTTTTGTTCAAACTTTGGAAGGCGGAAATATAACCCGTTTACAAACAGATACAACCCGGGATATTTCTTATTATTTTTGGGCCAGTAATAGTCAAATCCTTTATGTCAGCAGTAAAAATGGAGGGATTGAAGGGCCTAAATTATATGCTGCTAAACGAGATGGAACACATACACGCGAATTAGCTTATTTCAAGAAAACTTGGTTAAGACTAATTACAGAGAAGAGAGCTATAAATGACGAAATTCTGGTGGCATTGAATAAGCGTGATTCAACAGTTTTTGACGCTTACCGTCTGAATATCCAAACAAATCAATTGACTCTAATAGGAATAAACCCCGGTAATGTTACTGAATGGTTTGCAGACCCTGAAGGTAAATTACGTATGGCTTCAGCCAGCGATGGTGTTAACGAGACTCTGTTATATCGCAGTAAAGAAAGTGATCTTTTTAGACCAATAATAACCAATAACTTTAAAACTACGGTTATACCTTTGGGGTTTTGCAAAAATTATACCTGTATTTATGCCTTATCTAATCAAAATAGAGATAAAACAGCTTTAGTAAAATTGGATTGTGTGACGGGAAAAGAACACCATGTAATTTACAATAATCAGAAAGTAGATATTATTGAAGGGATGTACTCTAATGCTAAGCATCAATTAGTTTACGCCACTTATGAAACATGGAAACAGCAACGTTATTATTTGGATAATGATATAAAAGGAATGTATACTCGTCTGGAGAAGATGTTGCCAAATACAGAAATCAGCATTACAGATCAGGATTCTGCCGAGCAAAAATTTATAATAAAAACATATACAGATCGAAATCCGGGTACATTTTATTTATATACTATTACTAATAATAAACTAATAAAGCTCGGCGATATAAATCCTTCTATTAATAAAGAAGAAATGGCTGAAATGAAAGCCGTAAAGTATAAAACCCGGGATGGTTTGGAAGTAAATGGCTACTTAACATTGCCAATAGGGAAAGCGGATAAAAATCTGCCCATTATAGTTATGCCCCATGGAGGCCACGGAGGACCATCTTCAAGAAATAGTTGGATGTATAATGCAGAAGTTCAGTTTTTGGCTAACAGAGGTTATGGTGTTTTTCAAATGAACTACCGTGGCTCAACCGGATATGGCAAAGTATTCTGGGCTGCTGGATTTAAAGAATGGGGTGGAAAAATCCAAAATGATATAGCAGATGGGGTTCATTGGCTTATAAATGAAGGCATTGCAGATCCAAAGCGGATTGCTATTTATGGTTCTGGTTTTGGCGGGTATTCTGCTCTGCATGGTTTGTGTTTCAATTCTGATTTATATAAGTGCGGAGCTTCCTACTCTGGTTTAATCAATCTATTTACCTACTTAAAAGGGGTTCCTGCATATCATAAAGCTTTCCAAGCGATGTCTTTTGAAATGGTAGGAAACCCTGAAACAGATGCAGATTATTTTAGACTGGCTTCACCTATTTTTCATACAGACAGAATTAAAGCTCCGGTTTTAATAGCTCAGGGAGCTGGAGATCCGAGTGTAAACGTAAACGAAACAAATCAGTTTGTAAAGGAGTTAAAAAAACGCAACATACCTGTAACTTATATACTAAAAGAAGATGAGGGCCACTTTTTTAAAAAAGAAGAAAATAAATGGGAGTTCTACAAACAGCTTGAATTTTTTTTAAAGAGTAATCTTAATAAAAAATAGTGCAGGATGAAGAGACGCAAACAGATCTATCATAAAAATTTTTCTTTAATTATTGCGTTCCTTATTTTAATTTCCATTTCTTTAGTTTTTGCACTAGCATTAGGCTATAATCTTACTCAAAAGTATATTGAAAATGAGTTTGCATCACAAAAAATTGATGTTCTTGAGCAAACAGTAAAACCATATAATGACTTATTCCAAAACAAAATCCCAGAAATTTCATTTTACCAGGGATTTCTTGATTCAGCCTCTGCAATCAAATATTTAAATACAATTTTCACTAAATTCCCATTTGTAGAGCGTGCTTTTTTTTATGATGCCAGTATAAGTAACCATAAAATTACTAATGGATTTAAAGTGAATAATTTTACAATAAACCCTAAAGCAGTTTATCAGTTTGGAAGAAATATTTTGCCTGATTCAGTTGTACTCTTTAAAGATAACAACCCAAATAGTTTATCTATGCGGACAACTGATGAATTTAATAAAATGGCAGTGAAATTCACGGAATTTATTGAATCATCAGATACCTCCAAAACATTAAGTAACGACGATATTTTTAATGTATTTTATAGTATTACGCCCAATCGCATTACTTATATGAATATACCAAGGCAGGAAGAATTAAAAATATTTAAGAATTTAATGTTTAGAAATCAGCCACCATCGTTGTTTTATGAACAAGACATGCTCACTTTTTATCTAAATCCTTTACGATTACAAATCAAAAATACTCACCCCGAGCTTTATCAGCATATTTTAATAAAACCCTTGGTTTATGAGTCACTTGATAACGAACCCGAAATAATAAGTAATGATATTCCCTTACCAGGCGCTTTTTCAGACTATAAACTCTATTTTAGTTCAAATAAAGCATTTTTAGTGAAGGAAGTTAACAGTCGCTTTTTGCCTATTGCTTCTGGTTTACTCATTGTTTATGGCATGTTGGTTTTAATAGCTTATGTAATTTTTAGAAATCTAAATGTGAATAGCAAGATGTTTAAATTGCAACATGATTTTATTGATAATTTAACGCATGAGTTTAAAACACCTGTTAGTGTCATTAAAATTGCTGGCAATAACATTAGTAGCGCAAGTCATCTGTCAAATCATGAGCGTACGCATTATGGGAAAATTCTAGATGAAGAAGCAGATAAGTTAAATTATTTAATGAACAGACTTTTATCATTTACGCAAATTGAGAATAAGGCTATTAAATTAAAGGAAGAAAGAGTTGAGCTGAGCGTATTTTGTGAAAATATTATTAACACATATAAATTAAAATATCCTAACTTTCATCTTCACTATCATCTTGAAAAAGTTGAATATTACAAAACAGATCCGATATTATTAGCAAGTATATTTCAAAATTTAATGGATAATGCATATAAATATTCGTTACCAGAAAAAAAAGAGCTCAATATTACTATCCAAAAAGTAAAAAAGAATATTGTTTTCTGCTTTATTGATAAAGGGATTGGGATACCTCAAAAAGAGATTGAAAATATATTTGAGAAGTTTTATCGAATACAAAATCAGTATAATCAGCAAGGAAGTGTAGGCTTAGGTTTGGCTTTATGTAAAGAACTGGTTAATTTTATGAATGGAAGTATTACCGTAAAAAGCCGCGAAGGGAAAGGCTCAGAGTTTATAATTGAATTGCCATACGAAAACTAAAATGCAAAAAGAAATTAAAGTTGCTGTTATTGAAGATGATGAAAATCTGCGCTTTTTAGTGGTTCATCGTTTGAAAACTGAAGGATATAAAGTAATAGAAGCAGCAGATGGTAATTCTGCTGAAGAACTGATACTTTCCGAGAAGCCGGATATTGTATTGTTAGATTGGATGTTGCCTAATAAACAGGGTTCCGAAGTTTGTCAAAATGTTCGAAAGCAGGGTTTTAATAAATTTATTATTATGATGACTGCAAAGGCTCAGGATATTGATAAAATAGATGCTTATAGTTTTGGTGTTTCAGATTACATTACAAAGCCCTTTAATATGGAAGTACTTATGGCTTTAATTGATAATAAAGTAAAGTATGTAATCAGTAATGAAAAATCCGAAGTGCACAAATTTGGCAATATGGAACACCATCCCAATACACATTCACTTATAAAAGGCGATAAAAAAATTGAGTTAACTATTCTGGAAAATCGTATTTTAATTTACTTTTTTCAATATGCGAATCAAGTAATTAAGCGGGAGGAACTGATGATGGTAGTTTGGGGTTATAATTCTGATGTTAATACACGTACTTTAGATATGCATATTGTTCGCTTACGTAAAAAAATAGAAGAAAATTCGGACGCAGCTAATTATCTGCAAACTGTTAGAGGAATAGGATATAAATTTACAGTATAGAATAAAAACAATACCTGAGTTTTACATCATTTTAAGTAGTTTGGATGGATGAAGTTCAATATCTTTTTTGCCCTCTTTTGTCTGTCAACGCAGTTATTATTTGCCCAGTCAAAAAAGATATTTGTTGGCTATATCAATCATACCTTTGATGGTCGAGATTTAAAAATTAATACCCAATCAGGTCAAATCCTCATTACTCCCTATAGTCATAATGTGATTAGAGTTACTTATCTGAATGCTGCTAATACATTTCCAGATTCTTCTTACATATTAGTATCCAGTCCAAAACTTGTAAATGCTAAAGTTCAGGAAACCTCAACTGCTATTCTCTTAAAAACTGACTCTATACAGTTAATAGTTGATAAACAAAATTTGCAAATCAGTTTTTCTCTGCATAGCCATCAAGTTTTAACCCGTAATCTGAACTACTTTTGCACTCCAAACAATATCCATGGCTTATCTTTTCAGCTGGATGATACCGAAGCTTTATATGGAACCGGATCAAGAGCAATACCTATAGATCGTCGTGGATATTTACTTGAAAATTATCATCAGCCACATTATGGTTATACCTATGGTGAACAAAATTTGAATGTTTCTGTTCCTTTAATCATTTCATCCGCAGGCTATGCCTTGTATTTTGGAAATTCAGGTTCGGGAAATTTTGATCTGGGAAAAACCAATAAAGATCAACTGGAATATACTACGCAAAGCGGTAACGTTTCTTATTTTTTAATAGCCGGGAATAATGATGAAATATTAAATTCGTATACAACTTTAACGGGCAAACAACCACTGCCGCCACGTTGGGCACTGGGCTTTATACAATCTCGGTTTGGATATAAATCTGCAAAGGAAACTATAGAGACAGCAAAAAAAACTATTGCAGCAGGATATCCTATAGATGCCACTGTATTAGATCTGTTTTGGTATGGTGATGTAAAAACGATGGGTAATCATGATTGGCGGCTTGATTCTTTTCCCCAGCCCCAAAAAATGCTGGCTGAGTTAAAAAGTATGGGAGTTAAAACCATTCCTATTACACAAACATTTGTTACCAAGCTTTCAGATAATTTCAACAAAGCCACAGCCGCTAATTTATTTGTAAAAGATGCTAAAGGCAATGATTTTATTATAGCTGATTTTTGGGCAGGCCCTACCGGATTAATTGATATTTTCAAACCAGAATCACAACAATACTTATGGAATTTTTATCGGCAGCGTATTAATGAGGGGGTTGCAGGCTGGTGGTGCGATTTGGGTGAGCCGGAAAAACATCCGGATAGTATTTATCATGTAAATGGAATTGCCAGAAGTGTTCATAATGTGTATCCACTCATTTGGGCAAAAACTATTTTTGATGGTTATCGTAAAGATTTTCCGCAGCAGCGGATATTCAATCTTGCCCGTTCGGGTGGTGCCGGTATGCAACGTTATTCCACTTTTCCATGGAGTGGTGATGTTTCCCGTTCATGGGATGGATTTAAGGCCCAAATACCCATTATGCTGGGAATGAGTATGAGCGGAATTGGATACATGCATTCGGATGCTGGTGGTTTTGCGCAAGGCGAAAAAGACGCCGAATTATATACCCGTTGGATGGAATATGCAGCATTTACACCCATCTATCGTGCACATGCCGATCCTTCTCCTACTCCGCCAGAACCTATTTTTTGGGATGAAGCTACCCAGAAAATAGTGAAAGAATATATTAAACTCCGTTATCGGTTTTTGCCCTACAACTACACACTTGCTTACCAAAATACGGTAAGCGGAAGACCACTGGCAATGCCATTAAACTACTTGGAACCTGAGAATAAGCTATTGGCTAATGTAAATGACGAATATTTATGGGGAGAAAAACTATTAATAGCTCCGATTATTGAAAAAGGAAAACTTGAGCGGAAAGTAGTTTTTCCAAAAGGAAGCTGGATAAACTGGTGGACAGGGGAAGCATATACTGACTCGGCACTCATTAAAGCCAACCTTAGTCAGCTGCCTATATTTGCTAAATCTGGAAGTTTTATTCCTATGGCTAAAAACATGCAGAATACGGAAAAATACACCAGTGATACGCTTATTGTTAAATACTTTCCAGATGCTATTCAAACTGCCAAATTTGTTTTGTATCAGGACAATGGGAGTGACCCTTTAGCTTTAGAAAAAAAGGACTTTGAGCAACTAACTTTTATTGGGTATCGAGATCATAAAAATCATACAATTGAAATATCAAGTACAAAGCCTGAAAAAATACGGGATATCTATTTGGAGATCATAAAAACTGCTAAACCAATTTGTATTCAAACAACTGATGGTAAAAAGATCAAGTTCAAGAGTGAAGATAAATTGAATAGAAATGCAGGTTTAGCCTGGTATGATGTTACGGAGCATATTTTAAAAATTCATTTAAAAACAAATGATAAACCAGAGAAATTAGTCCTTATTGAATGATACAACTTATCCCGGATTAATCATTTGTTTTTTTGTAACGAAGAAAATAATAAGTCAATTTAACTGCAATTATCGAATGATTTAAAATAGTTGGCACTAGTCCGTAGTGTTTAGAAAAAATCCGGAAACGCTCCATTAAGCTTTCACGGTGTTTTTTCTTAGATATCCCACCTGTTAAATATTTAGCTACATACCGGTTCACATTTATAATCTTTTTGGCCTTTTTGGCGACTTTTATAATCCAATCAATATCAGAGCTCAGTTTGTAGCTTAAATCATATGGTTCTGTTAATGATCTGCGGATATAAATGGCTTGATGACTTATATTCATCCCATATTTAAAACCTTTCCAGGTAAATTTTTCGGGAGCTTTGTGCCTCCTTGTACCTAAACTATTCCAATGGGCATCATACATTTCTGTTTCGCCATAATATATATCAGCATCAGGTTCAGCCGCAAATAATTGTTCTACCGTATCAACAGAATAAATTTCATCACCCGAATTCATAAAAAGAACGTAATCGCCAGTTGCTAAGGCTAAACCCTTGTTCATGGCATCATATATTCCGTTATCTTTTTCAGAAATTAATTTGGCCAGGCGATGTTCATATTTTTGGATAAGCTCAAGTGTCCCATCTGTTGATGCTGCATCAATAACAAGGTATTCAATATTGGGATAAGTTTGATTAAGCACCGATAATATAGTACGCTCAATATCGAGAACATTATTATAAACGATAGTGATTACGGTCAGCTTAGGATTGATCATGCTGATTATTTAATAAGGATTGGTACAGTTTGATATGTTGTTGGGCAATCGTGGTCTCGGAGAAGTATTTTTCAACGGTCTGCACGGCATTCAAGCTTAATTCTTCACGGTGTGGATTTTGATATATCCAATTTATGCCCTCGGCAAGATCTGCTGAAGAACGATATTTTGCTAAATAACCATTCTCTTTATGCTTAACCATATCCGGAATACCACCCGTTGTAAAAGCGACAACCGGTGTTCCACATGCCAGGCTTTCCATCACCGTATTAGGTAAATTATCTTCTAAAGATGGAGCAATAAACGCATCTGCTGCACTATAACAGAGTGCAAGCTTATGGTCATCTGCAATAGTTCCCAAAAAAGTAGTTGTTATAGAAAATTCAGGAATGCTTTTGCTATCGCGATTGCCGAAAACAACAAGTTCCATTTGCTCAGGTTGAATACGATGTTGTTCTGTTAGTATGGCAATAGCTTCAACTAAATATGTTGTTCCTTTATGCAAATCTTTCCTGGACGGCATAAATCCACTCATTATTATAAATTTACGAGTAGGAAGGCCCAGGTTTTTCCGTGCTTCGGTTTTATTTTGTGGTTTAAAGATTGAGGTATCTAACGTATTGGGAATAACATTTACAATATGTGAATTAAGTAATTTACTTTGATATACAGATTTAGCCATCCAGTTACTTGGAGCAATTATATTAAAGCTGAGTTTTTTATATGCTTTTTCTTTAGCCATCCAAATTTTATGTGACCAATCATTGGTATTTGAAGTTTTTAAAACAGGGCAGTTGCCACATTCTTGGTGGAAATGATCGCAGTTATAACGAACATGGCATCCTCCGGTAAATGCATTGCTATCATGAAATGTCCAAACTATCGGCTTTTTTAACCGGGCTAGTTTAACCAGATCTTTTGGGCGCATAAAAGCATGGTTTAACCAATGTAAATGAATTATATCCGCTTGCTTTAAAGCTTTATGACTGGAAATACCTACTCCGAAAATGGGAAACGAAAATGGTATTTTTATCGATTTCACAAATAGCTTTTCTATATTACGCTCTAAAATTATTTTTAAAGCCGTTAACCATTTGTTTAACCCGCTGGAAAGATTGTGCACCTGGCTATCTGTTTTAAAAGAGAAATTAACCCATACTTCAGAGTCTATTTCCTCCTTATTAAGCGCCTTATTTAAGCGCATGCATGCTCTGCCGGCACCGCCGTTTCCTGCATAAGTATTAAGATGTATAATTTTCACTGGGATCAAAAATACAATTCATTTGAATTCTTTTTATTTTCTTTGCTAAAGCATGGGCAATCAATTAACAAATCGTGAATTCTGGACTAATTACTGGGAATCAAAATCAAATCTCGACATAGAAATAAATAAAGATTATCTTTTTCATGACCAGTTTGAGGATATTGCTTCAAAAGTGAATATCAAATCAGCTATTGAACTGGGTGGCTTTCCAGGATATTATACTATATTTTTAAAAAAATATTTGAAACTGGAAGCTACTTTATTAGACTATTTTGTACATCAGGATATTTTAAAAAATGTATTAGAGAAGAATAATTTAACAGAACAGGATATAAATATTATTGAAGCAGATTTATTTAGCTATGTGCCTGAAAAGCAATATGACCTGGTATTTTCTTGTGGACTAATTGAGCATTTTGCAGATACAAAGGATATTATTAGCCGTCATATTCAATTTTTAAAACCCGGAGGCATTTTGTTTATCACATTACCCAATTTTAAGAGTGTAAACGGCTGGATACAAAAAAAGCTGGATAAAGAGAATTATTTGAAACACAATATTGATTGCATGGATCCCAAGTTATTAGCACTAATTGCTTCTAATTTGGGTTTAAAAGAGGTTAAAGCTGGTTATCTTGGCCAGTTTAGTGTATGGCTTGAGGATAAAAAACATAAGTCTATTCCGGCAAAAGCTCTTTTTAGATTAGTATGGATTACAGGAAAAATACTTGTGAAATTTTTTAGGGTAAAATCTAAAAAAATATACCCATATATCGTATTAACCGGGAAAAAATAAAGGATTAGCATTTTAAAAAAGCCCTAATTTTTAATATAAAATTTAATCTTTTGATACAGATTATCAGGCAGAAAAGGCTTCAAAACATAATCATTCATTCCGCATTCATATACCTTATCCATTTCATGTGTAAGAATAGATGCGGTTAAAGCAATAATTGGCAGGGTTTGATAATAATCTCCACTAAGTTTACGAATAGCCCTCGTTGAATCAATACCGTTCATTACCGGCATTTGTAAATCCATTAAGATCATACCATAGGAATTTTTCTGTACTTGTTGAAGAGCTACTTCACCATTTTCAGCAAAATCTACACTTATGCCCCATTGTGAGAGCATTTTATTTAACAGCAAACGATTTATTTCATTATCATCCACAACCAGTATAGATGATTTCGAATTAATTTTATTAAACTCAGTTTCTAAAGTGAGCGATAATTGTGGAGAACGCTCAAATTCTATCTCAAAAATAAACTTTGATCCTTTACCTAACTGGCTTTCAACAAAAATAGTTGAGTTATGCAATTCTAGCAAACGCTTAGTTATTGTTAAACCCAGACCTGTTCCACCATATTTCCGTGTTGTATCAGAACTTGCCTGAGTATAAGTATCAAAAATAGAATTAATCTTATCAGCGGGGATACCTATTCCTGTATCTGATACTTCAAATTTAACTATTAAAGACTTTTCACTTTCAGATACCAGATCTAACTTTAATTTAATCTCTCCATCTTCTGTAAACTTAATAGAGTTGCCTACTAAATTTACTAATATTTGATATAACCGTGTATTATCTCCTTTAATTTGAGCTGGTATTCTATGGTCAATTTCAGATTTAAGAACAACGTTCTTTTCGGCTGTTTTAAACTGAAGTGAATTTAATATTTTTGATACCAGGTCTTTTAAATTAACATTCGCTTTTTCTATAATCATATTACCAGTTTCAATCTTGGTAAAATCCAGAATATCATTGATAAGGATCAATAAATTCTGTGCAGAAAAAAGTAATATTTTCAGGTTTTCTAATTGCGATTGAGTTGGATTATCATGAATTAATATATGCGTCATGCCAATAACGGCATTCAAAGGAGTACGTATCTCGTGACTCATAACCGAAAGAAAAGCCTCTTTTGCTTTACTAAGATGCACAGCCTCTTCCCGGGTTTTTATAAGCTCCTGTTCTGCCATTTTACGTGCCGAAACATCTTTAATAATTTCTACCTGTTGATCTAATATGCCATCCTTAAATGTTGGTGTATTAGATATAGACAACCACATAGGTGTTTTGTCCTTTTTGTAACACAGAAGTTCAATATGAGATGACAGGCCCTCAAGCATAAGCATTCGGACTTTTTCAAGCTCTTCAATATTAGTTCCTTCACCAGATAAAAAATCGCCAGGGCGGCCACTTTTAAATTCCCGTAACGTATAGCCGGTTAATTTCTCAAAAGCCTGGTTTACCCATTTGATTTTACCTTCTCTATCACTTATTACAACACCATTTGCTGTTTTGCTAGCCACAAGAGATAGCAAATTCAATTGTTCTTCGGCATATTTCCTTTCGGTAATGTCAACAATAATCTCTATCTGATGTTCAATATGCCCATCTTCATTTACTATGGGAGTTGTCGATACAAAAATCCAAACTGGGCTGCCATCTTTTTTGCTGATCAAAAACTCAATGCTATATGGCTTTTTATCTGCTACTGCTTTATTAATTATTTGAATTGTCTTTTTATCAGTATATGCAGAGGCGAAAATTTCACTTAGTCTTTTGCCAACAAGTTCTTTAAATGTGTAACCTAATATATTTTCTAATGCATCATTAACCCATAGTACTTTATTATTGGCGTCACTAATAATAACGCCGTCATTTACTTTACTGGCAACCAGTGATAATTGTTCAAGTTCTGCAACAATCTTTTTTTGATACGTTATATCCCGACCGTTTATATACCATTTATCTTTATTTGTTACTGTACTCCAACCTACCCATTTTACCTCTCCGGATTTAGTTCTAATTCGGGTCTCCAACTCAAAAGATTTCTTTCCTAAGCGTAAACCATCTTCTATTATCGGGATTACAGCCAGCATATCCTCTTTTACTAAATATTCTGAAATAGGGTGTCCTAAGCTTTCTTCAATGGTATATCCTAAAAATTTATTGACAGATTTATTGATCATAACAACCCTAGTATCTCTATCCAAAATGCAGTGTAACTCTGCAGAGCTATCAAACATATTATTGATATCTTCATATTCCAAAAGAGTTTCCTCTAGTCTTAAATTTTTTTCCTGAACTCCAAGATGATATATAATATTGTCGGCCAACATTCTCAACGAACCTTTTTGTTCTTGATCCAATTCAAGCGAATGGCTATCCATAACACATAAATATCCCCAATGGAAACCATCTGGAGATATTAGAGCGATGCCGGCATAGTAACGTATGCCCGAATTACCAATCACTAGAGAATCAGACTCAAAACGAGAATCAGTAGAAGCATCTTTTACCTCAAAAACTTCATCCTGTTGAGTAGTATAATTATAAAAAGGGATTTTATTGGGAATATTGGTATTTACAACATCGGCTTTGTTAGATAAAAACCATCGCTTAGAGTCATCTAGTAAAGAGATTAAACCAATTGTTGTTTTGCATATATGAGATGCTAAACGCGTAATTGATTCAAACTCTTTTGCAGGCAGCTTATCTAAAATTTGATAATTCCTGAGCATCTTTAGATGATATTCTTTTTTCTTATTCAATATGATAGGATACCTAAATTATTCCATTTTTAAGGATAATGAAAAAACTAATTCTTTTTATATAAAGGATGCTTTCCCATCATTTCATGTACCTTCTTACGAATTTTATTTAGATTAAGTTCATTATCTGGTTGAGATATCACTTCATCTATCAGATCTGCAATTTTCTCCATATGCTTTTCCTTTAAACCACGAGTACTGATTGCTGCTGTTCCAATACGTATTCCCGAAGTTACAAATGGAGATTTATCATCAAAAGGCACCATATTTTTATTTACAGTGATGGCAGCTTTATCTAAAGCATTTTCTGCGGCTTTACCTGTAATTTTTTTATTGCGAAGATCTATCAGCATTAAATGATTATCTGTTCCTCCGGAAATTATTTGGTATCCACGATCCATAAATGCCGTTGCCATTGCATCTGCATTCTTTTTAACCTGGATAATATACTTCATATAGCCTTCACTTAAAGCCTCCTGAAAAGCCACAGCCTTTGCAGCGATAATATGTTCAAGCGGACCGCCCTGAGTTCCAGGAAACACACCACTATCTAATAAAGCAGACATCATCCTTAATTCTCCTTTTGGAGTTTTCAAGCCGAATGGATTTTCGAAATCCTGTCCCATCATAATCATTCCACCCCGCGGGCCACGCAATGTTTTATGAGTTGTAGTGGTAACGACATGGCAATGAGGAAGAGGGTCATTTAATAATCCACGTGATATTAAACCTGCCGGATGTGAAATATCTGCCAGAACCAAAGCACCAATTTGATCCGCCACCTGGCGAATAAATTTATAATCCCAATCACGAGAATAAGCGGAAGCGCCACAAATGATCATTTTTGGTTTTTCTGCCAAGGCCACCTGTTCCAGTTTTTTATAGTCTATTAATCCGCTTTCGCGATCAACTCCGTAAAAGTGTGGCTGATACAGTTTACCTGAAAAATTTACCGGAGAACCATGCGTTAAATGTCCGCCATGAGAAAGATCAAACCCTAGAATTTTATCCCCGGCATTTAATAATGCTAAAAATACGGCAGCATTTGCCTGTGCTCCTGAATGTGGCTGAACATTTGCCCATTCTGCATTAAATAATTCTTTAGCACGCTCAATGGCTATTGTTTCCACTTCATCAACCACCTCACAGCCGCCATAATAACGCTTACTTGGTAAACCTTCGGCATATTTATTAGTTAATACAGAGCCAGCAGCTTCCATTACCTGCTTGCTCACAAAATTTTCTGATGCAATTAACTCAATGCCTGTTTCCTGGCGTTCTAATTCTTCATCTATCAGGTTGAATATGATCTTATCTCTCTTCATGGATTTTATATTTCGGATTTAAAATTAATGATTATATCTTAAATTGAAGGTGTTATAAATTATCCGGCATTAATTTTTGTAGGATTGTTTGCATGCTTTGGGCTTATCCATGCAAATAGAAAGGATACAGAAAGGATAACTGAAGCCTTTGCATCTTCTTTGGGTGATATAATCTTCCGTTTGAGCAATCCACGCTTGTTGACAAGCCCAACTGCTTTCATTGAACAAATCCCAGAACGGGGTTCATTTTTTACCGGATTAAAATGATTGATTTAGAGAATTACAAGTAGATGATTTAGCTAAACGGCCCCATACAACTACAAGCTATTTGAATTTATTTTAGCTTCTATCCAAAAGTTATTAAATCCGAAACCAGTTTGTATAGATATTAATTCCTGTTGCAGCATTTCTAGCAGAGCTAAGAAGTTGTATACAAAATGTATTTTATTATCTGACAAGGATGCTAATCCTTTAAAATCTAACTTTTGATTTATTCGCATCAAGTCGTTAATGGCTTGCTTTTGGCTTTCTATGGTATATGGATATTGAAGTACTGTATGAACATCTTCCTGATATTGATTTCCATAACGCTTAATTACCCGTTCATATATCAGCATAAGCTTATATAGACTGAAAGAAGTTAATTCTTCACCAGCTTCTTTAGTAAGACTAATTTCCTGCAAATCATAAGAGATATTACCCCTTCTTTCTTGCTTCGATCTCTCCTGTTCTAAAATCTGAAGCTGTGCGGAAGCCTGTTTGAACTTTTTATATTCGATCAGTTTATTGATTAAATCACCTTTAATATCTATTTCATCACCTTCTTCATTTAAATCCGGTCGTGGTAAAAGCATTTTTGCTTTAATACGCATAAGCGTTGCTGCTACAAATATGAATTCGCTTGCAAGCTCCATATTCATAGCATTTAACTTGTGTATATACTCCAAAAAATCATCTGTAATATGTGCTATCGGAATATTATGAATATCTAACTCATCCCGCTCAATAAAAAATAGAAGCAAATCAAAGGGCCCTTCAAACTGGGGAAGCTTTATCTCAAAACTATTGGCATCCATAAATTATTCAAAAATAACACATCCTTTAGTTCCAGTTGCTACTTAATCTGTAAAATATTGTAAATTGCTTAGCGATTAAGTTAATTTTGCATTATAATTTTTATAACCGCTGCATGGAAGTTAAGGCCGGAGAATTTTTGGAACAAATTAACTATCCTTCTGATTTGAAGAAATTTAAAGGAAGGGATTTAGAACGTATTTGCCAAGAGTTAAGACAATTTATTATTGATACTGTATCTGTAAATGGAGGCCATTTCGGTTCCAGCTTAGGGGTTGTAGAGCTTACCGTAGCTCTGCATTATGTACTCAATACCCCTTACGATCAATTAGTTTGGGATGTAGGTCACCAGGCTTATGGGCATAAAATACTTACAGGCCGCCGTGCAGATTTTCATACTAACCGTATCTATAAAGGCATAAGCGGTTTTCCAAAACGTTGTGAAAGTGAGTTTGATACTTTTGGAGTTGGACATTCTTCAACCTCTATTTCTGCAGCTTTAGGTATGGCTGTTGCCTCAAATTATAAAGGTGAAAAAGACAGGCAACACGTAGCAGTAATTGGTGATGGAGCTATGACAGCCGGCCTAGCTTTTGAAGCCTTAAATCATGCGGGTATTGAAAATTCTAATTTACTGGTTATTCTTAATGATAACTGCATGTCTATTGATCCGAATGTAGGCGCTTTAAAAGAATATCTTACAGACATTACTACTTCTAAATCATACAACCGTTTTCGGGATGATATTTCTAATGTTCTTAGCAAAATTTCTGAGTTAGGCCCCAATGCTCACGAAATAGTTAAAAAGGTGGAGAAGAGTATTAAAGGCGGCCTTTTGAAAAGAAGCAATTTCTTTGAAGCTCTAAAATTTAGATATTTTGGGCCGATTGACGGGCATGATGTAAAACACTTAGTTAAAGTAATTAATGACCTTAAAAATATCCCGGGACCAAAATTACTTCATTGCGTAACGATAAAAGGTAAAGGATATGCACTAGCTGAAAAGGATCAAACTAAATGGCATTCTCCAGGCTTGTTTGATAAAATTACCGGCGAAATTAAAAAATCAGTGCCGGATAAACCGCAGGCACCAAAATACCAGGATGTATTTGGACATACACTTGTGGAATTAGCTGAAATGAATCCTAAAATTATGGGTATCACTCCAGCTATGCCTTCTGGATCATCACTAAATATTATGATGAGAGAGATGCCTGACCGTGCTTTTGATGTAGGTATTGCAGAACAACATGCCGTTACTTTTTCTGCAGGTTTAGCAACCCAAGGTATGATTCCTTTTTGTAATATCTATTCCAGTTTTATGCAAAGAGCTTATGATCAGGTTATTCATGATGTAGCTATACAAAAATTAAATGTTGTTTTTTGTTTAGATCGTGCAGGAGTTGCTGGCGCTGACGGGCCAACTCATCATGGTGCTTACGATTTGGCTTATATGCGTTGTATTCCAAACATGATCGTTTCTGCTCCAATGAATGAAGAGGAGTTGCGGAACTTGATGTTTACAGCCCAACAGGAAAATATGGGTCCATTTTCCATTCGTTATCCGCGTGGGAATGGTGTAATGCCAGATTGGAAACGGCCTTTTAAAATTCTAGAAATTGGTAAGGGGCGAAAAATATGTGAAGGTGAAGATGTGGCAATTTTAAGTATCGGCCATATTGGAAATGAAGTTGTAAAAGCCTGTTTAGAATTAAACTCTGAAGGAATACATCCTGCTCATTATGATATGAGGTTTATTAAGCCTTTAGATGAAGAATTGTTACATGATGTATTTGCTAAATTTAAATATGTAATAACTGTTGAAGATGGCTGCTTACCAGGTGGTATGGGTAGTGCCGTGATTGAATTTATGGCTGATAAAGGCTATCATGCTACTATTATTCGTTTGGGTATGCCAGATAAAGTGATTGAACATGGCGAACAATCCGAACTATGGGCGGAGTGTGGATATGATGCTGTTGGGGTTATTGGTGCTGTTAAGAAATTTGCTGTTGCAAGAACCACTAAGGTAATGGCGGGTTAAATTAGTCTTTCCCCCTGAATTTGATTCATGATATCTACTAGCTTTTGTGCCTGAAAATCTCTACTAATACGATATAGGAATTCGGCATCTCTTTCGAGTTTGATAGGCCTTTTGTCTATAAATTTCCCCCAAAGTTCATTAAGTGCATTTATGCATTCTGCCTCTGTTTTACATACATAACCTGCTTTATTGTTTATTATGCTTTCTGCAATATCTCCATTATCTGTTGAGGGTAATAATATTGGTTTTTGCAAGGCAAGATAATCGGCCTGTTTGGAAGTAATAATTTGAGATACGTCTCCATATTTGAGATGTAAAAAAGCAGTAGCATCAGAAGCGGTTTTTATACATTCTTTGATGTCAAGCCATTCATATATATGTATGTAATCCTTTAAAAAATACTTCGCAATAACTTTTTTTAATAAAGCAGTTTGCCCGCCACTATAAAATGAAACTTCAAAATCGTTTTTATTAATTTTATTTACTTCAATAAATTTAGCCAGACATTTAAAAAATGTTTCATCTTTAAATTGACTGCTATACAAATTCCCAAGGTAAACTATTTTAAATTTTTGATACTGATCTTTAACGTTGTAAAAATCATTTTCATTCAAATTGCATCCATTTTCAATGACTTTGACTTCATTCGCTACAAACTGCGGGAATAGTCTCTTAAGACTTTCTTTAACAGTTGTTATGGCGGTGGCGTAATGAAGAACTCTATTTTCCCGTTTTCGCTCTAAGAGTAGCCTCATTTTCTGAATAAAACCTGTATTATTAGTTTTATAATCGTATGTCCAGGGATCTCGATAATCTAAAAATAACTTTGCAGAATGCTTTTTTGCAAGTCCATAAACAGTAAGTTGAATACTTGAGGGTGTACCTGAGCAGAAAAAAATATCATTCCTAGTTATGGTGCAGGTATTGAAATATGCATATAGTTCATTATACAAAGTAAAAATATCCCTCCTGTTAATTACATAGTAAGCTAAATTTATTATTCTAAAAAACCATCTGGAGGCATTATTAGTAGCAAGAATCAAAGCTTTTCGTTGAAAAAAATTATTAATTTTTGTTATTTCAATACTATTTGGGTCTTTAGAGGAAGTTACCCATTTTTTATCTTCAGATAATTTATTAATAGCAATTTTATCATAAGCAATAGAAGATATTAGCTTAACTTGAAAATTGTTTTTTTTAAGAATGTTATAAAACGAGTTTATTCTGTTGGTGGGCGTAAGAGTACTGTTTATAGAAAACTGATAAATAATATAAATCATTTAACTTATTGATGGTTGATTAGTAGTTTCAAATACCTGTTTATAAAAATTCATAGTCTCCCGACGATGAATATCCCAATGATCTCTTTATAGTAGGTATTTCCCAAAGCTATTATTTTCTTCCTGATTGCATCATTAGAAAGTGCATTTAAAGAATAAAATTATTTTTTATAAAAAAATAATGACGTTGAATGCTCAACGGTAAAATTGAATTGCTTTTAATGATGTTACCTTAGGAAATATTCAAAAGGAGAAATTTAATAAATTAGATATAAAATCCTAAATCAAAGTTTAAAAATCCTGATATAGATTTCGAAGTGAACTTCTTAAGCCAAAAGTAATCCAATTTGTGGTATTCGCGTTAAGATCATTACTTTCCTTCCGGTAAACGGCACCTAATTCTAAACGCAGATTAATTTTAGGATTTATGAGATAAGAAATTCGGGTATCCAGATATATAAAATTAGTTTTTATGCCTTGAGCAGTTTTATTGCCATAATCAGATATACGGGTATTGTATGATTTATAAATATCTTTTCCATAATTATCAGACCCCGGATCTAGCCCATATTGAGCGTAATTTCCCTGAGCATATACTTGCCAACGTTGATATGCATAATCCCAAATACTTAAAAACTCACGAAAATTTGCTCCAAATGGATGAGCTAGTGCTTCATTATAATGTCCATAATTTAAGAGTGATGTTCTTTGGCTATAGGTAAAGGGTTTAGCTGTATTAAATTCTGCCAGGTAGTTGAGGTTTTTAACTTTCAAAGCATCAAATCCTTTAATACCTGCCTGAATGCCAAACTTATTAGCCCAATAGCCATTTCCGGCAAAAAATTCTTTAGCTGTAAACTCATCCAATGCAAATTGGCCATATAATGTAATATTTTTTGCGGCTTTATATTTTCCGGTAAAGCCTATTAAAGCATTGTCTGGTGATCCGTTGGATCCTTCTATGGTCCTTAAGAAAATAATTGGATTTAGATAGCTAACATCAAAACCACGTTTGCCTGTTGCATCGGCGTCCTGCCAGATTATAGCATCAAAGAACCCGAGAGAAAGACGATTATTTACATTCCAATCCAGGTAATGGAAGACTCCCCATTTTTTTCTAAAACCATTATCATAAGAAAACTGAGGTGATTTTAAATCCTGAAACTGGGCCCAGATATTAATATATTTTACATTCCCCAGTGTAGTGGTAATTTTAAAGAACGGATGATTCGATGAAACATCACTAAGCAGCATGGAGCGATATCCATCACCAATAAAATTTTTATCCTGAGCTAACGTAAATGAGAAATATTTATTTGGTATGTAATTGAGTATTGCACTAGCATAAGCCCAATCTTTGATATTTTTGGATGCTCCAAATTTATCATTTATAAGTCCGGGTATAATGCCATTGTCGTTTATGTACTGATTTAAATATTTTGGAAATACCCCTTGGTTTTCGTAACCACTTGTATAGAAACTAAAGTTTTTTCCAATACTTCCCTGAATTTGATATCCTCGTGTATTCAGCCATGTAGTACGTTTATTAGTTACATCACGACCAATTTGAAAATCTGGCAGAAAATCTATATAAACTTTATAATCTTCTTTTTCGATTTGGATTAAATGCTCATTAAAGAGTTTTCTAAGTATCCATGATTTTTTAGTACTGTCTGTATTCAATCTCGTTAAAGAATCAAGTGCCCGGTAAGCCAGCGTGTCATCTGGTAAAATAGGTTTTATAGAGGTATGAAATCTGGTATCTGTAGTGTAAATGACACTATTTATTTGCTGGTAATTATGGTATGAGTAAGGGAAGGTTTGTGCTTGTAAATAAGCAGGAAGAGTGAAAGAAAAACATAACAGGAAATAGATAGACAGTTGTTTCATTCAATTTCTAATTAATGATAGTTTGCTTATCCAACTCTTCATATATAGAATTATTACTTTTAAATTCGGGTACAATTTCCTTCATTTTAATTACAACATGCCGATCTTTATAATCGCAACTTAACTTAATTAATTCATCAATATGTTTATCAATAGTTGTAAAATCATATTCCCTGACTTTGGCAATCATAATCTTTTCATGATGTGTGGGAATTGTATTTTCAAGATCGTTTAATAACTCTTCGTAAAGTTTTTCTCCCGGACGCAAGCCACTATACTCAATTGCAATATCCTGATTAGGCACCAGACCGGAAAGACGAATCATTTTTTTTGCCAGTTCTACAATTTTTACGGATTTACCCATATCAAAAATGTAAATTTCTCCACCTTCACCCATTGATCCCGCTTCCAATACCAAACGGCAGGCTTCGGGGATTGTCATAAAATAGCGGGTTATTTCTGGATGAGTAACCGTAATTGGGCCACCTTTTTGAATCTGAGCTTTAAAACGTGGTATAACAGATCCACTAGATCCTAATACATTGCCAAAACGAGTGGTAATAAATCGAGTAATAACTTTTGAGCTATTCCCATTTAAATGCTTTAAACCATTGGTATAACTTGTGGTTTCTTTTTTAAAGGAATTAAATAAAGACTGTACATAAATCTCCGCTACTCGTTTAGAAGCACCCATTACATTAGTAGGATTTACAGCTTTATCAGTAGAGATCATCACAAATTTTTGTACTCCGTATTTTACCGCTAAATCTGCAATAATTTTAGTGCCCATTACATTGGTGCGAACAGCTTCACCCGGATTATGTTCCATTAAAGGGACATGTTTATAGGCTGCAGCATGATATACGTAATGCGGTTTAAAAGTTTGGAACAAAACTTCCATACGTGTGTGATCTCGTACATCACCAATGAAGGAATGAAAATTATCAACAATATTATTTTCTTTTAGTTCTAACTGTAGTTCATGCAAGGGGGTTTCAGACTGATCATTCAGAATAATCATTTGAGGATGAAAGACAGATATTTGTCTCACTATTTCACTTCCTATGGATCCGGCAGCTCCTGTTACTAAAACCCGTTTCCCTCTTAACTGCTGTGTAATATCATCATTATGAATAATAATTAGCTCCCGCTCTAAAAGATCTTCAATTTTTATATTTTGGATTTGTTTTGAACTGATTTGGCCATTAATCCAGCTTTGAACGGGAGGTAGCGTTAATACTTTAATATCATGTTCCAGGCAAAAATCAACGATTTTATTCTTTTGTTCGGATGGTAAATTTTGAGTGGCAATGAGTAAATTATCTATTTTTTCCTCCAATATCAAATTCCCAATTTCACTGGCATGATATATCTTGATCCCATCTATTACTTTGCCCCTTTTGCGTTCATCATCATCAATAAAAGCCACCAAATTCATGTTTACCTTAGCATCGTGGTCTAGCGTTCTCTTAGCCGCTATTCCTACTTCACCTGCTCCGTATATAATTACCCTCTGTTTATCAATTTTTAAATTTTTTATATACATGAAAAAGTATTTTACCATTACCCGATAAGTAATCAATAAAAGGAAGCTACAGAGTCCATTAATAATTAAAATCACATTAGATACTAATGATGCTTTATTAAATGAAATTAAGGACAGATTAGCAACAAAAAACAAGGTGTTTGTTAAAATTATAGAAAATAATATACGAAAGGAATCCTGGGCGCTTGTATACCTAATAATACCAGCATAAGTTTTAATACTAAAAAACACAATCGAATTAATTATCGCGAAAAATAGGAGGTTACGACTTAATTCAATTGAATTAATTTGAGCTGCATCAAAATTAAACCTTATGAAGTAGGCAAAACATAATGAAATAGCACAGCACATCAAATCTAAGGAGAAGATGATCCACCGGGGGACTATGTTAATGCGGGTAAACAAATTGAATTTTTATATTAATACTATATGTAATTAATACAATTATACATAAACATAGTGTAATATATTAAATTGAAGTCGGTTTCTTATGTAATATTATAGATTGATATTTTATTAAAATATATAATATAGCCAAACATATAAGTATAGCAAAGGTTATAATAACCAATACCCAGGTACCTAAGTTTTGATGAATCATATAAATTAGCAGGGCATTAATTAGCAATTGCAAAATTGCATATTTAACAGAAACTCTAAGATGTGATAAGCCCTTTTCATTACTTAAAATTTGATATGCATGAGAGCGGTGAGCTTCAAAAATATTTTCACGATTAAAAAGCCTGAATATGATAGTTAGTACAGAATCTACACCATAAACTGAAAGAAAAAGGATATATAAAAATTGATGGGTGTGAATAATCAATAATGCCAATGCAAAGAGAATAATAAAAGCCATAGAAATACTCCCCACATCGCCAGCAAAACATTTGGCTTTTTTGCGAAAATTAAAAAATAGAAATACCAGCAAAGCAATTGTTGTTATCCATAGAAAATCGTGTTTTACAAAATGCAATGATACATTCAGGTAAATTAAACTAATAATCACTGTTAAGCTGTACAAACCTGTGATACCATTGATACCATCCATAAAATTATAGGCATTGATAGTACCTATTACTATAATGCCAATAACAATGATTGCCCATATCGGATAGTTAAGTATCCTTAGTTCTGTAAAAAGAAAAAATACTGAGAGTATATGAATGGCCAGTCTAAGTTTAGGAGATAGGATATGCAGATCATCCCAAAAACTAGTTACACCAATTAAGACTAAGCCAGCCATAAAATAAGGATAGGGAAACCCTAAAAAGACAGAATAGAGGAGAATAGCCAAAGGAAAGATAATACCGCCTCCTCGAAGTGTTATTTCAGCATGCGAGCTTCGCTCATTGGGATGATCGATAATGCTAAAATGATCTGCTATGCGAAAGTAAATTAACTCAATTCCTAAAAATAATAATGAAGATAAAATGTATTTTAATAATTCAGACATCTTTAAAAGCACGGGCAGTTTTTAAAATACCTTCATGTGCAGTCAAAGGTAATTCCTTTTTAAGTACTTGTTTAATCTTTTGATTACTTACTACATAATTTTCTGTAAGTTTTTCAAGTCTTTCTGTAGTGATTGGAAGTCTTAATATATCACCTATTTTAGCTATAAAAGAAATTATCATTTTAGGGATATACAATAATCTTAGAGATTTATTGAGAGCTTTTGAAAGTAAGGAGACTACTTCACTAGTAGATAAAGCTTCATCATCTGCTGCATTATAAATCCCTGAAGGTATATCATCCCGCTCAATAAGCTCTTTGATGATGAAGCATAAATTTTCAGCACTTAGAAATGATCTTTTATTTTGGAATGAAGCTAATGGATAGGGAAAACCCTTAGAAACAAAATTATATAGTAAATTAAGATTTCCCTTATTTCCAGGGCCGTGAATCATGCAAGGACGAAGAATGTAATATGATTTTCCTGAGGGCAGAGATTGGTTTCGAATATATTCTTCTGCCATTAATTTAGATTTGCCATAATGTGTTTGTGGGTCTGGCTGATGATCTTCTGTTAAAGATTCATTTAGAGTGTCTGTAACAGCTTTTACAGTGCTAATAAAAACAAATTTCTTAGCCTTGGATTCAAGAAATGCGTTGTAGAGTTGTTTGGTAAGTTCAAAATTTATTTGATAATATTCTTCTGGTTGGGATACATTTTTTAGATCGTGGGCTTTTCCAGCGAGATGGATAATGTTTTCAGCTTTAGAGACTTCACTATTAAGCAATACAACTGAATTAAGTATTTCCCTTGAAATGAGAATAGATGTAAATTCCGAATACTTATTTAAATAAGTTATTAAAACTTTTCCTACAAAACCACTACTTCCAGTTAATAATACATTCATCCTAAGTAGATTCAAGAATTTCTATCAGTCTATTAAGCAATTTGTCTCTTTCAAATTCGTTTTGATAATATTTCAGAGAATTTAATCCCATTTCATTCCGCTTATCTTTACTAAGTGTAAAAAAATCCAAGACTTTATGGGCTAATTGCTCTGCATTTTCAGATTCGGCTACTAAACCTGAGTTTGAGGCTTCTATTATATTTTTTCCCTCACCGTTTAATGAGCCAATTATTGGTTTAGCACAGGCCATATATGATTGAACTTTTGAAGGTATTGTCAAGGAGAATATGAAATCTTTTTTTAATGATACTATTAAAGCATCTGCATGACTAAACAAATCAGCCATTTGTTCTGGTGGAAATGCCCCAATTAGCCGAAACACGTCTTCTATATCGTACTCTTTTACTTTTGTAAACACATAGGATTGCATACGTCCCTGTCCGGCAATTATCCAATGAATATCTGGATTAACTTTTTTTACTAATTGAGCTGCTTTCAATAAGGTATCAAAAGATTGAGATTCTCCAATATTACCAGCAAATACCATATTGTATGGTGATGTAAAATAATCTGTGAAACGGTTTGATTTAACTAAGGGCTTATAGTAGTTCTCTGTAGAATTGGGATAGTATATAATTTTTGAATTAGGAACTTTTTGTTTTTTCAAATAACTCTTGAATGCCTTAGATTGAATAAGAATTTTTTCTGAATGTCTATATATCCAACGAGTTAATGAGTCCGCTGCCCTTAAAATAATTAGATTCTTAATCCCACCAGAAGCCTCTAAAGACTGGGGCCATAGATCTTGCACCCAAAAAAGTAGCTTAGCTTTTGTTTTTGCTTTTAAAATTAGTGCTGGAATTCCAACTGTTACTGGTGAAGGTTCGTATACAAATATATAATCAACGGTTTTCTCCTTAAAGAACCCTGCTTTTAATGATGAAAAAATAGCAAAGGACAAATAATTTAAAATCAGTTTAACTCCACTACCCTCTCCACGTGGTATCAACGGAGACCGATAAATAGTTATTGAGTTCCAAACTTCTCTAGATTTTCCCCAAAATGAATAACCTGAATAAAATTTTCCTGAGGGATAATTTGGTTTTCCAGTAAATACAATCACTTCATGCCCTTTTTCTTTTAAACCTAGTACTACATCATTGATGCGAAAGTTTTCAGGCCAAAAATATTGGGTCACTACTAAAATTTTCATTCTGTTATATTGTACTGCCTATAAAGAATGGATTTGTGGTCTTTCATGAAAGCAAAAAGTTCTCTGATCATTGTCTTATAGGAGGGTATTTGAATATCAATATCATTTCTTGTATTTATTATTGATTTATCTGACTCATAGCCATCAAATGGAATAATTCCAGGTAGCTGTTTCTCCATTTCTGTAGAAAAAATCTGCAATAGATTAAGTTTGCTGATTTTTGAATTATTTGTTAAATGAATGATTCCCATAATTTGAGGATTATTGATAACCCATATTATACATTTAGCTAATTGCAAAGTAGTTATCCCGCTCCAATAGGCTTTAGTATATCCTTTTACTGACCCTGACTGCTTTAAAAACCAATGTAATAATCCAATCCCATTATCTTTTAATTCTGGACCAATAATAGACGTACGCAATGTTACATGAGGTTGATATAATACCTCACCTAAAGCTTTACTTTGGGCATAAAAGCCAACTCCATCTTTTACATCCTCTTCTGTATAGCTGCCTTTTTTTCCTGAAAATACGCAATCAGTGCTTATATGAATTAAACGTGGGCAATTCTTAGCTAAAAAATGTGGAAGAAAAGAATTAATAAATATGCTTCTGTCAGGATTTTTTTCCGCCTCATCATTTAAAATACCGATACAATTAATTACCACATCTGGCTTCACAGTTTTAAGAATATTCTGTAAATCCTCTAGCTTACTAACATCCAAAAGAAATGTGGGCTCAAAAAAAGCGTTATCTCTGGCAATATCAATTACTAAAAATTGTTTAGAACTAATTAAAACTTGCCGAATTACATGTCCCGCCATGCCCTTGGAGCCAATAATTAGTATCTTTTTCATTTGTCCCAAATAACTTTATTCACAATAGGTACATAGCTTTTTATGATCCTTATCACACGATCAGAAGTATTTGTAATTTCATATTCGAATGGAAGAATAGTGTCTTTATTAATTGCAGTACCTTTGGCAATTTCTATCGCATTTAGTATCTCATTTTTTGTTATCCCACCAAGAACGATGGTACCGACATCAATTGCTTCAGGTCTTTCTGTACTTGTGCGTATACTTATAGCAGGAAATCGCATCATTGCTGACTCTTCACTAATCGTTCCACTATCAGACAAAACCATGTATGCATTTTTCTGAAGACTTACATAATCAAAGAATCCCAATGGATCAATATTCCTAATTAGGGGATGAAACTTAACCTGATTTTCGGTGATACGCTTTTTAGTACGAGGGTGTGTAGTAAAAATAAGGGATAATTGATACTTTTCCGCCACAGCATTCAAGGATTCCACTAATAAATTGAAATTATTTTTCAAATCAATATTTTCTTCACGATGAGCACTCACAACAATATATTGATCTGTAATTAAATTCAAGGTTTCTAATATTTTGCTTTGAGAAATTTGCTCATTATACTTTGTAAGAACTTCCTTAAGCGGAGAACCTGTAACAAAAACGTGATCCTTTCTAAACCCTTCACTTAATAAATATCGGCGGCTATGCTCTGTATAAGTAAGGTTTATATCACTTATGTGATCGGAGATTTTTCGATTTATTTCTTCAGGTACATTTTGATCAAAACATCTATTTCCAGCTTCCATGTGAAAAATAGGAATTTTTAAACGTTTAGCTGCAATAGTACATAATACACTATTTGTATCTCCCAAAACAAGTAACGCATCAGGTTTAACTTCATTAAAAACCTCATACGATCGGGCAATAACATTACCAATAGTTTCACCAAGGTGACTTCCTGCAACGTTAAGGAAATAATCAGGTTTGCGAAGTCCTAAATCTTCAAAAAAGATTTCATTTAATGAATAATCATAATTTTGACCTGTATGAACCAATGTATGTTCAAAAAAAATATCGCATTTTTTAATGCATTCAGATAGTCTGATAATTTCAGGCCGTGTACCGACAACGGTTACAACATTCAATTTTTTCATATATTAAGCTTTTAACTCAGACTGGATATAATCTAATTTCAATAATAGGGCTTCCAATTCATTATTGCTTAAGCGATAGGTATTATGAGAATGATAATCTTCCATACTCTCGATAGTTTGGTCCCCTTCAGAGAAATACTGACTATAGTTTAAATCGCGATCATCAGGAATTATGCGATAATAATTAGAAAGATCTTCCGCTTTTGTAAACTCTTCACGAGTTAATAACGTTTCATACAATTTTTCACCATGTCTTGTACCAATATTCTTAACATTATTTTTGCTTTTAAAAATTTTTAAAAGTACTTCTGTGAGTTGTTTAATGGTAGAAGCTGGAGCTTTTTGAACAAAAATTTCACCAGATTTCCCATTATTAAATGCAAATAAAACCAATTCAACAGCATCCTCTAATGACATCATAAAACGGGTCATATTAGGATCTGTAATAGTAATATCCTGTCCTTTTTTGATTTGAGATACAAATAAAGGAATTACTGAACCTCTGCTTGCCATAACATTACCATAGCGAGTGCAAGTAATAATAGTCTCTGTGGTAATGCGTGACTTTGCGACCGCTACTTTTTCCATCATGGATTTTGATATACCCATTGCATTAATTGGATAAACTGCTTTATCAGTACTTAAACAAATAACCTTTTTAACTTTATGTTGAATTGCTTTATTTAAAACATTATCTGTACCCAATACATTAGTCTTTACTGCCTCCAATGGATAAAATTCGCACGATGGGACTTGTTTTAGTGCAGCGGCATGAAATACATAATCTGCTCCAGCCATTGCATAATCAAGACTATCTGCATCTCTTACATCTCCAATTATGAATTTTACTTTATCGTTTTTCAGGACATTACGCATATCATCCTGTTTTTTTTCGTCCCGACTAAAAATTCGGATTTCCTTTATTGGACTATCCAGAAATTTTTTTAGAACGGCATTTCCGAATGAGCCCGTTCCTCCGGTTATTAAGAGGGTTTTATTTTTAAACATCTTTATAAATTATCTTCTTTATTAAATCAAATATTTGGGACCAAGAGTCTTTATTGCGAGACTCTATAGGTAAAATTTTATTATTTTCTTTCTTAATCAGGGAAACCTGGATACATTTTTCTGCCCAAAGAACTTCATTTTTGCTATCCAGAAACTCAACTTCACTATAACCAGTTAATGTTTCATGAGCATATTGCTCATCTGCGCAAATAATAAATTTATTTAAAGAAGCAGCTTCCACTAATGGCAAACCGAATGTTTCAATCATACTTGGAAAAACTACTACGTTAGCTTCTAAATATCTTTGTAAGATATCTGTTTTACTTATATATCCTGTAAGAATTATATTTTCCTTCAAGTCATTATATTCCTTTTGTAAGTTCAAGGAACTTATATCTTCTTCTGAAAGTGTTAAAATAAGCTGTACTTTTTTAAAAAATTCTAAATTTATGTTTCTCAGGCTAGACAGCATATTTAAAAGTAACTTGTGATTTTTATAGAGAAAGCCTGTCGCTGGGAAAAAAAGGTTATATTGATCTTGATCTATGATTGATTTATATTCAATTGAAAAAGGCTTTACGGTAGGTGCAATTGCATCAATCTTTTCCTGTTTAACCTTGAATTTTTTTGAAAAAGCTTTTTTTATCCAGTTACCCTGGACAATAAATCTTGTATTTTGATTGATAAGAGCTTTAATAAATATTGGATATATTTTTGTATAAAACCAAAGGGTCCTTTCTGATTTTTTAAAAGGATTCCAGGGATAAGGTAATAAACAAAAAGGATTATGGTAATAGATCAATTGTGGACAAGCGGATTTATATACAACTCCAGTATTCTGAAAAGACATGATAAGGTCTGGATATAGATTATTTTTATTCAAAAAACGGTTTAATCCAAAATAATCCCATTGAATTCTTTGAATGTAGTTCTTTTTCCCCAAGTTGAAAATCTTGATATTGCTCAAATTATTAATCTCAAAATCTACTGCGGTAAAAAAAACAAAATTATATTCATTGCCAATATTCTGACTTAAAATAGCTGTAATAAATTCATTAATAATTGTTACCGCACCACCATTTACTGCAGCTGTTGAATTTACCACAATGGTTTTTCTATGCTGTATTTCTTCAGATAAATTTTGCATAGAATAAAAATTAATTTGCTTTTTTGATGGAAAAATTGGCTAAAGCACTCTTTAAAGTATTTAAATATGATTTACCATATTTTGAATCTGGTTCTATATAGTTTCCTTCGCCCCATTCATTCCAAGATTTTAAAAATATAATCTGATGTTCTAATGGCTTATTTTTAACAGATTCCAGCACGGTATTGATATGTTCTTTAAAAAGTTCTGGTGTAGAGCCATGATATAAATATCCCTTTTTAGCACTTCTTGGAGTATGATCCCAATTGGGTATAAGGGTAGGATATATATTCAATCTTGAATCTTCCGGTTTTGTGAACAGTTTAATGATTTTTTTGTATGCTATGATATATGGTTTATTTAATAATTTATACTGAATAAGACTTAGTATATTTCGGTACAGAAACCTTTTATTGTGTAACCACTCTCCATTTCTTACAATATTAACTGCATTGAAACCTAAATCTAACATATCCTGAATTTCATCTGATCTATTAGCATGGCCAACAAAAAATATTCCTTTCAGATCTTCCTTTAAGGCTAGTTCTTGCCAAACAGCAATGAACTGCTGCTGCTTAGGTAGAGCTAATGGTTTATAAATCAAAAAAATAGGCTTTCCTTCAACCCTTATATATCTCGAATCTTTAAAAGCAGCCAAATTTGCATAAAAATGATCTATAACATCCTTCTTCCCAGGGTACTTTTGCTCGATCAATAACTTATCTGATTTACCTTTTTCGCCCCAAACTTTAGCTTTCCATGATTCATTTGCCCATCCAAAACAAAAAGGGAAATTGGGTTCCCCAGATTCTAAAACGGCATTAATTGGTTTTTCCAACAGTCTTTTCCCATTTCCAAACCAATAATGCCAATAACAAAAGCCCTCAATTCCGTTATCTTTCGCTAAATCAGCTTGAGATTTACGGACATCCGGTTCAAGAAGATTGTAATATCCCAAATCTCCTGGAACCTTAGGTTGTTCATGACCCTTGTATAATGGCAAAGCATTTTTCACACTTGTCCACTCTGTAAAACCATCTCCCCACCATTCATTATTCTCATTAATTACATGGAATTGTGGTAAATAATAGGCAATAATCCTCATATTTTTTTTTGTAAAGAATAAAAGCGATTTTTGATTCCTTCAAAAACTCTGGAAATCAAAGCGCCCATACCTAAATATTTATAAATTAATTTCATCTGATCTCTTCGGAATGAATGATCTTGAGTATATGAACTCAGTCCTTGTGCATCATAAATCGAAATAATCTGATCAACATAGTTAAAATCCGTTAAAGGGAAAATGCGAATATTGTAGGCATAATCGGCCTGCATTTTATATTGTAAATCATAACTAAACTCTTTATATATATTTTTTGGATAGAAAAGAGTTTGGTGACAAAAATTAGTCTTAGAAAGACTATATTTAGAAAATATACCTCCTCTTTTAACTAGTTTATCCGAGTGCCCATATTTATATAAAGCATCCCCATAATATACTGCATTTCCTGATTTGATTTTATCACTTAGAAGAGACAACGTATCTTTTGAATAAAAGACATCACCTGCGTTAAGAAAGATCAAAAAATCGCCAGTAGCCAGTCTAAGTGATTTATTCATGGCATCATAAATCCCCTGATCTGCTTCATTGATAACTATCGTCTTTTCATTTTTTAATGTATTAATTAATTCAATTGTCCCATCCGTGGATAATCCATCAATAATAATATACTCAACCTGATCATACGATTGATATTGAACAGAATGAATAGTCTCTTCGATTTCATTAACAGAATTATATACTACAGTAACCACACTAAATAGGGGTTTAACAGAATTTTCAAAATAAATTTTATTCACTAAGTTGATTAATTTTATGAGTTAAAAGTGAATATGTTATAAGGATTAATATACATAAGAATAATATATTTACTATCGAATCAAATAAATAACCCATTGCTAATCGGGGATCAAATATAAAGGTGATTAAATTTATGGTTAAGTATATTTTAACAATAGAGGATATTACTCCTTTAGGAAGTACATGATTAATTAAGTAAAACATAAAGCCCGTGAAGCTCCCTATTATAAATACAAAAGCTAATCCGCCCCACCCAAAATAAACGAGACCTAGCAATGAAGGGCTGCTAAGAGGCCCTGATGACAGGCCATATAATTTAGGATATAGAATCCATGTTAATTGATAACCAATAGGAGGTTGAATTCCTTCTCCTGACATAATACGTGCAGGACCCAGTAATCCATAGAAAAAATCGGTGAACCAGCCGTTTGTAAAAACCTGCTTCCATATGTCATTCGGTAAGGCCATCATATAATTATCCCCAGATAAAATCATTCTCGCACTAAAAAGCGAAAAACTATTCATTAACCCGAGGTCTCCGGATTGAAAACCAAAAGTAAATAGGGTTACAATTAAGAATACTCCAAAGTATTTATAATATTTTTTAAAAGAGGAGATATTTTGACGATAAAAATAGCTGTAACCCCAAAATACAGTAATAAAAATAATAAACGAGGATCTGCTTCCGGTTAAAATTCCAGTAACCAGAAAAATAGCCAAAGAGATATAAGCGATCATTTTAATGCTAAAACTCGGCCTTTTGTTCAGTAAGTAATAAATGTAGAATATACAATAAATTTTAAAAAATGGGATCATTCGTCCAATGAGGCCTAATCCACCCGATCCTGTGAAGGTATCTAAACGGCTTTCCTGAAAAATAGGTATTCCTAATAAGGAATAAACGAGTAATGTACAAACGATATATAAAAATAAAAAAATCCAAAATAAGCAAAATGCTATTTTTTTTTCTCCTATAAGTGTCTTCTTTTGAGCCACTTTAGTATTAGGTTTAAAACCAAGTTTGAATCCAATCCAGAATATGATTTCAGCTAAAACAAAATATAAGAATATGTTTGTATCAATAGAGCCTGCCAGATATAAGAAAACAAATGCTGTAGCCATAAAAACATTTGTGATCATAGCAATTCGCATTGGGTCAAACCAAGTATGTGTATATTGGGCTCCTATATACCAATAGAATAAACTACACAAAATCAAAGCGATTAGGTATAAGGGGATGTTCTCAAATATTAAATTTAGAAATTCTAGGTTTGTCAAAGTTTAAATATTCTAAAAGTATATGATCTTTCAATCTTCAAAATCACTCATATCTCTATATCTTCGGTTTTATGCCTCATTATTTTCCCTAATAAAATTAGCATATAACAACACAGAACAGTTGCTTTGAAAAGCAATTAACTATGGAGATTCTCAATATCAGTAAAAGTGAGAATTAATCTCATTCTTATTTGTTCCAAACATCTTGGTCAATAAATACTGAATTTATATTTGTATCTGCATATAAATAATATCCTAACCCTTCAATATAATTGATATAGTCTGTTAGTTTTTTACCCCTTCCAGAAGATGAGTACATAGCAGTTTCAGCACAAATTATTAAGGGCTTACTTTTTGAAAAATCGGTAGATTTTATAATGTCCACATCTAAACCCTCTACATCAATGGTAAGTAGTGTAGGGAAAATACCGTTACAAAATTCATCAATAGTCTCATTTAAAGTTTTTACTTCTATATCCACTATTTTTGAAATATGAAATCCATTTTTTTCTTGGGCTTCTGCCTCAGACTGAGAAAAGGTACTTAGAGTATTATCATCTAGTATGTAAAAAGGTATCTTTCCTGACTGTACACCAATGCCTATATTTAAATTTTTATCTCTTGGTCTTGCTCTTTTAAATAAGTCAATAAGTATTGGATTGGCTTCGATATTAATACCATTTAATCCCTTTTCATAAAAAATAGCCGTATTACTAAGACTAAATGGATGATTTGCGCCAATATCTATATAGGAAGGGTTGTACTTCTTTATTAAATTTAATAGATATTGAATTATTAAATCTTCTCCACTTTGAGAATAGGATTTTATCTTATATCTATCTAATAAATGAAAGTATTTTAAAAGAAATTTTAATTGGGATTTTATCATTGTAGCTAACTGAATTGTAATGTATTTGATTAATAATTATTTGCAATAATCTATTATTACTTTCCTTATAGGATGTTTATATATAAAAAAAGCTAATAATATCATATATACGATTACTGAAATTAAATATAATGGCAGATTAATTGCAACAAAATTAATTGCAATGATATATTCGGTAAAAGTGGTAATTAAGCTAAGTAATAGAAATTTTTTAAATGGGTAATCTAACAAGATATTTAAATTAATATCATTCTCTGTATTGTATTTATAGATAACAAGCATACTGCAAATTGAAAGTGATATAACCCAACCCAAAATTATTAATCTAGGCTCAAATACGTGTGCAAAAGTAAAACACAACAGCAAATTTAAAAGTCCCATACTTATATGCGATACTGTATTCCACTTCATATTTCCACTGCCTAAATTAGAGAAGTAAGCTGGTCCTGATAATGTATTAATAAACCAGCCTATATTAATAGCAAATAAAAAAAATAGAAAATTCACGTTAATGTATCCAAACCACCATTTTGAAAACAGAGGCCCTAATGCAAATACAGGTAAAAAAAGTAGTAAACAAATTAAAAATACGTATTGAAATGATGTTTTGTATAATGAAGATATCTGACTTGGGTCTTTTTCTTTTAGATTAGCAATGAAAGGGACTATAGTTTGATTGATTCCAATTACTATGTTTCTAATTTGCATAATTAACTTGCTAACTAATTCATATAAACCCGTTAGCTCCATTCCGCCAAATCTTGCAAGAATGAACTTTGTGATTGGATCATTTAATAGGGAGAAAATGGCTATTAATTGGAAATTAACATTATAATTTAAGGTCTCTTTAAATATGGTTTTATTCCACTTAAAATGTATTAAAGGGAAAAAGGGTAATGCTTTTCGTAAAAAAAACCAACTGGATATCATTCCTACTGAACTTGATATTAGATAGCTATAACCAAGTCCTCTAAGCCCCATGATAGGTATCAATGTATAGCTACATATTAATAAAGTAAGTGTAATTGCTATATTAATCCAGGACTTTAAAGCTATCTTGTTAAGTCCTTCTAGTGCAGCCTGAAAAGAGCTTGAAATAACAGAACAATAAAATGTAAAAATGCATATCGGAAGAACAGATAATGCCAATTTAAGCTCTTCTTTTTTCGGAATAAAAAAATGAATACATGAAACAAATGCGAAATAGCCAAAAGCCCCTAGAATAAGACAAAATATGGCTATGGTTATTATAGTAGTCTCAATTAATGAACTAAGTTTTGAATAGTCATGTAATGCAGCGTATTTTGCTACGTACTTCACTAAACTGCCAGAAAAGCCATAGTTAAGAATGGCGAGAGAGCTTATTGAAGTTGATATTATTGCCCAAATCCCCAACTGGCTTACCCCTAAAGAATTTAGAATAAACTTATATAAAAAGAAGAGGGATATTGAGGAAATTAATATCTGTGTTAAAGAGACAACAACATTATTCCGAAACTTTTTTTTGGTAAAGTGGTTATCTAAAATCATTATAAATTATTAATTGAAAGCTATTGGTAGTGGTTAATAAATGGCTTATAATCCCCTACAGTTACAAAATCTATTACAATGAGCCCTCATTTATACATTAGTTTCTTTTAATATTTTCTGAATTACTAAGTATAAAATAATTAATATACCAAAAGAGAAAGAACCTATAAAAATCCCTTTTAACTTTCCAACTTTCTCCTTCTCCAACGGTAAAATTGGCCTATCTATAACCTGTATCAAAGGGGTTTCCTTTCTTAATGAAACTTTTGATATCTCCAGATTCTTCACCAGTTCTGTTAATATTGCCTGATTAGCCTGAGCATCTACTTGTCTGCGTTGAGAAGGAACTCTTAATACCTGTCGCGATGGATTTGGATTTGGATTAGCATCTATGGCGGCAGCTACACCAGAAATTGCCGAATTTAACTCTCGTCTTACTGAGTCTGTTTGATGTTGTAAAATAGATACATTTTGACTTGACTTTTTAATTTTTGTATCCACATAAAAATCAGCAACTTCTTTAACCAGCACTTCTGTAAAATATTTTGAAAATAATTCATTTTTTGAATTGACCTTTACTGAAATGATACTGAGTTTTTTGTCAATTTTATCTACAGATAAATTATCTTTTATAAGAGCCTTATGAAATTCACCCAGTAAACTATCCTGCTGCAATGAAAATTTTGTGCGATCTGCATCTGGTAAAAAATGAATATTGTTTAGTTCTGGTTTATTGTTCCAGCTTTCACGGAGATCATTAAAATTAATATAAAGTTCTGCTAATGTTTGTTTTCCCTCTTTTACAGCAACTGTTGTTAATAGAGTTTTCTCAACCATAGAACGAGATTTCATCAATTCCAATAAGTTATCTCCAGAAAAGGCTCCACCACCACCGCTTAGGTCAAATCCAAACTGACTGGCTAATCCCAAGGCTCCGCCGAGGCTGCCACCAGATTTTTCATCTTCCAATGCAAAACTGAGCTCTGCTTTGTAAATAGGTTTTTTCAAATATGCATAAGTCAAACCTATAGCCCCACCAAGTAGTCCGGCAACAAATATCGTTAGCCATTTAGACAGTAAATATTTCCACCATTCCTGTAATTTCAGGATGACTTCTTTCAGAGAAATCTCATCATCCTGGAAATTATTATTTTCTTTTATAGTATCCAATGTTATCCAACAATATGATTTATTTAATTAAATTCAATACACCTAACACGATTGCTCCTAATGAAGCCAAGCCCGAAGTTATCCCTACAATCTCACCTGCTGATAATCTCTTGCTTTCAGCTCGTTTTGGGACATAAATTTCGGCACCTGGTTTTACTACCGGATAATTATTGAAAAATAAAAATTTCTTTGTGCTTTTTACAGAACCGTTAGCATAAATGATATAAGATCTTTGTTTCAAAGATTTTTCTGAAAATCCACCAGCTTGAGAAATGTATTGCTTAAAACTTTTCCCTGAACTAAAAATAGTAGTTACCGGAAAAAGCACTTCACCGCTTACCTTAACCGTTTGTAACTGTTTAGGTACACGAAGTATATCTCCTTCTTCTAAAATTAGATCATATTTAGATTTAGGCTGGCTTAGTATCTCGTCCAAATTGATCCCAACATGTACATTACGTAATAATAGTTGCTGTTTACTAATATCTACCGAATCTTTTACTGTTTCTTGCAGACGTTGAAATTTTGATAATTTCTCCTGCTCTTCTATAGATTTATCAATTTTATTCTTGCCTGCATCATTTTCACTTCCGGGCCTTTTTAAGGATGCACCTGAAGGATAAGCTAAAGCTGTTAATCCACCTGCACGTTGCACAATATCTGATATCCGTTCATCTTTGTTAATGATGGTATAGGTTCCCGGATATAAAACCTCACCTTCAACACGAACCTGCCTTTGCACTTCATAACCAGTTTCATTACGGATGTTCACAATATCGAAAGGTTGTAATATAAATTTAGGGCCTAACAGACGAAGATCTTTATCAACATCAACCTGGTAAACTTCTGCTGTTTTAGCAGAGAGAGAACTTACATCGCTATTTTTAACTCTTCTGGATATTTCAATTCGCTTAGGACTTGCACCTTCGGTGAAACCACCTGCTAAAAGAATCAAATCTTCAAGACTTTGACTTTCGGTATAGGTGAATGTTCCAGGCTGTCTTATTTCTCCGTTTATAGAGATAGTATATTCTTCCCGCAAATCGAATATGGAAGAAATTTTAACTATATCTTCACGTTGTAAAGGAATATCTGCCGTGGCTCCAGAAATCAATTTCCCTAAATCAAAAGGTATTAACTCTGTAGTATTATCCGGTTTTAACCGGGTGATGTATCCTCTAGGTAAAAAGGCATCTTCAATAACTCCATCTGCTTTACTAATCAATTGCTTAAGTGTAAGGCCATTTTCAAGTTGATATTGGCCGGGACGAAAAACAGCACCTTCAATAAGAATGCGATTTTCAAATCTATCCAGAATAGGCTCTATGAAAAATTGATCTCCACTATGAGGTTTGTAGCTATTAAAGTCAGCAGAAAAAACATCTGCAATTCGTCGTTCCCTGTCTGTATTTTGCAAAACCTTTATACGGGCTGAATATGCCTGATCTGTAAATCCACCTGCAAATGTGATTAAATCACTTAAGGTTTCGTTTGGCAATACTTCAAATATAGCTGGTCTTTTTATTTCACCCGATAATTCAGAATGGATTTTATAAGTAGGAATACGAATAATATCCTGATCCTGAAGACGAATATTATTGGTTTGATATCCTTTTAATAAAAAATCATATACATCCAGTTTTGAAATTACTTTATCATTCCGAATGATTTCTATTTCTCTAAAAGAACCATTTTGAGTGGGCCCTCCGGATACATACAAGGCATTAAAAACAGTAGCCAGAGATGGAAGAGAATATGAGCCGGGTTTAACTACTTCACCTAATAAGGTAACTTTAATGCTTCTAATATTTCCAATTGCTACTGATAAATTAGTTCGACCGCTTCGCATACCTGGGTAAGTGGCTGCTAATCGCGTACGGATTTTGGCTGTTGCCTGTTCAACAGAAAGTCCGTTTAATGGAATTATTCCTGCATACTCTACACGTATGGTTCCTTCCGGAGAAACCCGCAGTTTATAACTTGCTTCATTATCTCCTGTAATATCTATTTGTATTTCATCGTCAGGACCAATAATGTAGTTTTTAGGTGTGGCAATGCGAAGATTAGGCTCAAAGGTAAGGTTGGTATTTTTAAACAAATCAGCACCGAAAATTTTAGACTTTACTTCTGATTCTGCTTTTTTATTCTTTTGTTCATCTGATACTACGTTTACTTCTTGTGAAGTATTATTTACTTTCCTACCACTTGTATTGGAAGGAGTCACAGTATCTGACTCAGTTGTTTTTTTTTGTTTTTTAATTAACTCGACCCGTGCACGTAGCTTTTGTACTTCGTCTGGACGCATACCTCTGGCTAAAGCAATTTGCTCTAATTGCGATTCCGGAAGGCCTGATGATTCTACCTGCTTAATAAATTGCCTGATCTGATCATCACTCAAATCGTCAACACGTATATTACTGAAATTTTGCTGATTAATGTTCTGGGCTAATGAGGGCATAGTCAAAAACACCATGATCCCAAAAATACAAGCCTGAATAAGTTTTTTTAACATGGTATATAATTTTCTCTTTTGTCATTAGAGTGAAGTAAATGACAATTGCGTTTTATTCGAAGTAATTTAATACGGTAAATCCACCTTGTCTTAAATACTCATCCTTTTTCATTAAATGTAAGTCGGATAGTACCATATCTTTCACTAATGCAGGCAAATCGTATTTAGGAATCCAGCCTAATTTGGTATTCGCTTTTGTTGGATCACCAAGTAATAATTCCACTTCTGTAGGGCGGAAATATTTAGGATCTACTTTCACTATAGTTTGTCCAAATTTTAATTGATCGGGATTAATCCCAAGCTCTTTACATTTATCCTGATCGATATCAATAATTACACCTTTCTCCTGCTCATTTTTCCCACTAAATTCAATCTCTATACCCAATTCAAGAAAAGCCATTCTTACAAAATCACGTACGGGAGTTGTAATCCCGGTAGCAATAACGTAATCTTCAGGCTTTTCTTGCTGAAGAATTAGCCACATAGCCTCAACATAATCTTTAGCATGACCCCAATCACGTTGAGCGGAAAGATTTCCCAGGTATAAACAATTCTGGAGACCTAATACAATTTTTGAAGCCGCTCGCGTAATTTTTCGTGTTACAAAAGTTTCTCCCCGAATAGGACTTTCATGATTAAATAATATCCCATTGCAGGCATACATTTTATATGCTTCGCGATAATTTACTGTGATCCAATAGGCGTACATTTTGGCTACAGCATAAGGTGAACGTGGATAAAATGGAGTAGTTTCGCTTTGAGGAACAGCCTGTACCAAACCATAAAGCTCGGATGTTGAAGCCTGATAAACTCTGGTTTTTTCAGTTAATCCCAGAAGACGAACTGCTTCTAAAATTCGTAAAGTTCCAATTCCATCTGCATTAGCAGTATATTCTGGTGTATCAAAACTCACTTTTACATGGCTCATTGCCGCCAGATTATATATTTCATCAGGCTGTGTTTCCTGAATAATGCGGATGAGATTTGTTGAATCAGTTAAATCGCCATAATGAAGCTTTATATTTAAATTTTCTTCATGAGGATCCTGGTATAAATGATCAATTCTATCGGTATTAAACATAGAACTTCTACGTTTTAATCCGTGAATAAAATATCCTTTTTTTAATAAGAATTCGGCTAAGTAAGCTCCATCCTGACCTGTTATACCTGTTATTAAAGCAACCTTCATTTAAATTTCATTATGTAATAAAGCAGAAATGGCAAAGGTATCAATTTTGCTAATATGTGAGAGAAGATTTACAAGCCGATTCAATATTAAATATTACATTTTCAATTGTGCTATATTCTGATGATTCTGCTCCTTTTTGAAGTTCATGAACAATAACCTCTAACTGCCTGTTACCACAATATTCATTTAATGCTTCTTTATTGGATGCTGAACTAAACTGATTAAGTATATCCTGATCTTGAGTATGGCAATAAGTAACTTTGTTTAAATATTGGCCTTCAATCTTGATAGTTCCTAATTCAGCAACAATAGTTAATGTGTTATTTGAACTCCCTTCAAATGAACAGGTGGAGTAATTTAAATTAACCAATTCAGCATTTGGTGTACTTAAATTTAAGATTCCGCTATCTTCAAATTCAGTTTTGACTTGGTCATTTAATTTAAAACGCTGTGTATTCTTTAATTCCATTGGTCCGAATGCCCAGGTAAGAATATGCACAATATGGCTAAACTGGGTAAAAAGCGGACCTCCATCAAGCTTCATGGTTCCATGCCAGGGATGCCCTTTATAATAGCTATCACCCCGGCTCCAAAAACAATCTGCCTGTACCCAATAGATTTTTCCTAATTTTTTTTCGTCCAACAATTTTTTAAGAATAATCATTAATGGAGAAAACCGTAACTGCCAGCCTTCAAAAATTCTCTTATTTGTCTTTTTAGCCAATGTAAACAACATTTCAACATCAGCAACATGAAGCGCTATTGGTTTTTCTATCAATACGTTTTTTCCTGCTTGCAGGCATAGTGCTGCGTGTTGAGCATGTAAGCCATTAGGGGTGGCAATTACAATTATATCTGTATCTGTATCAATATGAAGAAAATCAGTCAGGTTATTGAAAGTTGAAGTTCCAGAAGAGGAGTGTAAATCCTTAGAATTCAGCTCCGGATCAATGATTGCTGTTAATTCTGTAAGTTCATTTTGATGAATAAGTTCTGCGTGGCGTTTACCCATGTGGCCAAAACCCAAAATGGCAAATTTTACTACAATGTTCATTTTGCTCATTCTTACAAAACTGGTTTAACAATACCATTTATTATCCTATATTTTTCACCAGTTTCCGGGCAAGTAGCATAATCGTCCTCGAAATTTAATTTATGCCCATTTTTGCTAATCCATCCTTTTAGTTTTGCAGGATTTCCATAAACTAACCCATAATCTGGCACATTGGCAGTAACTACAGAACCTGCTCCAATAAGAGCATATTGCCCTATTGTAATTCCGCAAATGATAGTGGCATTTGCTCCAAGTGATGCGCCCTTTTCTATAATTGTTGGCTTAAACTCCTCCTTACGATTGATAAAACTTCGCGGATTCATTACGTTGGTAAAAACTACGGAAGGCCCAATAAATACATCATTTTTACAGGTAACCCCGGCATAAACAGACACATTATTTTGTACCTTAATCCGATCACCTAATTTTACTCCCTGACCAACGAAAACATTCTGACCGATAATGCAATCATCACCTATTACACACTCACTCATTATATGTGAAAAGTGCCATATACGAGTATTTCTACCAATTATAGAACCACCATCAACTATTGCTGTAGGGTGTATTAGCTTATTATCCATTTAATTAAAATCAAATCTGCTTATGGTTGACAGCATATAATCTATTTGTTGTAAGCTTAATTCGGGATAAATAGGAAGTGATAAAATTCTGTCGCACAAAGATTCGCTTACAGGAAAAGCTCCTTTTTTATAACCTAAGTGCTTAAACGCCTGCTGCAGATGTAAAGGCTTTGGATAGTAGATCATAGAAGCTATATTATGAGCTGCTAAATAATCTTTAAATTCATCCCGCTTTACTTTAGAACACAAAACGATACTGTATTGGTGATAAATATGCTCAGAATACATTGCTTTTAGTGGATAAGCTATTTCATCAATTGTACTAAAAAATTGATCGTATTGTTCAGCTATTTCTTTACGACGAGCATTATCAACTCGCAGGTAATTTAGCTTTACGGATAAAATTGCTGCCTGTAAACTATCCAGTCTGGAGTTAACTCCCACCTGTTCGTAGTTATATTTTTCAGCTTGACCATGATTTGCAATCATCTTTATTTTCTGAGCCAGATTATCATCATTTGTAAACAAAGCACCTCCATCTCCATAACATCCTAAATTTTTTGTTGGGAAGAAGGACGTGCATCCAATATGGCCAATCGTTCCTAATTGTTGCTGATTACCATTAGAAAAATAATAGGATGAGCCTAAAGCCTGTGCGGCATCTTCTATCACAAATAAATTATGGGAATTTGCAATAGATAGGATAGTTCCCATCTCTGCTCCCTGGCCAAATAGATGGATAGGAATTATTGCTTTTGTCTGTTTAGTAATATAACTTTCCAGTTTTTGTACATCCAGATTGAAAGTAAACGGGTCTACCTCAGCAAATACAGGCTTAAACTTTAATAGTGCCGTAACTTCTGCAGGAGAAACATAGCCAAATGCCGGAATTATAATTTCATCATCCGGCTGCAGATCCAGGCACATTAAAGCTATTTGTAAGGCATCTGTTCCGTTTGCACACCCAATTACATGTTTAACAGATAAAAAGCTGGCCAGCTCTTGTTGAAATTTCTTTACTTCCGAACCATTAATGAAGTTTGCATTGTCAATACAATCATTAATTGCCTTATCAATTTCATCTTTATGGCCTGTGTATTGTGCTTTCAGATCAATGAAAGGAATAAACAGATCCGTGTCGATTACAGTCTCGCGTCTACCCATTTTCTATCAATTACTGATTTTGTATCAAATAAAATAGTGGTTTCTTTTTTCAATTTCTGGTAGTTTATTTGTTCAAATTCTTTATGAGATACCGCCAGAATAATGGCATCATAAGCCGTTGAATGTATTTCTGTTATTAAATTAATGTTGTATTGTTCTTTAACTTCCTCTGCATTTGCCCATGGGTCATAAACATCGGCTTGTATGCCAAACTGCTGCAATTCATTATAAATATCAATAACCCGGGAGTTTCTTATATCCGGACAGTTTTCCTTAAAAGTGATTCCCAAAATTAAAACTTTAGAACTTTTAATCACAGAACCTTTAGCAATCATTAATTTAAGTAATTTATTAACCACAAATATGCCCATGTGATCATTTACTCTCCGGCCGGATAAAATAACCTGCGGATGATATCCTAAACTTTCTGCTTTAAAAGCCAAATAATATGGGTCTACACCAATGCAATGCCCTCCAACCAAACCAGGTTTAAATTTTAAAAAATTCCATTTGGTAGCAGCTGCCTCAATTACATCTGTTGTGTCAATTCCCATTCGATCAAAAATCAAGGAAAGTTCATTAACAAATGAAATATTAATATCTCTTTGAGCATTTTCAATTGCTTTTGCGGCTTCAGCAACTTTGATAGAAGGAGCTTTATGGGTGCCAGCTGTGATTATACTTGAATAAAGCTGGTCAACAAAATTAGCAGTTTTAGCATCAGAACCTGATGTGATTTTTATAATATTTTTAAGCGTATGCAAATTGTCTCCCGGACTAATCCTTTCTGGAGAATAGGCACAGAAAAAATCAGAATTAAACTTTAACCCACTTTCATGTTCCAAAACCGGAACGCAATCTTCTTCCGTACATCCGGGGTAAACCGTAGACTCATAAATAACAATATCATCTTTCTTTAGATATTTACCCACTAATTTTGTGGCGTCTATCAAAGCACTGAGATCAGGTTTTTTAGAGGCATCAACCGGTGTGGGAACGGTAATGATAAATACATTGCACCATGCAATATCATCAAAGTTTGATGTAAATTTAAGTTTAGCAGAAATTAACTCTGTTTCGGCAATTTGTTGTGTATGGTCTTGTCCGGAAAGTAGCGAATTTATACGCGAACCATTAATATCAAAACCAGTAACAGCATATTTTTTTGAAAACTCAACAGCTAAAGGCAATCCTACATACCCTAATCCTAATATGGCAATACGAATATTTTGAGGATCGAAATTATTTGGCATGTTTAATTTTAGCCCCAAATGTAACAATTATCTGCTTTTTATAAGCAATTCATTAACTGTAACAATCTTTTAAAAGAAATAGTTGGATCAAATTATCTCTCTTAATTTATCCTGTAATAAAGTAACCCCATGTACGTCTAAATGAAAACAGCATTCATTCAACCTTTCTTAAAGGCTTAAAAGAATAAATAATTTTATATTTGAAAATGGGTGATCGTATTGCAGGATTAATTTTGATTAGCATTTTGCTGATTGTAGTTGACATCTATATTTACAGAGCTATACGTTCTGTAAGGCCAAAATGGACCAATAAAAAGCATCTAACTTTTACTTACATCTGGTGGGGCTATTCTATATTGTTGATCATTGGTGTATTTATTAGCATCTTCTTCAACATCAAATTCATATTTCGCACTATTATCCTGGTGGCTTTTTTCATGACATTTGTTTCCAAGATATTTATCCTTCCTTTCCTTTTAATCGATGATTTACGAAGAGGATTAATTTGGGCAAAACGTAAATTTTCCAGTCCAAAGAAAATTTCATCCAGTTTGCCTTTAGATGGTGGTGGATCTATCCCCCGATCTGATTTCTTAATAAAGGCAGGAACATTGGTTGCTGCAATTCCTTTGGCTTCATTAACCTATGGTATAATTTCCAGCGCTTATGATTATCGCGTAAAGCGCAAAATATTGTATTTGCCTAATCTTCCAAAAGCCTTTGAAGGAATTAGACTCGGTCAAATATCTGATATCCATTCGGGTAGTTTTTACAATCAAAAAGCAGTTAAAGGCGGTGTTGATTTGTTATTAAAAGAGAAACCTGATTTCATTTTCTTTACGGGAGATCTGGTTAATAATATTGCATCAGAAATGCGGGATTACCAGGATATTTTTTCGAAAGTTAAAGCCCCATTGGGCGTATTTTCCACTTTAGGAAATCATGATTATGGCGATTATTATTTCGGTAAAGAAGCTTCGGCAGCTAAGGCTAAAAGTTTAGCAGATGTTAAAACCACACATAAAAATATGGGCTGGGATCTTCTGCTCAATGAAAACCGCAGGTTAAAAGTAGATGGAGAAGAGATCGCCATTATAGGCATCGAAAACTGGGGTGCGGGACGATTTGCAAAATATGGCCGCATGGACTTAGCTGTTAAAGGCACTGATGATGCACCGGTCAAATTACTTTTATCTCACGATCCCTCACATTGGAAAGCACAAGTTGTTCCTGAGTATCCACAAATTGATGCCATGTTTAGTGGACATACACACGGAATGCAGTTTGGAATTGTGACTGAAAAATTTCAGTGGAGCCCAATTCAATACATTTATAAAGAATGGGCGGGGCATTACCAAGAAAAACAGCAGCAATTATATGTGAATGTTGGTTATGGGTTTTTAGGCTATCCCGGTCGTGTTGGAATCTTGCCTGAAATTACGATATTTGAATTACGTCAGGGGAATTTAAATAGCACTAATTCATAAAGATCAGGTATTATTCAGTTATCCGCAGGCAAATCTTACATGAAAAAATACATCAACCAAACGCTGGATTTTCTTTTATTCAGTAATATTTTTATTGCTTTATGTGCTGTAGCACAGGGATTGGTGACTTATCAATTAGTACGTGCTAAACCCGAAAAATATGTATTAGCACTCTTGTTTTTCTCAACATTAGCCTTATATAATTTCAGTATTTTGCTCGCTAAACCTAAAGATCCGGATAAATCACCTTTTCGAAGAGTCCAGTGGATTTTCTCGCATTATCGGTTAATGATTACGTTAACAATTATAGCAATTCTATCCATACTTCCATTAATCCTCTTTTTATCTGTAACCTCACAAATATTATTGTTCTTTTTAGGCTTAGTATCAATTGCCTATAATTTGCCCATATTTAGTATTCATGAGAAGCGGTTCGGACTACGCAACATACCAGGGATAAAGCTTTTTCTTATTGCGATGATCTGGTCATTAAGTTGTGTTTTGCTCCCTATTTTGGAAATGGAAAGCGATCAAATTATTATGGTATCTGCCAAGGATACAATATTGCTGATTGCCAAACGATTTCTCTTTATAGCAGCCATCACTATTCCCTTTGATATTCGGGACTTATTTCAGGACAAAACAAGTGAATTGAAAACCATCCCCGTAATGCTGGGTGAGAAAAAAGCGTACTTAATTTGCCAGATATTATTGCTTGCTTATCTTATCCTATTGTTTTTATTCACGCGAAATTTCGATAAAAACTTCTTTGGATTAATGCTTACCATTTTATTAACCGGCTGGCTAATATTTCGCTCTAACTGGCAAAAGAAGGAGTATTATTATTTTCTGTATTTAGACGGGACTATGATTTTACAATTTTTAATACTGCTATTATTTAGTTTTGTCCCAATATGAAATCCATTGATATACTTTCTATAAATATTTGTGGTGAAGCAGAGCTTCTCGTTGCTGATCATCAATCTGCAAAATCAGCATATCGCAAAATGTCTATTAATTTTGATAGCATTGAATTGGGAATGGAAGGATTTACAGGAGATATGGTTCAGGATAAAAAGCATCACGGAGGTAATGATAAAGCTATCTGTTGCTATAATTCGGATCATTTTTCTAAATGGAAAAAGGATTTAGGATTTGATCTTTTGGCTGCTGCTTTTGGTGAAAACCTAACTCTTACAGGAGAAAATGCCCTCGAAACGAATGTCTTTATAGGAGATAGATATCAATTAGGTAAAGCCATTGTTGAGGTTTCTGAACCTCGCGGCCCATGTTACATTATTGGGATCCGATATAATTACAAAAAATTTCCTGTTCATCTTCAGGAAACAGGTTTTACAGGATTTTATCTTCGAATCATTCAACCAGGCTTAGTTACAAAAACAGATAAACTAATTCATCTAAGTTCTCATCCCGAAAAAATTTCTGTCATGGATGTAAACTATATTCGTTATCACGATTCTAAGAATAAAGAATGGCTTCAAAAACTTATAAAGTTAAAAGAGCTTACTTTAGAATGGCGGGAATATTTTGAGAAAATACTTATAAAATTATAGCATCTATACTTCTCTGCATAGTTGAACCCATGAGATTGGTAGGATCATAATTATTCCTCTATAATTTCACTATTCAAGTAAATCTCCTCTTTTTTTTCTTCTTTAAAGTAGCGCTTTTGATAAATAAGGATCAATATAACTCCTATAGAAATAGCGGCATCTGCAACGTTAAATACTGGCCTGAAAAAGATAAACTCTTCTCCTTTCCATATAGGAAACCATTGTGGAAAGATGCCTTGAAATATTGGAAAATAGAACATATCCACAACTTTACCATGAAATAAACTGGCATAACCACCTGCATGAGGGAATAATTTTGCTGGAGAATAGTAAGTGCTTTCACTAAAAAGTAATCCGTAAAATGTAGAATCAATAATATTGCCCATAGCCCCGGCAAAAATAAAGGCTACATTCAGAATTAATCCACGATGGTATTTCTTTTTAATTAGGTATACTACTCCATAACCTATTCCTAAGACTGCCGCAATCCGAAATAAAGTTAAGGCAAGTTTGCCGGCTTCGCCGCCAAACTCCATACCGAAAGCCATTCCGTTATTTTCAGTAAAATGAATAATAGACCAATTACCCAATAGCTTATACTCTTGACCTAAAGTCATGTGTAATTTGACCCAGAATTTTAAAATTTGATCAGCTAATAAGATAAAGAAGACTGCTAAAAATGGTTTAGTATACCCTTTCATTTATCCTTGTTTCAATTTTGCTTCCATACTTAATGTGGCATGAGGTACAGCACGTAAGCGTTCTTTTTGGATTAGTTTGCCTGTTTCTCTGCAAATGCCGTATGTTTTATTTTCAATTCGTACCAATGCAGCTTCTAAATTCTCTATGAATTTTTTCTGGCGTGCAGCCAGTTGATTAATTGATTCTTTTTCTAATGTAGCAGAGCCGTCTTCGAGTGTTTTATAGGTACCGGCCGTATCATCTGTTCCATTCACATTTGGATTACTTAAAGATTGCGTTAAAGCACTCAATTCTTCTCTTGAACTTCGTAATTTTTCTAAAATTAAATCTTTAAATTCCTGCAATTCTGCATCAGAATACCTTGTTTTTTCGTTGTTGTCCATATTAAGCTTTCGTTATAGATATTATTAATTCATTCTCGTCTATCTCTACTTTCTCACCATCAATCAGCTCATTATGAAGCTCAAATGAGTCTGCCAAAATTTCGGCGCAAATATAAGATAAATTATTTCTAACTGCTTCAGTAATGTAAGGATGATCTTTTGCACGTACATTAATCTTATCAGTTATTTCGAAATTCAGCTCTTTTCGCATGTTCTGGATACGATTAACCAGTTCACGTGATATTCCTTCTTGTTTCAGTTCGTTGGTTAAGGTAACATCTAATGCGACAGTTAGTTTTCCTAAATTAGTTACCTGCCATCCCGGAACATCTTCTGCAACAATTTCTACATCATTAATGAGTATTAAGTATTGAGTATTGGGTATTGCGACGCTCCCTTCATTCTCAAACTGGCTAATTTCTTTTTGAGTTAATGACGTTAAGGCATCTGCTACAGCTTTCATGTCCTTTCCAACTTTTGGACCCAAAGCTTTAAAGTTTGGTTTGATCTTTTTGCTTATGATTCCGGAAGTATCATTGATATACTCCATATCTTTCAAATTAGTTTCAGAAAGGATCAAATCTTTTACTTTGTCCAATTTGATACGAAAAGATTCATCCAAAACTGGTATCAATGCTTTACTTAAAGGCTGACGAACATTTATACCCACTTTTTTCCGTAAGGATAAAATCATAGATGAAATATCCTGTGCCAATGCCATACGCTCTTCTAAAGCCTGATCTACCAGTTCGGGTTTATAAACAGGAAAATCTGCAAGATGAACGGATTCTGCCTGCTCTTTACTAGTTACCGCATTTAGATCTAAAAACAAACGATCGCTAAAAAACGGTGCAATGGGAGACATTAATTTTGCTATCGTATTTAAACAGGTGTAAAGTGTTTGGTAAGCAGAGATTTTATCAGCAGAATAATCCCCTTTCCAAAAACGGCGACGGCACAAACGAACATACCAATTACTTAGATGTTCATCCACAAAATTTTGTATGGAACGGGCTGCTTTGGTAGGTTCAAAATCGGCATAATAACCATCAACTTCCTGGGTTAATGAATTAATTACCGAAATAATCCACCGATCTATTTCGGGGCGATCATTAAATGCAATTTCATCTTCTTTATAGCTGAAACCATCAATATTGGCATATAATGTGAAGAAAGCATAAGTATTGTATAAAGTCCCAAAGAATTTTCGACGAACTTCATCAATACCATCTATATTAAATTTTAGGTTATCCCAAGGAGATGCATTACTGATCATGTACCAGCGGGTAGCATCAGCACTATGCTGCTCTATCGTTTCAAACGGATCAACGCCATTGCCTAAACGTTTAGACATCTTGTTGCCATTTTTATCTAATACCAATCCGTTAGAGATCACATTTTTAAAGGCAACGCTATCATTTAGCATTACGGCGATGGCATGTAAAGTAAAAAACCAACCACGAGTTTGATCTACACCTTCGGCAATAAAATCTGCCGGGTATGAATTTGCAAATTCCTCTTTATTTTCAAACGGATAATGCCATTGTGCATAAGGCATCGCACCAGAATCGAACCAAACGTCGATAAGATCAGGTTCGCGAAAATAGAAAGTATAAAAACCAGGATCTTGGTATTTAACAATAACAATATTGTCAACATAAGGCCTGTGCAAATCAATCTTGTTTCCATTGTACCAAGTTGTTAAATCCTTGGAAAAATTTTCAATTACCCATTTTTTTGATTTTGCATCTATTCTATTTAATAGATATTTAAGACTATCTAAATCAAACTTATTGCTTTTTGCATCCGATAACGTTTGAGATTTTGTTTCTTCAAAAGATTGTTTTTCTGAATCCCAGAAGGCAGCTTCTAAGCCGCTTAATTTTTCATCAGTTTCAAGAATATCATTTGTGATATTCTTGAAGAAACTTTCATTATTTGTATTGATTGATGTTTCTATTTCTTTAAAATTAAAATATAAAGATGATAAGTTTTCTCCTGGATGCAGCAATTCGTTAATGCTTCCAATACAAATCTCAAATTTGTCTTCATGTTTTATAACTCCACTAGCTTTGATAGTACCAGATTTTGAAGCTCTCCAAATAGGTAAAGGCGTTCCCCAATATCTTGAACGGGATAAATTCCAGTCTACCAAATTTTCCAGCCAGTTTCCAAAACGGCCCGTTCCTGTTGATTCTGGTTTCCAATTGATGGTTTTATTGAGTTCAACCATCCGGTCTTTTACCTTCGTAGTTTTGATAAACCAACTATCCAGTGGGTAATATAAAATAGGTTTATCTGTACGCCAGCAATGCGGATAACTGTGTTCATATTTCTTTACATCGAAGGCTTTATTATCTTCCTTTAATTTAATAGCAATTAAAACATCTGTTGGCCTGAAATCTGGATCTGCACGTTCTTCATCACTGTAATATTCTTCTTTAACGTATCGGCCTGCAAAATCACCTATTTCGTCTACAAATTTACCCTGCTTATTTACAAGCGGATATTCGTTTCCTTTTTCATCGGTAACCATAACTGATGGAACTCCGTTTTCGCGGGCAACCCGAAAGTCATCTGAACCAAAAACAGAAGCGATATGGACAATTCCGGTTCCATCCTCGGTAGTTACAAAATCGCCAGAGATAACACGAAAAGCATTTTCTTCAAGCTTTTCATTGGTAACATACGGCATCAACTGATGAAAACGAAGATTTAATAATTCAGCTCCTTTAAATTCAGCGGCAATTTCCCAGGGAATAAATTTATCGCCCTCTCTATAATCTTGAAAAGGAATTTCTTTGGCCTCTTCTTTAAAATATTTAGAAACCAGATCTTTTGCTAAAACTACACTAACCGGTGCAAAAGTGTATTGATTAAAGGTTTTAACTTTTACATAGGATATATTTACCCCAACAGCTAGTGCACAATTTGCGGGCAGTGTCCATGGTGTGGTGGTCCAGGCTAATAGGGTAGTATCTTCTGTGTCATCCTCAAACAAAATAGGAATTAATGGATGAGCCTGGTCTTTTTTTGGACGGAACTGAGCCACAATAGAAGTATCTTTCAGCATTTTGTAAGTGCCAGACTGATTTAACTCGTGTGAGCTTAATCCAGTTCCGGCTGCCGGTGAATAGGGCTGAACAGTATATCCTTTGTATAAAAGATCTTTTTTATAAAATTCTTTTAATATCCACCATAAGGTTTCAATATATTCATTCTCATAGGTAATGTATGGGTTTTCAAGATCAACCCAATAACCCATTTTTTCGGTTAGATCATTCCATACATCGGTATATTTCATTACCTCTGTTCGACAAGCGGCATTATAATCTTCAACAGATATTTTTTTGCCGATATCATCTTTGGTAATACCTAACTTTTTTTCTACAGCTAGTTCTATTGGTAGTCCATGAGTATCCCAACCACCTTTACGTTTAACCTGGTAGCCTTTTAGGGTTTTGTAGCGACAAAAAATATCCTTAATAGAGCGTGACATGACGTGATGAATGCCAGGCATACCATTTGCAGAAGGCGGGCCTTCATAAAATGTATAAGGCTTGGAAGCAGGGCGATTTGAAATACTTTTCTCAAATATTTGGTTACTCTTCCAATATTCCAATATTTCTTTACCAACCAATGATAAATTAAGGTGCTTATATTCTTTGTACATCAAGGCTTATCTCCAAAAATTTAAGGTTGCAAAGTTAGGGATTTAAGTTTTAAAAGGAGGATTTTATAATCCTTGCTAATTATTAAATTAAGATAGAAGCCGGTAAAAAATTATCCAGGCACCTATTTTGCTTATATTTGTAAGGCTAAAAACAATATTATATGAGAAATAGATACATGCGTCGCGGAGTAAAACTGTTTATTGCGGGAATTGTATTAATCCTTATTGGGTATTATCTTAAGGATACTGAAATCATGAAATATGGGTGGGCAATGATCATAGGATATATTGCTTTTGGCGCCGGATTTTTATTTATTATTTATAGTCTTATTCGTAAAATAGACCGGAAATCAATACTTGAAGAACGGGCAAATGAAGTTGAAAAAGAAGAGTCTGAAACAAAAAATGATAAGCCTTAGCCACGTTATAACTCAATTACTCCAACTCCTCGGCTTGTACCTCTAACAAAGACTTTTCGATTTTTTCTTTATTCATTCGGGTTTCTAATGAAAGTAGTAAAGCAGGTAGTAAGGTAAGATTGGCAATCAGGGCCACTAATAAAGTAATAGATAATAGTAATCCTAAAGCCACAGTTCCTCCAAATGTGGATGCGGTAAAAATTCCAAATCCAAAGAATAAAATTAGTGCCACATAGATCATACTTACACCGGTTTCCTTCAATGTATCTGAAACTATCTGTGAAATAGTGAGATCTGTTTCCTTCAATTCCTGTCGGTATCTTGTTAAAAAATAGATAGTTTGATCGGAGGCAATTCCAAAGGCAATGCTAAAGATCAAAATTGTAGATGGTTTTAAGGGGATGCCGAAAAACCCCATAATTCCGGCCGTAATAATTAAGGGAATAATATTGGGAATAAGTGAGATCAAGATCATGCGGCCACCACGAAATAATATCCACATTAAAATAGCAATTAATGTAATGGCAAGTAAAAGACTGTCTCTTAGATTATTTACCAGGTAATTGGTGCCCTTAATAAATATAATACTTGATCCTGTTAATTCAACATCGTACTTCTCAGGATTAAAAATGGAATCAATACGCGGCTGGATTTCTTTAATTAGTTGATTCATGCGTTTTGAGCCTACATCAGCCATTTGAAAACTTACACGTGTGACCTGCTTATTGCTATCCAGAAAGTTTTTAAGCATGTTATTGTTGCCTCCTGAGTTTGCAGCATAGCTTAATATGAAGTTTTTTTCCATATCATTAGGCACGCGGTAAAATGCGCTGTCTCCACCATAAAATGCCTGGGATGAGAATTTTAAAACTTCAATTAAAGATACAGCTCTTGAAAATTCGGGATATGTTGAGATCATATTTTGCATTCGCTCTATTTTCTTAATAACAGAGAGGTTCATAATACCATTTTTGCGTTTGGTATCAATGCTTACTTCCAGCGGTAGTATACCATCGAAATTTTTCTCAAAAAATGACATGTCCTGATATACGGGATCCTTTTGAGGTAAATCATCAATAACATATCCATTAACCTGGATACGAACTATGCCCACAATGGCAATAGCTAATAATATTACTGTGCTGATATAAATAAGACTGCGACGGTGATGCACCAGATTGGTTATACTGCTAATAATTTTACTTAAAAATTTATTGTCGAGATGTGTAATATGTTTTATATCCGGGTTTGGCAGGTAACTGAAGATAATTGGAATAAGGCAAAGAGAAATAATCCAGGTAGCCATTATATTCAATGAAGCTACAATACCAAATTGCATCAATAATTCGCTTTTGGTAAAATATAAAACTCCAAAGCCAATAGCTGATGTTAAATTTGCTATGAAAGTTGTAATTGCAATACGTTCAATTACAATTTTTAAGGCATTTGCTTTATTCCCTGTTTTTTTAAATTCATTATGATATTTATTGAGCAGTAGAATACTATTAGGAATACCAATGATAACTATTAAAGGTGGAATCAAACCTGTTAAGAGTGTAATGTCATAGCCTAAAAGTACCAGTGTGCCTAAACTCCAAATCACACCTATAATAACCAGTAAAACAGGGAAAAGAACAGCATAGAATGATCTGAAAAAAATAAGCAAGATAAGTGCGGCAACTGCAATAGATAATCCTAAAAACAATGAAAATTCGTGTGAAACTTTTTGGGTAATTACAGTACGGATATAGGGCAGCCCCGAATAATGAATTTCAATATTGTTTTTAGTACTAAAGACTTTGCTTTTTTCTAAAATAGAGTTTATTACGGCTATTCGTTCTGATGAATTCAAAACCTTGTTTTCAAAAGTGATAGCCATTATGGATGCATTATTTTTATGGCTATAAATTAAACCATCATAAAAAGGGAGGCTATAAATTTTCCTCTTAATGCTATCCATTCCGGCATCGGTAAGTACTACACCTTTGGTAATGGGTTGAAGTACAAATTTCTGGTTTGCGGTATCTTTTTTTAATTCGAATAGTTTACCAATAGATAGGACCTGCTTAATGCCATGTAATTTTTGAATTTCATTATTTAGAGATAACCAATCATTAAATTGATTCCGTTTTAAAAGATCTTCAGATTGTATTCCCAACACCATGATGCTGCCATCTTCACCGAATTTGTTTTTGAATTCGTTATATTTAATAAAAGCAGAATCGGTAACAGGCAATACTTTACCAGCATTAAATGATAATTTTACCAAGCTTGCCTGCCAGGCCATAAAAGCAGTTGCAGCAATAAAAAATAGAAGAAGTAGAAGACGATTAGTTAATATAAATTTTGAAAGTTTCTCCCACATAAAAAGTGCAAATTCTAAAAGTTAAAATGACCTATGCTTGCAAAAGTACAAATTTTCTTAATTTGGAGCAGTTTATCTGAACAGCGCAGGGTAATCATAATGAACTGTAAGTAAAATTTTGATAATAAGATAAATGGAGAAGTTTTTCAAAGGATTTACTTATGCTTTTAAGGGACTAGCTTACGCATTCAAAACACAAATTAATTTTAAGTTTCATAGCGCAACAGCAGGACTAGTTTTATGCTTAGCTTTATATTTAAAAATTAATATAGTTGAGTGGCTATGGATCATTACAGCCATTGCAATAGTGTTCATTGCGGAATTGTTTAATACCGCATTAGAGGTTTTTGTTGATTTGATTTCGCCAGATCATCATCCTAAAGCAGGAGTTATTAAAGATCTATCTGCGGCGGCAGTTCTTATGGCATCAGTTTCAGCCGCTCTGATTGGCTTATTTATCTTTATTCCTAAACTTTTGTAAAACATGCTTCATAAAACCCGAGGCATTGTTTTTAAAACCACCAATTATTCAGAAAGTAGTGTGGTGGTGCAGGTTTTCACCGAAAAATTCGGCTTGCAATCCTACCTTATTAATGGTGTAAAGAAACCAAAGTCAAAAATCAAGCAAAACATTTTACAGTCCTTGCATCTGCTAGATATGGTGGTATACCATAAAGCAGCTGGAAATCTCCAGAGAATTGCAGAAGTACGTCAGCAGCCTGTATTTCTAAGTATACCGTATGATATTGTTAAGAGTTCAATTGCACTATTTTTGAATGAAGTGTTGTATAAAGCCATTCGCCAGCAAACAGCAGATGATGTTTTATTTGAATTTTTGTTTCATGCCATTGAGATTCTGGATAGGACAGAAGCGGGACTCGCAAACTTTCATTTATATTTTTTGTTGCGTTTAACCCGTTTTCTGGGATTTTATCCAGATACTACCTTAACTGATTCGGCTAATTATTTTGATATAAGGAATGGATATTACTCGAAAAACCAACCACTACATTCATCTGTAATACAAGATCCACAAATCAAATTCTTTACGGATCTGCTTAACAGTAATTTTGACAATTTGCATCTTTTGACTATTCCGGCAGCAGATCGAAGAATACTTTTAGGTAAAATACTGGATTATTATCAGTTACATATCGAAGGTTTTGGGCAAATAAAATCGCATCATGTTCTGGAAGAAGTACTTAGCTGAAAAGATGAAAATTATTTTGCTAAGTTGAATCAGAGGTCTATATTTGCAGTCCTAAAAAGGGAGATTAGCTCAGCTGGTTCAGAGCACCTGCCTTACAAGCAGGGGGTCACTGGTTCGAACCCAGTATCTCCCACCTGATTATCAAGCACTTATAGTTTATTATACTGTAAGTGCTTTTTATTTGCATATAGTTTGCATATAGTTTGCTCTTTTATTAATATTTGTAATACTTGTAGTATCTGTTTTTTCAACCCATTTCTAAATTTGAGTTTTATGATATAAGGCCATGATATGTTAATCTATATTTAATAATAAAGGCAGTAGATTTTGTAAATGATGAAAGTTTCCCTTTTTTATGGAGTCGGAAAATTCATCCATTTTTTTATTTTAATATTGGGGGTTGATGCTTTGAATATATTTAAATTAGATAATATTTGTGTTGTTAATACAAACAGATATACAATAATGAAGAAAGTACCAACAGAAACAGTGTTAAGAGTCGCCTACATAGCTAATTCCGAATCTAAAAAGGAAACTGCTCCAAGAGTGGACAATGTGGCTTTGCGGATTCAAAGAAGGTATCATGCAGATTTTCGGAAGGCTTTAAAAGAGCATGCAGAACTAATAAAGGAAATGCAAAAGAGAGTTCCGGGATGGATGCCAACAATGCCAACAGAGGAAGAAATGAAAAAAGCCCTGCGCAAACAGAGCTTGTTAGTTAATAAATAAATATTATTGAGAATGAATAACTAACAAGCCGTTTTTTTGTATTAAAATAGAATTAGACTTATTAAGTAATGAAAATATTACAATTATACCCTTCGCCAGAACCTCAAAAAGCACCCACAAAGAGGGAGTTAAGGTCTGAATTTGCCGAAAGAGTTTGGAGAAATATTGAAAACAACTTAGTAAAACAATACGAAAAGAAAAAAGCCAAAGAGAATCCCAAGCTTTAGATCAAAACTTGAATTGCTAACAAAAAAAACGTCCAGAGAGCGACTGATACTGGTTTCAGTATTATAATAAACAATCCCTTTACATACAAGTCCGAAATTCCTTATTCTCCCTCCTCTATCCAAATGGTAGGCCGCTTCATTCTAATTCGCCATGCTCCCTGAATGAATGATAACTATTTTTTGATATTATTACGTGGTCTAACAACATTATATCCATAAAGCTTGCAGCTTGCTTTAATTTGTTGGTTAAGGCAAGGTCTTCATTTGATGGATTACAGTTACCCATTGGATGATTGTGTGCAATTATTATTTTACTTGCCAAGCATCCCAAGGCTATTGCCAGTAAAAGCTTAACATCCATAACAAAAGAATTTGAAGTGCCTATAGCTAAACATTTCCAACATATCACTTTATTGTCGTGGTTTACATACAATACATATACCTGTTCAATTATATTGAAAAGCTCCTTATCCCAAATCCCTTTTAAAAATTTAATGCATGTCGTAGAAGAATTGATATAGACTGGCTTAACAATAGGCTCAAAGCACACGTGCAACATTCCGGGAATACTTATATTGTTTATTTTTTTCATTTTAGCCCTCCCTTCTCCATGAATGAGTAATGCCCAAATTGGGATAAAATAACATGATCTATTAATTTCAACCCCAAATATTTAGCATCATCATTTAATTTTTTGGTTAGTACCCTATCTGGATCGGAGGGGTTAGGATTGCCAATTGGATGATTATGCGATACGATTATTTTACTTGCAAGGCAGGTAATTGCCATGGCTAATAGTAACTTAACATCTATCATGCATTCATCGGCAGAACCTGTATTTAAGCATGTCCAACTAATAAGTGAATTGTATTTATCTAAAAAAACAACATAGAACTGCTCTTGAATATTAAATAGATTGTTATCCCAGATAATGTTTAAAAATCTAACACAATCAGAAGTTGATTCTATTTTAATGTTTTTGCGTGTCGGCTTAAAGCTTACCTGCAACATCCTGCTTTTGAACTCTTTGTATATCGTAATGCTATTATCTTTGTATATCGTACTGCTATTAAAAGAGGTTTCAAACAGATTGCGGGAGTTATTTGTTATAGTATTCATGCTAAGCCCTCCTTTCTCAAAAAAGCTTCATAATCAAAAGAAGACAATACATCATTTGTTGAATAATCATCAGCAAATAACTCATTAGCAAGAGTAGTAATTACAATTGGGGGGATTTGGCCGTTTCGTGAGCCAGACGCAGTTACAACGCTACTTACTGTAGGTTGAGCCTGAGTGTTGATATTGTTCTGCATTTAATGTGGTTAAAATAACCCGGAGGCTGCAGAACAATCTATTACCGTTTAGGGAAAAGGAAAAATTACCAGGCCAACTGGCTCCTCCGGGTAGGTTGTTAAATAAGATGAAATCTAAAGGTGATTTCCTAAACATAATGAAAATGATAAAAAATTATTCTGCATTGCTAATATGCAAATAATAAATAGGAATCATGCAAATTATTTTAGAAAATATAAATCACTATCTAAAAAGCATGAAAACATTAATATAATTTCACTAATTCAACTTGTGTAGGTCTACCTTTAATCCAGTTGGATACCTTGTTAATATAAAAATATGACGATTCTTGTTCTAAATAAACAGGAATCATTAAATCTAATTCTGCAATATCAATAGGAGACAGAATAAAAAATGCTCCTATTTTCTTTGGTCGGTGTAACAACCTTTGTATGGCTTGGTAATACGTTTTACGTAAGTAATCAAAGCTTAACGATTCCTCAATAGCTGGATTTTCAAAGTAAGGTAAGCTTACTATTCCACTTACATTAACTGGCACGCCTCCATCTGTAAAACTAAATATCTTACCTGTCTGTGAAAGATCGACTTTGTTGTCAATCAATAAACGGGGTTGTGTGCTGATTGTAAAATCAGTCGCATCGGTAGTTTCCAGCTTCTTAATTAAAGCACATGAAAACCCGTTTATCGTACTACCTACGCTGGCTGCAAAAATACTTTCAATGATATTGGTTTGCAGAGGCAAGGTTAAATCATCGATTGGGATGGAAGATTTTCCTAGCTTAGCAGGAACATTATCATCCGGCTTGCAGATCATGTCGTTATTTTGTGCATAGCTCCCTAATTGGAAAAAGGTAGTTTTCCCCTGATCAACCACTTTCTTTGACCAGTCCTTTGCCTTGGGAATGTTCTTTATAATATCATCAAAATGATTAAAGGCTATTTCTTTCTTATTGGGATTTGAGCTGCATATTATACCAAAATGCTGAAAGGTATCTTTTAATAATTCCTTCTGGCTAATATCCGGGAATATCATTTCAGCATCTATCTCTTGCCCATAGGCTAAATCTGCTGCTGTATTGGTTATGGTTAATGTTGCACCTGCATAAATAATCCCTCGCGGAACAAATGAACCCGGTATTTCAATTACAGCCCTGATCTTATCTCCTACCTGTAAATCTATATCAAAAATTAACGGCTGATTATAAAAGTAATTGGGATTAACAAAGTCGACCATGGTATGGGTATTATATGGCCCGTCCACCCACCCTGACCCATCATTTGATTGTAGTTTTACCAGAATATTAGGATCTGATGCAGGGAGTATTTTTTGAACCGATGCATCGTATTTTAGTTTAACATTGGCTTTTATATTTTCTTTTGCGGTATACACGGATTGTGCTACTTCATAGCTATTTGATGGATCGGATATAATTGAAGTAAATAGTATTGTCGCGCTTGGTGTTACGGAAATCTGGTCTGTTGACTTCTGAACGGAAGCGCTGGTGTTGGCTGCTTTTTCTTTAAACAATTCGCCATGCTCAAAGCTATCATTGGCAAAAGCCACAATGAGCTTATTATACAAAGCCGAATTAAACATGCTTCCGGTTGCCTTATACCCCGTAGTTTTTACAATTTCATCTACAATGGTTTTTAGATAGAAAGCAGGGCGTAGATTTTTTACATTTATATGCTCACCAACATCACCAGTAAAACCTCCGTAGTCAATAACTGGCCATAATAAGCCTTCTGTTTTGGTTTGCGATGCAACTACATTTGCCAAAGTCCATTTCTGGCTGTATTTAGCCAGTTCTTTGTACATATCGTATATCTTAATATTCAGTAGATCAAAGAAATCTACATTGCCGGATAATACCGTTATGTCTGCTGTACTGTTATCCGTTTGTTTAATTTCGGCAAACCCGTTAGGGATAACTTCGATTCCATCTTGGATGATCTTTGCTGCATACTTACGGTATGGCAATACGGTAGTAAACTGTGTTTCGCTTGGATAACCAAGTATGCGCCTGTTTTTGGAAGTTAGAGGTAGTTTGAACTGGTTAGATGTATTACCGCTCTGGCTCTTTACATCCGCTAAGTCATTGATTCCAAACTGCAATGTGATAGGATTATCGTCTGATAGATCAACTAACTCGTCATTGAGATATAACTCTATTTTTTGCATTACTGATTTTATTAAAGTTGAACCCTTTTTTCATCGAAAGCAAGTGGTATATCACATCTTAAAACGGCTATATCTATTCTGTTTTTTAGCCCCTGAATGCTTTTTAGTTCACTTCGGCTTAATATCTCGCCTTCATCATTTTGATACGTGCCTTCGCTAGTTTCTTTCCAAATAACTATCCTTAACTTATCAAAAGCATCTTTGGCAGTCGCTTCGCCTCTAATGATGCTTTTTAATCTTAAAATTTTTTCTTCTCTATTCATCTTATATTTTATTTAATTTGTTAATCCTTATACTTCCCTTTTTTATGGACTCGGAAAATTATTTGTAGCCTTTCCATCAGCTGTTTTTTAGCTCCTCTACCAAATTGTTTAATTCCTCATCGGTCAAGCGATCAATCATTTTTTCTGTTTCATCAGTATAGGCGACACTTGATAATTTAGGGATACTATAACTCATAAGTTTTTCTAAAAAATGAAGCTTATCCTTTGGCTCTAGCTTGCTAAACTCTATTTGTACTGCTTCCCAGTTATCGGTAATAAAATCAGCAACTTTTGATCTGATATTAAATACTACCTTATTTTTTGCTCCTTTCGGCTTTCCGGGGTTACCGGGTTTAAATTTTGTATCCTTCATTACATTTACGGCTAAACAGCCCGTATTTAACGGGCTGTAATTCATTCCCATAGTTAAATACCTCTTTGCTTCAATTCTTTGAAAATTTGTATGTTAGGTTTAAAACTATTGCGGCTCAATTCGATAAAACGATCAAGTTTTATTCCATTCACTTTATAAGTGTGCTCGGTTAAATCATGGAATAGTGAGGAATAAAGAGTTTCGTTAGCCGCTTTCTCAATATTATCAATAGCTATTATTAAGTTGTTTATCAAGCCCTGAAATTCAAATTGCTTTGGAGTATCAATATAAAACGAACACCTTTCTATATCATCGCTAACCCTATCTTCATCAACTACAATTGTGTTATTTAAAATCTTGAAATATTCAATAGAAACATATTTATTGTCAATTAAACTATGTACTTCGAAATAATATTTTACGTTTTCCATAACGCTGCTCATGTCTGGAAGAGCGACTAAGTTTATGCCCGCTGCTGGAAGTATCCCAATATTTCTATGAGCTTCGCCATATTTCCTCTCATAGAAATCTTCTTTAGTTTCCTTATTGAAAGTTTCAGGATTATTAAAGAGATTGTGGAGATCCTCTGTTACCAATTCTTTGAGTTCTGGGATTTCATTCCATTTTTTTAGTGTGTCTTCCATAAGGGGCTTAGTACCTTTAATGCCCTCTTTTAAATTTGCAATGCTGATTTCGTCTCTGAAAATCAATTGCTTTTCTGCTGCTTTTTTTTCTGCTTTCATTTTTATTTATTTATGATTTATTAAAATTTATTAAACTGTTTTACCATATCCTAAAGCTCGGAGCTTACGCCCGCATAGCTTAATATCTCCACCGCATTCCAATTGGCAATACACACTTACGTTGTTGTATGCCTTATTAGGCAATTCTAAGCCCGTGGCTGCATCATCGCTAAAAAGATATAGTAGTTTGCGTTCTGTGCAATAATCAGCGCTAATACCCCTTTCTTTCCCAGGTCTGGCATATCGGTGCCGAGTGCCTTTATCGTGTTTAGGCTGATATGTCCATCCGTAAGCAATAAGCAAACTTTCAACATCCCCCGATTGGTTAAAAGCATCAAAGGGATTTAAATCGGTACTTCCTACAGCCTTTGGCTCATAGGGTTTTTTAGACTTTACAGGTACTTCATAAGTATAATTGAATACTTCTGCACTATGGTTAAAATATGCATTCCTATCTACTGAATAATAGCGGAAGCGTGCTATGTCCTTTACCGCTATATCAAAGTATGGCCTATCAATTCCTAATGATTTAAAATAAAGCTGTAAAGCATCAAAATGTTGATTAAACTTAGCAGGGTTGCTGATTGGAACCAATCCCCAATACCCTGATCCACTTACAGATAACCCGCAATAGGCTACATAAGGCATATTGGTAATGATGGAATAAAACAGATCTAATTTTTCAGCCGGGATTTTATCTATGTCAAAGCTTATTAAACCTGTACGGGTTACAACGTTTTGCTCATTGCGTGTTGGATAGCATATTGCTGAAGGTGTTATACCCGGTAACTTTGCTTTCAATTCGTCCCGTTCTGCTTTAGTGGTTTTTGAGCGTATTTCTGCAACATAGTTTTCAAGTGAATAATCAGATAAATAACTTAATAAGTTGCGCTCAATAGGGTTTTTGCCTGAATAATGATTGTAGTATGATACTGTTACATTTAATATTGAATTTTCCATCTTTTTATCTTTACTGGTTTACTGATTTAAATCAGTAGATTTAATAATACCACTGTACTGGTTTACTGGTATTTAGCTTATATCTATGTAAGCTAAACCAGTAATACTAATAAAGTTATTCTACTGGTTCAGGTCTCTCTAATTGATAGTATGTATGAGGCCTTGCACCTTGTTTAAAAATTAATTGTTTATCGACATAATATTGTATGTAGCCTTTAACCTTAGCTTCAGCAATGGAGTATCCATACCAACTATCAACCTCATTTTTAAGACTTAGCATTAAAGTGCCATATTTAGGCTTAACGTTCGCCTTAAATACCCTATTTAGTATTTCAAGGTGTGTATCCTTTGCTATTTCGCCCGGCAATAAGGCTTTTTGTTTCTTAGATGCACCTTCTTTGCCTGGTAAATAATCTTGTATGATGTAAGGCAATCCATATTCATCAATGCTAAAGGCAAAGGGCTCAGGATCAATTTCCCGGCAGAAGTCTGGGTGTATGATTGACTGCTCTTTATTTTCTGTTGATTTAGTAACTGAGTAAACCGCTTCTGCCTTATTTTGAGCCTCTGTTCCAACTGTCCCACGTACGGCTAAATCTGTTTTATTTTGATGTAAGACACATATTATACAAATATTAAGTTCCTCACTCCATTTCATTAGTTTACTGGTAATCATACTAGCCTGCTCTTCATCATTAATAGATGTTATTAAATCCCGAAGACCATCAATTAAAACTATCCCGATATTAGGAGTATTATAAATTGTGTATTCAATAAAACTTAATCTTAAAGCAGCCGCGTATTTTCTAAGCCTGTAAACCTTTAGGTTTTCGCTTGTCTGAAGATTTGCAAGTTTTAATATTCTTCTTTGAGCATTACCAACATGGTAACTACCCATTTCGGTATCAAAAACTAATGTAACTTGCTTATCTTCATATAGATGGTTTTTTAAATGGATATTGTCAGTACATTTCTCAACTGAAAGCGAGCTTGCAACTAAAGAATGAGCAAAAAATGATTTTCGACTTTTTGCCTTACCTGTAATTACTACAAAGTTACCCAAGGTGCATAGAGTATATTCTTTACCATCCTGTGAAACCGTAAGGGCTATTTCAGGCTTTGCAATAAACCCTGTTTGGCTAACTAAAGATTCTTGATCTATACTTAAATAGTCTGGTTCTTCGACTATCCCCGCTATTAGGCGAAGATTTAAGGCGTTATTTTCCATTAGCCCCACCTTTCACATATTCATAAACACTAAGGTTCGTTGAATAAAACCCCGCTGTGCGTTTAGTATAAGGACAATGCCCTTTATAAACCAATACGATATTTTTTAACTTCCTTAATGCGGCAATATGCCTACAGATATTCGGGCGTAGGATTCCGGTCTCAACCTCAACCATTCGCATAGTCTTAGGTCTTTCAAGTAGTGAATTTCCTACTATTTTTAATTCTCTTTTAAAATGATTATCTTCGTTTGCAGACAAAGAATAATGGGGGATACTATTATGCTGATCCATGATTTATCCCCTCTTTTTATTTTGTAAAAAGGAACCAGCTTCGCTAGCAATTTCTGCTAAAGTTTTTTTTCTGCCAGCCTTAATCCATTCAGTTAGTTCTTGCTTTGAGAAATAAAGGCGTTTCCCTCGTTTAGAAACAGGTATTTCAGATCTATGGACTAAGCCGTAAATGGTTGGTACGGACAAACTTATTAATGAGCCGGCTTGCTCAATGGTTAAGAGACTGTCTGACTCTACAGGAGTGCGGTTACTATTGTGAAGTAGCAGCCGTTCAATATTTTCCAGTTTATCATAGAGCTGGGTAACGGCTTTCGGTAATTGTTCAAATGTGATTTCCATCTTGCAAAGCGTTGTCTTAAAAACGCTTTGCAATACTACTAGTGGGTTTTGTAGGGTTGCAATACGGCGGGTTATAACCCATGTAAAACCCGTATGAGATTTTATGCTTTGTTTATGGAATAATTGCCTGTGGTTCTATCCTGAATAGTATTTAAGATTGGTCTTTGGCATCTGTCCTTGTTCGATGAAATAATATCATTGAGGTAACGAATTGTATAATCTTTTACTGTTTGATTCTTATACTGGAAGTTCTTATAAATCCAATATTCGAGTTCCTTTTGTTCACAACCTGTAATGATATCAGCTTTGATTAGTTGCTTAAATGCATCTGCTAAACGGTTTCCCCTATCTAAAAATATCAATTTTTGTGGAGCATCTGTACCATTTTTTAAAATATTCTCAAGATCCATTTGATGTTCTCTACTAAAAAAATTCTTTAATAAGTCAAAAACTGTTTGGACGGCTTCCGATTTGAAAATGGGGGTTATTAAATCGCTTGATTGAATAATATTTTGTTGGATTTGGATATTAGCACTAGTTGAATTTTCAGAATCAACCAAACCATTAAGCCAATCAACGTATGCTTCAAAAATATCAATTTCTTTCTTTATAAGACCGTTAACAGTATTAAACTTTAATAAGTTACTTTTTGATAATTTTTCTAATGTATTATTTGCTGAGATCAATTCTTGCCTATTGAATTTCTCTATATTCACCTTATCATTAAATTTTGTACCAGTATTCCTTTTTTTCTTTTCAAGGTATTTAGATAATGCTAAAAAATAATATTCCTCAATCAAGTCAGCACAATGTTTAGGAAATATTAATGGAGCTCCGTCACGAAAATAGTATTTCTTGAACCCCTCAATCCCTGAATAGATTTTATTGTCTTTATTAGAAGCAAAAATACAGTCGTATCCAGAATGATAAAAGGCTTCATAAGTAATCTCCCAGGTTGAGAACCTTTCTATACTTTCAGTACTAAATCCGTATTTTTTTAATTTTTCAATCGTTAATTTTTCAATCATTCGTTATAGTTATAATTAAAAATCAATTAAGCTTTCCATTACTTCATTTTTATTGATATCCTCAAATCCTGCAAAATAGCCCTGAGTTGTTTTCATGCTGCTATGAGTGAAAGCTTCACTTACAAATTCCATGCTTAATCCGCTTCGTATCGCATTAGTGGCAAAGCTATGCCTAGCCCAATAAGTGGATATTTCAGAAGTAATATTAACAGATTTAGCCAATTTTTTGACATTTTGATTAATGAATCTAGTAAAATTCTTTATCGTCTTAAATTTTACTTCTTCACTCTGTATTTCATTAAGGATAGGGAAAATGAACTCTTTAGGGATTTTATTAGTATTGCCATACTTTTCTATTACTTGTTTCGCAAATTCTGTTAAATAAACTACAATTGGCCGTAAGTCTGCTTTAGCTGTGTTAATGGTTTTTGCACGATAAAAAATAATTTTATTTTCCTGTATATCTTCATAACGAAGTAAGGCAATATCTTTAATATTCATACCATTACAGATATAACTAAAAAACCAAAAATCCCTTGCTTTAGCCTGTTCCGGCGTTTTGGCCTCAGCTTGCATCAGTTTTTTTAAATCCCCTTTTGTTAACGATTTTTTCACACTCTTGACTGCGGGAACTTGATATTTACGTTTACCAAAAGGATAACTTTCAGGATCAATTTCTTTTTCACTAATAGCCGTGTTAAATACTGTTCGTAAGGCCCTTAGATAAATTGATACTGTAGTACGACTTCGTTTTTTAGTATTTATCATATAGCTTTCATATTTTGTTAACCATGCAGGATTAATCTCGCTGAAAAATAATTTTTGGGGGTCACTGCCTTTAAAGTTAGAAAGGAATTTTTTTAAAGATTTTAAGCTTAGATCATAGTTGCTAGCTGTACCTAATTGATTATTTTCCTTTAGCTTTTTAATAATCAAATCATATTGGTAAAAGATATTTCCACCCTCACCTGCATTTCGGTATAGCTTTTTCTCGAATTGGTCAAAACTAAAAGGATTAATAGCATTAGCTACATCATTTGCCATTTTTTCAAGCGATTGTAGTTGATGTCTAACCTCCTTATGTTCCGAACGGGGCTTTGATGTTTCCCAAATACTTTCAAACTCTTTCTTTGTAAAATAAAACTTAGTTGAGTAAAGTTTTTGTATGCGGGGGCTGGATGTAAAAACTCTGATTTTTACAGGATAAGTATCGTTTGTTTTTGCCCGGCGTGTATCAAGATAAACGGAAATAAAAGTATCTTTATTCATTGCTTCTAATGCTATAAACAAATATAATGATTTGCATACCATTTGCATATAGATTTAATCAATAAATAGATAGTAACACGAATTAAACTCTTTGAAATTTGCTTTTTAACAACGTTATACGCACTATCAAGTTAATATTTAATGAACTATCAAATAGTATAATTTCTGCCTTACAAGCAGGGGGTCACTGGTTCGAACCCAGTATCTCCCACTAAAACTTCATCAGGTAATACTGGTGAGGTTTTTTTGTTTAAGTCTGCCAGATTTTACAAGAAATGAAGATCTGCATAATTATATTTGTTGAGTAGAATATAATATTTAAAAAGCAATTTTTATCAATTAAAGAGGGAGAGTTTTTAGATTAGTTCATCTTAATAATAGTAATTCTTTTTATATATTATGTTAGAAAAACTTGGAATAGAAGGAATATACGTTGTTCATGCAAAGAAAGGATATGAAAGACATGAGCAAAGAATAAATGACTTGTTTTCTCAATATGGACTCAAGTATGAATTTGTAACAGACGGGGATATAACTTGCTTTACTCCTGAATTATTGAACAAATATTTTATACCTGACATACAAGAAAGATTATCGAACGGATCAATTTCTTGTACTTTTAATCATATTTTAAGCTGTAAAAAGGTTGTAGAAAATAATAATAAGTATGCGCTAATTTTTGAGGATGATCCTTTTTTTATAGGTAATTTTTTGAAAGAAATAGAGAAAGTAACAAAAGAAGCAGATACGCTGGAAAAAGGATTTATTATTTCTTTAGAAAACACATCATTAAAGTTTCCTTCTTTCAAAAGCATTAAAAAGAACAAATACCTATATGAAGCTTCTTACGGAAGATGTGCTGGCGCTTATTTGATTGATTTAGTAGGTGCAAAAAATATTATGCATTATTTAGAAAAATATAAATGCGATAGGATAATAGATTGGTGGCATAATAAACTTATTGATAACAAGGTTATTAAAATGTATTGGGCCTATCCCGCTTTCATAGAACAATGCTCTCATAATGGCATGATGTCTTCCACTATTTCATCTCGAAACCAAAGTTTAATTCGTCGTTTTAAATGGCTGGTTCATAAACATTATAAGACTTATATTTTAAGATTTTTTAAATAAGGCCATAAACTCGAGATTAAGATAAACCAGGATTGTTATCTTGCAGAAAAAAAGATCATGGCAAATACAAAACTAACCATAAATAGTAACGGATCGGTAAAAATAGAAGGCGACTTTGAAATAGTGGATATGCAGGGGAACAATTATGGCCTGCAGGGAAGGACTGTTGTTTCCATTTGCCGTTGTGGTCTTTCGGCTAATAAGCCGTTTTGTGATGGTTCGCATAGAGGGCATTTTGAACATGATGCACAAGCATTTGATCTTCCGCCACGCAAGGTTTAATGATCTGAATTTTAAAAATTAATAGTTTAGGTATCAGGTAAGGACTATGCAGAATTAACATCCAAATCTGCTATCTGCTTTTTGTATTCAGGTGGAAGGATCATATTTTTTAGTAACCCTTCTATAGTTAGCAGGCGGCTCAGTTTGTACAAATACAAAATCGGGGATAGAAGCGGGATTTTCCCAAGTGATAACAGTTCATTTACTTTTTGGGGAACAACGAGCACTTGTGCCTGCCTTAAGAGTTGGTATCTTGTTAATCCCAGATGCTTTTTATACTGTTTATACAGGTCTCTGGTAAAATCACTGCAAATAAGATTTTTACTGATATGATCGTTTCGCATGATTAACCATTGCTGAAAATTTTCAGTCAATCCCTTAATTTCCATACCTAATCCAACCTTGTAAAAAACGTTAAAAACTTCTTCCTTTTCTGTATCAATTAGTTTTCGTTCCAGCAATTCAAAGGCACGTATAGAATAATCAATCAGCATAAATAATACATCCCGATAGGTACAATCCGGGATTTGTGCTCCACGTTGCTGTTCTACTCCTTTATGGATAGCGGCAATTTTATAAATGGCATCAACAGCTGCCTGATGTTCTGAGAAAACAATTTGACGGGCATAAGAAACCGTAGAAAACAATCGTCCCAATGGATCTGCCGGGAGGCGGCCGGTAAAATAAAGCCAATCAACCGCTTTATTTAAAGCAAATTCAGCAGAAGCACCTGCAAAAATGAAGAGAATCGTATCGCCATTACCCCAGATCTGACGTACTATTGAATCTCTGCTTACAAAAAATGTCATGCTTAAGTGGTTATGATGTTAAATAAAGCAGTGTGATTCTTCTTCATTTCTCATATTGGCTAGGAAATATCTTTTCTGGCTTGAGAGATTTAGTTTTTCAATGCCTAATACAATTAAGATTCCCAAGGTATATGCCAAAATATCTGCCCAGGCAAAGTAATTGCCGATCACAATATTAGCGATTTTTGAATGGTCCAGTCCCAGACGGTGGACTAAATGGAAATACTGTAAAGTTTCTACCAGGTAAGAAAACAGAAGAGCTGATAAGGCAGTAATTGTTATTGACCAATTTATAAAACTCTTCACTAAACAATAGAGCAGGATAACTACTAAAAGATCGCCAAAATAAGGACGGATAATTTTATCATGTGCAAATAGTGCAATGAGGACTTCTGTTAAAAATAATAGAAGAGTTAGGATCAAGTATTTCTTAGAAAAGGTTAACATATTTTTTAAATTAATTTTTAAATTATTTCCAGATGGCAACTACTGATGAGAAATATAATCAGTATAGTTTATACTGCACTGATTATATAAATGTTACATAGAAGGCTCGGTGGCCGGTTTTTTACTCCAATCTATTTTAGCTGAGAGATACATCATTGCAGCTACAATTATGAATAAACCAATGCTTCCAAAAAGTAAAGCCAGATCCTGCAGCTGGATAATCACAAAAATAAAACTGTAAAAAATACTCAGGATACCAGCAAAGATTATAGCCGGCTTTTTGTTTTTGAGAAGCGATGCGATAAAGATCCCGATAAGAGAAACAGTAGCGACTGAAGCAATAAGATACGCCATATTAAAGCCAACCTGTTCACTAAATGACAGGAGCAGAGTGTAATAAATTGTCATAGCTGCGCCAATAAGTACATATTGTAGAAGATGTACTTTCTTTTTGTTTAAAAGTTCTGTAAAAAAGAGGGATATAAAGGTTAACAGTATAATTAATATGGCATATTTGGCAGACCGCATCGTCTTTTGATACTGATCTACCGGTAATATAAATTTTACGCCAAAAGAAGCTGCATTATCTGTGCTGTTTAATGTTGAGTTTTCCTCTGTCCATTGTTGCGGAAACGGACGATTGAAATAAGGCATTTTCCAGGTAGCTGTAAATCCGTCAGCAGATATTTTACGTTCTTCCGGCAAATAGCGGCCTGTAAAGCTTGGATTATTCCATTTACCTTCCACTTTTACGGTTGTGCTTTTGCCTAAATGCAGGAAGTTGAGTTCGCTGCTTCCACGTATGTCCAGATCAAAATTGAAGCTTAGGGCTGTATTTTTTTGGGCACTTAAGTCGGGTTGAATTATTAAGTTATTACTGAATAGTTTTAGAGTAAAGTCTGGTTCAACATTATAAACGGCGTTTCCAAACGTGATAGCAGGATTATTTTTAAGCCCTTTTAAATCGCTTAAGCCAATATCTAATTTTACTTTATCCCACTGTATCATCGTTGGATCAATACCTGATTTTTTTAATTCAAGAGGGCTAAATTTCCCACTGACCTCGATTTTAGTATTATATACTACAGCATCAAATATTCCTCTATGAAGAATTTCAGGATCTGCTTTACTTGTTATATTAAGGGTTTCGGGAAGGATATAAATATTTTCTAAGACTTCTTTATAAGAGATCTTTCCTGAACTATCCTTATGGCTGACCAGAGTTTTATAAGGAAGCACCATAACGGGGCCTTCCAACAGCTGGCTGCCAGACCATTTATCAGATATCTCTTTAATTACTTCGTTCTGCCTTGACTGGCGTTCCCATATCAAACCTTGTATCCAATTGGAAGGAATGAGTAAAAGAAGAGTAAGAGCTCCGATAAGGAACAGTTTAATTAGTACTGATTCTCCGAACCAGTTCTTAATTTCATTTTTGATTGGTGTTTGTTCTATATTCATGATTGTTTGTTTAAAAGTACTTTGTATTTCAAAGTATGTGAATAAAAAAAGTTTATTGTTTCTGTTGTCGGATTAAATTTTCAAGAGCCTTTAAGTGTTTTTCAAATGCGGTTCGGCCTTTTTCTGAAGCTGTATATTGTGTATTAGGTTTCCGTCCTACAAAGGTTTTGTTTACTGTTATATATTCTTCTTTTTCCAATGCCTTTAAATGAGATGCTAAATTGCCATCAGTCACCTCCAGTAATTCTTTAAGCGAATTAAAGTCGTAATACTCATTGGCAACCAGTACACTCATAATTTGCAGGCGTATCCGGTTTTCAAATGCTTTATCAAACTGATCTAAAGAAATCTTCACCTGTCGTATTTAAAGTGCATGATTGTACCATAAAGAATATGTAGCAAGCCAAATCCAATGGTCCAGAATATTAATCCATACCCAGGTAGGAGAGCAGTTAGCAATCCCAGCAAAATCTCACATATTCCCAGCCATTTGACATCTGTAAAAGTGTAATGACTGCCCGCTACTAAAGCCAGTCCATAAAAAATTAAACAGGCTGGTGCAATAGCTTCATAAGAGCCACGAAACAGTAATATTAGAATAAACAGTCCGCCGGTTAAAAGGGGAATAGCCATATTTATCAGTAAGTTCCTGCTACCAGTATTCCAGAAATTCTGATTCTTTTTTTTAGCTTTTCGAATGGTGAGCCATATTCCTGTAGTAAGAGAAAGTACAAGTACTGTCATAGCTACTACGAATAATTTTGTAAGTATTAGTGTTTCATTCACATAATGATCCCTGTATAATAGTGGATCAGGATTGTTCTGATAAACAATTTTAAAACTGATAAAAGCACCAATAAGTGCATAAACCCCAGCCAAAATGCCCGAAAGGCCACTAAGAGAAATGAATTTTGTGGATCGTTCCATCAGGTCCCTGATGGAGCTGATCTCTGAATAGATATCTTTTTCTATCATGTAAAAGTACTTTGTATTTCAAAGTAACAATATTTTTTTTAGAATTGCAAGAGAAATAAAAAATAATTTATTAATGTGAAACTAGCTGTTCGTTTAGTAATCAATAAATTTAGTTTCCTGACTGTTAGTAAGAATGAAAATTTCTTTTGCCAGCTAGATAAGTATGTAACAAGAATAATAATTTATCTTTATCTTTTATATATAGTAAACAGCTGAAAAAATATGATAAAACGTATACTTATTTGTGATGATGATATTGATATACTTTCTATCTGTACTTACATTTTAGAAGAGCAGGGCTGGGAAGTTCATACGGCAATACATTGCAATAATATTATAGATACAATAAGTGAGATTAATCCTCAGGTAATTTTAATGGATAATTGGATACCAGATTTAGGAGGTATTGTAGCTATCCAATCTATCAAAAATCACCCTGAATTTTCAAAAATTCCCATTATTTATTTTTCAGCAAATAATGATATTAAAGCCTTGGCCCAGCAAGCAGGAGCAGATAGTTTTTTGGCCAAACCTTTTGATATAGAGGATCTTGAACGTATAATTTTGAGTGTTTCTTAAGTAAACTCAAGTCATATTTAGTTCTCCATCATTACGTATTATATCTTGAACTGTTTTAACGACTAAATCAGTTACTTATGAAAAATGAGTATTGTTATAAGTTAATTTATTTATAGTCTCTATAGCTTTAATAGTTAATGTGGATAACATAAACTATTGATTATTAGTAGAATTTGTATTATTTATATGTGTTTTATTGACTTATTCACAAATGCTTGTATATTTAGTTTATTAATAATTTTTAAAAACTATGTCAGTAGAAGTAAACATTCCACGCCTTGATCTTAACGATTATGTTAACGGTACGGCCGAGCAAAAAAAGAAATTTTCTGATAATATTGGAAAAGCATACAATGACACAGGATTTGTAACTATTGCAAATCATGGTATGACTAAAGAATTGATGGATGAGCTATATGCTGAAGTGAAAAAATTCTTTACTCTTCCTGATGCAATTAAATCAAAATACGAAAAACCTGAATTAGCTGGACAAAGAGGGTACACCAGTAAAGGCAAAGAAAAAGCTAAAGATTCTAAAACTCCTGATCTAAAAGAATTTTGGCAAAGCGGACAGGTTGTTACGGATAATGATCCTGTAAAAGAAGAATACCCGGATAATGTGTTTGTAGACGATCTGCCACGATTTAATACAGTAACCCGCGAAGTTTACCAACGTTTGGAATATGCAGGTAAGCATTTATTGCGGGCAATTGCAGTATATTTAAATTTACCCGAAACCTATTTTGATGATAAAGTTCATAATGGTAATTCTATTTTAAGAGCGATCCATTATTTTCCTATTGAAGATCCGAATAGTTTACCTGACGATGCTGTGCGTGCCGGTGCACACGAAGATATTAACCTGATTACCTTATTAATTGGCGCAAGTGCTGATGGGCTTGAAGTATTGACCCGTGACGGACAATGGTTTCCTGTAAAAGCAAATGCAGAAGATATTGTAGTCAACGTAGGCGATATGTTGCAAAGGTTAACAAATAATAAATTGAAATCAACCACGCACCGTGTAGTAAATCCACCACGTAAACTGATGAAAACTGCACGTTATTCAGTGCCTTTTTTCCTTCATCCAAGATCTGCAATGGATTTAACCTGTTTAGATTCTTGTATTGATGGAGCTAATCCGAAAGCTTATGCAGATACTAATGCAGGAGATTATTTAGATGAACGTTTAAGAGAAATAGGATTAAAAATGTAATTATTTCATGAGTCAGGTGGCAACACCTAACTCATTTTTGAAAAGCTTTGGAACAAGCTTATTTCTGCATGGCTACTTTTATACTTTGTTCAAATTCTGATGGACATTGAGTACCAATAATATAGAATAAACCTTTTTTATCTGTCAGTTTGATGGCATCCCTGCCACCTGCATAAAACTTAATAGTTCCTTTTTTGTGTAAATTATAAACCGGGTTATTTATAAGATAAGAACTGTATGGAATACGTTCTGCTTTTGCGATGGAACTCAGATCAATTTTTACTGGTTTAGTGGTCCATAAGCCATTCAATAGAATGTTTTTATCTTCAACAATAGTTCTATAATGAAGCATAAACATCATAATAATAGAAACTATCAAAATACTACAGCCAACCACAAGGAATAGATCTGCATTGCGTTCCCGATCTTCTGTAATGAAATAAGCTGCAAAACAGAATAATGCCATTACAATCCTAATGCTAATTCTTACATAGTCACGACCTATATATTGTTTTTCGATAAAGATTGGTTTATTTTCCATGAGATGTTTGCTGTTCGAAGATAAAAACTTTTTTGGTGTTGGGGTTAATTTTAAAATGATCTGCCATGCAAAAACCTGCTATCCAAATAATTTCACCTGTCCCATTTTCAAGTATTCCAATATCATCTTTAAGATTTAATGGGATCTTTTGCCCTATAAAAAAATCACTTACTTTTTTCTTTCCTTTCATTCCCAATGGCTGGAAACTATCGCCAATTTTCCAGGATCGTAATATCAACGGAAATTTTAACAAATCGATATCTACTTGCACCAGGTTCTGAGTTTTTTTGATCGTAAAATCTTCTATCGATAAGATATTACTTTTAAAATATTGCTTATTCCATTCAATATAATGTGCATTTACATCTATTTGAACTGATGATTTTTTTTCGAACGATTTCTTTGTCAGAATTAGGCTTTTCCGATCTAGAAGCAATTGGTGAGAAACAGATTCAAAGATTTTTCCCGACTGGCCATCCCATGATTTTATCAGATCATGCAGTACCGCTTCAGTAAAACCATAGGGATGAAATAAACCGAACAATAAAGTTTTTACAGGGTGTAATTTTTTTAAGGATGAAAGCTCAATATTAAACTGATCTTTATTTATCTCTTTAAATAAGGATTGCTTTAATTCTGCAAGGCGTTCGTTGAGCACGATTTCCAGTTCTGCAAAACGACTGCGATTTGCCTCAAATGTTTCTTCCAGATTTGGGTTTAACTCTTTGAGCTTAGGTATAACTTCTAATCGGATCTTGTTTCGGCCATATTTAGAGGAGCTATTTGAACTATCATCCCGATAGGAAATATTTTCTGAACTAACAATCTCATCAATTTCATCTCTGTTAAGAAATAATAATGGCCGGATAAGATGATCTCTTTTAGGCAAAATTCCATGTAGGCCGGCAATACCAGTTCCACGGATTAAATTCAGCAACATGGTTTCAACGGTATCATTTTGATTGTGAGCCAGAGAGATATGTCGATAATCAAAATCATTTCTGATCTCTTCCAGCCAGCTATATCGCAAATTACGAGCGGCCATTTGGATAGAAATATGATGCTCTTTTGAATAGGCTTTGGTATCAAAACATGTAGAAAAGAAAGGCGCTTCCAACTCTAAAGCCAAATCAGATGTAAATTGTTCGTCTGCCTCAGCTTCATGCTTGCGTAAATTAAAATTACAATGGGCTATACCAAAATTAAATCCACTCTGTTTAAAAAGATGAGCCATTAAAACAGAGTCGCGTCCGCCGCTTACTGCAAGCAAGACCTTATCTTCGCGTTGAAAAAGGGAGTGCTTTTTGATGAAAGAATGAAAACGATTAAGGGCTAACATGGCATCAAAAATATTTAATTAAAAATCCTTAGCCAAAAAACTAATTTTGTACCGTGAGAAAAATCATTTTTTCGATATTATTTTGTTGTATAAGTAGTTTTGTTTTTGCGCAGCAGCCTAAACAGGTTAAGCTGGTATCATCACAATTGGTTAAAGGTTTGCAACGAAATGATCTCGTTCGTGTGATCCGGCCGGTTTTTGCCCAGGAAGGATCAACTTTAGCAGCCGATAGTGCAGATTTCAATCAGAATGCGAATACTTTTGATGCTTTTGGGAATGTGGTAATCACTCAACCCAACGGCACCACCATACACTCTGATCTTTTAAACTATAATGGCAATACTAAATTAGCTATTTTGACACGAAATGTGAGGTTAATAGATGGTGATGCGACATTAACCACTGATTTGTTAACTTATAATTTGGCTACAAAAATTGGAGCATATAATGGGGGTGGTAAAATTGTGAACGGGCAGAATGTGCTTACCAGTAAAAATGGGTACTATTTTACTAATTCCAGAGATGCTTATTTTCGTTATAATGTTATTTTAAATACTCCAGATGTCTTAATAAAAACAGATACACTACGCTATAATTCCAATTCTAAGATTGCCTATTTTTATGGTCCCACCAATATTTTCGGTAAAAAAGATAGTAGTAACCTCTACACCGAAAACGGAGATTATAATACTGCAAATGAGCAGGCTCACTTTGGTAAAAAGAATTTATATACCGATGGAAGCAAATCTTTAAAAGGAGATAGTTTATTCTACGATGGTAAAGCCGGCTTTGGACGGGCTATAAAAAATATCACTTTTATAGATACGGCAGGGAAAATCACTTTTAGGGGAGATATTGGTATATATCACAAGGCAGATGAGAGCATTTTGGCTACAAAAAATGCCTATGTAATTATCACTACAGAATCCGACTCGGCAAAAGTAGATTCTATTTGGATGGCAGCCGATACTTTGTTCAGTAAAGTTGTTTTAACGAAACTAATAAAACCGTATCATCAAACAGAAATGAAGAAAGATACGGAACTGGAAGATGAACCTGTGGTAAAAGAAGCCTCTAAAGCAGGGAATCTTCCAAAAGATAAAAAGGAATCTAAAGGCAAAAAAATAACGAAGCCCAATTCAAAGGATGATAAGTTACTTAAAAAATTACCTCCCGATTCTATTATCGTACCTAAAGACACGGTGAGCATAACCCCCAGAGATACATTAAATAAACCTCCGGTTTTAGTTATGGATACATCTAAAGCTATTTCGACTGTAAAAGTACCGGATAAAAAAGTAGTTTCTGATTCCAAATCTAAAATAGCACCAATAAAAAATGCAACAGATACTGTTGGCAAGAAACCACTTTCTAAATTAAAAGAGTATGCTGTTCAAGATACTTCACGATCACGGATTGTAATGGCTTACCACCGGGCGAAAATATTTAAATCCGATTTGCAGGCCAGAGCCGATTCTATGTTTTTTAGTTATTCGGATTCAACGCTTAGATGCTATGTAACTCCCATGATCTGGACGCAAGGCTCACAACTAACCGGAGATACTGTTTATCTGCAAATGAAAAATAAGAAGCTGGATAATATGGTTTTGCAACATAATGGCTTTGTTGTAAATACAGAATCTAAAGATTCGGCAAACTTTAACCAGGTAAAGGGCAAAATAATCACCGGATATTTTAAAGATAGTAAGCTTAAGAGAATGTATGTGGATGGCAATGCCGAAAGCATTTATTATGTGAAAGATGATACTACTTACAGCGGAATGAATCACATGGTTAGCAGCCGGATTAAAATATTGCTGAATCAAAATAAACTAAAGGATATTGTTTCTATTCGTAAGCCTGAAGGATCTTATTACCCGATAGACAAGATTCCGGCGGATGAAAACATCTTAAAAGGATTTATCTGGAAACCCAAAGATAGGCCCCGATCCAAGGAAGAAATCATACCCAGTCGGGCGAGGGTAAAAACAGACACAAAAGCTCCTGCTAAAAAACCGGATAAAGTATCTCCTGAAAAACCAATTGAGGGAATAAAAAAGAGGGTTAAAACTAAAAATTAGGATTGAGCTTTCAGGAAAGCAACTAATTGTTCTATGGCTTTAGCACGATGGCTGATTTTGTTCTTCTCTGACAGATCCATATCGGCAAAGGTAATATCATATCCATCCGGTTGGAAGACCGGATCGTATCCAAATCCTTTATTCCCAGATCTTTGATTAGTAATTTTACCTTCTACCATACCTTCAAAAAAATATTCGAAGCCTTTATAAATTAAAGAAATAACGGTTTTAAAACGAGCTTTTCGATTGTTATTGTTGCCTAATTTATCCAAAACCAATTGTAAATTTTGTTCCGCATTACGCGTTCCGTTATAATGGGCAGAATAAACTCCGGGTTCACCGTTAAGGGCATCAACTTCCAATCCCGAATCATCGGCAAAACAATCTAATTGAAATTTTTCAAACACATAATGGCTTTTTTGAATCGCATTTGCATAAAATGTATTTCCCGTTTCCGGGATGTCATCTGTGCAATGGATATCATTCAGGCTTTTCAATTCAAAATTATCCCCGATAAGGGATTGAACTTCTTCCAGTTTATGCTGATTGTTAGTTGCAAATACTAAGATCATCTTAAAAGGGTTTCATTACGTTCCAGAATTGTTTCTTTTTAGCCTCATCATGTATCATTTCTTCTAAGCTATAAGTGGCTAAAATGCTCACTTCATTATGCTTTTCGGGTTGGTTAGCTGTTAAAGACCGTAAAGAGATCTGCAATGGCGAAATGCCAAAGAGGGCTAAACGATTGCATCCAAAAAATTCTTTTAGATCAGAGAATGAAGAGTTTGGGTAATTATTCAGGTTAAGGATGGCCAAATCACACAATTCTAATTTTTTGGCCAACATGATTTTTAAAAGTAGTTCTAAATGAGGGGCATTTAGTTCCTTATGTGCGGTATCATTTATCAAAATCAGGAAGTACTTATTGTTTTCTCCTAAATAAGTAAAATCCTTAAGGGAAAGGGTTATTGGCACCTCTTTTTCTGCCTCAACAGATGAAAAACTTTCTAGTTGAGTATTAATCGGGATTTCAATTACGGACGTTTGCTTTTCGCTGATCAGGTAAATATCATCCGTCATTAATAATTGCAAAGCTGTTGGATTATCTGTTATTAAACTTTTCATGATACTGCAAATTTAACAAAGCATCTGTTAAAAATAGTTAAATGCATGGAGCTTCTTAGTCAAAACACTAACTTAGCCCACTATTACGTTAGCTTTCAAACTAACAGGTAAATATTCTATGAGAAAATTTTTCTTAGCTGTCATAATCTTATCTAATTTCGGGCTACAAGCTCAAACCCTATTAAAAGTTGGCAATACAGAAATTTCGGTTCCTGAATTTTTGTGGGTATATGAAAAAAGTAATGGCTCTGTGGTTCATTATGATGAGAAAAGTTTGCGAAGCTATTTAGATTTGTATATTAATTTTCGCTTAAAAGTTTTAGATGCAGAGGCTCAAAATCTTGATCATGAAGCTAGTTTTAAGGAAGAACTGGCAGGTTATCGTGCTCGTTTGGCAGATCGTTTTCTATTGGACAGGGAAGTTACAGATAAGCTCATTCGCGAAGCATATAAAAGATCTTTAAAAATAGTAAATGCCAGTCACCTGCTCATTCTTTGTGCTCCGGATGCTTCTCCGGCAGATACGTTAAAGGCTTATACAAAAATAGCAGACATCCGTAAACAAGCTCTTTCCGGAATTTCTTTTAGTGATTTGGCTGCAAAATATTCTGAAGAGCCAGGGGCCGCAGAACGTAAAGGACTGCTTGGAAATTTTTCTGTTTTTCAAATGGTTTATGCTTTTGAAAATGCTGCTTATGAAACACCAAAAGGACAGATTTCTTCTATTGTTAGAACCAGGTTTGGATATCATTTAGTTAAAGTGAATGATGTTTTGCCTAATCGCGGGCAAATTGAAGTAGCTCATATTATGGTTGCTACACCTAAAAATCAGTCAGCCGCTGATTCAATTTCAGCTTATAATAAAGCTTTTGAAATTTATAAACGTGCTGTTGCCGGAGAAAAATTTGGAGTACTGGCCAAGCAATATTCGGATGATAAGGAATCGGCTCTTAAAGATGGCGTTTTACCAGTTTTGACAATAGGTCAAACCGTAAAATCTTTTGAAAATGCGACCCTGGCTTTAAAATCAGAAGGAGATATTTCCAAGCCAATAAAAACTGATTTTGGATGGCATATTATCAAACTCATCCGAAAAATACCATTGCCACCTTATGATCAAATGAAAGAGATGTTGAAAAATAAAGTTTCATCCGATGAACGTTCTGCTCTTAGTCAGGAGATATTTCTGAGCAGGCTTAAAAAACAATATAATTTTTCTGAAAATCCGGAAACACAATCCATCATAGCTCAATCAGATTCCGCATTAGCTAAAGTAAATCCTGGACAGTCATTATTTACAGTCAATGGCAATCCTATATTGCTTGGAGAATTTACAGACTATGTGAATGATAGCAATCCGGGAAAATCTCCAAAGAAAGCAACCGTTAATTCTTATCGGGATTTTGTAGCTCAAAAATTAATTGGTTTGGAAAATAAAAATTTAGAAAGTAAATACCCGGATTTTAAATACCTGATGAATGAATATCATAATGGGATACTTCTATATACTATCTCTGATCAGAAAATTTGGAGCTTTGCCCAGACAGATACGATTGGTTTAAAGAATTTTTATAGTTCGGTTTCTGATAACTACAAATGGAAACAACGTGCTGATGCCAGTGTATATATCGCAAATTCTCAGGCAAACCTGGCTGAAACAAAACTATTGCTTCAACAAAATATGCCAAAAGATAGTATTCTGGCGAAAATAAACAGTACAAACCCACTGAACTTGGTTATAAACGATGGAATTTTTGAACGGGGCGAAAACTTGTTTTTAGATCGTGCTAAATGGCAAAAAAATACAGATAGTGAAGTAACGGTGGGTAATTCATACGCAATTATTAAAGTTAAAGATATTTATAGCCCGACTAAAAAGAATTTATCTGAAATTAAAGGAACAGTGTTGGCAGATTATCAAAGTCGTTTAGATGAAGAGTGGATTAAACAGCTTCATCAAAAATATCAGGTAACTATAAACCAGGCAGAACTTAAAAAACTAGTTCGGAAATAACAATTCCAATTCTATTTTAGAAATTGAGTAAATAATTAATTATATCTGATAATTTTGCATCCTTCGAGTCCGCTTAGAATCACAAATGTGTTAATTTGAAAATGATAACAACTCAATCACTAAACAGTTAAACGATTAACAATATTTATACAAATGAAAAAAGCCTTAGGGATATTGATAGGATTACTTTTTATTACATTGGCACAAGTACAGGCACAAAAAAAATCTCTGGATAAAATTGCAGCTGTTGTTGGTGGTACTATTATTTTGCAATCGGATATTGAAATGCAGTATGCTCAATATTTGGCTCAGGGCAATCCGGAGAAACAGGATGTAAAGTGTTACTTCTTGCAGCAATTATTAACTCAAAAATTGCTGTCTCAACAGGCCGTTATTGATTCAGTTTCTGTAACTGAAGCTCAGGTTGATGATGAAATTAGTCGCCGTTTACGCACCATGATTTCCCGTGCAGGTGGACAGGAACGCTTGGAACAGTTTTTAAACCGTTCAGTATTACAATATAAGGATGAAATTAGGCCTGATATACGCGAACAGCTTGTAGCAAATAAAATGCAGGGCAAAATCACCGAAAATGTAGGCGTTACTCCACTAGAGGTTAAGCGTTATTTTGATGCGATACCTAAAGATAGTTTGCCTTACTATAATACAGAAGTAGAAGTAGGCGAAATCATTGTTCGACCTAAATTAGCAAAAGCAGAAAAAGAAACATTCAGGGATAAAGCCGAAGTATTACGACTTCGGATTAAAGGCGGTGAAGATTTTGCAACTCTTGCCCGTTTATATTCACAAGATCCCGGTTCTGCACGTGAAGGCGGTGATTTAGGATTTACAGATCGTTCAAGTTTGGTAAAAGAATTTGCAGCTATGGCATTTAAATTAAAACCCGGCGAACTTTCACCGGTATTTGAAACAGAATACGGTTTCCATGTATTGCAGGTAATTGAAAGACGTGGCGAACAGGTAAATGTGCGTCATATTCTCATTAAAACAGAATCTACTCCTGCAAGTTTAGCCAGAGCAAAAGCACATATTGATAGCATTTATAATCAGGTGCTTTCTAAGAAAATGAATTTTTCCGCTGCTGCCTCAGTATACTCTGATGATAATGAAACAAAATATAATGGTGGGATGATGCTTAATGCAGAGAATGTACAAAGCCGCACAACCTATATTCCTACAGATAAATTAGATCCTCAGGTTTTTCTAACAGTTGATACCATGAAAGTTGGTGATTTTTCGAAACCTGATATATTTACTTCACAGGATGGAAAGCAAGGTTATCGTTTTTTATACCTCAAATCTAAAACGGGTCCTCATAAAGCTAATCTGGAACAGGATTATCCCAAGATAAAAGAAGTAGCATTTCAAGATAAAACCAACCGCACCATAAGTGAATGGTTTGAGAAACGCAGAAAAACGACTTACATCAAAATTGATCCGGAGTATCAGGCTTGCCCGAGCTTAAAAACCTGGACTACAGCCATCGCAAACTGATCTTATGAAAACATACAGCTCGGATGTGGAAGCCGTGGATGCGTTACATGTATCATACGATCAGATTAAAGCGGAAATAGGTAAAGTTATTGTTGGACAGGATGATGTTGTAAAATCGGTATTGATCTCCATTTTTAGCAATGGACATTGTTTATTAGTAGGTGTGCCTGGACTGGCAAAAACCTTATTAGTTCAAACTGTGGCACAGGTTCTTGATCTAAGCTATAATCGCATTCAGTTTACACCCGATCTGATGCCTTCAGATATTGTGGGATCAGAGATTTTGGGCGAAGACCGCACATTCAAATTTATACGTGGCCCGGTGTTTTCAAATATTATTCTGGCTGATGAGATTAACCGCACACCGCCCAAAACCCAGGCCGCACTGTTGGAGGCTATGCAGGAAAAAGTAGTAACCGTAGGCGGACAAACACATCAACTACCTAATCCATTTTTTGTATTGGCTACTCAAAATCCAATTGAGCAGGAAGGTACCTATCCATTGCCCGAAGCACAATTAGATCGCTTTATGTTTAATGTATTTTTATCTTATCCATCTTTCCAGGAAGAATTGGAGGTAGTGAAAAATACCACGGCAAACCGTAAGGTTGAGCTTAAAAAAGTATTAGATGCATCAGAAATCAACTATTTTCAGCAGTTGGTTAGAAATATCCCAATAACAGACAATGTGCTGGAATATGCGGTATCGCTTGCCGCAAAAACCCGTCCGGGTACGGCTACGGCTACAGATGAAGTCAATAAATTTTTAAGTTGGGGAGCTGGCCCGAGGGCATCTCAGTTTTTAGTTTTAGGGGCTAAATGTCATGCAGCAATTTCTGGTAAATATTCGCCTGATAAAGAAGATGTACAGGCAGTAGCCGAATCTATTTTAAGGCATCGCATTGTTCGTAATTATAAAGCAGAAGCAGAAGGAATCAGCACAGAAAAACTGATTAGTAATTTGCTTTAATTTATTTGCGATATTTAAATCGAAGGGATCTGCATTTGAGATAACCCAAAATTCGTAACTAATTATGGAATAGTTGATGTTTTTTAATCTGGTTATATAATGAGCAGTAATATGAATTCTATTTTTTTAATTCTGAAAATCACTTTAGGCATTGCAGTTCTTGTAAGCATTGGTTTTTTAATGAGAAAAACAGTCAAGAATAGTATTGTTAACTCAGGAGGTACCATTTTTAATAAAAATGCCAATATATCTATGGATACTATAGCCAATAATTCTCAACCCAATTTTCAACAATTATCTGCTGAAGCTAAGAAAGTATGGGAGCAGCAAAGAAGTATAAAGCCTGAGTTTATGAAACTGATAAAGTACAGGATTAAAGAAAACAGCTTTCTAACTAAAGATGCCATTGCTATTTTTGGGAAACCGGATAAAGAACGAACTCATCTAAATACCACTTTTCAGGAAGCTCTTATTAATAATCTGTCAGGGCGTGAACCCATATTAAAAACCTATGATTATAAAACACTAACTGTACTTTCGTATGAATGCGGAATAGTGAATGGTTGTTCTGAATCTATTCACTTTGTATACTCTGATGAAAGTCCTGATAATATTTTGGCTGCTGTGAAATGGGTTGCTTGTCCTGAGTAAGTTGTTAATTAAATTATTTCTAAGTTCTGCAAACCACTATGACTACACCAACAACTACACATGGCGCATTTTATGCGAAGATTAAATTTCCTTCTTCTTTAAAATTCAGGGAATGGGAAGAAACGGTAATTGATATTTATTCTGACGAGGCTAAAGAGGCACTCGCACCCATATCTGCTATTTGGATGAATGATTATCCCCGCACTTTGCTTTTTAATAAGAAAGAAAAGGGCCCTCTTACAAGTCCCATAAAAGTTGGTTTGCTTTTAACGTATTTTACTAAACTGTATCAGGATAAAAAAGAAAATTTCACGATTACCACTGATGATACATCTCTTGTATTAAGTGTTTATTTGAGTTGTTACGATGCAATAGAAGATTATACAGAAATTCTTTTTCTAATATTCATCACCGCTGCACAGTATCAGGCAAAAGGAACAGCTTTTTTAGTGCCCGATAATTACTATTTTGATTTCTATGATTTTATTGATCTTAAATTAGCTAATTCTGAATATGAATTGGAAATTAGTGATTTGCAAAACATAGATAATAAGCTGAACAAGCGAATAGTTGCCGTAGAGACTTTGATGATCGCAGATTATAAAGAATGGCTGAGCAAGGCTTCATCCGAATTAAAGAAAGAAAATTTGGCGTATCAAGGGGATTGATGAAATACAAAGGGAAACACCCCTAATCGGGATTTGTAATCCGAATAAACAGCACAAACCATACGTTTATAAACCCGATTACAGCGGATACCGGCCATGCGCCCAATGCCTTGAGCGGTATGAGCATAAAGCGGGGCTACAGAAAATAGAATTATTGCCATTCGTTTTTAAAAACGGGAAACCTTCAATGCAACCTCAAAATCTTAACCTGAAACTTTTTCTTACAAGCACTTGAATATCACGAATTAAGTTCCTATTTTTGCAGTCCTTAAAATAAGGATAAAAAATAAAACACTAAAAAGGAAAAATGCCTACTATTCAACAATTAGTTAGAAAAGGTAGAGTAGCTCTGGTTGACAAGAGTAAGTCACCAGCGTTGGACAGTTGTCCACAGCGAAGAGGAGTGTGTACACGTGTATACACCACTACCCCTAAAAAACCAAACTCAGCAATGCGTAAAGTTGCACGTGTGCGCTTAACCAATGGAAAAGAAGTGAATGCTTATATTCCTGGAGAAGGCCATAATTTGCAGGAACACTCTATCGTGTTGATACGTGGTGGTCGTGTGAAAGATTTACCGGGTGTACGTTACCATATTATTCGTGGTGCATTAGATACTTCGGGTGTTGCGGGTCGTAATCAACGTCGTTCTAAATACGGAACTAAGAAACCAAAACCAGGTCAGGTTGCTGCGGCTCCTGCTAAAGGGAAGAAGAAATAATTAAACGGAGGAAAGCAAAATGAGAAAGTCAAAACCAAAAAAGAGAATCTTACTGCCAGATCCAAAGTTTAACGACGTAATGGTGACCAGGTTTGTAAATAATATGATGTACGATGGTAAAAAATCTATCGCATACACTATTTTCTACGATGCAGTTGAGTTAGTAGAGAAAAAAACAAGTGAGAACGGATTAGAGGCTTGGAAAAAAGCTTTGAATAATGTAATGCCGGCTGTTGAGGTTAAATCTCGCCGTGTGGGTGGTGCAAATTTTCAGGTTCCAACTGAAGTTCGTCCGGAGCGTAAAATTGCTTTGGGAATGAAATGGCTAATTAACTATTCTCGTAAACGTGGGGAAAAAACCATGATGGAGAAATTAGCAGGAGAGATCATTTCAGCTTCAAAAGGTGAGGGTGCCGCAGTAAAGAAGAAAGAAGATACACATAAAATGGCTGAGGCGAATAAAGCGTTCTCACATTTTAGATTCTAATTTAAAATGATAGCATGAGAGAGTGATTGAATGATTGAGTTTTTTATTCTGTCATTCATTCCTTCAATCCTTCATTCATTAATCACATAAAAATGTCAAGAGATTTAAAATACACAAGAAATATAGGGATTGCAGCTCATATTGATGCGGGTAAAACCACAACAACTGAGCGTATTCTATATTATTCAGGCGTTAGTCATAAAATAGGTGAAGTGCATGAAGGTGCCGCAACTATGGACTGGATGGCGCAGGAGCAGGAACGTGGTATTACCATTACTTCTGCTGCTACTACAGTTGACTGGAAATACAGAGATCAAACTTATCATATCAATATTATTGATACACCGGGTCACGTGGATTTTACCGTTGAGGTGAATCGTTCATTACGTGTATTGGATGGATTGGTATTTCTTTTTTCGGCAGTTGACGGTGTGGAGCCTCAATCTGAAACGAACTGGCGTTTGGCAAATAATTATAATGTGGCCCGTATTGGTTTCGTTAATAAAATGGACCGTTCCGGAGCAGATTTTTTAAAGGTTGTTAAACAGGTTAAAGATATGTTGGGCAGTAATGCCGTTCCTCTGCAATTGCCTATTGGTGCCGAAGATAGCTTTAAAGGTGTTGTTGACTTAATCAACATGCGTGGTATTGTTTGGAATGAGCATGATAAAGGAATAACCTTTACCGAAGTGCCTATTCCGGATGATATGCTTGCTGAAGCTACTGAATGGAGAGAGAAATTATTAGAATCTGTAGCCGAATACGATGAAAGCTTAATGGAGAAATTCTTCGAAGCTCCGGAAACAATTACAGAACGTGAAGTTTTAGATGCTTTACGTCAGGCTGTTTTGGATGCGAAGATCGTTCCTATGGTATGTGGTTCATCCTTTAAAAACAAAGGTGTTCAAACCATGCTTGATTATGTGATGGAATTATTGCCATCTCCGATGGATGTAGAAGGTATTGTTGGAACTCATCCGGATACCGGGGCAGAAATTATTCGTAAACCATCAGAAAAAGAGCCTTTTGCAGCTTTAGCATTTAAAATTGCAACCGATCCTTTCGTAGGCCGTTTATGTTTTATCCGTGTATACTCCGGTAATCTGGAAGCAGGTTCTTATGTATATAATATGCGCTCTGAAAATAAAGAGCGTATTTCTCGTATCTTCCAAATGCACGCCAATAAGCAAAATCCTATTCCAAATGTTGGAGCGGGAGATATTGCTGCGGTAGTTGGTTTTAAAGATATCAAAACAGGAGATACACTTTGTGATGAAAAACATCAAATCGTGTTAGAATCTATGAATTTCCCTGAGCCGGTTATTGGTTTAGCTATTGAGCCTAAAACTCAGGCAGACGTAGATAAATTGGGTATGGCTTTAGGTAAATTAGCTGAAGAAGATCCTACATTCCACGTTAAAACGGATGAAGAAACAGGTCAGACTGTAATTTCAGGAATGGGCGAACTTCACCTGGATATTTTAATGGATCGTTTAAAGCGTGAATTTAAAGTGGAAGTGAATCAGGGGGCACCGCAAGTAGCCTATAAAGAAGCTATCACTGGAACTATCCAACACAGAGAAACATATAAGAAACAAACGGGTGGACGTGGTAAATTTGCCGATATCCAGATTATTATATCTCCTGTTGATGAAGGTAAAACCGGGTTACAATTTGTGAATGAAATTTCAGGTGGTTCTATCCCTCGTGAATTTATTCCATCTGTTGAAAAAGGATTTGCAGCTGCCATGGTGAATGGTGTATTAGCAGGTTATCCTTTACAGGATATGAAAGTACGTTTGATTGATGGTTCATTCCACGCAGTCGATTCGGATGCTTTATCTTTCGAGATTTGTGCACGTTCAGCTTTCCGCGAAGCATTGCCAAAAGCCAAGCCGGTATTGATGGAGCCAATTATGAAAGTAGAAATACTTACACCTGAAGAGAACATGGGTGATGTAATTGGTGATATGAACCGTCGCCGTGGCCAGCTTTTAGGTATGGATTCTCGTGCCGGTTCACAAGTAATTAAAGCTACTGTACCACTTTCAGAAATGTTTGGATATGTAACTCAGTTACGTACTATTACTTCAGGACGTGCCACATCAACGATGGAATTTGATCACTATGCCGAAGCGCCTAAAGGTGTTCAGGAAGAGGTTGTAGCCAAAGTTAAAGGAGCAAAAGCAAACGCGTAATTAATTATAAATCATCCGCTATAAATAATAGCTCTTATAACGGATTAAAAAAACAACAATGAGCCAAAGAATTAGAATTAAATTAAAATCTTACGATTACAACTTAGTAGACAAGTCTGCTGAGAAAATTGTAAAAACCGTTAAACCTACGGGTGCGGTGGTTAGTGGTCCAATTCCATTACCAACTGAAAAGAAAATCTTCACAGTTTTACGTTCTCCACACGTGAACAAAAAAGCTCGTGAGCAATTTCAATTATGTGCATACAAGCGTTTGTTAGATATCTACAGTTCTAACTCTAAAACTGTTGATGCGTTAATGAAGCTTGAATTGCCAAGTGGAGTTGAAGTAGAGATTAAAGTTTAACTCCCTACTATAATTAATAATTTAAGAAATGCTTTCCAATTTTTGGAAGCATTTCTTGTTTGTAAATAAAAGTAGTCTATTTTAAAGAAGCATAATTGTAAAATACTAGCCTTCCCGTTCCCTCAACAGTAATAACTTGAGTTTCCTCCCTGCCGGATTTATCCTTCATCTTTATTTTGATTTCATTTTTCCCTTTTTGTAAAGGAATACGTGCAGAATAAATACTTGAAGGGAGAGATTGCCAGTTACGAGTGTCTGCTTTTTCAGAAAATAAGCTATATAGTTGTATGGCAGTTGCTAGTCCATCTCGAACATTATCTTGCTTCTTATCATCTTTTTTTCTTCTTACGGCATATTCTGCCAATTTTTTTACAGCAAGCCTGGAAAGTGCTGTGGCCATTTCTTTAACAAAGCGCTGTTTGAAGGTTGCAAATGCCAGTTCATTAATATCTTCTGCTTTTTCCAAGTGAATAGTACTATCATTCACTAATATGCTAGCAGAGGAATAAAATAGAGGTCTTGCTACATATTTTGGAAAAGTCACCCGGAAAGTTTCCAGGTCTGTAAGTTTTATATTATCAGCATTAGAGCCCAGACTTCCGTAAAACGGAATCCTGGTTTGTCCGCCCGGATCTGTAAAATAAAAGCCAGCCTGGTCTTTTAATAAGGTAAAAAAGAAATCCTGCTGTTCTTTTACAGGAGCAAGGCCATTTTCCCAAAATAATATCAATTCTCCACCGGCAGATTTTTGGTTTGGCTGGTATTTTATATTAAATAGTTGCTCAAAGCGATCTACTTCATTTTGAAATCCATTTAAATACGCTGTTCTAATTAGATCTTTCTTTAGTTGTTCAGGCATTAAAACTCCATAATAAGTTTTATCAGGACTTGTTTGATAGGCCTCAACAGCATTGCGGTAAGATATAAAGGCATTATTAATGTCATCACCAGCTTCGTATATAATTCCCTGCAACATCAATGAAAAAGTATCTTTGGAATACCGTGTGTTTTTATCATTAAATTTATCTCCCTGTTGCTGTGTTTGTAGCGTAATACGTCGGGCTTCAACTATTGCATCATCTGTTTTATTGAGATATAAGTAATTTAAGGCTTTATAATAATGGATCATAAACTTCTCAAAATCTTCTCCCTTATATGTTTGCATCATAGGATTAACTAAAGTTCCTATAGCTAGGTCCCCTACACCAGATCGAACTTCATCCATATATTCATCGGCTTTGTTAAAATAGACATTACTGCTGTCATGCTCATTAAGCATATAATATGTTTTACCTTTTTCTAATAAATACAAGAGTTCATTACGGCTTTTCTTTAATAATTTGTTTTGATCGAGATCTTTATTTGCAGCCACATAATCACCCTCAGATAAGTGGGTATAATAATTATTAATCTGTTTATGATAACTTGAGCAACTAAATAAAACGAGCATCAGTAGACTAAAAACTGATGCTCGGAATAACTTGAAATAAGTAATGATCATTATAGGACAATAGGGTAGATACTGTACGAATTGTAGTGTTTGCCTATTAAGGCAGACATTAAATTAGTTTTTAATGTATTTAGCAATCTTTTTCTCACCAACCCACACTACTTCATTGGTTTCGATATTGGTTAGCTCTAGATTTACCTGGTAATAAACAACTTTTTTCTTGTTTAAAGCATCCACAATAGAATTGATGGAACCTTGAAGAATATAATCTGCACCGTTCTCTAAACCAAATTTTTTCATAGTAGAAATTGAAGAATTAGTTTGCTGATCTGCTTTTTCACCTCTTAATTCTTCCCGTTTTTTTCCTCCCTGCACCAGGCGTACTTTCTCTGTTTGAACAAACGCCCGTTCAACATCCTTTACAAAAGTTTCAGCTTCAATGTGTTCGTGGCTTTTGTTTTGCACAAAACCAACAATTACTACGGGTTTCTTTCCAGCTTTTTCACTTAAGTGATCAGTGAGCCAGTGGGCATTTAATATCGTAGTGGTCATTTCTTCTGCAACCTGTCGTGAATCTGTATTATTCCAGTTTCCACTGATGTCAATTTGTTCTGTTGGATCAACACGGGTTACCGTTCTTGAGCAGGAAGACACAAAAGTTAAGGTAATTGCTGCTACAGCAATCGTTAGGAGTTTTTTAAATAGCATGTGATGAATTTTAAAAGTGAATTTTTAGATATAAGTTAATTTATATTACCACCAGAATCTGTGGTATTCTCTTCTCCATGGATTACTATAATAGTTATTGTATGGGTTATAATCCGGATAGTAATTAGTAATGTATTTTCTGTTCATGCGTTCCTGATGGAGCCATTCACGGTCTTGCCGTTTCCGCTCCAATTTAGCCTCATACCAATCATAAGCTTTATAGGTTTGCTGTATTGTAGTACTATGGGATTTAGTCAGAGAATCGGCTATTTTCAGATATTTATCCTGGCTTTCTTTGTAATGCGGGTTCTGATCAACAGCAAAAGCTATTTGCTGACAGTTGGCCATTGCTGGTAAAATCAGTAAAATGGCAATATAAAATAGATGTTTCATAATTTATGCGATATTAAACGGTAAACAAATTAATTACAAATAAGTTTTTAGATATTAATTTTTTCTGCATTAAAATAAGACAAGCATAATCTTATTTAATAATTAATATAAAAATACTTATTATTTAGAATAATTATTCCTTTAATACTGAAAATAATAAGATAATAACGCGACTTGACTATTTTTATTTTTTTGTATTGGCAGAAAGACGGAAAGCTAATTCAATATTTTCTGAAAAATAACTTGCTAAGTATTTGTTAATTAAGAACAGTTTCCTATCTTTGCCCTCCCTTTCAAGGGGTTTACACTGTCTTGAACGAAGCCCTACTGCTTCGATGGACACAAATTGATTAAAGAAAATGTCAGGAATTATTGGAAAAAAAGTAGGAATGACCAGCATATTCGATGCTGAAGGGAAGAATATCCCCTGTACAGTTATCGAAGCTGGCCCTTGCGTAGTTACTCAACTACGTACCGTTGATCACGACGGTTACTCAGCAGTTCAGTTAGCTTTCGATGAGAAGAAAGAGAAAAACACTACTGGTTCATTAAAAGGACATTTCGCGAAAGCAAACACAACTCCGAAGCGTAAGCTGGTTGAGTTTAAAACGTTTCCGGATGCAAAAACTTTAGGTGAAACTATTACTGTTGATATCTTTGCAGAAGGCGACTTTGTGGATGTAGTTGGTACATCAAAAGGTAAAGGTTTTCAGGGAGTTGTTAAGCGTCACGGATTTGGTGGTGTGGGTGGTCAAACTCACGGTCAGCATAACCGTTTAAGAGCTCCGGGTTCACTGGGTGCTTCTTCATGGCCTTCACGTGTATTCAAAGGAATGCGTATGGCAGGCCGTATGGGTGGTGATCGTGTAAAAATTCAAAACTTAGAAATTTTGAAAGTCTATCCTGAGCAAAACTTATTAGTAGTTAGCGGTTCAATCCCGGGAGCTAAAGGTTCTTACGTAATAGTTGATAAATAGCAGATGGAAGTTAACGTAATAAATATATCAGGCAAAGCAACAGGTGCCAAGGTGCAACTTCCTGATGGGATCTTTGCGGTAGAACCAAATGATCACGCGATATACTTAGATGTAAAGCAATACTTAGCAAATCAACGCCAGGGAACGCACAAGTCTAAACAGCGTAATGAAATTGCAGGTTCAACCCGTAAATTATATAAGCAAAAAGGTACAGGTGGTGCCCGTGCCGGTTCGATTAAATCTCCATTGTTTAATGGTGGTGGTCGTGTATTTGGTCCGCAACCACGTGATTATAGCTTTAAGCTGAATAAAAAGTTAAAATCTTTAGCTCGTAAATCAGCCTTAACATATAAAGCACAGGATAATAACATTGTAGTATTGGAAGATTTCAATTTCGATTCAATCAAAACTAAGAACTATATTAAATTAGTAGCAGATCTTAAATTAACTGATGCTAAAACGTTGTTGGTTTTACCAACCGCAAATAATAATGTTTATTTATCAAGCAGAAATATAAAGAAAGCAAAAGTAGTTACCGCAGCAGAACTGAATACATATGATGTATTAAATGCAGGTACTCTTATACTTACTACAGAAACTGTTAAAACATTGGAGGAGGCTTTTGCCAAGTAAGATGGAAATATTAAAAAAACCTATTTTAACCGAAAAAGCATCAGCATTAACTGAAAAGTTAAACCGCTTTTCTTTTAAAGTTGATCACAGAGCCAACAAATTAGAAATCAAACAATCGATTGAAAAAATGTATGGTGTGAATATCCAGGCTATTAATACGATGGTAGTATTTGGAAAATCAAAATCGCGTAACACAAAAGCTGGTGTTGTATCAGGTAATGCACCTAAATACAAAAAAGCAATTGTAACGCTTAAGGATGGTGAAACTATTGACTTTTACAGCAATATTTAATTAAGACATGGCAGTAAGAAGATTTAAACCGGTTACCCCAGGCACTCGTTTCAGAGTGGGAGGAGACTATTCAGATGTGACCACTAACGTTCCAGAAAAATCGTTAGTAACCTCTATCAAGAAGTCTGGTGGTAGAAATAATTCCGGTAAAATGACTATGCGTTATCTCGGTGGGGGACATAAAAAGTCATACCGATTGATTGATTTTAAACGCGATAAAAATAATATCCCCGCAACTGTTGCCACTATTGAGTACGATCCAAATCGTAGCGCACGTATTGCATTGGTAAACTATGCCGATGGCGAGAAACGTTACATTATCGCTCCGGAAGGCTTAAAGGTTGGCATGAAAATTATTTCAGGCGAAGCTTCAGCTCCTGAGGTGGGAAATGCATTACCGTTAAAGAATATCCCTTTAGGTTCAATCATTCATAATATAGAATTAAACCCTGGGCAGGGAGCAATTATCGCACGTAGTGCAGGTACTTATGCTCAGCTATCAGCACGTGACGGTAAATACGCGATCATTAAAATGCCTTCAGGCGAAACCCGCATGATATTAGCAACTTGTATGGCAACTATCGGCACCGTTTCTAACTCCGAAAAAGCTAACGAGGTGTTAGGTAAAGCAGGAAGAAATCGTTGGTTAGGCCGTCGTCCAAGAGTTCGTGGTGTTGCCATGAATCCTGTCGATCACCCTATGGGTGGTGGTGAAGGTAGATCATCTGGCGGTCACCCTCGCTCAAGAAAAGGTTTATTAGCTAAAGGCTTTAAAACCCGCGACAAAAAGAAATCGTCTGATCGTTACATCATTGAGAGAAGGAAGAAATAATGGCTCGTTCAATAAAAAAAGGCCCGTATATAGATCATAACGTAGAGAAAAAAGTATCTGCGATGAATGAGGGTAACAAAAAATCAGTGATCAAAACCTGGTCACGCCGATCAATGATCTCTCCGGATTTCGTAGGTCATACTTTTGCAGTGCACAACGGAAATAAATTTATTCCTGTTTATGTAACTGAAAACATGGTTGGGCATAAGCTTGGTGAATTTTCTCCAACCAGAACATTTAGAGGTCACTCGGATAAGAAAAAATAAGCAATGGAAGCAATAGCAAAATTAAATGATTGCCCTACATCACCTCGTAAAATGAGATTGGTTGTTGATCTGATCCGTGGTGAGCGAGTTGAGAAAGCATTATACATTTTAAAGTTTACCAACAAAGAAGCTGCAATACGAGTTGAAAAACTTTTATTATCAGCGATCAAAAACTGGGAAGCTAAAAATGAAGGACAACGTCCGGAAGATAATGAGTTGTTTGTGAAAACAGTCATGGTTGACGGCGGGCGTCAGTTAAAGAGATTAAGACCAGCTCCTCAAGGTCGTGGACATAGAATTCGTAAGCGTTCTAACCATGTAACTATAGTAGTTGACAGTAAAAATATTGAGCCAAAAACTAAGTAAAGAGAAATGGGACAAAAAGCACATCCAATAGGTAACAGATTAGGGATCATCAAAGGTTGGGATTCTAATTGGTTCGGTGGCAATGATTACTCTGAGAAATTAGTTGAGGACGAAAAGATCAGAAAATATCTGGCTGCACGTATTTCTAAAGGCGGAATATCTAAAGTGGTTATTGAGCGTACTTTAAAGCGTATCACCATTACTGTTCACACTGCCCGTCCAGGTATTGTAATTGGTAAAGGTGGCCAGGAAGTAGATAAGATCAAGGAAGAGTTAAAAAAACTAACTAAAAAAGATGTTCAGATCAATATCTTTGAAATCAAACGTCCGGAATTAGACGCACAATTAGTAGGCGAAGGAATTGCAAAGCAACTAGAAGCCCGTATTTCCTTCCGTCGTGCTATGAAAACTTCAATCGCATCCACAATGCGTATGGGGGCTGAAGGTATAAAAATTATGTGTTCAGGCCGTTTAGGTGGTGCCGAGATGGCTCGTACCGAACAATATAAAGATGGTAGAGTTCCATTGCATACTTTCCGTGCCGACATTGATTACGCTTTAGCAGAAGCTTTAACTACTTATGGTAAAATAGGTATTAAAGTATGGATCATGAAAGGCGAGGTTTACGGTAAGCGTGATCTATCTCCCAACATTGGTCAAACTACAGGTGTAAAAGGCAGAGGAGAAGGAAGTCAGGCATCTTTTGGGGGTAATGACAGACGTGGTGGAGCAGGTGCTAGTGAAAGACGCGGTGGCGGTGATAACAGACGTGGCGGTGGTGATAACCGTGGCGGAGGCCAAAATCGTGGCGGCGGCGGTGCTAATCGTGGCGGTGGCCAGGGTCAGAATCGTGGTGGTGGCGGTGGAAACACAGGTGGTGGTTTCAGAGGAAAGAAATAATACAGATTTAGAGATCGTTTAACGATAAAAATATAACAACATGTTACAGCCAAAAAGAACGAAGTTCAGAAAGATGCAGAAGGGCAAAATGAAAGGTCTGGCCGGTAGAGGTGCAGAACTTGCATTTGGTTCTTTCGGAATCAAATCATTAGAGCCAGCCTGGATCACCAGCCGTCAAATAGAAGCTGCCCGTATCGCGGTTACGCGTTTTATGAAACGTGAAGGCCAGGTTTGGATTCGTATTTTCCCGGACAAGCCAGTTACTAAAAAACCTGCTGAAGTACGTATGGGTAAAGGTAAAGGTGCTCCTGAATATTGGGTTGCAGTTGTTAGACCAGGAAGAATGATTTTTGAAGCCGAAGGTGTTCCTTTGGAAATTGCTAAAGAAGCTATGCGTTTAGCCGCTCAGAAATTACCGGTTCAAACTAAGTTCGTTATGCGTAGAGATTACGTAGAAGCATAAATAGTTAGCAGTTGTCAGTTGGCAATTATCAGTTAAATGATACTTACAACATATAACTATAACGTCAAACTAGAAAAAAATGAAAAACTCAGAAATTTTAGAGCTAACAACAGAAGAAGTTATTGCCAGAATTAATGAAGAGAAAGCTAATCTCACTAAATTGAAATTTGCACATACGGTATCTGCAATTGAAAATCCTACACGGATTACAAAAGTTAGAAAAGATGTAGCACGTTTAAACACAGAATTGACTAAGCGCAAGGCGGAAGCAAGAGCATCTGCTGCGACAGAGTCCGCTTCTGAATAAATTAGAATCCAAAATGGAAAGACAATTAAGAAAAACAAGAACCGGGTTGGTAGTAAGTAACAAAATGGAAAAGTCCATTGTAGTTGCGGTTGAGCGGAAAGTGAAACACCCGATCTATGGTAAGTTTGTAAAGAAAACTACCAAATTTATGGCTCATGACGAGACTAACACCTGTGGTATTGGCGATACGGTGTTGATTATGGAAACTCGTCCGCTGAGTAAGACCAAGAACTGGAGATTAGTTGAAATTTTAGAAAGAGCTAAGTAATGGTACAACAGGAATCAAGACTGAATGTTGCTGATAACAGCGGAGCTAAAGAAGTATTAGTGATCCGTGTTTTAGGTGGTACTGCAAAGCGTTATGCATCATTAGGTGACAAAGTTGTTGTCACAGTTAAGAGTGCATTGCCTTCAGGTAATATCAAAAAAGGAACTATTTCCAAAGCAGTTGTTGTAAGAACAAAGAAAGAAGTTAGACGCAAAGATGGTTCTTACATCCGTTTTGACGATAACGCAGCAGTATTATTAAATGCACAGGACGAACCGCGTGGAACACGTATTTTCGGCCCCGTAGCCAGAGAATTGCGTGAAAAACAATTCATGAAAATTGTATCATTAGCACCAGAGGTTTTGTAAAATGAAAAAGAGAATAGATATAACACCTAAACTGAAAATCCGCAAAGGAGATCTGGTTCAAGTTATGGCCGGCGACTCTAAGGGTAAACAGGGAAAGGTTTTAGAAGTAATGTTGCAAGTTAACAGAGTAATTGTTGAAGGTGCCAATATGGTATCTAAACATACAAAACCTAGTGCTGCTACCCCTAATGGTGGTATTGTTAAGAAGGAAGCTACTCTTCATGTATCCAATGTTATGCTTGTTGATGTCAAATCTGGCAAACCAACACGCGTAGGTAAAAAGAAAAATGCAGAAGGTAAATCAGTTCGGGTTGCTAAAAAATCTGGGGAGGAAATTAAGTAATGGCTTACGTACCAAGATTAAAATCAAAATATAACGAGGAAATCGTTACCGCTTTAAAGGATAAATTCCAATATAAAAGCGTAATGCAAGTTCCACGTTTAGAAAAAATTGCTATCAACCAAGGTGTTGGCGCAGCAGTAACTGACAAAAAATTAATTGACAACTCTATTAAAGAGATGACAACAATTACTGGTCAGCAGGCAATTCCTACAAAATCAAAAAAGGATATCTCTAACTTTAAATTACGTAAAGGTATGCCAATAGGTGTACGAGTTACTTTACGGGATAATAATATGTATGAGTTTTTAGATCGTTTGATCGCAGTAGCTTTGCCACGTATCCGTGATTTTAAAGGTATTAATGATAAAGGATTTGATGGACGCGGTAACTATACATTAGGTGTTACTGAACAGATTATTTTTCCGGAAATTAATATTGATCAAATTAACAAGATAATGGGTATGGATATTACTTTTGTAACAACTGCTCAAACTGATGTTGAAGCATTAGAATTACTGAAGCAATTTGGTTTACCATTTAAAAATCAAAACACAAATCAACAATAATGGCTAAAGAAGGTGTAAAAGCACGTGAAGTTAAACGTGCCAGATTAGTTGCCAAGTATGCAGACAAAAGAGCGATCTTGAAAGCTGCCGGAGATTTCGAAGGATTAGATAAATTACCTAAAAACTCTTCTCCGGTTCGTTTACATAATCGCTGTAAATTAACAGGACGTCCACGTGGCTATATGCGTCAATTCGGAATTTCACGTGTAACTTTCCGTGATATGGCTTTGGCAGGTAAAATTCCTGGAGTTAGAAAAGCAAGTTGGTAAATCAGTATTTAGTATCAAGTATAAAGGTATCTTGATTCCTGATACTTCATACTCAAAATAAATTAACCGATAGAAGGTCGTTCTGAATAGTTTAGAAAAGGAAACCGCTATCACAAACAATAAATAATGAATACAGATCCAATAGCAGATTATCTTACACGAGTAAGGAATGCCATTAAGGCAAACCACCGTGTAGTAGAAATTCCTGCATCAAACCTAAAAAAGGAAATGACAAAAGTACTTTTTGATAAAGGGTACATTACAAATTACAAGTTTGAGGATACTACTGCTCAAGGTATTATTAAAATAGCTTTAAAGTATAATCCAATAACTAAAATACCGGCTATTCGTACCATTTCACGTATTAGCAGACCGGGTTTGAGAAAATACGCCGGCGTAGATAATATGCCACGTGTTTTAAATGGTTTAGGAATCGCTATTCTTTCAACTTCTAAAGGTGTAATGACTGATAAAGAAGCTAAAAATCTGAATATAGGCGGCGAAGTTTTATGTTACGTTTACTAATAGGAGGATAAGAGATGTCAAGAATAGGAAAAGCCCCAATTAGTATTCCAGCTGGTGTTACCATTTCAGTTTCTGAAAAGAATACGGTTACAGTTAAAGGACCCAAAGGTCAATTAACTCAGGATGTTGATACAGATATTACTATTGCTCAGGAAGATGGAACTCTTACAGTTTCCCGTCCATCAGAGCAAAAACGTCATAAAGCATTACATGGTTTATATCGTTCATTAATCAATAATATGGTTATTGGTGTAACAGAAGGATATAAATCACAACAAGAATTAGTTGGTGTAGGTTACCGTGCCACTAACGTTGGTAACACACTGGATATGGTTTTAGGATATTCTCACCATTATGTGTTTGAATTGCCAAAAGAAATATCAGTTACAACAACTGCAGAAAAAGGGAAAAATCCCATCATCATATTAGAAAGTATCGACAAGCAATTGTTAGGTCAGGTAGCGGCTAAGATACGTTCATTACGTACTCCAGAGCCTTATAAGGGTAAAGGTATTAAGTTTGTTGGTGAAGTGTTAAGAAGAAAAGCAGGTAAATCAGCAGCTAAAAAATAATCATCATGGCAGTAATTAAATTATCTCGCAGAGAGCGAATTAAAAGAGGAATCAGAAAGAGATTAACAGGTTCTGCTGAGCGCCCACGTTTATCTGTATACAGAAGTAATAAAGGGATTTACGCACAGGTTATCGACGATAATACCGGTAAAACCATCGTTTCAGCATCGTCCTTATCTAAGGATTTTACTGCAAACGGTAACAAATCAGAACAATCAAAAGCAGTTGGAAAAGCAGTTGCTGAAAAAGCAATAGCAGCTGGTGTAAATCAAGTTGTTTTTGATAGAAATGGTTATTTATACCACGGTCGTGTGAAATCATTGGCTGATGGTGCCCGCGAAGCTGGGTTAATATTTTAATTGAAAGAGAATGTCAACTATTAACATAAAAAGAGTAAAATCTAGCGAGATCGAATTAAAAGACCGCTTAGTTAGCATCCAACGTGTTGCTAAAGTTACCAAAGGTGGACGTACCTTCAGTTTTTCAGCTATCGTTGTAGTGGGCGATGAAAACGGTGTGGTAGGTTATGGTCTTGGTAAAGCAAAAGAGGTTACTGAAGCAATTGCTAAAGGAATTGATGATGCTAAAAAGAATTTGGTGAAAGTTCCAATTATAAATGGTACTGTGCCTCATGAACAATATGGCAAATATTCTGGTGGCTTTGTGTTCATTAAGCCTGCAGCGCCTGGTACAGGTGTAATTGCTGGTGGTGCAATGCGTGCAGTATTAGAAAGTGCCGGCGTACATAATGTATTGGCAAAATCAAAAGGCTCTTCAAACCCACATAACGTGGTAAAAGCAACCGTATTGGCCTTGTCACAACTTCGCGATGCATATACAGTAGCTCAGCAACGCGGTGTAGATTTAAATAAAGTATTTAACGGATAAGCATCATGGCTAAGATTAAAATTACACAAATCAAAAGCGTTATCGATAGAAGCGAGCGCCAGAAAAGAACCATGCAAGCGTTAGGTTTAAGAAAAATCAATCACTCTGTAGAGGTAGAAGCTAATCCGGCTATTATCGGAATGGTGAGAAAAGTTAATCATTTAGTAGCAGTAGAAAGTATCTAATCATGAACTTAAGTAACTTAAAACCTGCAGAAGGTTCAACAAAAAATAGAAAACGAATTGGTCGTGGTACCGGTTCTGGCCGTGGTGGTACATCAACACGTGGTCATAAGGGGGCTGGCTCGCGTTCTGGTTATAAGAGCAAAGTTGGTTTTGAAGGCGGTCAAATGCCTTTACAACGTCGTGTGCCTAAAGTAGGTTTCAATCCAATTAATCGTACAGAGTATGTAGGTATCAATTTAGATGCTTTACAAACATTGGCTGAAAAATTTAATTTAACAGCAATTGACTTTGATACTTTTAGAGAGCATGGTTTAGCTTCCAGAAACGACTTAATAAAAATATTAGGCAGAGGAGAAGTTAAATCTAAATTAGAAGTTAAAGCTCATGCGTTTTCAGCTACCGCTCAAAAGGCTATTGAAGCTCTTGGTGGTGCAATAGTTAAATTGTAATTCATGAAAAAGCTGTTTACAACCTTATCCAATATCTGGAAGATTGATGATTTAAGATCACGAATTCTATTCACCCTCTTATGTCTATTAATTTATAGAATTGGTTCATTTATAGTATTACCAGGTGTAGATCATGCTGCCTTACAAACAAAGGCTAAAGAAGGTTTACTTGGATTACTTAATATGTTTGCCGGAGGTTCTTTTTCAAGAGCTTCCATATTTGCATTAGGGGTAATGCCTTATATATCTGCTTCCATCGTAGTTCAATTATTAGGTATTGCCGTTCCTTATTTTCAAAAATTACAGAAAGAAGGAGAAAGCGGACGTAAAAAGATTAACCAAGTAACACGTTATTTAACGATAATAATAACTGCTTTACAGGCTATAGGTTATGTTCGTTCTCAAATTACTCCAGATGCAAAAATGATGTCTGAACCATTGTTTACCATATCTTCTTTATTTATTTTAACTGCAGGAACCATGTTTGTTATGTGGTTAGGTGAAAAAATAACTGATAAAGGTATCGGAAATGGAATCTCTTTAATTATTATGGTAGGTATTATTGCTCAACTTCCATTTGGTGTAACTTCAGAGTTTACATCACGTATGGGCGGACAGGGTGGTTTAATACCATTTATTGTTGAGATTGCTGCTTTATTTTTAGTGGTGATGTTTACCATACTTATTGTACAGGGAGTTCGAAAAATACCGGTACAATATGCCAAAAAGATAGTAGGTAGTAAACAATATGGTGGTGTTCGTCAATATATTCCATTAAAGGTAAATGCTGCTGGTGTTATGCCAATTATATTTGCTCAGGCAATTATGTTTATTCCGAGCACTGTCAGTCAGTTTCTTCCTAGCACTCAACCATTTTTATCTTCATTCAGTAATATAAATTCATTAGCGTATAATCTTACGTTTGCTTTTATGATTATTGCATTCACTTTTTTCTATACAGCTATTACTGTTAATCCAGTTCAAATGGCTGACGATATGAAAAAGAATGGTGGTTTTGTACCAGGTGTTAAACCTGGAAAAACTACGGGTGATTATATTGATGCAGTTATTTCTAAAATTACATTGCCAGGATCTATATTTCTTGCAATGATTGCAATTATGCCTTCAATAGCGAGTATACTTGGTGTAAATAGCCAGTTTGGTCACTTCTTTGGTGGAACATCATTACTAATTTTAGTAGGTGTAGTATTAGATACATTGCAACAAATTGAAAGTCATTTATTAATGCGTCATTATGATGGATTGATGAAAACCGGAAGAATTAAAGGTCGAACACCGATTGCGGCAGGTGGACCGGTAATTTAGGATCACATGTCAAAGGTGCATTATAAGTCTGTCGAAGAGATAGAACTGATAAGAAAAAGTTCTTTACTTGTTTCTAAAACTCTGGCAGAAGTTGCTAAAGTAATTAAAGCAGGAATCCAAACTATAGAGTTAGATAAATTGGCCGAAACCTTCATTCGTGATAATGGCGGTGTACCAGCTTTTTTAAATTATAATGGATTTCCTTATTCACTTTGTATCTCATTAAATGATCAGGTAGTACATGGCTTCCCTGGAATTTATGAATTAAAAGATGGGGATACAGTTTCAGTTGATTGTGGTGTGGTTCTGAATAATTTTTATGGAGATTCTGCTTATACATTTGCCGTTGGTGAGGTAGATCCGGAAACATCCAAATTATTGAAAGTTACTAAGGAATGTTTAATACTTGGGATTGAGAAAGCTGTGGTTGGAATGCGTGTTGGAGATATAGGTTTTGCAGTTCAACAACATGCAGAAAAAAACGATTATGGTGTAGTAAAGGAATTGGTTGGCCATGGTGTTGGTGTACAACTCCATGAAAAACCCGAAATTCCAAATTATGGTAAACGCGGATCAGGAATGAAGCTGGAAGAAGGCATGGTGATAGCAATTGAGCCTATGATTAATGCCGGACGTGCAGGTGTGAAGTTTTGGAAAGACGGTTGGACTGTAAGTACAGTGGATGGTAAACCATCAGCTCATTTTGAGCATACTGTAGCTATAAAAAAGGGTAAAGCAGACATACTTTCCACTTTTAATTATATTGAAGAAGTTTTAAAACAAAAAGATTAAATATCAAAAATTTTTATTTAATTTTGCATCCCCGTTGTATGGGGCTAATTGAGTAAAAATCAATAAAAATATATGGCCAAACAGGCTTCAATTGAACAAGACGGTATAATTAGAGAAGCATTATCTAATGCAATGTTTCGGGTTGAATTAGAAAACGGACATGAAATAATAGCTCATATTTCCGGTAAAATGAGGATGCACTACATCAAAATTTTGCCAGGCGATAAAGTAAAGTTAGAAATGTCACCTTATGATTTGAGTAAAGGCAGAATAACGTATAGATATAAATAAGATGAAGGCGTGATGAATAAGTTTATATCATTCATCGATCGAAGTCATCTAACAACTTAAAATAAATTATTACAGATGAAAGTTAGAGCATCCATCAAAAAACGCAGCGCTGATTGTAAGATCATTCGTCGTAAAGGAAAACTTTTTGTGATAAACAAAAAGAACCCTAAATATAAACAACGTCAGGGATAATTAAATTTTTGAAAGATAGAATGAAAGAAGGGCTGAATCGTCATTCAGTCATTTTAAAATTCAATCATTCAATCATTAAATAGAAATATGGCAAGGATAGCAGGTATTGATTTACCAAAAAACAAAAGAGGAGAGATCGGACTTACTTACATTTTCGGTATCGGCAAGGCAACTGCACAACGCATTTTGAATACAGCTGGTATTAGTTATGATGTAAAAGTCCAAGATTGGTCTGATGATCAATTAGCATCAATTCGTGGTCTTATAAATGATGAGATCAAAGTTGAAGGAGCACTTCGTTCTGAAGTTCAATTAAATATTAAACGTTTAATGGATATTGGATGTTATCGTGGTTTACGTCACCGTAAGGGTTTACCGGTTCGTGGTCAGCGTACTAAAAATAACTCACGTACACGTAAGGGTAAACGTAAAACTGTCGCAAATAAAAAGAAAGCTACTAAATAATATATAATGGCTAAAACTAAAAAAGTAACTAAAAAGCGTGTTGTTATTGTTGAACCAATAGGTGAAGCACATGTAAACGCTACATTCAATAATATCATTATAACTTTAACCAATACTCAGGGGCAGACCATTTCTTGGTCTTCTGCTGGTAAAATGGGCTTTAAAGGTTCTAAGAAAAATACTCCTTATGCTGCCGGTCAGGCTGCTGGGGATTGTGCTAAAGTAGCACATGATTTAGGATTACGTAAAGTGCAGGTATTTGTAAAAGGGCCAGGGTCTGGCCGTGAGTCTGCTATCCGTACGTTACAAACCTCAGGTATTGAAGTAACTACTATACAGGATATCACACCACTTCCACATAATGGTTGTCGTCCTCCAAAAAGAAGAAGAGTTTAATTAATTAATCAGTTTTAAAGCTAAGATTCAGCAGCAAAAGGTTGTCTGATACTTTAAAAACAAATCAAAAATGGCAAGATATACCGGACCAAAATCCAAAATCGCCCGTAGATTCAGAGAACCAATTTTCGGTCCTGATAAGGCACTAGAAAGAAAAAACTATCCTCCGGGAATGCATGGAACCTCCAGAAAAAGAGGTAAGCAATCAGAATTTGCAGTGCAATTAATGGAAAAGCAAAAGGTTAAATATACTTATGGTGTGTTAGAACGCTATTTCGAAAACCTTTTCCACACATCATCCGCTAAGGAAGGTATCACTGGAGAAAACTTATTAAAATTCTTAGAAGCCCGTTTAGATAATACAGTTTATCGTTTAGGTATTGCTCCAACCCGTTCAGCTGCTCGCCAGTTAGTGGGCCACAAGCATATTACTGTAAATGGTGGTATTGTAAATATTGCATCGTATTCATTACGGGCAGGTGATGTGATTGCAGTGCGTGAGCGTTCAAAAACATTAGAAGCGGTTGCAAAGTCTGTAGCTGCCAGAACCATTAATAAATACAGTTGGTTAGAATGGGATGCAAAAAACTTAACAGGCAAATTCCTGAATTATCCATCTCGTGATGAGATTCCTGAAAATATTAAGGAAAATCTCATCGTCGAATTGTACTCTAAGTAATAGCGTTAATATGCTCATTGAGAGTATATCAATACTACATTAACATTAACAATTACATTTAATAATATAGTAAATGGCAATCTTAGCATTTCAGAAACCGGATAAAGTTATTATGCAGAAATCTACGGATTTCGATGGAACATTCGAATTTAGACCGTTGGAGCCTGGTTTCGGGATCACTATAGGTAATGCTTTACGGCGGATCCTGTTATCTTCATTAGAAGGTTTTGCAATCACATCTGTACGTTTTTCTGGTGTATCCCATGAGTTTTCTACCATTAAAGGTGTTGTAGAAGATGTTACCGAGATCATCCTAAACTTGAAACAAGTGCGTTTTCAGAAAACAGGAGAATCCGGTGATTCAGAAAAAGTATTCGTGATCATTAATGGTCAGGATCAATTCAAAGCTGGCGATATCACTAAATTCTCTAACAATTTTACGGTGTTAAATTCTGACATGGTAATTTGTAATATGGAATCATCTGTTACTTTAGAAATTGAATTAACAGTAAGCAAAGGCAGAGGGTATATAGCAGCGGAAGAGAACAAAAATGTGGATTCTCCACTTGGTGTAATCGCAATTGATTCGATCTTTACTCCGATCAAAAATGTGAAATACACTATTGAGAACTTCCGTGTTGAGCAAAAAACAGATTACGAGAAGTTAGTTCTTGATATCACTACTGATGGTTCAATTCATCCGGAAGATGCTTTGAAAGAGGCAGCTAAAATTCTAATTCACCACTTCATGTTATTCTCTGATGAAAATATCATGTTAGAATCACAAGCTAAAGAAGAAACTAAAGAAGTAGATGAGGAAATTTTACACATGCGTAAAATCCTTAAAATGGAATTGGTAGATCTTGATCTTTCTGTACGGGCATTAAACTGCTTAAAAGCGGCAGATATCCGTTCATTAGCTGATCTGGTATCTTATGATGTAGCAGATATGCTTAAGTTCAGAAATTTCGGTAAAAAATCTTTAACTGAAATTCAGGATTTAGTAAAATCTAAAGGTTTATCATTTGGTATGAACCTTTCAAAATTTAAGTTAGACGAAGAATAATAGCGAAATGCGTAATTCCCGATCCCGAAAGGTTGATCGACGGTATGCACGTGCACAAAAAAACAAATAATGAGACACGGAAAAAAGAACAATCACCTAAGTCGTACAGACAGCCATCGCAGAGCGATGCTGGCTAATATGGCTTCTTCGCTTATACTTCACAAGCGCATTACAACTACTCTTGCAAAAGCAAAAGCCTTGCGTGTGTATGTTGAACCTATTATTACAAAAGCAAAAGATGATACGACACACTCTCGTCGTACTGTATTTAGTTATTTGCAAAATAAAGAAGTAGTAACAATGCTTTTCCGCGAAGTTGCTGAAAAAGTAGCTAACCGTCCGGGCGGATATACCCGTATCCTTAAAATGGGTAACCGTTTAGGAGATAATGCATCTATGGCGCTGATTGAATTAGTAGATTATAATGAAATCTACATATTAGGTGATGTTGCTACTGAAAAGAAAACAACTCGTCGTCGGGGCTCTAAAGCTAAAAAAGCGGATGATACTGCAACAGTAGTAAAGGCTGAAAAGGAAGAAGTTAAAGCTCCTGAAGCAATAGCAGAAACCAAAGTTGAAGCTAAAGAAGAAACCCCTACTGTTGAAGAAACTCTTGCAGCTGATACTGCACCTGCTGAAGATGCAGATACGGATGAGAAAAAAGAAGAATAATAACTTCATACTAATCATACAAATGGAAACCCTGCTCAATTGGAGCGGGGTTTTTTATTTGTGCCCATTGTTTTTCTGCCATCCTGTCATTTTCAAAAAACCTTCTAATGATACTAATTTGGTCAAAATCATGTCAATATATATGTTAAAACTCACTTGGCACATGCATTGATAATTGATTCATATCTCAATATAATAATTAAACTTAGGAAAGGAATATATAACATGTCAAAAATCATCGGTATCGACTTAGGAACAACAAATTCATGTGTGGCAGTAATGGAAGGTAATGAGCCTGTAGTGATTGCTAATAGTGAGGGTAAGCGTACAACTCCATCAATTGTTGCTTTTTTAGATAATGGAGAGCGCAAAGTAGGTGATCCGGCAAAACGCCAGGCAATTACCAATCCAACCAGAACTATATCTTCTATCAAACGGTTCATGGGAAACAGTTTTGATGAAGTAAAAAAAGAAATTGAACGCGTACCTTATACTGTAGTAAAAGGTGATAATAACACGGTACGTATAGAAATAGATGGCCGTAAATATACTCCTCAGGAAATTTCTGCAATGGTATTGCAGAAGATGAAAAAAACTGCAGAAGACTTTTTAGGTCATGAAGTAAACGAGGCAGTTATTACTGTTCCCGCTTATTTTAATGATGCACAACGTCAGGCTACTAAAGAAGCCGGAGAAATTGCAGGTTTAAAAGTGAGCCGTATTATCAATGAACCAACAGCTGCAGCTTTAGCTTATGGTTTAGATAAAGCTCATCGCGATATGAAGATCGTGGTGTTTGATTGCGGTGGTGGTACTCATGATGTATCTGTATTAGAATTAGGTGACGGAGTTTTTGAGGTAAAATCAACCGATGGTGATACCCATTTAGGTGGTGATGACTTTGATGCAGTGATTATTGACTGGATGGCTGATGAATTTAAAAGCGATGAAGGTATTGATCTGCGTAAAGATCCAATGGCCTTACAACGTTTGAAAGAAGCAGCAGAAAAAGCAAAAATTGAATTATCCAGCACCGCACAAACTGAAATTAACCTGCCTTATATCTCCGCAGGTGATGGAATGCCTAAACACTTGGTTAAAACCTTAACCCGTGCAAAATTTGAGCAACTGGCAGATAGCCTGATCAAACGCACTATTGATCCTTGTAAAACAGCATTAAAAAATGCGGGTTTAAAAACATCAGATATTGATGAGATTATTTTAGTGGGTGGATCTACCCGTATTCCTGCTATTCAGGATGCAGTTAAAGCTTTCTTTGGTAAAGAACCTTCAAAAGGTGTAAATCCTGATGAAGTTGTGGCTATTGGTGCAGCTATTCAAGGTGGTGTTTTAACTGGTGAAGTAAAAGATGTATTGCTATTAGATGTAACTCCACTTTCATTGGGTATTGAAACTATGGGCGGTGTAATGACTAAATTGATAGAAGCCAATACAACTATCCCAACTAAAAAATCGGAAGTGTTTTCAACGGCTTCTGAGAATCAACCATCTGTAGAAATACATATTTTACAGGGTGAGCGTCCAATGGCTAATCAAAATCGAACGATAGGTCGTTTCCATTTAGATGGAATTCCGCCTGCACCGCGTGGCATTCCTCAAATTGAAGTAACTTTTGATATTGATGCTAATGGTATATTACATGTAGCTGCAAAAGATAAAGCGACTAATAAAGAACAAAAAATCCGTATTGAAGCTTCTTCCGGTTTAACCGAGGCTGATATTAAAAAGATGAAAGAGGAAGCTGAAGCAAATGCAGAATCTGATAAAAAGGCAAAAGAAGAAGTTGAAAAATTGAATGCAGCCGATGCTTTAATCTTCTCAACTGAAAAGCAATTGAAAGAATATGGTGAAAAAATATCTGCGGATAAAAAAGCGCCAATTGAAGAAGGATTGAAAAAGTTGAAAGAGGCTCACGCTTCTAAAAACTTTGATGTTATGGATATAGCTCAAACTGAACTTCAAAATGCATGGAATGTAGCATCAGAAGAAATGTACAAAGCTACTGAAGGTGCAACTCAGGATGGTGGTGCAACTGCCGGTGAGGCTCAGCCTGAAGCAGGTGATCATGTAACTGATGTGGACTTTGAAGAAGTGAAAGAGGATGATAAAAAATAGTATTAAGTAGTTAGTATTTAGTATCAAGGTAAATCCCGATGTGAAAATTCACATCGGGATTTTTGCTTTTAGGTTTTATTGGAAAAGGAAATCATTCTAATAGTTCTATTCTATTGTTTTAAGTACTATTTGGAATTACCTTATTTGCTTATAATTATTTGTATTTTTATAAAAAAAATACAAATATGAAAAAATTGCTAATTTTATTAACCTTAACTACAATAGTCTATTCTGCTTGTGGACAAAATTCAAAAGAAGTACCATACCAGGTAGATTCCCGTCCTGTTCCAAAAGGGAAAGATTTTAATGAGATTCTTCCATTAAAAGTGGGAAGTTTTCAAAGAGTAAAATTTACTCCGCCTAAACCCAGATTCGATGGAGAAGCTTCATATAGGTCGGGCAATGAAGAAATTTTCATCCTATTTTCACTGTCTAATACTCTCTCAGATTTAAAAGAGGTTTTTGAGACCATTGCTGATGAAGTAAGAGATGAAAAAGGAAATCTTAAAATTGTTGATATCAAGTCAGGAAAAAAATGTGTTTACCTTGTTGGAAAAAAGAGAACTTTTTTTGCCTGGAACAGGGGACTTTATTGTTTCTCTGTAGATGGAAATCACGTAAAAGTAGATGAGTTCATGAAGTATTTCCCCTATTAAAGAAAGCGATAATAATAGTATCAAGTAATTAGTATTTAGTATCAAGATAAAGCCTGGTGTGAATTTTCACATTGGGCTTTATGCTTTTATGGTTTATAGAAAAAGAGAAATCTAATAATTAATTACCAACTGTTTTTTATCATTAGTAAACTTGAGTTCATCAATCGGACTTTCGCCAAGATGATACTTGATATCCCTTCCATTTATTTTTACTGTTTTAAGCTTGGCTTGAAAATGATGTAAAACCAGGTTTATCTTCGTGTATTTAGAATTATAACTGCCTTCTGCGGGTGCCAATGCTATTTCCCGTTTTGCTGGGTCAAAGCTTATTTTACGTTTGTAATATATTCCCTTTTCATTCTGGTAGGATGATCCGTCATCTTCATAATAGGTAAAGGAGCTTCCGGCTTCTCCGTACCAAATATGAACGTTTAATATTCCATCGCCTTTTTCATTTGTGTTTTGTATTAAGTTTTGCATGGGTATAATGGCTCCAGCTTTTACAAATACAGGAAGATCAGTTAAAGGAGCAGCAGCCTGTATGGTTTGACCTCCGGTAAACCGTTCACCAGAGCTAAAACGATACCAATCGCCTTTAGGCAAATACACTTCGGTACTTATCTTCGTACTTTCAACAGGTGCAACCAGGATATTGTCCCCGAAAAGGAACTGGTTCTGATATTTCTGGTCGAAGATCTTTTCATCGTTTGTATAGTTGATGGTTAAGCTGCGAGATACAGGCATACCTGTTTGTGTAGCCTGGTAAAAGGAAGAATACAGGTACGGAAGTAGGAGATAGCGTTGCTCAATATCCTTTTTTATAACCTTTTCAGCAGCTTCGCCAAAACGCCAAGGCTCACGGAAAGGAGCATTAATTTCAGCATGGTTGCGGAACATTGGGGTGTACACTCCCAAAGAATTCCATCGCATCATTAACTCTGCGGATGGCTCTCCAATAAAACCACCAATATCTACACCGATATTAGCCACGCCGGATAATCCCAGGCTATTTACCAAACGCTGCCCTAATAACATATGAGCATCGCTGGAAGCATTGTCTCCGGTCCAGACGGCGGAATAGCGTTGTATACCTGCATAAGCTGCACGGGTTAAAACAAACGGCCGGCGACCAAGGATATCTCTTGTTCCTTCAAATGTGGCTCTCGACATTTGTAAGCCATATGCATTACGGGCTTCTTTTAAGGTAAAACGATTATTTTTCTCACCAAATTCAATTAGGTCAGGAATGTCTTGTTCCCATACTGCGGGTTCATTCATATCATTCCAAAAACCCTCTACGCCGGGTTGTGTTAAAGCGGAAAATGATTTTCCCCACCATTTTCTTACTTCCGGACGGAAATAATCAGGGAAATGACAGCGGCCCGGCCAAACACTCCCGGTGTAAAACTGGCCATTTGGATAAGTAGCAAAGTAATTATCTTTAACTCCTTCGTCATATTGTTTATAACCCTTTTCAACTTTAATACCGGGATCTACAATGGTTACTACGTGAAATCCCATTGATTTTAACTTATCAATCATTCCTTTGGGATCGGGAAATTCTATAGGATGCCAGGTGAAAATTTTATAGGCATCCATATAATTGATGTCGAGATATATGGCATCTGCAGGGATTTGTTTTTTGCGGAATGTTTCGGCTATTTCTAATACCTGGCTATCCGGATGATAACTCCAACGGCATTGCTGATAACCTAAGCTCCATAAAGGTGGCATTTCCATTCTTCCGGTAAGGCTGGTGAAATCCTGGATTAATCCGGCTACCGTTGGAGAACCGAAAAAGTAATAATTCATTTCGCCGGCTTCAGCTCCGAAGTAAGACATGGTTTCATCTGTTGAACCTCCAAAATTGAAGAATGATTTATGAGTGTTATCGAAGAAAATTCCGTAGCTCAAACCATCGTGCAAGCCAATATAAAAAGGAATAGTTTTATAAAGCGGATCCTGATTTAAGCCATAAGCCGGAGCATCTGTATTCCAGTGTACATAAGAACTGCCGCGTCTGTCTAAATTGCCAGTTTTTTCGCCTAAGCCTATAAATCGTTCTTTGGGGAATAACTTTCTAAAACTGGTAACCTGTGTACCCGACCAGGAAACACCCAGGTTAGGATCATCGGCACTGATTAACTGGCCTTTTTTATTGTAAAAAGAAATGTTCACAGGTTGTTTATTAACCCGGATGGCAAGGCTCTCGGTATGGAGTACAAGCTCATCTTTTTTGTCCTCTACATCAATCTTTCCCTGTGGTTTTTGTATGACAGCAAAAGAAGTATCTAAAGCAAATTCTGTATTGGTAACACGTACCCGGATAACGTTTTGATCATAAGCTGTAAGCTGAACTTGTCCATGATCTGCAGTAATTAAAACTCCAGAGTTGGTACTCTTAAAGTTTTTAAAATTACCTAATTGTTTGCTAAGCTTGCTGGGTTGGGCGGATGCTGACAACATAAAAAAACTGATAAGTAGGGTTAAAAGTACTTTATAAAACATGTTTTAATGGATATGGAATTTAAACCAATGTAGAAAATTTTAATTGGATATATCAATAAAAATGCCTGTTCCTAATTATAGAGAGTTATAGTTCTTAAAGCAGATTTCAACTTTTACTTTTGGCGAAATATGTTTAATATATGCCAGGTACAAATGTCTGACAACCCCTATAAGGGTACTATTTACACAAATCTGATAGTTTTTATAGGTTATCACTAATTGCCCATAAAATAATATTACCTTTCATTTTTATAAATTTATAGTTACATCTTCACTAAACACACACACATTGCTACAAAAAAAGAAAAAAAGCATTCTCGAAAATTGGATGAAAAATCAACTTGTTTATGAAGGTCTGCGTGAGGACCTTATCAGCAATGATGAATTAAGAATTCAGTCAGAGAAATTAATTGATGCCTTAGTGGCTAATTTATCAGCCGATGGCATTAATGATTTGGATTCCGAAAAGTGGAGTCCTGTAATTGAGATTTTAGGCGGTATTTCCATCACCCGTGCACGGCAGGGCTTTAGTCCCCGTGAAACAGGCAACTTCATATTTACTTTAAAAGAAGCTTTACTGCTTGTATTACAGGAAGAAATTAAGGATGATCCAAAAACTTTATATGAAGAAAGTTTAAAGATCAGCCGTTTAATGGATAATCTGAGCATAGTAACTTTCGAAACCTTTATTAAAGGCAGAGAAGAAGTTATTTTAAGGCAAACAGATGAAATCGCAGAAATATCAACACCCGTTATCCGTGTTTGGGAAGGTATTTTGGCTTTGCCGATCATTGGAACATTAGATAGCGCCCGCACACAAATAGTAATGGAAAACCTGTTGCAGGAGATTGTTAATACAAGATCAAGCATCGCTATTTTGGATATATCAGGCGTACCGGCAGTGGATTCATTAGTGGCACAACATTTAATTAAAACGGTAAGCGCTACCCGTTTAATGGGAGCCGACTGTATCATCAGTGGCATCAGGCCGGAGATTGCACAAACCATTGTACATCTGGGTATTGATCTTTCGAGCATTACTACAAAAGCAAGCCTGGCAAGTGCATTAGCGTATGCCTTTAAATCAATGAAGCTTGAAGTAAGGAGAGCAAATACAGTTCAAAAATTATAGTTTATTACAATGGATAAAATTCCTATTCTAAAGATGGGCCCCTTTCTGCTTGTGACCATACAGGTAGATTTGTATGACAGGTTAGCGCTTACCTTAGAAGCCGACCTAGTCCAAATGGTTAATAAAACCAGGGCAAAAGGTGTATTGATTGATATCTCTGCTGTTTCTATAGTCGATTCATTTATGGGGCGCATCATTGGCAATATTGCCAGCATGTCTAAATTACTGGAGGCTGAAACCGTGCTTGTTGGCATGCAGCCCGCGGTAGCTATTACATTGATTGAACTAGGTTTGCCGCTAAATGGGGTACACACTGCGCTGGATATGGAGAGAGGGATGAATTTGCTTAAATCCATGATTAATGATACTAGCAATATTGGAGATAATGAAATAGAAGAAGATGATCTTATCGTTGAGTAAAGATGCGATAGAGATTATAAAGGAGCAGGATGTAGTACTTTTCCGGAACCGCTTAAAAGAGACAGCTATAAGAATAAAAATGAGTTTGGTGAATCAAACCAGGCTCATTACAGCCGCCAGCGAATTAGTACGTAATATGTTACGATACGCTAATGGCGGCATGTGTTTAATAGAAATAGTAACAAGGGGTCGTGATAATGGGATACGACTGACATTTACTGATAAGGGGCCAGGTATACCTGATATAGCATTAGCTATGCGTGATGGCTATTCAACAGGTAAAAGTTTAGGGATGGGTTTACCTGGAAGCAAACGCCTGGTAAACGAGTTTGAGATTAAAAGCCAAGCTGGAGAAGGCACAATGGTAATTATATTAAAATGGTCTCATGGTTGATGCTACGCATATAAGCTTTGCTGCCAATGACAGAAGTTATTTTTCATTATTAAAAAAGGAGATACACCGCAGAGCGCAGGAAGCCGGCATTAAAGTCGAAAGGCTGAATGCCCTTGATCTCATTCTTGCCGAAATGACATCGAACTTATTTAAGTATGGCGATGACGGCGAAATTTTGATGGGAATATTCAATAATATCGATTCACCTTATATCGAATTGATCAGCATAGATAAGGGGCCTGGAATGGCCAGACCGGCAAAAATGATGCAGGATGGAGTTTCAACCAGCAATACTATGGGCCATGGACTGGGCAGCATCAAAAGATTATCAGATACCTTCGACTTGTATTCGCAGGTAGATTGGGGCACTATTGTTTTAAGCAGAGTATATAATGATCCTAAAAGCATAAAGAGTAATAAGGTAATTATACGGCCCATTGTTGTTGCTAAACCCGGCGAAGTACATAGTGGAGATGGTGTAGTTTACAAACAGACGGATAAGTATATCAAAATAATGCTGGCTGATGGCCTGGGTCACGGGCCCGAAGCCAATAAGGCGGTAAACGAAGCTGCCAACGCATTCAGGATCTGCCCTGATTATAGTCCCACAGAAACCCTGCGGTTTATCCATACTTCTATCAAGAAAACCAGGGGTGCTGTAGCAAGTGTTGTTTGTTATGATTTTGAGTCTAAGATGTGGAGTTCTGTTGGAATTGGCAATATCTCCGTCCGGATGATTGGCCCCTCTTCCTCACGTAATCATATGTCTTATAATGGCATTGTTGGGCATAACATCCCAACTACAATAAACGACCAGCAGTATGTTGCCGAAGATTTTAACCAAATAGTGCTTTGCTCTGATGGGATAAAACCCCCTTGGGATCTGCTTAAATATCCAGTAATACAAAAACATGATCTTACAATTTTAGCGGCTGCTATTTACAAAGATTATGCAGTGAAAAATGATGATATGTCGGTAATTATAGTTAAAATAAAATAGTTATATGGCACAGGTTGTAGCAATTTCACTTGAAAACGAAATGGACCTGATCCTGGCTCATAAACGGTCAATGAAAGTGGCTGAAAAACTGGGCCTAACCATAGCTACACAAACCACGTTTGCAACCGCGGTTTCTGAGATTTCCAGGACAGTTATTGAGCATACAGATAATGGTAATCTGGAAATAAGTCTGGATTATACAGACCAGCGCTACGTCTTAAGAGCGGTTGTAAGTTTTGACAGCGCTATTAAATTCACTAATGCTGATGAGGGCTTTTATTATGCCCAAAAGTTGGTACCCGAATTTAAGATGACTGAAGCGGATGGTTTAAGGCACATCGAAATCAAGATAAAGCTTCCCCGCTCAATACACCTGGATACAGGAAAGATCGATGTATTAAAAGGTTATTTTCTAAAAGAACTTCCCTTAAATGCATATGAGGAAATAAAAAAGAAAAACCTGAACCTATATAAAATTGCAGGCGAACAGGAAGAGGAGATCAAGCGCTCCAAAATAATTGATGATAAAAAGAATGAATTTATATCCATTGCCAGCCATGAGCTAAAAACGCCCATAACCGTTATAAAAGCCTATACTCAAATAGCTCTGACTTCAAAAGAGCCATGTAGTGAAAAAATTAAAGGTTATTTGGATAAAATAGATTACCAAACCACCAAATTGACTTCCCTGGTAAATCAGCTATTGGATGTATCTAAGATGGAAAATGGAAATTTGCTTTACGCTATGGAGAAGGTTGAACTCAATTTGTTTATAGCAGATATGGTGTTGGTTATGAAACATATTATACCTAGCCATGAGATCGTAGTTAACCCATGCAATAAGGTGAATATTAAGATAGATAAATTGCGCATGGAGCAGGTTTTTTCAAACTTATTAGGTAATGCTTCTAAATATTCTAGTATGGATACTCTAATTACCATTAACTGTTTTCTGCAAGATGACCGATATGTAAATATCTCAATTACTGATCAGGGAATGGGCATGTCTGAGGGTAGTATGCAGTCAATTTTTGACAAGTTTTATAGAGACAAGGATGTACTTAGAACTCATTCAGGCTTAGGAATGGGATTGTACATTGCTTCTAAAATTGTAACGGATCATGGAGGCAGAATTTGGGTGGAAAGTATTGAAGGTATCGGTTCAACTTTCTTTTTTACCATACCTTATGAAATTTTCAAGGACCAAAATTAATCCTGCATACCTCTTAATTTTATGCCGATTTTAGTAAAGGCTTAAATTTCGGGGTTCAAAATTTTGGGACATCTGGCAGCATATAAACTATATATTATCTTTATCATTTAAGTTATGATGAATCTGTTGAATGTCTATAATTTCTTTCATCTCTTCGAGCTCTGTTTCGGTAATATTGCTGTCAATGCCCATTTTCTTTTGTATTTCATGCAGCATGATTAACACGTTAGTAATTTCATTCTCAGCACGCACATTCACTTCAAACTCTACTTGATGGTTAATCTTATCCATTCTTCCCTGCCGGTTTTGGCTAATTAACACAGATACTGATAAAATGATAGCAAATAAAGATACGATCATGTTTAGCATCGTAAATGGGTAAGGATCAAAAGGGTTTAATCCGGGCAATAGATTCAAATTCCAACTGATCCAAATACAGAAAAAGATTAAAATCAAACAAAGAAATTTGATAGTGCCAAATGTATCTGTAATCAATAAGGCAATTTGATCGCTCCAGCTTTTATTAATTTGCAACTGAGATTTTAACTCCTGATTCTGTTTACTATCCAGAGTAGAATGAGCTTTATCCTCTAAAGACTTCCTTAATTTTATTCCTTTTTTTGTCATGAGAAATTAGAAGCTAATTTATGATTAAGATTTGTTTCTACCTGTATAATACAAATTAATGAGAATGTTTAGATCAACAAAAACCCTGCAATTATTTATTACAGGGTTTTTGTTGATTAATGATTTAATTATTCTGCTATTGCCTTCTCGTTGATAAAACTTTCAGCAACTTCAGTTAATGCTACATCGGTTGCTTTTTCATTATCAAGGGTTTGTTGTAACAGATTTGCCACATCAGTATGGCCCATGTTTTCAGCTAATGTTCGCAGTGTTCCATAAGTTGCAATTTCGTAATGCTCTACTTTTTGAGCAGCAAGAATTAATCCGGCATCACGTATCATGGTTCCTTTCTCTGTATCTTCCATAATACTATTAGCTTCTTCCAATAAGCCTTCCATAGCATCACACTTTTTAGCTACCGCTTTTTCATCTAATAGATCAAATACTTTTTCAAGCGTATCCACATGCTTTTGAGTTTCCTCCGTATGCTTTTTAAATGCATTCGCAAGTTCTGGACTTGTTGCCGCTTTCTGCATTTTAGGTAATGCCTTTACCAGATTTTTTTCTGCCCAATAGATGTCTTTTAATTCATCTACAAAGAATTTATGGAATTCAGTATCTTCCATTTTCCCTGTTAAACCGCTTGGTTTTTTCGCTGTGCCTGCTGTTTGAGTTGCCATAAGATTATAAGTTTAAAAAGAGTTTTGTTACTTTTACTCTTCATAACTTTCAAGACTTATGCCAAAATGATTATTATGTCCAGAAACATGATTGCATTCAGAAAAAGTATTCTTAATGATACATTTTAACAAACTATCCATAAATAATGGATTGTCTTTAACCCTATACGTTGTCGGTTAAAAAGAACAAATGGGAAGGGATGCAATTATAAACTTTGGTTATAAACTTTGGTTTTTTGGGGTAAACCAAATGGCGAGTTTATATATAAAAACACCTGATCAAGAATTCTTGATCAGGTGTTTTATGAGATTTTTATTTTATAAGAATATCACTCCACAATAATCTTTTGGCTACTGGTTTTACCGTTTGAAGTTACATTTACCACATAAATTCCTTTAGCATTTCCTGACAAGTCCAGTTCATAAGATGATTTATCAGATGTAAGATCTACTTTTTGAATTTGGTTTCCTGATAAATCAGATACCTCTATGGTTCCATTATTTAATTTTGTAGTAATGGTAAATTTACCAGTAGTTGGGTTTGGAGAAATATTAATGCCTTCTGTTGCTAAACTCCCTGCTTCATTTGCCTGGGTAACTGTTGTAAGACTTGTTGTTTTAACAGTTCCGGCTCTCACGGGAGTAATTAGTGATTCCACTAGTTTTTTAAGGTTATCAATTTGTTTTTGCTGATCAGTTATTTGTTTTTGCTGAGCTTCAATTTGTTTTTGTTGTTCAATTTTTTGACCTTGTTGCTCTTGTACTGCTTTTACCAAAGGAACTACAAATTCAGCATAACGAATTCCATAAAGTGCATTAGTGTTGGTTGGAACATCCACACCGCTAAAACTAAAGCCGCTCTCTTTCGCTGTCTTTTCTACTTCCTGGGCTATAAAACCACTCTCCCTATGTTTGGCTGCATATGCATAACTGGCCTGTTTCATTTTCTGCAATTCGGGATCTTCTGTACCTGGAGTACTCTTGCGGTTTTTATTGTAAAAGTTATCTATACCTGGCACGTCAACTATATAAGTAATGGGTCTCAGTTTGTTGATGAATGTAAGTCCTGGTACATCTTCTTTTAGATCTTTTTTAAAACGTCCGTCACTTAATTTGGTCCAGTCTACTTCCCCGCCTATAGAAGTAACTGCTGTATTTCCTATCCTCACCTTATCGCTGGCATCTACTATGGCTCCATTTCCAATAACAGTCGCATTATTTATGATAGTGCTTTCAAGTGAAGTTACATCTGTATTAAAGCCTACAGCGGTATTATTGCTTCCTGTAATATTAGATAAAAGTGATAAATAACCACTAGCCGTATTATAATTCCCCGTAGTGTTATAGGCAAGGGCCTGAGTACCATTAGCTGTATTTTGATGTCCTTTAGTGTTAAAAGTAAGTGCCTCAGAACCATTGGCTGTATTTTGATGTCCGTTAGTGTTATTTCGAAGTGCACCATAACCACTCGCTGCATTATTAATCCCGGAAATATTGGAATAGAGTGCCCACATACCGATAGCTGTATTGTTTGTCCCTTTAGTATTAGCCCGAAGTGCCTGATAACCATCTGCAGTATTGAAATTTCCCTTATTCATAAAAAGAGCTTCATAGCCATCTGCAGTATTAAAATTCCCTTCACTATTGGAATAAAGTGTAGCAAAACCAGTAGCTGTATTTCCTTCACCAATGGTATTACTGGCAAGGGCATCCTTGCCGTTGGCCGTATTTTCTCTACCTGTGGTATTGGAGTAAAGAGCACCTGAGCCAGTAGCTGCATTCTGAGATCCGGTAGTATTATTATAAAGTGCTTCATGGCCATTAGCTACGTTATTATGCCCTCCGGTGTTATAATAAAGTGCACTATTACCATTGGCTGTGTTATAAGATCCACTACTATTGGAATAAAGTGCACCAGAACCACTGGCTACGTTTTTATAACCCTCTGTATTATGATAAAGTGCAGTCCAGCCTAGTGCTGTATTGTTGGTTCCTGTAGTATTACTGTAAAGAGCAGAGGCACCATTTGCAGTATTATAAATTCCATCAATATTATTATAAAGCGCAGTCCAACCATTAGCTGTATTTTCAGATCCCTTGTTATTGAAATAAAGCGTTTGATAGCCATTAGCTGTATTCTTATCACCTTGAGTATTAGAATAAAGAGACCCAGACCCATTAGCCGTGTTCTTAACACCTGTGGTATTGTGAAGAAGTGAGCTATAACCACTGGCTGTATTATCAGTGCCGGTAGTATTGGCATAAAGAGTAGCATAGCCATTCGCTGTATTAAATGATCCGCCTATATTGGAATTAAGCGCAACAAAGCCGGTGGCTGTATTATTTATTCCTGTGGTGTTGCTCTCCAATGCACTACTACCGTTAGCTACGTTAGCAAATCCCGTAGTATTGTTAATAAGTGCATGGAAACCCGTAGCCGTATTATTTGATCCTGTAGTATTATAATAAAGCGCTAAAGAACCATTTGCTGTATTTCTGATTCCTGAACTATTATAATACAGTGCATAATAACCAAATGCAGAGTTATCTGTACCACTTGTATTACTCAAAAATGCCCCCGAGCCAAACTTTGTATTAGTTTGAGCCATTACAGGAGCAAAAAACAGGAGTAAAACCGTTAGGCCTAGAAGTTTTTTGCACACATCTTTTTTACTGAAAAGAGGGTTTATTGGTTTTGTGTATAAATTTTTCATTATTCTTTGATTTAGATTTAAGATATATAAATTAAATGAAAGTAATTTTCTCCAAGTTTAATTATACTTTATTTTTCCCTGAAGTAATGTCTGTAACAATATTGTTATATAGAAATAATGCCTGATAACCAGTGGCATTATTATTATTACCAGCAGTATTTAAATAAAGTGCGCCAAAACCACTCGCTGTATTATACCAGTAGTGTTGGTATACCGCCGGCCTTCACATATTCGCTGCTATTTTTACTAAATTTGGATGCCACACCGGTAAGGGCAGTTCTACTGAAAATGAAATCAGTTCTACTAAAAGCGAAACTAATTCTGCTATTTACTGAACTAGTTCTACTAAAAGTGAAACCAGTTCTGCTATTTGCTAAATTAGGCAGGGATGAGGAATGATGGGTGGAATGAATAAACTTATAGGAATTTTTTAGCTATTAAATCTGGCTTACTTGCCAAACTCCTATACTGGTTCACGAGTGCCGCGTGTTCAATTTATTTAATTTTACTGGCTTTATTCAATTATCTATTTATATGAGCTGAAAGTATAAATTTCTGAATAAAAAGAGTCTGTATTTTGTAAGCTTTGCTACTGTTAATTAAATACACCTCTGCTAGTTCGACTTGCAGAGGTGTATCTTCATATGTAAGCTCGCACTAACGAGGGAATATAGAATATCTGAATTAAATCATTTGGTCCCTTTTAATCCCACAAACTCTCCGGGTATTCTCCCGATTTCACCAGTTTATCAATACTAGTTTGTACAATAGGTTTATCTTCTTTATAAGTTACCCCAAACCATTGATTTTGAGTAGGAATTACTTTAAAGGAGGCTAAATTCTTTTTGATGAGCTTTTCTGCAACCAATGGAATAAAGAACTCTGATTTTGGATTATCTGCATTTGCTAAAGCAAACTCTTTAAACATGCTTGCAGATAGTTCAAATACTTTAGGTGTAAAACCCCAGAAGTTCATAGAAACTCGTGATTTGCGATTTAAAGGAAACTCTTTTCCGTCTTCTTCAAAGGCAATACCGGCATCTTTAAAATAAACTTTGGTACGCTCATTAATTTCTGAAAGATTACCATTGCCATCTACCGCACAAACACCCCTGGAAACAGAACCATGCTCGGATAAGGTTTTATCAATCTGGTATCCTATCATAGAAAAAGCATCATCTTTCACTTCTGTAGTTAAGAAATCAAACATCTTTTGATAGGCTTCGCGGCCATAAAAATCATCGGCATTAATTACACAGAAAGGTTCTTTAACGGCATCACGTGCTGCTAATACGGCATGAGCAGTTCCCCAGGGTTTGGCACGTTCAATATGCTGTTCTATCCCGAAAGGTTTTAGATCAAAGGATTGAAAAACATAATCTGTTTCTACTTTGCCCTTTAATTTTTCCTCGAAAATGGCTTTAAAATTGCCTGCAAATTCTTCACGGATGATGAAAACTACTTTGCCGAAACCGGCTTGTATGGCATCATATATAGAATAATCAATAATGGTTTCGCCATTTGGCCCAAAAGGATCTGTTTGTTTCATACTGCCATAGCGACTTGCCATGCCCGCAGCTAAAATAAGTAGGGTTGGTTTCATTTAGATTTTATAGTGTTTTGGTTAAATTTAATAGTGTAATATATTTGAGGTTTACCACCTCCGCCTTCGGCACCTCCGCCAGCGGAGGAGAGGAGGGCTTGTCCTCCGCTGGCGGAGGTGGATTGTGCAGCGAAGCCGAAGCGAAACAAGACGGAGGTGGTTAAGTAATGTATCAGCACTATCTTACTTAATCGACCTGAAATCATGGTCTACTTTAATGTTTAATAAGGATTCATAAATTAAACGGATCACATTATCCACATCTTCTTTATGGATCATTTCTACAGTTGTATGCATATAACGCAAAGGTAAAGATATTAAGGCCGAAACTACGCCATCATTAGAATAAGCAAAAGCATCGGTATCTGTACCGGTTGAACGCGAAGAAGCTTGGCGTTGAAAAGGGATCTTATTTTTTTCTGCTGTTTGGATAAGTAATTTATTAAGATTGGTTTGTACGGCGGGTGCATAAGAAACTACCGGACCTTTACCACAAGCGAGGTCACCTTGTGTAATTTTGCTGATCATGGGTGTTTGTGTATCATGAGTTACATCTGTGACAATGGCAATATTAGGTTTAATACGATTAGCAATCATTTCTGCGCCTCGTAAGCCAATCTCTTCCTGAACAGAATTAACAATATATAATCCGAAAGGCAATGATTTTTTGTTTTCTTTAAGCAGGCGGGCAACTTCGGCAATCATAAATCCACCGGCACGATTATCTAAAGCACGACCCACATAATACCGATCGTTTAAAACCATAAACTCATCTTCGTAAGTAATTACACAACCTACATGGATTCCCAATTTTTCAACTTCTTCCTGAGTGGTGCAGCCGCAATCTAAAAAGATGTTTTTTAATGATGGAGATTCTTCTTTTTCGCCATTTCGGGTATGAATTGCCGGCCAGCCGAATACAGCTTTTACAATGCCTTTATCGGTATGAATATTTACGCGTTTTGATGGTGCGATCTGGTGATCTGAACCACCATTACGAATCACATAGATCAAACCATCTTTGGTAATATAATTTACAAACCAGGAGATTTCATCAGCATGAGCCTCTATAACCACTTTATATTTTGCCTTTGGATTGATGACTGCTACGGCAGTACCGTAATTATCTACATAATGCTCATCAACGTAGGGCTTTAAATAATCTAACCATAAACGCTGGCCTTCCCATTCAAAACCTGTTGGAGATGCATTATTAATGTATTTTTCAAAAAAGGGTAGTGATTTTTTAGTGACTACCGGAATGTGTTTTTGTTCTTTTTTAGCTGCCATGTATTGATGTGAATTTTAATTCCATGATGACGAAATCATATCCGTCTTTAAAAAATGTAATGTCTGTTTCTCGAAAGCCGAAATTACTATAAAATGTTGAAGCATTTTTACGGGCATTGCACCATAACCGTTTACAGCCTTCGGCTTTTGCAAAATCGATGATGTATTTCAACAGTTTTGATCCATAACCCTGATGCTGGTATTCTGCTAAAGTAGCAAATTTGCGGAACTGCATTTCTTCTCCACTTTTAAAAGTTGAGGTAATACTGATCAGTTGGATATGATCAAACAACCCAAAATGTATCCCTTTCTCATCTTCCGGCAACTTTACATTATCCAAACTCATTTCAGGGTACATCACCTTGTGACGTATTTCCCAAGTTAATGAAGGGAATATTTGTTCTATTTGAACCATATGTTAAAAGGAGGGTCGAAACGTCAGAATTATGATTGAATAAACTTCTTCCTTCCATAAAAAAAGTAAACGCAACTATTTAACAAGGTAACCAACGTACAGCCGCCACAAAACAATGCCCAACCTCCTAGGTCCCAAAGCCACAAACCCAGAGCCGAACCACAGCTGGCGCCAATGAAGCTTACTGACATAAAAACGGTATTCAGCCGATTACGAGCCTCCGGAATTAAAGTATAAATCCGAGTCTGGTTAGTTACATGAATGGCCTGTTGCCCGATATCTACCAATATAATACCTGCTACAAATAAATATAAGTGACTTCCTGTAAAATAGAAGAGCGCCATGCTGATGATCTGCAGAATGAAACCGACTAGTATATTTTTACGTGGATCACTTCCATCACTTAGTTTACCAACCAAGGGTGCAGCTAATGCTCCGGCTGCTCCGGCAATACCGAATAAACCAATTTGCAGGGTTTGAAAATTAAAGGGTGGATTGGCCAGGAATAAAACCATGGTGGTCCAAAAAGCGCTGATAATTGCAAAAGCTAAAAAGTTAATGATAGATGCTTCTCTTAAAACTGGTTGCGTTTTGATATAGCTGAACATAGATCGCATTAATTCTTTATAATTTCCTTTAAAAGCCGGGTAACTTTGGGGAAAAAGCTTCGCCATTAATCCTACCAGCAAAATGCAAATACCGGCTGCCATAAAATAAACTGCCCGCCAGCCCAGCCAGAAACCTATACTTCCGCTGATAGCCCTGGAAGCTAAAATACCTACCAGCAAGCCGCTCATGATTATGCCAATATTTTGTCCCCGGTTTTTATCAGAACTTAGGTTGGCTGCTAAAGGTAAAATAAGTTGCGGTACAATGGAACAGGCGCCAATTAATACACTGGCAAATGCCAACAGTAAAAAGGTATGCGAAAATGCGGCGGTAAGTAAGGCTAAAATGGCCAGCCCGGTAATGAGCAGGATTTGTTTTTTACGTTCAAACATATCGCCTAAGGGTACTAAAAGAAATAAGCCAATAGCATAACCTGCCTGGGTTAAATACGTGATTCGTCCTGCATAGCTTTCGGTTAAATGAAATTCTTTTGCTACCAGAATCACCAAAGGCTGACAGTAATAAATGTTTGCCACAATGAGACCAGTACAAAAAGCCATTAGTAATATATTAGTGCGGGATAGCTGCATTTTATTATTAGTATCGGAGATAAACATTTATACCGGCAATTTGTTTTTTGTTCTTTGCTTAGGCTTTCATCTTTATAAAGGAATATTTCCGTGTTTTTTCCGGGGATTGTTAACCACCTTATTCTCTAGCATTTTAAATGCTTTAATTAATTTGCCTCTTGTTTCTGCCGGTTCAATTACCTCGTCTATAAAACCACGTTCGGCAGCACGATAGGGATTGGCAAAAATATCCGAATATTCTTTTTCTTTTTCCAGCCATTTCGCATTGGGATCTTCGGCAGCGGTAATTTCCCGTTTAAAGATGATCTCTGCCGCACCTTTTGCTCCCATTACTGCAATTTCTGCCGTAGGCCAGGCATAGTTCATATCCGCACCAATATGTTTGGAGTTCATTACATCATATGCTCCGCCATAAGCTTTACGCGTAATTACGGTAATACGCGGAACAGTTGCTTCGCAAAACGCATATAAAAGTTTAGCCCCATTGGTGATAATGGCGTTCCATTCCTGGTCGATACCTGGTAAAAACCCCGGAACATCTTCAAAAACCAATAAAGGGATATTAAAGCAATCACAAAAGCGTACAAAACGAGCCGCTTTGGTAGATGAATGTATATCTAAGACTCCAGCTAAAAATGCAGGCTGATTGGCAACAATACCAATGCTTCTGCCTGCAAGTCGTGCAAAGCCAATAACTATATTTTCTGCAAAATCTTTATGCACTTCCAGAAAAGAGCTGTCATCAATTACCTGATGAATGACTTCCCTAATATCATAAGGTTGCGAATTGTTCTCCGGCATAATATCATTGAGCTGGGGCCGCAATTCATCGCTCCCTTCATATACCAATGCAGGAGTTTGCTCCTCACAATTCTGAGGCATATAACTTAGTAATTGTTTTACATGATCGATGGCTTCAATCTCGTTGGTACAGGCAAAATGCGTTACCCCGGATTTGGTAGCATGTGTACCGGCACCTCCCAATTCTTCGGATGTGACCTCTTCATGGGTTACTGTTTTTACCACATTGGGCCCTGTTACAAACATGTAAGAGGTGTTTTCAACCATTAAAACAAAGTCTGTAATAGCAGGGGAATATACTGCACCGCCTGCACAAGGCCCCATAATGGCAGAGAGTTGAGGTATTACTCCCGATGCCATGGTATTTTTATAGAAAATATCAGCATAGCCACCTAAAGAAACTACACCTTCCTGGATGCGGGCACCACCTGAATCATTTAAGCCGATAACAGGAGCTCCGTTTTTAATGGCCATATCCATAATTTTACAGATCTTTTCTGCCTGGGTTTCTGAAAGTGAACCACCAAAAACGGTAAAATCCTGAGAAAATACATAGATAAGTCGGCCATTTACGGTGCCGTATCCTGTAATAACGCCATCGCCTGCATAGCGTTCTTTCTCCATCCCAAAATCGGTAGAACGGTGGGTGACAAACATTCCAATTTCTTCAAATGAACCTTCGTCTAATAAAAAATGCAGGCGCTCACGAGCAGTTAGTTTGCCTTTTTTATGCTGACTTTCAATACGGGTTGCCCCACCTCCTAATAATGCTTCTTCACGCTTTTGCTGTAGAGATTCAATCTTTTTATTCACAATTTTTTAATTTTCTGATCGTATTTAGCTGGCGATAAAAGTACAAAATGCTATTGTAAATTAACTATTCGAAACGTTATTGAAACCCAAGGTAAATACATGGCCGATTATATCATTTGATAATTCAGAAATTTTAGAGATTATTCCTAACTTTCACCAAAATGCTTTTACCAAGAAAATAGAAGCCACGATATGGAAAAACAGAAGCTTACTTACCAGGATTTAATTGAAGGAAATAGAGACTGGGTTAAAACAGAACTGGGTAAAGATTCGGAATATTTCACAAAACTCGCTCAGGGTCAAAGTCCGGATGTGTTCTGGATTGGCTGTTCGGATAGCCGAGTCTCAGCTGATAAAGTTGTAGGCGCAAATCCGGGAGAAATTTTTGTACACCGTAATATTGCCAATGTATGTGTTCATACAGATATGAATATGTTAAGCGTATTAGATTACGCCGTTAATGTACTCAAAGTAAAACACGTCATAGTATCGGGGCATTACGGTTGTGGTGGTGTTACAGCTGCAATGAGTAATAATCAGTTTGGAATAATTGATAATTGGTTACGCCACATTAAAGATGTGTATCGCTTGCATAGTACTGAATTAGATGGTATTGCAAATGAAGCAAAACGACTGGATCGTTTAATAGAATTAAATGTAATAGAACAGGTTTATAATTTGTGCAAAACAACTATTGTGCAAAATGCCTGGAGAGAACGCACTGATCTGGAAATTCACGGTTGGGTAATTGATTTAAAAACCGGCCTGGTAAAAGATATGGGGGTAACGACAAATAACAGCGGTAACATCGGGAAGATTTTTGCCCTGGATGAAACGGTTAAATAGCAAACTATTTTCTGATTTAAAATGTCATCCCGAACCTGGAAGGTGAGGGAACTTATTTGTACTATTCACATTAATTCGCTTTAAGTATAAATAAGTTTTCTCCTCATTATTACTCGTTCGAAATGACATTTCTGTAATTTATTCCTTCTCTAAAAACGGATATCTATAATCTTTAGGTGGATCGAAGGTTTCTTTAATCGCTCTTGGAGAAACCCAGCGTAATAAGTTGATCATAGACCCTGCTTTGTCGTTTGTGCCCGAACCTCTGGCACCCCCAAATGGTTGCTGACCAACAACTGCTCCGGTACACTTATCATTGATGTAAAAATTTCCCGATGCATTACGTAAAGCATGAGTTGCTGTTGCTAAAGCATATCTATCCTGTGCTAAAACAGCTCCTGTTAAGGCATAAATGGATGTTTTGTCAACTATTTCCAGTGTTTTTTCGAAATCCTTATCTTCATAAACATATATGGTAAGAACTGGTCCGAAAAGTTCTTCGCACATGGTTACATAATATGGATCTTTAGTTACAATAACAGTTGGTTCTATAAAATAGCCTTTGGATTTATCGTAATTGCCTCCTGATATTATTTCGAGATTTTTATCATTCTTAGCAGTATCAATATATTTAGCCAGTTTGTCGAATGATTTCTCATCAATAACAGCATTAATGAAATTGCTGAAATCTTCTGTTGGACCCATTTTTAAACTTGCCAGATCACGCTTTACCAGATCTTTGATCTCTGGCCAAACTGAACTGGATATATAAACCCGTGATGCAGCCGAACATTTCTGTCCCTGGTATTCAAAAGCTCCGCGAATAATAGCGGTAGCGGATACTTCTACATCGGCAGAGCCGTGAACTACAATAAAATCTTTCCCGCCTGTTTCACCTACTATACGTGGATAGGTTTTGTATTTATGAATATTGTTTCCAACAGTCTTCCATATATCCTGAAATACAGCTGTGGATCCTGTAAAGTGAATTCCGGCAAAATCAGCATGATTAAAAATTACATCTCCTGCATCCGGACCGGAAACATAAACCAAGTTGATAACACCATCCGGTAATCCCGCTTCACGGAAAATCTGCATCAATACATTGGCAGCATAAATTTGGGTATTAGAAGGTTTCCAAACTACTACATTTCCCATCATAGCTACAGAAGTAGGCAGGTTTCCGGCAATGGCTGTAAAGTTGAAAGGTGTTAAAGCAAATACAAATCCTTCTAAAGGGCGCTGTTCTAAACGATTCCAGCTTCCACGAGGAGAAACAGGCGGTTGCTGCTGATAAATATCAGTCATGTATTTTACGTTGAAACGCAAAAAATCAATCAGCTCACAAGCCGCATCAATTTCTGCCTGGTATGCATTTTTAGATTGCCCAAGCATGGTTGCTGCGTTCAGTTTATATCGGTATGGACCTGCAATTAAATCAGCAGCTTTTAAAAATATGGCAGCACGTTGTTCCCAGGCTAAGTTCTCCCAATTTGATTTTGCTGCTAAAGCGGCTTTAATCGCATCTTCTACATGTTTTTTTTCACCCTGACTATAATATCCTAAAATATGCTGATGATCGTGTGGTGGCCGCATGGCAACTTTTTTCTCTGTACGAACCTCTTTCCCTCCTATATACATAGGTACATCTAACTGCTTTGAACGGGATTCAGCAAGAGCTTCTTTTAACAAAGCACGCTCTTTGCTTCCTGGTGCATAGTTTAATATAGGTTCGTTTACCGGAGTAGGTACGTTGAAAAATCCTTTAAGCATAATATGAGGTTTTATGGGTGCAAAGATATGTTTTTATAAAAAAATATGAGGAGAAGGTCTGGCTTATGTTTTAAAAATGACAATCACAAATGAATTTAATTTATTGCTTTACACATATCACCTGTTAATGGAAATAATTCAGGACTGATTTTTGCAAAAGCTTTAAATATGAAAATAATCTTTACTTTATTTCTGTCTATATTTTTATCCTTCAGTTTATTATTTCAAGAAAAATCCTTTGCTCAAAAAGATAGTACTACGGCAAAAGCTAAGCCTGAATATGAAAAGGTATCCGGCTTTCACCGGTTTATTTTTGGAGAAAACTTCCGTAAAGAATGGGCTGCTCCTACAAAATTAAAAGTCATTAAAATATCTGAAATTAAAGGGGGTTTAATTCCTGTTGAAAGGGGGGGGAGGGCATCAAACACGTTCACTGAGATTAAAAGATAAGCAAGGGAAAGAATGGGTACTTAGAAGTATTGAAAAATACCCTGAAGTATTATTGCCTGAAGAATTAAGAGAAACGTTTGCCAAAGACTGGCTGGAGGATAATATGTCTGCACAACATCCGTATTCAGCACTTGTAGTTCCCGCATTAGCAGAAGCTGTTCATGTTCCACATACAAATCCAATTATTGGCTGGGTTTACCCCGATGCTGCATTAGATTCATTTAAAAAGGACTTTGCAAATACCTTATGTTTATTAGAAGAGCGTGAACCGGAAGGAGATTCGGATAATACAGAGAAGATGCTTGACAAGATTAACGATGATAATGATAATCAGGTTGATCGGGCTACATTTTTTCGTGCCCGGATGTTAGATTTATTGATAGCAGATTGGGACAGGCATGAAGACCAATGGCGATGGGTAGACAAACAAAAAGGTGAAGGGAAATATTATGTGCCGGTGCCAAGAGACCGGGATGATGCATTGTTCGTAAACCAGGGAATATTTCCTCAGGTAGCTGCTAAGACTAGTTTATTATCCTTTCTGCAAGGTTTTGATGGTAAAATCAGGAATGCCAATACATTTTTTTATAATGGCCGTAAGCTTGATCAGCGATTTTTAACGCAATTTTCTTATGATGAATGGATGAAAATGACGAGAGATTTTGTATCGGCTTTGCCAGATTCTCTAATAAAAAATGCTTTAAATCAATTGCCGGGTTCTTCCTTATCCATACGTGGTGTTGCACTTTTTAATACATTGAAAGAACGGCGTGATCATTTAACAAGCGATGGATAAGTATTATCATTTTTTAAATCGTATTGTTGATATCCAAACCTCAGACAAAAATGAACTGGTAGAAATAACAGATGATGCCAATAATGGATTGAGAGTTGATATTCATAAATTATCAAAAGAGCGCAAGGTAAAAGAGCTGCTTTTTTCAAAATCATTCGATCCATCTGTTACTAAAGAGATCAGACTATTTGTTGTTAAAGGGAATGATAGTATCAGTTTGAATACCGGAAATGGATCTATAAAATTGCGAATAATAGGAGGGAAGAGAGATAAAATATACCAGGTTATTAAAGCTAAAGGGCCAATAAAAGTATACGATAAAAAGGATGCTGTATTTACTGGGGATCGGATCAACTTAGCAGACGATTATCTAATGACTCTCTCAATACATCAATTCAACAAACTAATTTATATAATCTTAAAAGCCCGTTAATTACAATAGGCTATAATGATGATGATGGAGTTCTGCTAGGATTAGGTATCAGAACTAAGCGGGAAGGTTTCAGAAGACTGCCTTATGGAAATATTCAAAAGTTAAATCTGGTACATTCTCTTTCTACCGGAACGTTTAAAATTAAATACACTGGAGAATGGCTTAAGATTTTTGAAAATACAGATATTGTAGTTAATGCTTCGGCCAATGTTCCTACGGATACCATTAACTTTTTTGGCAGGGGAAATGAAACTAATTTTATTAAAACCGGAGATTATAGAAAGTTCTATCGTGTACGATTTGATTTATATATGGTTGATGCAGCTTTACGTATCAATATCAATAAAAAAAGCACTTTCACTATTGGCCCATCATACCAGTATTATCATTTTGATCCTACTGATAACACAGGTCGTTTCATAAATAATACATCGCTTATAGGAAGTTATGATAGTTTAACAGTTGATAAAAGCAAGCAACACGCAGGATTGATTTGAATTTTATTAGCGATAAGCGTGATGATGAAGTCTTGCCATCAAAAGGAACTTATCTTAATCTGAAACTTCAAACTTACGCAGGCTTAAATTCGTATTCAAAATCATTTATGCAGTTCTTGCCCGAGTTTTCAGTTTATAAAAAGCTGGACAAGAAATCAATATTTGTAATCTCTAACCGCATTGGTGGAGGTGTAACATTAGGAAATACCACTTTCTATCAATCTGCATTTTTAGGAGGGCAAGAAAACCTGCTTGGTTTCAGGCAATACCGTTTTGCCGGCCAGCATATAGTTTATAATAACTTGGAAACCCGTATTAAATTGGCAAAAGTGGCCAGTTATATTTTGCCCGGTCAGTTAGGATTATTAGGATTTTGCGATATCGGCAGAGTATGGGAAAAGAATGAAAAATCTACTCAATGGCATGAAGGTGTTGGAGGCGGAGTTTATTTTGCACCCATACAAAAAATAGTATTGAAGCTGGTTGCAGGCCACTCTGAAGAAGGATGGTATCCTTATTTTAATGTTGGGATGAGATTCTAAATTTTAAGTATAAGTATTACAATTTGCTTTAAATTTTATTCTTGCGATATTTGGCAAATGAATATAAAAGTAAAGTTACTATCTCTTGCAATTATTGTTGCTTTTTCGGCTTGTAAAAATGGAAGAAAGCATGGGGCTCAATCAGAGTATGAGGATGTAAGTTCTGATAAAGCAAATCTAATTATACAATATAATAATGTTTTAGTAGAATTTACCGATCATAAATCTAGTTATGTTAAGGGCCTGGAATATCATTTAGAAACGATAAAAAAGGACCTCGATAGGCCAAAAGACCAGTTTTCCTTTATTGGCCTCACGTCTGATATAGACATACCTGATTATAGCCTTTCAAGTATCAAACCTGAAAATCCACCATCTGCTTTAAGCAGAGATGATAGGAATTTTTTCAAAGAGAATGTAGCTGTCTTAAATAGTACAGTTAAAAATATCAAGGCGACAAATAAAGAATTATATGAATATATTAACGCAGAAGATTTTAAAGATGATAATTCAGTAAAAGGGAAAAAATTAGTTGATTCTATTTATGCTTTAAGCGATAAATTTTACGCTTATGATACAAAGATAATGGCAAGATTGGTTGTTATTGCAGACGGTGCAGAACGTGTAGTCATGGAATCTCATCCGTTAAAAGAATACATCTTTGCCATGAAAGATGATCAAAAAGAAACCCAGGCATTTTATGACTTTATAAGTAAAAATGCAAAAGACTATAGAAAAGTGGAACCAAAAGTAAAAATACTGTATCAGTCAATGGAAAAAAATAAAAAGGTACATGCTGGTATGGATGCTATTAGTGAGTATAAATTTTCAGGTAAGCAGCGCTCATTTGCATATTTTTATGATGCTTACAATAATTATCTAATCTGTGCCAGAAAATTAATGAGAGATGCGTCTCCATACGGCGCAGTATCAAAATGGCAGCTTGAAGAATTGTATGATAAAGGAGAATCTATGCGGCATAGCTATAATAGCTTTGTGCAGTAATTTAGATAGGAATATAGTTTCCTTAGAAATTTGTGCAATAATATGAAATTATGAAAACTCTTGCTATACTTTTAATGCTATTGGGTGTCTTGCTTATCGCAGGTTTAGGCTTAATGAGTTTATTGGGATTCGCTATGTCTTTTGATGCACCAGGATCAGCTCAAAATCCATTAAATTGGTTAATAAGTATTTTGGTGATTGTACTGCCCTTTATAGTTTTAACCGGGATTTTAATTTTTTCCTGGATGGCTTTCCATTCTGGTGATTACACGCGTTCAGCTCTTATTGGTTCTGTATTTGGCGTAATAATAATCGGAACCGGAATGTTTGTAGGTATATCAAGCTATAATACATTGCATGGAATTCATAACATAACTGTAACAGACGCACAAAATGTTCGCTTATATCCCATTGAGAAATTCTTTCGCCGGGTAGACAAAGGAGTAGATACCATCATTATATTCCCAAACCACATTGTATCTTATCGATTTTGCCCGAGGGGGACTTATAAAGCTACAGGATCCGTTGGCGATTTAAATATGGAACGAAATACAATTACAGTCAACTTTGATGCCGGAGCAAAGCTTAATAGAGAAGAACTTTCCCAGTTTATTGATGAAAAGGGACGAAAGTTAACAGAGGCTTATTCAATTCGATAAATTCATTCAAGCTTTGAGTTTTAGTGATCGTGGCAACAAGCATAAATAAAAGTGCTATTTTTTATCTCATTTTGTCAGTTTAAAGAATGCTTCCTTTACATCACGTGAATTTGACCCGATAAACACTTTGAAATCTCCGAGTTCTGATGCATATTTCAAATTGCTATCATAAAACTTCAAATCATCATTACTTATCGTAAAAACAATATTCTTGCTTTCCCCTGCTTTAATAAATACCTTTTGAAAACTTTTGAGTTCTTTCACCGGGCGTGTTATAGATCCAACCATATCTCGAATATACAATTGCACAATTTCTTCTCCATCCAGTTTACCTGTATTACTAATTTTAACAGATGCTGTAATTTTTTGAAAAGGATTGATCGAACTCGTATTTAATGCGATATCGCCATAAGCAAAGCTGGTATAACTCAATCCGTAACCAAAAGGATATAATGGATCATTAGCTGCGTCCAGATATTTAGAAGTATATTTCTGATTGATATCAAACGGTCGGCCGGTATTTTTACTATTATAATAAATAGGAATTTGCCCTATACTTCTTGGAAAGGTCATTGTAATTTTTCCGGATGGATTTGCTGCACCAAATAACACATCAGTAATAGCTGAACCAGCCTTAGTACCTGCAAACCAGGTTTCCAAAATAGCGTCCATGTTCCGTTCTTCCCATTGCAGGGTAAGCGGACGGCCATTCATTAATACTAAAACAATAGGTTTTCCGGTCTTCTTCAATGCTTTTAGAAGATCTACTTGATTATCCAGCAATCCGATTACACTTCTGCTGGCAGCTTCGCCGCTCATTCCGAATGATTCGCCTAAAACTGCTACCACTACATCGGCTTGTTGTGCAGTTATGAGAGCTTCATCAATTAATTGTTGAGGAGATTTTTCATCAGGCACTATTTCAGCACCATGCGGATTTAATTTGTTACGCAGCAAACTATCATCTACCAGGTTACAACCTTTAGCATATAAAAAATGGTCAATGCCATATTTTTGCTCTAAACTATTCCATACAGAAGTTGCCTGTTTCCAATCACCGGCACCACTCCAATTGCCAATAAGATCACGCTGATTTTTTACAAGAGGGCCAATAAAGGCTATTTTTTGATTGCTATTTAAAGGTAGGGTTTGATTACTATTTTTAAGCAAAACCATGCTTTTTATAGCTGCCTCTTTACTAAGTTGCAGTTTATCAGCACTCATGAGTTGACTTTTATTTCTCTCGTCACTGATATACCGATAAGGGTCATTGAATAAGCCTAATTTATATTTTGCTTCAAGCATTCGACGACAAGCAGCATCAACCTGTGCCTGAGATACACGACCGGATTTAACCAGATCAACACCATGTTTTAAGAAAATTTCTCCTACCATATCCATATCTACTCCGGCATTTAAGGCTAATTCTCCTACTTTTAGTTCATCACCCATACCATGTTGCATCATTTCATTAATGGCGGTATAATCGGTTACTATCATCCCATTAAAACCCCATTGTTTGCGCAAAAGATCTGTTAATAACCATTTATTGCCACTGGCCGGGATACCATCAATTTCATTAAATGAGGTCATCACACTTCCTGCACCAGCCTGAACAGCCGCTTTATAAGGTGGCAAATATTCATTGAACATTTTCACCCGACTCATATCTACTGTATTGTAATCACGACCAGCTTCTGCAGCTCCATAAAGTGCAAAATGTTTTATGCATGCCATAATCGTATTATTTTTCATCAGGTCATCGCCCTGATAGCCTTTAATCATAGCACGTGCAATTTGAGAACCCAACCAAGGATCTTCGCCTGCTCCTTCACTTACACGGCCCCAGCGAGGGTCACGGGCAATATCAACCATGGGAGAAAAGGTCCAGTTTAGTCCGTCAGCACTTGCTTCATCGGCAGCAGCACGTGCCGTGCGTTCTATCAAATTTAAATCCCAGGAAGCCGCCAATCCTAAAGGAATGGGGAAGATAGTACGGTGACCATGTATTACATCATATCCAAAAAGCAAAGGAATTTTAAGCCGTGTTTGTTTTACTGCCATTTCCTGAAGTTTTCGTACAGCAATTGGAGTAAATGTATTGAATACGCCTCCTACCAAACCCTTTTTTATACTTTCTTCCACATCTTTACTCACAATTGGACCGGTTACATCAAAGCCTACAGAAGGTAAATTTAATTGGCCAATTTTTTCTTCTAAAGTCATTTTCTGCATTAATCCATCAATAAAGGGTTTCATTTTTGGATCCTTATCTTGTGCAATCCCAATGGTAGGAAGGTAAATAATACCTAGAAATACAAATGCTTTTACTATTTTTTTCATTTGAATAAATTGTTTTTTTAGTGGCAATGAAGCTATCCTGAGCAAAAATTATTCATCGCTTTTTGTAAGCTGCTGCTCACGATGGTTTCATGAATTACTCTTTTGTAATTTAATTTGTTTCAATGATAAGTCAAGGCAAAAATTTATGGTTTTAAAGCAGGACTTTTAAAATCCAGCTTTTTTAATCCATTCTGTACTTCGGGACAACCCATAAATAGTTTCCAAAGCAGGCCCGAACGATAATTTTCTATCATCACTATGATTGGCCCCTGGTCTATTGCCAAATGTGATTTAGCATACCAGTTTTCAGTTTCATTGAATGAATCTACAAAACCATATTCACTCCATATTTTATCGCCCAGGTCATAATAAAAATGACGCAAGGCCTGCATGGAATATGTTGGTGTATATGGAAATGCCGATAAAGCTGCTGTTGGAGTGATCACACCTAAATCTTCGGTAGGAGAATGAGCTCCGTATCCCTGCTGATTATCACTTGCTGTCAAACCCCAGTTATTTTCACCATAACCTTTAAATTTCAGCGGATTATCTATACAGTAAGCTCTGTTAATTAGCGTATGATTGGTATTCTGTTCCCAATAATCAGCATACTGATCTTTTAAGCCTTTAGGATTTAAACCCAGGAAAGAGTATTGTGAAAAGAAAAGAGGGCCGCCATAATCAAAACCCAAAGGCAAATTGATATTATAAAACTTTTTTCCGTTTTTAAAGAAACTGCTTTCGGTCCAGCCACGATTATATACATCTGAATTGATTGGATATACTGATGAGGATGCCGCCAACACATAAGTAATTAAACATTCATTCCAGCCTTTAATCTGGTGATTCATAGACCACCCATTATTGGGAGACCAATGCCAGTACAGTACATCCTGTCCGCCCTGAGTATGCCAGTTCCATTCTACAGCAGACCACAACCATTCGATTTTACTTCGAAGTTCTTCTTCCTTTTGATTATCGGCAGTATAATATTGCCTGGCACATAGCAATCCCTGGAATAAATAGGCAGTTTCTACCAGGTCGCCACCATCATCTTTACGACTGAATGGAATAGTTTTACCTGTTTCGCCATGTAACCAATGTGGGAATACACCATGATAAGAGTCTGCTTTGAGCAGGAAGTCTACTATTTTAAGCATACGCTCTACCGCCTGATCTCTTGGAATCCATTTGCGCTCTGAGGCTACGATCATACCCATTATTCCAAAACCTGATCCTCCGGTAGTAACCACTTCATTACCATATCCATAAGCGATATTACTTCGCTCTCTGGCCAAACCACTTACCGGATGCCCAAAATCCCAGAAGTACCGAAAGGTTTGCCTTTGAACAACATCTAACAAAGCGCTGTCGCTTAAATTTTTAATAATACCAACAGGTTTGATTCCTGTTTGCTCTTCCGGCTGGTTTACTTTTTTTTGTGCAGAACAAGTGCTTATGCCTGTGATTATGGAGAAAAAGAGAGTAAAGATTAATTTCATTAAATATGTTTTTATAAATAAGGACTTTGAAAGCCAAGATTGGTCATCCCGGTTTTTACTTCGGGACAGCTCATAAATAAATTCCACAACAAGCCACTGCGATAATTTTCTATCATGATGATGATGGGGCCCTGATCAATAGCTAAAGTAGAATTAGCAAACCAGCGATCTCTTAAACTAAATGCATCGTAAAGACCTCTGTCGCTCCAGGTTTTATCTCCTAACTTATAATAGAAAAATTTCAATGCCTGCATAGATTCAACGGGTGTGTAAGGAAAAGAAGATAATGCAGCTGTGGGTGCAATTACTCCTATATCATTTGTTGGAGAACTTGCGGTATAACCGTTAGCGATATCACTGGCCGTTAAGCCCCAACAATCCTGACTATATCCAAACTGATTTTTAGGATTAGCTTTACAATATGCATAATTTATTTTGGTATGATTAACTACCTGTGTTTGATAATTAGCATACGCATCTGTTAAACCATTCGGATTAATTCCCAAAAAGGAATAATGGGAGAAAAATAAGGGACCGCCATTATAAGGGCCTAAAGGAAGCGGATTGCCATAATAACTGGCTCCGTTTTTTATGCTCCCATTTTGAGCCCAGCCGTTATCATAAACTACTTTAGGTATGGCGTGTGTTTTAGAAGAGGCGGCTAAGACATATACAATTAATGCTTCATTCCAGCCTCTTACTTGCACATTCATGATCCAGCCTTTATCAGGACTCCAATGCCAGTATAGAACATTTTCCTGGGCTTGTTTGCGAAACCAGTTCCAGTCTACTGCATCCCATATTGTATTGATGTTACTTCTAACATCCGTTTCGGTTACATCAGCTCCATCAAAATACTGGCGGGCACATAAAAGACCCTGTAGCAAATAAGATGTTTCAACAAGATCCGCACCATTATCATTAGAACTGAAAGGTATCGTATTGCCGGTGGTTCCACTTAGCCAATGGGGATAAACACCATGATATGTTTGAGCTGTATTTTTTAAGAAATTAACAATAGTTTGTATTCTGGCTAAGCCCTGTGCCCGGGTAATAAAGCCCCTGTGTACACCGGTAATAATGGCCATAATGCCAAATCCGCTACCACCAGTTGTTACTAAATCTCCGGAAGAATTTCGCTCCAAGGCTAATCCTGAAACTGGATGGCCATAGTCATAAAAGTATTTAAACGTTTGTTTTTGTACTAGATCAAGAAGAGCGTTATCTGTTATTATAGGAAATTTATCAGTCGAATCCAGTACCGTAGTAAATGTGTTTTTGGTATTATTTTGAAAGCTTGCTTTTGTGGTAGATTTCAGTTCAGTGCTTATATTTAAGACATAAGCAGTATATTTTTTTAAAGGACTTTGTGGTTTTAAAAGTATTGTACTATCATTATTTTGGTAAGTAATATCACAGGGAACAGGCGTACTGCTATTTTCTTTTAAACTGATATTACTAATGCTTTGCCTATCTATAGCGGCGGTAAAATTGACTTTAACAGAAGCATTTTGTGAAATATCATACAACGCAGATGATGCATCTTTACCACTAACGGAAATAGTATTATAAAAAAACGGATTGGGTGTTGGAGTAATTACAACGGGTGTTTCTTTCTTTTTACAGGAAAAAAAAAGTAGCAGTAAAAACAAAAAGGGTAAATGAATTCTCATTCTAATACACATAGTAAAAACAAAGGTTGCCTATTATTGAGGCAACCTTTGTTTTATTTTTAGCAGATTATCTACCTGCAACTCCTAAATCATACAATGCTTTTATTTCAGCTGCAGATAATAGTTTATTATATACCCGAATTTCATCTATTTTTCCTTTAAAAGGTAATGTCCAAGGATCTACAGAAACCGCCTTGTTAGGAACGTTATTATACCAACCTCCAATAATTACTTCGTTTGCTGAATATTTGAACGAGTTAACAGTTTTATCTTCAAATTGCTTATTTCCAACTTTTACACCATTGGCATATAATTGAAAAATATTATGAGCTACATTAGAGCCATCATAAGTAGTTATTAAGTGAATCCATTTATTTGTTCCTCCACCTTTCACTACCTGATAATCAGTTCCTAATACACCATAATTATTAATATTATCCTGAGTGCCACCATTTAAATCTTGATATATAGCTTTTACATCTAATGTATCAGAAATAGATTTATAATGACCAGTCTCAATCATACCATTAATATTTCCGAATAATTTACCTGGAACTGCACTTTGAAAATAAAGTGAAGGCGTATTTGTAGTTTCTTGGTTATTAGCTACCTGTATCCATGCACTTAGCGTCCATGAGCCACCTGTAGTCAGCGCACCAAGAGGATTTGCATAATATAAATACCCGTTATCTAAAGTTACTGCCTGACCTATTACCCCACCTGCAGCAAAAGTAGCATTTGCTGTAGTTGTTGGAGCCGTTTTAGAAATATCTTCATTTCCATTTCCTTCGAAGCCCCAGTGTGCTTTTAAATTTGCTGCTGCAACTTCATTAGAGTTGTTGTAACCTCCAATAGTAGGGAGGGTTGGATCTGTTGTTTTTTTCTTACATGCGTTAAAGGTGAAAGCTGTTAATAGCAAGCCACCGGCAAGCAATGCATACATACTGTTTTTTGTCGTTTTCATGATTATTGGGTTTAATTAATTTGATTAATTGTAATTAGTTTTATTTGTATTTATTATTAGTATCCCGGATTCTGAATTAATTTCCCCCCACTTAAATCAATTTGTTTTTGAGGTATGGGGAAAATTTCATTTTTGCCATCTACAAATTGTTTGCCTGCTGCTTTAAGAACCTGGCCTGCTCTGCCTTGACGTACCAAGTCGAAAAACCGATCTTCTTCCATCGCCAATTCTGAGCGGCGTTCTTTCCATATTGCATTACGTAGCAATGTTTGATCCACAATATTTACAGAGGCCAATCCTGCACGATTTCGAACTTTATTTAATGATAGTAATGCCTGTACATTGTCACTTTGTTCATTTGCAGCCTCGGCATTCATTAATAAAACATCTGCTAAACGAAGTATTCTTCTGTTTTGATCTTTGGGATCAGATCCACAAATCTTTGGAATACTAGTAGGCTGATATGCTTTTTGATTATACATGGGATTAGGAGCTAGGCTTGAAACCTGATCTCCTTCAGGAGTAGTTTCACCTTTAAATAAAATGGTTCCCTCTTTCCTTAGGTCACCAGCTTCATACGAAGCTGACAGATCTTGTGATGGAATATTAAATCCCCAACCCCATTGCCCACGTACAGATTGTATATTGGTATAATCATCGCCAATACTGCAATTTATATCTTGTTTGGTTTGTGCTTCAAAAATGGATTCGCTATTATTTTCTACTCTGAAAATCTGTTCATAATCACTCATTAATGTATATGGTAAAGCGATTACCTGGTTTGTTAAACTTAAAACTTCTCCCCAATTCTTTTCATACATTCTAACCTTGGCAAGCATAGCTAAAGCAGCTCCTTTTGTTGCTCTTCCTACATCATTACCCGAATAAGAGATGGGTAATATAGCTGCATCATTTAAGTCTTTTTCGATGAGAGCATAAATTTCTTCTTTAGATGCCCTTGAAGGATTTAATTCGTCCGCTGTGACAGGTACCTTATCTACTTTTGGTACACCTCCAAAAGCTCTTACCAAATTAAAATAATGATACGCTCTGAGAAATTTTGCTTCTGCTATTAAACGATTTTTAAGAGTTTCATCCATGGTAATATTAGGAATATTCTCTATGCACTGGTTACTTAAATTGATTCCTGCATATTGGCCTTTCCAGAAGTCATCTATAAGAAATTGGGTAGAGGTAAACGTAAAATTGTCAAAATCATCTAAAAAACCGGCATCTCCCGGAGAACTGCCTTTATCAGCATCATCTGATGGAATGCTGGTAATGGCAAGCAAGGGGAAGCCACATTCTTGCCAAGTATTAAAATGCCCGTAAATAGAATTTACAGATTCTACGGCATCTTTAGCAGACACAAAAAACTGTTCTTCCTTTTTCTTACCCTGAGGATCAACATCTAAAAAACTACGTTTACAGGATATCCCGGATATCATCAATAAACTAAAAAGTAGTATGTGTTTATATATATGAGATTGATTCATGTTTTTCTATTTATTAATCACTACTATTAAAACCTTGAATAATTAAAAAGTAACATTAACGCCTACATTATACGTTGCAGATAAGGGATATACATTTAAATCAATCCCTGCATTTAATGGATCTCCACCTACTTCCGGCGTAAAACCTTTATATTTAAAATAAGTATACGGATTTTGTGCATTAAGATATATACGAACTTTTTGTATTTTCCACTTATCAGTTATATTTTTAGATAAGGTGTATCCTAATTGAACATTTCTTAAACGCACATAATCGCCACTTTCTACGAACCAGGAATTAGCTTCCAAATTAGGACCACTTAAACTGGATGAAGGATAAGTATTAGATGTACCTGCCCCATGCCAGCGATTTTCGTAAAAATCAAGTGTATAATTTTCATTACCTGAACGTATTCCTTTTGTAGCATTATATACATCTACACCTGCCACACCCTGAATGTCTAACTGAAAATCGAAATTTTTAAATTCAAGTCCACTGGTGAAACCATAGGTAAAACGAGGATTAGGATTACCAATGATTTGCTTGTCTTTTGTATCAATTACGCCATCTTTATTCAGATCCTGATATTTAAACCATCCGGCCTTTGCAAATGGCTGTGCAGATGTAGTAGCCTCCGCATCTGTTTGAAAGATTCCATCTACCACATATCCATAAAATGATCCGATTGGATCACCAATTCTGGTAATATTGGTAAAAATCCCACCTATAGGAAGGCCGCCGCCTAAAATCTCATTATTCCCAGTTGCAATAGCTGTAACTTCATTTTTATTATAAGATCCGTTTATACCTAAATTATAATTCCATTCTCCGGCTCGGGCCTTCCAATTAGCAGCTAATTCAAAACCTGAGTTTTTAAAAGTTGCATAATTACCTAATGTTGAACTACCCTCTACACCAATAGAACTTAAAATGGGTACTGCAAAAATGGCGTTTTGCGTATTTTTAATATAATAATCTGCATTAACTGTTAATTTATTTTGCAGGAAAGCCGTCTCTAATCCCAGATCAGTTTCTTTCACCACTTCCCAAACTAAGGTTTGTGCTGCTTTTTGATTAACATTACTTCCTGGCCCAAAAGGCGTACTATTAAAAATACCACCCACACTTATCAGGCTTGTGGTAAGATTATCTGGTATTCCTGCATTACCTAATTTACCCCAGCTTGCTTTAAATTTCAAAAGGTCAAAAATATGCTGATCTTTCATGAATCCTTCGTCACTTATAATCCAGGCTAAACCTACTGAAGGGAAGTTATCAAACGGATTAGAGATAGGGAATTTCGATGCGCCATCTCTTCGTAAGGTGGCCGTAAGGAGATAGCGGTCTTTGAAAGCATAGTTCACTCTTCCGAAATAAGACAAGTATCTTTCTATATAAGTAGGATTATCTAAAGTTGCTGTGGTACTGGTTCCTAAATTAAAATTTAAAGAACCTTCATTATAATAAGGAACGTCAGAAATTGATCCTATCACTTTTTCACCACTTCTTTCTTCTGAGGAAGTTCCGGCCAAGATTGTAAACCGATGATCACCAAGAGTTTTTTGATATGTTAACGTGTTTTCTATGAGCAAATCTCTGGTACTTCCTGTTTCTTTAGTCAGCTTACTATGGTTTGTTTTTTGAACTGTTGTAAAAGAATCCAATGCCAGATAGTTTCGGTTTTGGTTAATGGCATAACTTAAAGCAACACTTGAATGCAATGTAAAATCTTTTAGGAATTTCACATCGCCATAAGCAGTACTTGTGATGCTTTGTCCTTTTGATTTTTGATTATACCAATCTAAAGACACCTGCGGATTTGGGAAATTTCCAAGGTTATAATCGATCGGATCACCATAATTGCCATTTGCTTTTCTTACCGGTATAAGAGACGGAGTTGTGAAAGCCTCTAAAAAGATTGAGCCCGGAACATCTACAGAATTATAATGGTATAAAAGTGCATTATAACCCACTTTTATATTTTTGTTTAGTTTAATATCATTTTGTAAGCGGGCAGTAATTTTTTGATAGTTATTATTACGTACTGCTCCATCCTGATTTAAATATCCTAAACTAAGATTATATGTATTCTTTTCTGATCCACCCGAAACGCTTATCTGATGATTTTGAACCATCGCCGCAGGCCGCAGGATCACGTCATACCAATTAGTTGTTGGATATTCGGATACGGTAGGCATACCAAATTTTTCATTGATCATTAACCCATACTGTTTTGCACTGGCCATTTGCACTTTATTGGTAACTATCTGCGCTCCGGCATAGGCATTATAATCAATTTTAGTAACCCCTACTTTCCCCTTTTTAGTAGTCACTAATACCACACCATTAGATGCTCTCACACCATAAATAGAGGCAGAAGATGCATCTTTTAAGATATCCATGGTTTCTATATCATTCTGATTTAGGAAACTTAAATCATCTACAATAATTCCATCCACAACATATAAAGGTCCTGTTTTACCAAATACAGAACCTGTACCTCTTATAAGAACACGCGGAGAGGAGCCCGGAGAGCCACTATTCGTTATTTGAACACCAGCAACCTTGCCTTGTAAAGAACTAAGGGGGTTTTGGGATGCCTGTTTATTAATATCTGCTCCTTTTATAGAGCTAATGGAACCCGTAACATCTACTTTTCGTTGTGTACCATAACCTACCACAACTACCTGATCCAACTCTTTGGTGGATACCTGTAGTTTTACATTTATTTCCTGAAGGCCGTTAACCGGAATTTCCAAAGATAAATAGCCGATAGAAGAAAAAATTAATGTACCGACATCAGAAGCAGATAATGCATAATTTCCATTCACATCTGTAGAGGTTCCTCCAGATTGTCCTTTAATTTTTACACTTACACCCGGAAGAGTTTCATTATTGGATGCATCTGTAACTTTGCCTTTTACAGTAATGTTCTGAGCAGAGGCCCGGTGAATAGTAAAGAAACAAAAAACAGCCGCAATTAATACAGTAAACTTACACTTCATAGCGGTTCAATAAATTGGAAAAGTTAATAATTGGTTAAGTAAATCTAAAGACTAGCTTTCTATTAAACAAACTTATTGTAAGTTTTACACTAAGATATTATCGAAATAAGAATTATTTAATGGCTGGTTAACGAAAAGAATAATATATTTATAACATTATGATAATATCAGAAAGATAAACAGACTATATACCATTATGGTATACTACCATTTTTTAAAAGCGAAAAATACGGCTAGAATAATTAAGATAAAAGCAACCATATGGTTCCAAGCCAATTTCTCTGATTTGAAAAACAAAAATGTAAATATTAAGAAAACCGTAATAGATACCGTTTCCTGAATTACCTTAAGTTGCACCAAATTAAAGGGGCCTCCATTTTCTTTAAACCCATATTTATTGGCAGGAACCTGGAAAGTATATTCTGCCAATGCTATTCCCCAACTGATTAAAATTATAGCTATCAATCCAAGGTTTTTACTCCAGTCCATATCCTTAAACTTTAAATGCCCGTACCAGGCTAAAGTCATGAAGATATTTGATACGGTAAGCATGCCTATAGTAAAGAGAGATTTCATTCTACTTGCAGATCAGGCTTATTTGACTTAATATTAGCATCCAATACGACTCTTTTTGTAACATTTACAGGTTGCGGAACTTTAACGTAATAGCCAGTGCCATCATAAATACGCTTTCGCGGATGAGACTGGCAAATTTCAGAACAAGCTCCATCTAGCTGCGTTCCACAATCATCACATTGGGTGAAATGTTCATTACATTCTGGGTTGGCACAATTAATCATTTTGTCAGTAGTTTTGCCACAATTACGGCATTTAGATATCACTTCAGGATTTATAGAATTCACATCCACTGCCACACGATTATCAAATACATAGCATTTACCTTCAAAATCTTTTCCGCCAGCTTCTTTACCATATTTTATGATACCACCATGCAACTGATAAACTTCCGGAAAACCCTCATGGAGTAACAATGCAGATGCTTTTTCGCATTTAATCCCACCTGTACAATAAGTAAGTATTTTTTTGTCTTTGTATTTAGCCAACTGGTTTATCATTTCCGGAAATTCACGAAAATTTTCCATATCCAATGTGATGGCATTTTTAAATTTACCTATGGAATGCTCATAATTTGAACGTACATCTAGTATCACCACATCATCCCTGTCTTTCATTTTCAGGAAATCTTCGGGCTCTAAATGTATTCCTGTTTTTTGTTCGGGATTAATAATATGAGGATCGCGTAAGCCGGAATGAACAATTTCAGATTTATAACGGCAGTGCATTTTAATAAAAGAAGGTTCTTTTACTTCATCAATTTTAAAATCTATTTTGGCGAAACGGGGATCATCCAGTAAGATTTCCATATATGTTTTACAGGATTCTGCTGTACCCGAAACAGTTCCGTTAAGGCCTTCATCAGCTACAATAATGCGCCCAACCAGATTTAAAGATTGACAGAATTTAAGATGATCTGCAGCAAATTGATCTGCATTCGCTATAGTGCTATAACAATAATATAGCAGGGTTTGATATTTTTTCATAATTCATTGATACTGTTGCAAACAGCGTTTAATGCAAGCAAATATAAGGAATTGATTAAGAACTAAAATTCAATGAATAAATCTAAGCTGATATTTTTATTAATTTTAACAACAAAATGGGCAAGAAATTAGAATATACACAAGATGGAAGAGGCGGTAGTATAGTCTACCTGGATGGAGAAGTAAGCATTAAATTTAGTTATGAATTAGCTGCGCCACCCGGAATTATTATCATATTTATTCCGAAGTGGCAGTATTGGGAAAGCCAGACAGGCTTACCATTAAAAGATCGGGATGAAATTCTCGAATTTGTTTGTAAACAAGTAATTATTGATAAAGCTCGTGGTTATAGATATAGTATTGGAGAAGAAATAATTGATATTATAAAATAGTAGTAAGGTGGTGATACTTTCTGTTTTCGTAGCCCTTTAGATTTACAATAACTATTAAAAATAGATTTGAAGTATTACATTTATACATGAATTCAGCCAAAACTTATTCTTACTTCATTCTTGTACTATGCTTTTTTAGTACTTCCTGCTTCTATAAATCTCCTAAAACAGGTGTAGCAGACGATTTAGATTACACCATTATCTGTCATACACCCAAAGGCGATTACTTAATCACTCATGAGGAAGTTTTTCAGGCTTCTTCTAAATCATCCGGACCAAAAGGCACATATATTTCCGGTTCAGCAGATTACCGATTTACTGTACGTAATTTACAAACTGGTATTCAGGCAACAAGATTGGTAACAGGAGATCGGGAAAAAGATATGCTGCCATTAGGCTTCGATGGTAATCAATTGTGGTTTTATAGTGCTGATAAATCCGTCGGCCTTCATGCCCGAAACCCGGGTACACTAGATATTACTATTACTCAAAAACAAATTGAGGAGGCAAATCCTTCATTTGCGGGTAAACTAAATACGCCGACCACTACTTATGATGCAAAAAAGTTTTATAGTTATGACCCGGTAAATAACCAAATAACTGTGCTTGATTTGCAAGGCAATTTATATGGGATTGATCCTGCAACTTTACATGCTGTGCCTCTCATAAAAAAATCAGCGTTTTTACAATACTTACCAAGTGCATTTTCTACTTCTGCATATTTTGGAATAGTTAAAAGTGTTACTCTTAAAGGTGAATCTCGTATGCATATAGACGTTGATGGGATAAAAAGTGAAGAGAGCTATTTGAAAGGGCAAATATTATTGGAGCAAGATCTAAATCGCTTATCCCATTTAAGTAAAAAAATGAGGGCAAATCTTGATGTTAGTAATCCATTCATTCCCGAGCATTCTAATTATGATCGTACTCGTCCATTTGATCCTTCTATTACTTCTCCTAAAAATTATCATGAAACTCCTTATAAATATATACCAACTTCAAGTGAGCTTAAAGAGGATAGTTTGAGAAATGTTCAGAATGCGCTAAGAGATAAAACAGCTAAAGACTATAAGGCTCTTATTCCTATGAATAATATGGTTCTTGGCTGTGATTCTAACATTATTTATATCATACATGCAAACAATCTAGCAGATACCAGCAGCCTTTTAATTTCCAAAATTAATACCAAAGGGAATAAATTTATAACCCAATGGACTACTCTGGTGCCAAAGATATATTTCAATCCTTCCGATGGTATTAAAAAAGATGATTTTGGGACATTAAAAGCGGGCAATCCTAAATTTAGATACGAGTGGTATGGAAAGGAAGGGAATGTATTTATTGGCATTAAAATGTTATTTGCATTCGCACTAGATGATTCCACTGGTAAAATGCTTTGGAAACAGCAGTTATAATTAGAACTAATATATCAGTAAGACTATAATGGTTTAATAACTGTATCAGGCATTGAATATACTAAAACCTCATTCAATCCTTGAGGTTTTATTTTTTAGAGATGATTTAGAGCTTTTGACGCCCCCCAATTGTTTGTAAAAAAGCTGAGTTATAGTAGGTTTATTAATTCTAATTTATGGAATATCCTCGGCTTGATCATCACATACATAAGTTTCCAGTTTTTCATTTAAACTTAAACCAATTGTATGCTTAAAAAAAAATTGACTATTATCTTATTTTCTACCTTTTCCTTTCCTTTTTATTCATTTTCTTCTTGCGAGCAAGCCAACAGGAATAATTCCTTAATTACAAAAGAGACCCTACAACTACCTAAAAAGCATCTTTATTACCATAGTAAATCGATCAGCATTTGTGTGGATAACGTTTTATATGAAACGCCCAACTCATCCAATTTCTGGTTGCGTTTTACTATTCAAAATCATACATCTAAACATTCCATTGCCTATTTTGATTTAAAAGACCCACATAGACATATTTACCCTAACCAATGGGGAATTTATACCCGTAATAAGCTAAAGGATATAGATGAAATACAAATTACTCCGCTGTCAATAGACAGCTTTAAAACTCCGGATAAACAAGATGTCCTGATTTCTCAAACAACTAACAAAACACACTATTTTAGGAATCGTTGGGAAAATATTACGTGTGATGATAAAGGATCAGTTAATCGGCAATTGGTATTGTCTTATCCGGTTTCCTATAGAAATCTGCCTTCGGATTGCAATAAAAAATTAATTTTCAGAAATCAAAGTAGAGCAATGTAGTCTGTATTAATCGAAATAATAATCTTAAAATTGTACAACAATACTAGAATAAACTTTTCGCAAACCTTTTATCATGAAGAAAATCACAGTTCTATTACTCATTATACTTTGCTTTGGAATATCCTTTTACCTATTCAGTCAAAATAATAAAAAAGCCATGCTCCATTACCCGGAAGACACCTATAAACAAGCTTGGGAAAAAGTGAAAGACTACGAAAACCAAGGCTTACCAAAATCAGCTTTAGAAGAAGTAAATACCATTTACAAAAAAGCTAAAAAAGAAAACAACCCTGGGCAGTTAGTCAAAGCCGTGATCCATAAGCTAAAATTTATGTCTGCAACAGAAGAAGATGCTTTAGCTAAAAGCCTGGAAGAACTACGAATAGAGGCCGAACAATCCAAGTTTCCGGTGAAACCTATTTTACATTCCATGTTGGCCGAAATGTATTGGAAATACTATGAACAAAACCAATGGTATATTTTGCAGCGGTCTACAACCGAAAATTTTAAACAAGATGATATCCGTACTTGGGATGTAAAAAAATTGGTAGAGCAGACGGTTATACAATACCAAGCCTCTTTGGCAAATGCAGATAGTTTACAACTAACTTCTATTGATATTTACGATGCTGTTTTAAACACTGAAAATGCATCCGTTCCAGATGGCCGTGTTTTTCGTCCTACTTTATATGATTTTTTGGCACATCGTGCTTCAGATTTCTTTACAAGCAGCGAACCACAAATAGCAAAGCCTGGAGATGATTTTTTAATAAATAAAAATAGCATATTTTACGATTTATCAAATCCATATCCTGATAAGGGGGAAAACGGATATTTTAATTCAGCAGAGGACTTTATTAATTGTAAGATTAGTGCCGTTGAGGTAAATAAAAATGGATCGCATGTTATTCAAAAGCCCGACTCTACTTATGCCCTCTCCTTTAAATATAATGCCATTACTATTTTACAGGATTTGCTTCGCTTCCATAACAAAGACAAGACCCCTGACGCTTTGGTATATGTGGATTTAAAACGCTTGTCTTTTGTGTATCAAAACTATGTAGGTGAAGAAAAAGATAGTCTCTATTTAAATGCCCTACAAAAATTAGAGCAAGAATATAGCAAAGAAGCTATCTCTACCGAAGTGAGTTATCAAATTGCTTTTTATTATTACGGCCAAAGCCGGAAATATAATCCCTTAAACTTAGAAGATAATAAATGGGATGCTAAAAAGGGGCTTCAACTTTGCGAAGAAGCTATTCAACGTTTCCCCAATTCGACCGGAGCCAAAAACTGCCAAAGTTTGCAATCATCTATTCAACAAAAAACTCTGAATTTAAAACTAGAAGATGTTAACCTCCCTGATCAACCTTTCCGTACTTTAGTTACCTATCAAAATCTAAATAAAATTTATTTTAGAGTAATTAAAACTAACTCTAATGAGTTAGATAATCTAAAAAAGGAATATTATAGAAAAACGCAAAATGGCAGTTACGATATAGATTATGATCAATTTCTGCTAGATTTTTATGTTAAAAAACAAGCCGTCCAACAATTTACTTCGCAACTTCCAGATGATAAAGATTATCAACAACATAAAACAGAACTTGAACTCCCTGCTCTAGCTGTAGGCGAATATCTCATTCTTTCTGCTACCGACCCTACATTTACCTACCAAAAACAAGCCGTTTCTTTTGCATTTACTACTATTTCCAATTTAAGTTACATACATCGAAGCAAAGGAAAAAGCTTGGATTTTTATATCCTGAATCGCAAAACTGGCGAACCTATGCAGGGAGTAAAAGCCGAGTTGCATGAGGAGAGATATAATTATAATAATCGTTATTCTGAATATAGTTATCCTGTTGCTGCATCTTATATTTCCGATAAAGAAGGCTATTTTAATATCCCACCTTCTAAAAAAGGCAGAAGTTTTTACCTGGAATTATCTTATCAAAATGATAAGTTATATACTCTAATGTCTGAAAATAGTGAAAACCAAGGTGGCAATAGCTACAAATATGTACCATTTCAGCAAGGCGAAGATTATGAAACTCCTGCGCAAACCTATACACAAACCTTCCTTTTTACAGATCGGGCTATTTACCGCCCGGGACAAATCGTTTACTTTAAAGGCATTGTATTAGATAAAAATAACGCGAAAGAGCAAGCCAAAATCAAAGTTAATTATCCGGAAACGGTAACGTTATATGATGTTAACGGACAACAGGTAGCGCATTTAGATCTGACCACCAATGAATATGGCTCTTATAGTGGTAGTTTTACCGCTCCGTCGGGTGGTTTAAACGGGCAGATGTTCATTCAAACCAATCATGGGTCTGTCTATTTTTCTGTAGAAGATTACAAACGGCCAAAGTTCGAAGTTAAGATTGTAAATCCTAAAGGGATCTATCGTTTAAATGACAGCGTATTAGTTACAGGTAAAGCTATGGCTTATTCAGGCGCCAATATTGATGGTGCTGCCGTAAGTTATCGGGTAGTGCGTACTGCTAATTTCCCTTTTTGGTGGTATTGTTTACGAGGCTATTATCCCTCTTCGCCCCAGGTAGAAATTACTAATGGCATAAGCACTACTGATGAAAATGGTGAATTTAAAATTAATTTTACTGCCTTACCCGATTTAACCGTTCCGGCAGCATCACAACCCACTTTTACTTACCAGGTTATAGCTGATGTAACCGATCTGAATGGAGAAACCCATAGTAGTTCGCAATATGTGCCTATAGGTTATACCGCTTTGCAGATCAACACTGATATTCCGGAACAGGTAAATAATACAGATAAAAATGAGTTTGCTATTCATACCAGCAATTTAAGTGGAGAGTTTGAAGCTTTAAAAGGAACCATCTCCATACATAAACTAAAAAACCCTGATAAAGCATTTAGAACACGGCTATGGGAACGGCCAGATAAGTTTACATTAAGTAAAGACGAATTTTATAAAGCTTTCCCTAATGATCTGTATGATGATGAGGATAATTTCTTTAAATGGGAAAAAGAGAAAGAAGTTTTAAGATTATCTATGGATACAGAGAAAGAAAAAATGCTTTCTCTTAAAGACATCAAAAATTGGCCGCAGGGAAAATATGTATTGGAAATTACTGCTAAAGATAAATATGGGGCAGAAATAAAGGAGGTGAAATACTTCACGGTTTTTGATGGATTAATGGCTGTGGATAGGATGAAAGTTAGCGAAACTCCCAATATTCCATTACCTGCTATTGACTGGTTTAATCCCATAAAAACTACTGTGGAGCCTAATGAGACTGCTAAGATCTTAGTTGGCTCTTCCGAATCTGTTAAGGTATTGTATGAAATAGAACAGCAAGGTAAAATCATACAAAAAGAATGGCTAAAGTTGGCGGGAGGTCAACATCTGTTAAGTATTCCGATTAAAGAAGAATATCGCGGAAATTTGGGGATTCATTATATTTTTATTAAAAACAATCGCCTGTATACACATGATGCAGTTATTACAGTTCCTTACACCAATAAGCAACTGGATATTACGTTTGAAACCTTCCGAAATAAATTACTTCCCGGCGAAAAAGAAGAGTGGAAACTTTTAATTAAAGGAAAGAATGGAGAGAAACTAGCTGCCGAAATGCTGGCCACACTATATGATGCATCATTGGATGCTTTCCGTCCTAATAATTGGAACTTTAATATTTATAACAGTTATTATAACCAGTTAAACTGGGAGGCTAGTACTGCCTTTACTTCTTCCAATTTCAGGCAGTATGATAAAGACTGGAATACTTCTGTAAGCGGATTTTCTTATAGTTATGATTACCTCAACTGGTTTGATTATCCGTTTTATCAATATTTTGCTAATCGTGAGGGCGCATTTGGCGGTTCAGATGCATCTAAAGTTGGATATCAATTAGACGAAACTGTCGTTACAACAAGAAGTAGTGCCAAGTCAGTACAACAAGCTCCTTCATCACCAGAAACAAAATTTTTTAAAGATGATGCATTAAAAAAGCCTATAGTACTAAGGGGGCAGGCTGCAGGTATTACTACTGAACCCAATGGGCTATCTGGAGATTTGGCCGGTGTACAAACCCGTAAAAACTTTAATGAAACGGCTTTCTTTTATCCGCATTTGCGTACTAATGAAAAAGGAGAAATTATCATTGCCTTTACCATTCCGGAAGCTTTAACCAAGTGGAAAATGATGGGTTTGGCGCATACTAAAGATTTAAAATACGGTTTCACTCAAAATGAATTAGTAACTCAAAAAGATTTAATAATGGTACCTAATGCACCTCGCTTTTTCCGCGAAGGCGACCAAATTTCTTTTACAACTAAGATCACCAATCTTTCAGATAAAGATTTGAATGGCGAAACCCAATTGGAATTGTTTGATGCCTTAACCATGAAACCTTTGGAGGTAATAAAAGGAACTGGTTCTTATATGTATCATATAGGCGATATAGAAACTTCCAAGGAGTTTCCTATATTGAAATCAGCTGCTCAACAATCCTTCCAAACTAAAAAAGGCCAAAGTACCTTAGTGAGTTGGAATTTGCAAATCCCGGAAGGTGTACAAGCTATTACTTATAAAGTGATAGCTAAAGCAGGTAATTTTTCGGATGGTGAAGAAATGGCGGTTCCGGTATTAACCAACCGGATGCTGGTTACCGAAACGCTTCCTCTTTCTGTTCGGGGAAACCAGCCTAAAACCTTTATGCTGGATAAACTGATCAACAACAAATCTACCACGTTGCGTAACCATAAACTTACTTTAGAATATAGTTCTAACCCGGCATGGTATGCCGTGCAGGCCTTGCCTTATTTAATGGAATATCCATACGAATGTGCTGAGCAAACTTTTAACCGTTTTTATGCCAATAGCTTAGCAGCGCATGTAAGTAACTCTAATCCGAAATTGAAACAGGTTTTTGATTCCTGGAAAAATTACCAGCCAGAAGCTCTGCTTTCTAATTTGGAAAAGAACCAGGAATTAAAATCATTACTGTTGGAAGAAACTCCCTGGGTACGCGATGCGCAAAATGAATCGGAACGCAAAAAACGAATCGCCTTATTGTTCGACCTGAATAAAATGGCCGATGAATTACAGCGTGCTTTAAACAAACTGATTAAAATGCAAGCTTCCAATGGTGCCTGGGCTTGGTTTGAGGGTATGCCCGAAGACCGATATATGACGCAATACATCGTAAGCGGCTTGGGACATCTGGATCATTTGGGCGTAAAAAGTTTGCGTACAGATCAGAAAACTTGGGGTATGACTAGAAAAGCTGTTTTATGGTTGGATTATCAGATACAAAAAGATTATCAGGAAATTTTAAGAGAAGAAAAAAAGGGGCATGCCAAGCTTTCTGATAATCATCTCAGCAATGAAATTATTCAATACTTCTATGCCCGCAGTTATTTTAAAGATGTAACTGTTGATGAAGATAACCAAAAAGCCTTTGCCTATTTTAAAGGGCAGTTAGGAACTTATTGGAAAAGTTATTTAACCAGTACGGATAAGTATACCGAAGGGATGATCGCTTTAGCTATGCACCGTTACGGATACATTAATGAACCGCAAGCCATTGTAAAATCCCTTAAGCAATATGCCTTAACATCCGATGAAATGGGCATGTACTGGAAAGAAAATGTGTGGGGATATTATTGGTACCAGGCTCCTATTGAAACCCAGGCTTTAATGATTGAAGTATTTGATGAGGTAGCTCAGGATCAAAAAGCGGTGGATGAATTGAAAGTATGGCTTCTCAAACAGAAGCAAACCCAGGATTGGAAAACCACTAAAGCCACTGCCGAAGCCTGTTATGCTCTTCTTTTAAGAGGTGATGACTGGTTAAATAATAGCAATCTGGTTGATATTACGATAGGTAGTCAAAAAATAGATGTTAAACAAATGGGGGCCGAAGCCGGAACCGGTTATATTAAAACTTCCTGGAGCGGTAGCGAAATTAAACCAGAAATGGGCAAAATTACCGTTACACCATCCACCACACAAAAAGGAGGCGTAAGTTGGGGAGCGCTTTACTGGCAATATTTTGAGCAGTTGGATAAAATCACTCCTTCTAAAACTTCTTTGCAGTTAAAGAAACAATTGTTTTTACAAAAGAATACTCCAAGCGGACCGGTGATTGTGCCAATAGATGAGAAAACAGCTTTAAAACCGGGAGATAAGGTGAAAGTACGTATAGAGCTTCGTGCAGATCGCAATATGGAATATGTTCACCTTAAAGATATGCGTGCTTCCTGTTTTGAACCACTGAATGTGATTTCGCAATATAAATGGCAGGATGGTTTAGGCTATTATGAAAGTACCCGCGATGCCGCTACCAATTTCTTTTTCGGCTATCTGCCTAAAGGCACTTATGTATTTGAGTACCCTTTGTATGTAACCCATAAAGGCAATTTCTCCAATGGCATTACTACTATTCAGTGCATGTATGCTCCTGAGTTTAGCAGCCATTCGGAAGGAATCAGAGTACAGGTAAAATAAAAAACATGAAACATTTGTTATTATCCACTCTCTTGTTTTTATGCATTAAATGTGATGCTCAAAAAATGGATTATATCAAAAACATTAAATACCTGCTTGCATTATATGGTAAAGATTCAACCCATTATCAGGATGATAAAATTGAAGCTTTTAAAAATGGCGGCAAACAGTATGATAACAAACAATTTTTTAATGTAAAAATGCCTTTACTCCCGTCAGGGACAACTGCATTAACCTTAAAATATTTTAATGCTTCTGTTACTACTATTGCCGGACAAGAAGATTCAAATGCTACCATTCTTGCGGGGTTAGCACAGGAAAATCCAAAAACAGTTCAGCTTGACTTTTATAGTGATTGGCATGAAAATCTTGATTTCAATAGAATAAATAATGGCATATATGTTCCTGTAGCAAAAGTAGTTGAAGATGATTTTATAAAGTTTTTCAGTAAAAACGGATGGCAATTTAAAGACAGTGTACACAACCGGTTTGCTGAATCTCTTATTTTTAAATACAAAAATTTAGAATTAACTATCCTATTTGAAGTACTTCAAGATGTAAATAGTTCTCCTTTTAGATTTGAGCCCGATGTAACATGGCCGAAGGATCATATTCCCAACTTAAAAAGATTTATTCATTATATTATTCAAAAAAAATTGAAGTAAATATCTTACTGGTTCCAGTTTGAGACTGAAGCCAGAGGATTGGATAGCTTTTTATAAGCTTCGGCCACATTTCCATTAGCTCGGACTTGCTTTTAACCATCTCGGTACGCCTTTTTGTCAGCTCTGGATAAGTTTTAACCATCTCGGTGCGCCTATCTGTCAGCTCGGTGTAGCCTTTAATGCTCTCGGTGTAGCTTTTAACCTTCTCGGTATAGCTTTCTGTTATCTCAGTGTGGCTTTTAGCTATCTCGGTATAGCTTTCTATTATCTCGGTGTTGCTTTCTACTGTCTGGATATAGATTTTAACCATCTTTGGACAGCCATTAACTATTTTGATGTAGCTTTTTGTGACACTTGATAAGACTTTTGAAAAATCTCATACGCAATATTCATATCTTCTAACTTAACTCAAAACGTATCTGAAAAATAATTACTTTTGCCTTATGATCGATTTACCGGTTATTCCTGCTAATGAAATGCAACGTAAACCAAATTGGTTACGTGTAAAACTTCCTGTGGGGAAAGAATATGCCCATGTAAGAAGTTTGGTTGATACGCATAAGCTTCATACTATATGCGAAAGTGGGAATTGTCCGAACATGGGCGAATGCTGGGGAGCGGGAACTGCTACTTTTATGATATTGGGTAATATTTGTACTCGTTCATGTTCATTCTGTGCAGTTGCCACCGGAAGACCTTTGGCAGTTGATTTGGATGAGCCCAATCGTGTGGCTAATTCTGTGAAGTTGATGCAGGTTAAACACTGTGTAATTACTTCTGTAGATCGGGATGATTTGAAAGATGGCGGATCAATTATTTGGGCAGAAACCATTAATGCCATCCGTAAAGAAAGTCCGGAAACAACTTTAGAAACTTTAATTCCTGATTTTAAAGGAATTTGGGAAAATCTGGATCGGGTTTTAGCAGTAAGGCCGGAAGTAGTATCTCATAATTTAGAAACGGTTCGAAGATTAACCAAGGAAGTACGTATCCAGGCTAAATATGATCGAAGCTTAGAATGCTTAAAACGCATATCAAAAGCAGGGGTTCGTACAAAATCGGGTATTATGTTAGGTTTAGGTGAGACGGAAGATGATGTTATTGAAGCTATGGCTGATTTGTTAAATGTGGGTGTTCACATTTTAACTTTGGGCCAATATTTGCAGCCCACTCGCAATCATCATCCGGTAGTTGAGTGGATTACTCCGGATCAATTTGTAAAATATAAAGAGATCGGCTTAAGCATGGGATTCAAATATGTAGAAAGCGGACCATTGGTTCGGTCATCATACCATGCCGAAAAACATCTCTTTGAATTATAACAACCAACCTTGAATACGACCTTGAGCAAAAAAAGAAAAATTGCCCTTTCCGAAAACGATCTGATTCTTGCCCTTAGACGCAAAGAAAAGATTGGAGCAGAAGCTTTGTATGATATGTATTCATCTTCATTGTATGGGATAATATACAGAGTTGTGCAGCAAGAGGAAATCGCTGAAGACTTATTACAGGAAACTTTTGTAAAGATTTGGAATTCTTTCAATTATTTTGATTCTGAAAAAGGGCGTCTGTTTACATGGATGGTCAATATTGCCCGTAATCTGTCTATTGATAAAATACGTTCTAAAGATTTCAGAAATAATTCAAAAAACCAGGATATAGAAAACACCGTAAATTTCATCGATGAACAAAGGAATACTATAATTAATCCTGACACATTAGGTGTTAGAGATCTGGTAGATAAATTAAAGCCTGATCAGAAAAGTATCTTAGACCTGATTTATTTTAGGGGTTATACACATGTAGAAGCCGCCGAAGAACTTGGAATACCTCTTGGAACAGTAAAGACAAGATTAAGAATGGGGATTATTACATTGAGGAAATACTTTAATTAAAGTGGAAGAGGTTAAATCATATATTGAAAGCGGATTTCTGGAACTTTACGTGATAGGAGATTTAAATCCTTCTGAAAAACGTGAGGTGGAAGAAATGGCTGCGCAATATCCGGCTATTAAAACAGAATTCGTTGAGATACAACAAGCATTGGAAACTTATGCAAATACTTATGCTATTAGCCCGGCAGAGCATCTGCGAGAACGCATAATCAACAACCTGCTTACTTCTGTTGAAGATAATAACAAGGAAGAAGAAACAAAGATAGTCGCTTTGCCTTCTTCAAATACCTCTTCGTTTTATAAATATGCATTTGCCGCATGCTTAACCCTGTTGGTAATGAGTGTTGCCGCATTGTTTGTATTGTATACCCGACTTCAAGATTCTAATAATCAGTTAGCCTCATTGCAAATTAGTAATCAATCATTTAGTAGCCGTGTTAATTACATGGATAAACAACTTAATGAAAGTCAGCAAGCTTTAAGTGTATTGCGAAACCCGGAAGTTAAATTAATAAAATTAGAAGCTACAAAAGCAGCTCCCGCAGGAGCAAGTATGATGATCGCCTTTAATCCGGTTAAAAAACAGGTGATGATTGATCTGTCTGCCTTGGAAATGCCTGCTAATGATGAGCAACATCAATATCAATTATGGGCTTTAGTAGATGGGAAACCTGTAGACCTGGGTGTTTTTGATAAAACAAAGGATAAGGAGGGGATGAAGATAATGAAAGCCATTGGTGAAGTACAGGCTTTTGCCGTAACACTTGAACCACGAGGTGGCAGTATAAATCCCACTATGGATCAACTGATGGTTATAGGATCTATTTAAAAATTCATTCGGGCTAAGGGTGCTACATCCTGTCCGGTAAAATCTTTCTTTAAAAACTTATAATAACCAGCCATAGCTATCATAGCTGCATTATCTGTACAATATTCGAATTTTGGAATAAATACATTCCATCTATATTGATCTGCCATATTTCTTAAAGCATCACGTAATCCCGAATTGGCAGAAACACCACCAGCGATAGCAATATCCTTTATTTGATATTGTTGAGATGCCTTATTTAATTTATTTAGTAGAATAGTGATAATACGATGTTGAACAGAAGCGCAAATATCACACAGGTTATTTTTCAAAAAGTCAGGATCGTTTTTCAAATGATCTCTTACAAAATAAAGAATAGAAGTTTTTAATCCGCTAAAGCTGAAATTTAAACCAGCTATTTGAGGTTCAGGAAATTGATATGCATCCGGATTTCCCTGCTGCGCATATTTATCAATTAAAGGACCGCCAGGATAAGGTAAACCTAATATCTTGGCTGTTTTATCAAATGCTTCACCGGCTGCGTCGTCTGTTGTTTGCCCTACAATTTCCATATCGAAATAATCTTTTACCAATACTATTTGTGTATGTCCGCCAGAAACTGTTAAGCATAAAAATGGGAAAGCAGGTTTTGGCTCGTCAATAAAGTGGGCTAAAATATGTGCCTGCATGTGATTTATTTCAATCAGAGGAAGCTGATTCGCTAATGCAAATGCTTTTGCAAAGGAGGTTCCGACTAAAAGGGAACCCAATAAACCCGGCCCGCGTGTAAAAGCTATAGCATCAATATCATTTTTGTGTACTTTTGCGATTGAAAGTGCTTCATGTACTACCGGGATAATATTTTGCTGGTGTAGTCTTGATGCAAGTTCGGGCACAACGCCACCATAATTTTGATGAATAATTTGAGTAGAAATAACATTGGAGCGAATTTTGCCGTTAACACAAACTGCTGCAGAAGTGTCATCACAAGAAGTTTCTATACCGAGAATTATGTCCAAAACTGCAAATAATTAGTTGTCTATCTTAAAGAACAAAAATATCAAAAAAGTACTGAAAATAACGTTATGGGTGCTGGCAACATTAATATTGCTTATTGCCGCATTAATTTTCTCCCTGCAATTTAAATCGGTGCAAACTTATGTAGCTAAAAAGGCAGCTAATTACTTATCTACAGAGTTAAAAACCCGCATTGAAATTGGTAGTTTGTATATAAAGCCTTTTAAATCTGTTGTACTGGAAAATTTATATGTAGAAGATCGTGAAAAAGACACTCTTTTATATTCTCCTAAATTTTCGGTTGACCTGAATCTGCTTTCTACGGCCCTGCGTAAAGTTTCTGTTAATACTGTAGAAATGGATAATGGGAAATTTTATTTGAAACAGTATAAAGATTCCGCTACAAACTTAGAATTTATTATCAAGTATTTTAGTCCCGGTACTAAGACGCGTAAAAAACCAAGCAAGCCTTATGATATTACTTTTGATAAAATTGTATTAAATAATATCGCTTTCAAATACAAAAACTTCAATTCCGATAAGATTATTAAAGGCATTAATTTCAATGATATTGATCTGCGTAATCTAAATACAACTATTGAAAATTTAGATACAAAAAAACATTTAGTAAAGGCAAATTTTCAACATTTATCCTTTAGGGAAAAAAGTGGTTTTTATTTAAAAAACCTAACTGCGGCTGCAACGATAGATACTAATCAAATGGAATTTAAGCAATTTTCGCTTGAAACACCTCATACCCGTTTGTCTGATTATTTATTGTTTAAATATAACAAATTTAAAGATTTTGGACAGTTTGTGAATAAAGTATACATGAAAGCTCATTTTAAGAATACTCATATAGATTCTCGTGATATAGCTTTCTTTGCACCAAAAGGTCTTAGTAAAACTAATGCCGAGATAAGTCTTGATGGAAATGCAAGTGGATACGTTAATAATTTAAAAGCCAGAAATTTATCTTTAAAAGCCGGGAAGACTACTTATCTTAAAGGAGATTTTAATATTAAAGGCCTTCCTGATATAAACAATACGCAGCTGGATTTAAAATTCAACCAGGTTTACACCAATAAAAAAGATCTTGATTATTTAATTACAAAATTTACTGGGAAAGAGACCTCAATTATACCGCCGATTATAGACAAATTTGGAAATGTAAATTTCAGAGGGAATTTTACCGGTTCTACAAATAATTTTATTGCCAAGGGAGAATTTAAAACCCGTTTAGGACGCATTATATCGAATATAAATTTTAAAATGGGTAAAAATAATACACCCATTTATAGTGGCTTAGTTAAAGCTGTTGATTTTAATCTTGGCGATCTGTTAAATCAAAAGAATCTGGGTAGAACCACCTTTAAAGCAAATATAAACGGCAGTAGCTTTAACCTTAAAAGCTTACATGAGCAGATAAAAAGTGATATTACTTATTTTGATTTTAATGGATATCGCTACAATAACATTGCATTAAACGGCAATTTTAATGATAAATTTTTTGATGGTCGGGTTAAAATAAATGACCGCAATATCAAACTTGATTTTGATGGGGGAGTAGATTTGAATCCAAAGTTGCCTGTTTTTAATTTCAATGCTATTGTACGCGGGGCAAATCTCAGGACACTAAAACTTACTAAAGATACTGTTCAGATTGATGCAGATCTTAACACCAATTTTTCGGGTAATAATCTGGATAATATTCAAGGTACTGTAAATATTAAAAAAATACGTTTAACTAATCCTCATAATTCATTAGTGGTAGATTTTGTGTCATTAGCAGCAAATGGAATTGGTGTTAATCGGTCACTTAATATTAAATCAGACATTCTGGATGCCAGTATACAGGGCGAATATGATTTGAACACATTGCCCTCTTATTTTAAATCTGTAGTAAAAAAATATATACCCTCATTACAAGTAAATATAGTTACTCCTAAAAAGCAGAATTTCGAATTCCAGCTAAATGTCAAAAACTTTGAGCCTATCAGTTTGCTGTTTATGCCAGAGTTAAAAATCCCTGATGGAGTCGGCTTAAATGGTAAGTTCATTTCATCTGAGAATGTGGCTAATTTAAGTGGTTTTGCTAAACTCATTCAATATAAAAAGATAAAGATCAACAATCTTATTCTTGATGAAGGTACTACTAAGGAGGCAATGAACCTTTTCATTACCTCAGATCGTGTTGATTTGTCTGATAGTCTTTTTGTAAAAAATATAAATATTGCGAATATTCTTCGGAATGATAGCCTGAACTTAAACATTAAACTTTCTGATAAAGATGCAATCAATCAACTGGATTTAAACTCCTTAGTGGAATTTAATACTAAAAGAGATAGTGCTGTTAAATTAAGTCTGCTACCCTCGGATGTAATTATTAACCGAGAAGTATGGAAAATCCAAGAAAAGGTAAGTTTCAACTTTGATGAAGGCAGAGATCCGAACCAAAGTTTCAGTTTGTTGCGGCGTACCAGGATTAAGGGTTTTCAGTTATTTCGTGATAATCAAATATTAACGGTAGATGGAGTTATATCTGCTGATCCTAAAGATGAGCTGCTCATTGGTTTCAATAAATTCAAATTAACTACTTTTAATCCTTTAGCAAAGGCGTTAGGAATTACGCTTAGAGGAGAATTGAATGGGAACGCCAAACTTTCCTCTCTTGGTAAAACCCCGCGTATTGAAGCCGCAATAAAAATTGATTCGCTGCATTATAATAATATTGCCATCGGCGATTTGAATCTGGCTGCTCATCTAGATAATTCAACAAAACTGATTGATGTCAAAATGGATATTATGAATCTGGGGCAAAAGACATTAGACATTGCGGGCACCTATAACTCGAATATAGATCATGATAATTTGAATATGACCGTGCAGATGGAAGATAATGAGATCATTCTTTTTCAGCCCTTTTTGAAAAAATTAGTATCTAATCTTAATGGTAAAGTATCAGCAGATTTAAAGGTTACAGGTGAGTTAAAGAATCCCCAAATTAAAGGCACTCTGGATCTTAAAAATGCTGGCCTTACAGTCAATTATTTAAAAACGAGGTATTTCATTTCTGACCATGTAACGGTTGAAAACAGTGTCATAAAGCTTGATAATCTGGTTTTAAAAGATGTTAATAATCATGAAGCACAGGCAAACGGCACAGTGGATATGCGCAATCCTAACACTCCCACTATAAATATAACGCTTGTAGCTAATAATTTTATGGCCCTTAATACTACAGCTAAAGATAACTCGGTATATTATGGGACGGCATATGGGACGGGAGTTTTTACCTTTAATGGCCCGACAAATAATATGCGAATTAAGATTGATGCAAAAACAGATGCTGGAACTGTATTTAATATCCCCCTAAATTCTTCGGTAACTGTGAGAGATAATGACTTTATTACCTTCGTTGCTAAGGATTCATCGCTTAACGTTAAAAAGGAAGCTTCTTTTAACGGACTTACAATGGATTTTGATTTACAAGTTGATGAAAATTCGGAAGTCAATATTTATACTGATTTGGGTAGACTCTCCGGTCGCGGAAATGGCAATCTGAACTTAAAGATTACCAGTTTAGGAGATTTTGAAATGTTTGGTGATTATTTAATTTCTAAAGGCAGATTCGAATTTACTGCCAAAGAAGTAATCAATAAAAATTTTGAGATAAGCCAGGGTGGCTCTATCCGCTGGACGGGAAATCCTACTGAAGCCGCTATAAATTTGAAAGCCATTTATAGTGTGCGCACAAGCTTAAGTCCTCTTTATATTGCTGCAGGAAGGCCTGCCGTTGACCAAAGAGTAATAGCTGAAGCTGTGATGAATTTAACCGGTTTACTTCTTCATCCTGCGATTAGTTTTGATATTAATTTTCCTGCAGATTCTTACTTAAAAGATGAGTTCCAGAGTTATTTTAGTGATGTAAATAATGTAAATCAACAAGCATTAAGCTTAATTGTAAGGAGAAGTTTTGCACCTGGTACAGGCACAGATATTAGTGCTGCAAACTCTAATGTTATTGGTGCGATAAACTCTACTTTTATAAACGCCGGAACGGAACTTTTCTTTAATCAGTTAAACAGTATACTAACACAAACTCTAAATTTAAACTTTGTAGATCTAAATATTCGTTCTTTTAATGATGCCAGTGCTTCCTTCCGTCTATTGAATGATCGTTTAGTGATAACAGGAGGTGTTACAGACCGACGTGGTGATTTAAACGACTTTAATGTTATTGGCAGCTCTGTTGCACGGGATCTTGAATTACAATATTTAATAAAAAAGGACGGAAGTCTTGTTGCCCGATTATCCAATCGATTAAATAATCGAAATTTTTTAAATACAAATGAAGTAGATTATGTAAGTGCGATTGGTTTAGTTTACCGGCAGGATTTTGATAATTTAAATGAGTTTTTAAGTATTTTGATTGGCAAGAAACGCCGTGAAGAACGCCAGAAAAAAGCATTGGAAGAAAATAAAAAAGCAAGTGCCCTTAAACCGGAAGAAAATAGAGAGCCTAAAAAGTAAGGAATATACAGCTATTATTTCTGCGGTTATTTCAACCAAACTTATTTGGTTTTTTTTAGGGACTCACTAAAATTCATAATAGTATGCCCCATTTTATCCCGTTTTGTTTTAAGGTATAGTTCATTATGTTCATTAGATTTTATTTCAATAGGTATATTGCCCACTACTTCTAAGCCATAACCAATTAACCCGGCACGTTTTGTAGGATTATTGGTCATCAATTTCATTTTTTTAACACCTAGACTGCGTAATATTTGAGCTCCTATTCCATAATCACGTTGATCCATTGTAAAGCCTAATTGCAAGTTGGCATCAACAGTATCCAAGCCATTTTCCTGAAGGTTATAAGCGTGCAACTTATTAATTAATCCTATCCCTCTACCTTCCTGATTCATATAAATAATTACGCCTTTACCCTCTTTGTCGATCATTTCCATCGCTTTATGTAATTGCGGCCCACAATCACATCTACAAGAACCAAATATATCTCCTGTAATGCATGAACTATGAACCCTAACCAATATAGGCTCATTAGCCTCCCAACTTCCCTTCACTAAAGCTAAGTGATGCTCGCCTGTATTAATTTGAGTATAAGCACTCATTTCAAAATCGCCCCATTCGGTAGGTAACTTTACAGAGACTTCCTTTTTTATTAAAGACTCTGTATTTAATCGGTATGATATTAAATCTTTTATTGATATTATTTTAATATTTAATTCTTTTGCAATAACAAGCAAATCGGGTAGACGGGCCATCTCACCATCCTCTTTCATAATTTCCACAATTACACCAGCAGGTTCAAAACCGGCTAATTTTGCTAGATCAACAGCCGCTTCTGTATGACCTGAACGCCTTAATACTCCGCCTTCTTTAGCTCTTAATGGGAAAATATGCCCGGGTCTTCCTAAATCTTCTGGTTTAGTATCCGAATTGATAAGTGCCTGGATTGTTTTAGACCTGTCTGAAGCAGAAATACCTGTAGTACAACCATGCCCAATTAAATCAACAGATACAGTAAAATTGGTTTCGTAAGTAGCTGTATTATTCCCAACCATAAGATCTAATCTTAATTCATCACAACGTTTTTCAGTTAGCGGGGCACAAATTAAACCACGACCATACCGGGCCATAAAATTTATTACTTCCGGAGTTGCATTTTGAGCAGCTGTAAGAAAATCACCTTCATTTTCCCTATCTTCATCATCAACTACAATAATCACTTTTCCTGCTTTTATATCAGCAATGGCTTCTTCAATAGTGTTTAAAATGGAACTCATGGTGTGTCTTTTAAAGTGATCAACTATTATCTGCTGATTTAAGAGATTTGGCAAAGAGGTTATAGGTCATCCTAAATAATTGAAATGCACTATAATTACCTTATCCTTTTGATTTTCTGTTTGTAAAAGTACAGAAATAATGGCATTAGCGTATGCTTAAGGTATGGAGCATATCGTAATTTCAATGTCAGGATATTGATTTTTCTTTACTCCTTTTTGGCAATAGCTTTTTAAACCATTGTTTATAATAATCGAAATTAAATATAGCAGAGTCTACTGTTGCTTTATATGTTAAAAAAGCACCTAACGGAGTTAATGTAAATATGGCAATCCACATCCCTAAAAAAGTAGATATAGAACCATCTTTGGATGCTTTCTCACCAATTGTAGAAATAATATGATACACTAAAAAAAATAGGACAGACATAACTACAGGAAGCCCTAGGCCTCCTTTTCGAATAATCGCCCCCAATGGTGCTCCAATAAAGAACAGTAATAAGCAGGAGAGAGACAAGGTGAATTTGCGATGAAACTCTACCATAAACCCACGTAACTTGTCAGTATAATCTTTATCAAATGATTCTATATTATCCAATTTTTCTTTAATGTAATGCGCTTGATTTTTGGCTGCTTGTATAGTTGCAATTTTATTACAGTTAGGCAGTACTTGTAAAACATCTTTATAGTCATTTAAAATCTGTTTTTTAGCAAGTTTTAGTTTGGGATCTAAATTTTCTGAATATTGATTATAATAAGGTTTTATGGCTTTAAATGTAGATTTTGAATTACTGTCTATCTGGTATTTTATAGAATCACGATAGTAAGCTAACTGCTTTAAATTAAGCATGGCGTAGTTAGATTTAAACAGATTTTCATCAGTGCGTTGTAATTTAAATCCCGACAGATCAAATTTTTGTTCTGTTTCTTTAAACCTGAAACGCATTAAGATTTGTCGTGGATTATATCCCCCCGCTCCACTTCCTTGCTTTTCTTCATAACGTACGCCGTCTTTTAGTTTAAGGACTAAGAATTGATCATCTGCAGTTCTGTACATTCTGCCTTCTTTAGCAAGAAGCACATTTATATTTCCATTACCTGTATGATCATAAATAACAACATCATGCAATGTTTGTCCGTCTGGGTCTTTCTTTTTTACACGAATAGAATATCCGGTAATGCTATTATTAAAAATGCCTTCATCTATTAAAAATACTGCTTTCTGATTACGAACATCATAAAGCAACGATCCCATCTTTAAATTAGCTATAGGTAACATATAATCTGAAAAAAGAAAAGCGCTTGCACTTAAGAGAGTTACAATAATCACAAGCGGCATCATAGCACGTTGTAAAGAAATTCCCGCAGATTTAATGGCTACTAGTTCGTAGTTTTCACCCAGACTGCCAAATGTCATGATAGAAGATAAAAGAATAGCTAAAGGGAGCGCCATAGCTACATTAGTAGCAGAGGCATAAAATAGCAATTCTAAAATCACATACCATTCAAAGCCCTTTCCAATCAAATCATCAATGTATTTAAATAAAAATAACATCAATAAAATGAACATAACTATGAAAAAGGTTACAATAAAAGGCCGTATAAATGCCTTAATGACCAATAGGTATAGCTTTTTCACATTGCAAAAATAGGGAAAAATTAAGTCCTATGCCCCTAGTACACTAATCAAATATTCTATTTGATTATCCCATATTAATCTTCGGTCTTGCATGGTATCTTCAGTTGCAAAATCTGTTATGGATAATGCCACATCATTGGTTAATTCGTCTTGCACAATTTCCATCTCAAAATAGCAATCGGGTTCGTCTTCAAGCCATTTGAATTTTACCAATTTATTTTCTTTAATAGATAGTAGTTTGGCTTTTTGCTGTTCCCCATCCCAGGTAAAAGTATAAATTTGGTCGCGGTACGTTACATCATCAGCAAACCATTGTGCTAAACCATTGGGTTCGTTCAAAAAACTAAATAATATTTTGGGCGAGGATTTTACTTCATATTCGATATTAAATTTTTTCTTTTCTGTCATTTCTCGTTCTTTTATTAGCATATCGCAAAGCGATTTTTTTACATTTGTTTCTAAAGAAAAGTAAATTCCGCTATATTTGCAACTCTCATTTAAAACCCTTGTTTTGGCGGGGTAGCTCAGATGGTTAGAGCGCAGGATTCATAACCCTGAGGTCGGCAGTTCGATCCTGCTTCCCGCTACACTAAGCCCCGTTTTAGGGGCTTTTTTATTTGGAATTTTATAACTGCTGTTTATTATTTAATTAACTTCCACTAAAAAATCTTTTTATTTAGTTTTATAAAATTGATTCTATAAGTATTATGATTGAATAAGTATGGAAAATAAAGATGGCCAGATACCAGCATTCTTTTTTATACCCGACATATCCGGGTTCACTAAGTTTATAGCAACAGCTGATATAAATTTTACTAAAGAAGTGATACCTGCTTTATTGCGTAAACTTATAGACGCCAACAAGTTAAAAATGAACGTTGGCGAAATTGAAGGTGACGCTATATTTTTTTATAAAACCGGCCGTTTACCTTCTGTAAGCAATGTTGCCAAACAATGCCGGCATATTTATCAGATTTTTATGGAATTTATTCAATCATTAGAATTGAATGATCCGGAGAATTATCATAAATATTTAAGCAAAAACCAGCTGGGTTTAAAAGTTATTGTTCACTTTGGGCCTATTAGCATCGCTAATATTAAAGGGCGGATTAAGTTACTGGGAGGAGATGTAATAGTTGCTCATAAACTTTTAAAAAACAGCATTGATGAAGTAAACTATATTCTGCTTACTAAAAAATATCTTGCTAAAATTAGAGGTACAAAAAAATTGGCTCAGTATTTCCACTGGGAAAAACTTCATCCGGGAAAAGAAGAATTTGAACACATTGGTGAAGTAGAATACTACTATATTACAATGGATAAGCTTGAAATAATTAATCAGGCTAAACCGAAAATTAGTAAGAAACTAGCATAATAATTGTAAAGCCTAAAGCAGCTAAGATAATACCACCCATAAATATATTATAAGACCAACTTAAATATTTGTATTTCTTCACTAAAACACTTCCTAAGTGATAGATATCTACAGACATATTATCATACAATTCTTCGTTTTTATATTTCAAGGACTTAATATGGTCTACAAATTCCTTTAATTCTAATTGGGCAAAATTTCCGAAGTAAAGTAGACTACTTTGTTTTTTATTTAACTCATATTTTTCTTTTGAAGTAACGTTTGGCCTGGATGATAGTACCGCAAAAATTACAGCAAATAAGCTGGTTAATAATAAAAATGCCATTGGAAATACAAATCTCACACTTTCAAAGCCACCGTCTTTGCCAGAAAAGGTAAACCCGGTTCCAAATAACGTAATCACTATCGATATTATGATTGTATTAATATTGATCATAATATGTGCTTTATTATCAGCAATTGAAGTTAAATTGATATGATAGGAATATAAAGATCGATAAAGCGTCTCTATTCCCCGTCCTTCTTTAATCGGCTTTAAATTCTCTTTTTCTTTAAGTCTAAGCTCTTTATTCTTTATTGTATTTATTAAATTTTGTTGTTCTATTATGTTTAATTCTCGTTGATCATTATAATTAATAATAGCTTCCTCTGTTTTATATGGGGTATTCATCAAAAAACTTAATTGCACCTGGGGCCATTCTATTTCTGTATAAGTTTTGTTTAAAGCCTTCTCCCACTCAATTCTTAAAAGACTTGCTCTACGATTAAATTTTTTGGTGCCTAAGTTGATATAATCAGCGTCATGCAAAATTTCCTGTAAAGAGCCATCGGGTATTGTATCATGCTTTGTAGATAAAATAAGTCTTTCAATTTCTAAAATTTCCTGTTGAGCATAATTATCCATGAGATAATTTTTCATGATTTTTACACTGGCTTCTTCATGATTTTCATACGTTTCTACATATCCAATATCATGAAACCAGGCTGCTAATATTAAAACTTCATAATCCCGGCTTGTTAAATTGTAAACTTTAGAGAGCTTTTTGCACGCTTTTACAGTTTCAAGAGTATGCTTATAATTATGATACACATAATCATTGGAAAGCTTTTCTTTAAATAAATTGAATACGTATTCAGCAACATCTTTAATTACAGGATTATTTTTCATTCAGGATTTATTTATATCTCATACTAAATAGTAAAAACTATGCCATAATATTAATTTACATATCATGATTCTATTTGGTACGATTATAGTAAGTTAATTGAAATGAGAATAACACATAAAAATATTTTTTTTGCTTTCCTGTTTATAGCATGTAATAACCCATATAAGAATAAAGCAAATAGTTTACAGTCTGATGCCCCAAAACCCAAATTAATTGAGACTATTAAGGTTAATAAGTTACCTGCAGAACTAAACGAAATTTCAGGTATTACCTTTATTAATGACAGTATAGTTGCCTCTATCCAGGATGAAGATGGTATGCTTTACTATTATAATATCAATCAAAACAAAATTGAAAAAAAGCAACCTTTTGGCGAACCAAATGATTATGAAGATCTGGTGCGAGTAGGGAAAGATATGTATGTTATGTCCAGTAAAGGCACTATTTATCAAATTAAAAATTTTGCTTCAGAAAAACCTGTTGTTACTCCATTTAAAACTCCTCTCAAGGGGAAAAATAATATTGAAGGCTTAGCATACGATGAAAAAAATAACCGATTGCTCTTAGCTGCAAAGGATTATGGCTTAGATAAGGATGAAACAACTAAAGAAATTTATTCCGTTGACTTAAAAACTATGCAGTTTCAACCTGCGCCTACTTATGTTATAAATACAGGTGAGATTAAAAAATACTTTAAAGGAGATACTTTAGAAGAAAGCTCAAAAAAATTCCTTAAGGCATTGGGCAATGAAAATATGAACAAAGTTTTTCGTTCATCAGCATTAACCATAAATCCTGCTACCCAAGAAGTGTATGTTTTATCTTCTATTAATAATTTAATTGCCGTACTCTCTCCGAAAGGAAAAATCAAAAGACTATTAGAGTTTCCGAAAAAAGATTTTCAACAACCTGAAGGAATAGCTTTTTCGCCAAATGGCAAGCTTTATATCTCTAATGAAGCAAGGGGTGGAATACCTAATATTATTGAAGTGAAAGATGCAGAATAAGATATTTAAGTTTATACCAACCTCCCTTATTATTACTAGTATTATATTACAGGGTTGTACCAGTTTAAAGCCCTATTATGATAAGAGTCAAAAAAATTGGCAAACTGCAAATGCTCCCGATACTTTAAAACTCAAATACTCCATATTCTTAATTGGTGATGCTGGCAACCCGGATAAAAATAGGCAGGAACCTGTTCTTAAACTGCTACAATCGCAGATTAATCATAGCGACACCTCAAGCCATGGTCTTAATAAGGATACTGTTTTCGTTAATAATTCTCATAAGGAGGATGTAGTTATTTTTATGGGAGATAATATTTATGAAACAGGTCTCCCCGAACCTGGTGCATTAGACCGTGCTGATAAAGAACGTGAAATTACCGAACAGATGAAGGTTGTTAAAGATTTTAAAGGCCATAAAATATTTGTACCTGGTAATCATGACTGGAATGAAAGTAGACCGGGAGGTTTAGCAGCATTAAACCGACAGGAAGAATTTGTTGAAACTTACCTGAATGCTGGTGATGTATTTATGCCAAGCAATGGCTGCGCCGGCCCTGTAGAGTTACAACTTAATAATGATCTGGTTGTAATTATTATTGATAGTGAATGGTGGTTATCCAAATTTGAAAAGCCATTAGCTCCAGATAATGATTGTACTTCGGCCAGCAGATTAGATGTTATCCAACAAGTTCAGGATATTATTACCCGTAACCGCGGGAAAAATATAGTACTGGCAGAACATCATCCCTTGTTTAGTAATGGAAGGCATGGCGGATATTATACTCTTAAAGATTATCTTTTCCCTTTAACTCTTATCAGAGATAATTATTATCTCCCTTTACCCATTATCGGTTCTATTTACCCCTTGTTAAGACAATATGGAGTTTCACGACAGGATTTAGCCAACAAAGATTATCAGCAATTAAAACGTGGATTATTATCTGTTTTAGAAAATGAAAAAAATGTAGTTATTGCCGCAGGCCATGAACATGCTTTACAACTTAATAAATACAAAGATCTTAACCATATTATTAGTGGTGCAGGTAGTAAATCTACTTCTTTAGCTCCTGGAAATGGTGCTTTATTCGCTTATGGGGGTGGAGGTGTAAAAGGCTTTGCCCGGTTAAATTACTACGATAATGGCCAATGCTGGGTAGAATTTTGGCAACCGGATGGCGATGGATCAAAAGGGAAATTACTTTACAGAACTCCTCTTTATGCCATTCCTCCAAAAGGAAAACAAAAAATAGACGAGCAGATAATCAGTTATAAAGACAGTACAAAGACATTAGCGGCAAGTGGTGAATATGATGCAGGCCAATTTAAACGCAGCTTGTTTGGAGAACACTATCGACAAACGTGGGCAACGCCTGTTAAAGTGAAATACTTAGATATGAGTATTTTTGCAGGCGGTTTAACTCCTGTAAAACTGGGGGGCGGGCACCAAACTACAAGTTTAGAATTACAAGGCAAAGATGACCATACCTATACATTTCGTCTAATTGATAAAGATCCAAGCTCCAAATTGCCGGAAGGATTTTTAAAAACATTTGCTGAGGATTTTGTTCAGGATCAAATCTCCTCTTCTCATCCTTATGCTGCTTTAATTATACCTCCTATGGCAAAATCGATTGGTATTTATCATACTGATCCGCAATTAGTGTATATGCCATTTACAACTTCTTTAGGCCCTTACATTCAGCAAATAGGTGGAAAGCTTGGCATTGTTGAAGCTAAGCCGGATGAAAACTTATCCGACTTTAAGTCCTTTGGAAATGTTAAAAAAGCGGTAAGTACAGAGAAAATGTATGAGCAGATCAGGAAAGATAATGACAATGAGGTGGATCAACCTATGTTTTTAAAAGCCCGCTTATTTGATATTTTAATTGGAGATTGGGACCGTCATGAAGATCAATGGCGCTGGGCTGAGTTTAAAAAAGATAAAGGAACTTTATATCGTCCCATACCACGCGATCGTGATCAGGCATTCACAAAATTTGATGGATTTATTCCAAGATTGATTAGTAAATTTATTCTTCATGATATACAATCTTTTGAACTTAAAATAAAAGATCCTGCCTTATTATCTATTGCAGCTCGTAACCTGGATCGTAATCTTTTAAATAAATTATCCCGAAAGGATTGGGAAAAGATTTCTGTAGAAATACAAACTGCATTATCAGACGAAGTGATAGAAAATGCCGTTCATAAAATGCCATCAGAAGTTTATGCAATTTCGGGAAAAGAGATTTCGGATAAATTAAAATCACGACGCAATCAGCTTTTAGAGGTAACAAACCAATATTATAGTGTTTTGGCTAAAGAAGTTAGAGTGGCCGGATCTGATAAAAAAGAGTTCTTTAAAATCGTTCGCTCAGACGAAACAACGCTATTATCTATTTACAAAATAGATAAAGACAATAAAATAGATAATGAAATTTACGAGCGCATCTTTAATAACAGCGAAACACGTGAATTAAATTTATTTGCATTAAATGGGCAGGATAGTGTTTTAATAGAAGGTTCATCAGCTAATGCTATTAAAATACGAATAGTAGGTGGCGAAGGTAATGATGCAATCATTGATAAATCAGATGGTCGTACCATCGTTTATGATAATAATACAGAGAAGAATACAATCATACAGGGTAAAAATACCGCACTAAGGTTATCCAATAAAGGGTACATAAATGATTATAAAGTAAATGATTTTACTTACAGCAAAAGCGGTAAAACTGTTTCTTTAGATTATGACTCGGATGATGGTGCTTTTATAGGTGGCGGCTTTACTACTAAGCATTATGGTTTTAGAAAAGAACCTTATAGTTATGATCAAACACTTATTGGGAGATATGCACCTAAAACCGGGGCATATATAATCAAATACAAAGCAAATTTTTACTCACTATTTGGTAAAAATACCGACCTGGTACTTCATGCTGCCTATAACAATCCTCAACATACGTTTAATTATTATGGCCAGGGCAACTCTACTACTAATATTGACGATTTAAATAGTTTTTACAGAATACGGACTAAAAATATAAGTGCATCAGCCTATTTACAACGTCGTTTTACGGATGCATTTAAAGTGGGCATCGGGCCGGGATACGAATATTACCGGGTTGAACAATCCGCTGATCGTTATGTAAGTACAGCGAATTTCCCAGATAAGGCGGATATAGAAAATCCTTCCCAATTTGTCACACTCCGCTCTTACGCTAATATTGATTTTGTAAATGATCCATTGTTTCCTACAACTGGTGTCCGTTGGAAAAATGAAGCTGCCTTTTTTAATGAAATGGGAAATACCACAGATCGGTTCTTAAAACTACAAAGCGATCTTTCTTTTTATGCTACTCCCAACATTAATTTCCCTATTACTGCTGCAGTACGCATTGGTGCAGCTGCTAATATTGGTGACTATAAGTTTTTTCAGGCTAATTCTTTAGGGAATAATACCAACTTGAGAGGTTACCGAAATAATCGGTTTTCGGGCAGGTCTTACCTGTATCAAAACTCCGAACTACGCTTTAAGGTAGCCAACTTCAGGAATTATATATTTACAGGTAATTTGGGTTTATTTGGCTTCTTCGATGCAGGCAGGGTATATTCAGATAATCCTGAAAGTAACACATGGCATACCGGATCCGGTCCGGGGTTTTGGCTAAACTTATATAACAAATTTCTTTTTTCAGGAGCTTATGGCTTTTCTAAGGAAGGTAAATATATTACCCTTAAAACCGGATTTTCATTCTAAACTAAATAGATTTGGCTGGTTTTTAAAACCAACCAAATCTTAATTCTAACAGTTCTTTTCTATTTCTTACTTCGCTCTCATCTTGTTGCCCTTCGGATCATGCGTTACTTCAGCAAGGCCCAGTACTTCCATTAAAGGCGGAACATACATTCCAAAGCGGCCACGCAGGCCTTTTTTTATTCCATACCAACCACCAACCGGATTTTTTTCCGAACGTCCCCAGGCTTCAACTGTTTCTTCCTTTGCAGGCTTTTGCTCATCTGCACTGCCAAGCTCCATCCAATCACCATGTTTTTTAAGCATTGTATGAAGGTCTGCGAGACAGCGGTAGTCATACACTAAAGTTGTTTTACCAACAATACATACAATAACTTCTTTGCCGTCTTTTTCATCTTTATACATTTCGTAGTCTGATGATAATGGTGGAGTTTTTAGTTTCCACGGATTTTCTTTTGTGCCTTCTTTTGCCATTTTGATGAGATTTGTTGGTTTAATATTTCCTGATATCCTTTTATTCATTTGTATTTTGCTCCAAGCCGCTTTGGTGCAATATTACAGTATGCACAAGTCAAAGCGTCTTTTAGCATATCTTCTCTAATTTTTTCAAGCTCTACTATTGTCCAGCCTTGTTTGCCCCAACTTCCATCCATTGGGAAAATTACAAATTTGTTAAATGAGCAGAAAACGGATTGATCTATTTCGGATAACTTTAAAACTACTCTTCTGTTCTTCTCGTCAAGAGTTGCAAATATTTTTTTATTTACCCGGAAGGATTGCTTTTCAAAATGAGCTTGTTCTACAGCTTCGTCAAACGACAATGTCATTTTCTTAAATGTTTCTATATCAACCATCGTAGTTCTGCAATGCCTATTAACATTTTAGCTATGGGTTGTCGCAAGTTCTTTTTATTTTCCTGCTATTATTATTAAGTCTGTCGTTTTTGTTCCGTCTTGCTCCGGATAAACTTTGCGTTGTAAATCTATAATTTTTAAATTATTTTCTTTAAGCGCCTGTGTCAAATAATCTGCCTGATAATAATGCATATATATATCATCGCCTTTACTTCCTTTTTTGAATCCTGATTTGCTATAATCATCTTCCATGGTACTTAAATAGAGTAAGCCATTGGGATTTAATAATGTAGAGGCATCACTTATTAATTTTATAGTTTCTTCTTTAGAGAGATAAGGCAAACAAAAACCACACATAATTGCATCATATTTTTTATCAATCGTACTAATATCCCTGCAATCCATTAATTGAAATTCGGCGGTTGGATTATTAATTTTAGCAAGGACGATCATGTTCGGGGCCAAATCAATCCCTAAAATTTTAAAGTCGGGCCGTTTTTTTAATAAATATTGAGTGATGTTGCCCGGGCCACAGGCCAGCTCTAAAACATCCGCATTTTCTTTTACGATGTTATTGCAAAACAAATCGAATGTATCACCATACAAACTCACATCCGTAAATTTGTCCTGGTATTCTTTGGCATATTTATTAAATATGTCCACTGCATTTTTTGATTTATCCATATTTAAATAGCTGATAATTATAAAATGTATCAGGCAACAAGTTATAGGGCTGAAGCTATTTTAACTACATAAGTACCTGTTATTGCTATTGGATATATCTCATCATATGATTTAATCTCACCATTTACCTTTTTATGGATTAAACTTCTATTCAACTGATCCAGTTCCGTACAGCCGGCTGCCGCAAAAAGCTCTACAAAGTCGTCCATGGTTTGTTCCTGGTAGTTTTTTACACGTTGCCATTTATCGCCTACAACCAATCCACGCATTAAAGAAGGATTATTAGTAGTAACACCGGTCGGGCATTTGTTGGTATCACAACGTAGCGCTTGAATACAGCCCAAAGCCAGCATCATTCCCCTGGCCGAATTGCATACATCAGCACCAATACACAGGGCTTTAAAAATATCAAATGCAGTAAAAATTTTAGTCGCAGTAACAATTTTAATATCCTTCTTAAGATTGAAACCATTCAGTGTATCTGTTACAAAAATGAGCGCATTCTCCCAGGGCATTCCCACATAATTAGAAAAATCTATAGGTGCTGCGCCTGTACCGCCTTCGGCACCGTCTACCGTTATAAAATCTGGTTTTATACCACTTTCTACCATTCTTTCACAAATCTCTATGAACTCTTTCTTACTGCCAATAGCCAGTTTAAAACCGATAGGTTTCCCGCCGGAGAGTTCACGCAACAATTTCACAAAATCCAACAAGCCCTGCGCATTACTAAAAGCACTGTGTCCTGGAGGAGACAATACGGTAGTATGAGGTTCTACCCCTCTTATTCTGGCTATTTCTTCATTGTTTTTTGCTGCTGGTAATACACCACCATGCCCCGGTTTAGCTCCCTGCGATATTTTTATTTCGATCATTTTTACCGTAGGTATAGCTGCTTTTTCCTTGAATTTCTCTGGAGAAAAATGACCATCTGCTGTTCTGCAACCAAAATACCCGGTTCCTATTTCATATACTAAATCACCTCCCTGAAGGTGGTAGTCAGAAATACCTCCTTCGCCTGTATCCTGGAAAAAATTACCGGCTTTAGCGCCCATATTAAGTGCCATTACTGCATTCTTGCTCAAGGCTCCAAAGCTCATGGCAGAAATATTAAAAAGACTGGCTGAATAAGATTGCTTACAATCGGGGCCACCAATAACAGTCCGGGGATGTTTTTCAAGTTTGGGAGCAGGATAAATACTATGTTGCATCCATTTGAAATTTTCTTCATCTACATTCAGTTCTGTACCAAAAGGATGTGTTTCATTTTCGAGCTTTGCCCGCTCATAGATGTATGCTCTGTGATTTCTGTCGATAGGTTTACCATCTGTATTTGATTCTACAAAATACTGGTGAATCTCCGGGCCGATAAGCTCTAATAAATAACGCATATGGCCCAACAGTGGGAAGTTTCTTAATATAGCATGCCTGGTTTGGAAAATATCATATATACCCACACTAAATATGATAACCGCAAATGCAGTAAAGCCATAAGCCGGCCACATGATGGTACAAACAATTAAACTTATAAAGATAAAAATGGCAAATGTGAAACGAACGGCTGCTCTCATGAATTTAGGATTTAAACTGCTGCTAAAATATAAATTAAACCCAAGTATAAATTTTAATAAGTAAGCCGTCTTAATTAATTACTCATCTTATTTCCAGAACTTAGATTATGATAAATACAAGTTGGAAAACGTCGATCTTAAACCCAATAACACCATTATCAAATCCAATAATGGCAATCTCAAACCTAATAATGCCATTCCGTTAAACGCCCTGCAAGATTATGATTGGAGCATTATTGGCCCTAACCTGGCAGCTGCATTAGCTAAACATAATGAAGCTGATGGGCGATGTGGGCGGCATCATTAAAGCCAGCCGTGATTTACTGAAAGGCGTTAACAGCAAGAGCCCTCAAAAATTGGGCAAATGGGGCTATGATGTATTTGATACGCCGCTGCCTAAAAAGAAATCTGCTTAAAAAAGGCAGGTGTTAAGTGAATAAATAATTTATTAAAAAGCCCGGATCTCCGGCTTTTTAGGTTTATACTAAGATTTTTCTATACCTATTCAAATCCATTTACAGGTATTGGCCCATCTGCTGGTTATGAGGAATCCAATAACTTTATCTCCTATCATATTCTTTGGCTATTAATCGTTTAAAAGTCAATAATTTATACTTTGTAACAATAAAAATACATTTAGACTTAATTAAATTAATTTTACAGCAATGTTTCATTCTTTAAAATCTTTAATATTGTGCTTTATTATAGAGACAATACTTTACGGAATTTAAAGAATAGCATAATGAATAAAATTTTACGCATCTGGTTATTACTTGGTATCCTTACCATGACCTCGTCGATGCAAGCCCAAATGGTTACCAAAAACTTAAATACCTTTGTTTATGGCTTTCAAGATGTGCAAGTATATAAGAAAGGGAGCAAATTTTATCTTACCAATTATACGCCGATCCCTGCAATCCCCAAAATACCTAAAATAGTCACTTACTTTTCTGCAAATATGGATGTTGTTGATGATATTAACGATAATTATGAATTTGTAGATAATTCGAATAGCGGCTTAGGGCCCTATACTATACCTCTAGGTAATTTTACAATGAATTGGGATGAGGCTGTTTCTGCATATTGGGCTTCAAGCGAAGTATTCGAGTATTATAGCAAGTTTAATTATTTTGGCGTCAGCAATAATATTACAGAAACCGATACCATACGATTAGGAGATGGAGCTGATGTTTTTGCGTCAGCAATGGTAGGAGATGCGAATACACCTAGCATAAACCCTGCTATTTATTTTAATTATAACTTTAAAGCTTATACTCTGGATGTACTAGGCCATGAAATTGCCCATGGTATAGCAGATTATCATGGCTTAGATTATACTTTTGTAGGAGTGTGTGATATGGGCTATATTCAGGAGTCAATTGCTGACGCATTTGGACTCCTTGCTAAAAACCATGTATTAAGAAAAGTCTTAAAAAAGCAAAATCCAAATGCTAACTATATATACAATTGGGGTTTTCAATTGATAAAAAATGGGGAATATTATAATGCAAGCAGCCCTAAGTCCATAAAAGATGCCGGATTTCCTACTGCTTACAAAGGTACCAATTATGAGCAGTCATGTAAAAATGCACATGGTAATCGAACTCTTATCCCATACTGGCTTTACCTGTTATCCCAGGGCGGTTTGGGTAATATTGATGAGAATCCGGCCAATCCTAAATTTACGGTAACAGGCATTGGAGTAGATCATGCCGAACAAATCCTATGGTACACACTAACTCAATTTTTACCTACCTATAGCAGTGCTGTAACTTGGCCCAATTTTCGGAAAGCAGCAGAAGAAGCTGCCAATGCCTACTATGGTTTTGGTTCGGCTGAATCAAATGCTGTAAAGAATGCCTGTGCTGCGATAGGTATCGGTTCATCTGCTGCCCAGTTGTTGGCCTCCACCCCTGTAGATGGAGCTAAAGATGTAAACCCCTGGCCGGTTACCCTTACTAAAACAATCCAATATCCTAATTTAGAACTGGGCTGGGAGATCGACATTTCTACGGATAAAAACTTTCCTGCAGGTGCTTTAACCCAAACTATCAAAAACATTACCCAAGTCAACCCGAACGATCTGAGTATTTCGGCTCCGGCCAATTTACAAGCCAATATTACTTACTACTGGCGTGTACGCACCACCGTATTCGGCAATTGTCGTTATAGTCAAACACCTACCATTTGTACTGATCTAAAGATTGAGTTGGGTAAAGGCCAGGATGTCCGTTCGTTTAAGACAGATGGCCGGGAAGTGACGGGCCAGCATGTGGAGAGTCCTTATCCCTGGGGAGTTCCTTTTACCTGGACGAGATTAGCAGATGTTCCCAAATCAGAGATTCAGAATTATATTGT
>JANXOD010000027.1 GCA_025353765.1 Sphingobacteriales bacterium
GATCGTTCAAAAAGCTCCTCTTTATCGTCCTGATGATACACATGAACAATATAATTCTGAATCTCTGATTTGGGAACATCTGCTAATCTCGTCCAGGTAAAAGGAACTCCCCAGGGATAAGGACTCTCCACATGCTGGCCCAGCACTTCCCGGCCATCTGTCATAAACGAACGGATATCTAAGCCTAAAGATAGTTGATTCTCAAGATCTGAACAGGCTGTGGGACTCAAATGGCAATTGTCTACATCAAATTCGGTCGTTTTTACCCGCCAGTAATACCTTTTATTGGGCTGAAGGTTCATCGTAGTTACGACATATAGTTTGCCGTCTATCAATTCAGTATTAAACCCTAATATTAATTCCTTGCTAGGAAAAGTAAAAACTCCACTTGGAAAGTCTTTATTTTCGGAAATTTCGATTACCCATTTCTTTTCTAGATCCGGATATTGAATCTCTTTTTCCAGCTTAACCGGCCAAGGGTTTACTTCTGTAGTTTCATTAGCAGGGATAGAAACCAGTTGTTGAGCTGCTGATCCTAAACCTACTGCATAAAAAGCGTTTTGGACTGCATATAACTCAGGGGAATTGGGGCCATAAAGAGCAATTGCAGCTGCTTCTGCAGCCTGGCGGAAACTTATAAAATCTGTTATATCTCCAAGTTGAGATTTCATCACAGCATCCCATAAAATCTGTTCGGCTCCCTCTACTCCTATTCCGGTAACTGAATATGCAGGTTTAGTAGGATCATTATCCTGATTATCTGCTCCTCCATTGGCCAAAAGAAAATACCAACGATTCAATACTCCGGCATTCTGTTCCGGGTTGACTGCTGAGGCATCATAGTAATTCCCATTATAAAAATTAGGTTGTTTCCTATCTTGGGGATACTGTAAGTCCCGAAGGTAATCTGGAATCTGGAAAAGATCTTCTCCGATCGTCCATACTGGTAGCTTACCCTGAATGGCAAGTTCTTTATTTTTAACATTTATCCCTATAATATCTGCGAAACTCTTACAAATAGAGGCCAATTCACCTGTAAGATCCGGCTTCAATTTAATATCAGCCATTGCATGGGCTATTTCCGAACCGACCAAGTCAAGGCTCACCGCAGGACCTAAACTGGCATCACCATCATAATCATAATAAAAGCTTTCATCAGCTATATTAAAACCGGAAGCTTTTACTTCTTTACTCAAATAAGAACGAATGGGTATGCCCTGGCCATCTAATCCTACAAAATTATATCTTTGGGATAAATATTGAGCTATTTGTTCAGAAGCCCAATGTACAGATACCGCAGATTTTGAACGGTCTTCATCATCACTCAGGTTAAATACCTTATCTCCATCCGAATCATATGCTTCTTCAATATCTCCCTCCTCGTTTTTGTATTGTGTTTCAATTGCAGGCATTGTTGGTGTAGCGCAGGTCTTTAACATCGATACTGGATGAGTTTCATCAGGCATGCCTAAGTCGCTCATATCTACTATCCCTGCAGTCGAAGTTCCATTAAATTCAACTTCATTGTTTGCGTTGAATTTATTTCCATTATACCGACTCAGCGCAGTCAGCAGAGTAGAGGCACTAGGACATGGTGATTTGCTTATAGTAGCTTTATATTTTTCCTTGAGTACTCCTACAGCATACCAGGCATCATGAATAGTTATATATTGGGGGGTACCATATATAGATTTTAATAGTGAATATTCTGCAAGCCTGGGAAAGGCTTTTATTTGAGGGCCATATAGAGGATCTGTACAGGTAGCAAAAAGAAGCTGAGAAGCTTTCTGCATAGCAATAGCAGTATCTGGATCTAAGGGTTGAACATCACATATAGGGTTAGAGTCATTTTCATCTATATGTTGCCCTTTTGCACCAGTAGACACTTTATGAAGCCAACTTAATAGAACTGAAGCATTTCTGTGAGGGTTGTATGCTGGATCGCCATAGGGAATATAGAAGTCTCCTTTATAAGTAGTAGGGCGCTTTTTTGCTTTAAGATTATCAATATTGAATGAACGTGTTGGAAATTCTTGATAAATAGACCATGATATAGGTTTATTATTTTCTTTATTATAATAATTTTTTGCAACTAAGCCCAACATATATCCCAACCCTTCTTCTACTTCAAGCATAGGGCCTATTTTTATATGATTAAAATCTGAATTGTAAAGCATTCCATGGCCCATTTCATGAGCGATGATATCTAAAGTCATATTTGGAGTAACAATGCCAAGAGTGTCAGTGTCTACCCCATAGTTGAGAGTATTATCTTTAACATTAAATAATGCACCTTGAGGGAAATTTGGTCTAAGAAAAGAGTAAATAGGTTTTATACCATTTTTATCCAAGCCATTCCAATCGTATAAAATTCTATTCATGGTAATCACATATTGAGTACCCCAGAAAACACTCACAGCCATCTGACTTGTAAAGGGAGCGTTATCAGTAACTGCTTTCGGAGGGTTTAGAAATATTGTTTGAATAAAATCGCTATTAAATAAAGGAAAGGGAGGGTAAGTAGCGGTAGGTATTAACTTAGGCTCTACAAAAACAGTAGGCAGGAGTGGCGCATTATATTGAGTTTCTACTAATATTGCAGGCCATCCTGGATCATAATTTGAAAAAAGGTCGTCCTCCCCCCCTATATAATAAACCTGCATTAAGTGGGGGGAAATAAGGATCAGTAGGTAATGTTTGATATTGATATGCCTTGAAGTATACAACATCATTATAATAGCTTTCTGCCTTAAGAGTCACGAGCTGAGGATTATACATAGTCCCGCAAACAATCTTAACCTGACCATCTACATTACGATATGGTAACAACAAGCTAAATGCTGATGAAATAGTAAGAATTAGTCTTTTTAATGAAGATAGAGTAAAATAGCTTTCCATAAATTAATTTAAGAGTAAAGCAACAGGAATATCTTATTAAGATTTCAATAAGTTTATTTCTTCCATCGAAAAATAAAATAGCAATATTCGTGCTAAGAATTAAAATATTTTATATTCAATGACTAATTAGTCATTGAATCAATAAAAATAATTGCTTTTGCAACAAGATTGTTACAATAAGTTTTAAATGTTAGAAAACATTCAAGGAAATAGATTAATAAATCTAAAAATTGAGGAAAACACCATACTATGTATAGGCATATTATAAGATAAGATCTTAGTAGAGATAAAAGGTTGAAAGAAAAATTATACGTTGAGAGCGTTTATAATAAAGGAATAGAGAGAAAGACAAGTAATTTTTGGTATTTATTACAAAGAGGTACTACTAAAATTTATAGATCAACCAATTATGCTCTTTAATCTTATTCATTTAAGTATCTCGTTTCTTATAGGTATTTTTTTAAGAAGCATTTTTATATGCTATCACGCCTGAGCTGTAGGACCACCAAAATTCATTGGAAAACCCGGAGGTTCATCCTGAATTTTAATACGCCCGTTAATTGCTTCAAATTTTTCGATGTTGTCTTCCAAAGCTCTCATAAACCGTTTAGCATGTTCAGGTGTTAAAACAATCCTAGATTTTACTCTAGCTTTAGGAACTCCGGGCATAACCCGAATAAAGTCCATTACAAACTCTGTATTTGAATGTGTTATAATAGCTAAATTAGAATAGATACCTTCTGCTATTTCTTCCGATAATTCTATGTTCAATTGATTCTGATTATTCTGCTCTTCCATAATGGTGTAAAAATAAAAAAGTCCTCTCTTAAAAGAGAGGACTTTGAAAAATTTATGAATTAAAAAATTATGCTTCTACTTCTTCTCGTTTAGAAGCCATTAATTTGTCATACTCTTCTTGCGAACCAACAATGATCCGTTCGTAATGACGCAATCCGGTACCTGATGGGATTAAATGACCAACGATCACATTCTCTTTTAAGCCTAACAGATTATCACGTTTACCACTGATCGCTGCTTCATTCAATACTTTAGTGGTTTCCTGGAAGGAAGCGGCCGAGATAAATGATTTCGTACCTAATGATGCACGAGTAATACCCTGTAACATTTGGCTTGAAGTAGCTGCAATAGCATCACGCGTTTCAACCAGCTTCATATCCTTACGTTTAAGAACCGAGTTTTCGTCTCTTAATTTACGTACAGAAATGATCTGACCTGCTTTCAGGTTAGTTGATTCTCCTGAATCTACTACTACTCTTTTATCATAGATTTCATCGTTCTCTAATTGGAAATCCCAACGATCAACTAACTCTTTTTCTAAGAAACGTGTATCACCGGCATCCTCAATCATTACCTTCTGCATCATTTGGTGAACGATAGTTTCAAAGTGTTTATCATTGATCTTCACACCTTGCAAACGGTAAACTTCCTGAATACCATTTACTAAATATTCCTGAACTGCTGCAGGGCCTTTTATAGCAAGAATATCTGCAGGAGAAATAGATCCATCAGATAACGGCATCCCAGCTTTTACAAAGTCATTATCCTGTACAAGAATATGTTTAGATAGTGGAACAAGATATTTTTTGATTTGTCCATCTTTTGATTCGATAGACATTTCACGATTACCGCGTTTAACACCTGCTAAAGTTACCACACCATCAATTTCAGTTACAACAGCAGGATTAGATGGATTACGAGCTTCAAATAATTCGGTTACACGCGGTAAACCACCTGTAATATCGCGAGTTTTTCCGGTTGAACGTGGAATCTTTGCAATAACCTCACCCATTTTAACTTTTGCACCTTCGTCAACTGCAATATGTGCCCCTACCGGGATGTTGTATCCTTTTAAACCGTTACCTTTTTTATCCGCTACACGGATAACCGGGTTTTTAGTTTTATCACGAGTATCAATAATTACTTTTTCTCTGTGTCCGGTTTGCTCATCTGATTCTTCACGGAAAGTAACACCTTCAATGATCGCTTCAAATTCTGCCTTACCTTCAAATTCAGAAATAATAACGGCATTGTATGGATCCCAACTACAGATTTTATCTCCTTTAGAGATTTTAGCGCCATCTTTCACATACAAATAAGCTCCGTATGGAATGTTGTTTGCCATGATCATTTTATTAGTACCAGGCTCAACGATACGGAATTCACCAGAACGACCTAAAACAACTTCAACAGCTCCTTCTTCAGTTTGGTGACTTACTGTTCTTACATTTTCGAATTCAATTACACCATCAAATTTAGCACTGATTTGAGATTCGGCTGCAATGTTTGATGCCGTACCACCTACGTGGAAAGTACGTAATGTTAACTGTGTACCTGGCTCACCAATAGATTGTGCAGCAATTACCCCAACAGCTTCTCCCATTTGCACCCGTTTACCGGTTGCAAGGTTACGGCCATAACATAAGGCGCATACTCCACGCTTGCTTTCGCATGTTAATACAGAACGTATTTCAATACCTTCAAGCGGTGAGTTTTCAATTTTATAAGCAATATTTTCTTCAATATCATGACCAGCAGATACTAATAATTCATTAGTTAGAGGATCATAAACATCATGAAGAGTAGTCCTACCTAAAATACGATCGTATAATGGTTCAACAACATCTTCGTTATCTTTTAACGCAGTTGTATAAATACCTCTTAATGTACCACAATCAGTTTCACCAACAATCATGTCTTGTGCAACATCGTGTAAACGACGAGTTAAGTAACCCGCATCAGCCGTTTTCAATGCTGTATCTGCAAGACCTTTACGAGCACCGTGGGTAGAAATAAAGTATTCTAATACTGATAAACCTTCTTTAAAGTTTGATAAGATCGGATTTTCAATAATCTCACCTCCAGAACCTGATTTTTGAGGCTTAGCCATCAAACCACGCATACCGCAGAGTTGACGAATTTGCTCTTTAGAACCACGTGCTCCGGAATCAAGCATCATATAAACAGAGTTGAAACCTTGATTATCATTTGATAACTGGTTCATTACATTTGCCGTTAAACGGTTGTTTATACGAGTCCAGATATCGATTATTTGATTGTAGCGTTCGTTATTGGTAATGAAACCCATGTTATAATTGTTCATTACCTCTTCAACTTCTTTAGTAGCCTGACCAATCAAATGTGATTTTTCAGCAGGAATATTTAAATCCTGTAAGTTGAATGAAAGTCCGCCTTGGAATGCCATTTGGAAACCTAATTCCTTAATATCATCCAAAAATTGAGCCGCACGAGCCATACCTGTAGTTTTCACTACTTCACCAATAATATCACGTAATGATTTCTTTGTTAAGAGTTCATTGATATAACCCACTTCTGCTGGTACTCTTTGATTAAATAATACACGGCCAACAGTAGTTTCAATTAGTTTATTAATAATGGTACCATCTTGTTCTTTCACATTAGCTTTAACTTTTATGAAAGCGTGAAGATCGATTTTACGCTCATTGTATGCTATAATTACTTCTTCTGAAGAATAGAAAACCTGATCCTGACCTTTTACCACACGGCCTTCATCTGTCTTACGGCCTTTAGTTATATAATAAAGACCCAAAACCATATCCTGAGAAGGTACAGTAATTGGAGTTCCATTTGCAGGATTCAGAATATTATGTGAAGCAAGCATTAACATTTGGGCTTCCAAAATTGCTGCATTACCTAATGGTAAGTGCACCGCCATCTGGTCACCGTCAAAATCCGCATTAAATGCAGTACAAACTAATGGGTGCAATTGGATCGCTTTACCTTCAACCAATTTAGGCTGGAAAGACTGGATACCTAAACGGTGTAATGTAGGTGCACGGTTTAATAATACCGGGTGGCCTTTCAACACATTTTCTAAAATATCCCAAACAATTGGATCTTTACGATCTACAATTTTCTTCGCTGATTTTACCGTTTTAACTATTCCTCTTTCGATCATTTTACGAATGATGAATGGTTTGAAAAGCTCCGCAGCCATATCTTTTGGTAAACCGCACTCGTGTAATTTCAAGTTTGGCCCAACAACAATTACAGAACGTGCTGAATAATCCACACGTTTTCCTAATAAGTTTTGGCGGAAACGACCTTGCTTACCCTTTAGAATATCTGAAAGAGATTTTAGAGCCCGGTTTCCTTCTGTTTTAACCGCATTAACTTTACGTGAATTATCGAATAATGAATCTACAGCTTCCTGTAACATCCGTTTTTCGTTTCGTAAAATAACTTCCGGTGCTTTAATTTCGATTAACCGCTTTAAACGGTTATTACGGATAATTACACGACGGTATAAATCATTTAAATCTGATGTGGCAAAACGGCCACCTTCCAAAGGAACTAGCGGGCGTAATTCTGGTGGAATAACAGGGACAATTTTAACAATCATCCATTCGGGATGATTTTCGATACGTGTATTAGCACCACGGAAAGCTTCTACAACCTGAAGACGTTTTAACGCTTCATTTTTACGTTGTTGGGATGTTTCATTTGCTGCCTGATGGCGAAGATCATAAGATTGCTGATCTAAATCTAAACGACTCAATAGATCTTGTAAAGCATCTGCACCCATCTTTGCAATGAATTTCAGAGGATCTTTATCATCTAAATATTGATTTTCTTTTGGTAAAGTATCCAAAATATCCAGGTATTCTTCTTCTGTCAGGAAATCCATTTTCAGGATTCCATCAGCTTCTTTTAATCCTGGTTGGATAACTACATATCGTTCATAATAAATGATAAGATCCAGCTTTTTAGTAGGCAAGCCCAATAAATAACCAATCTTATTTGGCAATGAACGGAAATACCAGATATGCGCTACAGGAACCACCAAATTGATGTGCCCCATACGCTCACGACGTACTTTCTTTTCTGTTACTTCAACACCACAACGATCACAAACAATACCTTTATAGCGGATACGTTTGTATTTACCGCAATGACATTCGTAATCCTTTACAGGACCAAAAATACGCTCGCAGAATAAACCATCACGCTCGGGTTTGTAAGTCCGGTAATTGATCGTTTCCGGTTTTAACACCTCTCCGCTTGAACGTTCCAGAATTGATTCCGGAGACGCCAAACTAATGGTAATTGAGGTGAAGTTACTTTTGATTTTATTATCCTTTTTGTAAGACATGCTCTTTTGTTTAAAATGTTGGAAGGTTTTAAAAAGTTGGAATGTTACGGAAATTAATCCTTCAACATTCCAACCTTACAACTTTTCAACGTTAGTCTAACGTAATATCTAAACCTAAACCTCTTAATTCATGAACCAATACATTGAATGATTCTGGAACTGATGGTGTTGGAAGGTTTTCGCCTTTAACAATCGCTTCGTAGGTTTTTGCACGGCCTACCACATCATCAGATTTAACCGTTAAGATTTCCTGAAGAATGTTAGCAGCACCAAATGCTTCTAACGCCCAAACCTCCATCTCACCAAAACGCTGACCCCCAAACTGAGCTTTACCGCCCAATGGTTGTTGTGTAATTAAGGAGTATGGTCCGATGGAACGTGCGTGCATTTTATCATCAACCATGTGACCTAATTTCAGCATGTAAATAATACCTACTGTGGTCTGCTGATCGAAACGATCTCCGGTTAAACCATTGTATAAATAAGTTCTTCCTGATGTTGGTACTCCTGCTTTAGCTACCCACTCTTCTACCTCGTCATGCGAAGCTCCGTCAAAGATCGGTGTTGCGAACTTCATTCCAAGTTCTTTACCAGCCCATCCTAATACGGTTTCGTAGATTTGTCCAAGGTTCATACGAGAAGGTACACCCAGAGGATTCAATACAATATCCACCGGAGTTCCATCTTCAAGGAATGGCATATCTTCATCACGCACAATACGAGCAACAATACCTTTATTACCGTGACGACCAGCCATTTTATCGCCTACTTTTAGTTTACGCTTTTTAGCAACGTATACTTTAGCCATTTGGACTATACCTGATGGAAGCTCATCTCCTACACTGATTGCAAACTTATCACGTTTATAAGCACCAAGCTCTTCGTTAAGCTTAATATTATAGTTGTGAAGCGTTTGTTTGATCAACTCATTTTTATCTTCATCAGTTGTCCATTTGGTTGGGTTGATGTTTGCATATTCCAATTCTATTAGAACTTTTTGTGTGAATTTCACACCTTTAGCTACCAATAGTTCTTTGTATACATTAAAAACCCCTTGTGATGTTTTACCATTCACAATGGTGAACAATTTTTCAATTAAAGTTTCCTTTAATTCTTTAGTTGCTTTATTGTGCTTAGCATCTAATTTCTCAATAGCTATCTTTTCTTCGGCCTTTGTAGTTTTTTTAGCACGAGAAAACAACTTAGTGTCAATTACAACACCATGAATAGATGGCGGAGTTTTTAAAGAAGCATCTTTTACGTCACCTGCCTTGTCACCAAAGATAGCACGTAATAATTTCTCTTCTGGTGAAGGATCAGACTCTCCTTTTGGAGTGATCTTACCGATAAGAATATCACCTTCTTTAATCTCTGCACCTACACGGATAACTCCGTTTTCATCCAAATCTTTGGTTGCTTCTTCAGAAACATTAGGAATATCCGGTGTTAATTCTTCTTCGCCACGTTTAGTATCCCGAACTTCTAATTCAAACTCTTCAATATGAAGTGAAGTAAAGATATCCTGAGAAACTACACGCTCTGAAATTACAATTGCATCCTCAAAGTTAAATCCCTGCCAAGGCATAAATGCCACTTTCAGGTTTCTTCCTAAGGCTAATTCACCATTTTGAGTTGCATAACCTTCGCAAAGAACTTGTCCTTTTTCAACTTTCTGGCCTTTTCTAACAATTGGTTTTAAGTTAATGCAGGTACTTTGATTGGTTTTCTTGAATTTAATTAATCGGTATGATTTAACCTCTCCTTCAAAAGAAACAAGAATGTCATCTTCATTTCTTTCATAACGGATACGAATTTCATTCGCATCTACATACTCAACAACACCATTTCCTTCTGCATTAATAAGAGTACGCGAATCACGTGCAACACGTCCTTCTAAACCTGTTCCAACAATTGGTGCTTCCGGACGCAATAAAGGAACGGCTTGGCGTTGCATGTTTGAACCCATCAATGCACGGTTAGCATCATCATGTTCTAGGAATGGAATTAATGAAGCTGCTATGGATGTGATTTGGTTTGGAGCAATGTCCATCAAATCTAACTTTACAGGCTCAATTACAGGGAAATCTCCTTCATAACGGGCTTTAACATGCTGAGTTTGGAAATTACCTTTATCATCATATTGTGCATTTGCCTGTCCAATAGTTTTGCCTTCCTCATCTTCAGCTGATAAATAAATTACCGGCTCTTCAACTACAACCCGGCCATTATCCACCTTACGATAAGGTGTTTCGATAAAACCTAAGCTATTAATCTTCGCATGAACGCAAAGTGAGGAAATCAAACCAATATTTGGTCCTTCCGGAGTTTCAATGGTACATAGACGGCCATAATGAGTATAGTGTACATCACGAACTTCAAAACCTGCACGCTCACGAGAAAGACCACCTGGGCCTAATGCTGAAAGACGACGTTTATGTGTAATTTCTGCAAGAGGATTGGTTTGATCCATAAACTGTGATAGCTGGTTCGTTCCGAAAAACGAGTTGATCACAGATGAAAGTGTACGTGCATTAATCAGATCCGTTGGCGTAAACACCTCGTTGTCACGGATGTTCATACGCTCACGAATTGTGCGTGCCATACGAGCTAAACCTACACCAAACTGAGCATATAATTGCTCGCCTACTGTACGTACACGACGATTTGATAAGTGATCAATATCATCCACCTCTGCTTTAGAGTTGATTAATTTGATCAGATATTTAACAATTGCAATAATATCCTGCTTAGTTAAAACTTTAGTCTCAACAGGAGTATTTAATTTCAACTTACGGTTAATGCGATAACGGCCAACATCACCTAAATCATATCTTTTATCTGAAAAGAATAAACGATCAATAATACCACGTGCTGTTTCTTCATCAGGCGGTTCTGCATTACGCAATTGGCGATAAATATGTTCTACTGCTTCTTTTTCAGAGTTTGATGTATCTTTTTGTAACGTATTATATATAATGGTATAATCACCGCTGTTGATGGCGTCATCTTTAGTTAAGATAACGGTTTTTACACCAGCTTCGATGATCATATCGATATGATCTTCTTCTAAAACGGTTTCGCGTTCCATAATGATCTCATTTCGATCAATAGAAACTACTTCACCTGTATCTTCATCTACGAAATCTTCAACCCATTTCTTTAATACTCTGGCTGCCAGTTTTCTTCCGACGAATTTCTTCAAACCAGATTTACTTACTTTAACCTCATCAGCTAATTCAAATAATTCTAGAATGTCTTTATCATCTGAATAACCAATTGCCCGTAGTAATGTAGTAACAGGGAATTTTTTCTTACGATCGATGTAAGCATACATGACGTTATTTACGTCTGTTGCAAATTCGATCCAGGATCCTTTAAATGGTATAACACGAGCTGAATACAATTTTGTACCATTTGTATGTCGGCTTTGGCCGAAGAATACTCCTGGTGAACGATGCAACTGGGATACAATTACACGCTCTGCACCATTAATCACGAAGGTTCCTTTAGGAGTCATATATGGAATAGTTCCCAAATACACATCCTGAACAATCGTTTCAAAGTCTTCATGTTCTGCATCATTACAGGATAAGCGAAGCTTTGCTTTTAATGGTACACTGTAGGTTAAACCGCGATCAATACATTCAGGTATATCGTAACGAGGGGGATCTATGAAATAATCAAGAAATTCTAAAACGAATATGTTTCTTGAATCAGAGATCGGAAAATTTTCTGAGAATACTTTAAACAATCCTTCTTGATGGCGATTGTCTGAAGTGGTTTCTAATTGAAAAAATTCCTTGAAAGATTGTAATTGTACATCCAGGAAATCCGGATAATCCATCACATGCTTACTGGTAGCAAAATTTACTCTTTCGGTGTGCTTAATTTTGTTTGCCAAGGGACTGAGATTTAGTTTAGTAAATAAACTGGACTTGTTCTTCCTTTAAATAAGGGATTGTAAGTCAAACAATAATGGGTATTATACAAATGGCAATAGACCCCGATGAAAATCGGAGTCTAAGACCATTATTTTATGAGTTAAGATTACTTAATCTCAACTACTGCTCCTGCTTCTTCTAACTGAGCTTTAAGGGCTGTTGCTTCTTCTTTAGAAACACCAGTTTTAACTTCTTTTGGTGCGCTATCAACTAAGTCTTTAGCTTCTTTCAAACCTAAACCAGTTAAGTCTTTTACCAACTTAACAACTCCTAATTTAGCACCACCTGCTTCTTTCAATATTACATCGAAAGTAGTTTGTTCTGCTGCTGCTGCAGGTGCATCACCACCGCCAGCAGGACCAGCAACTGCAACTGCTGCTGCAGCCGGCTCAATACCATACTCATCTTTTAATATTTGAGCTAATTCGTTAACTTCTTTTACTGTTAAGTTTACTAATTTCTCAGCAAACGATTTTAAATCTGCCATTTTATTTAATTTTAAAATTTCAATACTTTGTAATAATTAATCGAACTTAAGGTGTTCGTTAACCTCTTTCTTGTAATGTTTTTACAATTCCTGCAAGCTTATTACCACCAGACTGTAAAGCCCCGATAACATTTTTAGCTGGAGATTGTAGCAATGCAATGATATCAGCTACTAATTGTTCCTTAGATTTAAGGTTTACTAAAGCATCTAACTGGTTATCGCCAATGAATACTGCCGAATCAATATATGCTGCTTTAAGTACCGGTTTATCACCTTGCTTTCTCAATAGTTTAATCAACTTTGCCGGAGCATTTGCTGATTTAGAAAACATAATAGATGATGATCCTTTAAGCACATCAAACATTTCACTATAATCACCACCAGAGGCTTCCATAGCCTTTCTGATCAGTGTATTTTTAGCAACCTGCATTTTGATATCGCTTTCGAAACATTTACGGCGAATGTCATTTACTTTTGCTACAGATAGATTGGCTGTATCAGTAATATAAAAATTACCGTACTCCTCAATCGTCTCCTTTAAAGCAAGAACAACATCGTGTTTTTCTTCTTTTCTCATGATTAGATCCCCGCTACTGATTTAGTTTCAATTTCGATTCCAGGACTCATCGTAGAAGACATGTGAATGCTCTTGAAATAAGTTCCTTTTGCAGCTGATGGCTTTAATTTAGAAATGATTTGAATTACTTCTAATGCATTCTCATAAAGTTTATCAGCATCAAAGGATACTTTTCCGATGGAAGCATGAATGATACCTGTTTTATCTACTTTGAAGTCAATTTTACCGCCTTTAACATCTGTTACTGCTTTTCCAACATCTGGAGTTACAGTTCCTGATTTAGGGTTTGGCATAAGATTACGCGGACCTAAAACACGGCCCAACTTACCTACTTTTGCCATTACACTAGGCATGGTAATAATGATATCAACGTCAGTCCATCCACCTTCAATTTTGGCAATATATTCATCCAAACCTACAAAATCTGCACCTGCAGCTCTAGCTTCTTCTTCCTTATCAGGAGTACATAAAACTAAAACGCGGACAGTTTTACCGGTTCCATGAGGAAGAGTTGCAATACCACGTACCATTTGGTTCGCTTTACGAGGATCTACGCCTAAGCGTACATCAAGGTCAACCGAAGCATCAAATTTGGTAGTGGTAATCTCCTTAACCAAAGCCGCAGCCTGAGTTAAAGAATATGCTTTACCATCCTCAAGTTTGGAATGTGCCATTTTTTGATTTTTTGTTAATCTAGCCACTTCTTAAACTGATTTGTGTTAATTAATTGTTCCAGGGTGCATTACCGCTAACGGTAATTCCCATACTGCGTGCCGTACCTGCAACCATTTTCATGGCTGATTCTATAGTAAATGCATTCAAATCGGTCATTTTATCTTTTGCAATGCCTTCAACCTGATCCCAGTTTACACTAGCAACTTTTTTACGGTTAGACTCTGCTGAACCACTCTTTAAGCCTGTTACTTCTAATAACTGGATAGCTACAGGAGGAGTTTTAATGATAAAATCAAATGACTTGTCTACATAAACAGTGATTACAACCGGCAATACTTTACCTGGCTTATCTTGGGTACGTGCATTAAACTGCTTGCAAAACTCCATTATATTTACCCCTTTTGCTCCCAATGCAGGACCAACCGGTGGTGATGGATTAGCAGCGCCGCCCTTGATTTGTAATTTTATTAACGCACCGACTTCTTTTGCCATTTTACTTAATTTTATTTATTACTTATATGTTATTAGTGGAAGCTATGTAACATTTAAGATGTTTGTAGTTAATAAGTTGTGTGTTATAAGATACCTATCAACAACTTCAACTTATTATTCTATTCTTTTTCAACCTGCATATAGTTCAACTCAAGTGGTGTTCTTCTACCGAAGATTTTAACCATTACCTTAAGTTTCTTTTTCTCTTCATTAACTTCTTCAATAACTCCAGTAAATCCATTGAACGGTCCATCCATCACTTTCACATTTTCTCCTACATAATAAGGAACATTCATTGTTTCACCCTGCCCGCTCATCTCATCTACCTTACCCAATATACGATTGACTTCTGCCGGGCGCATTGGTACTGCATTACCACCTTTGTCACCAAGAAAACCAATTACACTATTAATTCCTTTAATAACGTGCTCTAATTCTCCATCTAAATTAGCTTCGATTAATACATACCCAGGATAAAAATTACGCTCTTTTGCAATTTTTTTACCATCTTTCATTTGATAGTATTTTTCCATCGGTATTAATACCTGCGGTAATAAATGTGAAATACCCAAGCGATTTACTTCAGCCTCAAGATATTGTTTAACTTTTTTCTCTTTCCCACTAACAGCCCTCACTACATACCATTTCAATTGATCGCTCATTATCATTATGCTGTTAATTATGCCAGAGATTTATAAAATAATTTCAAAGCATTACCAGCTGTTTCATCCATTCCTAGTATTAGAAGTGCAATAATGATAGAAGCTACTAATACAATAACTGCCGAATTTTGTAACTCGAGCCAAGTAGGCCAAGTGACTTTTTGGGTCATTTCGGTATATGATTCCTTTAAAAATTCTACTACGTTAGCCATATTTTGTTCAGCGTAAGCACGGGAACAAGGATTCGAACCCTGATCAAAGGTTTTGGAGACCTCTATTCTACCATTGAACTATTCCCGTATTATTAACTCAGTTTAAAAATTACTTCGTAAACTCAGCCCGTGTATTATAAGAAAACATAAGTCCACACATTGGCGGACTTATGCTATCCAATTAACCTTTATATAGAAATTATATTATTTTATAATTTCAGTTACCTGACCGGCACCTACCGTTCTGCCACCTTCACGGATAGCGAAACGAAGACCTTTTTCCATTGCAATAGCGTTAATCAATTTTACACCGATGGTAACGTTATCTCCTGGCATAACCATTTCTACACCTTCTGCTAAAGTGATCTCACCTGTAACATCTGTTGTGCGGAAATAGAATTGCGGACGGTATTTATTAAAGAATGGAGTATGACGCCCACCTTCTGCTTTTGATAATACATATATCTCAGCTTTGAAATCCGTATGAGGAGTTACAGAACCTGGTTTGCAGATAACCATACCACGACGGATATCAGTTTTCTCAATACCACGTAATAATAATCCTACGTTATCTCCGGCTTCACCTCTATCTAATATCTTACGGAACATCTCAACACCTGTTACTACAGATTTTAAGTTTTCGGCACCCATTCCTAAGATATCAACTGATTCACCTGAGTTGATAACACCTCTTTCAATACGACCAGTTGCAACAGTACCACGACCAGTGATAGAGAATACGTCTTCAACAGGCATTAAGAAAGGAAGTTCAGTTAAACGTGGAGGAATTGGAATATAGCTATCAACTGCATTCATCAAATCCATGATTTTTTCTACCCATTTTGGATCTCCGTTCAAACCGCCAAGAGCTGAACCTTGAATGACAGGAATATCATCCCCAGGGAATTCATAGAATGATAATAATTCACGTACTTCCATCTCTACTAATTCAAGTAATTCAGGATCGTCAACCATATCAACTTTATTCATAAAAACAACTAATGAAGGTACACCAACCTGACGAGCAAGCAAAATGTGTTCACGAGTTTGTGGCATAGGACCATCAGTTGCAGCAACTACAATGATTGCACCATCCATTTGAGCAGCACCTGTAACCATGTTCTTCACATAATCCGCGTGACCTGGACAGTCAACGTGAGCATAGTGACGAGTAGCCGTTGAATACTCCACGTGTGCAGTATTAATGGTGATACCTCTTTCTTTTTCTTCTGGAGCAGAGTCAATTGAATCAAATGAACGTGCTTCAGAAAAGCCTTTATCAGCTAAAACTTTAGTGATAGCTGCTGTCAGGGTAGTTTTACCGTGGTCAACGTGACCAATAGTCCCGATGTTTAAGTGCGGTTTACTGCGGTCAAATTTTTCTTTTGCCATTTTATTATTCTTATTATTAGGTTAATTTTATTGTTTTTGATCTTTAATATTATTCAGAGCCAACTATGGGAATTGAACCCATGACCTCTTCCTTACCAAGGAAGTGCTCTACCGCTGAGCTAAGTCGGCTTTTTTCTTTCAATGCTAAACAGTTATTTAAACTGTAGAACAACCGACCGAAACACTCATTTAATGAGCGAAAGACGAGGTTCGAACTCGCGACCTATAGCTTGGAAGGCTATCGCTCTACCAACTGAGCTACTTTCGCTTTTGAAATTCGATATATTATATCAAATTGACATATCTCCAAACACAAGTTTGCCTGTGGGGGGAGAAGGATTCGAACCTTCGAAACCGAAGTAACGGATTTACAGTCCGTCCCATTTGACCGCTCTGGAACCCCCCCAACATTTCGAGCCTCCTATCGGGATCGAACCAATGACCTACTGATTACAAGTCAGTTGCTCTACCAGCTGAGCTAAGGAGGCAAAAATGTTATATCTTTAAAAAATTCAAATCGTTAAAGAACCACAATTTCAAGAGTACTTAGGCATCATTGAATAACCTCTCTGAAATGGACTGCAAATCTACAAAAAATAAAGGTTGGACAAAATTTTTTCAAAAAAAAATCCGATAGCCTTTTAGGCTATCGGAAATATGGGTTAAATGTGCTATTTAATGGTTTTGCGCTTATAAAAATTCATCAGTTGTTGCTATAACTTTATGATTACTTGAATGAGGGCGCACTTTTTCTTTATGTTTATCTAGTTGACGGCGTAAAGATTCTATTGCTTTATCTGTTGCTTCTTCAAATGTTTTACATTGCTCTTTAGCAAACAAATCATTCCCCGGAATCAGTAACTTAATCTCAGATATTTTATTAGCCTCATCTTCCGTATTCTCCAATTTAAGATAAACTTCTCCGCTAATAATCTGATCAAAAAATTGATCTAATTTATCTGCTCTTTTTTGAATAAATTCTAACAGCTTGCTATCTGCTGTGAAGTGAATGGATTGAACCCTGATTTTCATACTCTCTACTTTATAATTTATTATTAAAATTCTTAAGCCTTTGGATGGGCCTGTTTGTATATTGATTTTAATCTTTCAACAGAATTATGTGTGTAAACTTGGGTGGCCGCTAAACTGGCATGTCCTAACAACTCTTTTATGGCATTTAAATCCGCACCCTGATTTAAAAGACTGGTTGCAAATGTATGGCGCAATATATGCGGACTCTTTTTATCGTTTGTTGAAATGTAAGATAAGCAATTGTTGACGATGCGATAAATAAATTTAGAGTAAGCGTTTTCCCCTCTATTTGTAACGATCAAACTATCTGAATTGTTGCTAAAATTCTTCGTTATTTTATCATCAGTATATTGTTTAAGGAGTTTTATAAGAGAAGCATTTATCGGTATTATGCGCTCTTTATTTCGTTTACCTAATACTTTTATATACTGCTCATAATAATTAACGTCTGATTCTTTTAAATTGACTAGTTCTGAGAGACGTATGCCAGTGCCATATAGCAATTCTATAATTAAGCGATCACGCAGTCCACTAAAATCTTCAGTAAAAATCTTCTTCCCCTTGTTATCTTCCACATTATTATCAAGAAGACTATCTAATTTTTTTTCATCAATAACTATGGGAAGTCGTTTAGGAATTTTAGGTGCTAGAATTTGGGAGGTGGGATTTTTTAAAATCAACTGCTCTCGCTCTAAAAATTTATAAAAGGATCTTAGTGTAGAAATTTTGCGATTAATGGTTTTAGCTTCTGACCCTTTATCCAACAAATCAACCATCCATGAGCGTACATGAGTATGAGATGCGTAACTAAAATCAAGCTCTATATCTTTTAAAAAATCAGAAAATTGTTGAAGATCGTTTTGGTAGGCTGTAACGGTATGGGATGAGAATCGTTTCTCAAACTGAAGATACTGGACAAAACGCTTTATAAACATAGAAAACTATTTGTACATCAATAAAGTGAATATACAAATAGTTTTAGAGTTTTATATACTTAAAAAAAATTAAACAGTTTCTCTGTTCATTCCTTCTTTGTAAATAGCTTTTTTAACCTGCGTACGGCGGGTAATAGATTTTTTCTCGTATGCCTGGCGACTGCGCAGTTCTCTTAATACACCAGTTTTTTCGAATTTCTTTTTAAAGCGTTTTAATGCTTTGTCTAATGATTCGCCGTCTTTTATGTTTATAATGATCATAATTTAAAGTACCCCCTTTCGGTTTTGGACTGCAAAGATAATAATTTCATGCAAAATAATTTATAGACATGTAGAATTTATGAAAGATTGATAACAAACTAGAAATTAGTTTGTTATTTTTAGCGTAATACCTCCCTGGCAATCACTAATTTTTGTATTTCTGAAGTTCCTTCACCTATTGTACAGAGTTTGCTATCGCGATAAAATTTCTCAACCGGAAAGTCTTTAGTATAGCCATAACCACCAAATATTTGAACGGCTTCTGTAGATGCTCTTACGCAAACTTCCGAAGCAAAATATTTAGCCATAGCCGATTCTTTAGTTACTTTTTTGCCCCGATTTTTCAGATCAGCAGCTTGCATAATGAGCAACTCTGCAGCTTCAATCTCAGTTGCCATATCTGCAATTTTAAAGGAAATACCCTGAAAACTGGCGATGGGTTGTCCAAATTGGTGGCGTTCTTTTGAATAAGCTACTGCTGCTTCAAAAGCTCCTTTTGCAATTCCTAAAGAAAGCGCTGCAATGGAAATCCGTCCGCCATCTAAAATATACATGGCCTGTTTAAAGCCTTCGCCTTCGTGGCCTAATAAGTTTTCTTTGGGTACACGACAATTATCAAATATCAATTCTGTCGTTTCTGAGGCACGCATGCCCAGTTTATTCTCTTTTTTTCCTGCAGAAAAACCGGGAGTGCCCTTCTTTATTACAATAGTAGAAATTCCTTTCGAATCACCTTTTTCACCGGTTCTTACCATAACCACAGCTACATTGCCAGACTTTCCGTGAGTGATCCAGTTTTTAGATCCGTTAACGATATAGTGATCGCCATCTAAAACGGCAGTTGTATTCATCCCCATAGCATCAGATCCGGTGTTTGCTTCGGTTAAACCCCAGGCTCCTATCCACTCGGCTGTAGCCAGTTTTGGCAACCATCTTCTCTTTTGCTCTTCATTACCAAAAGCCATAATATGACCTGTGCATAATGAATTATGTGCCGCAACAGATAAGCCTATTGATCCACACACTTTTGCAATTTCTACAATAACATTTACATATTCAAAATATCCAAATCCTGAACCACCATATTCTTCGGGAATCAAAACTCCCATTAAACCCAGTTCACCTAGTTTCTTAAATGTATCTACCGGAAAAATTTGGGCTTCATCCCATTCCATAACATGAGGACGGATATGCTTTTCAGCAAAATCACGTACCATATTAATAATCATTTGTTGATTTTCTGAAGGTAAAAAGTTTACCCCACTTTGCTCTTCCGCTAATATTGATTGCATCAATTGATTGGTTTTTATTGCAAATATAACAATGATTGCCTCTTAATTGGGTATTAAAAGACAATCATTAATAGAACAAAGTAGTTTTGGGTATATTTTTAATGGATGTAACAAGTAGGAACCCTAAAGCAATTAGAAATTTATTCAATTATTAATAACTTATATAAGGCTCAATTTTTCGGATAATCTCAGCATTCAGTATAACTACTTTTTTCAAGTCATCGACAGATTTATATTCTCCATGTTGCTTTCTATATTGAATTATGGCATTCATTTGTTTATAACTCAAATATGGATGTTTTTTGATATCATCAAACGTTACTGTATTTACATTAATTTTTTTGATAGATGAAGCATCAATCCTAATCAGATCTTTAATCTGTTCATACTTTGCAGAATCCAGTCCGAAAACTTCCCGCAATTGCTTTTTATCATAAAAGCCACCTAAACGGTTTCTGTATTTAATAATTCTGGATGCAAAAGCAGGCCCTATTCCTCGTATAGTTTCCATTTTAGCAGAATCTGCATCATTTAATTCTACAATAGCAGTTGGAGGTTTTTTAGGATACTTTTCGGATGTATTTTTGAATTTATCATTGTTATATGATTTATCCTCTTTAGAATAAGTTGAGCTTATCGTGATATAAGGCTCTAAGCGGGCAAATTGTGAAGCAGTTATAGAATAGATCTTTTTAAGATCGTCTTTAGTATAGAACTTACCACCCTTTGATTCATAGTTCTTAATTACTTTTATCTGTAGTTCAGAAAAACCTAATTTTTTCCATTCTTCTGCAGGTAAACCATTGGGATCGAAATTAAAATAGCTTGCTTTTATTTCTTTATCTTCGATTTCATCCTTTATATCTTTGTAACTATAAGCTCTCTCGGATAAAGCAGAAGCCTTAAACTCAGCAATTTCATGTTGAAATTGAGTGAAGTTATATATTTCCTTCTTTTTCAGAATGCGATAGGCAAACGGAAATATCAAAATGGCTATTATTAAAACACATAAGATTAAAATACCGTTAAATTCTTTTTTTGAAAAATCGAAATAGGCTTTTAAAGATGTTTTCATCTGGCATTTACTATAGTTTCCTCTCCTAATTAGTCAACTATTTTTTATAAACTTACTTTTCGATAGCAAGATAAAGAATACTATCCTTATTTGAAAAATATATTCTTATTAATGAATAAAATATTTCCAAGTACACCTGTGGTTAAGAAATATTATTGATATTTTTGAGAAATGATACTACGTACATTATATACTAACCTAACGTTAATAGAATATGAAGATCATTACCAAAGCAGATTTCGCCAAAGCCATTAAACTGGATAAATTACCTCTGCCGGGTTTAGCTTCTTTGTTAATGGAAGTGATGAAAATTAATGAAGTAAATGAAGTTTTCCAGAAAGCAGAGCATCTTACAGGCCCTACTTTTGTAGATAAGATTCTTCAAATTATCGGTATTACTGTAGAGTTTAATGAAGCTGATTTAAAAAATATACCTAGAGAAGGCGCTTTTATTGCGATAGCAAATCATCCTTATGGTGGTATTGAAGGTTTAGTATTATTAAAAATTTTATGTACGGTTAGGCCAGATACTAAGTTAATGGCCAATTTTATTCTTAAAAAAATACCAAACCTGAGCGATTATTTTATTGCCGTTAATCCGTTTGAAAATGTAGAGCATTCCTCCAGTATCAGCGGGATTAAAAATACCTTAGAACTATTAAGAAGTGGTATCCCGATAGGAATTTTCCCGGCAGGTGAAGTTTCTACTTATAAACTTGAAACACAGCAAATTACCGATAAATTATGGCACCCTGTAGTAGGGAAGATTATTGCTAAAGCAAAAGTGCCTGTCATTCCTATTTATTTTCATGGTAATAACGGACTTTTATTCAATTTGCTAAGCCTCATTCATCCCACATTACGTACCGCAAAATTACCGTCCGAATTATTTAATAAACAAGGCCATACTATACAGGTTCGCATCGGTAAACCTATCCGTGTTCAGGATCTTTCTTATCAAAACAATACCAATAAACTACTCGGCTTCCTCCGTGCTAAAACCTATGCATTAGGCACCGGCCTCGAAAATGAAAAAAAGATCTTTAATCCCCAAAATATATTTAAGATTAGAAAAAGAGTAAAACCTATCGTTAGCGAAATACCATCTGCTTTAATAGAAAAAGAAGTTGGTACTCTTGAAGATTTTAAAGTATGGACAGAGAAAAATTATGAAGTTTATATTGCCCCTGCATCACAACTTCATTATATTATCAAAGAAATTGGCCGGCTTAGAGAAGTTACCTTTCGGGAAGTTGGCGAAGGAACCAATAAGCAAATTGATCTGGATGAATATGACATTTATTATACCCATTTATTTATTTGGGATGTAGATGCAAAAATGATTGTGGGTGCTTATCGGATTGGGAAAGGCGATGAGATTTTTTACAGCATGGGCAAACGTGGCTTTTATATTGCCGAACTATTTAAAATTAAAGACCAATTTTATCCCATACTTCGTAAAAGTCTTGAATTAGGCCGGTCATGGGTACGCAAAGAATATCAGCAAAAGCCACTTCCTCTGTTTTTATTATGGAAAGGCATTTTAAAATATTTGATCGACAATCCACAATACCGTTATTTAATTGGTCCCGTAAGTATCAGCAATAGTTTTTCTAAATTTTCAAAATCGCTTATTGTTGATTTTATCAGCAAAAACCACTTCGACCATGAATTGGCGCAATATGTGAAGCCCAGAAAGAGATTTAAAATTGATTTTTCGCAGGTAGACATGGATATGTTAATGGAGTCCAACGAAACTTTAAAAGGGCTGGATGATATTATTTCGGATGTGGAGGTATCCCACCTCAAAATGCCCGTTTTATTGCGACAATATATTGCATTAAATGCCAAAATTATCTGCTTTAATATTGATCCTAAGTTTTCTAATAGCCTAGATGGCTTCATCGTAGTTGACCTGGAAAAAATACCTCAGGAAATGTTGGAAAAATTAGGCAAGAATTTTTAAATCCAAAATCCTGCAAAAACAAAAGCCTCGCAAAATGCGAGGCTTTTTTCACTAACTAAACCTAAACAATAATTATTAATTCTTTGTAATCTTCAGTATTAAAAGCTGTAGCGTAAACCAAATTGCATTTGCCATCTTGAAGCAAATAAATCAACTGAATAAGGTGCACCAGGATCAGCAAATGCATATTTGGGATAGACACCAGTACCGTTGGGAACATCGGTAGCTGTGCCGTTCGAAACAAAAACAGGTCCGCCAGCAGCACCCGGTAATTTACTTACAGTTGTTAAACCAATGCTTGATGTTGAATTATAGGTATTTGGAGAAAAATAATATTGCCCCCAGCTTTTATTTATCAAATTGGTAAGATTAACAATATCGTAGGTGAAGGTGAGCACCTGCTTATGTTTGCCTTCTCCAAATTTAAAATCCTGTGCAAAACGGAAATCTAAGCTGTTGTTCCATGGTGTAAATACAGCGTTACGTTCTGTAAACTTACCACGGCGCGAGCTTAAATATTTGTTTTTATTTATAAAGACATCAAAGTTATCCGCTTGTTGCTGGGCTGTGGCGCCTCCAACAATATCATTGAAGAAATTAACTGTTTCGCCTGCCTTTGGTATATAAGCTAAACTAACCTGTTGTCCTGTTCCATTCATTGAGCTTGGATAAAATCCGTAAGTGTAAGGGTTACCCGATTGCGCACTTAGAAAGAAGGTAAAGTTAGAAGTCAGGTTTTTAGAAGCTCCCCAATTAATTATATAATTTAATGAAGAAACAATACGATTACGGGTATCAAAGTTTGAATTAGCTAATCCCGGATTGTTTGGATTTAAAGCCTGATTTAACTGCCAGTTTGATTCCATAGAGTTACGAATGCCATTAGTAACATCTTTTGAATGACCATAAGTATAAGCAAAAGATAGATTAAGACCGACAGGAAATGATTTTGCTATCTGCGCTGTTGCACTGTAACGATATCCATGATTAGTGTTTGATAACAGATAGGCGTTTGTATACGAAGGATTAACAGCTTTATTTTCAAATATTGGCTGTTGATGATCAGTATCATAAGCGTAATAAGTAACATTATCCTTTGTATTAACCTGTTGAAATTTTAGGTCGTGTATAACTTTAGTATAAATACCTTCCAGGGTAAACTTCCATTGATCGGGTGATGTATAGTCTAAGCCTAAATTGCTTCTCCATACCTGCGGCATCTTAAAATTATTATCAATCATATCAACCTGTGTTGGACCTGCTGAACTGGTATTAGGTGCCGGTATTTGCTGATTCACAAATCCTAAGCCCCCATTTGAAGGTGCTTGTATAGGATTAGTACCGGGAGTTATTGGTGATGCTACACTTGGTTTTTTATCATAAGCACCATAGGTATCTCCATTGTTATAGAATGCATAACCGAGCCATGCGAAAGGAATACGGCCGGAAAATAATCCGCTACCACCACGGAGTATAATACTTTGATCTCCACTAGCATCATAATTAAATGAAATTCGTGGATTGATCTCTATATTACCTAAATAATTATTTTTTATATCCTTTGGTTTAGTATAAGTAAAGGTATTGCCATAGTTTAAGTCAACCGGAGCGGTTGTTGTTTTGTTACTTAATGGCTGTTTATTAGGAAGACCTGCATAATCTAACCGAATACCAGCTCTAAGTTTTAAATTATCTGCTAGCTGAATTTCATCCTGCCCGTACAGACTTAACAAATTGACTTTGAATAAGGCAGAAGGATGAGCTAAAATATAATCACGTGTATTATCTGTGTAATTATAATTTGCACGAATACGTGAGGGATTATTTGCCAAAAAATTGGCTATACTGCTATAAGCATCACGACCATTCCATGCATTAACAAAATTATAAGTAATGTTGTAAAACTCGTTATGTGTACCGAAAGTGAACGTATTTTTGCCTTTTGTTAAGGTGAAGTTATCTGTAAACTCTGTTGTTTTTTGATGCATATCAAAAATAGCTGCTTCGCGATCAGTACCTAAAAAAATAGTTGTACCAGGAGTATTACCGGTTATTTCAATTTGGGGCAGCGCAGGGTTAGAGCTCGGATCACGATAATCATGAACATTAGAATAACCAATCAATAAGCTGTTATAAGCTGTATTTGAAAACCGTGATTTGAATTCAGCAACAGTTGAATTTGAATTGTTATGTGAGGTATAATCTATGCCTCCAAAACGAAAGTTTTTTTGATCACGCTCAAGGTTAGTTGCTTCTGAACTAACAATGTTATTTCGTAATGTTAACTGATTTTTATCATTAATATTCCAATCTAAGCGGTTAAAATATTTATTTGAATTAGACTTAATATGTAAATGATCATACGTCCCTGCATCCTCCCCACTATATACTTTAAATGCAGCAGCAATATCCTGTGCTTGTTGTAAAGTTAATATTTTTGCAGATCCGGCAGATCCAGCTCCACTGATAACCGGATCCTCTTTTCGACTAATTTCCTCATTTGTAAAAAAGAATAATTTATTTTTAATAATGGGAAATCCAACACGCACACCTGTTTGCACATCACTAAAATCATGTGGTAATTTTGAACCATCACCACCTGATGAGGCGAGCGCATTATTAGGCCCTACTAAAGAGGCATTGCGGCCATAGGTGTATACCGAACCCGTTACTTCATTTGTACCACTCCGGGTTACCGCATTTATACTACCACCCAATACATTACCAATTTTAATATCATAAGGAGCAACATATACCTGAATATCCTGTATCGCATCCATGGATACCGGATTTGTACGTGTGCTGCTACCTACCTGGCCTGATGAATTAGTTTGGCCACCTAAGGATGGACTGAAGCCAATGGCATCATTATTTATGGCACCATCCAGAGTTACATTATTGTAACGAAAGTTAGTCCCCTGAAAAGAGTTATTATTACTCTGTGGCGTTAATCTTGTCAGATCCTGAAAGTTGCGGTTTATAGAAGGAAGAGCCTTCATTTGCGCTTGGCTGATTCTGGTACCTGCACCTGTTTTGGTTCCACCAACTGTACTCTTAATGGTTACTTCTTGTAAAGCCGTAGTTTCATCTTTTAAAATAAAGTTATAAGTTGCACCACCTAAACTTAGGTTGATATTAGCAATTTCTTCTTTTTTAAATCCAACGAAGGAAGCAGTAATTGTATAAGGGCCGCCCGGGTTTAAATTGGGAAGTGTGTAACGGCCATCTAAATTTGTCTGTGCGCCATAGTGTGTTCCGGTACTGGTATTAACAATGGCTATAGTTACGCCCGGTAACGTAGCACCTGTTTGATCAGTAATTTTTCCACTAATAACGCCACTGGTAATTTGCGCCTTGCCAATCTGAATGGCACCTATCATCAGAAAGGACAGAATAATAACATTAAGTTTTTTCACTTGCGTTCAATTTGAGCACAAAGATTCTTCCATAAGATTACTACAATGTTAACACAACATTATATTATCGAAAATCGACATCGTTCCTTGAGCGCTTCCCCCGGGAATGTATATATCAAGCTCAATAACACTATTATCAAATCCAATAATGGCAAAGTCAAACCCGAAAACGTCAATATCAACCTTGAAAATACCAATATCAAGCCCATTAACACCATTATCAAACTCAATAATGGCAATCCCAAACCTAATAACATCAATATCAACCTTGAAAACATCAATATTAAAGTTGAATTTGCCAATATTAGGGCCAGTATGATAAAATCGAAGCCAAAAACACTAAGTTTTCAATTCATAGTAGCAATTACAGTATGAAAAAATGTTTAAAAGCTTACTTTTATACTAAGCTGGATGAAAAATTAAGAAAATGATTTAGATTTAAGCCCGTTTCCATTAGTGAATTAACATAAGATAGAAGATTATAAAAGAAACCAATTAGAAAATAATGAATTTAGATTTTTCAACCTTTCCTATATTAAAAACAGAACGATTAATATTAAGGCAACTTACAAATAAAGATGCCAAACAAATACATAAATTGCGTTCTGACCCAAGTGTGAATAGATTCATCGGAAGGACTAATTCCACAGGTGTTGAAGAAGCTACAGAGTTTATTAAGAAGATTGTTGAATTAGTTCAAAATAACCAAGGTATGTATTGGGTTATAGTTTTGAAAGATAATACAGATTTAATTGGAACAATTTGCTATTGGAATTTTGATGTTGACAACGAAATAGTAGAAATGGGGTATGAAATGCTGCCTGAATTTCAGGGCAAAGGCATTATGATAGAAGCAGTAAAAAGAGTGATTGAGTATGGTTTTAAAGAAATGAAAGCCAAAACTATTACAGCCCTCCCTTCAGCAGATAATAAAAGTTCAATAGCACTATTAAAAAAAGCTAAGTTTAATATTGATAATAAATCTTTTACGAATACCCATGAAAATGTAGATAATACAATAACCTATATATTAGAAAATAAATCTATACTGAGCATAGAAGATTAGCAATAGGAAGCTTGGAGTAAAAGTAATTGCTTTCCATAATCTCTTAATCTTCATACAATGAATTATGATGGTAAAGTTTAATAAACCATTTCCTAAAAAAGATTGAAATTTCTATCTTCGGCCAGAATAATTTCCCACCCATAAATCGTATTCAAATTATGAAGATAACAGTTGTAGGAGCCGGTGCCGTTGGAGCAACCTGTGCCGATAATATTGCCAGAAGAGAATTAGCTGAGGAATTAGTTTTATTAGACATTAAAGAAGGTTTTGCTGAAGGTAAAGCATTAGATATGATGCAAACAGCTACACTTTTGGGCTTTAATACTAAAATTACAGGCAGCACCAATGATTATAGTAAAACAGCTGGTTCTCATGTGGTTGTTATTACTTCCGGCATTCCCCGCAAACCAGGCATGACCCGTGAAGAATTGATTGGTACGAATGCAAACATTGTGAAAGGTGTGGTTGAAAATATATTGAAGTTTTCTCCGGATGCTGTCATCGTAGTAATCAGTAATCCAATGGATACAATGACTTACTTAGCCTTAAAATCAAGCGGGCTACCTAAAAATCGTATTATTGGAATGGGTGGAATTTTAGACAGTGCCCGTTTTAAATGCTATTTAAGTATGGCTTTAAATTGTTCACCCAATGATTTACAAGGCGTTGTGGTTGGTGGCCATGGTGATACGACCATGATCCCGCTTACACGTTTAGCAACTATGAATAGTTTGCCGGTATCCAACCTCCTAGACCAGGATACACTTAAAAAAGTGGCAGCAGATACCATGGTGGGTGGCGCAACTTTAACGGGCCTTTTAGGCACTTCTGCATGGTATGCTCCCGGTGCTGCCAGTGCTGCATTGGTAGAAAGTATTATACGTGATCAGAAGAAAGTATTCCCCTGCTGTGTATCACTAGAGGGTGAATATGGTCAAAAGGATATTTGCATGGGTGTGCCTGTTGTGATTGGGAAAAATGGATGGGAAAAAATCATTGATTATAAATTGAATACTGAAGAACAGGCACTTTTTAATAAAAGTGCTGAGGCGGTACGTACCATGAACCAGGTATTACACGATATGAAGGTGATTTAAAAGCCCTCTATGAGAAAAACGGTAATACCTATAGAACTTATAAATTTACAGGATGATGGCTTCCACCTTTTGGTGGAAGTTCTTGTTTTTGGTCAACCTTTTAATGTCGTATTAGATACCGGAGCCTCAAAAACAGTATTTGATAAAACTTTTTTAGAAAATCATATAGCCTCAGGCGATCTGTTATTGTCGGACAGACTATCAACCGGATTAGGCACTACTTCTATGGAAAGCTTTAGTATCTATTTACCGGATTTACAGATTGGAAAACTAATACTAAAAGATTTTGAAGCCGCTGTTTTAGATCTCTCTACCGTAACCTATGCCTATGAAAACCTGGAACTACCTCCTGTAATTGGTGTTTTAGGTGGTGATATCTTACAACGCTATAAAGCTAAAATTGATTATGAAAAGCTTACTTTAATTCTATTACCATAGCTAGTCTATAAAATAGACTTCAACCACGTATTATTTTTATTACGAATCACTAAAAAAATCAGTCGCTAAAAAATAATAGGTATTATTGTCGGGGAATTAAACCAGCCAATGATAAATTGTACTCTATTGAAAAACAGCTGTATAAACTTCTTTCTCATATTAATTCTTTTTTGTTTCTCCTCCTGTTTTGAAGTAATTGAAGAAATTAATTTAAAAAATAATGGGTCGGGTAATGCGACCATTACATTGAATTTAAGCAAAAGCAAAACTAAAGTAGCATCAATAATGCTCTTAGACAGCATTAAGGGATACAAAGTTCCTACAAAACAAAAAATTCAACAAGAGCTTAGTGAAGTGGTTGATTATTTAAAAAAAACAGAAGGAATTTCCAATGTTAAAAAGACTTTAGATTTAGAAAATTATATAGCCAGTGTGAGCTTTTTCTTTAAAGATATTTCAAACATCAATAATGTAAATAAAAATGTTTTGAAAAAGCTAAAAATAAAACCCGTAAATAATTCATCCTATACATACAGCCCATCAAAAAATATTTTTACCAGAAACTATGAATATACTAATGAAGCCTCTGTACAATACAAAAAACTAAAAGGCGATGTTAAAAATATTTTTAAGGATGCCTTTTATACCAGTATTTACAGATTTGAGAATCAAATTACATCCTATAATAATAAAGCAGCAACTGTATCTAAATCAAAGAAAGCTATTATGCTTAAAGCACCTGTCTTAGATCTCATTAACGGAAAAGCCAATATTTCAAATACCATTCAATTATCCAATTAACATGACCCAGATTTACAAATCAGTACTTTTATTCTTTCTTACAGCATCTGTACTATCACTTAATGCGCAAGATTTAGCACATAAAATTCCGGCAGATGCCTCAGCTGTAGCCTCTATAAAAGGCACTAATCTCGTTCAATTATTATCTATAAATGAATTCAACAGTTCTTTTGTAGGGAAAAAGATCTTGGGGAAAATATCAAAAAAAGCAGGTATAGAATGCAAGGACATTCAGGATTTGGGAATTGATCTGGAATCGTCTATCTATTACTATAACCAGTCTAATGATAGCGTTACTTATAACTGCTTACTCATTCCCATTAAAAGTGCACAGAATTTTGATAAGCTGTTTAGCATCAATGAAAAGAAAAAAATGAATCGTGAAGGTAATAGAAGATCTTATGTTGATGGTGATTCTACCGAGGTACTCATGTGGGATGAGCATATGTTGTTTCTAGCAAAAGCCACCTCAAAATCTGATTTTTTTGACAATGAAGATGTTGTTAAACGTTTTGGATTAGAAATGCCACCGGTTTCAAGTTATACTACCGCTCCCGATACGGTTAGCACTGAACATTATGATAATGAGACTTCAACAACAGAAGTAGATGAGGCAAAGGCAACTGAAGATCCGCAGGTGACGATGGACAAAATTAGTAAGGCTGCAAAAAAGGCCCATAAGTCAAAATCTGCTAAATTAAAAGGAGGAAAACATAGTAAAACTGCAAAGAAATACTCCAAGCCTGGAAAACCAGTCATCATTGACGAGCCAATAGAAGAGACAACTGAAGAAATGGATTCTACAGAAACTGCAAGTTATGCCAATGATACTGTTGCTACACCATCCTATTCAGATTATTATACCAGAAACACTGCCAAACAAAAAAGAATTGTAGCCGGTTGGGCTCAGGAAATGGCTAAGAGTATGTTCTCAAATTCAACTTCAGGCTCTGTATTAGATAATCCATCCTATATAAAAAGTTTAGATGTTAATGCCGAGGCCACTTTATGGGCTCCAAATACCGGGAAAATGTTTTCGAATTATTTTTCTTTCCCCTATGGTACTAGAAATATGTCATTTTTAACAGGTTATGGAGAATTTAATGCTAAGCTTTTTCTGGAAAAAGATGCCCTGAGGATCTCTACAGAGTTAACATTAAATGAAGAAACAGCTGCTTCATATAAAAAAATATACAATGCAAAGCTGAATAAAAAGTTTATTAAATATATAAATGAAGACAGGATGATTGGCTGTATGGCCTATTCCTTAAATTCAAAAGCCTACTTAGAAGAATATCCCAAAATGTTATCAAAAGTATATGGCCTATACGGTGATGAAGCATCTATAGCTGCCGATTTGTTTTCTCTTTTATTGGATGAAAAAGCGGTAAGTAATGTATTTAAAGGAGATGGACTATTCATACTCTCCGGGCTTTCACAAAAAGAGGTTACCTATAAAACCTATGATTATGATGCAGATTATAATGGTAAAGAAGTAGAAAAAACAAAAAAAGAAACCATGCCAGATTTTCTATTTATGACATCTACAAAAGATACTCGCTTGTTAGAAAAACTAATTCGTTATGGCATAAAAAAAGACAAAGTTTGTGAGTTTAAAGAATATTACCAAATTATGCTGCCTACAGATCTGATGGATCTTTATCTCATTATTAAAGATGACATTATATTTTTAGGAACTAATGTAAATGAGATAGAAAAAATAGCCGTTAACAACTATGATTCAAAAATTTCTAAAGAGCATAAAAATCTATTACTAAAAAATAGTGCTGCATTCTTTGCAAATCCTAAATTGCTTGCAGGAAAAATACCGGTTGATGAATATGGAGAGTTTGGAGAATTGGGAAGACTAAATAATGTATTTAATGATATGGGAGCGATTTATTTCAAAGCAAATAAAATGAAGGGAAGTAAAGCTTCTACAGAAATTGTTATGACAGTCCCGAATAACCACTCCAATGCATTGCAATATTTATTTTCCCTTATTGAGAAATCAAGAGAGTAATTGATGAAATCAAAAAAAATAAGACTGGCAGCAATTATATTATTGCTGCTGGTTTTTTTTATGGCTTATCTCCAATTGAGGCAATACAATTCCTATAGAACCCCTATTCATAATCAGGCAAAGGCAATCATTAAAATTAATGTAGATGGGATTTATAAAACTCTTGCATTAGATTTTATCACTCACCCTTTTTACTATTTAAAAAAGGGAGAGGAAGGCAAAGCAAGTAAAAGTGAAAAAGATAATGGGATTGAAATACCCGCTAATATTTTTTTGTACAATGTTTCAACAAAATCAGCCGGAACCTTTTTCTGTTCTTTACCTATAACAGATATTGCAGTATTTAAACGTTTTATCATTGAAAAACTCCATATCAGTTCATTTAAAAAAATCAATGATGATATAGCTGTCGGAACTTCAATAGATCAAAAGCTAACGATTGCCTATACAACTGATAATATGGCCATAGCTTATTCTATAAAAAAAGAAGATGTCTTTGATATTTTAACGGATATATTGAGCCATAAAAGCGTATTAGCTACTTCTGATATTAAAATTAAGAAACTAAAACAGGCGAACGATCATATTGATTATTTGAGCAATAATGATGTTGGCAGCATGAACTTTAAAGATGGGAAAATTAGCTTAAGTGCAGAGTTTACCTCCGATTCTTTTTTACCAATTGGCGAAAAAATTACACACCGATCATTTCCAGCAGAAAGTATATTGAAAATGTGGCTGAATGCTCCAATCGATAAGCAAATTGAAAATACAGTCTTCAAGATAAAGAATTATACATTTCAAACAGATAGTTTGCTTAAAAACTATAAAGGATATTTAGATATTGAATTACTGAATACAGTAACACAGACAGACTCAGTAATAACCTATGATTACAATGATGATTTCGAAAAGGTTGAAAAATTAGGTGCCGTAAAAGTAGAAGTGCCAGAAATAACTATCTCATTAAAGTCAAAACCAGAAGCTTTGCTGAACCATTTAAAAAATAAAAATACCATTAAACCTGATAATACGGTTAACAAAGACTTGTTTCCGCTCTATACGATATACAGTTCAAAAAATGCAGACTATCTTCATTTCAGTACAAAAAAAGGCGACACTCGTAATAGCATACAAGAAAACTCAAATTACTTTTTCTTTCTGGAGATAAATTTAGATAAGATTAGAAGCCAGAACCAGTTTCCCTTACTCAATAGTTATATCAGTAACACCTCTTTATTAACAGCAACAGCCAAAAAAATAAAACCGAAAACTATTCTTGTGGAAAGTTCTATTGATTTAAAAAATAAAGGGATCAATGCACTTCCTCAATTTTTAAATCAATTTCGTTAGAAAAGGAACTGACTATACAAAAAATCCCTTCCAGATAACTGAAAGGGATTCATATTATTTAATCGCAGTTAAACAATTAAATATCTATCCGTGCATATTTCGCATTGCGTTCAATAAAATCACGACGGGGAGCAACTTCATCACCCATTAACATAGAAAATACGTGATCACATTCTGCCGCATTTTCAATAGTTACTTTGCGGAGCGTACGGGTTGCCGGATTTAACGTAGTTTCCCATAATTGCTCGGCATTCATCTCACCTAACCCCTTATAGCGTTGTATATGTACACTTTCTTCTTTCCCTGCACCTTTTAAACGTTGCACTGCAGTATCACGTTGGTCATCATTCCAGGCATATTCAAACTCTTTACCCTTTTTTACCAAGTAAAGTGGAGGAGCGGCAATATAGATGTATCCAAACTCAATCAGTTCTTTCATATAACGGAAAAAGAACGTTAAAATTAAGGTTGTAATGTGCGATCCGTCCACGTCAGCATCCGTCATGATAATAATACGATGATAGCGTAATTTATCCATGTTAAGCGCTTTGGCATCATCAGGAGTTCCAATACTTACACCCATTGCGGTAAACATATTTTTAATCTCGTCATTCTCGTAGATCTTATGTTCCATCGCTTTCTCCACGTTTAGTATCTTACCTTTTAATGGAAGAATAGCCTGGAAATTACGATCACGTCCTTGCTTTGCTGTACCTCCTGCAGAATCTCCCTCCACCAGGTATAGTTCGCAAGCTGCCGGATCATTATTAGCACAATCAGACAATTTTCCCGGTAAACCGGAACCGCCCATCACACTTTTACGCTGCACCATTTCACGGGCCTTGCGTGCTGCGGCACGTGCGGTAGCAGCTAAAATAACTTTGTTAACAATCATTCGGGCTTCTTTTGGATTCTCCTCCAGATAATTGCCCAAAATCTCACCAACAGCAATATCTACAGCGCCCATCACCTCATTATTACCTAACTTGGTTTTAGTTTGTCCTTCAAACTGTGGTTCTTGTACTTTAACAGAAATTACAGCAGTTAATCCTTCACGGAAGTCATCACCTGTAATCTCAATTTTCATGTTTTTTAACATGCCCGATTTCTCGGCATATGATTTAAGTGTACGTGTTAAACCACGACGGAAACCAGCTACGTGAGTACCTCCTTCATGTGTATTGATGTTATTTACATACGAATGCACATTTTCGGTATAGGTATCATTGTATTGCAAAGCCATTTCTACTGGAATTCCCTGCTTAATACCTTCCACATAAATAGGCTCTGGGATGATAGAAGTACGCGTACCATCCAGATATTTAACAAATTCACGCAAACCGCCTTCCGAAAAGAACTCTTCGCTTAAAAGACTTCCATCTTCCAAGATTTCACGTTCGTCTGTTAATGATAAACGAATTCCTTTATTCAGATAAGCTAATTCGCGTAAACGGGCAGCAATGGTATCAAATTTATATTCTGTGGTTAATGTAAAAATAGTATCATCCGGAAGGAAAGTAACAATAGTACCTGTACGGTCTGATTCCCCAATAACTTTTACATCAAACAATGGTTTACCACAAGAATACTCTTGGGTAAAAATTTGACCATCACGATGAATGATAGCGGTTAAGTGTATGGACAAGGCATTCACACAGGATACACCTACACCATGTAAACCACCCGAAACTTTGTAAGTATCCTTATCGAATTTACCACCGGCATGCAGAACAGTCATTACAACCTCTAAAGCAGATTTTTTTTCTTTCGTGTGCATAGCAGTAGGAATTCCTCTACCATTATCTTCTACCGAAACCGAATTGTTTTTATGGATGATTACTTTAATATCTGAACAATAACCGGCAAGAGCCTCGTCAATTGAATTATCTACTACTTCATAAACCAGGTGATGCAATCCTTTAAATCCTGTATCCCCAATGTACATAGAAGGGCGCTTCCGTACCGCTTCTAAACCCTCTAAAACCTGTATATTATCCGCTGAATAATTAGATCTGTCTTCTGTTTCTTCGCTCATATTTTCTTTAAGGAACAAGCATCAAAAATAACCATTTTAACCATATAATGATAAATTGTGGATAAAATAAACTGATTATTAGGGCTATAACTGTTAACGAAAGTTAATATGGTTGGGATACTTGCTATGAAAGTTTATATTTGCCTAAATTTTAATAAAAATATGAAAAGAGTATTCGCGATCTTAACAAAACTTACTACCGGATTAGTGTTGGCAAGCTTAATTATTTCCTGTAATAAAGAACAATCTAAATCCGCTGTTACACCCGCAACTTCAGATAAAAAAGCAGAACTAATTGTATACGTAAATTCAGATTCGCTATTAAATAATTACGAATATTTTAAAACAATAAAAGGCAAGTTCCAGGAAAAATCAAAAAAGGCACAGGCTGATTTAACTGCAAAAGGTGCAGCTTTTCAACGTGAAGTGGCAGAATATCAAAAAGGTGCCGCAGCATTAAGTGCAGAGCAACGTACTGCAACAGAAGAGCGTTTAGCAAGAAAACAACAGGAATTAGCCTCATACAACCAAAATGCAGGAAATGCATTAGCTAATGAAGAAGCTGTTGAAAACGAAAAACTTTACAATAAAGTTTCTGCCTTTCTTAAACAACATGCTAAAGGAAAGGGATATAAAATGGTGTTAACGTATTCAAAAGCTAACCCAACAGTATTATTTGCAGACGAAAGTTTAGATGTAACTAAAGAAGTAGTAGCGGGACTTAACGAAGAATATAAAAAAGAGAATAAATAGTATTAACAAAGAAAATAAACAATAAAAAACCCGGTTAAACCGGGTTTTTTATTGTTTAAAAATCAGAAAGATATTAATATGGAACAAAAGGAACATGATAAGTTTATGCGCATGGCAATTCTTATCTCAAAACAAAATGTAGAGAAGTTATTAGGCGGACCATTTGGAGCGGTAATTGTAAAAAATGGAAAAGTCATTGCAAAAAGTGCTAATAAGGTAACTACAAGTAATGATCCCACAGCACATGCGGAGGTTTCTACCATCCGTCTGGCTTGTAAAAAGTTAAAAACATTTGATTTAAGCGGATGCGTAATTTATACAAGTTGTGAACCTTGCCCTATGTGTTTAGGCGCCATTTACTGGGCTCATATTGATACTATTTATTATGCAAATACTAAAAAAGATGCGGCAACCATTGGATTTGATGATCAGTTTATTTATGAGGAGCTGGACTTGCCAATGGAGAAACGCAAATTACCCGTTATCCAGCTTTTGCGTGATGAGGCTTTGCAGGCATTTAAACTTTGGGATACCTCAGAAATGAAAATTGAGTATTAAAGATATACCTGAATGGGATTTACTCTTTCTGACATCCAGAACAAAGACATGGAACTTCGTGTGAATGCATGGAATTGGCGGCCCACAATAGAATTGATTAGAGTTTCCGGGATTTTAGATGATCAGCTGTTAAATTGGATGGCTTACAATGCAGAAGCAGAAATCACTCAGGAACAGGCCAAAGCTATCGGGACTTATATACAACAAGAAATTTTGCCTTCGTTAGATAATAATACCCATATTGATTATGATTTAAACATCACATCAGAAATAGACACATTTGAACTTCACCGGGAAGATCTTCAAAAAAATTACAATATCAATCCCGAGTGGCTAGCTAAGTTTGTACATTTCTGCTTTACCTGCAATGGATTTAAAGTTTTATAGTTAAGGTTGTAAAGGAAATAGTAAATAAGTAATTTTAAAAATCTTCTTCTGTTTGTAATTGTTACAGCTTAATAATTATGATTTATGCAAACATGGCATATTGGCTGTTCAGGGTTTTATTATAAGGGATGGAAAGAGATTTTTTATCCAAAAGATCTTCCACAAAGTAAATGGTTCAGTTTCTACTGTGAACATTTTAATACCCTTGAATTGAACGTTACGTTTTATCGCTTTCCGGAACTATCCTTTCTGCAAAATTGGTATAAAAAGAGTCCGGAGAATTTCAGTTTTTCGATAAAAGCTCCCCGGACAATTACACATTACAAGCAATTCCATAAAGTACAGGATATTATTTCTGATCTCTATGCTGTTATTATTGAAGGATTACAGGATAAATTGGGTTGCGTATTGTTTCAGCTTCCGCCAAAGGCTCATTATACCGAAGAGCACTTAGACAAAATAATTGAAAGCCTTGATCCTTCTTTTTCTAATGTTTTAGAATTTCGCCATGTGAGTTGGTGGAATGAAAAAGTATATGAAAAATTAGCTAAGCACCATATTTCATTTTGCGGAGTAAGTCATCCCCAACTTCCGTCAGATGTAATACAAAATACTTCAACTCTGTATTATCGATTCCATGGCGTTCCAGATTTATATAAATCAGATTATAGTTTAGATACACTGAAGAATTTAGTTGAGGAAGTAAAATCTTCTACGAAAACAGAGCGAGCCTTCGTCTATTTTAATAATGATATTGGCGGATCTGCTATTAAAAATACAAAAGAGATGATAGAACTAATTTAAACTATCATCTCTTGGCTGCCCTTAATTTTATTATTGTTCATCTGCCGTTGGGCCATACATCCCGGGAACGGCGATATTCAGTAATCTTAAATAAACAGATAACTGAGCCCGGTGATGAACAATGTGATTTAAAACCATATTGCGAATAACCAGATATTTCGGCATCGTAAAATATACCTGATCGCCGCTACGCAATGTCCAGTTAGGCATTAAAGCATCATCTCCATTACAGGCTTTAAAACATTTTACAGCGTTATCAAGTGTTTTGTCGAAAAAGGCCAGCAATTCTTCATTTGAAGTAAATATCGGTGGGGTGTAATTCATTGTTGCAAAATCCAGTTCATCTTTTTCAATAGTTTCATTTATCCATGAGGGTATTTCTGCAATATGACCGGAAAGGTTGCTTATTGCCATTGATTTTTCATGAGGTTTCCAAGTTGGATTATCATAAGGTACACGACTAAGCATTTTACGTGTGCTTTTAGCTTCCTGTTGTAATTCTGTTAAAAATGATTCGATAAGGTTCATATATTTTTATTTTTTTGAAAGTACAAATTAAAGTTCATTTTCTTCAAACCAGCCTTCCTGCAAATCATCAATTTCCCGGCGGTCTTTTTTAGTTGGACGACCAGCACCACGATCACGACTTAAATTTGGCGTTTGAAACATGGATTTATAAGCATGAGTTTCCTCTAAAGGAGTGATATCTTCATAAAAAGTAACAGCAGTTTTAGCGTCTACCCTTCTTTCCAGCAAACCTATAACCTTAATCACTTTACGCTCTGCGCCTTTTTGTACAGTATAAACCTCCCCTATCTTAACCAAATGAGAAGGTTTTAAATTCTTTCCGCTAAACTTTATTCTTCCCGCTTTACAGGCTTCAGTTGATATACTTCGGGTTTTAAAAGCCCGAATAGCCCATAAATATTTATCGATTCTTAGTTTTTCGGGTGCAGCCATCGTATCCAAATCTACATAACAAATAAAGCATCAGCATAAAATTGGTATAAAATCCTTTAATTTGCTTCAAAATAATAACGATGACTACAGAATTAAAGAAATTAGTAGAAAATGCATGGGAAGACCGTCAGCTTCTCAACTATAATGAATATACAGATGCCATTGAACAAGTCATTTTCTATCTAGATAAAGGTGAATTACGTGTTGCCGAACCGATTGGAACGAGATGGCATGTAAATGAATGGATCAAAAAAGCCGTCATACTATATTTCCCAACCCGCGAAATGGAAGAAATTAAAGTTGGCCCTTTTGTGTTTCATGATAAAATGAAACTGAAAACCAATTATAAAGAACTGGGTGTACGTGTTGTGCCTCACGGAATAGCACGTTATGGCTCTTATTTAGCTAAAGGAGTGATCATGATGCCATCTTACGTAAATATTGGCGCCTATGTAGATGAAGGCACGATGGTAGACACCTGGGCAACAGTTGGCTCATGTGCACAAATTGGCAAATATGTTCATTTAAGCGGAGGTGTGGGTATTGGAGGAGTTTTAGAACCGGTTCAGGGCGCACCTGTTATTATTGAGGATAATTGTTTTATTGGTTCACGGGCTATTGTGGTAGAAGGTGTACGAGTAGAGCAGGAAGCAGTTTTAGGAGCTAATGTGGTACTTACAGCATCCACCAAAATAATAGATGTAACCGGCAGCGAACCTGTGGAATATAAGAGTATTGTTCCTGCCCGCTCAGTTGTGATCCCAGGCTCGTATACTAAAAAATTCCCGGCAGGCGAATACCAGGTGCCTTGTGCTTTAATTATAGGAAAACGAAAAGAATCTACAGATAAAAAGACTTCTTTGAATGATGCCTTAAGAGAAAATAAAGTAGCGGTGTAGAATTTTAATAAGTAGTCTGGAAAGGCCGGAAGTTAGCAGTTAGCAGTTAGCAGTTAGCAGTTAGCAGTTAGCAGTTAGCAGTTAGCAAAAATCGGGCATTGTACATCTCAATACGCAATACGCATATCTCAATACTAAAACAAGATGAAAATAGGTTTCGATGGTAAGCGTGCTACTCAGAATTTTACAGGCTTAGGAAACTACAGTAGATATATCCTTAAACTCTTAGCAAATAAATATCCCGCTGATGAATACGAGGTTTATTCTCCAAAACCTTTAGATGGCCGTTTAGCCGGAGATTTTAATTCTATTCCTTCCATTCATTTTAAGTATCCCAACAACAGTCTACTTAAAAGCTGGTGGCGCAGTTTTGGGATTGTAAACGACCTTAAAAAAGATGAAATAGAAATCTATCATGGTTTAAGTAATGAGCTTCCTTTCGGGATAAAAAAATCTGGAATTAAAAGTATAGTTACTCTTCATGATCTTATTTTTTTACGATACCCGCAATATTATAACTGGCTGGATTGCAAAATATATAAGTTCAAATCTCAATATGCCTGCAACCATGCCGATAAAATTATCGCTATCAGCGAACAAACCAAAAGAGATATGATCAGTTTTTTAAATATCTCTGAAGATAAAATTGAAGTCATTTATCAAAACTGCGATCCTATATTTCATCGGGAAGCATCTTTAGACGAAAAAGCACAAGTGCACTCAGCATATCAATTACCAGGAAAATACCTGTTAAATGTGGGGACTATTGAACCAAGAAAAAATCTGATGCTTATTGCAAAAGCATTGAAAGAAGTTGATGCTGGAATTCATTTGGTTGTAATAGGAAGAGAGACTCCATATACTCAGAAAGTAAAGGGATTTATAAATCAAAACGGATTAGAAAACCGGGTTCATTTTTTAAAAAATATTCCATTCAAAGATCTGCCCGCAATTTATCAGCAGGCAGAAATTTTTATTTATCCATCCGAGTTTGAAGGTTTTGGGATTCCTATTGTAGAGGCATTACATTCCCGCATTCCTGTTATTGCGGCCACCGGATCTTGTTTAGAAGAAGCCGGCGGACCAGGAAGTATTTATGTAGATCCCAAAGACCATAAGGCACTTGCAGAAAGTATTAACACACTTCTTCAAAGTCAGGGAAAAAGGCAAACTATGATTGAATTAAGTAAGGAGCATTTACAACAATTTGCTGATGCAACTACAGCTCAAAAATTAATGCACCTTTACCAAAACACATTAAAAAATGCTTAGAGAAGAAGTAAATAAGGCATTTGAAGTGTTAAAACAAGGTGGACTAATTCTCTACCCAACAGATACTATTTGGGGCATAGGTTGTGATGCTACCAATGCGGAAGCTGTAGATCGCATTTTTAAACTGAAAGGTCGCGATGAAAGTAAAAGCCTCATTATTTTATTAGATACTGCCAATAAACTACCGGGTTATGTGAATGATATTCCGGATGTAGCTTATGATCTGGTCGAGTATGCGGAAAACCCTTTAACCATTATTTATTCGGGGGCTAAAAACCTGGCTTCAAATGTAATTGCTAAAGATAAAAGTGTAGGCATCCGTATTGTTAAACATGCTTTTTGCGAGCAGCTGATCCAGCGTTTCCGAAAGCCAATTGTATCTACTTCTGCGAATTTAAGTGGAGAACCTTCGCCTGCTTATTACGATAAAATCAGTGATGATATTATTAATGGTGTTGATTATGTGGTAAACCTGGAGCAAAATGACCAATCTGAAAAAAGATCATCAATCATTATGAAATTGGAACCGGATGGCCGATTTGAATTTTTGAGAAAATAATAGGCTCATTGTATTAAAATGAAATACCTTTGAAAAAATTACAATATTCTATCCAAATTCCATTTCACCTCCTGAATGAAACAACACTTACAAAATCCCATATTTAAAAAGCTCGGTAATCTGGCTGATGAAACGCATACTGAAATATATGTGATTGGGGGCTTTGTACGTGATATTTTCCTTAACAGGCCCTCAAAAGACATTGATATTCTGGTGATAGGAAATGGAATTGAATTCGCAGAAGCTGCCGGTAAAATTTTACATACTAAAGTAGCTGTTTTCAAAAATTTTGGAACGGCTATGCTACGATCAAGTGATTTGGAAATTGAATTTGTAGGAGCTAGAAAAGAGTCATACCGATCCGATTCCCGCAAACCGGTTGTAGAAAACGGAACATTAGAAGATGATCAGAAACGCCGGGATTTTACTATAAACGCCATGGCTTTAGGTTTAAATTCTTCAAATTTTGGCAAGTTATTAGATCCCTTTCATGGCATAGATGATTTAGAACATCAACTTATCCGGACTCCTTTAAATCCAATCGAAACCTTTTCTGATGATCCTTTGAGAATGATGCGTGCCATCCGCTTTGCAACTCAATTAAATTTTAAGATTGATGAAGAAGCTACAAAAGCCATAAAATTAAATGGCCACCGCATTAAAATTGTATCTACAGAACGAATTACAGATGAATTGAATAAGATCATTCTGGCTAAACAACCCTCCATCGGATTTAACTATTTGTTTGATACCGGATTATTAAAACATGTTTTCCCCCCAATGGTGGATCTCTATGGTGTGGATATCATTGATGGGCAAGGTCATAAAGACAATTTTTATCACACCTTACAAGTGCTTGATAATATTGCGCAAAGCACGGATGATTTATGGCTGAGATGGTCTGCAATTCTGCATGACATTGCTAAACCGGCAACCAAGCGTTTTGAAAAAGGCCATGGCTGGACATTTCATGGGCATGAAGACAAAGGAGCCCGCATGGTTCCCAAAATATTCGCCCAGCTTAAGCTTCCGCTGAACGAGAAAATGAAAATGGTACAGAAATTGGTTCAGTTACACCTGCGACCTATCGTATTAGCTCAGGATGTAGTTTCAGACTCAGCTGTAAGACGTTTACTGTTTGAGGCCGGGGATGATATTGAAAGTTTGATGTTGCTTTGCCATGCAGATGTAACCACAAAAAATGAATATAAGGTTAAAAAATATCGTCAGAATTTTGAGCGGGTTCAGCAGAAATTAAAAGATGTAGAAGAACGCGACCAGATCAGAAACTGGCAGCCGCCAATAACCGGCGAAGATATTATGCTTGCCTTTAGTTTAAAAGCCGGAAAAGAGGTTGGAATTATTAAAAGTAAGATCCGCGAAGCTATATTAGAGGGAGAAATAAAGAATTCCCATGAAGAAGCATTTTTGTTTATGATAGAAAAAGGTAAAGAAATAGGCCTGATTCCCACAAATAGCCCGAATTAGTACAAATCTCAAACTTTATCCATTCACAATCGTTAATTGTGTTCTTTCAAATTGTATTTTTACGCCTTATTTTGTTAAAAAGAGTAAATCATGGCCATTTATAGATTTAAAGTTTCTTTTGAAGATTACGACGATATTGTGCGTGAAATTGATATCAAATCAAGTCAAACTTTTGAAGATCTGCATCATGCAATTCATAAATCCACAGGATATAATGCAGAAGCTTCCTCTTCTTTTTATGTGAGCAACGATCAGTGGATAAAAAACGAAGAAATTGCCTATCTGCCCAATCCTCGGAAAGAAAATAACGGAGTAATTACCATGACTAATTCTAAACTCAGCAGTTTTATTGATGATCCGCATCAAAAATTCTATTATATCTATAATTTTGACCGGCCATTAGACTTTCATGTTGAACTTATAAAGATTCTTTTAAATGATGAAGCAGGCCAAACCTATCCCTTCGTTTTTCGCAGTTCAGGCGAAGTTCCCAAATTAGCCGGAACTGGTCTTGTTCCTCCCACGGCAGCTCTAATTTCTGAAGAATTCGATTTTTTAAATGAAATAGACTTTAATCCGGAAGACGCAGAAGAACTGGAAAGCATGAATGATATGGGAATAAGTACAGAAATTGAACATGGTGAACACGAAGAAGATGGGGAAGAAAAAGATGAGTTTACAGATGGATTTTCTGATAATGAAAGTTATGATATAGATGATTTACAAAAAGAAGATTATTAGGTAATTTGAGAATATGCTAATTTGAAAATAAATATTAAAACTCCCCCTCCCCACGGAGAGGGTCGGGGTGAGGCTACTCTTATTGTTATTGCGGGCCCTACAGCTATAGGAAAAACAGCCGCAGCTATTCAAATTGCACAGAAGTACCATACTGAAATTGTTTCAGCAGATTCCCGGCAGTTTTATATTGAAATGAATATTGGTACAGCAAAACCATCTACTGAAGAATTAAATATAGTAAAGCATCATTTCATTAATTCACATCATATTTCTGAATCATTTAGTGTCGGCGACTTTGAGGAACAAGGTTTAAAATTGATTAATGAGCTGTTCAAAAATCATGATACTGTGGTTATGGCAGGAGGATCGGGCTTGTACATTAATGCCATTTGTAATGGGTTAGATGATCTGCCAAAGGCAAATTCTGAACTGCGGGGGAAATTAAATCTCGACTATCAGGAAAAAGGAATAGAATATCTTCAGGCTGAATTAAAAGCAAATGATCCTGCATATTATGCGGAAGTGGATATATTTAATCCTCAGCGAATGATCCGGGCATTGGAAGTTTATCTTACAACCGGTGTTCCTTTTTCATTTTACCGGAGTAAACAGCATAAAACCCGCCCTTTTAAAATTATAAAGATTGGTTTAAATGCCGATCGTGAACAATTATATGCCCAAATAAATAATCGTGTGGATCAAATGATTGAAACAGGATTAGTCGATGAAGTGAAGAAATTAATCCCATACCGTGATCTTAATGCATTAAACACCGTAGGCTATTCTGAATTACTTCAATATTTTGATAGTACATTTTCTTTAGCTGATGCAATAGAAAAAATTAAACAGAACACAAGAAGATTCGCAAAACGCCAGCTCACCTGGTTTAAAAAAGATCAGCAAATACATTGGTTTTCTCCTACAGATATAAATGCCATAGTGAATTTTTTAGATTCCCAATTATCTGCTGATCTTTAAAATTACTATTGATTTCCTTCTGCTACCTGTTCTTCTTTAGGGTATTTAACAGAATAAATCAGCTTGATTTTTTTACTTTGCCCGGCAGGTATGCTCATTGTCCAAAGTAATTTGCCATATTCTTCGGTATAAACAGCGCCAATACTTTCTTCCAATTTCACTTTAATAGCCTGGTTCTTTGACAAAGGAATTTGATCAAGCACTTCTATGTCAATAGCTATGTTCTTGCCATTTCTAATGGTAGTTTCATAGGCATATCTATCTTCTTTATTACTGCCAGAGCTACTGCTTTTACTCATATCCACTAGTTTGGTACGTTTTATATTTATCTTATCATCCCTTCCTAGTGATATTAATAAAGTATCGGATACGGTTGAAGGATCAATAGTAGACTGGCCTACAAAAGCACCTTCAAAAAAGATATTAGCTGTGCCGGCTAATAAATTATATTGCCCCCAGTTGCTCACTTTGGCTAATAAAAATGCTTTTGCATCTAATTTTGGTACGGTATGATACTGGTATCTAGCGGGCAAAGCATGTTCATCAATGGCAATTAAATGATTTTTCCCATTGCTCAATATCTGCTGTTTTTGGGCTAATTCATACTCTATGTTTATATCATTATCAGCAATAGTAGCTTCTAAAGGTTTTGGTTCTTCCATTGCAGGTGAAGACGTCAGCTTCATTTCACCTGTTGCCTGAGCCATATTCATAGATTTACCAAAATCTTTCTTATCTCTCGCTACCACCTCACTCAAAGAATTATCATAATTGGCTACCACGTAATTAATATAACGGGGATACATTATCGGTCGGTCGTTATTTGCTGAAGGATTTCCGGTAGAGATCGTCAGATTAATATTATCCCAGTTAAACCCGGTGGATTGAAAAACATCTGCTTTGTAAATCAATTTTATATCTTTGCCCAAACCTTCACTTCGCAAATCATATTTAGGAACCCAGCCTGCATTATCAACCAAATATGAACATCGTATTGCACCGTTGGTACTTTGGTTGGCACTTACCTGAAGATTAATTTGTCCGGTAGGTTTATTATTACTGGTATACCATTCTGCAAGTTGGCTCTTTAATTTCTCCAGAGTTTTTGTACCGGTCAATTCTTTTTTACTTAATTCAGTAACTTTCTGGCGAATCTCCAGCATCCTGTTTCGATATAAGTCGGCTAGGTTTTTTAACTCCTGAACAGAGAAACCATTTTTGTCATTTTGTAAGGATTGGTTTTTCTTCAATAATTCTTGCTCTTCCTCAAAAACTTCTTTTTGCTGACTTATCCAATCCACGCGTTCTGTAATTGCTTCAATAGAATCTGTTAATTTTTTTGCTTGCGGATTATTGGTATTCGTAATATAATTTATACTGCAACTGGCAGATAATAAAATGAAATCTCCTTTTAAAGCAACTTGTAAAGTTTGCGCATTAATGGAAGCGGGTACATTTTCCATAATAATTTCTGATGTACCAGCTGGGATACTTACATTATTATTTACGCTACTCATCCTGGCTCCCTGCCTGTAAACAGTTACAGCATCAATAGTTGAATTTACTTTATTGCTTTCCTGAGAAAAAGCAAGACTAAACGAGAGCTGAAACAGGATAAAAAGGAATAATCTATTCATAATTAGTTTAGTAGGTATGATGCTGTTTATTACAATAATCCATAATGGATCACCATATTAATTGGATAAAGAAATTGCTTTGTGATATTCCCAATAAAATAGACTAATCTCTATCTTTAGAATGTTTGCTTATTTTAAGTGGATTTGATACTAATTCTGCACTTTCTCTGCGACGTTCTACAATATTAATCGCTGTAAATAAAGCTTCACGGAAAGAACTTTCTGAAGCCAGGTTTTTACCTGCAATATCATATCCTGTACCATGATCTGGCGAAGTACGCACAACAGGAAGTCCAGCTGTAAAATTAACCCCGTTATGAAAAGCCATTTGTTTGAAGGGAATTAATCCCTGGTCGTGATACATTGCTAAAACGGCATCAAACTGGCAATAGGTATTACTGGCAAAAAAACCATCCGCAGAATAAGGACCAAACGCAAAAATACCTTGTGCATTAGCTTCTTCTATAGCCGGAATAATAGTTTCAAGTTCTTCTTTCCCAATTAAACCATTATCACCCGCATGAGGATTCAATCCTAAAACAGCAATTTTAGGTTTTTGTATCCAAAAATCTTTTTTAAGGCTGTCATTCATGATAGCCAATTTTGACAAGATCTTTTCTTTGCTTACTTTTTTCGGAACTTCCTTCACAGGGATATGTCCGGTTACAATTCCAACACGTATATCTTCACTAATGAGAAACATTAAAGAATCCGCGGAGTTAGTTTTGGCCTGTATGTATTCTGTATGTCCGACAAATTGAAAATTCTCGTTCTGAATATTGTGTTTATTGATCGGTGCGGTAACTAAAGCATCAATATTTCCCGCAAGTAAATCATCAACAGCTTTTTCTAATGAAATGAAAGCATACTTTCCGCCTATTTCGGTGGTCATTCCTAATTCTATTTTCACATCTTCCTCCCAACAGTTGATCATGTTTGGGCACTTATCATTTGCCTCCCTTGCATTGTTTATCACATTAAAACTAAAATCATCTATGCCCAATGCTTTACGATGAAAAGAAGCAACCTTGGTATGACCATAAACAATGGGAGTGCAGTATTCCATGATACGATTATCCATCAAGGTTTTAATAATTACCTCTAATCCAATACCGTTTACATCACCTATAGAAATTCCAATTTTAATTTTATCACTCATAAGTTCTATTTACCGGATTTAATTTCATGCAAATTAAGTACTTTGAGATGAATGTTCCCTAATTACTCATTAATCTTTACGTAATTTGTATCAAATAGCACATAATGAGTTTGGTAAAAGCAAAGAAACATCTTGGTCAGCATTTTTTAACTGATAAAAATATTGCAGAAAAGATTGTAAATAGCCTCCAGGCAACAGATCAATACAACCAGGTTTTAGAGATTGGGCCGGGGATGGGAATTTTATCTGATTTTTTGCTTCAAAAAACTGACTTCCAAACTTATTTAATAGATGTGGATGTGGAGTCAGTCCATTATCTTCAAAAAAAATATCCTGCTATAGGTGATCAACTAATAAACGGGGATTTCCTGCAACTTAACTTTAAAGATGTTTTTCCAGGTAAGTTTGGGATTATTGGCAACTTCCCTTACAATATATCATCTCAAATACTATTTAAAGTATTGGATAATCGTGATCAGGTGGTTGAAGTGGTAGGCATGTTTCAAAAAGAAGTAGCAGAACGATGTGCCGAAAAACCGGGAAGTAAAGAATATGGCATCTTAAGCGTTTTTCTACAGGCATTTTATAAAGTAGAATATTTATTTACGGTAAAAGCCGGAGTATTTAATCCGCCTCCCAAAGTGCTTTCAGCCGTTATCCGCCTAACGAGAAATACGACTAATAAATTAGATTGCGATGAGAAACTATTTTGGCAAGTTGTAAAAGCGGGGTTTAATCAACGGCGCAAAACCTTAAGAAATGCATTATCTTCCTTAATCAACAAAGAAAATATGGGTAATGATCCCATTCTTGACCTGCGGGCCGAACGACTAAGTGTGGAGGATTTTGTAAAGCTTACCAATGCTATTCACGGATCTAAATTATCATCTTAATTTAACATGAATAGAAAAATCCTCATAGCAGACGACCTGCACCCCTTATTTAAAGAAGAAGCTGAAAAATTAGGTTTTGAATGTAACGATCAACCTTTAATTTCCCGGGAAGAAACGCTTAATATCATTTCAAATTATTGCGGGCTAGTTATCCGCACTAAATTTCAAGTAGATAAAGATGTGATTGATGCAGGCTGCAATCTAAAATTCATTGCCCGTGCAGGTGCAGGAATGGATAATGTGAATGAAGAATACGCCCGTTCAAAAGGAATAATCTGTATCAATGCTCCGAAAGGAAACCGCGATGCGGTTGCAGAACATGCTATCGCAATGCTTTTATCACTGATGAATAATTTATTCAAAGCCAATCAGGAAATCCGAAAAGGAATTTGGGACAGAGAAGGAAACAGAGGTTGGGAGTTAAAAGGTAAAACTATTGGGATTATAGGTTATGGTAACACTGGTCAAAGTTTTGCACGTAAACTTTCCGGTTTTGAAGTTGATGTAATTGCTTACGACAAGTATAAAACTGGCTTTAGTGATGCTTATGCAAAAGAAGTAAGCATGGAGCAGATCGTCAAACATGCTGATGTCTTAAGTCTCCATATCCCGCTAACCCGCGAAACGCAGCAGTTAGTAAGTGATGAATATCTGTTTCATTTTAAAAAACCCATCTTTTTTTTGAATACATCCCGTGGTGAAATTGTAAATACTCAAGCCATTTTAAATAATATCAAACTCGGTAAAATTTTAGGTGCAGGTTTAGATGTATTAGAAGTAGAGAAGTTTCCATCCTTAGCAGAACAGGTTTGGTTTAAAGTTCTGGCTGATAATGAGAAAGTAATATTGAGTCCGCATATAGCGGGATGGACATTTGAATCCTATCGTAGAATATCTGAAGTGTTAGCAGAAAAACTAAAAGTGTTCTCTAGTACATTCTAGACCCATAAAAATTAACAAAAGACTCTACTTCTGCTAAACAGAATTCAATTTTGATAACAGAAATTTGGATTTCTAAAACCAAAAATATTATCTTCGTGTTAATACACTGCAAGACTATATTGGCATAGGCCGACATAGTCTTGTTTGTTTTTTAGCATTTACCATAAAATTGTGAGATATGGCAGAGGTAACTTATTATACCAAAGAAGGATTAGAAAAACTTAAAGAGGAATTGCACTTTTTAAAAACAGAGGGCCGTTCGCAAATATCAAAAGCTATTGCAGAGGCACGCGATAAAGGTGATTTATCAGAAAATGCAGAATATGATGCGGCAAAAGAAGCACAGGGACATCATGAATCTAAAATTTCAAAACTAACGAATGCTTTAGCAAATGCACGGTTAATAGATGAGTCTAAATTAGATGCAACTAAGGTTTTGGCTTTATCTATAGTCAAGATCAAAAATATAAATAATGGCTCAGCGATGACTTATCAGCTTGTTTCTGAAACAGAAGCAGATTTAAAATCGGGAAGAATATCTGTAAAATCTCCCATTGCCCAGGGATTACTGGGTAAATCTGTAGGAGACACGGTTGAAATAGCAGTTCCGGCAGGCAAAATTGAGTTTGAAATTATGGAGATATCCAGGTAAGTTAAAAGTTACAACTATTAAATATGGCATCCATTTTTTCAAAAATCATTTCGGGCGAAATACCTGCACATAAAGTGGCTGAAACAGCAGATTTTTTAGCTTTTCTGGATATTCAGCCCTTAACTATGGGCCATGTTTTGGTCATTCCTAAAAAGGAAGTGGATTATATTTTTGATCTGGATCATGAAACCTATGCTGGTTTCATGATCTTTGCCAAGATTGTAGCAGAAGGTATGAAGAAAGCTATTACATGCAAAAAAATTGGAGTGGCTGTAATCGGATTGGAAGTGCCCCATGCACATATCCACCTTATACCAATGAATAATGTAAGCGATATGAATTTCAGTAAAGAGAAATTAAAACCATCCCAAGAAGATTTGACAGATATTGCTCAAAAAATTAAAAAATATTTGTAGGGAGAATTCATGAATTCTCCCTACTTTATTCTTTTTACATTATCCTTTGCAAACGCATCCCAGCCTGTATAATTTTTTTTATTACCTCCCCCACTCGTCATTTTTTGAAATGAATGGCAAACAGCAACTGCTAATCCATCAGTAGCATCTAAAAACTCGGGCGATTCTGTAAATTTTAGCAAGGTTTTTAACATCGCAGCTACCTGTTCTTTCCCTGCATTTCCATTTCCGGTGATAGATTGCTTTATTTTACGTGGAGAATATTCGAAAATAGGAAGATTGCGTGATAACGCCGCTGCCATGGCAACTCCTTGTGCACGGCCCAGTTTTAACATTACCTGGATATTTTTTCCATAAAAAGGAGCTTCAATAGCTAAACAATCCGGATGATATTGATCTATAAGTGTGACAGTTTTTTCAAATATATGTTTAAGCTTATCCGGATGATCGTCCAAATGATCCAGCTTAACCACACCCATACAAATTAAATCTACCTGCGTTTTCACTTCTTTAACCAGGCCAAAGCCCATTACACTGGTTCCCGGATCAATACCTAAAATAATTCGCTCGGTTGCTTTTTCTTTTAACATGCAGAGCAATATTACAGATTTATAAAGTTTTAACTGCTTTGCAAAGTAAAGCTTTTTAAAAATTTAAAATCCATGTAGCTTTTCTTAATATTGTAAAGCAAACACAGCTACTTTGAGTCCCAGAACAAAAAAAACCTTCAGTATAATTTTTAAGATCGCTATTCTGGCTTTGGCTTTTGGTTTTATTTTTCAGAAGCTAAGTCATAATCAAAATATTGCAAACTTTCAATCCCTGACTAAATCTTTATCTACAGCAAATGTGTGGATTGTACTTATAACTCTATTTCTCCTCATGTTTTTAAACTGGTTTTTAGAGGCGTTAAAGTGGAGATTTCTGGTTAAGCCAATAGAAAAAATTAGTACATGGAAAGCAATTGAATCTGTTTTTTGCGGTTTAACCTGGGCTGTATTTACTCCTAATAGAATTGGCGAATACGGTGGCAGAATATTTTTTCTATCTCCCCGAAAACGCATTATAGGAGCCATTTCGATGGGAGTTGGCGCAATAGGGCAAATGGTGGTAACCAATGTTCTTGGAGCTTTAGCCATATTATGGTTTGTAGATCGCTTTATGCATTTCAACGACATGCTTTATTATGCTTTGAGCTTTCTGGTATTGGCTTTTTCTGGGTTTTTCCTGCTGTTTTATTTCAACATTCGTTGGATAGATGGTTTATTATCAAAAATAAAATTCTTAAAGCCATTCAAAAAATTCTTTAGCATACTAGCCCGCTATAAAAAGTCTGATTTATTAAAGGTATTTATCTATTGCCTCTCCAGATTTTTTGTTTTTACTACCCAATATTATTTAATCATTCATCTTCTTGTACCTGATATAAAAATATTTGAAATGGCTATGATGCTATTTATTTTGTTTTTTATCCAGTCGGCTTTACCATCATTAGATCTTTTAGATATTGGTGTGCGGGTTTCAACTGCAACCTATTTCTTTGCATTTATCACTACTCAGGAAGTAGCTATTATGACTGCAACAACTTGTATATGGATAATTAATTTAATAATTCCTGCTATTTTAGGCTCTGTTTTTGTTTTAAAACTCAATTTTTTTGGTAAATCTCGTAGTTAGCATCCTCACCACAATATTAACCTTATGTTATGTAAGCGTTGTCCTTTTTTTTTGGAGAGGATGGAAAAACATTCCTTTTTTTATTCGAACAAAGGCAGAGCCTAAAATTTTTGTAAGTGTACTGATAGCAGCCCGTAATGAAGAAGAAAAAATAGGCAAAACTATTAATGATATTTTAGCTCAAAATTATCCCAAGCATTTATTACAGGTGATCGTGGTTGATGATCATTCGGATGACAGAACATCTGAAATTATTTTATCTTATGCAGATCGTGGAGTTGAATTAATCAAGCTAAATGAAGATCAACCAATTAATTCCTATAAAAAGAAAGCCATAACAGAAGCCATAAAAACTTCGAAAGGAGATTTGATAGTCACTACAGACGCTGATTGTAGAATGGCTCCCGATTGGTTGAATACTGTCGTAGCATATTACGAACAGCATGATTTTAAATTGATTTCATCACCCGTTGCTTATTTTGAAGAGAAGAATTTTTTTGAGGAAATGCAAACCTTAGAATTTCTATATCTTATTGGTTTGGGAGCATCAACAATTGGCAATAAAATGCCCTCAACATGCAATGGCGCTAATCTGGCTTATCGTAAAGATATATTTTTTGAGTTAAATGGCTTCCAGGGCATTGATGATTTGGCCTCGGGAGATGATGAGTTATTCCTGCATAAAGTAGCCTCCCGGTATCCGGATGGAATTGGTTTCTGCAAATCTCGCGATGCCATTGTTTACACTCATGCCAAACCGACTCTAAGCGAATTTATTCAGCAACGTAAGCGTTGGGCTTCAAAAAGTACACGATACAAAAATAAAAGTGTGGTAGCTTTGGGAGTTTCTATTTGGTTTTTCAACCTGTTTATACTAGCGACTGCTCTACTCGGGTTCTACAATCCGGCTTATTGGATATTAGCGGGATCTGCATTGCTGTGTAAGTTTATGGTTGAGCTGCTCTTTCTAATACCCATGTGTAATTTTGTCCAACGACGAAATTTATTATTGTATCAGCCCATTTTAACTATTATTCATATTCTATATTTTGTTTATATCGGCATTGCAGGTAATTCTGGGAAATATATTTGGAAAGGCCGCATGGTGCGGTAGAAATAAGAGATGTTTATTAAATTAGCTTCATGAACAATACACCCGGGCAACGTACCTGGCAAAGATTCAAACAAAATAAACTTGCTCTTGCAGGTATTATTATAATTACCATTATAGTTTTAATGGGATTACTTTCATATCTGATCATGCCAGATAAAACGCCCTGGGCTAATGATATAATGCTTCAGATAAGTATAAAAAAACCAGGATCAACATTTACTATTCTTAAATTACAAAAAAAGGAAAAACTAGATACACTCAATGTATTTAAAAAAATGCTATTGGGGCAACCTTCTTTTTATCGCGAAATACCCATCACTTCTTATCGCTTTAAAAATGATTCTATAATGGTAAGAGAGTATATTGGAGATGAGGAGAAATCAGAAGAAACGAAATACTCATTGAATGATGTTGTTGGGAATACAAATCATCTCACCTCAACAAACCTGCAAAGTGACATTATCAAAAATCATATTGAACGAAAAACATTTTGGCTTGGCACAGATATTTACGGCCGTGATTTGTTAAGCCGCTTAATATTGGGTATCCGCATATCCCTTTCTGTAGGACTAATGGCTGTACTAATATCCTTAATAATTGGAGTCTCACTAGGTGCTTTGGCAGGATATTATGGAGGCAGAATGGATACAGCAATTAGCTGGTTAATGAATGTGGTCTGGTCTCTACCTGCTTTGCTATTGGTTATTGCCATTTCATTTGCTTTAGGAAAAGGCTTTTGGCAAATATTTATAGCCGTAGGGCTATCTATGTGGGTTGAAGTAGCAAGACTGGTACGTGGACAAATTCTCATATTAAAGCAAGTAGAATTTGTAGAAGCAGCAAAAGCTCTTGGATTTAGTCACACCCGAATCATTATCCATCATATTTTACCAAATATTGCAGGCCCGATCCTAGTTGTGGCAGCTTCTAATTTTGCGTCTGCAATTTTGCTTGAAGCCGGATTGAGTTTTTTGGGTTTTGGTGCACAACCACCAATTCCAACCTGGGGCGGAATGATTAAAGAACATTATGGGTATATTATAATGGATGCAGCCTATCTAGCAATTTTACCCGGTCTGGCTATAATGATGATAGTGTACGCATTTAATTTGGTAACTATAGGTTTACAAGATGCATTTAATATAAAATCGCAAAACAATAATGTGTAACATTTTCGCTATTATTATTTAAATTAGTAGAAAATACTTATATCCTTTTGAAGCACATCACAACACTAGTTAACACAGATGAAAGTGAATTAATTCAACTTTTACTGAAAAGGCAAGCCGAATTAAATTCTTTACTTGAAGTTACACAGGCCATTAACAAAAATAGTGCAGCGTCTGTTCTGTGTGAGATGCTGGAAGTAATTTTAAATGTGCATCTTAAAATTGGCAAAATGCGACTGCTGATAAAAGAAGAAGAGCATTTTTATTGCGTTACTCGTTTTGGTGGTACTATTGAAAGTTCCAAAATACTGCAACAAACCTGTCTTGCTTTGCAGGATATGAAAAATATTACCTCTCTAAGTTCTAATGCTAATCCCCTTTTAAATAAATACGCCTACTTCGTCCCGGTTTTTCATAAAAAGGATTCACTTGCCTTTGTATTGATAGGTGATTTTGATACCAAGCCCGAGTTAATAAACAATGATATCAACTTTATACAAACTTTAATAAATATAATTGTTGTTGCTTTAGAGAATAAAAAACTTTTTAAAGAACGTGTAAACAGAGAAATTTTACAACGTGATCTGGATTTGGCAACCGAAGTTCAGAATATGCTTGTTCCCCAACAATTGCCTAAAACAGGATCAGTAGAGGTTGGAGCTATTTATTTGCCTAATCAAAATATCGGGGGTGATTATTTTGATTTTATCAAACTAAGCTCATATGAGTTTATGTATTGCATTGCAGATGTTTCCGGGAAAGGTGTATCAGCTGCTTTAATTATGGCCAATTTACAGGCTAGCTTACGGGCATGGGCTTTTGTAGAAGAGGATGTGGGCAAAATTATTGGCAGATTAAATGAAATTGTAGTATCAAATACAAATGGAGAACGGTTCATCACTCTTTTTTTGGGAAGATACAATGAAAAAACCCGGGAATTACAATATGTTAATGCTGGTCATAATCCTCCCATACTAATAGCGAATAATAAAGTTAAATTTCTTAAGCAAGGAACAACTATTATAGGAGCATTCGATGAATTACCTTTTATCCAAACAGGTAAAGAGATACTGCCAGCAGGAAGCCTGATTTTTAATTACACTGATGGCTTGGTTGAAAGTGCAGATGAAGATGTTTACATTACCGATGATGAGCTGATTGAACATCTGCAAAAAGTTAAATCATTACCGGTAGATGCTTTAAATAAGAAAATACTTAACAATATTCAAGTAGCCAACAAAGCCAAAATGAATTCTGATGATGTTACAATATTGTCAATAAGAATTTTGTAATGATTAAATTTGAATAAATAGGAAACATAAGAAATTAAAGGATCAATATAAAATGCTTTTACCCTTTTTTCAGCATGATTTAATGGAGGCTGGCTGTGATGAAGCCGGAAGAGGCTGTCTTGCCGGACCAATATTTGCTGCTGCGGTAATTTTACCTCGTAATTTCTCTCATGATGTATTAACAGATTCGAAACAACTTTCTGAAAAAGAACGATACGCACTCCGTGTATATATAGAACGTGAAGCGATAGCTTTTGCAGTCGCCCAGGTAGATCATGAGGAGATTGACCGAATTAATATTTTAAACGCATCCTTTTTGGCCATGCATAAAGCACTTAAAATGTTAAATATTAAACCAGAGTTTATCCTGATTGACGGAAATCGTTTTAAACCTTACCAAAAAGTACCGCATGAATGTATTATACAGGGCGATGGTAAATATTTTTCTATTGCTGCTGCATCTATTCTTGCAAAAACCTACAGGGATGATTATATGCGTAAACTATCCGAAAAGCATCCACAATATGAGTGGTCTAGCAATAAAGGATATCCTACAGTAAAACACAGAGAAGCAGTAATAGCTTATGGAATATCTCCATATCATCGCAAAACGTTCAGGATAACAAATCCGCAACTAGGCTTGTTCTAGATTGAAAAATAGGCGTATTATTTAAAAAAAAGAGTTATGCTTTTTTATTTACTTTTGGCACAAAACCACTCCACAGATTAAACATGAAGAATGTAGCTTTAAATGATATCCATATAGCTTTAGGTGCTAAAATGGTACCTTTCGCAGGATTCAATATGCCGGTACAATATGCAGGAATTAATGTAGAGCATGAAACAGTTCGTAAGACTGTTGGCGTATTTGATGTGAGTCATATGGGTGAATTTATCCTCAAAGGTGATGGTGTTTTAGATCTAATCCAGAAAGTAACTTCTAATGATGCTTCTAAATTATACGATGGCAAAATTCAATATTCTTGTTTACCCAACAAAAATGGTGGTATTGTAGATGATTTACTGGTTTATCGCATGGATGATAAAACCTATATGCTGGTTGTAAATGCATCTAATATTGATAAAGATTGGGATTGGATTTCAAACTATAATACCTACGGAGTGAATATGAAAAACATTTCAGACCGTACTTCTTTATTAGCAGTTCAGGGGCCCAAAGCGGCAGAAGCTTTACAGAGTTTAACCGATGTGGATCTGGCCTCCATGGAATATTATACCTTTAAAAAAGGAATTTTTGCAGGTATAGATAACGTAGTGATTTCTGCTACCGGATACACAGGCGCAGGCGGTTTTGAACTTTATTTTGATAATCAATATGCTGAACATATCTGGAAGGAAATTTTTAGAGCAGGAGAACCTTTCGGAATTAAACCCATTGGCTTAGCAGCACGTGATACGTTACGTTTAGAAATGGGTTTTTGTTTATACGGAAATGATATTGACGATACCACATCACCTTTAGAAGCAGGTTTAGGCTGGATCACCAAGTTCACTAAAGACTTTATTAATTCTGAAAATTTAGCTATTCAAAAACAAACCGGAGTTGAGCGCAAGTTGGTCGGTTTCGAAATGATTGACCGTGGTATTCCACGTCATGATTACGAGATTACAGATGCTGATGGGAATACAATTGGTAAAGTAACTTCAGGAACACAATCTCCTTCACTTCAAAAAGCAGTGGGTTTAGGCTATGTTAAAACTAGTTTTTCAAAAGAAGGCGCTGAAATTTATATTAAAATTCGTGATAACAAAATTAAAGCCCAGATAGTAAAATTTCCGTTTAAATAATGGCGTTATCCAACCCTCTATTATAATGAGAGGGAATAATCATATTTTAAATATGTCTCCACGTAAACTGGAAGTATGCCTTACACCTGCATTACTTCATTTGTATGATATCCGCGAAAGCATTGTAGTTGTGATTGATATTTTCAGGGCTACATCTTCCATTTGCTATGGAATTGAAAACGGAGCGGAAGCAATTATCCCTGTTGCTACTGTAGAAATTTGTGAATCTCACAGAAATTCCGATTTTCTTCTGGCAGCAGAACGCAATGGCGAAGTAGTGGATGGTTTTGATTTCGGTAATTCCCCCTTTGCTTATATCAAAGAAAAAGTGAACGGCAAAACAATTGTACTCACCACAACTAACGGCACTCATGCAATTAACCAATCGCGGGAAGCAAGTAAGATTGTTATCGGCTCATTTTTAAATTTAGAAGCTTTATGTAATTGGTTAAAAACACAAGATAAAAATGTACTTCTGCTATGCGCCGGATGGAAAGATAAAGTTAATCTAGAAGATACTCTTTTTGCGGGAGCAGTTGTTCACCATCTAACCGAGGATGAATATAGGTTGGATGATTCCGGTATTGCAGCAGCAGATTTGTATGCACTGGCAAAAGATGATCTAAATGCTTACCTCAAAAAAACGTCTCATAGTGAACGTTTAAAAAAGCTAAATATTGAAAAGGACATTGAATTTTGTCTAAACTTGAATATAACTACTGCTATACCTGTTTTAGAAGATTATAAGTTGGTTCGTATGGTATTTAAATTTATCTAATATTACCTACCAGATAGCCCTAATTGTAAAAATATTGCTACCAAAAGCAAAAATTTATAATTTGTAACAATAAAAATACATTAATCTTAAATAAATTAATTTTATATCGATTTTTTTTTCTTTAAAATCCCTATCATTGCGACTTTATTTCGTAACAGATAATATTTTAATAAAATTAAGCAATCAATGAATAAAATTTTACGTGTATGGGTATTCCTAATAGCCCTATCTTATATTTCCTCTGCTAAAGCCCAAATGGTCACCCGGTCTATTCCTATCCTATACTATGGAGACCAAAATGGCAAGCAGGATATACAAGTATATCATGATCCTAATGATGGTAAGTATTATCTCACAAATATCCCCAATCCTCCAAATTCAGCCTTACCTCAAATAGTAAGCCGTTATTCTACTGATTTTTTTGACGATTTCACTATTAGTGATAATTATGAATTTGTAGACAAAACAAATGGCTATGGCCCTTATATTGTACCTTCAGGAAATAACATAATTGGCGACAAAGAAATCGTTACTCTGTATTGGTCAGCTACTCAGGTATTCAAATACTATTATGATCGTTTTAATTATTTTGGTGTTAGTAATAATCCTAAGGAGATAGATATTCTAAGAATAGCAGGAAATCTTAGTGCAATAGCAGCAAGTTGGAGTGTAGATAATACTCTTGGGTTAAATGAATTTGTTTTTAATTTAAAAAACAAGGGCTATACTTTAGATGTAATGGGTCATGAAGCTGCGCATGAAATAATGAGATACCATGGATTAGATGGCGCCCAAGCAGTTTGCGATATAGGTTACATCCACGAATCGGTTGCTGATGCCTTTGGTATCCTGGCTAAGAATTATGTGTTAAAAGAGCTTTTACAAAAAAAGAGTCCGGGTGCTGTTTATACTTATGATTGGACATTTAAATACGCAAACAATGATCCTGAGTATGATTCCAGCAATCCTGCATCAATAAAAAAAGCACATCGCCCCACTGCCTATAAAGGCATAAATTACGATCAATTATGCAAGGGGCCAGAATTGAATGAAACCCTTGTACCATATTGGTTATACCTATTGGCACACGGCGGTTCAGGCAACATTGATGAAGATAAATCCAATTCAACTTTTACCGTACCTGGCATTGGTATAGATCGTGCAGAAAATATTTTATGGCATACGATTACCGATTTTTTACCGGCCTACAGCAATGCGATGACTTGGGCAAAATTTCGTCAGGCTGCAGAACAGGCTGCAATAGCAGAATATGGTCCTAATTCAGTTGACTTATACTCCGTTCAGGATGCTTTTTTCGCGATAGGCATTGGTAAATCCTCCTCCCAGTTATTTGTTTCCACCCCTGCTGATGGTGCCAAAGATGGAAACCCCTGGCCGGTTACCCTTACCAAAACGATCCAGTATCCTAATTTAGAACTAGGTTGGGAAATGGATATTTCAACCGATAAAGCCTTTCCTGTCGGTGCTTTAACCAAAACCATTAAAAACATTACACAAGCCAACCCGAACGATCTGAGTATTTCGGCCACGGCTAATCTACAAGCCAATACGCTTTACTACTGGCGTGTACGTACTACTGTATTTGGAAATTGCCATTTGACTCAAACCCCAGCTGTTTGTACCGATGTCCAATACCAACTATCTTTAGGCCAGGATGTCCGTTCGTTTAAGACAGATGGCCGGGAAGTGACGGGCCAGCATGTGGAGAGTCCTTATCCCTGGGGAGTTCCTTTTACCTGGACGAGATTAGCAGATGTTCCCAAATCAGAGATTCAGAATTATATTGT
>JANXOD010000026.1 GCA_025353765.1 Sphingobacteriales bacterium
TGGAACATAGATATTTTGGATCATTGGCTAAGTCCTAATGGTATGCCCCGTTGTGAGAAGATAAATGCAGAGAGCTTAAACGAGTTCATTTACAAAATTATTCTAAACAAAAAAGAAAGCATGGGCTTGATTGAAATAAACCCTATTTTTAAAAAAGAGGATTGGACACTTGTTAGGAAAATACAGGATGTGATATTAATTTAACTCAACTTATAAATTTTCATATAAAACAATCCTGCTTACCGGTAAGATTTTTTTTATTGTTTCATTTATCTGTTTACCCATTTTATTTAAAATTCCATATCCCACCAAAGCCCATTTTTCTCAAAATAATTTTCTATTTCGGTAATGCTTCCTTTTCCGCAGTTTCGTATTTTTAATAACTCATATCGAGAATAATTAATGAGGTCTGCAATGGTTTTGATTTTCTCATTCGCAAAGATTTGTTTTAAACGAGTTGAAAACTCAGCTTGCTGAAGGGATTGGGATATTTTTTTCATTAATTCAGGGTCAATGTTTTTTTCTACTTTCTTTTCTATGTTAGCCTCTAATAACTGTTTCCAATGCCTTAATTCAATCAGCTCTTTTTCCATTTTATCGTAAGAAGCTAATTTTTCATTTGTGTTTTGAATTTGGTTATCTAAGATACGGACTGCATTTTCAAAAATTGTTTTTTGTCGGGCAGTATTTAGGTTCACAACATCTTTAAGTTCGACAAAGGTTTTGCCATTACATAAAACTTCTGTTAGTAGTTGATGATGAATAGATACAAGTCTTGTTATATCTCCCTTTAAAAGTGAATGTATTAATGAGCTAACTGCTTCCTCTGCTTGTTTATTTTGCATAATAGTCTATTTCTTAATTTATAAAGTTACAAAATTTGCTATCAGTATAATTCAACACTGAATAAATAGTTACCAATTAAAAAAGGGAAATTTTAATTTCCCCTTTCTTTTTTCCTTTAGTATTACTTAACTTATCCGGTATAAGGAGAATATATAATGGAATTTAATTTATTGTCTTTAAAATAAAAAGTTAAGTAACCCGTTGCATCTTTCGTTGTTTCCAACTCCAAATACTTATAGGTCTTTCTGGCATCGTACTTCACTTTAAGTGTTTCACATACTTCCTGTGTACTTTGTCCAATTCTGATGTTATTTTTTAATACAACATTATTGTCATTAATAATAGCATAGCTTAATAACAGTCTATTTATTGATATATTATTTATCGTTTCAATATAAGACTTACCCCAAAACACTTTTTTTATGGTGTCAGTTACGTTATCATCTTGTTCGTTTTTCTTTAAAGTGATTTCAGTTTTTGTAACCTCTTTAAAGTGCTTTTTAAAATAATCTATATTAGACGTATTGTGGAAGGGAGCATTCGCTAACTCGTGGCCAATAGACAAAGAATCCAATATTATTGGAACTTGTGATTCACTTTCAGCAACTACAGGTTTTATGGTATCTGTATTTTCACTTTCAATAGTCTTACTTTCAATATTAGAATTGCAAGATAAAAGACCTACTGACAAGATAATAAAAGTCGCTTTTTTCATAAAGATTGTATTATTTATGGTTAAAATTAATTTTAATTATTAGCTATTTTATTTGAGTTCTTCTACCTTCCAAATGTATTTTGCAAGTTCAAATAACATTTCCTGCCTTGACACAATAGAATTTTTATCCCATACCGGATAAGATTCTAAATTTTTATTCATCCGGGTAATAGCAGTGTCTTTGCCAACACTGTGTTTTTCTACAATTGACTTCGTAAGATAATACTTAGATTTTACATATTCAGGCGTTTTTTCAGCGTAAAAGTTGTTACCGATAGATGCGTTAATACTTTTTTCAAGTAGAGTAAGGTTTCCTAACATTACCTTTAAGCCATCATACTCTTTGCCAAACTTATCTCTAAGAGATAATTCAGGATTATCGGGTAAAATATGTTCAATCTCAACTCCTTTAGCAATGTAACTTGCAAGATTTTGTGGATTATAAGAACCTTGGCACTCTAAATCAACATACTGTGTCAATTTTGCTAAAATATACCTTAGCCTGTATTGCTGCATAGAGTTTTGTGATAGGGTCAAGAAGCTATACTTAAATTGTACTTGTTTAGATGCAATTTCAGTTTCAATAGTACTTTTTATAAAATCGTTTAAATCAGTTTTTGTTTTAATTCTCGAGAGCGTTTTAGCCCATTTAGAAAAATTACGTTCAAATATCTTAGTCTGCTCTCCTGTAACGAAATAATAAAATATTAAATTTTCAATTTGCTTTGCTAAATGGTCAAACAATTCTTTAGGCAGATGCCTGGCGGATAAGAATAATATGAGTTGTTGTCTAAATGCACCGCCTCCAAGTTTATTTATATTATTTAAATAAACGCTATCGCCATAAACATCTTTACCATTATAGAAATTAACAAAACACTCAGCATTCTCCTGCAATAGTTTTACAAATTCAAAGGGCTTATTTATATAGTTTACTTGTTTTTCATTGTCGCTAATCCATTTATATATATCTTCTTCCCTGATGATTTCATCTCCTTTGGGACTATTAACATTATAATTTGCCATAATGAAGTATCTTAAAAACCTAAGAGGCTTTTCCTTACCCTTCTCTAATGTTTTTATGATTTTTTCCCATTCCATTTTTAAAGAATCAAATTTCTCTCTTGGAACTTGCCGAAATATCAAATTTTTCAATAAATCCATGGGATTTAAACCAATTCCTCTGTCATTAACGGTCTCAAATATTTTAAGTGCGTCACTTATACTTGGCGATATTATCTGGATAAATTTTACATTTTGATAGAAGTACATGAAAAATGATCTTAGCTCATCTTCATCGCCTATTTTAAAGTTTTCGTCCAAAAAATTAAGTACAGTTTGATACGCATCATAAAGATTCACACCTGAACCAACTAGATTTAAAGGTCTATTTTCATTCACGGCAATTTTCTCCAAAATACCTGTGACATCCTCATAATTTAGCTTTAAACGATAATCTTCAACGGTTATACCCTTATCGCCAAAACGTTTTTCTTTAAGCATTGGTTCAATCGGACTGAAGTCAAGAGAATGGTTTTTGTATGCTTGTTTAAAGGCTGATAAAATGATAAATAAAGTAGTGGTTCTTTGTTGCCCATCAATCAATTCAAATGCAGAATTATCAGTTTTACAGACTACGGTTGTACCAATAAAATATTCTTTTTTTTGATTGCCGTCAAACTCTTCATATAAATCACTTAACAATTGATTTACTTCTTTTTCTGTCCACACATATTCTCTTTGATAGGCAGGTACAGTGTAAAAGTTTTTAAAACACATTTCAATGTTCAAGTCATTGAATTTAATTGACGAGGTAGATTCGGACATATACTTTAATTTTAAATTTTATTTATAATATTCTTTTCCTTTACTATCTATATAAACTAACTTGTTATCGCTAGTTCTGACGAGGGTAAATTGTCTTACAGTAAAATAAAAGTCTTTATATTTTGGTTTAGTAATTACAACTCCTCCCGAATTGATAAATCCTACTAAATTACCTGAGTAATATTTTATAGGTTTATGAATATCAGAATCGGAGTAACTATTTACAATTTGAACGCTGTCTAATGAAATAGGGGTAATTATTTTGCCTAAATTATTTATTGTTCCCCACTTGTTACCAATTCTAACTAATGCTATACCTTCAAAATATTCGTGTAATTCATCATAAATATTTGGCAGACTATCTGTTTTTTCAGGGTAATTAAATTTCAAAATTCCTATTTTATTATCTTTTTTGTATGTCCAAAAGCTCCTTCCTGACGAAGATTGCCCACAACCCCGAACTATAGGTATTGGTTTTTCATTTGCATCTAACCAAATTTCAACTTTATTTTTAAAACAATAAAATGGGGTGTAGCCATTGTAAGCAATAGTATCATACTGAAAGGAAATAATCACTTTCTCATTAGCATCTACAACACCGTACTTATTATTTTGTTTGACAACCGCAT
>JANXOD010000011.1 GCA_025353765.1 Sphingobacteriales bacterium
TCTACATCAAAAGCCGCCATATAATTCCCTCTTTTGACACCGGGGTTATTTACGGGGATACCAAATACTTTATGTTTAAAAGCCAGCAATAACTCCTGGTGATTGTTACGCAACGCCTTCATCCACATAGCCACATTCACATGCTCACGGCCATGAAACTGCGGGCGAAAAATGCCTGCATCCATGCCTTCCTTCCAGGTACTGATTGTACTGGTACTGCCGTAATAATCCAACAGGGTTTTCGTAAACAATTCGTAGTGATAGGTGGTGAAATTACTTTGGGCAATTTTTTCAAAATCAGGGTTGGCTACAATGGTATTTGCAGTAATTACAGGATGGTTGCCGTTTTTGTCTTTGAATCTTCTTAGCGTGTCAAATAATGCGGTCAGATCTTCCATACTTTCCAATGCATCAAATCTGTTATAAAAATCTTTATCAACCCTGATACCGCTTTTAAGTAATGAGTTGTATGCATTGCTGGAAGACATGCGGATACTCCCCCAGTCATCTGATTCTATCACAACAATTTTTCTATTGGTACGCCACCCGGGAATCTGCGCTATATTCCTGACTATGTTATTTAAAAGCATATCCCTGATTAAATAGACTTCATTAAAGATTTAAAAAAAGCACCAAAAGGAGCATAGTTATTCTGGTGATTCATAAATTTTTCATGCGCATTACGAACTATTCCTGTGTAGTTTTCATAATGAGCATTTATTTCATTTAATTTTTCGTTCAGATCTGCTATATCCCAGCCTATTTTTATGTAAGTTTCGTTCGCAATGTATAGATCAGGAAAGGTTAATAAATGATCCATTGATGGTTTAATGAGAAGCCCTCCATTGTACATTATTTCAAAATCCCTATAACAAATCTCGCCCCAGCCAAAGGGACTAATCGAAACCCTTGATTTGCTTAGTTCTTTCAAATAAATTCCCTTGCTTACCTTTTCGCCAAGCAGTATGGAAGGTATTTTACTTTCATTAATTATGTTTAGTACTTTGTTTCTTTGGAATGATATTTCCTTATTGCCATAATTAACTGTACCCCGGTAAGCCGTAAATAAATCCTTACTTGTTATACATTTATTGATATCTTTTTTCGGTAATTCAGTAATAAGATAATTTCTGATCAGCCCTGTATAGGAAGGAAAATAGCGATAATCACAAAGTCCTAAATTCCAGCCTACTTTTATTTTATGCAATGCTTCTTTGGGACATGGGATATAATTTAAATAGGCTGGGTTCGCAGGCATATTTTGCAACCAGGGTCTTACACTTACATCCTGTTTATTTTCGGTATAAAGGTCAAGCTCTTTTAATACCTGCTTTTTTATGATGGCATCCACATCATCTATCAGATCAAAATCAACTATGCCACTTGTATCGCTGGCATCAAACAAAGCGACACGGTTACCTTCTTTTTTAATTTTTTTCAAAAAGACTGAAAACTCTTTCCTGCTGAAAAAGCTATACCTGCTGCTGATGATATAAACAGCGGCGTACCTGTTTTCAATTTCCTTGTGATCATAATAAAACTCTATATCAAACCCATCTTTTGATAATTGCTTTTCCCATTTAAATAAAGGAAAGAAATCATGGAAATTTCTGCTCGTCTTTTTTTGATCGGATAAAATTACTATTCGCATAATTTCTTACCTGAGAAGTAGCGTCAGCTACTGGTTAATATCGTACAAATTTTCCAAAATAATTATAATTGCCTTGTTTGTATTTGTCTGTCATTTGATCGCAATTAAATCTTCTCCGTCCACCGAATTATAAGTACTGCTCAATTCCAAATACTCGTTGTTGTCAACTATTTTGAAAATCTTAAAGCCTTTTTTCATTAACAGTGTTAAAATGTCACTCGTTTGATAACCATATTTCTTTTGAAATGCACCATTGGACTCGAAAATGACCACCTTCGTTTTTTCCAAAGTTTTTTCAGCGCCTTTCAACACGTTTAATTCAAAACCTTCTACATCAATTTTGATTAAATTGATTACATTCAAATTTTCAGTAAAAGAATCTAAATTTTTGACTGGTATTGTAATTGAATTCACCGGATCAAAAGTAACATGGTTCATGGAATCGAGATTTTGGCTGAAAAATAATTTGCCTTCCTTATCCGAACAGCCAACATTGTTCGCTTCAATATTATTAAAATTATTCAGCTTAATATTTCCACTTAAATAAGTAAAAATTAATGGATGGGGCTCAAAACATATCACCTTCCCGTTTGGACCTACGGCGTTTGCACTTAAGTTTGCCCAGGTGCCAATATTGGCACCCACATCTATAAAATTATCGCCCGGTTTTAAGTATTTTTTTAAGTATCCCAAGTCGTCCTTAATGTAATTAGGATTGATAAACAAATGCATGGAGAGGCTTGATTTAAAAAATCTAAATCGTACTCCATTTACTTTAAAAGTAAATAGCTTACATAGGCCACTTCGCCAGAGTGTATAAGCAAGTAAAAATCTAAGTGGCTTTTTTTGGGCCTTTAATATGCTTAATTGTTTGTTCATTTTTTTGTTTTTGGGGATAAAATCAAAAGTAATATTTAGTCAGAGGTAATAAATTCTACCCACGGCTATTAGCAAGCCGCCAGGTAAATTAGAAAGTGTTTTTAATATGTTTTCATCATCATAGCTCACTCCAAACCACCCGTTTAATATAATCCGTATAGCTAAGAATTATTCTTACCACTTTTTCCGAAACATTTGGCATGCTATAATCCGCTACTTTTCTAAAGTTGCGCTCTTCGCCGATAGTCTGTCTCTGTAATTGAGTAAGTCCTTGTAAAATTCGTTCTGTATTCATTCCAACCATCATTACGGATGCTTCTTCCATGGCTTCTGGCCTTTCATGCGCATCCCGGATATTTAATGCCCTAAAGTTGAGAATGGAAGATTCTTCATTGATGGTGCCGGAGTCAGATAACACGGCATAAGCGTTCATTTGTAAAGCGTTGTACTCATGAAAGCCAAGTGGTTTTAAAAACTGAATTCCAGGATGCGCTTTAACTTGTTTCTTTTCAATCATATTTCTAGTACGGGGATGAGTGGAAACAATCACCGGATAACCGTAAGTTTCAGCAATTAGGTTTAAACTTTCCATCAGTCCTCCAAAATTCTTATCCGAACTGATGTTTTCTTCCCGATGCGCTGAAACAACAAAATACTTACCTTTTTTAAGATTCAACTTTTTTAAAACTGTTGAACGCTTTATTTCTGGTAGGTAATGATTCAATACTTCAAACATCGGAGAGCCCGTTTTAATAATCCGATCCGCTGACAAGCCTTCTCTCAATAAATACTCACGGGCAATGTCAGAATAAGTCATATTGATATCGGAAATATGATCTACGATTTTCCGATTGGTTTCTTCGGGAACTCGTTGATCGAAACACCTGTTTCCCGCCTCCATGTGAAAAATAGGAATGTGTCTTTTCTTAGCAGCGATGGCGCATAAACAGGAATTAGTATCGCCTAACACTAAAAATGCATCGGGTTTAATTTCTTCTAAAACTGCATCTATGTTTATTAGAATCTGCCCCGCTGTAGTGGTTGCGTTGGAACCGGCAGCATTTAAAAAATGATCTGGTTTCCGAATGCCTAAATCTTCAAAAAAAACTTCATTCAGTTCATAGTCATAATTTTGACCGGTATGAACCGTAATATGTTCAATTGCGGGACTAGCATCTAACGCCGACATGACCCTTGATAATCTTATGATTTCTGGACGGGTTCCTATTACCGTCATTACTTTTAGTCTTGTTATCATTTGTTACTTAAGTTAAGAGTCAAGGCAAAAGGTGAAAGAGACAAGGTTAAAAAAAGAGTGGCCTCACCTTATTAATCATTGCTGCTAAAATTTTTTAATTTCTTTACTTTCTTATAAGAACGGTTCCATTTCACTATCTTCAAAATCTCG
>JANXOD010000023.1 GCA_025353765.1 Sphingobacteriales bacterium
TGTGTTAGGGATTGTAGGGGAAATCCTTTTTGCCTTTCTCAGTAAAAAGATTGTAGCGGGAAAGCCGGCCCTTGCGAATCTTGGGAAACGCCCTAATTCTTTTACTTATACTTAATATTGACCCGTAGATAATAATACTAATGTGCAGGCTTCTATAGTATCTATTCCGTTCTCTTTGGCTAATAATTCTAGTTCCGGGTTTTCTGCACCGGGATTGAAAATAATGCGTTTAGGTTTTGTTTTAAGAATATAGTCATAATATTCGGATTGGTTTTGAGGGCCCAGGTATAAAGTAATGGTATCTATATCTGTAAGGGTTTCGGCTGCTTTTTGTATGGGTACACCTGCTGCTTCACCTGACTTAATGCCTATGTTTATAATTTTATGCCCATTGGCTACCAAACGCTTGGCCGCCAGATTAGCATAACGTGAGGGGTTGCTTGTAGCTCCTAATATAAGTGTGGTTTTCATATATGCCTCTAAATTATTTCATCTTAAATACTGCATCTGCACAATTCATTCCATCTATTGCGGCAGAAACTATGCCACCGGCGTATCCCGCTCCTTCTCCGCAAGGGAATAAACCTTTTAATTGAGGATGCTGGAGAGTTTCCCGATCTCGTGGAATTCTTACCGGAGATGATGTTCTGGATTCTACTCCCACTAAAATAGCTTCATTTGTATAATATCCTTTCATCTTTTTCCCAAACGCAGGTAAAGCTTTTTGTAAGCGTTGATGAATAAAATTTGGCAGAATGGATTTGAGATTTGCACTTTTAGTACCGGGCAGGTAAGAATTAATGGGTAGATCTATTGAAAGCTTATTATCCACAAAATCAACCATGCGCTGTGCTGGTGCCACTAATTGTCCTCCTCCGGCATGATATGCTAATTTTTCTATTTGAGACTGGAAGTTTAATAATTTAAACGGGTCTTCGTTTGAACCTTCTACATCATCCATATTAACCTGCACAACAGTTCCAGAATTAGCATAAGGATTATTTCTTTTAGATGGAGACCAACCATTTACAGCTATTTCATCAAAGTCTGTAGAACAGGGTGCTATTATCCCGCCAGGGCACATACAAAACGAGAATACTCCACGGTCATCTATCTGCTCAACCAAATTATAATACGAGGGCGGCAAATATTTATCTCTAATAGCGCAATGATATTGTGCCTGGTCTATTATTTCCTGCGGGTGTTCAATACGCACACCTAATGCGAAGGGTTTAGCTTCTATGGCAATTTTCAATCTATATAAAATATGATAAATATCTCTGGCAGAATGGCCTGTAGCCAGAATTAGAGAATCAGAAAAATGTTTCTGATCTCCAGCTATTACACCTTTAATCTTTCCTGAGTCAATTATTAAATCTGTTATTTTGCAATCGAAATAAACTTCACCTCCCGCATTTAAAATACTATTACGTATTGAAGTAATAATTTGAGGCAGTTTATTTGTACCGATGTGTGGACGGGCATCTATTAAAATATCTTCTGTTGCACCATGTGCTACAAATGTTTTTAATACATATTGAATATCTCCACGCTTATTGGACCGGGTATATAATTTACCATCAGAATACGTTCCTGCTCCTCCTTCACCAAAACAATAATTTGATTCGGGATTAACTATTCCTTCTTTATTAATGATTGCAAGATCTCTGCGACGTTGTTTGACGTCTTTCCCTCTTTCGAGAATGATAGGTTTCAAACCTAACTCAATACACCTGAGTGCTGCAAATAATCCGGCAGGACCGGCACCTATTATTAAAACTGACTCTTTGTCATTAACGTTTGGATAGTTAACGGTAAAAATTTCAGGTAAGGGTTGCTCATCAATATAAACTTTTACTTTTATCCGAAATACAATTTGGCGGCTACGTGCATCAATGGATCGTTTAAGTATATGAACATGAGTAATATGTTCAATGCTAATTTTCAAAGTTTTGGATGCTTTATTTCGAACAACAGTTTCATCTGATGCTTCTTCGGGAGTAAGTACCAATTCTATTTCTGTAATCATGATTTTTGCAGGGTTTTTATCCCTGAATGTTACAAATATATGGATTTAAAAAGCGGAGCATGTAACAAAGGCATGAAATTTGAATCCTAAATTGTAAATTAGAAAAAAGTAAATTTTCAATGATGAGAAAAATATTATATAGCGTAATTGGTTTTTTTGCAGTGCTTTCGTTAAGTTCTTGCGGATACAACAGCATGGTAAAGTTGGATGAACAGGTGCAATCGCAATGGGCGCAGGTTGAAAACGTATATCAACGCAGAGCGGATCTAATACCTAATTTAGTAGCATCTGTAAAAGGTGCAGCAAATTTTGAACAAACTACTTTAACTAAAGTTATTGAAGCCCGTGCAAAAGCAACATCTGTGCAAGTGGATCCTACTAAATTAACTCCTGAGTCTATTGCTAAATTTCAAGCTGTACAAGGTGAATTAGGGTCTGCTTTGGGGAAATTACTTGTCGTATCAGAAAAATATCCTGAACTAAAAGCAAATCAAAATTTTTTAGAACTTCAATCTCAACTGGAAGGTACAGAAAATCGGATCACAGTTGAACGAATGAAATTCAATCAGGTAACACAAGAATACAACTCCAAAATTCGCACTTTCCCTAATAACTTAACTGCAGGAATGTTTGGGTTCCAGAAAAAAGGGTATTTTAAAGCCGAAGCCGGATCCAATAAAGCACCTAAAGTACAGTTCTAAAATGAGTGATTATATTTTAATTAATGATAATGGGAGTATTTAGTAAGGATGAGCAATTAGATATTCGTGAGGCTATTGAAGCAGCCGAACATGCTACATCTGGTGAAATACGGGTTTGCATTGAGAAAAATTGCAGTGATCCTGTATTAGACAGAGCCGCCAATTATTTTAAAAAACTGGGGATGGATAAAACTGCTTTGCGGAATGGTGTTCTGATTTATCTGGCCACTCAGAGTCGACAGTTTGCAATTATTGGTGATGCAGGTATTAATAAAGTTGTGACTGAAGATTTTTGGGACAGTGCAAAAGAAGCCATGTTGGCTCATTTTAAAAAGAATCATTTAAGGGAAGGAATTATTACCGGAATCCATCTTGCGGGCGAGCAGTTAAAAACATATTTCCCTTATCTCAATGACGACAAAAATGAACTTTCTAATGATATCTCTTTTATGAATGGTAAATAAATGATGTATAAATTACTCAATACCGGAAATCTTTCCATGAATTTTAAGCAGTTTTTACTAAGTATTTTCCTTTTAACTTTCTCTTTTGCTTCATTTTCTCAAAATATTCCTGAAAAACCAAATAAACTCATTAACGATTATACTAACACACTTTCTGTTGATGAAATTAATCGTTTAGAGCAAAAACTGGTTGCATTTAATGATTCTACATCTACGCAAATTGCTGTGGTATTAGTAAAGTCTTTAGAGGGCTATGAAATTTCAGATTATTCAGTCAAGCTTTATGAGAAATGGGGTATTGGAGGAGCAAAGAAGAATAATGGAGTATTGCTACTGGCATCATTAGGAGATCGTAAAATCTTTATAACAACAGGCTATGGTGTTGAAGGCGTTTTACCGGATGCTATTGCAAAACGCATTATTGAAAATGAAATTACTCCTAATTTTAAATCGGGTAATTACTTTGAGGGTTTAGATGCCGGAACGAACGCCATAATATCTTATACCAAAGGAGAATATAAATCAGACACTAAAGGAGACAGCGGGATTGGAGGATTTTGGACTTCTATACTAACTTTCTGGATTCTTTTCTTCATTTTCATCATCGTTATCGTTCTACTTAGTATATTCGGAAAAGGAGGTGGTGGAAACAGAGTTATTGGCAGTCGTGGTATAGGCAGCACTTTCGGAGGATTTGGTGGTTTTGATAGTGGTGGATTTAGTGGCGGCGGCGGAGGCGGGTTTAGTGGATTTGGAGGCGGTTCTACTGGTGGGGGTGGTGCAGGAGGAAGTTGGTGATTTATATTTTTCCAATTAAAATCCCATCTTGAGATTTTAAATTTAAAACATAAATTAATTAAAAATCCCATTATGCAAGAGCATAATGGGATTTTAATATGGAGAAATAGTACTAACTCATTTTCAATTTCTTCTGGATATCTGCAACATAGCCCTTAAATTTTTTGTCGGTATCAATTAAATCATCTACAGTTTGACAGGCGTATATTACAGTAGAGTGGTCCCGGCCGCCAAAGAAAGCCCCAATAGATTTTAACGATGTTTTGGTATGCATTTTAGCTAAATACATGGAAATTTGACGTGTTTGTACGATTTCACGTTTGCGGGTTTTTGATTTTACCATTTCAACAGGCACTTCAAAATACTCGCATACCAGTTTCTGGATATATTCTATGGATATTTCTTTTGAAGAATTCTTAATGAAGTTCTTCAGCATCGATTTAGCTAAATTCAGATCAATTTCTTTTTTATTTAAAGTGGACTGAGCTAATAAAGAAACCATAGCTCCTTCCAGTTCACGTACGTTATTATCAATATTATGGGCTACATATTCTATTACTTCGGCAGGAAGCTCAATACCATCACTATAAATTTTCTTTTTTAAGATAGCCATACGGGTTTCCAAATCCGGGATTTGGAGATCGGCTGATAAACCCCATTTAAATCTGGAAAGAAGGCGTTCTTCTAAGCCCGAAAGATCTTTTGGTGACTTATCTGAAGTAACGATCAGTTGCTTACCGGATTGATGTAAGTGATTAAAAATATGAAAGAAAATATCCTGTGTTTTTTCTTTTCCCGCAAAATTGTGCACATCATCCATAATGAGCACGTCCATTGCCTGGTAAAAATTCACAAAATCATTAATGTTATTATTTTTTAAAGCATCTACAAATTGCTGGGTAAATTTTTCACAAGACACATACAGAACTAATTTATCTGTTAGTGTACGTTTGATTTCGTTACCAATAGCCTGCGCCAGATGAGTTTTACCTAACCCTACTCCTCCATAAATCATTAACGGGTTAAATGAAGTACCGCCGGGCTTACCTGCTACAGCATAGCCTGCTGAACGTGCTAAACGATTACAATCCCCCTCAATAAAATTTTCAAATGTATAATTTTGGTTTAATTGAGGATCAACCTGTAATTTTTTTAAACCCGGTATTACAAAAGGGTTTTTAATGTCTTTATTTAAAGCAACAGGCATAGGTATGGATTGATTTTTACCTTCTGCTCCATTGCCGTTAGATGGCATATTGGTAGTATAGGGTTTGTTGTTAGAAGATTTTTCAACTACAATGTTGTATTCTAAGCGACCCTCCTCTCCTAATTGCTTTTTTACAGTTTTACGAAGCAGTCCCACATAATGCTCCTCCAACCATTCATAAAAAAATAAACTTGGAACTTGTATGGTCAATACATTGTCTTCCAAACGCAAGGCTTTTATCGGCTCAAACCAAGTTTTAAAACTTTGCGCCGGGATGTTGTCCTTTATAATTTGGAGACAGATATTCCATACATTTGTACAAGTTTTTTCCATATAATTTTACTAAAAATCTGATTTCCAAGCGATGATGTGAGAAATGTTAATGACACTTTGGAACATCGAATATTCGAAAAAAAATCTATTAAAAAAACTAAATTTTGAAAATAGTGTTAACTTCTTGCACGACAGAAGAATAAGTTATTTTTTTGCTGCCGGAATGCTCAAATATAAAATTAATTTCACCTAAGTTAATACCGGCAAATCCTACTTGGTTTATCAACGTTTCCTTGCCTTTTAAATTACTTATCGACTCTGGTTTTTCAAGAAAAGTATGGGTGTGCCCGCCAATAATTAAATCAATATAATTTGTGTTTTGAGCCAATACTATATCCGAAACTTTTTTGTCGTTATATTTAAATCCCAGATGTGAAAGACAGATAACCAGATCGCACTTCATTTCATTTTTTAATAGATTTTCCATCTCTAAGGCCTTCGCTATTGGATCCAGATATATAGTATTTCCATATTGTTGTTTATTAACAAGCCCCGTAAGCTCTATCCCTAATCCAAATACACCAATTTTTAAAGCACCTTTCTTGAAAATTTTATATGATTGCGTCTTCCCATTAAGTATCGTGTCTGAAAAATCATAATTCGCATTTAAAATAGGGAAATTGGCATGAGGAAGTTGTTTATGAAACCCTTCTATCCCATTATCAAAATCATGATTACCCATAATACTGGCATCATAACCCATCATGCTCATCATTTTCAACTCCAGTTCTCCTCCATAAAAGTTGAAATAAGGTGTTCCCTGAAATATATCTCCTGCATCTAACAACAATACATTTTTTTCTTCCCGCCTGATTTTCTTAATTAATGCCGCACGGGCAGCAACTCCCCCCAATCCCTGATATTTTGAGCCATCCATAGGAAATGGATCAATTCTGCTATGCACATCATTGGTATGAAGAATGGTAAGTTTTACCAGATCATCTTTAGCATAAACACTATCCGATTTAATACCAAGTGCTAATAAAGCAGCTCCCGCAGCAGTATTTCTAAGAAATTTTCTTCTATTCAACTGTGATTCTGCCATCATTTTGTGGGTTTATAATTTTTCCGGCCTTAGTTTGTTGCTGTAGATAGTTGAGCATCGCATCTCTTAACTTTACATTATATTCTTTTCTATCTCTTGCTTTTGCAAAAATTATACCTCCATCTCCCCCATTAGCCATATAATCGGAAGTAAGCAATATGTATTCTTTTTGAAGATCAAAGGGTTGGTCATTAATTTTGATATCAATAGCTTTTTTATCTTTTATTTTAAATGTAGCACCAGAAATGGGATCACCGCCATCTTCTGCAATATAATCGAAGAAACTTTGCATGTCCGATCCACTAAATTTAACTGTAGTGAAAATATTTTCAAAAGGCATCAATTCATAAACTTTATACAGGGGAATATTGCCCTTAGGCAGCGAAATACGCAAACCTCCATAATTTGTATAAGCAACATCGAAAGAAATATTTTTCAATTTACCCGTGTCATACATCGCATCCGCCATTAAATTATTTAGGGGTCCTTCCGGTCGGCCTTTTACAATTTCTATGGCAGAAACAGCTATTATATCATTCATCTGTGAATCCAGATGCATTTTATAGGGCTTGTAATAGGCCAGAATTGCAGAGTCTTTCGGTTGATCTTGAGTAATTGGCAATAACGCCTTTTCAGAACTGGCAAGTTGTAATTTGGGGCTACAAGCAGTTGCAAAAAGCAAAGAAAAAAGAGCAAAGGGCTTTAAAGCAGATGAGGTATGATGCATAGTTTTTTATATTTTTATTCAATAAATATAATTTAATCATTCTTTACTAATATTCGCCAAATTCATTTCTAAGCGTATCTGCAATTTCACCTAAAGTTGCATAAGCTTCAACGGCAGTTAAAATATAAGGCATCGTATTGCTCCCATCTTTAGCGGATAAAGCTAATTGTTTTAAAGCCTTATAAACTACATTAGTATCACGTTCAGATTTAAGTTTACTAAGCTTATCCATTTGCAATTTACGAATTGAATCATCTACACGAAAAACCTCTAATTGCAGTTCATTATTATCAACAAATTTATTTACGCCCACTAATATGCGTTCGCTGTTTTCTAAATCAGTTTGATATTCGTAAGCGGCATTGCTGATTTCATTCTGGATATATCCGGTTTCAATAGCATTAACCGATCCGCCCATAGCATCAATAGTATCTATATATTTCCATGCGGCAGCTTCAATTTCATCAGTTAAAGATTCAACGAAATAAGATCCTGCCAAAGGATCAACAGTATCGCATACTCCACTTTCAAAAGCAATGATCTGTTGTGTGCGCAGGGCGATTTTAGCGGAAGCTTCGGTAGGTAATGACAAAGCCTCATCATAACCATTAGTATGCAAAGATTGTGTTCCACCCAGAACAGCTGCCAGAGCCTGATTGGTAACGCGAATCACATTATTTAAGGGTTGCTGTGCAGTTAGTGTTGAGCCACCGGTTTGTGTATGGAAACGAAGTTTTTGAGCCCCAGGATCTGTTGCACCTAATTCTTTAGTTATATTGGCCCACATACGTCTCGCTGCTCTGAACTTAGCAATCTCTTCAAAGAAATTATTATGACAATTGAAAAAGAAGGATAATCGTTTTGCGAATATATTGATATCTAAACCTTTCGCTATTGCAGCCTGAAGATATGTTTTACCATTTGCCAATGTAAATGCCAATTCCTGCACCGCTGTTGAACCTGCTTCGCGAATGTGGTAACCGGAAATAGATATAGTATTCCATTTAGGCACTTCCCTGCTGCAATATTCAAATACATCCGTAATTAAACGCATAGAGGGCTTGGGAGGATAAATATAGGTCCCTCTTGCTGCGTATTCCTTTAATATATCGTTCTGTATGGTTCCTGAAATTTGCTTTAAATCTGCGCCCTGTTTTTTAGCTACCGCGATGTACATGGCCAGCAATATAGGCGCTGTCGCATTTATGGTCATAGAACTGGTTACTTTTTGGAGATCAATCCCATCAAAAAGTATTTCCATATCCTTTAAAGAATCAATAGCTACTCCAACCTTCCCTACTTCACCTTCAGACATATCATGATCTGAATCATAACCTATTTGTGTAGGAAGATCAAAAGCTACAGATAATCCCATGGTGCCTTGTGCAAGCAGGTAATGATATCGCTTGTTTGATTCCTCAGCGGTAGAAAAACCTGCATATTGTCGCATTGTCCACATCCGGCCACGGTACATATCTTTTTGAATGCCTCGTGTAAAAGGAAAATCACCAGGAAGTTCTAATTGTTTTGGCTCGGTATAAACTTCTTTAATTTTTATACCAGATGTGGTCGTAAATTTCTTCTCACTCATGCTCTTTCTAAAATAATTGCTGAATATCCCGTTTTACAATGGTTAATGCTGTATCATAAGGATTATCTGTTTCCAAATTTGCCAAATGCATTAGAATGGATTTACTCACATCAACCGCCGAGGCATTTTCCGGTAAAGCATTTGTAGCCATGTTAACCATACTAATGGTATCTTCTTTTATTTTTTTAACCACAGTCCAGGCAGTATTGCTTACATATATTTGTTGGGAAATATTATGCTGATATTCTGCCCGTATATCTGATAAAATCATATGCTGCATTTCACGGGCACTCATTCCTGACACATGCAACCTGACGAGCATATTAGAGGGATTAATGCGCTCCAGAAAAAGAACAATGCGTTCATATGCCTGTAGTCTGAAGGGCAATACATGAGCTAAACCGGCTTTTTTAAATTCTATAGATTTTATATCTAACCTTTCTTTCAGGTAAGTATGCACAAAAAACCATCCCACAAAAAATATAATCACACCCGATATAGTGTATTTTAAAATTTCTAAAATATACGATAACTCATTCATAAATTGATAATTGTTAGTAGATGGTCACAAACCCTGTGAATTACACAAAAGTGAGCAATTTCATGTATATTTGAATCATCATTTTTAATTATTATGAATACAGATTTTGCTACTTCTACGGCCCCGGTTACCTTAACCGAAGGAGCTAAAAAGGAAATAAAAAAATTGATATCACAACAGGAACTTGCTGAAGATTATGGCTTGCGCCTGGGAGTAGAAGGTGGCGGATGTGCCGGCATGAATTATATTTTAGGTTTCGATCAGAAAAAAGAAGGTGACCAGGAATATGTAATTGATGATATTAAAGTGTACATGCATAAAGCACATGGCTTGTATTTAGTAGGTATGGAAGTTGATTTCCAGGATGGCTTAAATGCCCGTGGATTTACATTCAGTAATCCGAATGCAAGTAGCACCTGTGGTTGCGGTACTTCTTTTTCGGTTTAACCTTCTTTAAAATTTGAATACGGGCCCAAAATTCATATAATCTGCCTGAGCAGAGTGCAGATACGTTTTGGCCTGTATGCCTATATTTGGCGTTATAGCATAGGTTATCCCGCTTATCCAATACCATTTTATATTTTTATAATAGCTGTTATAATATATATACTTACCTAGTTGGGCATTAACTATAAATTTCCACATGGTTACATCCCCACCTATACTTACTCCCGTTCTCCAATGATCGTACGAAGTGCCATAATACTGAAAAGTTCCTAAATTATTTTGAGGGTTATACACTGAATAATAGTAGACCGCATCTAATCCTGCTTTAGCAGTAATGAAATTATTTATGTGATAATTATATCCTGTATAAATACCACTTTTAAATAAACCGCTATGTTCCTGATAAACCCCTCGCCTTCCCACACCAAAACCAAACTCTATGGAGTTTTTTGGGAGCTGCATAAATTCGCTTTTATGTTTTCCAGATTCCGATGAAGCCCTGTCTATCCTTAAACCTGTAAAGATATTAAGGCTGTTAATACCGCTGTTAGGTATATTAAATCCGCTGTTTGAATAATGCAAAAAGCCTGCACCTGCCAGCAGGGTAATATTTGATTTTAAAGGCACTTGAATAGAAAGATCGGCTTTTAGAGTTTGATTTAAGTGGCTGCCTATAAATCGGTTCTTAAAATCTGTAAAATACGTTTTAGTAAGATAAGAAATACCAATTGCAGGAGTAAAATTAACGGAGGCATTGCCAATTTTAAGAAGTTGAAATTCAACTTGTCCAGCTAAACCATATGCTTGTCCGAATGCATTTATAGAAGTATCCTGATGGCCTTTTAAATAATTCAGATCTCTGATAATCAAACTTATTCCACAGGTTTTAGCATGAGAAATTTTAATCCAATTATCTTTATTATTGCTTATATTCTTAAGATATGAAAAGTCTAATCCATATAATTTATCCTGTAAAAATCCGTCTTTATCTCCTAATGCATGCGCCCCTAATACTGCTTTAAATTCAAATGAATGACTATTATTTACTTCTTGGGCTTCTGAAGGAAATGAAATCGCATTTGCAAACAATATTGTACAAATTTTAAATCTCGTAATAGTCTTAATATTCATGCAAATCAATTACATATTTTTATGACGATAAAATACAATAATACAATGTATAACCGATATTAAGTTTCTATTGAAATAAATTTGTTTGTAACATTGTACAGAGTCCTGCTGTCAAACAAAAAGGATTTTATATTTAGACTATGGCAACAACAATGAGTTATTCTGAAAATGTAAAGGTGGCTTTGCAATCTGTAAAAAGCAATAAGCTCCGTACATTTTTAACAGCCATCATCATTGCTATTGGTTTAATGGCCTTGGTTGGGATTTTAACTTCTATTGATGCCATTGAAGGATCATTAAATAATACGTTCTCCAGTATGGGTGCTAACTCATTCACTATACGAAATCGGGGTATTGGTATTCGCATTGGCGGAAGCGGGCAAAAGCCTAAGCGTTTTAAGCCTATTTCTTATCAGGAGGCATTAGAGTTTAAAAATACTTTTACTTTTCCTGCCATCGTATCTGTAAATACATTTGCCTCCTTCGCAGGAACTGTAAAATATGGTAATGAAAAAACAAACCCTAATATTTCAGTTTTAGGAGCAGATGAAAATTATTTATTGACAGGAGGTTATAAGCTTGCTTTGGGACGTAATTTTTCTCAGGCAGAATTAGAGTATGGCACCAATGTAGTTATTATTGGCGATGAGATTAAAACCCGCTTATTTAAAATGCAAGATCCAACAAATCAACTGATTTTGGTGGGAAGCAATAAATTTAAAGTGATTGGTGTTTTTGCACCCAAAGGATCAAGCATGGGTTTTGGTGGTGATAAAGTTTGCGTAATTCCCTTATTGAAGGCTAAACAGATCATGACTATTCAAAATCCATCTTATACCATTTCGGTGATGTCTAATGATCCAGCACAAATGGAATTTGCCATTGGCGAAGCTACGGGTGTTTTTAGAAACATTAGAAGTTTAAATGCCGGAGATGACAATAATTTTGAGATCACCAAAAGTGATGCCATTGCTCAAACCCTGGTTGATAATTTAAAATTTGTTCGAATTGGCGGTATTGCTATCGGAGCTATTACTTTAATTGGTGCAGCCATCGCCTTAATGAATATCATGATTGTCTCCGTAACCGAACGTACCCGCGAAATTGGAATCAGGAAAGCCATTGGAGCCACTCCTCAAGTAATTAGAAGACAGTTTTTAATAGAAGCGACTGTTATTTGTTTAATGGGGGGAGTTACTGGTGTATTTTTGGGAATTCTTATTGGCAACCTATTATCTATAGTTATGGGTGGATCTTTTATTATGCCTTGGGCCTGGACTATTTTAGGCCTAGCTCTCTGTGTTGGTGTAGGCCTTTTATCCGGCTTTTATCCGGCACTTAAAGCATCTAAACTTGATCCGGTAGAGTCATTGAGATATGAGTAATTTTTATTTATAACAGTTCGTTCTGCAACTGATAATCTGTTAATAGTTTACGTACATAAGGCAAATGTAGCGACTGTTTTAAAGCATCCGCATGCCTTAAATGATGCATATCACTGGCTATAAATTCAATCATCATATTATCTACCAATTCTTCAGCAATTTTCTGGGAAGCCTTTCCATAATATCCTGTTAAAGAAATGGTATTTAATTGAAAATAACATCCCGTTTCTTTTATCTTACGATAGTTTTCTATGGACCCAAAGAGGTATGGATAACGTTCTGGATGAGCGAGAAGTGGCTTATAACCTTTATCTTTTATTTTATTGATAATATCATCAAGGTTTTTTGGATAATTAATGTACGACAGTTCAAACAACAGAAAACCGTCGCCCATGGTTAACAGATTGCCCTTTTCAAGCTTATTCCCAAATGTTTCATCCAGATAGTATTCAGCAGCAGCTTCTATATGAATATCTATATTCTGCTTAACTAATTCTTCTCTTAAAAGGGCTAAACCAGCAACTATTGTTTCGGGCGTATTCCGATAATAATCGGCCATAATATGTGGCGTAGTAATTATTTTGCGAAAGCCTAAATCCATCATCTGCCGAACTAAAACGATAGATTCCTGTACACTTTGGGCACCATCATCTATTCCAGGAATGATATGGGAATGAAGATCTACTCCAAGTTTAGAAAAATCAATTCCGGGTTCTTTTGGTTTTGATTTAAATATATTGAACATTAGCGATCTGTATATTGTGCCTGATAATAAGATTGATAGCTACCGGAGGTAACACTATATAGCCATTCATCATTAGATAAATACCATTCTACTGTTTTTTCCAACCCTTCTTCAAATTGTAAACTTGGGGCCCAGCCTAACTCATTTTGAAGCTTGGTAGAGTCTATTGCATAACGCAGATCATGACCTGCACGATCTGTTACAAAGGTTATCAGTTTTTGGGAAGTGCCGGCATCATGCCCCAGCTTCTTATCCATAATTTTACAAAGTAAATGAATAAGGTCAATATTTTTCCACTCGTTATGGCCACCCACATTATAAGTTGAACTGGATTTAGCTTGATGGAAAATTACATCAATAGCACGAGCATGGTCTTCCACCCAAAGCCAATCGCGAATATTTTCACCTTTCCCGTAAACCGGGATAGGATTATTGTTTTTAATGTTATTAATGGCCAAAGGAATTAACTTTTCCGGAAAATGATATGATCCATAATTATTAGAACAGTTTGATATCACTGTATTCAGACCATAAGTATCCTGATAAGCTCTTACAAAATGATCTGAACTTGCTTTTGATGCAGAATAAGGGCTGTGAGGATCATAAGCGGTTTTTTCTGTAAACATTCCTTCTTCGCCCAAAGTGCCATAAACTTCATCTGTGGAAACATGGTAGAAACGGTTATTTACTAGATTATCTTTCCAATATTTTTTAGCAGCATTCAATAGATTTACTGTTCCCATAACATTGGTCATTACAAAATCTAGCGGACTAGTAATGGAACGATCTACATGTGATTCTGCTGCCAAATGAATTACTGCATCGAATTTTTCCTGGGCAAAAAACTCATCAATAAAAGCGGCATCTACAATATCACCTTTTACAAAGCGATAATTTGATTCATTTTCAACATCCTTTAAATTTAGCAGATTTCCGGCATAAGTCAATTTATCCAAGTTTACAATTTGGTAATCCGGATAATTGCTTACAAACCGCCTTACTACATGCGAACCTATAAATCCGGCCCCGCCGGTGATGAGTATTTTTTTCAATCTTAATATAGATTTGAGATGTGAGACCTTACAATCTCGCATCTAATTTACAATGAATTTTTCTGAATATATTTTTCCCATGCCCAGGCAGAGCTCGTCATTTCGTTAAGCCCTAATTCTGCTTTCCAGCCTAATTCTTTTTCTGCTTTTGATACATCACCGTAAATTTTCTCTATATCGCCTTCTCTTCGCGGTCCTATACGATAATTCAGTTTTACACCACTTACGTTTTCAAAAGCCTGGATCACTTCTAAAACTGAACTTCCCCGGCCTGTGCCAATGTTATAAACGGAATATTGCTGTGAATAGATTTTATTTTCTAATAATTTTAAAGCTGCCACATGTGCTTTGGCTAGGTCTATTACATGAATATAATCCCTGATACAACTTCCATCGGGTGTGTTATAATCATTGCCGTGAACTACAATTTCTCCCCGCTTTCCAATAGCAGACTGAGTTATAAAAGGCACTAAATTTTGGGGAACGCCTATAGGTAATTCACCAATTAAAGCAGATGAATGGGCACCAACAGGATTAAAATATCTTAATGAAATAGCCTTTAAATTCTTATTTACAGACGCAACTTCCTGTAAAATTTTTTCAGAAACCTGTTTGGTATTTCCGTAAGGCGATTCTGCTTTTTTTACCCGAGCATCTTCTGTCACAGGCAATTTATCCGGCTGACCGTAAACTGTACAACTGGATGAGAAAACAAAATTAACCTTACGGGATGTAAAGGCTTCGAGTAAATTGATAAGAGAATAAAAATTATTTCGATAATATTTTAAGGGCTTTTCAACAGACTCTCCCACTGCTTTATACGCTGCGAAATGAATCACACCTTCAATATCGGGGTGCTGATGTATAAATTCAAGTGTTGCTTTTTCATCACACAAATCAAAATCAAAAAATTCCGGACGAATACGAGTTATCTTTTCAATCTGATCCAAAATTTTAATGGATGAGTTGGAGAAGTTATCTATAATTACGGGTTTATACCCGGCGTTAACTAACTCTACTACCGTATGTGAACCAATATATCCGGTACCGCCGGTAATTAAAATCTTCTTCATATTATAACCTGTGTAGTATCAAACTAAATGAGGTTTGTACCATATTTTTTTATCTGCATTAAACTCTTCAATTATTTTAGTATAAATCCTCAAATCATCAAAAGGTTTTTTAATATATACCGGGCTAAGTACAGAACGGGCTAAAGGTATGTCAAATATACCTTCAGGATCTATAATTGCTATGTACATATATTTTTTATTAAATGATAAAAAAAGGGGCCGTTGTAGGCGTTCCTGCCATTCGGAGATTCTTTCCATAAATGTTGGCGTTAAAATATAACGGGCTTCGACCTGATCTGAACTGTAAACTGTAAATTTTTTATTAAAATCTGTATCTATAAGATCAACCACATTTTTTTCCTCGTCGTTTAGTCTTTGAAATATTTTATTGATAAACGGAATTTTTTGCTCCCAGGTGTTTGGCAAGACTAATGTCCAGCTGGAAAGAGGCCTGTACAAATCAAGCTTGATAATTAATCCTTTAAATTCCTGGTCATACAGATTATTAGTGGGAGATAAAGATTTTAGAGAGCTGCGGAAAAAATTTATAACAATAAATACAAAACCAATTATAGGCACATTTAAGAATCGATTATATTTATTGGTTATCACATTTACATCCCATAATTCGCACTTAATTCCATCAATTTCTCCGCAAATAGTACCTTCGCTTAGGGTAAATAATGGCGCATTGTTTTCATTTTTAAAAAAACCAGTATCTGTCAACTCTTCGTTCGAAATCATTTTTTCAATAACATTAAACTCCGGGCAAACTGCTTTAGTTATTACACTGAATATTTTCTGCTGTGTATTTGAAATTACATCATACAATTTACGGGCGTAAAGCCGACTTAAGATATAGGTGAATATTAAAATGACAGATAAAAAGAAAAGGGGGCTCATTAATCCAAGCATATTGGGTGGCATTTTATCCTGAGGCCAATAACTAACAATGAATTGAATTGCAATGGGATAAACCACAGAAAGAGGCAATACTATCACCATACATGCTGCGGCAAGTTTCTTAAAAAACAAATAAGAAATTCTTACTTTTTCTATTTGTTTAAGCTGTGGGGTTAATTGCTGATAAAGTTGGTCAATCATAATTAGATGTAATTATATTATAATGATCATAGCATTAAGTTAGATGAGGCTTGTACCATATTTTTTTATCTGTATTAAATTCTTCAATCATTTTACTAAAAATTTTTAAATCATTAAAGGGCTTTTCAATATTTGCCGGATCAAGTGCAGAACGGCTTAAGGGTATTTCAAATATACCTTCATGATCTATAATTGCCATATACAGACATTGTTCATTAAAAGATAAAAAAAGAGGTCGTTTTAGTTCTTCCTGCCATTCCGAAATTTTTTCCATAAATGTTGGCGTTAAAATATACCGGGCTTCAACCTGATCGGAACTATAAACTGTAAATTTCTTATTAAAATTGGTATCTGTAAGATCAACCACATTTTTTTCTTCATTATTAAATGTTTGCAGGGTCCTATTAGCAAATGAAAATTTTTGCTCCCAGCTATTTTGCAAAACTAATGTTCGGCCAGAAAGTGACTTGGGAAATTCAAGCTTTATAATCAATCCTTTAAATCCTTGGTCATACAAATCATTTTTAAAAAAAATTTTAAAATAACTAATAAAGAGATAAAATGTACTGAATAGGATTCCAAGTATCGGTATCATCATGAGCCGATAATATTTATTAGTAATAACACTTACATCCCAAAGCTCAAAATTTAATTCATTTATTTCTCCATAAATAGTTCCTTTGCTTAAAGTAGTTAAAGGTGCATTGTTCTGCTCATTAAAAAAACCGGTATTTAAGATTTGTTGATTACTAATAATTTTTTTAATGACCCTGAGGCCTATACTTAACGAACCCGTGATAGAATTAAATATGCGTTGTTGTATATTAGATAGTATGCCAAAAAATATACCTGTAAAAAGCATACTCAAGGAGCCTGTAAAAAATAAAATCTTAGAAAAGCTGATTCTGTGTGAGTTATTTCTATTGAACCACATAGTCCATTTTCCTATATTCATTGTTAATTGTTCAATAGGCTGGAGGCTAAAAAATAGATAAACAAAAATGAGATATATAAAAGAGAGCAATATAAGTATCATACATGTTGCTCCCAGATTTTTAAAAAATAAATAAGGGATTCTTATTCTATTTAGTTTTTTAAGTTCAGGGAGTAATTGCTGATAAAGTTGTTCGGGTATCAAAATTTATTCTTTACAATAAAAATTATAATTAACCCATTAAATCAACATTATTTGTTGTTATAATAAGTAAAATCTTTGTGCTTTATTTCGTGCTCGGATAAAGATTTAAAATACTCGTAGGTAATTTTCAAACCTTCAGCTCTATTTACTTTAGGCTCCCAACCTAAAATAGCCTTTGCCTTTATAATATCCGGGCGACGTTGTTTGGGATCATCTGTTGGTAATTCATTATAAACTACTTTCTGCTTTGCTCCCGTCAATTTAATGATTTCCTCACAAAATTCTTTTATAGTTATCTCATCCGGATTTCCAATGTTCATGGGCTGAACATAATCTGAAAACAACAGACGATAAATTCCTTCAACCAGATCATCTACATAACAAAAAGAACGTGTTTGTGAACCATCGCCAAAAATAGTGAGATCTTCTCCACGTAATGCCTGACCAATAAAAGCTGGTAAAACACGGCCATCATTCAAACGCATTCGCGGACCATAGGTGTTAAAAATTCGTACAATTCTAGTTTCTAATCCGTGAAAAGTATGATAAGCCATTGTTATAGCTTCCTGAAAACGTTTCGCTTCGTCATATACTCCACGCGGGCCAACCGGATTTACATTTCCCCAATATTCTTCGGGCTGCGGATTAACGGTTGGATCGCCATAAACTTCGGAAGTGGAAGCAATAAGTAAACGAGATTTTTTAGAACGGGCTAAACCAAGCAGGTTATGAATACCTAATGATCCCACTTTTAAGGTTTGGATGGGAATCTTTAAATAATCTATCGGACTTGCAGGTGAGGCAAAATGTAAAATATAATCCAGATTGCCAGCTACATACACAAATTTCGAAACATCATGATTGTAAAATTCAAAGTTTTCCAATTTAAAAAGATGCTCAATATTTCTAAGATCACCCGTAATCAGGTTATCCATCCCAATCACCTGAAAATCTTCTTTTATAAAGCGATCGCACAAATGCGAACCTAAAAATCCGGCTGCACCGGTAATTAAAATGCGTTTTCGTGCCATTATTGACTTATTATTTTCCTGCCAATACTATTATAATAATATCCGCAATCGATCATTTTTTGCAGATCATATAAATTACGGCCATCGAAAATAACTTTTTGCTTCATTAATTTTTCTATCTGATCAAAATCCGGCGTTCTGAATACGGACCATTCTGTAACGATCAGCAATGCATCCGCATCCTGCAACGCATCATATTGATTGGCTGCAAAAGTGATTGTATCTCCTAGCAAAGCCTTTACATTATTCATCGCTTCCGGATCAAATGCGGTAACGATGGCACCATCTTTCAGCAATTCTTCAATGATATATAATGCCGGCGCTTCGCGGATATCGTCTGTTTCGGGTTTAAATGCCAGGCCCCATAAAGCGAATTTCTTTCCCTTTAAATCGCCTTTATAATATTTGCGCATTTTTTCAACCAATACCTTTTTTTGGATCTCATTCACTTCCATTACAGAATTTAGTATTTTAAAATCATATTGGTTTTCTTTGGCGGATTGGGCTAATGCCTGTACATCTTTTGGGAAACAACTTCCTCCATAACCAACACCCGGAAAAAGGAAACGTTTGCCGATACGTTCATCAGAACCAATTCCACGGCGAACAGCGTCTACATCAGCGCCAACTAATTCGCATAAATTGGCGATTTCATTCATGAAGGTAATTTTTGTAGCCAGAAAAGAATTGGCTGCATATTTTGTCAGTTCCGAAGACCGTTCATCCATAAAAATAATCGGATTACCCTGACGAACATAAGGCCCATATAATTCGGCCATTAATTTTTGTGCCCGTTCGCTTGAAGTTCCAACTACCACTCTGTCTGGTTTCATAAAATCCTCCACGGCAACACCTTCACGCAAAAACTCGGGATTAGAAACTACGTCAACCGTTACACCTAAATTCAAATGTTGCCTGAATACTTCTTTTACCTTATCTGCTGTACCTACCGGGACGGTAGATTTGGTTACTATCACTTTATAATCTGTTATGATTTTAGCAATATCCTTAGCCGCACCTAAAACATAGCTTAAATCAGCTGCTCCATCACCATTAGGCGGAGTAGGCAAAGCAAGAAAAATAATTTTTGCATCATTTACAGCCTGTTCCAAATTACTGGTAAATTTCAGCCTACGCTGTTCAATATTACGATGAAATAATAGATCTAATCCAGGCTCATAAATGGGCAATTGGCCATTAAGCATCATTTTTACTTTTTCTTCATTGATATCAACACAGGTAACCATATTACCAGTTTCAGCAAGGCAAGTTCCGGTTACTAAACCAACGTACCCGGTGCCAACTACAGCTATTTTCATTAGAATAATTTATTTTTAAATGGGAATGAAGCTTCTCGAGCCATATTTATTTCATTTTTCTGAACAGCGCTCATCGAGGTTTCATTCAGAGAGAAATTCTATTTTAAAAGATTTAATTAACTTCGGCGAAGATAAGAATTATATTCAAAATGCTTTTTTTGTACAATTTTGGCATACAACTTTATACTCTGGCAATTCGCCTGGCAGCTTTAAAAAACAAGAAGGCTGCACTTTGGATTGATGGGAGAAAAGATCTGCTTAAAGGTATTGAAAAAGAGGTGGATCCCAACATACAATATACCTGGTTTCATTTTGCATCGCTTGGTGAATTTGAGCAGGGAAGACCAGTATTAGAGCAATTAAAATCAAAAGAACCTGAAATTCATATCTTAATTACTTTTTTTTCTCCTTCGGGCTATGAGATTAGAAAAAATTATGAATTGGCAGATCATGTTTTTTACCTGCCTGTTGATACTGCAAAAAATGCATCTGAATTTATTCGTCTCATTAATCCTAAGCTGGCAGTCTTCACTAAATATGAATACTGGTATCACTATTTTAATGAACTGAATAACCAAAAAGTACCGCTTTATGTGATTTCCGGGATTTTTAGAAAAGAACAAATTTTCTTTAAATGGTATGGGACTTTGCATCGTCAAATGCTCGGCTGGGTATCTTACTTTTTTGTTCAAAATGAAGAAAGCAAACTTCTCCTAAATGCCTTGGGAATTAAAAAGGTAAAAGTTAGCAGAGATACACGGTTTGATAGAGTATCACAAAATGCACAACATTCAAAAGAGCTTACTCCAATAGCTAATTTTTGCAGAACTGATAAAGTTTTTATTGCCGGAAGTACCTGGCCTGAAGATGAAAAGCTTATTGCTGAACTTACAAAAGAGTACAAAGATTGGAAGTTCATCATCGCACCGCATGAAATTACTGAAGCTAAACTGCTTGCTTTAGAAAAATTATTGGATGGAAAATCGATTCGTTATTCAGAATATAGTCGGGAAGAGAAGTCCGGAAGTTCGAAAGAAGAAAAGTCTGAAAGTTTGGAAGTGGAAAATCAATCTCAATACGCAATACTCAATACGCAATACACAATACTCATTATAGACAATATCGGGATGCTTTCCTCACTTTATAAATACGGGCATATAGCATACATTGGTGGAGGTTTTGGAACAGGAATTCATAATACGTTAGAAGCGGCGGCATTTGGAATACCTGTAATTTTTGGCCCTAATTATCATAAATTTAAAGAGGCCACTGATTTGTTAAAACTTGGAGGAGGATTTTCTGTACAAAAATATATAGAATTGAATGCAGTAATGCAGAAGTTTCAAGATGATAGATTATGTAATTCTGTCGGTGAGATTGCGGCTAAATATGTGAAGAGCCATCAGGGAGCTACAGAAATTATTCTGAACTATATATTGAATTCGTCTCCGTGTTAATTATTTCTTCGCCCGGTCTTGTGCATCACTAAGTACAGTGCTTATTTCTTTAGCCACTTGTGCTGCAGCATCTCTCAATTTTAAATTGCCATTATAATCTGCATCAAAGAGTACATGTTTACTTTTATGCTGGTAATTAAATTCGATATAATAATGTGGAGAATTTAAATGGCGGTTAGGGTTTCCCGCACCGGAAAGTTCATCAGGGAAATTCCAGAAACCTTGTTCTGCCGCTTTACGATGCAAGTACAATAAATCGTCTTTACTAAGTTTAATATTTGTTTTAATCAGTGAATCACGCTCATTAACATACTGGAAATTGCCTGTTTTGGAATAGTATTGATTAATTAGGCTATCTCCTAAACCATATTTAAACGTAATTGACTTGAATTCTGAAAATTTATAGGGCGCATTTTTAATCATAATGCTATAATAATACACGCAATACAAAAGAAATGGTGTTACAATACAAATGATTAAAAATATTTTTTTACCTCTTTGACTCATAATTCTATTTTAATTGATGAATTAAGTATTTTAATCTTGAACAAAAAATCATTCTACCCTTCATTCTTTATTTCTCCCTCTAGCTCACCTTCCCATTTACTTACGACGGCTGTTGCAATACTATTACCCACTACATTTGTAGCAGAACGACCCATATCTAATAATGGATCTATACCGATAAGCAAAGCTAAACCTGCTTCGGGAATATTAAATGTAGCTATGGTTCCGGCTATTACAACCAATGATGCTCTTGGAACACCGGCAATTCCTTTGCTGGTAAGCATAAGAACCAACAACATGGATATTTGTTGGGTAAACGATAAATGAATGCCATACGATTGAGCAATAAATAAGGATGCAAACGTCATATACATCATTGATCCATCTAAATTGAACGAATATCCTAATGGAAGCACAAAACTCACAATTTTATTTTTGCAACCAAAACGTTCTAATTGAAGCATAGTTTTAGGATATGCTGCTTCACTGCTTGCCGTACTAAATGCCAACAAAATAGGTTCTTTCAGGCTGCTTATTAAACGTAAAATCCTCCCTTTCAAGATTAAGAAACCGATAAAAATAAGCACCAGCCAAAGTACCAGTAAACCCGAATAAAATTCGCCAATAAAAATTGCATAGGTTGATAAAATGCTTAATCCCTGTTTAGCAACAATTGCTGTCATTGCACCAAAAACAGCAAAAGGAGCAAAATTCATCACGTAAGAAGTGATCTTTAATATTACATGTGCAAAAGCATCCATCGCTTTTATGACTATATGGCCTTTCTCTCCTATTGCTGCTGTAGCAACACCAAAAAATAAGGAGAATACGACAATCTGCAAAATTTCATTTGTAGCCATTGCTTCTGCAAAACTTTTTGGGAATACATGCGCTATAAAATCCCGTAAGGTTAATGCCGTTTTTTGTATACCGGTGCTTAGATGACTATCCGGCAAAGGTAAATTCATAGCTTCGCCCGGTTTAAATAAATTGACCAATATCATTCCTAATATTAGTGAAAGTAGGCTGGCACTTAAAAACCAAAGCATCGTTTTTCCCCCAATCCGTCCAACAGCTTTAATATCCCCTACTTTAGCAACTCCAACTACCAGGGTTGTAAAAACGAGGGGAGCTACAATCATTTTTATTAAACGAAGAAAGATATCACTTAATAGGGTTAAAGGCTCCAGCTCTTTTTCACGTATAGTATCATTTTCTTTACGGATCTTTAATTGATCGTCACGTTGTACTTTTAAGGCCAGATACTGTGCGCTGGTTGTATCACTAATGGTAGTAAGCTGAGCAGAAATATTTTTAGCCTGGGTATCAGACTTAATAATTTGTTCATTATATTGATTAATCCATTTATAATTGAGAAGGTATCCGACCGCAATTCCGAGTATTAGTGCAATGAAAATATATAGAGTTAGTTTACTTTTAGCCATGCGATAAGTTTGAGGTGGGTAAAACTACAATAAATTCAATAATTAGATTAGTTTCCTTGGAGAACAGATTATAAATTTTTACAAAACGAAGCTGCGGAATGCAAACTACAACTCTATTGCAACAAAAAAAAGAATTAGCAAAGCTGGAGAAAAAAGATCTCGTTGATTTATGTATCCGGCTTGCTAAATACAAAAAGGAGAATAAAGAATTACTCAATTATCTCCTTTATGATGCTTATGATCCGCTTCAATATGCAGAACAGGTTAAATTTTTTTTAGAAATTGAGTTTAGCGCATTGCAAAAAAATTATTATTACAGCACTAAAAGTTTAAGAAAAATACTGAGGCAAATCATAAAAAACATAAAATATACGGGCTCAAAACAGGTTGAAATAGAATTGCTCATTTGGTTTTGTACTAACTTTTTGAACTTTGCAGATACACGGACATCTCACAAGCCTTTACAAGGCATTTTAACCCGCCAACTGGATAAGATCATTAAACTAATACCCAAATTACACGAAGATCTGCAATTCGATTATCAAACAGAATTTGATAAATTGATTGCTCATGCAGATAAAAAAGTGAGTTGGTTAAATAAAAGCTCATATATTACATCTTCATAGTGTAACAAGTGTTTTCAAATATCATCTAAAACCTGTAAACCATACTGGTGAATAAAGAAGTACTCTTCAAAGAAATTTTTCAGGCCAACTCAAAGAAAATATACCATTTGTGTTATGGCTATACCGGTGATGATGAATCTGCCAATGATTTGATGCAGGAAACTTTTATGAAGGTTTGGCAAAACCTGGATAAATTTCGCAATCAGGCTTTAATTTCTACCTGGATATATCGGATTGCCGTAAATACCTGTTTATCTTATTTACGTGTAGAAAAGCGACAGGCCAAGGATGAATTAACGGATACGATTATTGAAACTAAAAGCGAAGAAGTATCTGAGAAAAATGAACAAATAGATCAGCTCTATAAATGCATTTCGCATTTAGAAGAAAATGAACGCATTATTATTACGATGGTATTAGATGAAGTACCATATCCGGAAATAGCTGAAATCTCGGGTATTTCTGATGGGAATTTAAGAGTGAAGATTCATCGTATTAAACAAAAACTGACTGAATTATATAACCAGCATGAAAGATTTTGAAGCACTGAAAAATATCTGGCACGACCAGGTAGCACTGCCGAAAGTCAGTCACGAAGATGTATTAAAAAAAGTTCGCAAAACTAAACAAGGTCTTGCTGCAAAGCTATTGCGTGAAATGCTGGGTATGGTGGCGGCCACTATTGGGCTAATCTACGTTTGGATTAATAACCCGTTCAAATTATGGACTACACACCTGGCGATGATTATTTTTATAGCTTGTTGCCTGTATTATATTTTTGTTCTGATCAGAGATTATCGTAAAATAAGTGATAACACCTTGCTTCTTAATAAACCCGAAGAATACATCAACTATCTCAAAAAATACAAACACGACCGTTATATTTTTAACACCCGGAAATATCGCATATACTCCCTTTTCTTTAGCCTGGGATTTGTATTATATTTTATTGAGGTTTCTTTTCTGGCATCACTTTGGGTAACCATTCTGGGCATTACTTTTACAGTAGCCTGGTTGCTGTTTAGTTATTTTATTTTGATGCGAAATTACATCCGTAAAGAAGAAGCCAAACTGGAAGACATGATTGAGAATTTAGAACGCCTGCATAAACAATTCGAAAATACGGATCAGGAAGAATAGTGTTTATTATTTGTCCTTTTTAGAGGTATCTTTTATTTCCTTGGCACTGATGCTATTATTACCTAAATGATATTCGATGATTCTCTTTCCTTCCGCTGATTTATTATCTGACTCTGCATCATTAAATATTGGAAACTCCCGCATCAGCTTTCCATCCTTTACGTAAATAGAATCTTTGCCTTTGTAGCCTTTTTTCATGGAGTCATTTAAATCCGGAAAGTGGATTTGTTGTGAATTACCATCACCACCAAATTCATATACATACATATTTACATGAGAATCTTTGCCTTGAGCCTGGATAAAAAGCTCCGGATTTCCATCTGAATCCATATCCATATTCCATACATCTACAATTCTTCCATTTAATTCTCCTGATGTAGATTTATATTTCAAATGTGTTGAATCTGATCTTAATATGAGATAAGCGCCTGTAGAATCTGAACCTCTTCCCCAACTAAGTACATCCAAAGTTAAGCCAGGCTTCACCTCTATAGCTTTATGAAAACGGAAGGGCTCTGTTAACTTTTGTTTATTTACAGACGGAATGTTAGTATATCCCTGCTTTTTATCATCATTTGAGCATGAACTTATCAGAACTACTGTTAATAGGGAAAATAACTTTATTGTATTCATACAAAATCGTTCTCTTAATTAATGAAATAATAAATCAGCAGGTATTTCAGACTTAACCTTGCCAGGTTCTGTCATATACACTTTCAAATCAGAACTACCACCTCCCTGAAAATAACGAACCTGGATTTTATGATATCCTTTTAGTAAATTAATTCCTGAAGTTAATGCAAAAGATGCATGTTTGCTATCATTATCTACTATTATCTGTCCGTCTATCAGTACTTGCGAGCCATCATCAGATGAAGAAGTAAATGTATAAATCCCATCCTGCAAAGCATTTAGGTAACCATTAAAAATTAATCCGTAAGCACGCACTTTATTTTTAAATTTACTTAAGTTCAAAGCAGAGGTAATTCCTTTTTCAGTAGCTTTTAAGGTATCAATCTGTGCAGTAAGTTCAAAATTACCGGGCACAAAATAATAGTTTAAACCTGTTTGAGTTGCTGCTGTATTTACTGATGCTAAAGGAGCCAAATTATTTAAAATAGTTGTTGTTACAGCACTTTGTTTGCCGTGTGGTGTAATTACAATCGTTTTTAATATACGTTTCTCATCATTTGGGACAGTGATTTGAAGGGGATTTTCATACACCAGATCTGTTTCTCCGGGAGTATATCCATCAATTGTATAATAAATTTTAGCTCCTGTAACAGATGGTTTAACCGGGATCAGGAATTGCGAACCCATCAACGTAGTATCTTTTACTCCAATCGCAGTAGGAACCCGATAAACTGTGCCGGTTTGATCTAGTTTTGCCAAATGTTGTGCTACCCGTTCTTCCGAGAAATTCAAATAATTTTTACGGTCTGGCTGTGTCCATGCAATTTCTGATAAAGCATATATACGCGGCAAAATCATATATTCTACCTTTGCAGGAGTGGCCATATACTCTGTCCATACGTTAGCCTGTACACCAATAATTCTTTTTTGCTGTTCTAAGTTTAAGGATGCGGGAGTGGGATCATAAGAATAAACTTCCTGCAACGTAGTATTACCGCCAATAGATAAAGGTTCCTGATCTGCTTTGCCCTGAAGATGATCAAAATAAACTATATCGCCGGGAGTCATCACTACATCATGGTTTTGTTTTGCTGCCGTTATGCCTCCTTCTGTTCCTCTCCAACTCATTACTGTTGCGTTTGGTGCTAATCCGCCTTCCAGTATTTCATCCCAACCAATAATCTGGCGACCTTTTGAATTTACAAACTTCTCTATACGCTGAATGAAATAGCTTTGCAATTCATGTTCATCTTTCAGGTGATTATCTTTTATACGTTTTTGACAATATTTACATAGTTTCCAGCGGCTTTTAGGAGATTCATCACCACCGATGTGTATATATTTACCCGGAAACAAGGCCATAACCTCTGTTAATACATCTTCTAAAAAATTAAAGGTATTGTCTTTACCGGCACAATATACATCCTCACTGATACCCCATTTCTCCAATACTTTGAACTGACCGAAGTCATCACCACAAGCCAGTTCGGGATAAGCTGCTAAAGCTGCCAGCGAATGACCGGGCATTTCAATTTCCGGAATGATGTTTATAAACTTTGAACTAGCATAAGCCACCACTTCTTTAATTTCATCCTGAGTATAAAAACCGCCATATCGTGTTCCATCAAACCATTGCGGAAAACGATCATGATAATTACCTACTAAGGTTTGATTGCGGTAGCCGCCTATTTGAGTAAGTTTCGGATACTTTTTAATTTCAATTCGCCAGCCCTGGTCTTCTGTTAAATGCCAATGGAATGTGTTTAATTTATACTGAGCTAAAAGATCTATATACTTTTTGATGAATGAAACCGGAAATAGGTGCCGGCCAACATCCAGATGCATACCACGATACTTGTAACGGGGCTCATCGGTTATTTCTGCACATGTGATTTTATATGTTGCAGCTTTTTCTATGGGTAATAACTGCATTAAGGTTTGCAGCGCATAAAATAGGCCCGGGCCTTTGCCCGATACATCTATTTGTTTGGAATTAATATTTAATGAATAACCTTCTGTATTATTGCCGTTATAAGCGGATGAGGAAAAATGAATAATACTTTCCGGAGCTTTAATAAAGTTTTTAGCCAGAGGGAGATCCAGGTAATAGTTCTCCTTCAAAAAATCATGAAATAGTTTTGCTATGCCATAATCATCTGCTGTTTCAAATAAAATAGCCGTTTCTCCGCTTAAAACAAATTGGCCATTGGTAATTTTAACTGATAAAGGTGCAGGTATAATGCCCAGATTAGGGTCACTAGTTTGGGCGATGCTTATAGAGCTTAATAGAAAGAAAGCCGCAACAAAAAAAAGTTGTTTCATATATACGAATTCGATATTTCAAATCTAAAGAAAATAACGAGTTGTTATATAGGGTTGACTAATGCTTTATGAAATTGGAATTTTATATTTTGATTACAAATGCTCTACAAAATAAAAAAACCGGCTGATGGGCCGGTTTTTATAATAATTGTATGCATTTCCAATTAAACAGAAATATATTAGAAAGCCCTAATAGGGCGGGCCTTCGCTGTGCCAGTCTTAGGAACCGTATATGATAAAGAACCATTGTTAGATCCAAGAATCCATGCGCTATTATAGTCATTGCTATCTTCTGTAGAACTCCAATAAAATAAATTAGGAGGTAATCCTCCGATTAAATTCTGTTTACTGAACAATGTTTCTAACTGATTCTTTGATGGCAGAAACCAATCTGTAAAACCTCCTCCAGTATAGTATTTGCAAGTACTTGCAGCATAAGCAGCCTGTCCATATAAAGCCACTAGTTTATTTGTATTGAAGGAACCATCTGTAAGACTTACCGCACCAGTTGGAAAGTTTATGGAAGCCCATTTTACTTCACCTATATTAGGAGCATCCACAGGGGCAGCTATTAGGCCATGTGTTCCCGTATTATCTACATAAAAAACAGTACCTCCTGCATAAGCTGTGCCTTCAACAATTTTAATGATTAAATTAGCAGATATAGATCCTGTAGTAAAACTACCTGTAGCACCTTGAGTTGCTTTAATGGTTGTGGTACCAAGCCCTTTAATGGTTACTGTATAACCAGTAACACTAGCAACAGCAGAATTGCTACTTGTAAATGTAAAAGGACCAGAACTATTGCTCTGTGGATCTGATAAAAAAAATGATGCATCTCCTAAATTATGTGATGCTACTATAAAATTAGTAATGGTTGGGGTTCCCACTGTGATTACTAAATTAGCAGTTACAAATCCCGTGGTAAAATTAGCTGTAGCAGCCTGAGTGGCTTTAATAGTTGAAGTACCAACTTTTAAAATAGTTACTTTATTAGTAGCACTAATACTAGCTACTGTTGGATCACTACTTGTATAAGTAAAAGCACCATTACTATTGCTTGAAGGATCTGATAAAGTAAACGGTACATCTCCATATTTATGCGCTGCTATCGTAAAATTGGTAATTGTTGGAGTTCCAATTGCAATTACTAAATCAGCAGTTACAGATCCAGCCGTGTAATTGCCATTAGCAGCTTGAAGTGCTGTGATGGTTGTTGTACCAACTCCTGTAATGGTTACTTGTGTACCTGTAATAGTAGCTACTGATTGATCACTACTAAGGTAAGCAAAGGAACCAGCACTGTTACTCGTAGGAGCTACTAAATTGAATTTAGTACCAACTGTTTTAGTTACAGGAGCAACTGTAAAACCAGTAATTGATGGAGCTACTAAGCCGGGCGGTATAGCAGTAACATTTAAAGCAGCAGTTTTAGACCCTGATGAAAAATTACCATCAGCAGCTTGAGTTGCTGTAATAGTTGTAGTACCAACTGCAAGAATGTTTACTTTAGTACCACTAATTGTAGCGACCGCTACATTACTACTGATATAACTAAAAGCACCTTTACTATCACTTGTTGGTGAGGATAAATCAAACGAACCATCGTTTACAATATGTGTCGGAATAGTAAAGTCACCAATATTTGGCGTTTTTAATACTGCTGATAGATTTATAGATTTTTTCTTACAAGAAAGAGTAAGAGATGTGATTGAAAATAACATTATAATAATTAATGGGGGGGCAAATAGTTTTTTCATGATGATAAATTTTAAGGTTAAATAAAAGTCAAAGATACTATAAACTATATATTCTTTCTTTTATTATCAATAAAATTACATCACCTAATAATAAATTTATTTTTTCTTTCATTAATGTATTTCATGCTCCTTAGCCGCCAAATAACGTTCTGCTTCCAGTGCCGCGATACAACCCGTTCCGGCTGCAGTTACAGCCTGGCGCCATAGTTTGTCCTGTGCATCGCCGCAGGCAAAAACACCTTCAATATTAGTTTTAGTACTATTTGGCTGAGTGATTAAGTATCCGGTTTCATCCATGGTTAACCAATTTTTAAATAGTTCTGTGTTTGGATGATGGCCAATGGCTACAAAAAAACCTGTTACATCAATTGTTTTTTCTTCTTTGGTCTTATTATTTAGAACCCGTATTCCGGTTACCACCTTTCCATCACCCAAAATTTCTTTTGTTTCGGAATGGTAATGAATTTGAATATTTGGCGTATTTAATACGCGGTGTTGCATGGCTTTAGAGGCACGAAATTCATCCCGACGAACAAGCATGTGGACCTTTTTGCAAAGCTTTGCCAAGTAAGTCGCTTCTTCTGCAGCCGTATCGCCTGCTCCTACAATGGCTACATCCTGGCCTTTGAAAAAGAACCCATCGCAAACGGCACAGGCAGAAACGCCAAAGCCATTGTATTTTTGCTCGCTATCTAAGCCTAACCATTTAGCAGATGCCCCGGTAGCTATAATTACTGTATCGGCAGTTACTGTTTTAATTTCGTCAATAACTACTTTATGTGGCATGCTTGAAAAATCTACTGAAGTAACATAACCAAAACGAATATCTGTATCAAAACGCTCGGCTTGTTTTCTGAAATCTTCCATCATTTCCGGTCCCATAATTCCTTTGGGATAGCCAGGAAAATTTTCTACATCGGTAGTTTGGGTTAATTGTCCGCCCGGAACAATTCCGGTATATAAAACGGGTTTCAAATCAGCACGGGCAGCATAAATAGCAGCGGTATATCCGGCAGGACCGGAACCTATGATAAGGCATTGAATGTGTTCAGTTTCTTGTGGCATGTTGTTGAATTGTGGTGCAAAATTACTATTTAAACAGGTATGGCTATATAGCTTTAATGTAATAATTTGCTGGTGGAATGTACTTTTATATTGTCTAGATGCTTTACCACCTCCGTCTTGTTCCGCTTCGCTTCACAATCCACCTCCGCCAGCGGAGGACAGGCTCGGGTTGTTAGGCTTGTGCCCTTTCGTCATTCTTCCTCAAGGTGACGTGGTGGTATCATAGCCGCCAAAGGGAATTTTGCCTCCGCCATCGCCAGCTTTATCAGTGCCAACGGGAGTTTTACCTCCGCCATCGCTAGCTTTATCAGTGCCAACGGGAGTTTTGCCTCCGCCATCGCTAGTTTTGTCAGCGCCAACAGGAATTTTACCTCCGCCATCGCTAGTTTTGTCGGCGCCAACGGGAGTTTTGCCTCCGCCATCGCTAGTTTTGCCAGTGCCAACAGGAATTACATCTTATTATGTCTGTAATATTCCAACATTAAATTGTTTTTCAATTGGCGATTGGTTGGCGGCTTCAATTCCCATAGAAATAACTTTACGGGTTTCCAGCGGATCGATAATACCATCGACCCAAAGCCGGGATGCAGCATAATATGGAGTGGTTTGACTATTATAACGATCTGTGATCTCCTTTAATAATTCGTCTTCTTTTTCTTTGGTGATGGTTTCTCCTTTTGCTTTAAGAGATGCTTCTTGTATTTGCAATAGCACTTTTGCAGCTTGTGAACCGCCCATAACTGCTATTTTGGCTGATGGCCAAGCATAAATTAAACGCGGATCATATGCTTTACCGCACATAGCATAATTACCTGCTCCATAAGAATTACCAATCACAATGGTAAATTTTGGAACAACGGAATTTGAAACGGCGTTCACCATTTTAGCTCCGTCTTTAATAATTCCACCCTGTTCAGAACGGCTACCTACCATGAAGCCTGTTACATCCTGCAAAAAAACCAAGGGAATTTTCTTTTGATTACAGTTCATGATAAAACGGGTTGATTTATCGGCAGAATCAGAATAAATCACTCCGCCAAACTGCATTTCGCCTTTTTTACTTTTAACGACCTTACGTTGATTAGCCACAATGCCTACAGCCCAACCATCAATACGACCTAAGCCGCAAATGATACTTTGCCCATAGAGTTTTTTGTATTCTTCAAATTCAGAATTATCCACCAGTCGATGAATAATATCCAACATATCATAGGGTTTTTCGCGATTTTCTGGTAATAAACCGTAGATCTCCTGTTCCTCTTTTTTAGGTTTAATTGGTTTTATACGATCAAATCCTGCATTTTTAGGAGCACCGATCATGCTCATTATGTTTCGAATGGAATCCAGGCAAGCCTGATCGTTTGGATGTTTATAATCTGTTACTCCTGATATTTCGCAATGTGTAGTAGCCCCTCCTAAGGTTTCGTTATCAATATCTTCTCCTATGGCCGATTTTACCAGATAACTTCCCGCAAGGAAAACAGAACCTGTACCATCTACAATCATGGCTTCATCGCTCATAATTGGCAAATATGCTCCACCAGCTACGCATGAACCCATAATGGCAGAAATTTGTACAATACCGCTGCTGCTCATAAGGGCATTATTTCGGAAAATTCGTCCGAAATGTTCTTTATCCGGAAAAATTTCGTCCTGCATGGGTAAAAACACACCGGCAGAATCTACCAGGTAAATAACAGGCAAACGGTTTTCCATAGCGATTTCCTGGGCACGCAGATTTTTCTTGGCTGTCATAGGAAACCATGCGCCTGCTTTAACAGTTGCATCATTTGCCACAATCATACATTGCCTGCCAGATACGTAACCAATACCTGTAACTACGCCTGCCGAAGGGCAACCGCCAACTTCTTTGTACATATCTTCGGCAACAAAAGCACCTATTTCTAACCAGGGAGTATCTTTATCAAGAAGGTAAGCCACCCGTTCGCGGGCTAAAAGTTTTCCTTTTTCTTTTTGTTTAGCTGCTGCTTTTTCGCCACCACCTGCATAAATCTTTTTTAAGCGGGTTTTAACATCATACAACAACTGCTTATTAATATCTTCGTTTTTATTGAATTCCAAATTCATGGGAGCAAGTTAACAGTTAATGTTAAAAGCTAAAAGCCTTAATTGAACTGTATTTGAAGAAAATAATTAATATAGATTTAAAGCAGAAATTTGCCCTTTATTACCTGTGAGCAATACCCAGTTGCCTTTTTTCGCCTTCCTGACAGAATTAAATCCAGTTTTAGAGAAATTTTGCCAAGTTAAACCACCATCTTGTGAAGTATCGGTTCCAGAAGTTCCGGTTGCGATGACTATTTTTTCGGAAATATATTCTACTGCAGACCGGTAACCGAATGTTGTGTTTGTTGGTTTAAGCCAGGTTTTACCACCATCATTAGTGAATAATAAATTATTATTCCGTAAGGTATCTTTTAAATAATCGCCGCCGACAACAATACCATTTTGATTGGTACTAAAGGCTAAAGAAAAAGGGCCGGTAGAATTTTGTCCCTGGATAATAGGACATGGAAATGCTTGCCAGGTTTTTGCAAAATCATCCGAATAAAAAATTCGTGATTGGGTTCCACCTGTAGCAATCCATATTTTACCACCGGGGCGGCATCGTATTGCAGTGCCACTTGCAGCAAAACTGGCTTCTCCTTCTGTTAATTTAATATTCAAATTATCACTGATATTTTCCCAAGTATTGCCACCATCTTTGGTTTTAAGCAATTGCATTTTACCGTTTATTGGATCGCCATAAATTATTCCCTGTTTATTACTCCAAAAATCCATCCCATCTAAAAAAATATCGGGAGAATTATTACGATAAACTTCCTTCCAATTGATCCCGCCATTGGTAGTAAGCAGAATTACAGCCGGTGAACCTGCACTTACAGTTAGTGCTTTTTTAGCAGAAAAGGCTTCAATATCTCTAAAATCGAGCTTCTCATATCCTTCTAATTGTTTCCAAGCCCAGGTTTTACCCGCATCACGAGTATGCGCAATCCAGCCATTGCTACCGCTTATCCATGCAACGGAATTGTTTACTACAGATAAGCCGCGTATGCTGGTAGTTTTACCGGATTGAAGTGGAATTAGAGTTTGGGATGAACCGGACTTGAAAAGAAGAAGAGGAAATAATATTAAAAGTATGCTTCTCATTCGCGTACTCTTGTCCATGTTTCTGTTCTTCCTAATAGCGAAATACCCACATATCCTCTTATATCCAGTTTATCACTGCTAATCATACTCATTTTACAGCTATAGGTCTTACCAGTTTTAGGATCATATATGGAACCGTCTTCCCAAATACCATCACCTTCATAAGTAAAGTCCTTTAATAGTTCTAAGCCCAATAATGGCCTACTTTTAAAAGATGAATTAGGGTTTTTATTATCCAGCTTCACATTACCTTTTTCATCGTCCGGTTTTTTCAGCCAAATCAATTTACCAAAATAATGCTCACCTTTTTTGTAAATCAATATTTGGCCCTCTCCGCTGGCATTTAACCATTTACCTAGTATGGCATCTTTATTCTGTGCCAAAGTAGAAAACGCAAATGATACTATTAAAAACAAACTAACTGTTTTCTTTTTCATAACATCTTATCTATCATATACTGTACCAAGCTTAAATTTATCAGATAAAAAGCTAAACGCAAAATAACTTGGGAATTTACCTTGAGTAACGCTTATTTCCGGGTTAAGATTTTATATTTGCATCTTATTTAAAGCCCGGGTGGCGAAATTGGCAGACGCACCACTTTGAGGGGGTGGCGTTCGAAAGGACGTGGCAGTTCGAATCTGCTCCCGGGCACTTTAAAGAGTTAGTTCCAACCCATCAAAAGCTAACTCTATTCCCGGTGGTAAAAGTTTAGAAGTGTCAGAATGAGTTCCCATTCGGTGACTTAAATGTGTCAAATAAGTTTTCTCGGCGCCTATTTCTTGGGCAAATGCAATGGCCTCATCTAAGGTAAAATGTGAAATATGATTTTCTTTTTGAAGTGCATTAATAACTAAAATTTTAGAGCCTTTAATTTTCGATTTTTCTTCTTTAGATACTATTTTAGCATCTGTAATATAGGTAAAGTCGCCAATACGAAATCCAAAAACAGGCAATTTGAAATGCATAACTTCTATAGGTAAAAAACCTATATCAGCTACTTTAAATGCCTGATTAATTATTTCATGCATTTTAATTAAAGGCACACCCGGATATTTATTAGATGAAAAAATATAGGAAAACTCACGTTTTAATGCTTCTTGCACCCGTTGATGAGCATATATATCAATTTCAGTTTGTTGTTTATAATTAAAAGCCCGTACATCATCCAAACCAGCTACATGATCTTTATGTTCATGAGTAAATACGATAGCATCCAGATGCTTTACTCCTGCCCTTAACATTTGATATCTAAAATCAGGGCCGGAATCGATCACAATTGCTTTTCCCGCTTCTTCAATCAAAACGGAAACCCGCAAACGTTTATCACGGGTATCTATTGAAGAGCATACCTCGCAATCGCAAGCAATAACTGGCACTCCCTGTGATGTTCCCGTACCTAAAAATGCGATCTTCAAAGTTTTAATTTGGTTTGTTTCAAGGTATAAAAAAAGGCTTTTTGTTTTTCATCCAATAATGAATCATCTGTGTCCAAATTTTGGATAATCCCGGCTAATGCCATGATCTTATTTTCAAGATTAGAATATTTATTGACTACAATTATGTTAGTGCTCTCAAACTTACAGGCCCCCGTTTTAAAGGTCCCTTTTTCATAGCGAACTTTATAACTTAAAGATTTAAGCATTAATTCCAGTTTTTCAAGCGTATGCTGTGTAAAAGAAAGAGTCATTTAATTCAAAAATAATAAAAAAAGGGTTCAATACGGTTTAACGTACGAACCCTTTATGATATATAATTAGGTTTTATCTCAAATCAACAAGTTCAACTCCGGGGTGTGTTTTAGTATCAAAGGCAAATGTTGACTCTGGCATTTTTACATTAGGAGTAAAGGTTTTAATGGTATACGTATACTTATTACCATTTTTATCGAAAATTACTGCATTTGCAATCTGCTTATTTAGTTTATCAATCTGCAAACGAATTTTAAAAAATGAACGCTTACTATCTGTTGGGCTTAGATCTATATTTTGGTAAACTCTACCATTCACTTTTGCATCTCCGGTGTACAAAGATTTAAATCCTTTTTCATAGATGGTGAATAATTTTGCAGGGTTTAATGCATCAGAACTATTATCTACCTGATTTAATTGAACTTCTTTATCTGCTTTTAAATAAGTCCATTGATTCTTCCCATCACTAATTAATTCCTGACCTTTTAAAATAATTTTATACTTATTTACTTTAGAACGAACATATAATGTACCCAAGTAGGTTTCTTTTACTTTGGCTTGCGGGTTTTCAAGTGTGTAACTAAAATCTGTTTTTATGATATCATAAGTACGATACTTTTTACTTACATCGGCTAATATTGTATTTGCTCTTACATCTGTTTGTGCCATTAAACTAATGGCTGATCCTAATACAATAAAAACACAACTCAAAATTTTTTTCATCTTTCTAATTTCTAATCTTTTTTGCCTAAAGTACTCAAGAATTGTTCCAAAGAGTATAGGTCGGGTATTAAAACTTCGCGGGCTTTGCTTCCTTCAAAAGGACCAACAATATGTGCAGCCTCTAATTGATCTATTATCCGGCCTGCACGATTATATCCTAATTTTAATTTACGCTGAATAAGTGATGTAGAACCTTGCTGATGCGTCACTATTAATTTTGCAGCCTCTTCAAAAAATTGATCACGGTCATCCGGATCAAATTCTTTCATGGATGATTCAGAGTTCTCATCAATATATTCCGGCAGCATAAAAGCTGATGCATATCCTCTTTGAGAGCCAATAAATTCAGAGATACGTTCTACCTCTGGGGTATCTACAAATGCACATTGTATCCTGATCAAATCACTTCCGGTTGATAAAAGCATATCTCCTCTTCCTATTAGCTGATCAGCACCCCCACTATCTAAAATTGTACGGGAATCTATTTTCGATAAAACCCTAAAGGCTAGCCTTGCCGGGAAATTGGCCTTAATTGTACCTGTAATAATATTTACCGATGGCCTTTGAGTAGCAATAACTAAATGAATTCCTACTGCACGAGCTAATTGTGCAATACGTGCTATCGGGGTTTCTACTTCTTTCCCTGCAGTCATCATTAAATCTGCAAATTCATCTATTATCAATACAATAAAGGGAAGAAAACGATGCCCATCATTGGGATTCAGTTTCCTGTTTACAAATTTTTGATTGTATTCTTTCAGGTTTCTAACCTGGCCATTCTTTAAAAGATCATAACGCTGATCCATTTCTATACACAAAGAGTTAAGCGTGGCAATTACTTTCTTAGTATCGGTAATAATAGCATCTTCTTCACCAGGTAATTTGGCTAGAAAATGTCGTTCAATTTTTCTGAATAATGTTAATTCTACTTTTTTAGGATCTACCAACACAAACTTCAATTGTGAAGGATGCATTTTATAAAGAAGAGATACCAAAATAGCATTTATACCAACGGATTTACCCTGTCCGGTAGCACCGGCCACCAATAAGTGTGGCATTTTAGAAAGATCGGCGATATAAACTTCATTAGAAATGGTTTTACCCAGAGCGATAGGCAAGTCCATGGTTGTATTTTGGAATTTCTCACTTGCCAAAACAGAACGCATAGAAACCATTTCTGGATGCTGGTTAGGTACTTCAATACCAATAGTCCCCTTACCTGGCATGGGTGCAATAATACGTATACCTAAAGCTGCTAAGCTTAGTGCAATATCATCTTCCAGGTTTTTTATTTTTGATATCCGCACACCCGGAGCAGGAATAATTTCATATAAGGTTACCGTTGGACCAATGGTTGCTTTAATTTTATCGATCTCAATATTATAATGATTGAGCGTTTCTACAATCTTATTCTTATTAGCTTCCAGTTCATCTGCATTAACTGAAATTTTATTCGAGCCGTAGTTTTCAAGCAGGTCTAAGGGCGGGCGTTGGTAATGTGACAAATCTAATGTTGGATCATACATTCCAAACTCTTCAACTAATTGGGATGCTTTCTTTTCCTCTTCAGATTTTTCAATGGTAAAACCCGGATCTGATTTAATTTCATTAGCAACCATTTCGGCGGTTTCTAAGGTAATATTGCGGGATGGAAGTAAAACTACCGGCTCATGATCGGTTGCTGTTAAATTCTGCTTAATCTTACTTCTATCATCTGCTTTTGTACGATTTAAATCAAATTCCACAGGTTCGTAGGTAATTTCATCTTCTAATTCAATATCCTTATCTTCAGAAGTTTCGAGTGGTATATAGTCAGAATCTTTCTTCCGTTGAGGCATTTTAAAATCTATATTGTAGGCAATGATAAGCACTGTTAGTCCGGCGAAAGCCAATAGGCCCGCGATACCAGCGTTTCCAATTTGAACCTGCAATAACCTGTTTGTCCAAAAGCCAAACTCCCCTTCTAAAAAGTGGGGATAATCAGAAATAAAGCCATGAAAAAATGCTAAGGTTATAGAAGTAAATATGAGTAGGAAAAAAGAGTAGCCTAAAGTTTTTGTAACGGATAAAACCCGGACTTTAAATAACATACGATAACCAATAATAAAAAAGATACCAATGAAAATAAAGGAAGCTACGCCAAACCATTCGTATATAAACTGATGAGATAATAATGCGCCAAATTTGCCCAGCCAATTTTCAACAACAGGTTGTTTTAAACCCGCCTCCATAAGCTCTTTCTGAGTTTTCCAAAGATTACTCCAACCTCCGTTAGAGTCCATGACATAGCTTTGATCATCCTGCCAAGTAAATAGGTAAGATGTAAATGCAACTAAAAAATAAAGTGATACAATTAGAAAGAATAAGCCAATAATTTTAACCGGACGACCATCATTAAATGTGAATTTTGGAAAGATCTCCGTTTTTTCTCTTGGAGTTCGTTCTTTAGGTGTGCTTTTATATTTAGGCTCTTCGCGGAAAGAGTTTGAACTTTTAAATTGGTTTCCTCGTACGGGCATTCGCTATTTCTGGTTTATGATCACAAATATAACGTTATAAATATTTATTGAGATATGAGTATTGAGATTTGCGTATTGCATATTGAGATGTAAAATGTGAAATTCGTACATTACATGTAATTTTTGCCAACTAGTAATTGCCAACTACTAACTGTCAACTGCCAGACTTTTCTGACTTTCGGACTTTTTTAAAAACATTCCAATCAATATTCTAACTTTGCGCCAATGATCATCAAAAGCGCAGAATTTCAATGCAGTAATACCCGGACTGATAAATTGCCTCCACCAGTACTGCCTGAATATGCCTTTATTGGCCGTTCAAATGTAGGTAAATCATCCCTGATCAATATGCTGGTTCAGAAAAAGGGATTGGCAAAAACATCTCAAACTCCGGGTAAAACCCAGCTAATTAACCATTTTTTAATTAACGAAAACTGGCAACTGGTTGATTTACCCGGCTATGGTTATGCTAAAACATCACGCAGTAACCGGCACGACTGGGAAAAATTTATCCGTTATTATCTGCGTAATCGTGAAAACCTGCAATGCGTTTTTGTTTTAATTGACAGTCGTTTAGAACCACAGAAAATTGATATTGAGTTTTGTTCATGGCTTGGTGAAAACGGGCTGCCTTTTTTGCTTGTATTTACCAAAGCAGATAAACAATCCCGAATGAAATCTGATCAGAATGTAGCCAAATTTAGAAAGTCTCTTTTAGAAATTTTTGAAGAAGTTCCTCAGCATTTCATCACATCAGCAGAAACTCAGGATGGCCGGGATGAGATCCTGGGATTTATACATGATCTCAACAAGAAATTTGTTATCTCTTCTCCCGATTAAACTTTACTATCTTTTTTAAAATGAAGAAATACTTTTCACTTGTCTTATTTGCTCATACTATTTTTGCAATGCCTTTCGCGTTCATCGGTTTCTTTTTAGCGATTACCACAACAAACCATGAATTTAGTTGGCTGAAATTAGTCTTAATGATATTATGTATGGTTTTTGCACGTAATGCAGCCATGGCATTTAACCGTTATTTAGATCGAAATATCGATGCGCAAAATCCAAGAACTTTAGTTCGTGATATGCCCACAGGCCGGATTTCAGCAAACGAGGCTCTCTTATTTACTATAACTAATTGTTTGTTGTTTATCGTGACAACACTCTTTATAAATCGCTTGTGTTTATATCTATCTCCTATTGCTCTGGCCGTGGTTTTAGGCTATAGTTATACTAAACGTTTCACGCCACTTTGCCATTTAGTATTAGGATTAGGTTTAGCACTTGCTCCTATTGGCGCTTACTTAGCTATAGCTGGAGAATTTGCCTTACTCCCCATCTTCTTTTCTTTAGCAGTTTTATGCTGGGTTAGTGGCTTTGATATTATTTACGCTTTACAGGATGAAGAATTTGACAAGCAAAACAAATTAAACTCGATACCAGCTTGGCTTGGGAAAAAGAAAGCATTACGTGTTTCCAGTTTTTTACATGTTTTAACGGTGCTTTTTGTGAGCTTACCATTATTTTTTACACCCCTTAGCTGGTTTTACATTGCCGGAATTTTATTCTTCATTATCTTGTTAGTCTACCAGCATCAATTAGTAAAACCAGACGATTTAAGTCGCGTTGATAGAGCCTTTTTTACAACCAATGGCATTGCATCCGTTGTTTTTGCCACTTTCTTTTTATTGGATGTTTACTTACGAAAGTAGGTTGTTTATATGAACTTCTGAATTTAAACCTCCAAAACTTTGAAATCCTGGAGGGTTTAATTGTTATTTACTTAAAATTTTAATTTCAGTACGTCTATTTTGCTGATGTTCTTCTTCAGTACAATCAATCCCGTTGGCACATTTGTTAATTAACTTGCTTTCTCCGTATCCTTTTGCAATTAATCGTTTTTCATCAATACCCTGAGAGATCAAATATTTAACAGCCGTGTCTGCCCTGCGTTGTGAGAGTTCCAAATTATAATCATCACTTGATCTTGAATCGGTATGTGAGGATAATTCGATTTTTATGGTAGGGTTTTCTTTTAATACGCGGATTAAATTATCTAATACTAAAGCTGCGTCAGGGCGAATATCTGCTTTGTTTAAATCGTAATAGATATTTTTCAACTCCATAACACTTCCTACTTTTAATGATTTAATGCTTAACTCTAATTGCACATTAAATGTTTTGCTTTTGCTTAACCCTTTAGTAGAAACCTTTACCATGTTAGACGGAAATCCATCCTTCATACCAACGATTGTATAATCTGTATTAGGTTCCAGTTTGTATGAAAAATCACCATTTTTGTCAGACTCCTCCGTTTTAATTTTGTCTTTATTTACATTGGTAAGTGTAGTTTTTACGTTTGCTGCTGCTGCTTCAGTGCCTTTAGTAACTGTTTTACCAATCAACATAAATTTAGGTTGTTCTGGTACTATAACTTTAGGTTGCCCTATCAGTAATTTAATACCCACACCAACATTAAAGGTTTTTACGGCAGTAGAAGAGTTTTTATTAATTTGATCGAAATGCCCTTTAATTCCACTCGCAGTATAAGGCGAGGTACTATTGGCTCTCAGTTCTTCATAAAAATTAAATTTAGAATCCTTACTACTTCCTAAACCGCTTAAGTAATCGGTTTGTAAAAACAAAGAAAGGGGTTTAGTTATCTTATAATTAAAGCGGGTTCCTAAAATGGCTACACCTGTAGTCGATTTATCTTTAACATTATTGGTATAAGAAACAGTAAATGCCCGGGGAACTTCATCGAATCCATCTGTTAAATAATTGGGGAACGATTCAAACAATACACCAAATTTGGCATAGGCCTCAAATTCAAATTTATTTTTACCAGTTCTAAAAGTGGGCCCTACGGTTAAGGCAATATTCTGAAATGAGAGTTTATTATTAAAATGGGTAGTAATAAAGGCATGTTTAGGCCCAACTAGTTTTTCATCAAATGCTTCTGTTTGATCTATGTCCGATTTTTTTATTTTATTATTTAAATAGCGCAAGTCCATTCCAATTCCCCAATGGTCATATTTAAAATAGTTATCAAAACCAACTCCTGCTAAAGGACCTATTTGAGCATGCCCGGGAAAATTAGCATACGTACTTAGCGGAATATTAGCCCCGGCATACAATAGAAATTGCTGGTTACTATCATATTTTTTAATAATTGCTTTTTGTTTAACAATTTTTTTTGACTTGCCTTTAACAGGATTTTTTGTCTGTGCAAACAGGCTATTAAACCCTAAAAGTATAATGATGATTGGTAATAGTTTTTTCATTCACTTTTTATTTATCAATCGACAAATGTGAGATAAAAAATCTTGCTTTTTATCAATAATCTTATCTTTCATTATAAGTATTAAAATCGTTACTAAAAATGTTCTACTAAAAAATAAAATTTCTTAAAAAGCTTATATTAAAAGGCTCTGAAATAAGTTTCAAACAAGAAAACAATTTGAATTTTAATAACTTCGTAGCCATAAAATCATCCAAATGATATTAAAAAAACAACGAACATATATTCCTCAAAATTTGGATATAAATTGGGAGGCTCTGGAACCTATATTTATTGAATTACTAAATCGTGAGGTAAGCTCTACTGAAGAGCTTGAAAAATGGCTTCGAGACAGAAGTGAGTTAGAAGCAGCACTGGAAGAAGACTTCGCATGGCGATACATTCGCATGACCTGCGATACAAGAGATGAAAAATTATTAGAGGATTTTCAGTTCTTCGCAACCGAAATTGAGCCTAAAATTGCACCCTTCAGCAATGAACTAAACAAAAAATTTGTGAATAGTCCTTTTGCAGATGATTTAGATAAGGATAAATATTTCGTATACACTCGAGGTATTAAAAAAGCATTGGAGCTTTTTCGCGAAGAAAATATCCCATTACAAACCCAAATACAAGTTGAGCAGCAGCAATATCAGGCTATCACAGGTGCCATGTCGGTTACCATAAACGGACAGGAATACACCCTTGAGCAAGCTTCTGTTTTCTTAAAAGATCTAAACAGAAATATTCGTCAGCAAGCCTGGGAAGCTATAACAGAACGCAGGTTGCAGGATAAACAACAATTGGATGAGCTATTTAATAGTTTATTAAAGCTCCGTCATCAGGTGGCTTTAAACGCCGGGTTTGAAAATTTCCGTGATTATATGTTTCAGGCTTTAGGGCGTTTTGATTATACACCTCATGATTGTTATAAATTTCATGAGGCCATTGAACGCCAGATTGTCCCCATTTTACAGGAACAAGCCGAAAAACGTAAAGAAGCTTTAGGCTTAGAAATCTTAAAACCCTGGGATATGGAGGTAGATATTTCCGGGAAACCTGCTTTAAAACCTTTTCAAAACGGACAGGAATTGATTGATAAATCCATTAAATGTTTTCAAGGCTTAGACTCATATATTGGTCAGCGTTTAGAAATCATGAAAGCTAATGGTTTTTTTGATGTGGATAGCCGCAAAGGAAAAGCACCAGGAGGTTATAATTATCCTCTCGCAGAAACCGGGGCTCCTTTCATTTTCATGAACTCGGCCAATACCTTTCGGGATTTAACAACGATGGTGCATGAAGGTGGTCATGCTGTACATACGTTTATCACTGCCAATTTAGAACTAAATGATTTTAAACATCTTCCCTCAGAAGTTGCAGAACTGGCATCCATGAGCATGGAATTGATTTCGATGGATAAATGGGATGTGTTTTTTGATAATGAAGAAGATCTGAAACGGGCTAAACGTGACCAGTTGAAAGATGTATTAAAAACTTTGCCATGGGTTGCTGTAATAGATCAGTTTCAGCATTGGATCTATACAAATCCCGAACATACAACTGAAGATCGCACCGAAGCATGGAAAAAGATTTTTGAACCCTTTGGTAATAATTTTACCGATTGGACAGATCATGATGATGCTTTAGGTAATTTATGGCAAAAGCAATTACATATTTTTGAGGTTCCTTTCTATTATATCGAATATGGAATTGCCCAACTTGGGGCCATAGCCATATGGAAAAACTATAAAGAAAACCCGGAATTGGGCTTGCAAAAATATTTGGAGGCATTAAAATTAGGCTATACAAAAACCATTAGGGAAATTTATGAAACAGCCGGAATTGAATTTAATTTCGGTGCTGATTATGTAAAAGAACTGGCAGACTTTATTAAACTGGAATTACATAAATTAGATTAAATAAAGCTTATTAAAAAGCCTATCTCATATAGATTTAGAGTTTTTTTATTATAAAAAACACCCCTGAAATTGTTAGAAAAAATAAAATCCCACTTAAATGAGTTCTTTTAAAAAAAGCATTAAAACAGTGCTCAATCATCGCTTTGGGCCAGTTTTTTTAGTAACTATCTTAATTATATTAATATCTTTCCTTACACGCATCGCATTATTAATCAAATCCGGAAGTTCTTTTGATTGGAGTGTGGGCAATATTATAGGTGTATTTGTAATAGGTTTGTTTTACGACCTTATAATGGCATCTTATTTTATTATTCCGTTGGTTATTTATATCTGGCTCATGCCTGATAAGATTTTTCGCAAACGCTGGCAACGGTTTTTACTCTACGGTTATTTTCTGATTATTATCTTTTTGCTGCTTTTTAATGCCGTATCAGAATGGTTTTTTTGGGATGAATTTTCAACACGTTATAATTTTATTGCCGTAGATTATCTGATCTATACTACGGAAGTGGTTGGAAATATCTGGCAATCCTATCCTGTAGGTAAATTGCTAATTGCATTATTTATAATATCCATCTTTCTCTTTTGGATAAGCCGGAAGTATATCAAAGCATCAACTGTTACGTCTTTACGATTTAAGCACCGTAGTCTTATTGCAGTAATCTTACTGGCCTTACCTGTATTATCATTTATGGTAGTAAGTAATAAATTGAAAAACTTCAGCAATAATCAGTATGCTAATGAATTATCCGGAGATGGGCTTTATGATTTTGGCTCTGCTTTTATCAACAATGAACTTGATTACCCTACTTTTTATACTAAAATATCAGATGAGGAAGTAAATACTACTTTAAAAAAATTATTAAACACTAATAACAGCACATTTAGTAATAAATCAGGCATAGAACGCCAAATAACTAATCATGGTGCAGAAAAACGAATGAATGTGGTGTTGATTAGCGTAGAAAGCTTAAGTGCCAATTTTTTAAGAGATTTTGGAAATAAAGATGGTCTTACCCCTAATTTAGATTCATTAGCCAATCATGGGATTTTATTTACAAACCTTTATGCTTCTGGTACACGTACTGTTCGCGGATTAGAAGCATTAGCCTTATCCATTCCGCCAACTCCTGGCCAATCCATTGTAAAGCGACCTGCTAATGAAAATTTATTCTCACTAGGAAGTGTGTTTCGTAGTAAAGGCTATAACACCAGCTACATTTACGGAGGTTATGGCTATTTTGATAATATGAGTTATTTCTTCGGCCATAATGGATACGATGTAATAGATCGGGACGCCTTATCAAAGGAAGAAATACATTATGAAAATATTTGGGGAGTTGCAGATGAAGATCTTTTTACCCTATCGCTGCGGAAGTTAGATAATTATTATAAGAGCGGAAAACCCTTTTTCACTCAAATAATGACAGTCTCTAACCATCGTCCTTATACTTATCCGGAAGGACGAGTAAATATACCATCCCATACAAACAGAGAGGGCGCTGTAAAATACACGGATTATGCTATTGGAAAATTTATTAAAGATGCCGGAAAAAAGCCCTGGTTTGATAATACCATATTTGTAATAGTAGCAGACCATTGCGCATCCAGTGCCGGAAAAGTAGAATTACCTGTAGATAAATATCATATTCCTATGATTATTTATTCTCCTAAAAATATACAAGCCCAACATTTTAATCGTTTAACGGCACAAATAGATATTGCACCCACATTATTAGGGATGTTAAATTTTAGCTACAAAAGTAAATTCTTTGGATACGATATTTTCCGGTTAGAGCCCGGAAGAGAAAGGGCTTTCATTAGTACTTATCAGAGTTTAGGTTATATCCATAACGGCAAATTGCTTATTCTTGAACCAAATCGGAAAGTGGAGCAGTTTACTCCGAATTTTAATACAGGTGAATCCAAACCAGAAAAAGTAGATCAAGAACTTTTAAAAGAAGCTATAGCTTATTACCAGGGAGCATCCTATCTCTATAAAAATAGGTTGTATGGTAAATAAAGCATTTGTTTCTTAACTAAAAATTAACAACTTTGGATTTGTATATTCTTAAATCATCAAGATACTCTTAAACTTAAAGAAAACTTAACGCATAATTATGTCAAATTTTTTACGCAAGAAATCTATCGTTCAAATTATGAGAGACCGTCAGGCAGGTTTTTCGGATGCAGAATCTGAAGCATCTGGCCTCAACCGGGTTTTAAAAGTTAAAGATCTTACTTTAATGGGAATTGCCGCCGTTATTGGAGCCGGAATTTTCTCTACCATTGGCAACGCTTCTTTTTTGGGCGGCCCAGGAGTGAGTCTTTTATTCGTTCTAACTGCAGTTACCTGTGGGTTTTCAGCCTTGTGTTATGCAGAATTTGCATCACGGATTCCCGTTTCGGGAAGTGCTTATACCTATGCTTATGCTTCATTTGGCGAATTAGTTGCCTGGATTATAGGATGGGATCTATTAATGGAATACGCCATTGGAAATATCGCGGTAGCCATATCCTGGAGTGAGTATTTTACCAATTTATTAGAGGGATTTAACATTCATATTCCGGCCTATTTAACCATGGATTATCTTTCTGCTTACCGGGCAAATGCCGAGGTATTAGCTGCCGGAGGTAATTTAGGAGCACTTAGTGAAAAAGTGAAATTTGCTGCTCAGGCATGGTCAACTGCACCAAGTTTAGGAAGCATTAAATTCATTGCCGATATACCTGCTTTAGGAATAGTTTTTTTAATTACTTATCTGGTATACATTGGTATCCGGGAAACTAAAAAAGCAACTAATGCGATGGTTATATTAAAAGTGGCTGTAGTAATTGGTGTTATTGTACTCGGCTTTTTTTACATCACTCCTGCTAATTGGCATCCCTTTTTACCTAATGGTTTTGAAGGAATGATGAAAGGAGTTTCGGGTGTTTTCTTTGCTTATATTGGTTTTGATGCGATTTCAACAACAGCAGAAGAATGTGAAAATCCACAACGGGACTTACCGAAAGGAATGATCTATTCTCTCATTATTTGTACCATTTTATATATTTTGGTTGCTTTGGTTTTAACCGGAATGGTAAGTTATAAAGAACTTCAGGTAGAAGACCCACTGGCTTTTGTATTCAAAAGAGTTGGACTGGAAAAAATAAGTTATGTGATCTCCATTAGTGCTGTAATTGCTACAGCCAGTGTTTTATTAATCTTTCAAATGGGACAGCCACGTATTTGGATGAGCATGAGTCGTGATGGTTTATTACCTAAAAAGTTTTCGAGCATACACCCTAAATATAAAACTCCCTGGTTTGCAACTATAGTAACTGGTATAGTAGTTGCTGTCCCGGCCTTGTTTATGAACCTTACAGAAGTTACCGATTTAACTAGTATAGGAACCTTATTTGCTTTTGTACTGGTATGTGGCGGCGTTCTCCTGCTACCTAAAGAAGAAATTACAGATGAAAACCGCAAACAGTTCCGCATTCCTTATATTAATGCCAAGTATATTATACCAGTATTGTTCATTATTGGGATTATTGTTTTCCGAGATGGGATAACTAAACTCTTTAATTATAATGGTGACTGGCATAGTTATAAAGATAAACTCCCCTACTTCCTGTTCATTATTGCCGCAGCAATCATGGCTGTAATATCCTTCACTAAGAATCTTTCATTAATACCAGTTATGGGCCTTTTAAGCTGTCTGTATTTAATGACGGAATTAGGTTATACTAATTGGCTACGGTTTTTAATATGGCTTGTAATTGGCTTGGTTATCTACTTTACTTATGGGTACCATAAAAGCAAGCTAAATCAGGAATAAATATATAATTACATCTATATAAAGACTCATTTTAGAAGTCCCAGGTACATAAGTATCTGGGAACTTTTATTTATAAACTGCCTGCTTATTCATTTGCAATAATTAATAAAGGGTACATATGTTATCCTGATATTAAAAAAACTCTACTTTATTATCCTGCAATTGTTAAACTGGCATTAAAGTTGTCGATATCTTGCTCGTTCTAATCCTAATTTTTATTTATGGAACTCGTAACTTATACATTGCCAATATCGTATAGATCTAAAAAATTACTGGTATGAAAAAGCTATTTTTTATTTCTATTCTAATCTACTCGGGAGTTTTTTGCTTTTTGAATGAAACTTATTGGAAACCAAATGATTCTGATAAATTAAAATCGGAGAGAGATATAAGGAATGTTATTAATGGTGCAGCAAGACAAAATCCAGTAGTTAAATTTAATACTATTGCAGATAAGAAGATTACAAACACATACGGCAATATACTTCCACTATATTGAATTTAATGTCTGATATCATAAAAATTCAATATGTAAATATTTTATATTACTTCAACTATAATAGATATAGTTTCATAGAAAACCCTCTCTTCACAGAAGGTTTTTCCATTTACTAACCAATCCGTTTGAGTTCATCCGGGCTTTGTGAAGATACAATAAGTGGTACACGTTCTATAGTTACAAAACTCACGTCCAATCCAAAACCCCGTTCCTCAGATAAACTACACTTTTTCAAAATAAAATAGTAATCCATCACAAAGCTTTCTACAAAACTTAATACACTAGAACGTGATAACACTTTCTCTAATACAACGAATCTAAAGTCGCCTACAATTTTATGCTTATTTAATGAATGGTATTTGCTTGTTATATCAACTTCACCACGTTTAACCAGATCTTCCACAACAGTTCTAAAAAAAACATTTATTTGCTGTTCAACCCTAAAGCCTAATTTAAAATCAACGCGTATCAATTTATTGGGAATTAAAAAATCTACTTTATACTCTCTTGTATAGGGCTCATCCATTACATCTACGTGAACCAACCAATATACATCAGCACGCTTTGGCTGCTTCTGCAAAATAGAGTACATGATTTTAGATTCAACTTCTGATTTGAAATTAGCACTGGTTAAATAAACTAATTGCGAAGCATATTTAGGCACCGATTCATCATCACTTAACTCTTTAATGATTGGATAATAATCTTCAATTTCTACAAAACGAACAAAGCGATTTTTAATTCGTCTGGCTCTTGACCAAGCCCACATGACTGATAAAAATATAGAGGCCAAAGTTAAGGTAAACCAACCACCATGCATAAATTTAGCCATGTTTCCTGCCAGAAATCCAAGCTCAACAAAACCGTAAATAGTCAGGAAAATAACGATGATATAATTAGGCATTTTTATACGTTTCAAATAAACCGAGATAAGTATCGTAGTCATTAAAAATGTAAGGTTAATAGCCAGGCCATAAGCACCCTCCATATTTTGAGATTCTTTAAATATCAGTACAACTACCACACAACCTAACCATAATATTGTATTTATGGATGGGACGTATAGCTGACCTTTTTGATTACTTGGATAATTAATTTTCACCTTTGGCCATAAATTTAATTTTACAGCTTCAGAAATTAATGTAAAGGAACCGGATATAAGAGCCTGACTGGCAATAACAGCAGCAACAGTGGCAATACAGATACCAAATATCAGGAACCATTGAGGCATAAGACTGAAGAATGGATTTTCACCACCTAAAGTAGTTCCCTGGTTATGCCATAACCAAACACCCTGGCCAAAGTAATTGAGCAACAGGCATGTTTTCACAAACATCCAGCTTATACGAATATTAGAGCGTCCGCAATGTCCTAAATCTGAATATAAAGCTTCTGCCCCTGTTGTACAAAGGAATACAGCTCCCAGAATATATAAAGCATTCGGGTTGGTGGACAACAGCAAATAGGCATAATAAGGATTAATAGCTTTAAGTATCTCAGGATACTGTAAAACATATACACCACCTAAAACGGCCATCATACCAAACCATAAAAACATTAATGGACCGAAAGCCCTTCCAACTAATGACGATCCAAATTGCTGTATTAGAAATAATAAAGAGATAATAGTAATAACAATAGGCACAGTATACATCGTTGGATAGAAGGTTCTTAATCCCTCTACTGCTGCAGAAACGGTAATGGGAGGAGTTATCATTCCATCAGCCAGTAAAGCCGAAGCTCCAATCATAGCCGGAAATACCAGCCACTTGGCCTTTCGTCTAACTAAAGAATATAAAGACAATATTCCGCCTTCACCTTTATTATCAGCACGCAGGGTAATTATTACGTATTTCAGTGTGGTTAGGAGAGTTAACGTCCAAAATATACAGGAGAGACCCCCAAGTATAAGATCTGTAGTTATGATACGATCTCCGGCAATAGCTTTAAAAACATATAGTGGCGATGTACCAATATCCCCATAAATAATTCCTAAACTGATTAGTAAGCCTGCGGCAGAGAGCTTATGAATGTTTTTTTGCTTTGACACTTTTGTTAAAATAAGGTCACAAAAGTACATCTTAAAAAGAATTTAACAATGGTTTAGATATCCTGCTTTATGCCTGAAAGCTATTCATTAGTCTAAATAAGCTTAATAGCCTGAATTTGAATTATTTAAATTTCAGATTTGTTAAAAAGTGTTAAAAACTTTAATCAGTATAAGTACGTATGAACTATTAATATAATTATTTCTATTTTTGTATAGCATCTACCAAATGATAAAAACAAAACAATATGATGAAAAAGTACCTACCTTATTTAAGCATTCTTATCCTATTTATCCTTCTGCTAGGAGGATATAATACAGCATATGCCAATCATTACGTATCTTCTTTAAAAGATAGTACTAAAACTAAAGTAAAAGGTATCGCTAAAATTAGTGATACACGCTCCAACAAACCTTCGTATATAAAAAAAGGAGTTAAAGTAAACTTTGTTCCATTCAATCCTAACGAAGATAGATTTGGAGGAAATTTCTTTGATATTTCGGCAAAAACTATCGTAATGCCTAATGACGATAAAGTGTTGAATAACGTCAAAGTATATCCTAATCCTGTTTCAGATTTATTAAATCTTACTTATCGTGTAAACAAGGATGCCAACGTGACTATTAAGATTATGGATGTACTGGGAAATGAAATCGCAACCTTGCTATCTGAAAGAATAGCTGCCGGCGAACAAACCAGTTCATTTAATATTGCATCACGTTTAAACAGCGGATTTTACTTTGTCCGTTTTAATGTGGGTAACGAAACGGTTATTAAACGAATATCGGTACTATAATTCTACCTTATATCTTTTTGTTCCCTGCGCTTTGCTTGCTATATTAGCAGCATGAAGATTATTGCTATTGGACGTAATTATGCCGAACATGCTAAAGAACTAAATAATCCTGTACCTGCCGTTCCGGTCATATTTATGAAACCGGATACGGCATTGTTAAAAGACAATAAACCCTTTTATCATCCGGAGTTTTCAGCAGATATTCATCATGAGATTGAAGTTGTTATAAAGATCTCTAAAGAAGGGAAACATATAGCAGAAAAATTTGCTTCTGCTTATTATGATGAAATTGGCATTGGAATAGATTTTACAGCCCGGGATATTCAGCAAAAGCATAAAGAAAAAGGCCTGCCCTGGGAACTGGCCAAATCATTTGACAATTCGGCTCCAGTAAGTAAATTCATTCCCAAAACACAATTTCCTGATCTATATAATATAGATTTCCATTTGGAAGTGAATGGGAAAACTGTCCAGCAGGGAAATACCAAAGACTTATTATTCTCCTTTGAACGCATCATTGTTTTCGTTTCGCAATATATCACACTTAAAAAAGGTGACCTTATATTTACAGGAACCCCGGCCGGAGTTGGGAAAGTGAATATAGGCGATCATCTGGCAGGTTATTTGACAGGGGAGAAATTATTGGATTTTTATGTCCGGTAAAATTCTAAAATTAACCATGTACAAAGCCTTCCTATCCATTTTAGCACTTTTTACTTTCACCAATGCTTTGGCGCAGGAAATGATCAGCGGCAAAACTTATCCCAAAGATTATTTCAGGCCGCCTTTAGATATAGCTCCGGCTTTGGCTGCTTCCTTTGGCGAGATCAGAAGTAATCACTTTCATTCCGGCTTAGATTTCAGGACCCTGCAACGTGAAGGTTTACCAGTTTACGCTCCTGCGGATGGTTATATTTCCAGGCTAAGAATACAAAGCGGTGGTGGTGGGAATGCACTATACATCACGCATCCCAATGGATTTAGTACAGTTTATATGCACTTGCAGCGCTACAGTCCACGCATCGCTCAAATTGTTAAAAATTACCAATATCGTATCCAGGCTTTTGAGGTAGATTTCCCTTTATTGCCCATAGAGATCCCAGTTAAAAAAGGCGAAATCATTGCCTGGTCGGGGAATAGTGGAAGTTCGGGCGGGCCTCATTTACATTTTGAAATCAGGGATACTAATACACAGGAAACCATAAATCCCCAGCTATTTGGTATTGCTGTGCCTGATAAAATAAAGCCTGTTATTAACGGAATGTATGTCTATCGTACCAACGGACAGCCATTTAGCGAAAAAACGCCTAAACAATATTACCAGGTTAGCGGCAATGAAGGCAATTATACATTAAACCAGTCGCCGGTAATTAATTTAAGCGGTGAAGTAGGTTTTGGAATCATCACTACAGATAGGAACTCGGCTTCTGCTAATCAAAATGGGGTATATTCCATCGAATTACAATTAGATAATAAAACCATTTATTCCTCAGTATGGGAGCGTTTCTTTTTTGACCATTCCAAGGCCATCAATTCACACTTAGATTATCCTGCACTTTTAACATCCGGAAAAAATATCCAGAAAAGTTTTGTCGAACCCGGAAATCCGCTTAAGCTATATAAAAATCTGGTCAATGCAGGGCTGATAGACATTAAAGATGAACAGATCCATAACCTTCAATATACGGTGAAAGATGTAGCAGGCAATGCCAGTTTTTTAAACTTTAAGATCAAATTTAACCCGCAAGCTGTACTTACCGTGAAAGAACCGGCGGGTATCCCCTTCCCGTATAATAAAGACAATGAATTTAAAACAGATGAAGTAAAAGTATCTATCCCGAAAAGTAATTTATATAGCGATATTAAATTTGTTTATTCTGTTTCGGCCAAACCTTTAGGCGGATTCTCTGCTTTACATCATATACATACTACCCTAATCCCCATTCATAGTTCTTATAATTTATGGATAAAACCCAATGCCGATTTGCCCGCAACCCTCTTGTCTAAGGCTTTAATTATAGATAATCGCGGTGTATCACAGGGAGGAAGTTATGATAATGGATATATTAAAGCAGGTATACGTTCATTCGGGAGTTTTTATGTGGCCATAGATACGGTTGCACCTAAAATTACTCCTGTAAATATCACAGAAGGTAAAAATATGGCAGGCTTATCTAAAATCATATTGAAAATATCAGATAACCTCTCAGGAATCAGGTCCTTTACCGGCACTATAGACGGACAATGGGTTTTGATGGAATTTGATCCTAAAACTGCTACCTTGTGGCATACATTTGATGAGCGGACTCCACCGGGAAAACACGTTTTTAACCTAATGGTAAGCGATATGAAATCAAATACGAAAACAGTTAACATCAATTTTTATAAATAGGATATGGCAGAACTAAAAGAAGGTGATCAGGCTCCGGCATTCACCTCAAAAGATCAGAACGGAAACACGGTTTCTTTAAGTAATTACACGGGTAAGAATGTAATTCTATACTTCTACCCTAAAGATGATACGCCCGGCTGTACGGCCGAAGCATGCAGTTTCAGGGATAATTACCAATCTCTTTTAAAGCATGGCTTCGAGGTGATCGGGGTAAGTACTGATGATGAAAAATCACATCAAAAATTCGTGACTAAATACGAACTTCCTTTCACGCTGATATCAGACACAGATAAAAAAATTGTAGAAGCATACGGCGTTTGGGTTGAGAAAAACATGTATGGCAAAAAATATATGGGTACGGCACGTAAAACCTTTTTAATTGGTCCTGATGGAACCCTTAAAAAGATCATTGAAAAGGTAGATACCAAAAATTCTTCGCAACAGGTATTAGACCTGGTTTAATTGCTTAAAGCTTTTCCGGAGTTTTAGACTTTGGAAAAGCTTATTTCCTTCTCTTTACTTCGGGCAGTCCCGCTTTTTATTTCAAATCCTCATTTCGCTTTGCTGCATTGCGGGTTTTCCACGCCAATCGGGTTTAGGGTTTAACGGGCTCTGCTTCTAAATGTAAGAATCTAAATTAAGAAGAAGATATCTGTATCAACGTTACATCTTTTACTCTTTCCCCGTCTTCATAACCTGCGTCCCCCTTATATTGGATTGGTTTATTGCCTTAGGAATCTGTTCCGTCTCTAATTATTCCTTCATTATAACAGAGATCTTTTTCATGTTATTATACTGTATTACACATCGGTAAACTCCGGATTTGGTTTCCCCTCCTTTGTCATTCAGGCCATCCCAAATAGTACTCTGGCTGCCTCTGCAGCCTCCACCAGTTAAAGCTCTTACAAGTTGGCCATTGATATCCATGATCTGAATATTCACCTGTTCATCTCCGGGGATACTGTAATTGATGCTGATTTCCTTATTGAATGGATTGGGATAGGCTGGGTACACTTCCAACCCTTCCCGCTTCAGTTCCTTACTCTTGGAACCATGCCTGATTATCTTCACAGCCGGAACTCCTTTCACATAGATCACATCCGGGCTGGCCGGTTTGCTCCGAACTTCGCTTTTATCTTTTTCTTCTCTGGTTTGAGCAGATACATAATTCAGGGTCAGTATCCCCAGTATTCCTAAAATTAAATACCTTTTTATATGTTTCATGATTTTTCTTTTTTTGTCATTTTAAGTTAAAAACAGACTTTAAATAAGCCCTTAAAGGATTCCCCCATTTTTATATTCATTTTATTTATCTCATGGAATCGTAATGGTAACAAATGTGGAGTGGAAAACTCCTGCGACGAGCGGAGTCTGCTGTGGAAGAGTAGTGCCATCCAGATCTATATTCACATTAGGAGTACAGGTTGCTGTACTTCCCGAACTCATGGACACCAATTCGAACAGATAATCACCCGGGGGCAAGTCTCCATTTACAATCCAGCCGATTACTGTGGTGTAGTCACCCCACACGATGTCCTCATCTACTGGCGCCTTAAAGCTTCCATTGTTATCATACCCCATCATATATGTATTAGTCACTAAAGACCCTATAGGACCCTGTTCATTTTCATATATTAGCTTCCCTGTGGAAACCTGAGTGATTTGATATATATCATATCCCGCCCCTTGATAAGTACCACCATTACACTTCCAGGTAATGGTAATGGCATGGGTACCTGCCGGTGCAGGATCCGGATCGTCTTTTTTCTTATTGGGATCGGGTGGAGTATGAAAAAGACGCAGTTGGCCTTGTCCTTCCAATCCCGTACCCTCACGCCCTAAGGGAATAAATTGGGCATAATAATCATGATCCCAGAACAGGGTGCCGGGGATAGTGAACTCATACTGGCCCGAGGTTGCGGGAAAGGTTTGAAGTTCCCCTGTATGAGGCGGAATGATGAAGGGTACATTACCCGGGGTAAGAAACGTAGTGGGTTGACCCTGTAAACCCATGGTAAACTTAAAGCCACCCGGTGCAAACGGACAATCTACCCGATAGGTTACACTCTGATTAGTTACATCGGTCACTGAAATCACTTCATTTTCTTTGGGAGTAAGGATAGTAGCCATGCCCGGCAGCACATCATAAGAGGATCTGGCCGGTTCGCCCGGAAAATCCAGCAGGGCCTCTTTCTTGTAAGCCGTTACCTGCCATTCATAACCATCGGCACTACTGGCTAAATCTTTTAAAGGCAGAGTACTGGTACCGCTATATACCCGGTCGAAGCCCATGATCCCATTGCCCAGACTAACCAAAGCCGTCTTGTATACCACTTCTATCATGTCCGGAGCATCCGGATTCAGCGTTCCTCTATGCCCCAGGATGATTTTATAATAATCAGCACCAGGCACTTCCTGCCAGGAAAAATGAATCTGGGGTTGTAAAGCCGCTACGGAAGAAAATTCTCTCAATTTGGGTTTGGTGGATTTATAATCATATGTCAAGGAACGGACATCACTGGTGCTGCCCTCATTTAATACAACCAGATCTTCATTGGTTAAGGGAGGACCTAAAGGAGTCACCCGCCAGAAATAGGTATTGTTCCCGTCAGGCGAAGGGCCCGGATTAAAAAGCTTTAGGGTACCATAATAATTGGGGTCTGATTCGGGAACCAGTTTGCTGAAATCAGTTTGATTCTTAGAGTACTCTACCCGATAGCCATCGGCATTTACAGCTTCCTGCCATTTAGTGAAAAAAATGGGTGCAATTTCTATATTAGTATTGTAATGGAATAGATCTATTTTCTTTTTATTTTCTGGAAAAATCAAACTACTGGTCACCTCATCGGTCTTGAAATCCATGCGGGTGGCCAGACTAAAGGTCTTTTGCCCGAATACATCCTCCGGGCCCATGGCCCGTACCGCCCAGCCGTAATCTGTTTCGGGTTTCAGTACCAGGTAATCGGGCTTGGTGGTGGGGTTAAACTGCGTAGCTCCTGGTTTGGGGGCATAAGCACGCTGAATAAAAGGCTCTTTCTCATCTTGATGAAAAATATTCAGAATATAATACTGGATCTCAGATCCGACCACATCGGCTTTGGTAGCCCAGTGAAAAGCGGGCCCCCAGGGATATGGAGTCTCGATTTGAGCTTTATCTATATCCCGTCCATCTGTGGTGAAGGAACGGACGTTCGTGCCCAGAGACAGTTGAAACTGCAATTCAGCACAATCTGTAGGGCTTAGACCAAAATGACACATATCAAAATCGGTAGTGCGTACTCTCCAGTAATATTTGGTACCTGTTTGCAGGTTCAGGGAGGAAACCCGCAGTGTGCGTACTCCATTATTATCTAATTGGGTATCCTTGTCACGGGTTAGATTTTTAATGGTATGGATTGGGAATTTGCCTTTGAAGGTTCCATCAACTGAGATATCCACTTCCCATCCTTTCTCAAAATCTGGATAAAGGATCTCTTTTTTCAAACCGATTGGACCATTTAATGGCCAGGGGTTGATCTCTACTTCTTGATCTTTAGGGCTGGATGCCAGGAGTTCTTCCGGAGAAGGGCCCACACCGATGGCATAAAAAGCTTCCTGAACGGCATGTAATTCTGGAGGGGTTGTTGCAGCAGCCTCAGCGGCTTTACGCAAACTGAGGAAATCGGTCACTTCGCCCGGATTGGAATTCATCACGGCAGCCCAGAGTATCTCTTCAGCCTCTCCTTTACCAATGCTGGTTACGGAATACATCGGCCGGGACAGATCATTATCCAGATGGCCTGTTTTACCTTCGGATAAAATATAAAACCAGAAGTTCAATAAGCTGGCATTTGCTACTGGGTCAGCCGCTAATTCATCGTAAAGTTCACCCTTATAATAAATTGGCTGTTTCCTGGATTTGGGGTCTGAAAAACTGCGCAGGTAATCGTTCCCATTAAATAGATCTTCACCAATCGTCCAGACGGTAGGTTTACTCTGGGCAGTAAGCTCCTTGTTTTTTATTTGAAGTCCCAAAATATCTCCGAGGCCTTTACAAATGATCTCGGCTTCGCTCGCCGGATCGGGTTTTAATTTAAGATAAGCTGCTGCATAGCCGATATTGGAACCCACCAGATCCATACTCACGGCCGGCCGGGGGTTACCAGGATCTCCGTCATAATCATAATAGAAGGCCAGATCATCAGGGTTAAAACCAGGTATTTTTACATCCTGCTGCAGGTAGGATTTGATGGGAAGCACTCCCTGACCGTCTATACCGATAAAGGTATGGTTAGCATATAGATAACGGGCCGTTTGCTCACTGGCAAAATGAACCGATACTGCTGCTGCAGAGCGGGCTTTATCATTATATAAACTATATATTTGATTTTGATCAGCATCCATGGCCTTTTCTAGATCACCATCAGCATTGATATATTGAGTTTCAATACCTGGCATTGTAGCGGTTGGGTCAGATTTTAACTCAGTAACAGGAAATGTAGCCTGGTCTCCTTTGATAGTACCTGTTAACTCCGTGCCATCAAAACCAACCGAATTATTGTACTGGCTTTTCCCGGACAAGCCACCTTTAGGTAAAGGATTTGTGGGGGCATCTTCATAGTTAGCTGGCCATAACCCAACTGCAAACAGTGCATTATGGATAGTTACATAACGTGAAGTCCCATATTTATATTCTTTTTTTGCTATACGTAAAGCGGACTCTGCCCACGTATCAAAGCCAGTAATTAAGGGTGCTTCGGTAGGATCTGTATAAACTTTAAAAAGAAACTTACTAGCTTCTTCTAAAGCGAAAAAAGGATCACTATCTAAAGGATTAACTCGACTGTAAGGCCTAAGATCATTTTCATCAATATGCCCTGACCAACCATTAGCAGCTTTATAGAGCCAACTTAATATAACTGTTCCATTTAAATGGTTAATATATTTATACATCGAATTTGACAATATCTCATCATAAGAATTGGGATTATAATTTTTTCCCAAATAAGTAGCTGGAAAATTATTTCCTTTAAGATTAGAAAGAATAATATCCTTACCTGTTGCCTCTTCCGGATCATTTAATACCCATGTTATGGGCAGGTTATTGTCAAGTCTATAATAATTATCTGCTAGTAATCCCATCTCATAAGCAAACCCTTCCTCTAATGCACCTATTTGTTGGTTTTGTAAAACACTTAAATTTTTAGAAGGCTTAAGAAAATAGGAGTTATTTAATATGGCATGCCCCATTTCATGGCCCACTATTTCTAAACCTACATGTGGAATACCGTTATTTACCCCAAAACTAAATCGATTCAGTTTAGAATTATAAGAAGCAGCTCCAGGAAAATTTTGCCTAAGAAAGCCTACAATAGGCTTAGTATTAGTATTATCTATGCCAGTCCATGCATATAAATTTTTATTGACGTTCACAACGTATTGCATACCCCAAAAAACACTCACCGCCATTTCACTTGTAAAGGGAGCATTATTTTTAAAGCTAAATTTTGGATCTGTAGTGGATGACTGAAGAAGGGTATTGGTTATCAAAGGAAAAGGAAGATCAGGCTGGGGAAATGGTCCTATTTCATCCGTAAATATATTTACACCCAACGGTGAGGAAGGGTCTTCGGCTGTCACCAATATAGGTGGCTTTGCGTTGGGATCAAAAACAGGAGGAAGATAACTTCCGTTATATAATACAAGTGCATACTCCGGTGGAAATGGGGTGCCTGGAGGAATAAAATCATATTGATAGGCATCAAAGATTACATTCTTGATGTAATACCCATCTGCTCTAACATTAATAAGGTGAGGGTTATACATAGGGCCAAAGTCAGATAAAGAAATTTGGGCATATGCCTCTGTGTGAAGTAATAAAAAGGTGAATATCACCCAATTAATGAGAAACAGCTTTTTAATGCCTGTTGAGAAAGTAAATATTTTTATCATATTATTAATATTATAAGGAGTATGATATTATTAAGAAACAAAACTTTCATTTAAAATTAAGAATATATAATTTATCTTAAATATCTCGAAATTAAATTGCTTTTATTGACTTCGAGATAAAATATTTTCTTTGTAACAATGTTTTTACAATGCTGGATGAGTAGGTTTACACAAATCCGGATACGCCCGGCTGTACGTACGAAACATGCAGTTTCAGGGATAATTATCAATCTCCTTTATGGCCTCGAGGTGATCGGGGTAAGCACTGATGATGAAAAATCACATCAAAAATTCGTGACTAAGTACGAACTTCCCTTCACGCTGATATCAGACACAGATAAAAAAATTGTAGAAGCGTACGGTGTTTGGGTTGAAAAAAACATGTATGGCAAAAAATATATGGGCACGGCACGTAAAACCTTCTTAATTGGCCCCGATGGAACCCTTAAAAAGATCATTGAAAAGGTAGATACCAAAAATTCTTCGCAACAGGTATTAGACCTGGTTTAATTGCTTAAAGCTTTTCCGGAGTTTTAGACTTTGGAAAAGCTTATTTCCTTCCTTTCTAATTTGGGTAGTCCCGCTTTTTGTTTCAAATCCTCATTCCGCTTTGCTGCACTCCGGGTTTTACACGCTAATCGGGTTTAGGGTTTAACGGGCTCTGCTTCTAAATTAAGAAGTCATACTTTTTATATCAAGCGCCATACTTTTTATATCAAGCGCCATACTTTTTATATCAAGCGCCATACTTTTTATATCAAGCGCCATACTTTTTATATCAAGCGCCATACTTTTTATATCAAGCGCCATACTTTTTATATCA
>JANXOD010000025.1 GCA_025353765.1 Sphingobacteriales bacterium
TGTGTTAGGGATTGTAGGGGAAATCCTTTTTGCCTTTCTCAGTAAAAAGATTGTAGCGGGAAAGCCGGCCCTTGCGAATCTTGGGAAACGCCCTAATTCTTTTACTTATACTTAATATTGACCCGTAGATAATAATACTAAATACTGTTAAAAATAGTTAAAGATTAGCTTAGAAATAATTGAAAATAATACTTTCGCAGCACATACTTATACTGTATGAAATATAATTGAAGTTTTTACCGAATTAACTTTATCTTTGCAAAATGTTTAAAAATATGCGCCTACTATCTGCAAGTATATCACTATTGTTAATTATCACAATTGCAGGTTGTAAAAGCAACTTTGAAAAATTACGGGCTGGTAATGATACTGCTAAAAAATATCAGGAAGCATTACGCCTCTATAATAAGAAAAATTATAGCAAAGCATTGATTTTATTTGATGACTTAGTACAAAAATATCGTGGTAGAACAGAAGCAGAAGACCTTTATTACTACTATGCTTATACCAATTATAAATTAGGAGATTATACAACGGCCAGGTATCATTTTAAGACATTTGCAGATACATATCCTACAGGTATAAAAGCGGAAGAATGCAGATTTATGTCTGCTTATTGTTATTACCTAGAATCACCAAACTATTCTTTAGATCAGGAAAATACAATTAAAGCCATTGAAGCTTTGCAATTATTCATCAATCTGTATCCAAAAAGTGAACGTGTTTCAGAAGCGAGTAAGTTGATTAGTAATTTACGTAACAAGCTGGAAACTAAATCTTATGCAAATGCAAAACTATTTCTTGATATTGGAGATTATAAATCTGCAGTAATTGCCTTTAGAAATTCAATACGTGATTACCCTGATACGAAATATGCTGAAGAGATGGAATTTTTAACTATAAAAGCTCAATATTTGTATGCTAAAAATAGTTTTGAAAATAAGCAGGAGGGACGCTTTAATGAAACTATACAAATGGCTGCTGAATTTACAGAAAAGTATCCGGCAAGTAAATACTTAAAAGATGCTGAACAGTTAAAGAAGGATAGTGAAAAAGCAATTATGGAAGTTGAAAAACTTTTAGCTACAGAAACTACGAAAGAAAAGACTAAAGCAGATAAACAGGACGAAACTAAAAACAATATAAATGAGTAATACTATTAAAAATGTTGTTCCCAACAGTACAATAACACGCGATGTTCGTGAGCTAGACAAGGAAACTGATAATATATATGAGTCTATTGTTATCATGAGCAAACGTGCTAATCAAATTGCTAATAATATGAAGGAAGAACTTCATGGTAAATTAGCTGAATTTGCATCATCTAATGATAATTTAGAAGAAGTATTTGAGAACCGTGAACAGATTGAAATTTCCAAGCATTATGAGCGTATGCCTAAACCATCGCTTATTGCTGTTGATGAGTTTTTAAATGACAAGATCTTCTACAGAAATCCATCTAAAGAGCAAAATTAATTTGTTCTATATTTGAGCATATTATATGCTTCAAAATAAAAACATTTTACTTGGCGTTTGCGGCAGTATAGCCAGCTATAAGTCTGCTTCTTTAACCCGATTATTGGTTAAGGCTGGTGCAAACGTCAAGATTATTATGACAAGAGATGCGGCTAATTTTATTACACCGCTTACACTTGCGACTCTCTCCAAAAATCCCGTATTAGTAAATTATTTCAAACCCGAAACAGGTGAATGGAATAATCATGTTGAGTTAGGCCTTTGGGCTGACCTCATGATTATAGCACCAGCCAGTGCAAATACATTGGCAAAATTTGCTAATGGTTTATGCGACAATCTACTTACTGCAACGTATTTATCGGCTAAGTGTCCGGTATATTTTGCTCCGGCAATGGATCTGGATATGTGGAAACACTCTTCCACTCAGCAAAATGTTGAAAAGCTAATTTCATACGGGAACATCCTGATAAAACCTGCTTATGGAGAGTTAGCCAGCGGATTAACAGGAGAAGGAAGAATGGCAGAGCCGGAAGATATTATTGATCACATCAATCAGGAGCTAAAAAAAAAACTTCCTTTAAAGGGTAAAAAAGCATTAGTAACTGCAGGGCCAACTTATGAAGCAATAGACCCGGTTCGTTTTATCGGAAATCATTCATCCGGGAAAATGGGTTACGCTCTTGCTGAAGAACTTTCAAGCTTGGGAGCGGATGTAACGCTAATTTCGGGTCCAACTAGTTTAAACCTTTCTGATCATACGATTAAACGGATTGATGTGATCTCGGCAGATGAAATGCTGAAAGCTACCGAATCTGAATTTCCCGATGCAAACATTTGTATAATGAGTGCCGCTGTGGCTGATTATCGTCCAAAAACTGTATCAGCAAATAAGATTAAAAAAGGTACTGATGAATTTCAAATTGATTTAATAAAGACGGCTGACATACTTGCAAATTGTGGAAAAGAAAAAAAAGGTAATCAACTACTGATCGGATTTGCTCTGGAAACTGATGATGAGGAAGAAAATGCGATCAAAAAACTAAAGACTAAAAACCTTGATTTCATCGTTCTTAATTCTTTACAGGACGAGGGAGCCGGGTTTAAGGGCGACCAAAATAAGATCACTATCATAGATCGTAACTTAAATAAAGAAATATTCGCATTAAAATTCAAAAAGGATGTAGCAGCAGATATCTGCATAAAAATATTAACCTTATTATCCGTATGAAATATTTAATCATCTTCTCATTCTTACTGTTTTCCCTATCTGCTTACTCGCAAGATTTAAATGCCCGGATTCAGGTAATATTAGCTCCACAAATACAAAATTCTAATAAGCGTACACTGGATGTATTAGAAGGCAGCCTTAAAGATTTTCTTAATGGAAGACAATGGACAGCAAATGATTTGCAAGTACAAGAACGTATTGATTGTAATTTTGTGATCACCATTACAGATTGGGATGGTTCAAGCAGTTTCAAGGCCGAAGCCCAAATACAATCAAGTCGACCGGTTTATGGCACATCTTATAATAGTACTGTATTAAATTTAAGTGATAAAGATTTTGATTTTAATTATTCTGAAGGCCAGGCATTAGAGTTTTCAGATCAAAATTTTACTAATAATCTAAGTTCCTTACTTGCCTATTATGCCTACATAATAACTGCAATGGATGATGATACGTTTTCTAAAATGGGGGGCAACAGCAATTTTAATAAAGCACAAACCGTTGTAAACAATTGTCAAAATACCTCTAGTAAAGGTTGGAAAGCATTTGATGGTTCACGTAATCGCTATTGGTTGATCGAAAACCTAACAAATAAATCATATAACACTATTCGACAAACTCTATATGATTATCATAGAAACGGATTAGATATTATGGCTGATAATCAATCGAAAGGAAGAAGTGTTATTTTTTCTCTTCTGCCACAACTACAAAAAATGGATAGCCAGAAGCAAGGTTCCATGTTAATGCAGGTTTTTTTCGCCTCCAAGGCTGATGAGTTGACCAATATTTTTAGCGAAGCCGATCCACAGGAAAAAATGAAAGCCTATAATATTTTAACGGAAATTGATCCTGCTAATATTACCAAATATGAAGCTTTAAAAAAGTTAAGATAAACTACATTTTTTAAATATCAGCCATATAAAATCAATTTCCTATTTTAGCTAAAATCTTTCTATGCCTACATGCTCAAGCAACTAATCATTCGTAATTATGCTTTAATTGACAATCTGGATATTTCATTTTCTAAAGAGCTGAATATTTTAACAGGTGAAACGGGTGCAGGAAAATCAATTATATTAGGTGCATTATCCCTTATTCTTGGTCAGCGGACAGAGGGAAAATACTTCTTTAATCAGCAAAAGAAATGCGTTATTGAAGGCTTTTTCCAGGTTAATAAGTTTCAGCTAATTGATTTTTTTAAAGAAAATGACCTTGACTATGATCAGGAAACCGTTTTACGCAGAGAAATATCAGCAGACGGAAAATCCAGAGCATTTATAAATGATACTCCTGTAAATTTGTCAACGTTAAAACAGCTCGGAGAAAAGCTGATTGATATCCATTCGCAACATGCCACATTAGAAATTAATGATGAGGGTTTTCAGCTTTTAGTAGTAGATACTATTGCCGGCCATCAGTTAGTATTAGAGAAATATCAGCATATATTTAAGTTACACCGCCAAACTTTAGTCAAACTAAAAGACCTTATTGCAAAAAGTGATCAGAATAAAGCCGATCTGGATTATTATCAATTTCAATATGATGAATTAGAACAGGCAAACCTATCTGAAGATGAGCAAAAACAACTGGAGCAGGAATTGGATATTTTAACTCATACTGAAGAGATCAAGCGAAATCTGGCTAATGCAACTTTTGTATTAAGTGATCATGAGCAGGCGGCTATTACACAATTAAATGATGCTTCATTAAATCTGCAACAAGCAGAAAAATATAATCCCAAGATTACAACTATTGCAGAACGCTTGCGAAGCAGTTTAATTGAGATTAAAGATATCGCCTCAGAAATTGAGCAAATAGAACAGCTTACTCATTATGATGAAGCCCGTTCAACAGAAATAAATGATCGCTTAAATATCCTTTATTCACTGCAAAAGAAACATCGCGTAAGCACGAGCCAAGAATTATTGCATATTCAAAATGAGTTTTCAAAAAAACTAAATGATATATTATTTGCTGATGAGGATATTGAAAAATTAAAAGCAGAGGGCGAAAACTTACATCAGGAACTTACCACCTTAGCCGGGCAATTAAGTAAAAACCGTAGGCAAGTTATTCCAAAACTGGAAGAAAAAATTAAACAAACGCTAAATGAAGTGGGAATGCCTCATGCCATTCTTAAAATTGAAAATGAATTACTTCCTGATAGCAAACTAAATCTTTTGGGAAGTGATCAAATTCGTTTTTTTTTCAGTGCTAATAAGGGTCAGGCAGCTTTACCTATGAATAAAGTAGCTTCAGGTGGCGAGCTATCCCGATTAATGCTAAGTATTAAATCTTTAATTGCTACACACACGGCCTTGCCAACCATTATTTTTGATGAGATTGATACCGGTATTTCAGGCGAAATAGCTTTAAAAGTGGGAACTATTATGGAAAAGCTTTCTGAAAACATGCAGGTAATTGCCATTACGCATTTACCACAAATTGCCAGCAAAGGAAAAGCACATTATCGGGTGTATAAAGATGAACGGGAAGCAAATACACAAACCAATATCCGCCAGCTTAACTCTGATGAACGTATTTTTGAAATTGCAAAAATGTTGAGCGGCGAAAATCCAGGAGAGTTTGCGCTACAAAATGCCAAGGAATTATTAAGAGCTTAAATAGATGCTTCAAAAAAGTATTCAAAATCTATATGAGGTCTTTTCTGTCTACAAATTAAACAGAAGAATTCAGGGTTGTTATTGTAATGTTTGTTTATCAGAAGAATATAACGAGTATCTTCATTCTAAACCTTTAAAATCATTAACTGAAGAAGAGTTAGTAGCCTATATCATGTCTGTAGATATTTTGGAAGATGATCTCAATGATTTCAAATATTTTATTCCGCGTTTTTTAGAATTTTATGCATTTCCTGAAAATAAATCGAGTTACTTTTACGACGTTATTTATGGTCGGGTTGGAGAAAGTAATTATACCAGTTGGCTACCCGAGGAAGTAAGTGCTATAAATAATTTTTTTCAAATTTTATGGACCGATACTTTTCAAACGAATGACACTATAAAAATTGTATTTTCACTTTTTGATTTAGCAGATGCAGGATTTAATATTTCTGAATGCCTGAAAGCGATAGAAAATAAAGGGGAATTATTTACCACAGAAGTTTTGATGGAGATTTTAGATAGTATCCAAAATAAATTATCTAATTTCAAACATGTCTATTCAAAATTTATAGGGATTGAAAAAGAAAAAATAAAGGAATGGTTTTTAACTGAAAAAAATATAGCGCTAATGACAAACTTCTACCAAACTGGGGAAGACCTTTATGGAAGAACTGTCTTAATACTTGAAGATTAATTAAATATACATGGCTTATAACTTATTAAAAGGTAAAAAAGGAATCATATTCGGCGCTTTGGATGAAAAATCTATCGCCTGGAAAACTGCACAACGCTGCGTAGCCGAGGGTGCGGAAATAGTGTTGACCAACGCTCCTATCGCTTTGCGTATGGGCGAGATCAATAAACTTGCAGCAGAATGCAATGCACCTGTAATTCCAGCAGATGTAACTAGTATGGATGACCTTAATAATCTTTTTACCAAAACCAAAGAACACTTTGGCGGAGGTGTAGATTTCATTTTACACTCTATCGGAATGAGTTTGAATGTTCGTAAAGGCATTCATTATACCGAAGCAAACTACGATCACATGCATAAAACCATGGATATTTCTGCCATGAGTCTGCACCGTCTTTTGCAGGTGGCTATGAAACAGGATGCTATCAATGAATGGGGATCGGTAGTAGCTTTAACTTATATTGCAGCCCAGCGTGTTTTCCCGGATTACAACGAAATGGCTGATGCAAAAGCTTTGCTGGAAAGTATTACACGTAGTTTTGGTTATCAATATGGTATCAAAAAACATGTGCGTGTGAATACTATATCTCAGTCCCCAACTCGCACCACAGCAGGTTCGGGTGTGAAAGGATTTGACGGATTTATCAATTACGCCGAAAAAATGTCTCCATTAGGTAATGCTACAAGTGATCAGTGTGCTGATTATACGGTGAGTTTATTCTCTGATCTTACTAAGATGGTAACTATGCAAAATCTTTTCCATGATGGTGGATTCTCTTTTACTGGTGTTACTCAACCGGTTATTGAACAAATGGAAAAATAATAGCACTCTTTAGATTATTTAAACAGAAAATCCCTGACAACCGCCGGGGTTTTCTGTTTATGTCGCTTACCTCCTAAAGTCCTGCTCCAGTTGAATCTCAATTAAAATCCATACAGGGCGCAGCCTGGCTTATCGTCTCTATGAGATCGTCCTTTGTTTCACTCCTTTACGATTCTGCTCACTTTAGTCACTCCGCGATATTTCATGGAGTAGAAATAAATGCCCGGCTGGAGTGGATTACCAGATTCATCGGTTCCATCCCAGCTTATGAACTGGTTTCCCCTGGTCTTTACCTCGGTCCAGGTATTTAGTATCCTTCCGCTCAGATCCGTAATTTGGAAAGCAACCCTTCCATCCTGCGGAAGGTGGTAAGACAGTTGGGGTTTTTCGGTAAAAGGATTGGGATAAGGCGGGGAAACCACAAACCCGGTGATATCCGCTATTCCCTGTTGCTGAACCATACGGATGCTTCCTGGAGAAGATTTAGCTACACCCCGGTTCTGAACAGTACTGCTCATCGGAGTACTGCCTGTAACGGCACCCGAC
>JANXOD010000042.1 GCA_025353765.1 Sphingobacteriales bacterium
AATGACTATTCGCTTTTTGGAATTGGGCCATAACAAGATTTTTCTAAAGCTGCAAGGATCAATCTGTCAAATAATTTGATACCAAAATACCTTCTATTAAACTTGTAACAAAATTCGTTTAGATAATTCTGCATATAAATATTCTTTACACTGTGATGTAATCCTAATATTTTCTTTTTAGCATTGCTTATAGCAGTGTGTACCCATGGGAATATTTTAGATACTTCTTTTTTGTCCGCTACCACTATTGCTCTATGATTTTTACATAAGCCTTTAAGTACTCTATAACTGGTTTTTCCATCAGTAGTAACATCTGCAGTTTTAGCTAACATCTTTTCGGCCTCGTAGGCTATATCAGTTTTACAGAGAGACTCAACTATACTTATTTTTAAATACCCTGGTTTTGTGACAGGCCGCCCTTTTTTGTGTTTGCTTATAACAATAGGGGTCGTTGATACTGCTACAATTGCTTTTACCTGCCTGTCCAATTCCTTTGCTGGCTTAGTTATCAAGCCTTCTTCATCTTTTTTTCTATGCCCTTCAAAAAAACCTTCGTCCATTTCTATAAAACCGTCTAAATCGTACTTTTCATCTCGCTGTCCCATCATAATGCGTATTTTTTGCATCATTAACCAAATAGATTCGTAACGGCTATGATTAAGTAATCGTTGCATTTCTAATGCCGAAAATCCTTTTTTGGTTAAGCTCATAAAGTATAAACCCCAAAGCCAAACTTTATAACCTAAGTTCGAATGCTCCATTACTGTACCACTTTTTAAACTCATCGATTTGCCACAATATTGACATTTCCATCTGCTTTCTTTTTCAATCCAGTAGTGAACAAGTGAGCCACAAGTACTGCATACAATACCGGCTTGTTCTTTCCTACTCTTAAAAAATCTCCTGCATTCTGCCTCTGTAGAATATTGGCTAAAGAAATTTGATATGTTCATAACTAATTATTTTAGACAAAAATACTAAAATAATTAGTTATTCCAAATAGCGAATAGTCATT
>JANXOD010000032.1 GCA_025353765.1 Sphingobacteriales bacterium
ATTACAGGGAATAGAAAGAATTGATACTCTATTATATTTTTATGGAAGGTTTACGCATTTATCTACCATGCATTCGCCCGACATTGCCGCTTGGTCCGGAACCAAGCTTTATGGTTTTGGCGGGGGTATTAATCCGTCACCTAACTATTCAATTATTTGGAATATTCAAAAACTGCATAATACGTTATATTGTGTCGGCCAGTTTGACAATGCAAACGGTTTAACGAATGGTTCTAACTATTTAAGCGTTGCTTCCATTTCAGGAAATCAATGGTGTATTTACGGGGATGACTTTGATAACGTGGTAGAAGATTTAGAGTTATATAATGATACCCTAATCATTGCAGGCGCATTTAAAAACATTAACGGCATAAGTAATAGGGTTGTTTCTAAGTGGATAGGCGGGGCTTATACCTACAGCTGCAATACATTTATCAGCGGTATTGATGAAATTAAACTATCAGACAATATTAAACTATATCCTAATCCTGCAATGTCAATATTAAATATTTATGATGAGCAGAATCAGTTGGAAAACGCAACACTTGAAATAACTAACAGTATTGGGCAAACTGTTTTGCAAACTTCGTTTATTAATGTCGTCGATGTGTCAAGCTTATCCACCGGTTGTTATATTATTAATATAACGACAGCACAAAAGCAAGTGTTGCATTCTAAGTTTATAAAAGAATAATAAACTTGCGACGTAATCTTTAAACCAAAACTGTATTCAAACAATAATTATCTGCGGTAAAATTCGTTACCTTTAAATAGATAAATAATTATGCGGGTGCGAGTAGCATCCGCTTATTAAAATGAAAAAATACATTTACAGATTCTTTTTCCTTCTTACGATTTCCATGTAACGTTTAATATTAGAATACTACAGGAGATGTATTATCTATTATATTTTTAATTAATTCCGAAATTAACATTTTGATATTTTCTTTCTTCTTGATTACTAGTCAATTAAGTGTTTGCTATAAAATATAGTAATTTATTGCTACGTAACGTGGCTAAATTAGATTAAAATTTGGCTTATGGAAAGGAATATAGTACACATGGATTTAGACACATTCTTTGTGTCTTGTGAAAGGCTAATGCATTCAGAATTAAACGGTCTGCCTTTAATTATTGGCGGAACATCCGGAAGAGGAGTTGTTGCCTCCTGTTCTTATGAGGCTCGAAAGTTTGGAGTACGCTCTGCTATGCCTATGGCATTAGCATTCAGGCTTTGCCCACAGGCTAAAGTAATCAAAGGAGATATGGAACTGTATTCTAAACTATCACATCAGGTTACGGAAGTTATTCAGAGTAAAGCACCCATATCAGAAAAGGCGAGCATTGATGAATTTTATTTAGACATATCCGGAATGGATAAATTCTTTGGATGTTATAAATGGACAAATGAACTGGCGCAAACCATAACTAAAGAGACAGGTTTACCTATAAGTTTCGCTTTATCCATAAACAAAACCGTTTCTAAAATTGGAACGGGAGAAGCAAAGCCTGTCGGCCGTTTAGAAATTAAAAATGATAATGTACGTTCTTTTTTAAATCCCTTATCTATTCAAAAAATACCAATGGTCGGTGATGTAACCTTTCAGTTACTTTCCCGCATTGGTATTCGTACAATACAAACTTTGTCAGAAATGCCGGTAGATGTGTTACAGCAAATGATAGGCAAAAATGGTTCAGAAATTTGGAAAAAGGCAAACGGTATTGATAACACTCCCGTAGAACCTTATTCGGAAAAAAAATCAATTTCAACGGAACATACCTTTGATAAAGATACCATTGATATACCAATGCTGAAATCTCTCATAGTTGGGATGGTCGAAAAGTTAGCTTTTCAGTTGCGTTCCGAACAATGGCTAACATCAACAGTATCAATAAAAATCAGATACAATAATTTTGATACAGAACAGAAGCAATGTAAAGTTGCTTATACCTCATGCGATCATATTTTAATTACAAGGGTTACAGAACTTTTCGATAATCTTTATAATCGTCGTATGCGTTTACGCTTGATTGGTATTCGTTTTACCGGCCTAGTTCGTGGCACATATCAGATTGATATGTTTGAAGATACTTCTGAAAGAGTTTCCTTGTATCAAGCCATTGATAAAATGAAGAATCGTTATGGTTTCAATGCTGTCATGCTATGTGCAGGAGCAGAGATGAAACCGAAAAATAAAAAAACCAAAATCATTAAATAAATACATCAATAACAGAACATTTTAACTCATGTACCTCAATTGCCACTCTTATCACAGTTTGCGCTATGGCACAATTCCTTTAACCGAATTAGTGCAACAGGCAAAAGATTGTAATGTAAAGGCAATGGCATTAACTGATATAAATACAGTTACCGGAATTTATGATTTTATAAAAGAATGTAAGGCTGTAGATATAAAACCTTTGGTGGGAATGGAGTTCAGATGCAGTAACCAATTACGTTTTATAGCCCTTGCGAAAAACAAAAATGGTATTGGTGAAATGTGTCGGTTCCTTACAAAACATAATTTTGAAAAGTCAGACTTACCGATGTTTGCGCCTGATTTTAATAATGTTTTTGTTATTTACCCTATGCATAATACTCCCTTTGTTTTAAAAGACTATGAGTACATAGGAATCCGTGCGGAAGAACTGATAAAATTATTTCGCTCCGAATGGAAAAGCAAAATCCATAAAATGTTACTGTTACAGCCGGTAACATTCAGGGTTAAAAAAGAATTTAATCTTCATAAAATTCTACGGGCGGTTGATACAAATATCATTTTATCAAAATTAACTGAAAATGATGTTTGTAAAATATCAGAAGTCATGATTCCAATAGATGATCTATTGTTAAAGTATAAAGACTTTCCCGAGATTATAAAAAACACGGAACAAATAATAGAAGATTGCAATTTCGAGTTTGACTTTAATACACCACGCAATAAAAAATTTTATACGGAAAGTAAATACGGTGATAAACTCTTACTTGAAAATTTAGCGCAGCAGGGTATGGTTAAACGCTATGGTAAAAAAAATAAAGAAGCACAGGCAAGGATTTTAAAAGAATTGAAAGTTATTGACGATCTCAATTTCAGCGGCTATTTTTTGATTACCTGGGACATCATTCGCTTTAGCAAAAGCTCAGGCTTCATGCATGTGGGTAGAGGCAGCGGTGCAAATAGTATTGTAAGCTATTGCTTAGGCATTACAGATATTTGCCCTATTGAACTGGATTTATACTTTGAACGGTTTTTAAATTCAAATCGCAAAAGCCCACCCGATTTTGATATTGATTGGTCGTGGAAAGAACGAGATCACATTTTAAATTATATTTTTAAAAGGTTCGATCCTGCACACGTTGCCTTTTGTGGGACGATTTCAGAATTCAAATACCGTTCAATTTTCAGGGAAGTGGGCAAAGTATTTGGCTTAGCCAAAGAGGAACTCGACCTGTTAGCAAATTCAAAAAAAATTGGTATTGAAAAAAATAATATTGTAGAGTACGTACAACATTATGGTAAAATGTTAGAGAAATACCCTAACCAAAGGAGCATGCATTCCTGCGGTATCATAATATCGGAGGAGCCGATCACAAATTTCACAGCCTTGGAAATGCCCCCAAAAGGTTTCCCGATTGTGCAATTCGATATGCACATTGCCGAAGACATTGGCTTTGAAAAATTTGATATTTTAAGTCAAAGAGGATTAGGTACAATTGATAGCACAGTAAAATTAATAGAACAAAACAGAGGAATTAAAGTAGATATAGAAAATGTTTCTATTTCAAAGAACGAAACAACGTGCAATGACTTTTTAAGCAGAGGACAAACGATAGGATGTTTTTATATTGAAAGTCCAGCTATGCGAGGTTTATTGCGCCGTTTAAAATGTGATAATTATATTACGTTAGTTGCAGCTTCAAGTATCATCCGTCCGGGCGTTGCCCAAAGCGGTATGATGAAGGAGTTTATATTTAGGCACAACTTCCCTGATCAGTTTGAATATTTTCACGAAGTTTTTAAAGAACAATTGGGAGAAACTTATGGTGTAATGGTGTATCAGGAAGATGTTATTAAAATTGCATTGCATTACGCAGGCTTAGAGCCTGCTTATGGCGATATATTACGCAGGGCGATAAGTGGCAAAGGTCGTTCTTTAAAAGAACTGCAAACGGTTAAAGAAAGGTATTTTGTTTGTTGTGCAGAAAAAGGACACCCTTTGAAGTTAAGTGAAGAAGTTTATAGACAAATAGAATCTTTTGCGGGCTATTCATTTTGCAAGGCGCACTCTGCTTCTTATGCTGTAGAAAGTTACCAAAGCTTATACCTTAAAGCCTATTATAGCATTGAGTTTATGGTATCAGCTATTAATAATGGAGGAGGCTTTTATCGCACTGAAGTTTATGTACATGAAGCAAAAATGTCAGGAGCAACTATTCTTTGCCCATGCGTTAACAAAAGTCTTTACGAAACAACTGTATATGGTACAGAAGTGTATTTAGGATTTATGCATTTAAAAGGAATTGATTCAGGCTTGGCCAATTCAATTGTGGAAGAACGTGAAAAGAATGGTGCTTTTAAAGCACTAGAGGACTTCATAAATAGAGTTGCAATAGGTATAGAAACATTACAAATGTTAGTGTTTATTGGTGCTTTTAGATTTACCGGTAAAACAAAAAATGAATTAGTATTAGCTGCAAGGTTGCTTTTGGTAAACTTTAAGCCAGAAAATAGAAACTTAATGTTAATACAGGAACCGGTTAAAGAATATAAGTTACCTGTATTAGAACGTTGTGAATTTGAAGATGCTTTTGATGAAATAGAGATTTTGAGTTTTCCGGTGTCATGCTCGCCTTTTGATTTATTAAACACTAAATATAGAGGTGATGTGATGGCGAACGATTTGTTACAACACAAAAAGCAACAGATCAAAATGGTAGCTTATTTGATTTCTACAAAGCAAGTCCCTACAAAAATGGGAGATATGTATTTTGGAACTTGGATAGATGCAGAAGGACAGTTTTTTGATACAGCGCACTTTGCTAATAGTCTGGTACAATATCCTTTCAAAGGTGGCGGGTGTTACTTATTGTTAGGTATCGTTGAGGTCGATTACCACTTTCCTACAATAACAATAAGTAAAATGGCAAAACTGCCATTTATAGCTGACCCACGCTATTCAAATGGTGCATCGAGGCAATTCAAAGCCCACGAACAAATAAAAGCAGATTTCAGTATTACGCATAGAGCACCATACCCTCAGGAAATTGGATTGACAAGGAAAAAGATGAAATGAAGTAAATCATCTGCAATATCAGTCATTTGATTTGTAATCACACGCAAACATTATATATTTAATGTTTAAAACACTATTTTGGAAAAAATGTTAACAGCGCAAATAAAGAGTAAAAGAAAATTTTGGTCGTTAAAAGAGGAACTCATTACTAAATCTCGTGAGTCAATGTTAAGCGCAGTTCAAATTTTTAATAATCCCAGTATACAATTTAAATCAGAAACTTTTATCGTACTTTCAAATATTGCATGGATGTATCTGTTACACGCATACTATAAAGATCATTTAATTGATTTTCGTTACTATAAGATAACAGGAATAATTAAAAGATATGATAAAACGAAAAATGGTGCTTTTAAGCATTGGGAACTTGAGCGTTGCTTAAATGATGATAATTGTCCAATAGATAACATTACGAAGGCCAACCTAAAATTTCTAATTGGGCTAAGACATGAAATTGAGCATCAAATGACGACAAAAATAGATGAATACCTGAGTGCTCGATTTCAAGCTTGCTGTTTAAATTTTAATGAATACTTGAAAAAATTATTTGGATCAACATACGGTATTGATAAGCATCTATCGTTTTCATTGCAATTTTCTACAATAAAAGATGAACATGCATCACAGCTCCGAAAATTCTCTGACTTACCAGCAAATATTTCAGCATTTATCAATAATTTTGACAGACATATTGAAGACAATGACTTCAACGATATTAGATATTCTTATAGAGTTTTGTATGTTCCAAAAGTTGTAAATCATAAGGGTCAAGCAGATAAAGTAATTGAATTTATAAAGGCAGATTCACCTGAAGCAGAAAAATTAAACAAAGAATATGTAATAATTAAAGATAGTGAGAAACAAAAATATTTACCGACAGACATTTGGAAACTAATGCATAAAAAAGGATTTACTAAATTTGGCGTTCATCAACATACTTTATTGTGGAAACAAAAGGATGCTAAAAATCCTCATTTAGGATTTGGGACACAGATTGCTAATGTCTGGTACTGGTATGATAAGTGGCTTGATGAAGTGCATATTCATTGTAACAGAAATTCTAACATTTTAAAATAGACCTTTATGGAAACATTTATTTCGGGATTAATACTTGGCCTTTTAGTGGCATATTTTTTAACAAAAAACTATTATTCTAAAGGATCAGAAACAGATACAAATATAGCTTACAACTACGTCCAAAAGATTGTCTATGATGATCTACAAAAGCAAGGTAAATTACAAAATCAAGAAATCATTGCCCTTAATTCTCAATTGTCGACTTATAGAGAAAAAGCGCACAATTTAGAAAACAAACTAAAAGAACATCAATCAGAGTTTGAAGAGATTAAATCTAAAATGACTTTGGAATTTAAAGTACTAACTAACCAAATTTTTGAAGAAAAAAGCAGTAAGTTTTTGGCTCTTAACGAAAAAAATGTTTTCGATATTTTAAATCCTCTTAAAGAAAAAATTAAAGAGTTTGAAACTAAGGTTGATAAAAACTATACAGAAGATATTAAGGATAAAGCTTCTCTCAAGAAAGAACTAGAGATAATTATACAACTAAATAAGCAAGTTAGTGACGACGCAAATAGATTGACAAGTGCCCTTAAAGGAGATAAGAAATTTCAAGGCAATTGGGGAGAAATTCAATTAGAATTAATTTTAAATAAAGCAGGCTTAGAAAAAGGAATCCATTATCGTGCACAGGAAACTTTTGAAGCATCTGAGGGCAAAAGTATGAGGCCAGATTATATAATAAATTTACCTGACTCCAAGCATTTGATATTGGATTCAAAAGTATCTTTAGTTGCCTATGAACTATTT